>NZ_FNBW01000003.1 GCF_900102465.1 Thalassobaculum litoreum DSM 18839 | reverse complement strand
CTTCTCGCGGATCCCGGCATCGGCAAGGCCCAGGTCCGGCTGCGGTATTCGGCCGACAACATCGACCGCGTGATGATCGTCATGGGCGCCCAGCCAGGGCGGCCGAGCGGCGGTCAGCTCACCTTGCGAGTGTGGGGCTGAGATGACGACAGGCCGTATCCTTCTCGACAACCTGGCGCTCGACGCCACACTGTCCGGCGGCAGCTGGGGCGGCACGCTCGACAACGTGCTCGATCCCCGCATCACCTCCAAGCCGGCGCGCTGTGCCGATCCGTCGGACCTGGAGGCGAGCCAGTTCCTGATCACGTTCGACGACAAGGTGCTGCTCACCGGCCTGCTGCTGGGCGGCCATACTGCCCTGCTGGACAGCCGCTACCAGATCACCTGCTACGAGGGTGAGACCGAGCTGCTGCAGCTCGAATGGCGCGACGTATTCGGGCGGCTCTACGACACCGAGCAGCTGCCGTTCGAGCAGGGCAACTGGTACACGGGCAAGCCGCGCCTGAAGGACATCCAGGGCTATGCGCGCCATCTGCCGGTGCGTTTTCCGACCTCGGTGGCGCCCGACAGCATCCTGGTCGAGCTGGACGTGCGCGACGTCGCCGACGCCAGCGAGGATTTTGACCTCGGGTATGTGATGGCAGTCGCCGCCTTGGCGCCTCTCTGGAACTACGACTGGGGCCGCGAGCTGGGGATCAGCCGGCGCACTCAGGAAGAGGTCACCGTCGGCGGCCGGGTGATCAAGTCGCGGCGCACCAACGCGCGCGAGCACGTCGTCAGCTTCCCGTCGCTGACCAAGACCGAGGCCATGGCGATCTACGACCGCGCCATGCTCGATGACGATCACCCGATCGTCTTCGATCCCGATCCGAGCGACCTGGTCCACGAGTTTCGCGAGGTGTTCCCGGCGGTCATGTCGGTCGTCAGCGCACCGCGTCAGGTGGACGAGACGGGCGACTGGTCGATCACGCTGCGCTTCACCGAGATGCAGGGATAGGAGGCACCATGCCCATCGACTTTGCGACTGCGATCAGCCGGCTCCTGGCCGGGTATTGGAACGCCGAGTCACAGACCGACGCCAATCCGGGCGGTTTCGGGAACAACGGCCACAAGGAGAACCTGCCGGCGCTGGCCGAGGCTCTGGGCGTGGTCGGCAGCGACGTGGCCACCAAGGCCGGTGCTGCCAGCGGTTCGGCCGATGACGCGGCCGGTTACGCGTCGACAGCCTCCGACGCTGCCGACGCGGCGGGCATTTCAGCGGGTACTGCAGCCGGTGCGGCGACGGCAGCGGCCTATGCGGCCGATGCGGCAGCGGCCTCTGCGGCCGGTCTGAATATGCCGGCGGTCTCTGGCCCCGACGCGCTCAAGTACCTGCGCGTCAACTCGGAGGGGGATGGGTTCGAGGTCGGCGCTGGCGTCGCCAGCGAGGAAGAGGCCGAGGCTGGCACCGATACGCTCAAGCTGATGACACCGCAGCGTGTCGCGCAGGCGATTGCGGCGTTGGTCACCGGCTTGACGGTAGCCAAGGGCGGAACCGGGGCGGCCACCTTTACAGACGGCGGCGTCCTTGTCGGCAACGGAACCGGTGCGGTCCAAGCGACCAGCGCCGGGACGTCTGGTCAGGTGTTGACCTCGAATGGCGCCGGGGTTGATCCGACATTCGAGGATGTCGGGGGCGGCTTCACCTCAGCGACGAAGCAGACGGCAAGTTCCGCCTTTTCCATAGACTTCAGCGGCATCCCGTCCGGGGTTTCGGTGATTGTGCTGCAATTCGATACTCTCACAGTCACAGGTGGAGGCGATCTGAGGGTAACAATTGGCGATAGCGGCGGTTTAGAAGCAAGCGGTTATAGGGCCACTTCCATTTATATTAGAACGACGACCGGTGTGATCGTGTCGACAAGCGCCTTTGATCTGAATGTGGGCGTTGCCGCCGCCGAGTTTCACGGACATTTAATCCTGACCAATGTTTCGGGAAATTCATGGGTGGCGACGCACCTGGGGAGCCTTGGCGCTGGAACACAATATGTGATCGCGGGCGGGGGTCATAAGACGCTCAGCGGCACTTTGGACCGCCTCAGAGTAGAGGTTACCGCCGGAAATATGTCAGGCGATCTCAACATCAAATATCAGTGAGGTTCATGATGAGTTACGTCGCAATTGTCGCTTGGGACGAGAACAACCGGATCACCAAGTTCCAGGACTTCGATACCCTCCAGGCTGCGCAAGATCACGCCGACGCGGTCTCCAGTTCATGGCCTGGAGCATTCGCCGCAGAAAAGCCGGAGGGCCCCGTCTCTGAATGGCTGGTCGACGGCGAGGAGGGAACGGTTTCAAGATCACTGGATGCAGGGCAGATCCAGGCCGAGGCAATAGAGCTGATTGCGCGCGTGAAGTCCGAGGCTGAAGGCGCCAGCATGGCGTTCCTTACACCCGGCACGGCCAAATCACAGAAGTACACGGCGAAGAAAGCCGAGGCTGAAAGCTGGTCGAACGACACGTCGCCGCGCGATCTCACAAACTACCCATTTGCCTTACGTGAGGCGGCGGCGCTTGAAGGTATCGCGTTGTTTGAGCCGGAAACGGGCGACCTGGTGAGTGCTGCCGATCTGGCGGCGATGGAGGATGTGACGGAAGCTCTGGTTGGCGCGGTAATCGCGATCTACCAGGCCACAAGCGCGGCGTATGTCGGCATCGGCTCCGCTATCGAAGGGCTTGAGCAAGATGCTACCGCCGCGATCAGCGCCGCGCGTGACGCCGCAGTCTCTGCTCTTGGCGAGAACCCGCCTGACACTGCTACGGCTGACGCGCAGATTTCAACTATGCGGTCCGCCGCTGCACTCAATTGGCCGACCCCAAGTTAACTGGCCGCGCCGCCGTCGATATGCCTTTGCCTCTCGGCGGCACGGTAGTCCTTGCTGCCATCGTGGCAACCGATCCGGACGCCGACTGTCTGCCTCAGGCGAGGGCGGTGGTCGTTCCTGAGTAAGTCACCCCCGCTAGGGCGGGGGACGGAGCGCGCCAACGCTCCGAGCCGCGGGATTGGGACCCGCACCGACCACCCGGCAGCCATGGCAGCCGGTCCCGCCCTCCCCGCAGGGAAGGTGAGCTTAGGAAGGTCCATCAATGGAGTCGACTCCGCGGCTGTTTGAGAATGAGGTTGATACTCTTCAGGGCCTGGCTCCCTGGCTGGGCGGCAAGCGCGCCCTGGCCAGGCGCGTGATCCGGGAGATACTGAGAATCCCCCACAAAGCCTACGCCGAGCCCTTCATTGGGATGGGCGGCATCTTCCTGCGCCGGCCTCAGCGCGCCCAAGCCGAGATCATCAACGACGCGAGCGGCGACGTGGTGAACCTGTTCCGGCTAGCCCAGCGGCATCCGAACGCCCTGGCCGAGGAGCTGGGCGGGATGCTGATGAGCCGGGCGGAGTTTGCGCGCCTGGCCAAGCTGGATCCGGAGCAGCTCACTGACATAGAGCGGGCAGCTCGGTTCCTCCTCCTCCAGTACGCAGGATTCGGAGGGAAAGCCACGGGGAGGACGTTCGGTGTTGATCCGTCCAGCTCGGCCAGGTTCCAGCCCGGCCGAGTGAAGAAGCTGCTCCAGCGGGTCCATGCGCGGCTCGAGGGCGTCGTGATTGAGAACCTGGACGCCGGGGCGTTTCTGGACCGCTACGACCGACCGTACACGCTGTTCTATTTAGATCCGCCGTATATCGGCTGCGAAGACGACTACGGCGCGGAGCTGTTCTCGGCGGCCGATCATCGTCGCATTGCGGATCACCTGGTCGGACTGCAGGGCGCTTTCGTGCTGTCGATCAACGACTGCCACCAGGCCCGCGAGCTGTTCGGTGGATTCCGCCTGATTGAGGTGGAGCTGTCCTACACGATCAATCCGCAATCGGCTGGCGTTCGCCGGCAAGAGCTGATCGTGAGCAACCGGTGACGAGGTCAGATCTGCCCGCTAGTCTGTCGGCACCATGCACAGCCGCGCCATACCCGAGGGGCCTCCGACGCTCCATCAACTGCTGACGGACAGCGAGGTGGAGCGTGTCCTGGTCTATTGCAACAACCGGAGCTGCGGGCACCACGGCAGCATACCGATCGCCACCTTGATCGAGGCGACGGCTGGAGACCTGCTATTTACGGAGCTGGTGGGCAAGCTGATGTGCAGCTCTTGCGGCGGCACCGATGTTGATCCCCGGCCGGACTATTCGACGCGATCGACCCCCGGCTTTGCGCGCGGTTGGTCTGCAGCGTGGTAGAGGGCAGATCGGCTCGGCGGTTATGGGCCATTGAAACGACGGTTAAACACCATGCTTCGACCAAATCATTTTGCTCTAAAACCTATTGTCCAGGACTCTAAAACCAAATGTCCGGCTACAGTCCGGATGGCATCAAGGCTCTCCCCCTCGGTCAGCCCACCCGCCAGTCCGTCGGTCGCGTTGATCTTCACCCCGACAGGGAAGCCGGATCCGACCGCCTCGCGCACCGCGTCGACCACCGCCAGCGGCAACCGCATGCGGTTCTCCAGACTGCCGCCCCAAAGATCACCGCGCCGGTTGAACAGGGGCGACAGGAACTGGCTGAGCAGGAAGCCATGGGCGGCGTGGACCTGCACGCCGGTGAAGCCCGCCGCCTTTGCGATCCGCGCGGTTTCCGCATAGCGCGCCGGCAGCGCCTCGATCTCCTGCACCGTCAGCGCGTCGCAGGTCAGGCCGTCCAGGGCCAATGCCGACGGACCGACGCGCCGCCCGACCCCGTCATGAGCCAGCGCCCCCGCATGGCCGAGCTGCGCCCAGAGATGGGCCCCGTCGCCGGTCGCCCCGTGGGTCACCTCGCGCAGCGCATCGATGTCGCTGTCCGCATGCAGCACCAGGTTCCCCGGGTTCTCCAGGGCATGCGGATCGCCCTGGACCTCGCCGACGATCGACAGGGCGAGCCCGCCCTCGGCCCATCGCCGGTACAGCGCCGCCTGTTCCGGCGTGGCCTCGCCGGTGCCGCTGCCCAGGCTGTCGGACATGGCGGACTTGGCGATCCGGCACCGCAGGACCGCGCCGCAGCGCAGTGTCAGGGGATCGGCGAGCGCGGCGGCGCTTTCCGCCATCAGGTGAAGCGCACCCGCGCTTCGCCCAGATGCTCGAAGCGGATCAGCACCTCGGCCGGTTCGGTGAAATGGATCGTCTTGACCACGCTGCCGAGCATGACGAACTCCCCGGCCTGCAGCGGCCGGCCGAGAGCGACCCGGTGATTGGCGAGCCAGGCGAGCGCGTTCATCGGATGGCCGAGGATGTCGCGCCCACGGCCGGAGCCGGCGCGCACCTTGTCGACGAACATCTCGCCTACGATCGCATCCAGGTCGAGGCCCCGCCAGTTCTTCAACGGATCGCCGAGCACCACGCCCGCATTGAAGAAATCGTCGGCGATCAGCACCGGCGCGGAGAAGGACGGGAAGTGGGTGTACCGGTCGTCGACGATCTCGATCCCCGGCATCAGGGCCTCGACAGCGGGAGCGACGCCGTCGCGGTCATAGGGCGCGCCGGTATCGGGAAGGTCCGCGCCGAGCCGTGCGGCGATCTCGCATTCCACCCCGACCCGGTGGAACCGCGACAGCGGCAGGGTGGCCATGTGCTCGGACACGGTCGAGCCGAAGACCTCACCGGCGCAGGGATGGTCGATCTTCAAGTAGGCCTGCATGACCGAGGTGGTGCAGCCGATCTTGTGGCCGGTACGCGGGCCGAAGCCCGCCGCCTCCAGCCGGTCGTGGACCAGGGCCTGGACGGCATAGCCGTCCTCGACGCTGTCCGGCTCCAGCTCGGCCGGCGGCAGCGGTGTCGCCGCCCCGCCGGTGCGTGCCTTGACCAGATGGTCGGCGAGGTCGGCCTGACGGTCCGGGTTCATCCGTTGCGCCGCTCCTGCAGGATGCTGGAGGCCGCGTCCGCCAGCACCTGGCAGCCGATGGCGATGTCGCCGCGATCGCTGTCCTCGGCGAAGTCGTGGCTGATGCCGCCGATCGACGGGATGAACAGCATGGCGCAGGGCAGCTTGGCGGTGATCACCATCGGGTCGTGACCGGCGGCCGAGGGCATGGACTGCCACTTGCCCGGTACGGTGGCCTCGGCGGCGGCGGCGATGTGCTTCTGGAAGCCGTCGTCCATCATCGACGGGCGCACCGGCAGGCGCGAGCGGGTGTATTCCACCCGGGCCTTGCCGCGGCTGTTGATGTCGTCGGCGATGGCGGCGGCGATCTCCTCGAACCGGTCGAGGATGCTCTCGTCCTGGTCGCGGAACTGCAGGTCGAGTTCGGCATAGCCCGGGACGATGGAGGCCGCCCCCGGCTGCACCACCGCGCGGCCCATGGTCCAGACCGTGCGCTCGCCGGCGACCGCCGGAAACTCCTGGTTCACCCGGTAGGCCAGCTCGTACAGGGCAGTCGCGGCGTCCTTGCGGCGGGCCATCGTGGTGGTGCCGGCGTGGTTCTGCTCGCCGTGGAACTTGAAGCGCATGGCGCGGATGCCGACGATGGCGGTGACCACGCCCACATGCTGCTGGGCCTCCTCCAGATAGGCGCCCTGCTCGATATGCGCCTCCAGATAGCCCAGGTAGCGGTTCTCCTCCATGGTCAGGCGCGGCACGTCGGTCAGGCCAGCGGCGGCGATCGCGTCGGTCAGCTTGGTACCGTCGCGGCCGGTGGCCGCCTTCTCCGCCTCGGGATCGAGCACACCGCACCAGGACCGGCTACCCAGGCATCCCAGGAACGAGCCCTCCTCGTCCTGCCAGGACACCACGTCGACGGCGAGGTTCGCGGTCTCCGGATCCTCGGACAGGGCGCGGGCGATCTCCAGGCCGTAGACCACGCCGAGCGCGCCGTCGAGCCAGCCACCGCGGGGCTGGGTGTCGGAATGGCTGCCGATCAGCAGGACCGGCCCCGGCTTCGAGGTCTTGCCGAGAACATTGCCGACACCGTCGATGGTCGCCTCCAGCCCGGCCTCCTCGAAGCGCTTCTTCAGCCAGCGCCGGGCCTCCATGTCTTTCTCGCTGAGCGCGGTCCGGATCACGCCCGTCTCTACACCGCCGATGGTGCGCAGGTGGTCCAGGTCGGCGAGCAGGCGCTCGGCATTGATCTTCGGCATGGGGTCCTCCAAGTGGGTAAAGCCCAGCCTAACGCGCCACATCCGCGGGCGTCACGACAGAGAATGCGGATGGGTACGGCGCGCCGCTGCGGTGCACCACGTAGCGGTAATACATCGTGGCGCCGGTGGTCGAAAGACGGATCGCCTCATCCGCCTCCCGGTCGCGCAGGGAGAAGGCATGGGACACGACCACCGCCCCGTCCGGCAACTCGTTCAGCTTGGCGGATAGCACCTTCATGGCGCCGATCATCAGGTAGCAGGTCACGGCCCGATACGTGGACAGATCGGCACGCAGGAAGTTTGCGCGGCGGTATTCAAGGTTCGCCCGGGGGGTGATCTTAAGACGCAGGCACGAGAACCAGTAGGGGATCGGCGACAGTTCGTAGCCGACGACCTGGTTCTGCGGGTAGCGGTCGGCCAGCACTTCTGCCAGCGCGCCCCAGCCGGAGCCGAGATCGGCGATATCCCCGTCGATCGTCTCCGGCAGGAGAGAGAGCAGCGCCTCCCGTGCCGCTCGGCCGGAGGATTGCGGCGGCACACCTGTGCGCAGGGCATAGAACAGGATCAGCAGCGTTCCAGCGAGGACAGCGGTCAGCAGGGCGGTCTCGATCAGCGACAGGCTGATCGCCCTCGCGAGGGTGCCGAGCCAGGTCGTGTAGAACCAATCTGCCAAATTGTGGGCCCCGTTGAGTGTCGCCATTTCCGCCGCTTCGTTCTAGGCCGCTCATCGCGGACTGTCGACGCCTCGCCCCAAGGCGGATCGGTAGGTTGGCCGACCAAAATCCCATGCTAATCTCGGTAACCGAAACGCAACTCCGTCCAAGACCGTGTCCCTCGCCGAACGCCTCACCGGGCTCAGCGCCCGCGACAACACCCCCATCGCCATTGTCGGGCTTGGCCACGGCGCGACCCATTGGGTGGCCGCGACCTTCTATCTTCTGCTGCCCAGCCTCTCCACGGCTCTCGGCCTCGACTACGCGGCGACGGGGCTGCTGGTGTCGGTGCTGCATGTCAGCGCCTTCGTCGCCAATTTCGGCTCCGGCCCGCTGACCGACATGACCGGACGGCGGGTGGCGTTGCAGGTCGCATCGCTGCTGATGGGAGCGGCGGCCCTGGCGCTGCTCGGGTTCGCCGGCGGGCTGCTGGCGGTGGCGGCCCTGGTCGCGGTGATCGGCGCCTCGAACAATCTCTGGCATCCGCCGGCGATCAGCTATCTTTCCGCCCGCTTCCCGGGGCAGCGCGGTTGGGCGCTGTCGGTGCATGCGCTCGGCGCCGGCCTGGGCGACGCGGTGGCGCCGCTCGCCGCCGGCGCGATGCTGGCCGCCCTGACCTGGGAGGGCGTGGCGCTGTATTCCTGCCTGCCGGTCCTGGCGGTGGCGGCGGCGCTGGCGATGTTCCTCGGCAGAGCGCCGGCTGCCAGCCATGGCGACGCCGGCAAGGGCGTCGATTTCGGCCAGTATCTCGCCGGCATCGCGGCCGTGGTGAAGGACCGGGCGGTGCTCGGCCTGTGCCTGATGTCGGCGTTCCGGGCGATGACCCAGAACGGCCTGCTGGTCTTCCTGCCGCTCTATCTGGCCCACGAGATGAAGGTCTCGCCGCTGATGATGGGCGTGGCGCTGGCAGCCCTGCAGGTGGGTGGGCTGATCGCCACGCCGATCGCCGGCCGGCTGTCCGACCGGGTCGGCCGCCGCCAGGTGGTGCTGGCCGGGCTCGGCGTGTCGACGCTGGCGATCGCGGCGCTGACCCTGCTGGGCAACGAGCTGTCCTTCATCGCCGGCGTGTCGGTGCTGGGCTTCGCGCTCTACGCGATCCGGCCGGTGGTGCATTCCTGGATGATGGACCTGACGCCCTCGCACCTGGGCGGCTCGGCCACCAGCCTGATGTTCGGCGCGCAGACAGGGTTATCGATCCTGGCGCCGGTGGTCGGCGGGATCGTCGCCGACGCCTATGGGCTGGTGGTGACTTTCTACGTGCTGGCGGCGAGCATGCTGGTGACCAACCTGATCGCCTGGAGCCTGCCGAACGCGAAGCGGGCGTAGGGCGCTGTCATAGCCTCTTTCCGTCTCCTCGGCCCTGCGCCGGGGCCTAGAGAAACGCGCGCCGGAGCGGTGACGCACATTCTTCACCGCTCCAGCACACCGATGTCCGGATCCCGGGGCAAGCCCGGGAAGACGGTTGAGTAAAAGGGTTAGGTCGCATCCCCCGGGTACCAGCTCGGCGGGCGCTTCTCCAGGAAGCTGGCGAGCCCCTCCTTCGCCTCGTCGCTCTGGCGCTTGAGCGCGTGTTCCTCCACCAGCTCGGTGAAATGCGATCCGGAGAGATCCAGCCCCGCCTCCACCAGCGCCCGGCGCTTGGTCTGGGCCAGGGCCTCCGGCGCGCTCATCAGCAGGTTGTCGATCACCGGGGCCGCCGCCTCCTCCAGCCCGCCCTCGGCGCAGACCTGATGCACCAGGCCCATCTCCTTGGCCTCCCGGGCGCCGAAGCGCTCGCAGGTCAGGGCGTAGCGCCGCACGTTGCGCACGCCCATGGCGGCGTTCAGATGCGGCACGATGATCCCGGCCATCACGCCCCAGCGCGCCTCGGTGATGGCGAAGATCGCGTCCTCGCTGGCTATCACGATATCGGCCGCCGCCGCGATCCCCGTCCCGCCGCCGAAGCAGCCGCCATGGATCAGGGCGATGGTCGGTTTCGGGAACTCGGTCAGACCCTGGATCGCACTGGCGGTGCGCCGGGAGACCTCGATGTTCTCCAGCGGGCTGAGCTGGCCCATCTCCTTCAGCCAGGACAGGTCCGCCCCGGCCTGGAAATGCTTGCCGTTGCCGCGGATGACCACCACCCGCACGGCCGGATCGGCGGCAAGGCTTTCCATGCCGGCGATCAGCGCATTGATCACCTCGCCGTTATAGGCGTTGTTCCGCTCCGGCCGGTTCAAGGTGACCGTCGCCACACCGCGCGCGTCGACGGAACAGAGAACCACGTCAGTCATCGTCACTTTCCTCCCAGGGCGCCGGCCAGTTGCTTGCCCAGCCCGGCGATCAGTTGTCGTGCCTTGCCGACCATCCGGATCTGCGTCATGCAGCCGTGGATGATGCCGGCGTGTTCGGTGTGATGGGCCTCCACCCCGGCGGCCTTGAGCTTCTCGTAGAACCGGCGGGTGTCGTCGCGTAGCACGTCGACCCCGGCGGAGTGCAGGAAGCAGGGCGGGAAGCCGGTCACGTCAGCCTTCATCGGCACCGCGCGCGGGTCGTCATGGTCGGCCGGACCGTTCAGGTAATGGCCGAAATAGTTCTTCATATCTGCGGCGCTCAGGAACCAGTCGCCGCCGCCGAAGATCCGGTAGCTGTCGGTCTCGAAATCGTCGCCGAACACGCCATAGATCAGGCCGAGCGCCTTGACCGGCGAGACACCACGCTGGCGCAGGGCCACTTCGGCCCCGGCCGCCAGGTTGCCGCCGGCGCTGTCGCCGGACAGGGCGATGCGCGTCGGATCGACCGACCAGTCCGCGCCGGAACGGGTGATGAAATCGACCACCGCCACGGTCTCCTCGATGGCCGCCGGGAACTTGTTCTCCGGCGCCAGGCTGTAGTCGACGGCGGCGACAACGCAGCCGGATTCCAGCGCCAGCAGGTGCATGCCCGCCGCATGGGTCTCCAGCGAGCCGACCACCCAGCCGCCACCGTGCAGATAGACGATGACCGGGAGGTTGGTCGCCTCGCTCGGATAGAGCAGACGGACCGGGATGTCGCCGGTCGGACCCGGCACCGTGGTGTTGACGATCTTCGCCACCTCCGGGCGCACCTCGTTCCACCATTTGCGGTCCAGCTCGGAGCGCTCGCGGGCCTGAACCGGCGTCAGCTTGGAGCGGTCGGTCGCCAGCCCGTGTTCGACGACGATCTCCTGGGCGCGGGCGATCGCCTGCCTCATGTCCGGATCGACCCAGATCTGGTCCTCGGCCAAATCTCCCTCCTCAACCAGTGTTTTCGTTTTACCACTGCCCCCGGTCGGGGGAACGGTGCAGCGGTCCGCCGGGGGCCGTCAGGTCCCAGCCGGTCAGGGTGCGGTCCTGGTGGACCGCCCGCCAGGACAGCATACGCTCGGCATACATCGCCCGGATATCCCGATAGTCCTCGTCGTCGGCCCGGTTGTCGAGTTCGTGCGGATCACGGCCGAGGTCGAACAGCAGCGGCGGCAGGCCGGAGAAGTGGACGTATTTGTAGCGGTCGTCGCGGATCGTGGTGAGCTGGCACGCGTCCAGCGGCAGGCCCAGTGCGCGCTCCGCCTCGCCGCTGGCGGTCTCGCGGAAATCGAACTCCCAATGGGCGGCGTTGCGCCAGGTGTCGGGCATCTCGCCATGCAGGAAGGGCAGCAGGGAGCGGCCGTTCATCGCCGGCGGCCGGGCCACGCCGATCGCCTGCATGATGGTGGGCGCCACGTCCACCGCCTCGGTGATGATGTCGACCCGGCCGAACACCGGCGAGCCGGCGGGTTTGACGATGAGCGGGATGCGGTAGGCGCCGTCGAACCACCCGAGCTTGCCGAACAGGTGGTGGTCGCCGAGCAGCTCGCCGTGGTCGCTGGTGACGACGATCAGCGTGTCGTCATAGGTGCCGCGCTCCTTCAGGAAGGCCATCAGCCGGCCGACCTGGGCGTCGACCTCGGCGATCATGCCGTAATAGACCGCGCGGATGGTGCGTACCGAATCGTCGTCCAGATCGGCGACCAGGCCCGGCGCCTCGTAGACGAAGCTGGAGAGTGCGGTGCGTTCCATCGCGTAGCGCAGATAGGGGTGCATCGCCGCCTGGTCGGCCCGGCTCGCCGCCCGTATCGGCAGGGCGACGTCGGCCGGAGCGACCATTGTGTTGTAGGGCTCGGGCACCACGAAGGGCGGGTGCGGGCGCAGGTGGCTGACATGCAGGAACCACGGGTCGCTCCCGTCGCGGTCCCGCAGGTGCTCGATCACCCGTCCGGTGAGGAAGGCGGTCTCGGTCTCCTCGGCACCAAAAGCGGGCGGCTCCGCATGAGCGCCGGTGGGCGGCAGGTCGCCGCCGTTCGGCCGCCAGATCCGCTTCGGCTCGTCGCCGGGGTCGGTGCCACGGCCGGCCAGCCATTGCCGCCACAGCGTCCCGTCCTCGCCCAGCGGCGTATGCACGGCGAAGTCCGGCGCGACGCCCTCATAGATGCGCATGCGCGGGCTGGTGGGCGAGATCGCGCGCGGATCGGCACTCTGGTCGGTATAGCCGAACAGCATCGGGTCGTAGCCGACCTTGCGCGCCTCGGTGGCCAGCGTCGGGTGGCGGCGGTCCAGCGGCGTGCCGTTGCGCAGCACCCGGTGGTTCATCTGGTAAAGCCCCGTCAGCAGCGAGGCGCGTCCGGGCGAGCATGGCGCGCACTGGGCCCAGTGGTCGGTGAACAGCACCCCGTCGCCGGCCAGTGCGTCCAGGTGCGGCGTTCGCACGTTGGGATGGCCGAGCGCGGAGAGGCAGTCGCCCCGGAATTGGTCCAGCGTGATCAGCAGAACGTTGGGACGGAGGCTCATCGACCGGGCCGAATGTGGGAGACGGGGCGGAACCATGACGGTCGGCCCGGTCCGGCGCAACCGGGCTCGCAGGGTGTCGCGGAAATGTCATGGGGGTTTGGAGTGACGTCTCCCCTCTCCTCGGTCTTCCCGGCCCTGCGCCGGGAAGACGGGGGTATTGAAGGACGATCCCGATTCCTTCCCCGCCCGCAGTCCGAGG
Source organism: Thalassobaculum litoreum DSM 18839 (assembly GCF_900102465.1). Classification (GTDB taxonomy): domain Bacteria; phylum Pseudomonadota; class Alphaproteobacteria; order Thalassobaculales; family Thalassobaculaceae; genus Thalassobaculum; species Thalassobaculum litoreum. Next base: position 406,295 of record NZ_FNBW01000003.1, on the reverse strand, counting down.
ATTGCCGCCGGCGCCCGGCGGTGCTAACCGCTTTGGCCATGGATCTGCTCACCTCCGTCGCCGGCAGCTTCGCCGAGACCTACGGCGAGGCCCGCGAGAAGTTTCTCGCCGCCCTCGCCGCCACCGGGACCGCCCCGCGCGTCTACGCCAACCCGAACACGGGTCCGACCGGCGAGGGTCTCGCCTGCGAGACCGCCTGGATCGGCCCCGAGGACGCGGCCAAGGTCTTCGTCGTGGTCAGCGCCACCCATGGCGTGGAGGGCTTCTGCGGCAGCGGCATCCAGATCGACTGGCTGGCCGACGAGGGCCCCGCCCGCCTGCCACAGAATACCGCCGTCCTGCTGATCCACGCGCTGAACTGCCACGGCTTCGCCTGGTGGCGCCGGGTGACCGAGGAGGGCTGCGACCTCAACCGCAACTTCATCGACTTCGCCAAGCCGGTTCCGGAGAACCCGGGCCATGACGCGCTGGTCGACGCCTTCGTGCCGGCCTCGCTCGACGCCGAGACCCTCGCGGCCGACGAGGAGCGGCTGGCCGCCTGGCGCAAGGAGCACGGCGAGCTCGCCTTCCAGTCCGCCCGCAAGGCCGGCCAGTACAAGCACGCCCATTCGGTGTTCTTCGGCGGTTTCGAAGAGACGTGGTCGCGCCGCACCCTGGCGACAATCTTCGACGACTACCGGCTGGGCGACCGGGCGGCGGTCAGCGTGGTCGACGTCCATACCGGGCTCGGCCCGTTCGGCTATGGCGAGCCGATCTGCGGCCATAAGCGCGGCACGGTCGGGCTGGAGCGGGTGCTGTCCATGTACGGCGATTCCACCGGCCTGCCGGCGGAGGGCCAGTCCTTCTCGATCCCGCTGCATGGCACCCAGCGCGAGTTCTGGGCGCCGCGGCTGGGCGATCGCTACACCTATGTCGCCCTGGAGTTCGGCACCTACAGCACCGAGCGCGGCCGCAAGGCCCTGCGCGCCGACCACTGGCTGCACAACCAGGGTGAGGTCGACTGGAACGACCCCAGGACCCGCGAGATCAAGAGGGAACTGCGCACCCAGTACTATCCGGCGACCGTCGACTGGAAGGAGATGGTGCTTTGGCGCGGCCGCCAGGTCATCCGCCAGACGCTGGAGGGGCTCGCGCGGTTTACCTGACCCACAACGGATCGACCGGCGGTCGCGGCTGGGTTGTAGGGCCTCGGCGCGGCGCGCTACAAACGGCTCCTGACAGACTCCCGCGGAGAACGGCGATGGCGAACACTGAAATCCCGGGCGTGGTCCGGCGCACCGACCCGATCGGCGAGCCGGCGCCTCTGGTCTTCGACAGCCCCCATACCGGCCTGCTGTTTCCCGACGATTTCAAGCCGACCATCCCGATGGACACCTGCGAGCGGGTGGCCGACTGGTTCGTGGAGGAGTTGTTCGGCGCCTGCACGACGCATGGGGCGATCCTGGTGGAAGCGCTGTTCCGCCGCGCCTATATCGACGCCAACCGGGATACCGCCGATCTCGACCTCTCCATGGTCGAGGGCGACTGGCCGCATCCGGTCGACGTCACCGAGAAGACCAGGCGAGGCGCGTCGCTGATCTGGAAGGTGATCGACGGCGAGACCGCGATCTACGGCGGTAAGCTGCCGGCCGAGCTGGTGCGCACCCGGATCGAGACCTACTGGCGGCCCTACCACGCCGCGCTGGCGCAGGCGCTGGACGAGACCTACGACCGGTTCGGCCGGGTCTACCACGTGGACTGCCACTCCATGCCGGAATGGGGCGACGCGCGCTGGGGCGACCAGGGCGAGCGCCGGGCCGATTTCATCGTCGGCACCCGCGACGGTACCACCGCCGGCGCGGCCTTCACCGAGGTAGTGGTGGAGAGCCTGCGGGCATCGGGCTATTCGGTCGGGGTCAACGACAAGTTCAAGGGCGTCGAGCTGATCAAGCGCTACTCCGACCCGTCCAAGCGCCGCGAGTCGCTGCAGATCGAGGTGAACCGCGGCATCTACATGGACGAGGCCGCGATCACCCGCAGCGAGCGCTTCGCCGGCACCAAGGCGGCGATCACCCGGATGATCGAGGAGCTGGAAACCTTCGCCCGGCTCGGGTGAGAGGCCGCCGGCCGCCTCCTCTCGTCTTCCCGGCCCTGCGCCGGGACCGAGGATGGGTATCGCCGGAGCGCCTGGGGTAAACGCCAAACGCTCTATCGCGCTGAGCCCTGGATCCCGGCTCGAGGCCGGGAAGACGGGGAAGGCAACAGCCTAGGACCGGCCGCGACCCTAACTCGAATATTTTATGGGCGAACCTACCGCCTCGGCCACCTCCCCGGCCTTGTGCCGGGGCAAGCCGTCAGCCCGCTTCACCGCCGGTGATCTTTCCCAAGCGTCCCATCACGTTGACCCGCTGCCCCGGCACAAGGCCGGGTGAGTGAGTGGCGGTTTAACGGCCGCTCAAAACCGCTCGATCCGATACGGCGTCATGTCGATGCCCGGGTCGCGGCCGGCGATCTGGTCGGCGATCAGCTCGCCCGTGCGGGCCGCCAGGGTCAGGCCGATATGGCTGTGGCCGAAGCCGTAGAACACGTTGGCCTGATCCGGCGACCGACCAATCACCGGCACGCTGTCCGGGGTCGACGGGCGGAAGCCGAGCCACTCCCGTGTCACCTCGTATTTCAGGCCCGGCAGTGCCTCCTCGGCCATCGGCAGCATCCGGTAGACCCGGCGGAAATCCGGCGGCGCGTCCACGCCGGCGAACTCCGCGCCAGTCGTCAGCCGTAGCCCGTCCTGCATCGGCGCCAGGACAAAACCGTAATCGCCGATCACCGTGGGCCGCCGCAGTTCCGGCCCCTCGGCCACGGTCAGGTTCAGGTGATAGCCGCGCTCGGTGTCCAGCGGCACCTTGCGGCCGAGCATGGCGCAGAGCTCGTGGCTGCGGGCGCCGGCGGCGATCACCACCGCGTCGCAGGGATGCATCGCCCGGTCGGTGACCACCTTCTCCACCCCGCCCGGCCCGATCTCGAACCGGCGCACCTTCTCAGAGACCCAGGTCCCTCCGAGCTCGCGGAACTTGGCGAAATAGGCTTCGGTCAGCTTGATCGACTGGCTGACGAAGGCGTTTTCCGGCTGGTTGTAGCCATGGGTGAACTTGCGGTTCAGGCCCGGCTCGAGCTGGCGGATCTCGTCGGCGTTGAGCTCGTCGAATTTCACCCCGCGCCGCGCCATCGTCTCGCGCTCGTCCCTGGTCTTGTCGTAGCTCTGCTGGCTCGAATAGACCTTCAGCCAGCCGACCGGCCGCACGATGTCATGGGCGCCGGCCAGTGCGATCAGCTTCTTATGCGCGACCAGACCGTCCTTGGAGATCGCCCGCAGGGAGTGGGAGATCTCCTCGACCCTCTTCGGCGTGCTGGCGGCCAGGAACTGCATCAGCCAGGGCAGCATCTTCGGCAGGTAGGACGGCCGGATGTTCAGCGGCGAGGCCGGATTGAGCAGCATCTTCGGCACCTGCTTCCAGTTCCCGGGGCTGCCCGTGGGATAGACGCTGCCGATGGCGATGGAGCCGGCATTGCCGAAGGACGTACCGGTGCCGGGGGCGGCCGGATCGACCAGTGTGACCGAATGCCCCTCGCGCTGCAGGATCAGCCCGGTGGCGACGCCGACGATGCCGGCGCCGACGACGACGATGCGTTTGGGAGGCGTGGATTTGGAGACGGTCGGGGCGGAAGCGGGCGTGGTCACGCGGCGGTCTCCTTCAACATCTTCAGCAGCGCGATCAGCCGTTCGTCGCGCTGGGCCTCCAGGTCGTCGATCGTGCGGTCGCCCATCTCGTCCTTGATGCCGGCGATGAGCTCCGCCTTCAGCTCGGGCGTCAGGGCGGGCGTCTTCTGCATGTCCTTCCACCAGCCCTCGATCGGCGGGCCGAACTGCTCCAGCATCGCCGCGTAACCGCCTTTGCCGCCGGTCAGGTTGAACACCATGTGCGGCCCCATCAGCGCCAGACGCAGGCCGGGTCCCTGGGCGATGGCGGCGTTGACGTCCTCCACGCTGGCCAGCCCCTCGGCCACCGCGTTGACCGCCTCGCGCCACAGCGCCGCCTGAAGCCTATTCGCCAGATGGCCGGGCACTTCCTTGTTCACGTAGATCGCGTGCTTGCCGATATGGCCGTAGAAGCCGTGCGCCCACTCCGCCGCCGCCCGGTCGGTCGCCTTGCCGAGCACCACTTCCACCAGCGGAATCAGATGCGGCGGGTTGAACGGATGGCCGACCACAAGGCGCTCGGCGAAACCGATCCCGTCCTGCAGGTCCGACAGGATCAGGCCCGAGGTCGAGGTCGCGACCACCGTGGTCGCCGGCACCGCGTTGTCGATGCGCCGGTACAGGTCTAGCTTGATGGGCGCGCGTTCCGGTGCGTTCTCCTGCACGAAATCGGCGTCGGAAACCGCGGTCGCCGGGTCGTCGACCATGGTCAGCGTGCCCTCCGACTCGACCGCGGTACCGATGGCCTTGAGCTGCGGGCGGGCGTTGTCGACGAAGGCCTGCAGCCGCTGCTTCCAGCCGTCGGCAGGGTCCCAGGCGGTCACGTCGTAACCGCGCGCCAGGAAATAGGCGGTCCAGCTGGCACCGATGGTCCCGGTGCCCAGAACGGCGATCCGCCGGACCTCCTCGAACGGCTTGTATGCGGCCATCGTTGTTCTCCCCCGGATTTTTTGGCTCAATGCCGACACCGAACCGCGGACAACAGACCTGGACGATATCGGCTTTGCGCCAATATCAGCACCGGCACACGGCAAAGGGAATGGGCGATGAACCGGAGGAAGATTTTGACGCTGGCGGGCGCCGGCCTGGTGGCCCTGGCGGCCCGACCGGCCCAGGCGGGCCTGCTCGACAAGTACCGCTGGAAGCGCCGTTTGCTGCTGGTCTTCGCGCCAGTCAAGCCGCATCCGAATCTGGTCGTCCAGCGGCAGCGCCTGAAGGATGCCGCGGCCGGGTTGAAGGAACGGGAGGTCACCATCATCGAGGTGGTGCAGGACTCGGTCTTCGTGGACGGCAAGCTCGCCATCGAGCTGAACGCCAAGAACCTGCGCAAGGAATTCGACACCACGATCGTCGAATTCAACGTGGTGCTGATCGGCAAGGACGGCGGTGAGAAGCTCCGCCGCGACGAGGCGGTCCAGGTCGAAGAGCTGTTCAAGACGATCGACGCCATGCCCATGCGCCAGCAGGAGATGCGGCAACGCGGCCAGAAGACCTGATCAACCGGGACTGATCACGGTCGCCGGAAAGGGTGGGCAAGCTGGCCGAGAAAGTCGGGCGGCATTGGCCAGGAACGCGGCCACCAGGTCCCGCCGTCGGCCGCCACCAGGTCGGCGATCCCGATCACCGCCGTCATGAGGACCACGACCTGCACGAATCCCTTGGTCAGCACGGTGTGCAACAGGGCGGGCAGCACCTGGTCGTCCGGCCCGAGCCACTGCCGCTCATAGGGCAGCAACCGCTCAAGCACCGCCACACGGCCGCCAGGCCGAGATATGTCGCGTTGAAGGCCAGCGCCGGCGTGCCGGCGGAGAGCCCCAGCCCGATCGGAATCAGACAGGCAGAAAACAGCCCTGGCCACAGAAGGGCACGGACAATTCCGGATGCGTGATTCATCGAGATCGGCCCCGCCAGCCTTAGGCAACCGCACCGGCATTTTCCCGAGAATGATCAAAGACTCAAATTTTATCGTTGTATTTCAATTGGATATATAAAAACAGCAGTAAAGCGCACCCCGTGCGCAAATCGATCTTGAAATGCGCACTTTGTGCGCTTAAACCGGCAGTCGGAGGAGAACATGACCGCTTGCCGCAAAGAGACCACCCCGCATCCCCTGCCCAGGCTGGTGGCGGACAACCCCAAGGCCGCGCGTCTGTTGATGCCGCTGCGCGACCTGGAACGCCGTCTGTCGGTGATCGACCGGGGCCTCGCCAGGCGCGGACTGAGCCCGTCGGCGCGGACGGCTCTCCGGCATCAGCGGGCGCTGATCGCGGCCATTCTCGCCGCGCGGCTGACCGCGCCGGACCGGGCACGGCGACTGGAACAGGAACTGCGCTGGCTGGCGCCGCGGATCCCCGCGCCGGCGCCGACGCCGGGCTCCCGGGTGGCCCGCCTCTGATGGCGCTCCCTCTGCACACCTATACCCCGCCCGAGGACTGGCCGGCCACCGCGGACAGCCTGCTGGCGGCGACGGACCGGCTGCGCGGGTCGCTGGTCGCCGATGCGCCGACGACGCGGTCCCGGAGCCTCACCCTGCGCGACAGCGCGGACCAGCGTCTGACGCGCCGGGGATACCGCCTGACCTCGGTTCCCGACGAAGACGATCGCGAAACCTGGACCCTCGCCGGTCCCGACGGCGCGGTCGAGGCAACGGCGCAGGTTACGGCGCCGGACCGGCGCTTCGACAGCGACCTGCCCAAGGGCGCATTGCGCAGCCGGCTGGAGGATCTGGGCCGGGGCCGGGCGCTGCATCCGGTCGCCGAGCTTCACCTGACGGAAACCGCCCTCGCCCTGCGCGACGAGGAGGGCAAGATCCGCTGCCGCGTGCTGCTGACCCGGGTGGCGGACGGTGCCAGCGGCGAGACGACCGACGTCGCGGTCCTTGCCCTCAAGGGCTACGAAGCGGACGCCGAACGGGTCCGCGCGCGGATCGAAGACGATCTCGGGTGGCCGCAGGCGCCGGTGCCGGCACTCGCACGCCTGCTCGCCGCCGCGTTCCCGGCGCCGGTTCGGGCCGGTACCGAGCTGCGGCCGGACGATCCCGCCGGCCCGGTGATGCGCGAGCTCCTGTCGGCCCAGCTCGACATACTGGAGGATCGGCTGCCCGGCGTGCTCGCCGACCGCCACCCGGACTACCTGCACCAGTTCCGCGTCGCCATCCGCCGAACCCGTTCCGCCCTGTCCCAACTCCCCCAGGCCATCGCCCTGGAGGGACGGGCCGAGGCGACCGAGGGGTTCCGCTGGCTCGGGCAGGTCACCAGCCCGCAGCGCGATCTCGATGTCCAGCTCATGGACCTGGCCGCGCGCCGGACCCACAGCCCCGACGCGGACGCCCTGGCCCCACTGGAGCGCCACCTTCAGGCGATGAAGACCGCGTCCCACCGCGACCTCGCCCTGCAGCTTTCGGGCACACGGTTCCAGACCCTGGTCGCGCGCTGGCGCGACAGCCTGAGCCCGTCCAGCGCGAACTGGACCGCGACGGAACCGCTGCGCGCGCCGTTCGCCGAGATCGTCGCCGCCCGTGGCCGGAAGATCCTGCGCAGGGCCCTGCGCGACGGCCGCCGCATCGGCCCCCACAGCGAGGCGGAACGGCTGCACGACCTGCGCAAGCGCACGAAGAAACTGCGCTACGTCACCGAGTTCCTCGCCGAGGTCCTGCCGCGCGAGAAGACCAAGCCGGCGATCAAGGCGCTGAAGGGCCTGCAGGAGGTGCTCGGCCGGGTGCAGGACCGCGAGGTGCAGGTGGCGGCGCTGCATCGCTACGGCCGCGAACTGGCCGGCCGGAAGGGCGTCTCGGCCGAGACCCTGATGGCGATCGGCGCCTGGAGCGAGGAGCTGGACCGCGACCGGCGCGACGCCCGCGCGGAATTCGCCGCGGCCTTCAAGACCTTTGCCGCCGGGGAGACGCAGGCGCTGTTCCATGCGATCTTCGACCGCCACACCGACCGGGCCGACGGCGGCCGATCCAAATGACGCGGCACGAAGGAGGAGTGATGCGGATCCTGGCGAGCTACAACATCAAGGGCGGGGTGGGAAAGACGGCGGCGGCCGTCAACCTGGCCCATGTGGCCGCCACGCGCGGCCATCGGGTGCTGGTCATCGACCTCGACCCCCAGGGCGCGGCCAGCTTCTACTTCCGGGTCAAGACCAGGGTGAAGGGCGGCGGCAAGGGCCTGGTCAGCGGCAAGCGCGACCTGGACGACCTGATCAAGGCCACCGACCACGAGAACCTGGACCTGATCCCGGCGGATTTCCGCTTCCGCAATCTCGACCTGCTGCTGGAGGCCGAGAAGAAATCGACGCGGCGCCTGCGCAAGCTGCTGAAACCGCTGGGAGACGACTACGACATCATCATGCTCGACTGCCCGCCCAGCGTGTCGCTGGTGTCGGAGGCGGTGTTCGAGGCGGCCGACGCGCTGATCATCCCGCTGATCCCCACGACCCTGTCGCTGCGCACCTACGACCAGCTGGAGGCGTTCAAGGCGGAACAGAAGATCAAGGGACTGAAGCTGCTGCCGTTCTTCTCCATGGTCGATCGCCGCAAGGCGCTGCACCGGGAGATCCTGGAGAGCTTTCCGAAGAAGCACGGCAACGTGCTGGGGGTGAGCATCCCCTACGCCAGCGCGGTGGAGCGCATGGGCGTGGAGCGCGAACCGCTGACCGCCTTCGCCCCACGCACGGCGGTCGCCGGCGCCTACCGCGCGCTGTGGGACGCGGCGGACGCGGCGACTGGGTAGGTGGGCTCCCCTCCTCTCCTCTCCTCTTCCCGCTTTTTACACACTCCCCGGCCCTGTGCCGGGGCCCACGGCAAGGCCAGCCCGGTCGCACACGCCACTGTCCGGACGACAGGACCATCCCAAGCGTGGGTCCCGGCACAGGGCCGGGAAGTGATTTGAGGAGTGGTTTGGGAGACGGCGGCACCGCTACTCCGCCCGAACATCCTTGTCCCGCAGCAGCCCGACCGCGAAGGCCGCCACCGCCGCCATCGCCAGGTAGGTGGTCTGCCAGAGCCCGAAGGACACCAGCCCCGGGAGCAGACCCACCGCCAGCAGCGCCGTCGCCCACGGGCGCAGCGCCCGTGGCAGCCGGCCGATCTGCCAGGCGACCGCCGCCAGGAACGCGATCCCCAGCAACACGCCGACCACCCCGGTCTCGACCCAGAGCTGCAGCCCCGCATTGTGCGGATGCGGCTCCGGCTTGGTCATCCGTTGCGCCTTCGCCAGCCGCTCCGGGTCGATCGGCCGGTGATCGAAGGCGTCCAGCCCCCAACCGGTCCACGGCCGCTCCCGCGCCAGGGCGCCGCCGTGATCCCACAGCTCCAGCCGATGCCGGATCGCCAAGTCGGAGATCGCGACATTGTCCGTGATCACCCAGTCGTAGACCGCGTTCGCCGCCCAGGGCGCCGACAGCATCTGCACCGCCACCACCACGACCATCGCGACCCGCACCAGCCGCTCGGCCACCGCACCGGCGACCAGCGTGACCAGCCCGAGCAGCAGGCAGAGATGGGCGATCAGCGAAATCCCGAGCATGGACACCGCCCCGACCGCCGCCAGCAGCGCGACCGCCCACACCCGGCGGCCTTCGCCCCACAGCACCCCGCCCGCCACCAGGGCCAGCAGCACCAGCGCGACAATGCCCCGGTTGTACCGCGACAGGGAAACCGCCTCTCCCGGATCGCGGCCGTTGAGCAGGCGGTAGATCGGCGCGTCCAGCCCGAGCTCGACCAGCGCCACCAGCGCTCCGATCAGCACGCCCGCCACCAGGGCCCGGCGCACCAGCGCCCGATCCAGCCGCGCGGCCGCGACCGTCCCGCCGGCCGCCAGGGGCAGCAGCAGCACCGCGGCCCCAGCCGCCTGCGGCCAGCGATCCGCGCAGGGCGGGCAGGACGGTGCGACGAGCAGGTCGAGCGCCTGCACCGCCAGCAGCGCCGCCACCGGCGCCACCAGGGCCCAGCCCGGCCACGGCAGCCGCCGGTCGAGCAGCAGCAGCGCGCCCAGCAGCACGGCCAGGGTAATCCCGAGCGTGCTCATGCCGTGCTTGGCGAGCATGCCCACGGTCGGGAATGCCAGCAGGATGACGGCGGCGATCCAGCTCGCCGCCCGCCCGTCGGTCACCGCCGCCGGCAGAGGTCCCCGCATGTTGTGTCAGCGCCCCTTGTAGACCGGCTGGCGCTTCTCGTTGAAGGCGCGCACGCCCTCCAGGCGGTCCTCGGTCGGCACGGTGCGGTTATAGGCCTCGATCTCGAAATCGTAGCCGTTCTTCAGGTCCATCATCTCCGAGGCGTTGATCGACTTCTTGGCCTGGCGCACGGAGATCGGCGCGTTGCCGGCGATCGCCCGGGCGGTGTCCAGCGCGGCGTCCAGCAGGGTCCCGTCGGCGCAGATCCGGTTGACCGCGCCCCAGGCCAGCGCGTCCTCGGCGGAGAACGGCCGGCCGGTGAGGATGATCTCCTTGGCCCGGCGCAGGCCGACGGCGCGCGGCAGGTTCTGGGTCCCGGCCGCCCCCGGGATGATGCCGAGGGTGACCTCGGTCAGGGCGAAGCGGGCGGTCGGCGCGGCATAGGCGAAGTCGCAGCCGAGCACGATCTCCAGCCCGCCGGCGAAGGCCGCTCCGTTGACCGCGGCGACGATCGGCACCGGGCAGTCGAGCTGCGCCTTGACCATCTGCTCGAACAGGGCGTGCTGGCGGCGCCAGTCGGCATCGGTCATGCCGTTGCGTTCCTTCAGGTCGCCGCCGGCGCAGAACGCCTTGTCGCCGCGCCCGGTCAGCACGACGCAGCGCACCTCGCCGGCATCGCGGTAGAGTTCGACCCACAGGTCGCGCAGGTCGAAGCCCATCTGGGTGTTCAGCGCGTTGCGCACATCCGGCCGGTCGAGGGTGACCAGCAGCACATGCTCGTCGACCATCTCCAGGGTCAGGGTCTCGGGCGCCAGATCGGCCACACTCATCGCGCATTCCTCCGGTATTTGGTTGCGGCTCCGTCTTAGCACGAGGCGCGGCGCCGGCGAGAGGGGCTGGCTGCTCCGGCCGACGTGACGGTCGCCCGGTGCGACGGCCGCCCGGCACGGAGAGGACGGCCCGTGACGGAATACCGATCAAAATACCCTGCCGACGCTCTCGACAAACCGGAATCGACCCGCTATAAGGCCGCCTCTTTCGCGGAACCGCGGCATCTCCGGCGGCCCGCACGGATGGGCGCATAGCTCAGTTGGTAGAGCAGCTGACTCTTAATCAGCGGGTCCAAGGTTCGAGTCCTTGTGCGCCCACCATCCGAACCCCGAAAGACAACACGCAATTTCCATTACCCTGCCGGGTGACGAAGGACGTCGTGTTTCGCCCAACCCGCGGCGGCGATCGTGCGCGCCGGCGTAGGCGTCAGTCGCCGCCCTTGCCTGAATCCTGAAAATAGCTGAGGCCGATAATCAGCGACTGAACCAGGCTGATCGAGGCGGCGATCGGCCGGAAGCGGTGGATATCGGCGTCGTCGACGCAGAAATAGACCTCGCTCTGCCGGGCGAGCGGGCTGGTCGGCACATCGGTGAGCGTGAACATCGGAATGCCCCGGATATGGACGTCGGTCACCGCATCGACCACCGCCGGCGTGTACTCGGCGAAGGCGATGGCGATCAGCAGGTCGCTCTGCCGCAGGGTGGCGACCTGCTGCGGCACCATGCCGCCGACGAAGTCCAGCAGTTGGCAGCGGCGCTCAAGCCGGGTCAGCCCATAGGCCAGATAGGAGGCGATGGGAAACGCCCGGCGCTGGCCGATCACATAAATCGTGTCGGCCTGATCCATCATGGCGATGGCGCGCGCCAGTGTCTCCGGCTGGACCGTGTCGCGCAGCCGCTCCAGACACATGATCGAGGCGTCGGTGAATTCGTTCAGGATCGCCGCCGGATCGTCCTTGGCCGCCCGCTCCAGCGACTCCCTGTGGCGGTAGATCCGCTCGCGATAGGCCGGCGCGCCCTCGATCAGCCGCAGCTTGAAGACCTTCTGCATCTCGGAAAACCCGGAATAGCCGAGCTCCTTGGCGAACCGGATCAGGGTCGAGGGCTGCACCTCCACCACCTCGGCGAGCCGGTTGACGGTTTCCAGGGCGAAGGCGTTGGGGTCGTCCAGGGCGAAGCGGGCCAGGCGCTGCAGATGCGGGCTGAGCTCGTCGTAGCGTTCCTGTAACGCGTGCCGCAGGGCGTCGAAGGACTGCGGGCCGCCCGAGTTATCCACGCTCATCCCAGTCGCTTTCCGTCGTTCCCGCCTGTCCTGCCTATACCCGCCAGGACCCCGTGCGGGCAAGAAATTGAATGAATTTTCATTCTAGATCAAAAACTTGAAATTTCCATATTGACCACAGGAACGAATTTTCGTTCTTTTCTGAATAACGAATGAAATTTCCATTCGACGGAAAGGGGGACGCGGCATGACCGGATCCGACAAGGGCGACGAGTTCGAGCCGAAGGGGTTCGGCCGCGGCGCCTTCCATGTTCAGCACGAACGCGACGCGGCCTGGGAGCCGGGCTTCCGCGGGTTCTTCGACTACCGCGACCTCGGCATGGCGGAGAAGACCGGCGGCAAGTTCCGCGCCCATATCCACCGGCCGAACGCGCCCTGCCCGGGCCGCGGCGACCTGCACTACCACAAGGTCGATTTCCAGATGGTCTACGTGCTCAAGGGCTGGGCGCGGGTGGAGTTCGAGGGCCAGGGCGAGATCCTGATGGAGCCGGGCACGGCGATGTACCAGGAGCCCGGCATCCACCACCGGGTCCTCGAATATTCCGACGACTACACAGCCATGGAGATCCTGGTCCCGGCGGACCCGGAGACTGTCTCCGTCGAACCGTAACGGCCGGCGGGGAACCAACGCACCGGCCGCTCAACGGGACCGGGCGAGAAAACGAAAACAGGAGGAAACCCCATGTCCATGAAGGCAGTGAATCGACGCAGTTTCCTGAAGACCTCTCTCCTCGGCGGCGCGGCGGGCGGTGCCGCGCTGTTCGGTCCCTGGACCCATAACCGGGTCTATGCCGCAGCCTCCGACAAGCCGATCCGCATCGGCCTCACCCACGACGCCAGCGGACAGTTCGCCAATTCCGGACAGGCCGAGAAGCGCGGCTCGGAGATGGCGGTCGCCGAGTTCAACGCCAAGGGTGGCGTGCTCGGTCGCAAGATCGAAACCGTATGGATGGACACCGAGACCAACCCGCAGACCGGCACCCGCGTCGCCGAGCGGATGATCACCCGCGAGAACGTCCATTTCCTGGCCGGCGCGGTGCAGTCGGGCACGGCGAACGCCATCAGCCAGGTGGCGCAGAAATACGGCTGCGTCTACTTCAACACCAATTCCAGCTCGCCGACCGAGAGCGGGGCGAACTGCCACCGGGTGAAGTTCGTGTGGGACGGCAATGGCGAGAACTTCTCCAAGGCCGCCGCGCGCAACGCCATCAACAGCTTCGGCAACAACTGGCTGCTGATCTACAACGACTACGTCTGGGGCCAGAACACCAACGCCGCCACCAAGAAGGTCGCCACCGAGTACGGCGCCACGGTGATGGACGAGATCGCAATCCCGGTCGGCACCCGCGACTGGTCGAGCGTGCTGCTGAAGATCCAGCAGATGAAGCCCGATGTCGTGGCGGCCGCGGTCGGCGGCGACGACTTCAAGGTGATGCGCCAGCAGGTCCACGACATGGGCCTCGACCGCAACCCGGCCTGGATCAACAACCAGCAGGACTGGCCGGACATCTTCGGCCTCGGCGCCGATGCCGCCTTCGGCGTGTTCGGCACCACCTGGTACCACTATCTCGACCTGCCGGGCGTTCCGGAATTCGTGAAGCAGTACCAGGAGATGTACCCGACCACGCGGATCAGCGTGCCGGGCAACGTCACCTATAACGGCTATGTCGCCATGCGCGAGCTGCTGCGGGTGGTCGAGGAGGTCGGCTCCACCGACAACATGAAGGTCATCAAGGCCCTGGAGGGTCGCGTGATGACCGCCAAGGACCGCATGCAGCACTTCGACGCGGTGATCGATGCGAACTCGCACCAGGTGCAGCAGACCATCTACCTGGCCGAGGGCAACGCCAAGCCGCGCGACGACACCGACTACTTCAACATCCTGAGCTGGTCGGATCCGGAAGCGATCCGCTCGTCGGCCGGCGACGAGTGCAAGCTGGAGAGCTACGCGGACACGCCCAGCTACGACCAGGGCTGACCGCGCAGAGGCGATCCTCGCCTCCGTCCCTGCGGGGGAGTCCCGTCCCGGGCTCCCCCGTCCTTTTCCTGAACTCCAGTCATCGGCGGCGGCTTCCGACCCATGCTCTATGACCTGATTCCGCACATCATCAACGGCCTCGCCCTCGGGCTGCTGTTCGCGCTGCTCGCCCTGGGATTCATGCTGATCATCGGCGTGATGGAGGTGATCAACCTCGCCCATGGCTCGCTGTTCGCGCTCGGCGCCTATGTCGCACTGGCGGTCATGGTGCCGGACGGCGGCCTGCCCTACGCCTTCATGGAGCCGTACTACGCGCTGCCCGACGTGCCCCGCTACGTGATCGCGCTGATCGTCGGGCCGCTTGTCGTGGCCGTGGTCGGCGCCGGGCTGGAACTCTGCCTGCGCCGGACCTACGGCCAGGACCCGCTCTACGGCCTGCTGCTCACTTTCGGCGCCGCGCTGGTGCTGGAGGAGGGCATCCGGGAGATCTGGGGCAGCAGCGAATATTACCTGCCGATCCCGCGCGGTATTTCCGGCGGCTTCATCGCCGGCGACCTGATCTATTCCACCTACCGGATCTACGCCGCCATCTTCGCCGCCGCGATGATCGGGCTGCTGTGGCTGTTCCTGAACCGCACGCCCTACGGCGCCATCATCAAGGCCGGCGCCCATGACGGCGAGATGGTGCGCGCGCTCGGCCACAACCTGTCGCGCCTGCGGCTGTTCGTCTTCGCCTTCGGGGCCGCGCTGGCCGCCATCGCCGGCATCATCATGGCGCCGATCTGGGGCATCCGGCCGGTGGTCGGCGTCGACGCGGTCGTGCCGGCCTTCGTGGTGATCGTGCTGGGTGGGGTCGGCAGCTTCTGGGGTGCGGTCAGCGCCGGGCTGCTGGTCGGCCTCGTGGTCGGCCTGACCGCCGCCTTCGCCACCGACTGGTCGCTGTTGTCCATGTATCTGCTGCTGCTTGCAGTGGTGACGTTCCGCTCGCGCGGGCTGGCCGGCAAGGCCAGCGTGCTCGAGTCGTGAGGAGCCTGTCATGACCCTGCCCGCCATGCAGTACGACCGGCGCGAGACCACCGCCTGGATCACCAGACCGATCCTGGTCATGGCCGTGGTCTTCGCCACCCTGCCCCTGTGGATCGAGACCGTCGGCCTGTACCAGTATCTCGGGGTCGAGGTGCTGATCTGGATCGTCTTCGCTCTCGGCTTCAACCTGCTGCTCGGCTACACCGGCCTGCCGTCCTTCGGCCATGGCGCGTTCTTCGGCATCGGCGCCTATGCCTTCGGGCTGGCGCAGTTCGAGGTCTGGGCCAACCTGTGGTTCTGCCTCGCCGCCGCGATCGTGGTGACCGGTGCCTTCGGCGCGGTGACCGCCCTGTTCCTGGCCCACCGCCGCGGCATCTATTTCGCGCTGATGAGCATCGCCTTCGGCCAGATCTTCTACTTCATCGCCAGCAAATGGACCGACGTCACCAAGGGCGAGGACGGGTTGCTGAACATCGCCCGCCTGCCGGCCGATTTCGGCGTGGCCGAGGTCTCCATCCAGTCGAACACCGCGCTCTACTATTTCTGCTACGCGGTGATGATGGTCCTGATCGTCCTGCTGTGGCGGCTGACCAACTCGCCGTTCGGGCGCACCCTGCGGGCGATCAAGCAGAACGAGACCCGCGTCGCCTTCATCGGCTATCCGGTGCGGCTCTACAAATGGGCGGCCTTCACCCTGTCCTGCGGCATCGCCGGGCTGGCCGGGGGGCTGTTCGCCATGGCGCAGGAGGGTGCGTACATCAACATCATGAGCCTGCAATGGTCCGGCACCATCGTGCTGATCGTGCTGATCGGCGGCGGGTTCGTGAGCTTCTGGGGACCGGTGCTCGGGGTCATCCTCTACTTCGTCGCCCGCGACATCCTCGGCGCCTATACCGAAGCCTGGCTGCTCTGGTTCGGGCTGATGTTCGTCGTGCTGGTGATGTTCAAGCCGGACGGCATCGCCGGCATGTGGCGCGGCTGGGTCGCGCCTCGCCTGCGCGGCCGCGGCGCTACGACGCCCGCCCCGCGTCCCGCCGAATCGAGGAGCTGAGCCATGGCGCTGTTCGAAGCCACCCATCTGCACAAGCGGTTCGGCGACCAGGTCGTGCTGGAGGATATCAGCCTCGCCTTCGAGGAAGGCCAGGTCTCCGGCATCATGGGGCCGAACGGGGCCGGCAAGACCACCTGCTTCAACGTGCTGACCGGGCGCTACAAGCCGGACCGGGGCCGCGTCACCTTCGACGGCGAGGACATCACCGGGGTCGCGCCGCATCGGATCGTCGCCAAGGGGATCTCGCGGTCGTTCCAGATCATGACCCTGTTCGACGAGTTCACAGCCCTGGACAACGTGGTCATGGCCCTGCCCTCGACCCGCCGGCGCGGATTCGACGGGCTGCATGCGCTCGACGGCGACAGCGCGGCCCAGGACCGGGCCGCCGAGATCATGGGCCGGGTCGGGCTGAAGGGCCGTGAGGGCGTCAACGCCAAGTCGCTGTCCTATGGCGAGCGCCGGGCGCTGGAGATCGGCGTGGCCCTGGCCACCGAACCCCGGCTGCTGTTCGTGGACGAGCCCACCGCCGGCCTCGGCACCGAGGCGACGGCACGGCTGACCGACCTGATGCGGGAACTGAAGCGCTACACCACCATCGTGGTGATCGAACACGACATGCGCTTCCTCTTCGCCCTGGCCGACAAGATCTCGGTCATCCACTGGGGTCAGGTGATCGCCCAGGGCACGCCGGATGAGCTGCGCGCCAACCGCTGGGTCCGGCGCTCCAATATCGGGGAGCTCGCAAATGCTTGAGATCCGCAACGTCAACACCTTCTACGGCGAGACCCAGGCGCTGTTCGACGTCTCGCTCGATGTCGGCGCCGGCGAGGTGCTGGCCGTGCTCGGCGCCAACGGCGTCGGCAAGACCACCGCCATCCGCACCATCCTCGGCCTCACCCCGGCGCGCTCCGGCGAGATCCGGTTCGACGGGACCGACATCACCCGGCTGAACACCCACGACATCGCCCGGCGCGGGGTCGGCTGGGTGCCCGACGACCGCCGCATCTTCCCGACTCTCAGCGTCGCCCAGAACCTGGCCATAGCCCGCAAGACGACCCGCTTCCGCTCCTGGCGGCTCGACGAGATGTTCGAGATCTTCTCCGCCCTGGAACACCTGATGGGTCGGGACGCGGAGAACCTGTCCGGCGGCGAGATGCAGATGGTGGCGATCTCCCGCGCGCTGTTGGGCTCGCCCGGCCTCGTGCTGTTCGACGAGCCGAGCCAGGGGCTGGCGCCGAAGATCGTGCAGGACGTGATGAAGACCATCCGCCGCCTGAAGAACGAGGGCCTGTCGGTGCTGGTGGTCGAGCAGAACGCGCTCGCCGCCCTGGAGGTCGCCGACAGGGCCGTGGTGCTCGACCGCGGCCGGGTGGTCCATCGGGGCACCGCCGCCGAGCTGATCCGCGACGAAAACCTGCGCCGCAACCTGATCGGGATCTGAGCCATGACCGCGATGCTGAGCGTCGAGCATTTGACCAAGACCTACGCCACAGGCTTTCCCAGCCGGAAGCCGACCTTCACCCTGGCCGCCGACTTCACCATCGAGGAGCCGGCCATCGTCGGCCTCATGGGCCCGAACGGCTCGGGCAAGACCACCCTGTTCGAGCTGATCACCGGCTCCAACGCGCCGACGAGCGGCCGGGTGCTGGTTCAGGGCCGCGACATCCACCGCATCCGAACCGACGAGCGCGACCGGCTGGCGATCCACTATCACCAGTCCTACCAGGTCCGGCATTTCCGCTCGCTGACGCCGAACTTCATGCTGGAGAAGGCGGGGTCGGACTACCCAATCGTCCACCTATTCGACGAGCCGCAGTTCAACACCCAGGATGGCTATATCGGCTTCATGCTCGACTTCTTCCGCAAGCTGCGCGCCCAGGGCAGGCTGGTCTTCCTCTGCGTCCACCCGAACGAGCGGTTCCACTTGGAGATCCTGCAGGAAATCTGCGAGCGGTTTATCTTCGTGCAGACCGGTTCGGTCACGCCGATGCCCGACTACGCCTCGCTGATCGCCCATCCGCCGGTGCAGGCCTATCTCGGCGATCTGTTGACGGAGCGCGCAGCATGAGGGCGGCCCTGATCGGTGCGGGGATGATCAGCCTCTACCACCTGCGCGCCTGGCAGGCCGCCGGCGTGCCCGTGGCGGCGATCTGCGACCTCGACCGGGCGAAGGCCCAGGCCCGGGCCGACGAATTCGGCATCGACCGGGTCTATGACGACCCGGCGTCGATGTTCGCCGACGGCGGGTTCGACATGGTGGACATCGCCGCCTCGGTCGGCGGGCACGCGCCGCTGACCCGGCTGGCGGCCGATCATGGCGTCCACGTCCTGCTGCAGAAACCGATGACCGAGACCGTGGCCGAGGCGGAGACGCTGGTCGCCGAGGTGGGCGAGCGGATCCGCTTCATGGTGCACGAGAACTACCGCTTCCGGCCGCATTACATGACCGTGCGCCGCTGGATCGACGAGGGCCGCATCGGGCGTCCGCGCCATGCCGCCATCGCCGTGCGCGGTTCCGGCCTGTGCCCGCGCGTCGGCGACGTCCCGTATCTGATCGAGCGCCAGCCCTACCTGACCGGCTTCCGGCGCAATCTGGTGTTCGAGACCATGATCCATCACCTGGACGTTCTGCGCCTGCTGGTCGGCCCACTGACCGTCGTCGCCGCCCGGCTGAACCGGCTTGCCGACGGCCTGCCGGGGGAGGATACCGCGTCGATCCTGATGGACGGGCCGGACGGCCTGATCGCCACCGCCGACGGCTGCATCTGCGCCCCGGGCTATCCGCCCCTGCACGGCGACCGGCTCGAAATCGTCGGCACCGAGGGCACGGTGGTCATGGACTTCAACCGGGTGTTTCTCGTGGGCGAGGAGGACGCGGCGGAGGAGGTCGACCTGATCGGCCGCTATCAGGAGTGCTTCGATCATGCTATCGCCGCCTTCGTCGACGGCGTGCGCACCGGTGCGCCGTTTGAGACCGACCGACTGGACAATCTGGAAACGCTGCGACTGATGGAAAGTGTTTACACCGCCGCCGGGGTGACCGTCTGACATGGAAGCCCCGTCCCCAAGTCTCACGCCCGGAATCGATCCCAATCGGCTCGCCGGCCTGTTCAGCCTGAAGGGCAAGACCGCCTTCGTGCCGGGCGGTTACGGCGCGCTGGGCGAGGCGATCTGCCTCGCGCTCGCCGCACACGGCGCTTCCGTCGTGGTCGCCGGTCCGCAGCAGGCCAAGGCGCAGGCCCTGGCCGAGCGCGTCGCGGCCCAGGGCGGCACCGCCTGGGGCCTCGGCCTGGATGCCAGCGACGTTCCGGCGATCCGCGAGACGGTGGAGCAGGCGATCGGCCTGGCCGGCGGGATCGACATCCTGGTGAACTGTGTCGGCATCCAGCGCGAGCAGTCGATCTTCGACGTCACGCCCGAGGCGTTCGATACGATGTACGCCACCAACCTGCGCTCGGCCATGTTCCTGAGCCAGTCCGTCGCCCGCCATCAGGTCGATACCGAGCGCCAGGGCCGGCACATCCACCTGCTGTCGGTGCGCTCCCAGCTGGCGCTGCGCGGCCGCGGCTATTCCGCCTACTGCGCCACCAAGGGCGGGCTGCTGATGCTGGTGAAGCAGCACGCCATGGAACTGGCGCCCTACGGCATCACCGTGAACGGCGTGGCGCCGACCTTCATCCAGTCGGACCGCATCCGGCCGCATCTGGAGCGCGAGGAGTTCAAGAACTTCATCCTGAACCGCAACCCGCTGGGCCGGATCGGCGAGCCGATCGAGGTGGCGGGGCAGGTCATCGCCTTCGCCGCCCCGGCCGGCGGCTACATCACCGGCCAGGTCGTCTATATCGACGGCGGCGTGACCGCCAGCCAGTAGGGCGGCCGGTCGGTAGACCACACGCCGGCCCCGTCGTCGATCAGATGCCTGAGCTTGCCCGGCGGGTCAGGGCATGGCCTAGTCTGGTCGCATGACCGACAGCCTCCCCACATGCCCCCGACCGTCGGCCGACCGCGCCGGGCCGGGGCGGTCTTTCAGGCGATGACGGACGCGCTTTGCGACCCTGCCTGGACCGCGGTCGCGGCCACGCGGCCCTGGGCACCGCCGGTCTGGCTGGAACCCGGAGACGGCGCGGACTCCCCGCACCTGCCCCGGCAGCCAATACCTCCCGGTGCCCGGCAGCGGCGGCTCGCCCGGACCTATCTCGGCGATCTCGACGGGCTCCACGCTCTGCTCCAGGAGCTTCGGTTGCAGGCCGACGAGGAACTGGCCCCGCGGCTCCCAAGCTTCGCCGGCAAGCTCTACCCCCTGGGCCGCTGCCTGGAGATCCGCGACGCCGTCTTCGCCGCCCTGGTCGCGCGGATCCAGCAGCCCGACTCGGCCGCTACCCGCGCCTTGCACGGCTTTATCGCCGAGGGTGGGGTCGGCGGGAAGATATGGGGCGTTCTGCGCGAGTCCTACTTCCAGAACGCCATCCAGCTCGGCCCGCTCTATGTCGACGTGGCCAACGACACGGTGACCGTCACCAAGCCGAAGATCGAGATCCTGCCGATGGAGTCCGCCGGGATGGTGCCGGTGGCCAGCCTGGCGCATTTCGCGACCATCGCCCGGCGCTACTGGGGCGTGGAGATCTACCGCAACACGGTCTTTCCGGCCCTGGCCCCGTATTACCCGATGATCTGCGTGTCCGAGACGGGCGCGGCCTGGATCGAGCCGGGGTCCGGGCAGGTCACCACGCTGATCCGGCGCCAGCGGATGATGCCCGCCCTGCGGTTTCTGTCCGCGCTCGCGCTGCCGCCGGACGACCGGGTCCGCGCGCTGTATCAGATCAAGAGTACCAGCACCGATGCGCTGATCCGTGCCGAAGGCGATCCGGTCGCCATGGTCGAGCAGGCGCGCGCGCAGGGCCGGTATCGCGATCCGGCGTATCTCGCCGCCTGCCGTGCCAGCCGGGACGCGATCATCGCGCATTTCAGGGGGAGCGAACCGACCAAGCCATGGAATCTCGACGGGCCGCCGTGAGGCTTCTCTGCTCCCGGACCACCCCGTCGGAAGACCGACGCGGCGCGAGGGAACTCCGCGACATTTCAACCCGGTTCGAGTAGGCTTCGCCCTACTCCCGCTCTCCGGCCCAAGAGGGTTCCGTGCCTCTCGAGAACGTCACGATCATCGACACCACGCTGCGCGAAGGTGAGCAATTCGCGCGCGCTGATTTCTCCTCCGACGCCAAGCTGGAACTGGCCCATGCGCTGAGCGAGTTCGGCATCACCTTTCTGGAGGTGACCTCGCCGGCGGCCAGCCCGCGCTCGCGCGACGACGCCGCGCGGATCGCCGGGGCCAACCTGCCGGTGACCGTGGCCGCGCATATCCGCTGTCACCGCGACGACGTGGACATCGCCCTCGACAGCGGGGTCGGCGCCCTCAACATGGTCATGGCGATCTCGCCGATCCTGCGCCGCGCCAGCCACGGTCAGGCGATCCCCGAGGTGGTCCGGACCGCCGCCGAGATCGGCGAATATGTCCGCAAGCGCGCGCCCGACGTCATCCTCCGGTTTTCCAGCGAGGACGCCTTCCGCTGCCCGCTGAACGACCTGCTGAACGTCTATCTGCCGCTGTCGGAGCTGAAGCTGTTCGACCGGCTGGGCATCGCCGACACCACCGGTGCCGCCACGCCCGACAGGGTGTCGGAAGTGGTCGGTCTGGTCTCGCGGCTGACCGGCACGCCGGTCGAGTTCCACGGCCATAACGACATCGGCTGCGCCATCGCCAATGCCCATGCCGCCGCCATGGCCGGCGCCGGCTACATCAACACCACCGTGCTCGGCATCGGCGAGCGCAACGGGATCACCTCCCTGGAGGGTCTGATCGCCGTGCTCTACGCCGCCGACCCGGAGACCACCCGGTCCCGGTTCGACCTGCCGACCCTGCCCGCCCTGTGCCACCGGGTGGCCGCGCTGGCCGGAGTGGAGGTGCCGTTCAACGATGTGCTGGTCGGCGAGACCGCGTTCAGCCACAAGGCCGGCCTGCACACCAAGGCGGTGTACAACGATCCGCGCGCCTACGAGGCCCTGGACCCGGCGGATTTCGGTCTGGACCGGCAGATCTCCATCGGCCATCGGCTGACCGGCTGGAACGCAATCCGCGTGCGCTCCGAGGCGCTCGGCTACAGCCTGCCGCTGGCCGTGCTCAAGGCGGTCACCCGCCGAGTCAAGGAAGCCGGCGACGGCGGCGACCTGTCGATCGAGACGGTCGATGCGCTGATCGCCGACGCCGCCCGGGAAGGCGGTCTGGCCGCCGGAAACTGAGCTGCGTCAGGCCGGCGCACGCTGGCGCATGGCGAAGCTGGCCAGACCATAGAGCAACGCCACCACCGCGTATCCGATCCCCAGTACCGCCAGGGCGGCCGGATTGTCGGAGGCGGCGACCAGCAGCAGGCCGACCAGGGCCGGACCCGAGATGTGACCGATCCGCTCCAGGATCCGGTAGACGGCGATGGTGCGGTCGCGGCCCACGGCCCCGGCCGCCCCGCCGGCGGCGACGCGGGCGATGATGGGGGCGGCGATCAGCCCCTGGCCGACCCCCAGCAGCGCCACGGACAGGCCAATGGCCGCACCGCTCGCCACCGACAGCGGGATCGCCTCCAGTGCCGTCTGGACGTCGACGGCAAGCACGATGAGCCACTGCGGCATGGCGCCGCCGCTGACCCCGGTGACCAGTCCCAGCCCGGCCATGCCCAGCGCCAGGGCGATCATCCCGACCACCAGAGCCCGGTCGGTCGAGCCGATCAGCTTGACCAGCCGGGGGGCGATGGCGGTCACCAGATAGGTGACGATGGCAAAGACCATCAGCGCCTGACCGACCTCGTCGTCGCCGTAGCCCGACCGGTGCAGCACCAGGGGCATGGCGAAGATCGCCACCCCGGCCAGGGCGAATTTCGAGGTCACACCGATCATGGTCAGCAGGGCGAGGAAGTCCGGGAAGACAAGCACCCGCTTCAGGTCGCCGAACAACCGGATCGGCTGCGGCTCCTGGTCCTTCCGCAGGGACGGCAGCACGAAGCGGATGTAGAGCAGCGATACCACCGCCACCAGGCCGGCCAGCATGACGAACGTGGCGTCCGGCATGAACACCGCCAGCAGCCCGCCGATGCCGGTGCCGACGATCAGGCCGCCGTTATAGCCCAACACCTGGGCCGCCGCCGCCCGCACCCGCTCCTCCGACGAGACGATCTCGAAGGCATAGGCCTGCACCGCGACGAGCAGAATGCCCTGACCGACGCCGCCGAGCGTCCGACCCATGCACAGCGCCCAGAACGACTCCACGCCACCGACCAGGAACAGCCCGCCCGCCACCGCCGCGGCACCGCCCACGAACAGGGCGCGCAGGTCGATCCGCTCGGTCAGGATCGAGGCGGGGATCAGCGCGGCGGTCAGCCCGATGAAGAACAGGCTGAACGGCAGCGACACGAAGCCGCCCGACAGGCCCTCGGACACGACCCGTTCATGGCTGATCTCCGGCAGCACGGTCAGCACCAGGGAATCCGCCAGGATGCCGAGGAAATAGGCCGGCTGCAGCACCGCCAGCCCGGCCGTGCCGGTGATCCTGTCCGCACGCGCGCCGTACCCGCCGGCCCGCACCGCCCGGAAGAAGATCGTCGCGAAGAGCATGCAGCCGAAGAACAGGGCGGCGAAGTTCCGCCCGCCGGCCCCCATGGCCTCGATCACCACGGAGAACGGCAGCTCCGCGGTCAGGACCAGTTGCTGATCGGCATCGATCGGCTGCGAGAACGAGACCGTTCCCTCGCCGGTGCTGTCGCCTGCATGCTCCTGGTCGGTGATCCGGTTCAGGACCTTGTCGCGCTCGGTCAGCGTGATGGCCGCGATCTGCGGGTTGATCCGACGGTAGTCGACCAACGCCTCTCGGATCCCGCTCAGCGCGTCGATTGGAATGCCGATCTCGGTGACCGCCGTCAGCCGCGCGGCCATCGACCGCGCCAGCCCCTCGGCCTGGCCCTCCACGCCCTTGCGGTAGAGCTGGAACATCACCACGACCAGCACCGCCACCATCACGACCATCACCGCTGTGAAGGTCGGCCGCAGCCAGCGCCGCGCCGCCTCCGCCCCACGCAGCACCACGATCGTCTGCATCGCGGCGAAGGCCAGGAACAGGCCCGCGGCGGTGAGGAACACCGGCAGGAAGGCGTCGTCGATGGTGCCGCGGATGGTCGGGCCGTCCACATGCAGCATCAGGAAGCCGACCGGTCCGAACTTGTCCGTGACCGGCAGGCGCAGGATCTTGGCGTTGTCGACCGAGGCGACCTCGCCCCCTTCCCCGTCTGCATGATCGTGGAAGGCCGACACGTGGACGTCGAATTCCCCCGCGCAATCCTCCGTTTCCGGATGCTCGTGAACCATGACGCAGGCGACGGTGGCGCCCCGGACTCCGGTCAGCGCCACCGTATGGATCGAGGTATCGACACCGCCCAGTTGCTCGGCCCGCCGATCGAAGCCGGTGAACTGGTCGAGCGGCAGACCGCTCTGGGCGAACTGGTTGAGGGTATGCTGCAGCGTCGCGCCGAGCTGGACCACCCGGTCGATGCGCATGCCGGTATAGACCCGGGTGGCCTCGCCATAGCCCACATAGGCGAACATGAGCAGGCTGAGCCCCATCAGCGCAATGCCGGGGAGGATCGCAGTGAATCGGTTCATTCCGGTCTCCGGCCTCGGGCGTCGCCCCCTCGACACCCCGGGCCGGGCGTCATTTGGAAGGCTTCAGGGGATGGGCAGGCGTCGCCCGCTCACCCCTTCGGGGCGGCCGCGGCGGCAGCCGCGGAAGCCCCCGTGTCGGTCTCGATATCCTTCAACCGCGGTTCGATCATGAGCTGGACCTTGCGCAGGTCGCGCACGAACTTCTCGTTGTGCCCGTCATCCAGCTCGACCGCCCGCCGCAGGATGTCGGCGGCCTTGACCTTGTTGCCGTGTTCGGCGTGGTACATGCCGTAGGCGTGAACGACGCGCGGGAAGTCCGGGGCCATGTCGTAGGCCTCGCGGAACTTAAGACCCGCCTCCTTGATCTTGCCCTGGGCGATCAGCGAGTTCGCCCAGTACACCACGGCCTCGGGATAGTGCGGATCGATCTCCAGGGTCTTCTCGAACCGGCCGATCGCCTCCTCGTGCATCCCCATGGTCTGCAGCGCCTCACCCCAGCGCATCATCGGGCGCGGGAAGGTGGGATCGAGGGCGAGCGCCTGCCGGTTCTTCATGATCGACCCTTCCAGGTCGCCCTCGAAGTACAGAACATGGGCCCACAGGGCATAGACCCAGGGCAGGTTCTTGCGGGGCGCATGCACCAGGGCGTGGGTGATCGCTTCCTTGGTCTTGGTGAAATCGCGGGACGGGATCTCGTCGCGGAAGTGATAGACGGCGATCAGGTACGGATCGAGTTCCTTCAGAAGATCGATTGCCGCGGCACTGACGAGGCTGGGGATGTCATCCTTCGAACCGCGCTTCTCCATCAGGAAGTGCCAGTATTCCGAGGACTGGCCCCGGATCCGCAGCACGAGGTTCTCGCCCTCCTCGACGAACTCGCCGGAGAAGGAATAGGGCAGGAAGCCGAGCGCCACCTGGGTGGCGCGGATCGGCTGGGCCAGACCGAACCAGTCGCTCAGGGCCTCGACCGATTTCGCCTGGGCCGTCTCCTCGGCAACATAGGCGCCGCGGTTGGTGCCCGCGGCGTCGCTGATCCAGGCGATGCTGTCCGACAGCATCGTGGTGGCGACAGCGCCCGAATACCCCTGATCCTCCAGGCTCGGCGGCACCGAGATGTTCTGGATCACGATGGTGTCCGGACTGATGAAATATGAAACCGCAAAGAACGCACCGACCGCCAGGGCCGGAATCGTCAGGATATTGTCCAACACCGCGCGCATCCTCCTCGTCGCCTCGGCCGGCGCGACCCGTTCTCGGGATTCACGTTCAGCCGACCACTCCACGCGCTCCGCCACCGCAGCGGAACCCGCTCCCTAAACCCGTGACCCTCCGGTCCCGGTCCGTCAGAACACCCGCTGGCCGAAAGCCACCACCTGGCGTCCCTCTCGATCGTATACGAAGGTGGAAGACTCCAGAAAAGAGAATGGAATCTTCACCCCGATCCGGTCGGCGATCAGAAAGTTGATCGCCAGATCCGGCGGCGCCACCGTGCCGACCGGCAAGTCGCCCGGCCGCGCGTCCCCTGTCACCACATCCACCGCATAGACCGCGGCCAGCGTCAGCGCGCTCGTCAGGTTCACACCGATGGACAGCAGCGCCGACTCCTCGCCGGCGCGCACGATGTCCGGCAGCATGGAGACCACCGGCAGACGGCCCGCATGGCGGTTGATCTGGGCAATGCGTTCATAGGCCGCGGTCGAGCCGGTGACCAGCAGGATGCTCTTCTGGAAGTCGGGATCCAGCCTTCGGATCCGCTCCAGCGCCTTCGGCAACCCATCTTCGAGCTCCTGCTCGGCCGAACCGCGCTCTGTCACCGTGACGTCGATGATGGTGAGCCCGTGCCTGTCGGCCGCCGCCTTGAGCGGGTTCACCTGAGTCAGGACCGCGCTGTCGTTGTTCTCCGAATAGATCAGCCCGATCGTGTTCAGATCGGGGATCAGCCGCCGCAGATAGGCGACAAGCGTCCCGGTCTCAACGTTGATCGAGGTATAGGCGATGTTGGTGCCGCTACCCGACGGGTCACTCAGATGCCCCGAGGCGATCGGATCCTTCGACGCGCTGGTCACCGCCGGGATCGCGTGGCCACTGTGATGCGCCCGCAGGAACGAGGTGGCCGACGAGCCGGCCGACATGATCAGATCCACCGGCTGGTCATAGGACCAGCGCAGCGCCTCCAGCGCCACGGTCTCGTCGTTGTCGTAGTACCAGATGTCGAACCGGGCCGGCACCTGACGCCGGGCGAAGACCTGCAGGATGGTGTTGACGGCCAGGGTATAGGCCTCGACCGAGCGGCTGGGGATCAGAAGCATCACCCGCTTGGCGCCCTCGGCCCCGTCCCGGGGCACGGCCACGTGGCGGGCGGTATCGCCGGCATCGGTATCGACGCTGTAGCTGTCCAGCGTGGCGTCGTCATAGACGACCCAGTCCAGCACGGGGCGCGCCGCCGCCGCCGTGGGATCGGCGACAAGCCCAAACGCCAGAACGAGGAGCACCCGAATGATCATGGCCACACTCGTACCATCACCGCTGGCTCGCAGCATCACCGCAGGGCGTTTCAAACGGGCACGCCGCCCTCGACCGTCAGACGATGCATGATCCGCGCCTGGTCCGGCGGCGTGAAGGTCGCGGAATGGATGATCGAGGCGTTGTCCCAGGCCACCAGATCACCCTTGCGCCACTTGAAGCGCAGCACCCGGTCGGGCGTCGTCGCCTCCTCGCACAGGCGGCGCAGCAGCGGCACCGCGACTGAATCGTCCAGGCCCTCGATCCCCACCATCATCTCGTCGTTCAGGTACAGCGCCTTACGGCCGGTCACCGGATGGGTGCGGGCGACCGGGTGGCGCTGCTCGGGCACCTTGTTGCTCTTCTCCGCGGTCGGCGACGGCCCGGCCGCGGCCTCCTCGGCGAGGCGTTTGCGCTTCAGCTCCTCGATCTCCGCCTTCTCCTCGGCGGTCAGCTCGCGGTCGCCGGAGAACACGAACTCCTTGCGCTGGTAGCGGTGGATCGCCCGGCGGCCGTCGATCAGCGCCTTGGTCTCCGCGTCGAGCCGGTCATAGGCGTCGTACATGTTGGCGAACAAGGTGTCGCCGCCGCGCGCCGGCACCTCGACCCCGTGCAGCAGGGTCACGCTGCTCGGCTTCTCCACGAAGGTGCTGTCGCTGTGCCAGTGGGTTCCGGCGCCGTCGCGGCCGATCGGCTTGCCGTCCTTGCGCACGTTAGACAGAACGTAGATCTGCGGATGCTCCGGATGGTTATAGGAGCTGATGAAGAACGGCTCGATCGGCCCGAAGATCTCGGCGAAGCGGATGAACCCCTCCGGCGCTATGTCCTGGCCGCGGACGGCGATCACCTGATGGCGGAAGAACAGTTCGCGGACCCGCGCCGCCTGTTCCGGCGTGACGTCCCGCGACAGATCGAGGCCGGTGATCTCCGCGCCCAGGAACGGGGTCAGCGGCACCGCCTCGATCCCGACGCCGTCGGCCGTTTCGGTCCGGATAGCTTCTGCCTGCATCAATGACCTCCCGCCGGGTCAGCCCGGCTTCCCCGATCGCGCAAATCGGAACTGCCTGCGCGCGCAATTGCACCGGCGGACCAAGAGTGATTCACTACGCGCAATTCGTTGCGCCGGACTCACTGCGCCGGTTTCCACGGAGCGTTCTACCACGATCGCGGCTCGGCGGTCGCGGGGGTAAGTGACCGCGAGCCGCCGAAAATCCGTCCGACGACGCCCCGATCAATCAGGGAGCGGCCATGCCGCCTCGAATTTCCACCGATCCGGTCACATGGCTCAGCGCCGAGGATGTCGCGGTCGATTTCACGCTCCCCCCGGGCACGGCGCCCGCCGGGCGACAGGCCCTGGCGACGGCACGGCTGGTGATTTTCGTCGGCCTCACCGGTTCGGGAAAGTCCGCCACCGTGACCGCGCTCGCCGAGACCGGTGCCGTCCGGGCCGTGCTGCCGGACCGCCGCGCCGTCACCGATCGGATCATCCTGCCGGCGATGACCGGAAATCCCGACCGCCCGGTGACCGATCGGATCGAGCGGTTCCGGCTGACCGCGGCGTTCCGCGATGCGCATCCGGGCGGCATGGGCGACGTCCTGGAGCGTCTGACCGTCGACCGGGACGCGGCGGAGGGCTGGCTTGCCGGGGGCTGGCTGGTGTTCGACGGGGTACGCGGCCCGGCGGAGGCGGCGGCGGCGGCACGCCTGCCCAATGCCGTCTTCGCGGTGCTGGAGGCGCCGCCCGAGGTTCGGGTGGCCCGGCTCAGCCTGCGCGGCGATCCGTTCGACCGCGCGTCCCTGGACGGCAACGACATGACGGAGGATCCGGGCGGGGCGGCGGACTACCTGCGGGCGCTTCGCGAGCATGAGGTCGGCACGCTGATGCAGGAGGAGACGATGCTGCGTCTGGCGCGGCTGCTCTCTGACGCCGGCGCCGATCCGGCGGCCGTCGCCTCGGCGGCCGCCATCGTGGTCGAAGAATCCCGGTACTACGACACGGGACCGGCGATCGCGGTGCTGCAGGACCGGGCACCGGGCCGTACCGTGATCGTCGATACCGCCGAGAACCCTGTCGCAGATGTCGTGTCGGCGATCAGCGCGCGGCTCATGGACGCGGGCTGATCGCCGGAGGTCTGTTCCCGGCCGTGGCCGGGATCGCGGGTCTTACTCGCCGGTGTACCAGGCGTCGGCGTAGAGGCCACCGCTGACGGCGCCAAGCAGGCGCATGCTGCCGCGGAACAGCGCGTAACCCTGGGTGTGAATCAACGCGAAGGCATTGCCCTGGCCCAGCGCACCGATGCTCGAGCCGGTCAACGTGCCGTATACCGGCAGGATCAGGCCGTCGGTGACGATGGTCGCGACGACCGCACCGCCGACCACGCCGGCGGTGATGGCGACCGCGCGATAGGCGTCGAAGCTGGACGCCTGGGCGGCTTCCGGCACGATCGGCTGGACGGTCTGGGCCTTGGCGCCGGTGGTCGCGACGACGAAGACAAGCCCGAGGGCTATCACCAGGCCTTGCGCGAGCTTGAACAGTTTTGTCATAGCATTTCTCCCTGTGGGTCCCTTTTACCGGGAAGGCGTGAACGTCTTGTTCGTGTTGCGGCCGGAACGGCCGCCATCGGTGTCACTCGCTGACGAAATACATGCCCATCAGGGCACCGCCGAAGGCCACCGTCGCCGCGGTGACGGTATGCACGGCCATCTCGCCGGCCAGCGGCAGCGAGCCGGTTGCCGCCATCCAGGTTCCGCCGAGGATGTTGGAGGCCGGCAGGCCGATGATCGGCGTCAGAGCCGCTCCGCCCGTGATCACGTTCAGGGCGAGCGCGCCGGCCGCCGCGCCAAGCAGGGCAGCGGATACCGAGCTGATTGTGTGGGCCTCGTCGCGGGCATCGCCCAGCGACTGGACGATGGCCGGCGACGGCACACCCTGATCCAGGGTGGCCGAACCGGCCTGCTGCGCCATCACCGGCGTCGCCATAAGGCAGACCGCCGCAAGCGCCACCACGATCGTCTTGAAGAAATCCAGTCGCACCATACCCCCCATGGCAATCCCGATTGTCCGCCGTCCCCCGGACCCGCCGGGTGGCGGTGTCTACCTCATCCGCCGAGTTCCGCCCGCAGCGCCGACACGTGTTCGGTCTCCGCGGCCGAGCAGTAGTTCGTGATCAGTTCCTTGTCGCCCAGCGTGAGCTGGCCGGGCGTTACCGTCTCGGGTGCCGCAACCTCGGCGTAGAAGCCGCGCTCGTAGCCGTACATCCACCACTCGGCGAACTGTTCCGAGTAGAGCGCGGCGACGAACTGGGCCGCCAGAAAACCAGAGACTGTCGCGACGAAAGTCATGATCCCGTTCCTTCCACCGCGCCCTCAATTCCTGTCGATGATGCGGCAGAGTTCCATATCGGTGCGCGCCAGCGGCGTGCCGGTCATCTCGAACGCCAGCCGCTCCGCTTCGCTGCCCTCGGGATCCGACTCGATGTTCCAGAAGTATCCGGAAACATGTTCGCTGTTCCAGATCGCCAGGTTCTCCGCGGACACCTCGATGAATCCGAGGGCCAGCAGGGTTCCTGCGAACGTCGTCGTCGCCGTGAGCAGAAATTCCATACTACGCTCGCAGGTCTTGAAAAGGCCAGAAGGCGATCCTATCGATCCTGGGCATTTGAGGCAACAGACGGCGATGATTGCAAACCGCTGTCGGGGTCCTATACCGTCGCCGACGGTCGCCCCCTGATGCCAGTTCGGAAGCCCGCCATGGAGCACAGCGCCGTCGTCGAGAAGGCCATCGCGCAGTGTTCCGGCGCGTTCAGCACCCTCACGCTCTACGAGACCTACCTGTCGATCGACCGCAGCCAGTTCATCTGCGACGTCCATGAGCTGGTGTTCCGCTCGCATCCGATCCGCAAGAGCCGGATCGAGCTGGCCGAGATCACCGAACTCGGGCTCAGCGCCTCGATGCTGCTGCCGCCGCTCTTCGTCGTGCGCTTCGCCGGATGCGCGCAACTGACCGGCTCGATCCTGCACGACGCCATCCTCGGCAACGTCCACATGCTCAGCTTTATTGACAACCGCCCGTTCTACGCGCTGTACCATCAGTTGGAGACCATGATCCTGGCACGGCGCCCCCCGGCCGAAAGCGCCGACGTGCTGGACGACCGACGGCCGTTCCGTTCGTTCCCATAGAACAGCGTACAGTCCCCATGACCCTCTACCGTGCCGCGGCCTATCTGTTCTCGCTGCTGATCGTGGCGGCCTTCGCCGCCAGCGGGGTTCTCGCCTTCCACGGCACGCCCTTCGGCCAGAACGAGAACACGGCCGAGTTCGAGCGGCCGGACTGGGCCCGCGAGATCAACAACCACGTCGGCTTCCCGGCCTACCGGCTGCGCGACGACGGCTCGTCGGTCGCCATCGGCCGCGTGGTGATGCTCAGCCCCGAGCGGCTGCGCGTCTCCGTGTTCCCCGACGTGAAGATCGATCCGGTGGGCCAGTCCCGGGTGCTGCTGCTGGAGACCAATGCCCGCTCGCTGCTTGCCCTGGTGCCGGACAAGTCGCGGATGGAGATCGCCAAGGACATGGAACGGGTCGCCCGCTCGATGCGCGACCGGTTCGTGTCCATCGTCCGCGATCCGGCCTTCGACGAAGCCTACCGGGAGCGGCTCCAGGCGATCGTCATCGACGCCTACCGCGAGGTCCGCGCCGATCCCGTCCTCGACACGGCGACCGACCGGGCGATCGAGATCTACCGCCGGGAATACGCACCCGAGCTCAGCAACAGCCTGCTGATCGCGGCGATCCCGCGGCTGCGGGCCGCCGCCCTGGAGATGATGACCCCATCCTGGCAGAACATGCTCGACCTGCTGGTCGAGGGTAAGGTCGACTACTCGCCGCTGGGCGACGCCGCGGCCGACCTGCTGCGCAACGACGAATTCTTCGACGCGATGGTGATTCACGCCCTCAATCTCGGCCGCGACCGGCGGTTCTGGCAGGTCAGCGTGCTCCTGGCCGACGCCTTCATCGATGCGGTCTCCGACGACCCGCGCACCGAGGCGCTGCTGGACGATATCTCCCGCGACCCGGCCTTCCACAACGAACTGCAAGTGCTGGAGCGCGAGGCGGCCGCGGCAACGACGACGATCTTCTCCAGCGTCGTCGGCCGTGGCCCGCAGATGCGGCCCGACGCGCTTGCGGTCCGGATCATCCGCTATATTCTCCTGCGCCGTCCCCATGTGGTCGCCGTCGTCGTGCCGAACGGCGAGCCCCTGCCGTCCGGCATACTGGACCGTTTCACCCCGCTGACGAGAGCCGGATCTTGACCCCTGCCTCCGCCGCCGAGCGCCGCGCCCCGATCCTGTCGGTCGCGTCGCTCTCCATCGCCCAACCGGCCGGGCGCGTGCTGCTGCACGATGTCGACCTCGCCCTCAATGCCGGCGAGATCGTGCTGCTGGCCGGCCCCAGCGGCACCGGCAAATCGACGCTGATCAACATGCTCTCCGGCGCCATCGACCCGCGCGAGGAAGGCTGGCGGGCCTCCGGCGAGATCAGCTACGGCGACCGGATCTACGACCTCGCCACCGACCGGGTGGCGATCGGCGGCGTGGTGTTCCAGAACTTCGCCCTGTTCGACGACCTCTCGGTCGCCGACAATCTGGCCATCGCCCGCGACCACAGCGACGCGATCAGCCCCTCCCTGAGCGAGGCGATCGACCGGCTGATCGAGGATATCGACCGCAAGCAGCCGGTCGCCTCGGCCAGCGGCGGCCAGCGCCAGCGCGTCGCCATCGCCCGCACGCTGCTGGGCAACCATCCGGTCCTGTTCCTGGACGAGCCGAACTCCGGCCTGGACGTGTCGTCCTCGCGGCAGCTCGCCGAGATGCTGCGCGCCCTGGTCGACGAGATCGGCATCCCGGTGGTCATCATCGCCCACCACTTCCGACACCTGGTCGACGTCGCCGACCGGGCGCTTGTGCTGGATTCGAACGCCCACGCCCTGGTCGAAGTGCCCGTGGAGACCGATGCCATCGAGACGGCGCTCTCGGCGATCGAGAACGAGCAGCCCCCGTCGGCCCTCGCGGTAGCCGCGGCCAAATCCGAGGCGGCGCCGCAGGAGCTGGCGGATGGCGGGCCCCTGCCCGACGCCGCCGCCCGGTGGCGGTTCCACTGGGGACTGCGGTATTTCCTGCGCTACGTCTGGGAGCTCTGCTTCTCGCCCTCGGCCCTGCTTTTCGTCGGCCTCGGCTGCACCATCGTCGGCTTCGTGACGACCTGGTTCATCTTCATGTACCTGCCGTTCCGCGACTACCTGCTGCCGATCATCCATTCCGACGCGCTGGCCGGTCTCGCCTTCAGCGAACTGCGGGTGCTGGCGCCGCTGATGGCGGCGGTGCTGATCAGCGTGCGCAACTCGTCGCTGATCACCGCGAGCATCGGCCACAAGGTCTATTCCGATCAGATCAAGGCGATGCGGAACCTGAACGTGCCGCACCGGATCTACATCAACACGATGATCATGGCGGCGTCCGGCGTGGCGGCGATCTTCCTGGCGGCGGCCGCCGTGAGCCTCACCGCCTGGGTGGCGATGATGACCTGGGCCCATATCTTCCCCGACGGCTCCACCTACATGTGGCGCGACCAGTTCTTCCAGCGGCTCTGGCCGCCGGGAGAGCCGTTCCTGATCGGCTGGGACTGGATCCTGGCCAAGACCATCCCGTCGATCGTCGGCGCCTCCGCCATCGCGCTGTATTTCGGATACCGGCCGAAGCACGACGTGCTGGACATCAACAAGGCAATCGCCCAGTCGCTGATCTGGGGCCTGTCCTTCGTGCTGAGCTGGCAGTCGATCCTCACGCTGATCGAGTTCAAGCGGGTCTCGGCGCGGCTGGAAGCGACGTTCTGACGGGATGCCGGGGGAAACAATGGCGAAGCTCTGCTGGATTTTCACGCCCACCCACGCCCTAATGCGGCTCGACGCGGCACGGGATCCGGGGTGATGCAGCAATTCCTCGACTATATCGGCAGCTTTCGCAGTGGCCGGCGCTTCATTGCGCTGGAAGAGGAGCGCGCGCTGCTGCACATGGGCACCACCCGTTTCGGGCTGTCCCTGGACGACGCCATGTCGGCCCTGCTGGTCGGCGCGCGGCAGTCCGACCTGATCCTGGAAAGCGAGGTGGCCGACGAGACGGCCGCCTTCCTGGCCGGCCGGGTGAGGGAGGCCGGGCGCATCGCCCGGTCGGATTTCAAGGCTGCGTCCGACTTCTTCACCGCGCGGGCCGGCAACGTGGTGACACCGAACGAGGCGGCGCGCCGGGTGCGCCAACTGGTCAACCGGTCGGGCTGGACGCCGGCACGCTCGGGCTGGATCTGGCGCGACACGCGTTGGTTCGACGGCATTCCCGACCCGGCACCCAGCACCAGGGCCTGGCTGCCGGCGCCGCCGATGGCCGCCGACGGCCTGTCCGGATCGGCCGCCGACGCCATGCAGGCCTCGACCAGCGGCGACGGGACCGGCGTGTTGCGGGACTGGGCCGCCGCCCTGCAGGCGCGCAACGTCGAGCAGATCATCGCCCTGTACACGCCCGACGCCCTGCTGCTGGCGACGGCGGAGGAGCGGCCGCTGGTCGGCCCGGCACAGATCCGTACCTATTTCGACCGGTTGGCGTCCTATGAGGGGCTGAACGTGCGCTTCCAGCAGGAGCTGCAGCGGCTGACCTCCGACCGGGCGACGCTGGTGAGCGGGCTGTACACCTTCAGCTGGCTGGATCCGGTGACCAGTGCGCCGGTGGTCACCCCGGCACGCTACAGCTTCGCGGTGCGCCAGACCGGCTCGCCCGCGCGGATCAGCATGCACCATTCGTCACGGATTCCCGGAAATTATCCGGGCGCCGACCAGATCTGACCGAAGAATCGAGTCAGGCCGGGCGCTCGGGTCGGGGCCGCGACGGCGTCACCGATCAGACGTTGCGGCCTTCCTCGACGATCTTCACGCCGCCGATCCGAGAGTGGATATGGGCGTAGCACAGCCCGGCGCCCATGATCAGCACCAGGGTGAACTGCATGGCGTTGATCAGGTCGATGCGGCTGTCGATCGTCACCCAATCCTTGTCGATGGCGAACCAGGCACCGGCCGAGGCGGCGATCGTGACCAGCAGCAGGCCGGTACGCTGCAGGGCGACCGCCCCGGTTTCCGTGATGTTGTAGTAGGCGAAGCCCAGCACACCGAAGCAGCAGATCTTCAGGATGATGTCCTGATCCGGGTAGTCGACCACCCAGTGGTAATAGGAATAGCCGCTGGTGTTGTACGTGGCGAACACCACGAAGGCCGGATACAGAAGCCGCGCCAGAACGCCGCCCGGGCCGAGAATAAAGTGTCCGTCCATGCGATCCGATCCACCGCTGGGCCTTCGATGAGAAACGCCATCCTAACGAACGCCAGCCGGATCAGGCAAGCCGGTCCGCAGAGGGATCAGCCGCGGGATCAGCAGAGGCGTCAGCAGGCGGGGGCCACCGCCGCCACCCGGCACAGGGCGGCGTCCATCCGGGCCTGGGCCTCCTGGACCGTGCGGTCGCGCTGCTCGGCGATCACCTCCCGCAGCTCGGCCTCGAAGACGGGCCGGTTCCAGGCGCTGTCGACCCAGTTGATCAGATAGTCCGCCCCCCAGAGTCCGGCTGCGATCGCGCCCGAAAACAGCGAGGCCCCCAGGAAGCCGCCCGTGTCGGCCGCCGTCACGGCGGCGGCGCCGCCGACCATGGGAATGACCACGGGAACGATCACCAGCCGGGTCGCCGCGCTGAGCAGCCGGATCGACAGCGGCCGCACCGCCCGACCGAGCACCAGATCCGCCTGGGCCGGATCGATCGTGCCGTCCAGCACCGCCGTCTTGGCCCCCCGGGTCAGCCGGTCGGGCGCCCCCGGATACCAGTCGACCAGAAACGGCTGGGCGTAAGCCTGCGGCGCGCCCCGGGCCGCGCGTTCCGCCGCCAGCCCCCGGTCGACGCGGGCGAGTTGATCCACCGCCTGCTGCCAGGCTTCGAAAAGCTCATGCTCGGTGGTCTCCGGCCGGATCACCTGCTCCTCGAAGGCCGCGCCCACATAGGCCTCCAGGTCGCCGACGATCGCGTCGGTGTCGACCGGTTCGCCGCGCCAGAGCTGAGCGCCCACCGACTGGGCGCCGACACCGGCCAGCCGCGCGCTGACCGCGAGGCTGGAGAGCCAGCCATACACCCATTCACTGTATTCCGGGACCCGGTCGGCGACATGCCGGTACGGCTCGCCCAGGCGGGCGGCGACGAGCGCTTCGGCCGTGCGGCGCAGTGTCACGGCATCGCGCCGGACCCAGCGTTCCGCCCGCTCGGCCGAGACCTCACGGGCCGCTGACGCCTGGGCGGAAGGCCCGAGAAACAGCGTGCAAGCCAACAGCGCGGCGAGGCCGAGACTGCACACGAAATGACACGGAGTGTGCATTAAAGGCGTCGCAGAAATGCGATACATAAGATCCAACCTATCGGACTGATTTCTGCTATGGTGTGACGATAGATCAAAAGATCGGCGCCCATAAACGGGATGACGGTGGAAGGTCCGTCGGGCATTATGTGCACCGCGAAAGCTCGACGTCACGTATCGGCTATAAAAACGGGGGTACTCGAAATGAAAGCGTTCGCTTTCTTATTGGTTTCAGCCGGAATCCTGATCGGATCGGTCTCGGCGGCGTCGGCGCAGCAGGCGACGACCGCGCCGTCCACCGAAGCGGTCGGCGGTTCGGTCCTCACACCGGAGCAGGTGGAAAATCTCAACGCCATGGTCGAGCGCATGCAATCGAGCATGAACGACATGGTTGAAGCGGCCCGCGAGACCGCGCTGCAGATCGGCACCGGGTCGAAGACCGTGGTTCTGACCACCAACGACCTGGCCGCGATCGCGATCGGCTCGGTCGGCGTGGCACTGGTTGTCGATATGCTGGGCGGCGGTGGCATGGCCACGTTGGCCGGTGCGGTGGTCGGCGGTGTCGGCGCCCACTGGCTGGTCACCCAGCAGGGCCCGCTTCTGGAGAACCCGCTGTAATCGGGGTCCGGCGGGCGCCCCGGCCGATGAGGGCCTGGGCGCCGGGGCATGCGCGGTCGCCGGAACTGAGGCGACGCTCGGGTTTTCCCGTAGCGGCGGCCGTTCCGGAGAGTCGCTGGCGGAATCTTATTCTGATTGCGCCAATGGCCATTACCGTTGATAAAATGCGCCGGATTTCAAGGAATTGCTGAACAGGCAGCGTAGGTCGATGGTGTCAGATCCAGAGTCACGGCGGCGATTTGCCGACATGGTCCGTATCGAGGGGATGAACGGCGGTTTCATCCGGGCCGAGGAGGAACGCCGATTGCTTCAGGACGGCATGACGCGCTTCAACCTGTCCCTCGACGAGGCGAACGGCGCCATGCTGGCGACCGTGAACGATCAGAAGCTGGTGCTTCAGCGGGTAGCCGACGAGGGAACCCGCGAGTTCCTCAACGTCCAGGCGAGCCGGAACCGGCAGCGCAGGCTGTCGCGCCAGGATTTCCGCCAGGCCGTGGAGATGTATCGGGCCAAGTCCCGCCAGCGGGTCTCCGAGGAGGAGGCGAAGCGCCGGGTGAAGTCGCTGATGCTGGAGGAAGGCATTACCGCCAAGCGGCATGGATGGCTCATCCGGTCGCGGCGCTGGTTCAACTCCATACCGGAACAGATCGCGTAGGCACGCCGGGTCTGAGGACAGCCCACGCGCCGAGGATACAAGCCCGAGGATACGAGAATGGCGAACCGACCACGGCTGCCCAACGTGGACCCCGAAGACCTCGCGAAGCTGGCGAACCAGTACCCGGGCAGCCGGACGGCCGACGGCACCGGGTCGAGCGAGACGTCGACCGCGTCGTCCACCGGCAAAGATGCGCCGTCCTCCCAGAAGACTGACCAGAACACCGGATCCTCCCCGTCGCTCTCCGCCTCAGCGTCCGCCCGCAGCGGGACCTCGGGATCGGGCACGTCAGGGTCGGGCCCATCGGGGTCGGGCACGTCCGGCTCCGCCTCCCCGGCCCCGAAGAGGCGCGGAAGCTGGTCGGCCGCCTTCCTGACGTTCCTGTTCGCGCTGATCGCCCTGGCCGCCGCCGTCGCCGCCATCGGTGCGCCGAGCTACCGTGGCGAGATCCATGCGCTGCTGACCGAGTACGGCAAGCCGTATCTGAACGACGACACCATCGACATCCTGTCCGGCTACGACACCCAGCGTCTGGAGGTGACCTATGCCGGTCTCGACCAGCGCATCGCGCGGCTGAACGAGGCGTTGGAGCGGGTCGGCGCGACCCAGGGCGTGTCCGGCGACGACGCCCGCGCGCTGATGTTCCGCGACGACCTCGCCGAGAAGCTCGACGCGCTGTCCGCGCAGGTCGGTACCCTGGCGCAGACGACCGATACCCAGGCGGGGCAGATCGCCGACCTGGACACCGACATGACCGGCGTGACCGACACCCTGCGCGCGGAGCTTGAAGACTCCGCCGCCGAGGTCCGGGGCGCGATCGCCGCCGTTCAGGAGGAGGTCGCCGCCACCCGCGCCGATCTCGGCGTGCTGACCGACCGCATGGCGGCCGCCGAAGGACGTACCGACGACCAGGCCGCCGCGAGCGCCGAGTTGACCGGCCGGCTCGAGGAGATCGAGGGCCGCCTCGGCACCCTGGTCACCGACTTCAACGGGCTGCTCGACCTGAACGACCAGGTCGCCCAGACCGTGGCGACCTTCAAGAACGAGAACATGCCGATCCTGGCGGTCATCCAGCTGCGCGACGCGGTCATCCGGGCGGAGTCCTTCACCCCGGAACTGGCCTTCGCCCAGCGGGTGCTGAACGGGGCGCCCGGCATTCAGGACTCGCTGACCACCCTGGCCGCGAGCGCCCAGGACGGCATCGCCTCGATCCCCCAACTGCGCCGGGACCTGCGGCTGATCTTCAACAACATGGGGACCCTCGTCGCCAAGGTGGAATCCTGGTCGGAGCGGGTCGGCAGTTGGTTCAACATGCTTGTCGGCTCCTCGACCGTGCCGGAAGCGCGCCGCGGCGGCGGTCTGGTGTCGGCGATCGCCACAATGGACGACGCTCTCGACCGCGACGATCTCGAACTGGTCATCCGCGAGGGTGCGGCCCTGCAGTCGGAGCTGCGCTCCGCCGCCCTGGCCGACTGGCTGAACGCCGTGGTCGAGCGGCTGGAGGCAACCAGCGCGGTGCGGCAGCTCGAGACGGTCGTCTATGCCCGCTCGGCGGTGCAGCCGGCCAACCCGGGGGCGAGCAAGGTCCAATAGGGCCGGCCTCGAGCCCCCGGTGGAACCAGCGGAACTATTATCGACCCTCGGTGCCCGGCTCGTCGGAGGGATCGTTCTGGTGGCCCTGCCGCTGGTCGGCTACGTGGTGGCAAACCTGATCTGGCATGTCCGCCCCCTGGTCTTCTTCCACCGCATTCCGCTGCTCTCCAAGCTGGCGATGACCACCGGCCTTCTCCTGGGGATCGGCGTGATCGCCGCCAGCCCCGAGCGCCCCTCCTTCGACATCAACGCGATCGTCGCCGATGGCGGGGCCTGGGACGTGACGTGGCGCCGGTTCCTCACCGACATCGCCAATCCCGGCCTGTACCGCTACGACGCTCTCTGGAGCATGCTGAGCAGCCAGGACCTCTCCGGGTCGTGGATGATCTACGGGGTGGCCGTGAGCGCCGCCCTCTTGGCGTCGGCGATCGCCACGCTGGTCATGCTGCGCGGCGAGGAGTTTCTGATCGGCGTCTTCGCCATGATGTACGAAATACTCCTGATGCAGGCATTGGCCATGTACGTGATCATGCTGCTGGCCTACACGCTGTGCACCTTCAACTTTTGGACCGCGCTGCTCGCCCTGATGATCCTGCAGTATTACCGTTATGTGCAACGGCCGGCGGGACATTGATGTTCGGCATCTTTCGACCTGCCAGGGCCGCTGCGGCCGATACATTTCAAATCCACTGTAGTATGCTTTGCCCAAAGGCTGGCTCACGCAAGACGGGGACATGACCGTGACCGACGAGGACACCGGCAGCACTGCCAAGACGACGAAGCGCAAGACCGCATCGACCGGGACACGGACGCCGTCGAAACCACGCGGCAAATCGACCGCCACCCGTTCCACGGCCGCCAAGGCGCCGGGCGCGAAGGCCGCAGCCTCGGCCACCAGTGCGGCAGCGACCAAGGCTGAACCGGCGAGCAAACCGGCAGCCGCTCCGGCTACACCGGCGGCATCGCCGACTGCT
Source organism: Thalassobaculum litoreum DSM 18839 (assembly GCF_900102465.1). Taxonomy (GTDB): domain Bacteria; phylum Pseudomonadota; class Alphaproteobacteria; order Thalassobaculales; family Thalassobaculaceae; genus Thalassobaculum; species Thalassobaculum litoreum. Next base: position 365,800 of record NZ_FNBW01000003.1, on the reverse strand, counting down.
GCGGCTCCGGCGGCGGCCCCCCCGGCAGCAGCCGCCCCGGCAACAACGGCGGCCGCCTCGTCGACCGCAGCTTCGTCGACCACATCCTCTTCAACCACCGGCGCCACGCCGTCCGGCGGATCGGGGTCCGGCTCCGGTGGTTCGGGGTCGGGCGGATCGGGATCCGGGGGCGGATATACCCGTGTGCCGGCGCCGCAGCCGAGCGCGTCCGGCGGTTCCGGGCTGGTCAGCCTGCCGATCATTCTCAGCATCGCCGCCATCGTCATCGCCATCCTGATCCCCGTGCTCAACGACCGGTCGGCGGAACCGGCGGTGACCGCTGAAGACCTCAATGCCATCAAGGTGCAGCAAACCGATCTGCTGACCGCCGTGGCCGGTCTGGAGGCGAACATCCAGGCGCTCGGCGTCGAGCAGGATGCCATGCAGGCATCGATCGCGGCGGTGAAGGTGCCGTCGATCATGATCGCGGCCACCGACCTGAACGACGCGATCGGGTCGGGCGATCCGTTTGAGGAGGAGCTCGCCCTGTTCCGCGCGATCGTCGGCGAGAACGACGCGGTGGCCTCGGTGTATGCGCTGGAGCCGCTCGCCCCGGCCGGCGTCCCGACGACCCGCGAGCTGCAGGCCGGCTTCGGGGACATTTCCCATGCCGTGATCGCGTCCTATCAGACCGTCGAGTCCGAGGGCGACCTGGCCAAGCGGGTGTCGGAGACCATGGCCAACCTGACCGCGGCCACCACCCGCCTGCGCTGGCGTCTCGACGGCGCCACCCCGCCGGAGGGAACCTCGCCGCTCGCCATCATGGCGCGGGCGGAGGACGCGGCCGAGGACGGCGATTTCGACGCGGTCATCCTGGAGCTGCAGACCCTGCCGGAGACCCTGAAGGCGATGACCGCGGACTGGATCGAGCAGGTCGAGACCCAGCAGAAGGCGCAGACGGCGACCGAAGATCTGGAGCTGTTCATGATTGAGACGGTGGCCAGCACCCGGAAGTAACCGGCGCTCGGAAGTAAGAGGGCCGCCGCAGACCGTCGCGGACACAGATTAGGGGATCGGCACTGCCGGTCCCCTTTCGCTTTATTCGGCGAACAGGACCGGTTCGATCTCGCGGGCGAGGTTGCGGATCTCCAGCGTCGCCCGGTTCTTCGGGGCGAGGCTCAGCGGCGAGGCGCCGTGATAGGACGCCTCCTGGAAAATCACCCGGTCGCCGATCCGCGCCTTCAGCGGGTTCAGGCCGAGTTGCTCCAGGTTGCGCTCGGTGTGCCGCACCACCGTGGTCATCCGCTTGACCCGGTTCAGCACCGAATGGAACGGAATCTCGCGTCGGGTCAGCTTGCTGGCGGAGCTGATCACCTGCTTCATCTTCGCCGCCTCGAACAGGCTGGCCTCGTCCGGCATCACCGGGATCAGCACCATGTCGGCGACGCCGACCGCATAGACCATCGCCTGGTTGCCGAACCCGGCGGTATCGACGACCACCACATCGGCCTTCTCCGCCAGGGCGTAGACCGACTCGATGATCTCGTGCTCGTTGGCGTTGGCATCCACGGAGATGCCCTTGAAGCCCGACGCGCTCTTGCGCGCCCATCGGGCCATGGCTTCGTTCGGATCGGTGTCCAGAATGGCCACCGCCTTGCCCTGGTCACGCCAGTAAGACGCCAGCGCGGCCCCGATGGTTGTCTTTCCGGTTCCACCCTTACTGGTGGCGACAACGAGAATACTGGCCATGGCGGACAACATCTTGTGCAGTGATGGCGCAATGATGAACCACGGCACCGACAAGCGATACCATGATGTTGCCCGGCGGCCCGTTTTCCGCTTTAGTTCGCTGGTTTCCTGACGGGCGGTTTCTCGAATGATCCTTTCCAAGAGCACTTCCAGCCGCAGAATCCTGCGGACCGGCGCCTCCGTGGTGATCCTCGCGGCGGCACTGGCCGTCGCGCAGCCGTCGGCCGCCCGCGCAGGGGTCGTCGGCTCCGCGCTGGAGGCCGTCGCGGGCTGGGTTTCGGGAATCGAGACGGCGATCTCAGACTGGTTCGACAGCACCCTCGGCGCGATCGAGATTCCCGATCGTGGGGAGAGTGCAGCGCGCGCCGTCGCCGGGATGGCCTACGACGACCCGGCGGGTCTCGCCGCCATCGCCGATCGGGCCGGCTTCCGGCTGACATCGATCAGCTTCACCAAGGACGGCAAGCAGGTCGACGGCATCACCTTCGCCTATGAGCGGAAGATCGAGAAGGAAGGCCGGCTGGCCCTGTGGCGCGACGTGCTGGAGGTCGAGGACACGCCGTTCCGACCGGAGATGGAGCTGGTGCGCCTGCTGCTGAACGCCTCCGACATGCAGGAGAACCGGCCGCCGGTAGGGTTGAGCATGACCGAGGTGACGATCTCCGTGGACGACGATGACCTCGACGCGTCCTGGACCTTCGTCCCGGCCGCCGCGCAATAAGCGCCTGCGTCGGTTACCTCCGGCCTCGAATACCCCCTACCCCGTGCCCGCCTATCGCATGACGTTCAGGAAGGCCGTCGGACTGATCGACGCGTCGCCGATGAACGGATAACTGAGCTGCAGCACCATCAGCAGGTGCAGCATGAGGAAGGACGTGAGCAGCGCCGACATCACCGTCTGCGACACCACGTTCACCGTCCCGAAGAACCAGGGAAACACGATCGCCATCAGGGTGCCGCTGACCAGCACCGCCCAAACCAGGGCGATCAGCGACCGCGACACCGTGGTCAGACGGAGTGCGCGGTACTCGTTGATCTGATTCACCCATTCGATGGTGTTCTGCTGCAGCGAGGCCTGCGCCTCGGTCATCGGCTCGACCCGCATGAAGACGTCGTTCATATCCGCGAGGCGGTTGGAGACGTCCGGATCGGCGAGGCCGTAGCTCATCACTCGCCACTCCTTTTCCACCACCGCCCGGGCATATTCCTGGACCGCCCGCCGCATGGCCGCGCGGTCCGCCTCCTGCCCAGGCTGGTCATAGGTGTCGGCCGCCCAGGACAGGGACGACAGCGTCGCCGCCTCCCGCTGGGTATTGGTCTGGGCGGTGGTGAAATGATCGAAGGCGCCGATCATCGCCAGGCCCAGAGTCACCGCGTAGACCTCGCCGAGGAAGCCGAACTTGGCCCCCCCGATGAAGTTGTTCGGTTCGAGCTCGAACGGAGTGAACACCGAGTTCACCAGCCAGGAGCCGACGATCGACAGCAGGATGCCGATTGCGACCGCGAAGGGTATCGCGGTGCTCAGCGGAACGCCGGCCAGTTGCAGACCGATATCGTATGTCATCGCCGTCGTTCCCCCTGGCCGCCCCCGGTCATCCCGGCACGCCCGACCTCACGCCCGCTCAGTGGTGCTCATGCTCGAGCTCGCCCTTGCCAGCGTGGACCTTACCGTCCTTGGTCTTGATCCGGATGACAGCATCTACCTCATCCGGAAGGTGGTCGTCGAGCTTGCCGACAAGCGCACCGTTCTCCATGATCAGGGCGATCTTGGTCGGCTTGCCGCCGATCAGCAGCACCAGGTCGCCGCCCGTCGCCTCCTCGGTGAGGTCCTTGCCGCCATGTTCGATCAGCCGGACGATCAGCGCCTCTTCCTGCACCACGATCTCGGCATCATAAGGGCCGACGGCGAAGATCTGCCCGCCGTTCGGGCCCTTTTCGTGTTCGCCGTGGGAATGCTGGGCCAGGGCCGGTGCCGACAGGGTAACGGCCGACAGGGCCAGGCCGCCCGCCATCAGGGCCACGGTGAGAAGATCGCGAACGATGCGCATCTGCTTGTTCCTTTCCATTCGATTGACGTTTCGTCTCTTCTCCGGGGGCCTCAATACGCTTCCTTGAGCCCGCCGCCTTCCAGTCTCTGAGCCTGCAGATACTCGAGCGATTTTTCGCCGAACAGCTTGAACAGGACCGGGGTGAGCAGGGTGTCCAGCACCAGGGCGCTGATCAGGCCGCTGAAGATGACCACCGCGATCGGGTGCAGGATCTCGCGTCCCGGGATCTCCGAGCCGAAGAGCAGCGGGACCAGGCCGAGCCCGGCCGACAGACTGGTCATCAGCACCGGCGCTAGCCGTTCCTCGCTGCCGCGCACGATCATGTCGTCGCCGAAGCGCTCGCCCTCGCTCAGCACCAGGTTGATGTAGTGGCTGATCTTCAGAATGCTGTTGCGCGCGGTGATGCCGGCCAGGGTCACGAAACCGAACATGGCGGCGATGGACAGGGGCAGGTTGAACACCCAGAGCCCGGCGATGCCGCCGATCGCCGCCATCGGGATGATGGTCATGATGATCAGGCAGAGGCTGGTCCGGCGGTAGCGGGTGTAGAGCACCACGAAGATCATCGCCAGAGAGGCGAGCGACAGCAGCAGGATCGATTTCGAGGCGTGTTCCTCGGCCCGGAAGGTGCCGTCCAGGTTCACGAAATAGCCCGTGGGCAGTTCGGCCACGCTCACCTGATCGTTGATGGCGTCGACCACCTGGCTCATGTCGCCGGCATCCGCGTTGGCGCGCACCACGATCCGGCGGCGCATGTTCTCGCGGTCGATGTTGTCGGGACCGTCGGTCTCGATGATGTCGGCGAAGGTGGACAGGGGTACATGGCCGCGCGGGGTATCGATCAGCAGCGCCGACAGGCCCTCGGAATCGCGGTCCGCGTCCTTCATACGGATCACCAGATCGAAGCGGCGCTCGCCCTCGAACACCTCCGAGGGGGTGAAGCCGAGGGCCATGTGCTGCAGGGTCTCCAGCACCTGGGACGGGGCGATGCCGTAGGCGGCCGCCCGCTCGTGGTCCACCGCGATCGAGATCTCCGGCAGGCGCGACTGGGTGGAGACCGCCACGTCGCCGATGCCGGGAATGGTCCGCATGTCCTTGGCGAAGCCCTCCGCCAGATTGCGCAGCACGTCCAGATCGTCGCCGAAGATCTTTAGCGCGATCTTGGCCCGCACCCCGGAGATCATGTTGTCGATCCGGTGCGAGATCGGCTGGTCCATGAACACCCGGACCGGGAACGGCGCGAGCTTCCGGCGGATGTCGGCCGACACCTCCTCGCCGGGTCGGCTGCCGACCGCGAGGCGCACGTTGAACTCGCTCACGTTGACGTTCTCGGCATGCTCGTCGAGCTCGCCCCGACCGGTGCGCCGGCCGACCGCAAGCACATCGGGGACCTGCAGCAGCAGGTGCTCGATCACGCCGCCGATCCGGTTGGAGGCCTCCAGCGAGGTGCCGGACGGCGCCTGCACCAGCACGACCAGCGAGCCCTCGTTCGCCGTCGGCATGAAGATGCGCGGCAGGGCCAGCGCCGACAGGCCGCTCAGCAGTGCCACGGCGGCGACGCCGGCCACCAGGGTCCAGCAGCGGGCCAGCGCCCAGCGCACGATCGACCGGTTCCACTGCTTCAGCTTCGACAGCACCGCGCCGTCGCCGGCCTGCATGAGCTTCGAATTCGGCAGCAGGTAGTAGCAGAGCACCGGGGTGATCGTGGTCGCCGTCAGCAGGCTCGCCAGGATGGCGATGATGTAGGCGGTGGCGAAGGGCGTGAACATCCGCCCCTCGATCCCGGACAGGGCGTAGAGCGGCACCAGCACGACGATGATGATGATGGTGGCGATCAGGATGCCGGAGCGCACCTCGATGGAGGCGTTGGCGATGACTTCGAGCGCCGGCCGCGGCGTCGGCAGGGCCGCGTTCTGCCGCAATCGCCTGAACACGTTCTCCACGCCGACCACCGCGTCGTCGACCAGCTCGCCAATGGCGATGGCGAGACCGCCCAGCGTCATGGTGTTGATCGACAGGCCGAAGGCGTGCAGCACCAGAATGGCCGACAGGGCCGAGATCGGAATGGCGGTCAGCGAGATGATCGTGGTGCGGGCATTGACCAGGAACACCGCCAACACGATCGCGACGACGATCGACGCCTCGATCAGCACGCGCTTCACGTTGTCGATCGAGATCTCGATGAAATCCGCCTGGTTGTAGAGCGGCGAATGCACCTGGACATCGGCCGGGAAGCCGGCGCTCAGCCCGTCGAGAGCGGTCTTCACCCGGTCCACCAGGTCGAGCGTGTCGATGCCCGGCTGCTTCATGACGGAGGTGATGACCGCGGCCGAGCCGCCGTATCCGGCGTCGCCGCGCTTCGGTCGGGCGACGAAATCGACATCGGCGACCTGCTCGAGCGGAATCGAGATGCCGTCCCGCTCGGCGACGCGGACCCGCCTCAGATCCTCCAGCTTGCTGCCGGAGCCCAGGTTGCGGATCACGTATTCGCGGTCGGACTGCTCGACGAAACCGCCGCCGGTATTGGTGCCGAAGCTGCGCATCGCGTCCGACAACTCGTCGATGGTCACGTTCACCGCCATCATCCGGGCCGGATCGGGCGTAACGCGGAACTGCCGGACCTCGCCGCCGATCGGGATCACCTGGGCCACCCCCGGCTCCGCCATCAGGCGCGGGCGGACCACCCAGTCCACCATCTCCCGCAGCTCCATGGCGGAGGTCTCGCCGTCGCTGGTGAAGGCCAGCAGCATGATCTCGCCCATGACCGAGGACATCGGCGTCATGAACGGCACCACGCCATGCGGCAGCGTTTCGGAGATCTGCTCCAGGCGCTCGACCACGAACTGGCGGTCGACCAGCACGTCGGTGTCCCAGCCGAACTCGAGATAGACCATGGAGATGCTGCGCCCGGAGACGCTGCGCACCCGTGCCAGCCCCGGCAGGCCGGCCATGCCGCTCTCGATCGGGTAGGTGACCAGCGCCTCCACCTCCTCGGCCGACAGGCCGGGGACCTCGGAGATGATGGTGACCATCGGGCGCGTCAGGTCGGGATAGACGTCGACCGGCATACGGCTCAGCGACAGCAGGCCGTAGCCGACCATCGCGAGTGCGATCACCAGGACGAAAAGCCGGTTCCGTAGGCTTTGCTGGACGAGTTGAGCGAACATGGAGCCGGCTCTCTACAGTCAGGTAGGCGGGATGGAGAGGCCGGCCCTCAAACCAGGCCGGTGGTCGAGATGCCGATGGCAAGGCCGGCGACCACCGCGCTCATGCCGACCCAGCGGGCGACGCCCCGGTAGCGGATGCCGGCCGACAGGCCGGCCAGCGAGAGCAGACCACCCATCAGGATCATCCAGGTCCCGCCGGCGTCCTCGGCCGACGCCAGTTCGCTCACCCCGTCGGTGAGGCTCGCATGGCCGTCCCCGGGCGCGGTCTGGCCGCTCTCCAGCGACGCGTCGACCACCGCATCGGACAGGCCGACGACCATCAGGTCTTCCCCGGCCTCGGCGACCACGGTCACAACCACGTCCGATCCGCGCAGCGTCTCCGGATCGACTCCGGCGGGCGGCCAGGGCGAGGCGAGATAGACCCCGGGCACCACCTGCTCGGCGATCAGCGGCGCGTCGGCCACGGTCAGCAGTTCCACATAGGCGTCCAGCACCGGGGCGTTGGTGTCGGCGTTGTCGAGGAAGATCGCCAGCGCGCCGGAGACCGGCATGGCGACGAACTCGAACCAGGTTCCGGCGGCGATGGCCCGCGGACGCAAGTCGTCCAGGGACACCGTCGGCAGCGCCTCCTCGGTCCCGTGGTTATGGCCGGGACCGGCCTTCGGGGCCGCCGCCGGCACAGTCAGGATCAGCGCCGCCAGTGCCGCTATCGTCGCGCGCTTCATCATCCGGGCGCTCCAGGCATTCGTGCGGTACATCAGCGGATCTCCGACAACAGGGTGGCCCCGGCGACGACGACGCGCACGCCGTCTTCGAGGCCGGCCTCGATCATCGCCACCTCCGCGCCGGCCGAACTCCATTTGACCTTGCGCGGCTCGTACTGCTCGGGGCCCTTGGCGACCCAGACCGTCATCTCGCCGTTGCCTTGGCGCACCAGGGCGCTGCGCGGCACCAGCACGCCCTCGACCTCGCCGAGCTCGCGGACGTTCACCACGACCTGCTGGCCGATCCGTACGCCGTCAGGCACACCGTCGACGCGGAACTGAACGGGCGAGGACTGCGCCCCGTCGGTGGACAGGCCGAGGCCCTGGAGCACCAGATCCATCACCTGACCGTCCTGGGTCTGCGCCGTCGAACCGGTATCGGCGAAATTGGTCTGCGACCCGAAGGAGTCGGCCTCGACCCAGAGATCGTCGGTATCGGCGATCTCCCACAGCAGCTGGCGCTCCTCGACCACCTGACCGACGCGTACCTCGGACCGGGCGATCACGCCGGACACCGACGCGATCAGCGGCTGGCGGGCGTCCAGCCCCTCGATCAGGGCGTCACGCTGAGCGCGCAGCCGGTTGAGCTCGATCCGCAGGGACAGAATGCGCCCCTCGCGGAACGGCAGCAGCGGCAGTTCGCGCGTCCGGGCGATCGCCAGTTCCTGCTCGGCGATCTGGCCACGCACCAGGGCGATCTGGCCCTGCAGCTCGGCGCGGCTCATGCTCGACAGGATCGGGATCAGATAGCCGAGCAACTGGCCCTTCTCCACCCGCTGCCCGATCACCGGGAAACCGAATTCGCCGGCCTCGATCCGGCCGTTCTGCTCGGCCTGGACCAGACCGCTGCTGGTCGGGTTGGCGATCACATGGCCCACCAGCCGCCGGGTCGTCGACACCGTGCCCTTGCAGGTGTAGGCGGTGCGGACCTCCAGCAGGCGCTGCGTCACCTTGGGCAGGAAGATCGTGCCGTCGGGGAGGCGCTGGGCGCTCTCATCCATCAGGCCGAGCCTGCTGAGCACAGCGACATCCTCGCCGCTGAGGGCCGCCGCCTTGCCTTTGCTCTTCGGCGCCCAGGAACAGATATCGTCCGTCGCCGCGCCCTGGTCGGAGGCGGTCCGATCAGCAGAGGTCCCCGGCGCCGTCTCCCCCTCGCTGTCGGCGGTGTTCAGCGCCACCGGACGGAACGGGCTGCGCGGTCCGGTCTGGGTCGCCGCAAGAAGCGACCGGTCGCCGCCGGCGGACCGGCGGCCGGCGGGATCCGCCGTCGGCGTCGCGGTCTCCGTGGCGAACGGATGGGGCGCCGGTGCCTCCACGGCGGGCGGCTCGTCCCCGGCGCTGCTGCCCCACCACAGGCTCGCGACGCCGCCTTCACCAAGGCGCGCGCGGTCCTGCGCCCCTTCGGTGGAGAGCAGGCCCAGCATCTGCAGTGTGCTGATACCGATGATCTGCGACGATTCGACGAGCTCGCCGCCGAGATAGTAGGCGCCCGCCGCAAGCTGCCAGCCGGTCTCGGCGACCGCGCTCGCGCCGGCGTTCAGGCCGCCGGCACTGCGGGACACGAGTCCGGCTGCACTTCGGTCGGCACTTCCGTCGGCGGCGACTTCGGCAGCCGGCACATTGGCGGACACGTCGCCCGGCGCGGCCGGATCGCCCTGTGCTTCGGCATCGACCGGCGCTCCGCCCAGTCCTGCGGCGGCGACCAGTCCCCCGATCGCCAACGCTGCTATCGCTGCGGCTCGAAAACTCATCGACGCGTCACCTCTCAACATTCTGTTTCAGGTGCACCTGGCAACTGCCCCAGGCAACAACCATAGACGCTCCCGAACCGCGAGCTTCTGCCATGCGGCGCCTCCACGCCCGTAACCGACCAACAGTCCGCTGCACGAACTCTAGCTCCTCGTACATTCTGATCCGAAAGCATGTCGCCGAATTCATGCCACGTTCAGCCTGACGGGAATAGGCTTACGGAGAGGTTATAACATGTCCGAAATTCTTCGCTGATGAAACAAAGATCTTTGAATGATTCCAACGCAACTTCCCGACTAGGTTAGCTTTTCCGACGTCAGCCGCCGGCCGCCGGCGCGAGCCCTTCCGTAACAGTTGGCCGGAACAGTTGGCCGGAACAGTTGGATTGACCGGCCGGCACAGGTAGCCTGCCCGTTCACAACGTCACCGACGAGGCATCGGCGCGGTCATGGCGGCGCATCCCCGATTGAGCGCGAACATGTTCGACGCAAGCCTGCGGGCTGTCGAGCACGGCCTCGTCTCCCCCCTGGGCGGCACCGTCGCCGTCCACAATGCCGTTCGATGCCTGTCGCGATTCGGTGACGACTTTCGCCGGGCGATGGCGGAGGGCGGCGACCTCCGGCGGACGGCCCAGAGCGGTGCGAGCCGGCTGCAGCGACAGATTGTCGTCGACGTTCTCCCGTCCCTAGCGCAGGCGTTCGACGACGCGGCCCGCGAGAGCTGGCGGAACCCCGGCGCCGACACCAAGGAGGACGCGGCCGTCGGTCCGCTGGATGCGGCCGCCCTGCTCGGCGCCCTGGCCGCCTGGCAACGGGCCAGCGGATCCGGCACCGAGGCCAGCGCGCTGATCAAGCGGATCGGGGCGCGGATGGCGGCAGAGGCCACGGACCGCGTCGATCGGTTCAAGGCGCTGCAATCGCCGGAAGACTCCCCCGATTACCGAGCCGCGATGGTGGATCTCGCCGCCATGGAGGCGATGATCCGGGTGGCCGCCCGGTTGGACGACCGCCAGGCCATGGCGGAGGTCGGGCGGCTTCGCGACCATTACGCCAAGATCGCCCTGCTGTCGGCGCTGACCGTGATCGATCGTGGGGGCGACGCGGCCGACATGTTCGTGCATTTCGACATCGCCGCCATGCTGGTCTCCGTCGAGCATGTGGTCGCCGTCATCTCGCGCACCCTGGACGTCGTCGAGCGCGAGCGCACCCATGCCCATCCCCATGTGGAGACGATCAGCGAGCATGTGGTGCGCGACTTCGCATCGGGATTGCTGCGGTTGGCGCCGAACTATGTGAGAATGCTGAAGAATACGGTGTCCAAGACGGGAACCGCGGTGCCGGAGTTCGGCTTCTCCATCCTGCGTGTCCTGCTCCAGATCACCCGCCTGATCCGGATTCTCCACCACCATCTACCCGATGGCGGCCTGGCGGAGGTGGCGAACAAGATCGCCGCCGATGTCGCAGAACTGCGAGGAAAGCTCTTGGACACAGCCCGCAACGATCAGCTCCTGCTCGCCCGCATGCACGAAGCGCTCGACGCCCTGGCGGCGGCTCCTCACATCGCGACGCCTCCGGGCGCCGGAGCGGACCGCTCATGACGGGGGTCCGCTGTCGGTGTCGGGACCGGGGTGAGGAGATCGGCCGCCTGCCGGACCACGGCATCTTCGCGCCGGACGCGAGGGCCTGAGCGATGCCGACGCCGACCATGACCATCACAGCCGCCAACCGGGCCGAGGAGCTCGATCGGATCGCCGCGGAGATCGGCGGCTTCGCCGAGGCGCACGACCTGCCGATGCGCAGCGCCATGCATCTGGACATGTCGGTGGAGGAGATCGTCTCCAACGTCATCAAGTACGGCTTCGATACTGGCGACATCCGTGAGGATGCGATCGAGATCGCCCTCACCCTCGACGGCGACCGGCTCGACATCCGCATCGCCGACAGCGGGCGGCCGTTCGACCCGCTGACCGACGCACCGGAACCGGACATCGACGCCAGCGTCGAGGACCGGGCCATCGGCGGGCTCGGCGTGCACATCGTCAAGACCGTGATGGCCGAGACGCGCTATACCCGCGACGGCGACCGCAACGTGCTGGACATGGTGCTGGCGCTCAACGCCCCGGCATGACGGCGCAACGTCGAACCGTTACTCTCGACCCGAGACTGACCTGGAAGGATCCGGAAACATGCAGATCGACACCGCGACCCATGGCGAATTGCTGGAAGTGGCCCCCAAGGGGCGGCTGGACAGCAACACGTCGCCGGAGCTGGAGAAGGCCCTGCTGGAGCGGATCGGGGCCGGACAGACCAAGATCACCATCGATTTCGGCGGCATCGACTACGTGTCCAGCGCCGGACTGCGGGTGCTGCTGGTGGCGGCCAAACGGACCGCCGCGGCGAAAGGCCAGTTCTCCATGCATTCCATGTCGCCGGAAATCCGCGAGGTCTTCGAGATCAGCGGCTTCCTGACGATCCTCAAGGTCTATCCCGACCTGAACGCGGTGCTCGCCGCCGGCTGATTGCGACCGGAGGCCGACTCAGTCCTCCTCGACCCCGGCGCGGGCGATGCGCACGTCCCTATGCACAGAGACGCCGAGCAGCAGCCCCAGCCCGATCATCATCGTCAGCATCGCCGTGCCGCCATAGCTGATCATCGGCAGCGGCACGCCGACCACCGGGATCAACCCCATCACCATCGCGACGTTGATGAACAGGTAGAGGAACAGCGTCGTGGTCACCCCCAGCGCGACCAGCCGGCCGAACTGGCTGCGCGCGCGGATGGCGATGGCGAAGCCATAGGCCAGCACCAGCACGTACAGCCCGATCAGGCACGACGCCCCGACCATGCCGAACTCCTCGGCCAGCATGGTGAAGATGAAATCGGTCTGCTTCTCCGGCAGGAAGTTCAGGTGGCTCTGGCTGCCCTTCAGGAAGCCCTTGCCGAAGATACCGCCGGAGCCCAGCGCGATCTTGGACTGAAGGATGTGATAGCCGGAGCCGAGCGGATCGCTCTCCGGGTTGAGGAAGGTAAGAATGCGCTTCTGCTGATACTCGCGCAGGAACTGCCAGACGATCGGCACCGCCGCCACCCCGGCCGCGATCAGCGCCAGGAACTTCCAGATCCGCACGCCCGCCAGAAAGAAGATCGCGCCGGACCCGGCGATCATCATCAGCGCCGTCCCCAGATCCGGCTGCTTCAGCACCAGCATAGCCGGCAGTGCCACCATCAGCAGCGGGATGATCAGGTTCAGCGGGTTGCCGACCTCCTCGTAGGTCAGGCCGTTGAAATACCGGGCCAGGGCCAGCACCAGGCAGATCTTCATGACCTCGGACGGCTGGAGCTGGAACAGGCCGAGATCGATCCAGCGCTGCGCGCCCATGCCGATCTCGCCCATGATCTCCACCGCCCCGAGCAGCAGCAGGGCCGCCAGGTAACCGAGATACGCGGTGCGTATCCAGAACCGGATGTCGATCAGGGCGATGGTCAGCATAGCGGTCAGGCCAATGCCGAAGCGCAGGGCGTGGCGGTAGGCCCAGGGCGTCCAGTCGCCGTTGGCGGCGGAATACAGCATCAGGCAGCCGACGCCGGCGATCGTGACCACCAGCAGCACCAGCAGCCAGTTGATCGCCACCAGCTTCTGGCCGATCGAAAGTTCGGGCGGATTCAGGCCGTCGGAGCGGAAGGAGATCGCCATCAGCCGTCCTGCCTCTCGGGCGTGGGAGCACCGCTTTCGCCCGAGGCGGTCGGTCCCGGTGGGTCGATCCGCAACGCCTCCCGCAGCACGTCGGCGCCGATCGGGGCCGCCATCGACGACCCGCCGCCGCCATGTTCGACCACCACCGCCACGGCATAGCGCGGCGCCTCCACCGGCCCGAAACCGACGAACAGCGCGTGGTCGCGGAAGCGCCAGGGCTTCTCCTCCTTGTAGGCGCCGGATGCCCGGTCGGCCATGGTGATGCGCCGGACCTGGGCCGTGCCGGTCTTGCCGCCGATCTTCACGTCGTCCGGGCTGCCCTGGATCTTGCGCGCCGTGCCACGCGGCCCGTTGACCACCTCCGACATCGCCACCCGCACCGCTTCCAGGTGGCGGGTGTCGACGGCCATGTCCTCGGCCGCTTCGGGCGGGCCGTTGGGAAACTCGATATGCGGCACCACAGCCTTGCCGCCATTGACCAGCCGGGCCGTCATCAGCGCGAGCTGAAGCGGGGTGGCGAGATTGAATCCCTGCCCGATCGCCGCCACCAGCGTCTCGCCCATCTGCCAGGGCACGCCGGTCGTCGCCAGCTTCCACTCGCGGGACGGGACCAGGCCACGGCGTTCGCCGGGGATGTCGACCCCGGTCAGCTCGCCCAGGCCGAACCGCTTGGCGATTGAGGAGATCCGGTCGATCCCGATCCGCTTGGCCAACTCGTAGTAGTAGACGTCGCAGCTCTGGGCGATCGACTGCTTCATGTCGAGCCAGCCATGGCCGTAGCGCGACCAGCAGTGGAAGCGGGTGTCGCCGAGAGTCAGATGGCCCGGACAGAAGAACTTGGTGTCCGGCCCCGCCAGCCCGGATTCCAGGGCGGCCAGCATCACCAGCATCTTGAAGGTGGAGCCCGGAGGATACTGACCGGACACCGCCTTGTTGTTGAGCGGCCCGCGCGGATTGGTCAGCAGCTCTTCCCAGTCCTTGGCGGACAGGCCGCGGTTGAACGGGTTCGGGTCATAGCCGGGCGCGGAGGCCAGCGCCCGCAGTTCCCCGGTATGGACGTCCATCACCACCGCGGAGCCGCTCTCCGCCTCGATCACCTTGCCCTCGGCATCGACCAGCACCGTCTGCCGGTCGGCATAGAGGTCGCGCATCGCCGGTTCGGCCTGCGCCAGGGCGAGTTGCGCCCGCGGATCCTCCGTCGGCAGCCGCTCGGCATTGCCGCGCGACAGGCGTTCGGTGGCGTAGCGCTGCAGGTTGATGTCGAGCGTCAGCTTGACGTCCCGACCCGGCTCGCCGTCCTCGCCCGGAAGCTTTCGGATGATCCGGCCGAGCGCGTTGACCTCGACCTGCCTGCGGCCGGCGGTCCCGCGCATGCCGAGGTCGTGCAGCTTCTCGATGCCGCTCTTGCCGATGCGGAAATCGGGCAGTTCCAGCACTGGGTCGCCGGTCAGCTCGCTTTCCGACACGGCGGCGACGTAACCGGTGATGTGCACGGCGGTGTCGGCGAACGGATAGCGCCGGGAGCGGCCGACCTCGATGCGGATCCCCGGAAGATAGGGCGCATTCACTGCGACCCGGGCGATCTCCTCGCGGGTCAGGTTCTCCACCACGGTGACCGGGACGAAGGCGCGCTTGCGCTTCACGTCCTTCAGCACCCGGCGTACGTCCCAGTCCGGCACCTCGATGATCGAGCGCAGGGCCGACAGGGTCGCCGCCACGTCGTCGGTCTGCTCGCGCACGATCTCGACGCGGAAATTGTCCTGGTTGTCGGCCAGCGCCACGCCGTTGCGGTCGAGAATCCGCCCCCGCACCGGCGGCAGCAGCTCCAGATTGAACTGGTTGCCGCGCGACAGCAGCTCGTAGCGGTCGGCCTCGACCACCTGCAGGTAGTACAGCCGGGCGCCGAGCGCGCCGATCAGGGCGAGCTTGCCCCCCGCCAGCACCAGCGCGCGGCGGGTGAAGACCTTTTGGACGTCCTGCTCGCTCGCCTTCAGCATGGGGTCACCGGACCACGTAACGGTGCAGGCGGACGAAGAGCCAGGCCACGACCGGGAAGCCGAGCACAGTCACCAGGTACTGGAAAAGTGCCGGCTCCGGCCCGACCAGGCGGAACTGCAGCATCGACATCATCATCCACGCGAGGATCGAGACCGGAAGCTGGATGAGCATGAAGCCGACCCAGGTCAGCAGAAACGGCTTGGTGATCAGCGCGCGCCGCTGGGACAGGGCGAAGGCGTGCAGCAGCAGCAGGCTGACCGCGGTCAGGCCGAGCGGGGTGCCGGTCAGGATGTCCTGCAGCACGCCGATCAGGAACAGGGCCGAGGCCGGCTGGAGGTCGGGACGGAACACCGCCCAGTAAAACGTCGCCATGGCGGTGTAGCCGGGCACCACCGAGGCATAGCCGGGAATGCCGATGGTGATCACCGACAGGACCGCCAGAATCGCGGTGAGCGCCATCGGCGTCGACTGGCGGATCCAGAGATCGAGACGTTGAGCCGCGGTCGGTCGCATCATTGTTTCGTCCCGCCGGAGCGGGGCGCGGTCTCCGGACCCATGACGGAGAACGGCGGCAGATGGGCGCTCTCGGGCTGGACCACGCCGTCGGAGCCGGTCTTCAGGATGCGCACGTATTCCAGCCGCTCCCAGTCGACGAAGGGCGTCACCCGGATCGAGCCGTCGGTGATCGTGGTCACCATGCCGACCGCCAGACCCGGCGGGAACACGCCGCCATGGCCGGAGGTGACGATCCGGTCGCCGGGCAGGACCTGGGCGTTCTGCGGCAGATAGACGATGCGGGGCGAGCGAGTGTTGTCGCCGGCCAGCACGCCCGGGTCGCGGGTCCGCTCGATCACGATCGGGATCTGCGAGTTCAGGTCGGTGATCAGCAGGACCCGGCTGTAGGCCTCGCCGACCTCGACGATACCGCCGACCAGCCCCTCGCCGCTGACCGCGGCGTTGCCGAGGGCGAGACCGTCCTTGCGGCCGGCGGTGATCATGACGCTGCGCACGAAGGCGCCGCCGCCATCGGCGATCACCCGCGCGCTGACGAAATCGATCTCCTTCGGCGGCACGAAGTTGGTCAGCGCCCGCAGCGCCCGGTTCTCCGCCTCAAGCCGGCGGGCGACATGCTGCCAGCGGTCCAGCCGGTCGTTCTCCACGGCCAGCCGGGCGTTCTCGGCCCGCAGGTAGCGCAGGTCGCGGACATTGTTCATCAGGTCGGTCACGGCCTCGGCCGGGCGCGCCGCCACCTCGATCACCGGCGCCAGCGCGTCCAGCACCACCACGCGCGTCCGATCCACCAGCAGGACGTCCGCCTTGCCCAGCAGCATGAGCGCGAAGGCGGCAATGATCAGCGTGGCGAAGGCGAACCGGCTCCACAGTGAACGCACGGGTTGTGCCACGCTGCTGAACGATCCGGGTCGCTTCGCCATGATCGCCGGTCACCTCACGGGTAGACGGAGTTTCGAATGCGCCTGCACGGCGTGGATGTCAGTACGCACCGATCAGCACGTTGCGCAGCACCTTCATCTCTTCCAGGCACCGGCCGGTGCCGAGCGCCACGCAGGACAGCGGGTCGTCGGCGATCATCACCGGCAGGCCGGTGGCATGGCGCAGCACGAAGTCGAGATTGCCGAGCAGCGCGCCGCCACCGGTCAGCACGATGCCCTTGTCGACGATGTCGGCCGCCAGTTCCGGCGGGGTCTGTTCCAGCGCGACCTTCACCGCTTCGACTATCTGGCTGACGGGCTCCGCCAGGCTGTCGGCGATCTGCGACTGGTCGATGATGATTTCCTTGGGCACGCCGTTCATCAGGTCGCGGCCCTTGATCTGCAGGCCCTTGCCGGTGCCGTCCTCCGGCGGATAGGCGGAGCCGATCTCCTTCTTGATCCGCTCGGCGCTGCCCTCACCCACCAGGAGGTTATGGTTGCGGCGGATATAGGCGATGATCGCCTCGTCCATCTTGTCGCCGCCGACGCGCACCGAGCGCGAGTAGACGATGCCGCCCAGGGACAGCACGGCCACCTCGGTGGTGCCGCCGCCGATATCGACGACCATGGAGCCGGTCGGCTCGGTGACCGGCAGATTGGCGCCTATCGCGGCGGCCATCGGCTCCTCGATCAGGAACACCCGGCGGGCCCCGGCGCTCTCCGCACTCTCCTGAATGGCGCGACGCTCAACCGCGGTCGACCCCGACGGCACGCAGACGATGACCTGCGGGCTGGCGAAGGAGCGGCGGTTGTGCACCTTGCGGATGAAGTGCTTGATCATCTCTTCGGCGACTTCGAAATCGGCGATGACGCCGTCGCGCAGCGGCCGGATCGCCTGGATGTTGCCGGGCGTTCGGCCGAGCATCTGCTTGGCCTCGTCGCCGACGGCCAGCACCTGTTTCTTGCCGCGGACCGTGGCGATGGCGACCACCGACGGTTCGTTGAGGACGATGCCGCGGCCCTTGACGTAGACCAGGGTATTGGCCGTGCCGAGGTCAATGGCCATATCGGCGGACAGCATTCCGAGGAGATTGGCGAAGAACATCGTTTCTCAGTCCCGTCGATGTTGCGGCCCGGTCCATGTCTCCCATGGGACTGGCCGATCGAATCCCGTCTGGGCCGCCGTCCCTGGCTGATCACCTGGACGGCCTTCCGGCCCGGCTCGTATTCCGCGTGTCGACGCTTCGGCCTTATAAACAGCCTGGCTGCGCCGCCCCCACCGCTTTGCGCTGCTCCGATACGCTACGTCGATGACAATATCAGGATTCGCAGACAGTTACAAAGCGCTCTTCACCGCGATTCGTTAAAGAGTCGCGGACGAATCCGGCGGATCGACGGTGGGCATTGTTCCGAACGCGAAACGGGCAGGTCAGCACCGGCCGACCCGCCCGTCCGTTAATCAAATAACCGACGATCAGTTCTTGGTCTGATCGACCAGCTTGTTCTCCGCGATCCACGGCATCATGGCGCGCAGCTTCTCGCCGACCTGCTCGATCGAGTGCTCGGCCGCACGGCGGCGCATGGCCTTGAACGAGGACTGATTGACCCGGTTCTCCAGCATCCAGTTGCGGGCGAAGGTGCCGGACTGGATGTCGGCCAGGACGCGCTTCATCTCGGCCTTGGTCTCCTCCGTCACGATCCGCGGACCGGAGACGTACTCACCGTACTCGGCGGTGTTGGAGATCGAGTAGTTCATGTTGGCGATGCCGCCCTCGTAGATGAGGTCGACGATCAGCTTCACCTCGTGCAAGCACTCGAAATAGGCCATCTCCGGGGCGTAACCGGCCTCGCAGAGGGTCTCGTAGCCGGCCTTGATCAGCTCGCACAGACCGCCGCACAGGACGACCTGCTCGCCGAACAGGTCGGTCTCGCACTCTTCCTTGAAGGTGGTCTCGATGGTGCCGGCGCGACCGCCGCCGATGGCGGAGGAGTAGCTCAGCGCGACTTCCAGGGCGTTGCCCGAGGAATCCTGGTCGATGGCGACCAGGCACGGCACGCCGCCGCCCCGCAGGTACTCGGAGCGCACGGTGTGGCCCGGGCCCTTCGGCGCGATCATGAACACGTCGATGTCGTCGCGCGGCTCGATGAAGTTGAAATGGACGTTGAAGCCATGGGCGAAGGCGATCGCCGCACCGGCGCGCATGTTCGGCTTCAGGTCCTCGTTGTAGATGTCGCCCTGGAGCTCGTCCGGGGTCAGCATCATGAGAATGTCGCCCCACTTGGCGGCCTCGGCCGGCGTCATGCACTTGAAGCCGGCGGCCTCGGCCTTCGCGCGGGAGCGCGAGCCCTCCTTCAGCGCGACGACCACGTCCTTGACGCCGCTGTCCTTCAGGTTGTTGGCATGGGCATGGCCCTGGCTGCCATAGCCGACGATCACGACCTTCTTGGTCTTGATCAGGTTCACATCGGCGTCGCGGTCGTAGTACACGCGCATGGGTGTCTCCCTCCTTCGGGTCTTGCGGTTCTCAGATCAGGTTTTCGATATTTTCCATGGATCCGGCGACGGTTTAGCTGGGCGGCCGCCGCCGAGTCCAGATGGCTGGTCGTTTCTTGAGTCAGTCGTCGGCGGCTTTCTTCGCCTTCCGCTTGGCCTTACGGACCAGCGGCATGTGCACGTGCTCGCCCCGGGCGATGGCGACGACGCCGGTACGCGACACCTCCACCTCGCCCAGCGAGATCATCAGGTCGATGAAGGCGTCGATCTTGCCGGTATCGCCGGTCAGCTCGAACACGAAGCTGCCCAAGGTGCTGTCGATGGCCCGGGCACGGAAGGTGTCGGCGATGCGCAGGGCCTCGATCCGCTTGTCTCCGCCGTTGCGGATCTTCACCAGCGCCATCTCGCGGCCCACATGCGGGCCTTCCATGGTCAGGTCGTGGACGTCGTAGACCGGGACCAGACGGGCGAGCTGCGCCTTGATCTGTTCGATCACCATCGGCGTGCCGGAGGTGACGATGGTGATGCGCGAGCGGGCGTTGACCTCGTCCACCTCGGATACGGTCAGGCTCTCGATGTTGTAGCCGCGGCCGGAAAACAGGCCGATGACGCGGGCCAGCACGCCCGGCTCATTGGCCACCAGCACGGCGATGGTATGCCGGGCGCTCGGTTGATCATTGGGTGTCACGTCGGATCTCCGAAAGACGGGCGGGGGCTCGGCGGTTCATGCCGGAGCCGGCGCCCGGAAAGGGAATGGCGGGGACGGCGGGCGGGGCAGCCGCCGGGAAGCCCCGGCGGCCGCACGCCGTCATACGAGGGCCATGCCCTTGTCGGTCACGGTCTGCTGCTCCTGATCGCTCGGGCTGAGGATCATCTCGTTATGCGCCCGGCCCGACGGGATCATCGGGAAGCAGTTCTCTTCCTTGGTCACGCACACATCGACCAGAACCGGGTGCGGCGAGGCGATCATCTCGTCGATGACGTCGTCGAGCTGGCTCGCCTCGGTCGCCCGCAGGCCGACGCCGCCGAAGGCCTCCGCCAGCTTGACGAAGTCCGGCAGGGCCTCGGAATAGCTCTCCGAGTAACGCTTGCCGTGGATCAGCTCCTGCCACTGGCGGACCATGCCCATCCACTGGTTGTTGATGATGAACGCTTTGACCGGCAGGTTGTACTGCCGCATCGTCGACAGCTCCTGCATGTTCATCATGAAGCTGGCCTCGCCGGAGATGTCGATCACCAGCGCCTCGGGATGGGCGATCTGCACGCCCATCGCCGACGGGAAGCCGTAGCCCATGGTGCCGAGCCCGCCCGAGGTCATCCAGCGGTTCGGCTCGTCGAAGCCGTAATACTGGGCGGCCCACATCTGGTGCTGACCGACCTCGGTGGTGATGTAGCAGTCCATGTCGCGGGTCTTCTCGAACAGCCGCTGGATCGCCTGCTGCGGCTTGATGTCCTTGGTGCCCGGGGTGAATGCCAGGCACTTGCGCGCCCGCCAGCCGTCGATCTGCCGCCACCAGGAGGCCAGCGCCTTGGCGTCGGGCTTGTAGGCCTTGGCCTTCCACACCGCCAGCATCTGCTCCAGCACGGTCGCCGCGTCGCCGACGATCGGCACATCGACCGCCACGTTCTTGTTGATCGAGGACGGGTCGATATCGACGTGGATCTTCTTGGAGTCCGGCGAGAAGCCGGAAATCGTGCCGGTCACCCGGTCGTCGAAACGCGCGCCGATGCAGATCATGACGTCGCAGTCATGCATCGCCAGGTTGGCTTCGTAGGTGCCGTGCATCCCGAGCATGCCCAGGAACTGCTTGTCCGAGGACGGGTAGGCGCCCAGGCCCATCAGGGTCAGGGTGGCCGGATAGCCGGTCTTGCGCACCAGCTCGCCGAACAGCTTGGACGCCTTCGGGCCGGCGTTGATCAGACCGCCGCCGCCGTAGAAGATCGGCCGCTTCGCCTTGGCGATCAGCTCGACCGCCTTCTCGATGGCGCTGTCGTCGCCCTTCACCTGCGGACGGTAGCTCTTCGGCTCCTTGTCCTTGGCGTTGGTGTACGGGCAGTCGGCGAACTGGATGTCCTTCGGCAGATCGACCACCACCGGGCCCGGCCGGCCGCTGCGCGCGACGTAGAACGCCTCGTGCATGACGTCCGCCAGCTTCTCCGGGTCCTTCACCAGATAGTTATGCTTGGTGCAGGGCCGGGTGATGCCGGTGGTGTCGGCTTCCTGGAAGGCGTCGTTGCCGATCAGGTGGGTCGGCACCTGGCCGGTCAGGCACACGATCGGGATCGAGTCCATCAGCGCGTCGGTCAGGCCGGTCACCGCGTTGGTCGCGCCCGGGCCGGAGGTCACCAGCACGCAGCCGACCTTGCCGGTCGACCGGGCATAGCCCTCGGCCGCGTGCACCGCCGCCTGTTCGTGGCGCACCAGGATGTGCCGGATGGCGTTCTGCTTGAAGATCTCGTCGTAGATCGGAAGTACCGCCCCGCCGGGGTACCCGAATACGACCTCTACACCCTGATCCTTGAGCGCGCGGAGTACAACAGCGGCGCCCGACATGATTTCGGGTTTAGCCGCCTGGGGAGACGACGGGGTACGGGAGGACGTCTTGCGGGTATCAGCCACCGTTCCGCTCCTTCTTTGTTGCGATCTCGCTGTCGGCGCCCGGTTCCTGAGGGGCGCCAGAGAGGATCAAGGTTGATAAAGACACGACCGGCGCGGAAACCTCCCGCGCCGGCCGGCCGGAACCTAGTCGTTCACAATTTGGGCGTCAACACGAAGCTGCGAATTTCCGAAAAGATTTTCTCAAAACCGCTTTTCGAAAATTGCGCGTCCAATCGGATATCGGACAGGAATTGATGACGGAACCAGGTCCGCTGGCGCTTGGCATATTGCCGCGTGGCGATCACCGAGGCGTCCACAGCCGCATCCAGATCGCGCTTCCCTTCAATATAATCAATCAGTTGAGGAACGCCGATCGCCCGCATGGCCGGCAGCGAAGGATCGAGACCCATTGCAGCGAGCCGCCGCACCTCCTCCACGGCCCCCTCCTCGATCATTTTTCTGAATCGGACCTCCACCGCCTCGGCCGAAACCGGGCGGGGCGGGAACAGCAGCACGCGGCAGAAGGTCAGATCGTCGCGTCCGCCGGTCGGCTGCGCCTGCCAGTCGGAGAGCGGCCTGCCGGTCGCGGTCGCCACCGCCCAGGCGCGCTGCAGCCGCTGGGAATCCCCCGGCTCCAGCCGCACGCCGAGCACCGGGTCGAGGGCTCGGACCTCCTCCCGGAAGGCGTCGCCGCCGAGCCGGGCGTAGCGGGTGACGGCCTCCTCGACCGCCTCGGCCGGCACCGGCGGCACCTCGGCGATACCCTGCATCAGGGCGTTCAGATACAGCCCGGTACCGCCGCACAGGATCGGCACCCGCCCGTCGGAAAGCACCGCGTCTATCTCGGCCGAGGCCGCGTCGCGCCACCAGGCGGCAGACCCGCGCCGGGCGGCGGGCAGCACGCCGAACAGCCGGTGCGGCACCCGCGCCTCGTCCTCCGGCGGCGGCCGGTCGGTCAGGATCCGCAGCTCGCGATAGACCTGCATGCTGTCGGCGTTGATGACCACGCCGCCGAGCGCCGCGGCCAGCTCCAGGGCCAGGGCGGTCTTGCCGCTGGCGGTCGGCCCGGCGATGACGAGCACGGTTTTCTGCCCCAGAGGCGGGGTCGGAGGCGGGTCGGCGCTGGACATGGCTCGCCGCTACGCGATAAGTGCGCTGCATGCAACAGGTTCTGACACTCTGCGCCGCCCCAGGCGCGCTCGCCGCCGACACGCTCGCCACCGCCGCCCGGCTGCTGGCCGAGGCCGGCGCCCGGATCGGCGATCCGACATGGCTGGCGCCGGGCGAGGCCGCCGACATCCCCTTCGACGCCGAGCGGCCGGTCGAGTGCCTCGCGCGGGTGCGCGTCGGGCTCGAAGACGCGCCGGTGGACGTCAATGGCGGGCCCGCGGCGGGACGGCGCAAGCGGCTGCTGATCGCCGACATGGACAGCACCATCATCGTCGGCGAATCCCTGGACGAGCTGGCCGAATACGCGGGCATCCGCGACAAGATCGCGGCGATCACCGCCCGGGCCATGCGCGGCGAGCTGGATTTCGAGGGCGCGCTGAGGGAGCGGGTCGGGATGCTCAAAGGCCTGCCGGCGGCGACCATCGACACCGTGGTGGACGGGCTGCAGCTCACCCCGGGCGCCGACGTTCTGGTGGCGACGATGAAGGCGGCCGGGGCCTACTGCGCCCTGGTCTCGGGCGGGTTCAAGCCGATGACCGGCGCGATCCGGCAGCGGATCGGTTTCGACGAGGACCGCTCGAACGTTCTGCATGTGGCCGACGGCGTCCTGGCCGGCACGGTGGGCGAGCCGATCCTGGGGCGCGACGCCAAGCTGGCGACGCTGAAGGAGCTGTGCGCCGCCCATGGGCTGGCCCTGGATGCGGCGCTCGCCGTCGGCGACGGCGCGAACGACCTGGCCATGCTCGGCGCCGCCGGCATGGGGGTGGCGTTCCAGGCGAAGCCGGCGGTGCGCGACGCGGCCGGCTTCCGCATCGAACACGCGGATCTGCGCGGGCTGCTCTATCTGCAGGGGTACAAGGTATCCGACTTCGCGACAGGGTCCGTCGCGGGATGAACGGCCTCAGTTCGGGTAGCTGACCACCGGCAGGCCCCGGTTCAGCCAGCCGGGCGCCACGCCCGTCTCGTCATAGCGGCCGAACATGCCTTCCTTGATGTCGTAGACCTCGGTGAAACCTGCCGCCACCAGCCACGCCCTGGCCCTGGTCGAGCGCACGCCGGTCTCCGCGATGGTGGCGATCGGCCGATCCCTGTCGCCGTTGACCGCCACCAGGGCGGCGGCGATGAAGCCGTCGCGGCCCCGCGGATTATGGATGCTGGCGCCGACCGCGCCCTCGGCCAGACCGGTCTCCCGCCACTCGCGCTCGGCGCGGACATCGATGATGCGGATCTCGCCGCGCGTCGCCATGGCATGGGCCTTGGAGGCGTTCAGACGTCCGTCCTCCAGGCCCCAGTGCGGCATGCCGTACAGGGTTCCGACACCGAGGATGGCGGCGCTTACGACGATCAGGAGGGGGAGGCTGTACCGCATGAACGCAGCCTAGCCGATTCCCCTGTATGTGTGAGGGATTTTCTTCAAGTGATGAGGAAAATTTAAGAGCCGACCCCCGAACGCAGGAACGGCGCCGGTTCCTTAGGAACCGGCGCCGCCTCCTCACTCCGCGAAAAGGGCCTGGGGGGCGGGGGGATCAGCCCTTGTCGATCCGGAGCGGGATAAATCTCTGCTCCCCCTGTCTATTGACCAGAAGAAGGATGGTTTTCTTCCCATTGGTGCGATGATCTTCTACGAGACGGCGCACATCCTCGAGCGAACGGACCTCGTCCTGGGCGACTTCGACGATCACGTCGCCTTCACGCAGGCCCTTGTCGGCAGCGTCAACGGTGTCGTCCACCTCGGTGACGACAACGCCTTCGACCTCTTCCGTGATGCCATATTGCTCACGCAATTGGGGCGTCAGCGTGGCGAGACCGAGGCCAAGAGAGTCCACGCGGCCTTCTTCGGTCGGTCCGGGCGTTGCCGACGTGGTCAGCATCCGCGCCTCTTCCGCCTGCTCCAGCTCACCGAGGGTGGCGGTCACGGTGATCGCGGCACCGTCGCGCCAGACCTCGACCGGTACCTCGCGGCCGACCCGGGTTTCGGCGACGATGCGCGGCAGGGTGCGCATCTCGTCAACCGGCTCGCCGTTGAACCCGGTGATGATGTCTCCCGGCTGGATCCCGGCCGCCTCGGCCGGACCGTCCGGCGTCACATCGGCAACCAGGGCGCCGCGGGCGGTATCGAGCCCGAGGCTGTCGGCGATGTCGGGGCTGACCTGCTGGATCCGCACGCCGAGCCAGCCGCGGCGGGTGCGGCCGAACTCGCGCAGCTGGTCGACCACGCCGATCGCCAGATCGGAGGCGATGGCGAAGCCGATGCCGACGGAACCGCCGGTCTGCGAGAAGATGGCGGTGTTGATGCCCACCACCTGGCCTTCCAGGTTGAACAGCGGGCCGCCGGAATTGCCGCGGTTGATCGAGGCGTCGGTCTGCAGGAAGTCGTCATACGGACCCTGGCCGATATCGCGGCCGCGGGCCGAGACGATGCCGGCGGTCACCGTACCGCCCAGGCCGAACGGGTTGCCGATGGCGACGACCCAGTCACCGACGCGCAGCGAGCCGGACTCGCCGAACTCGACGAACGGCAGTTCCCGGTCGCCCGGATTGATCGACAGCACGGCGACATCGGTCTTCGGATCCTTGCCGATCAGGGTCGCCTCGTACTCGGTGTCGTCCTGCAGGCGGACCTTGATCTCGTCGGCATCGGCGATGACGTGGTTGTTGGTGACCACGATGCCGCTGGCGTCGATGATGAAGCCGGAGCCCAGGGACTGGGCCGAGCGCGGACGCGAGGGCCGCTGGCCCTGATTGCGCTCGAAGAAGTCCTTGAAGAACTCCTCGAACGGCGAGCCCGGCGGGAACTGCGGCATGTCCGGCATGCGCGACGAATCGACCGTCTGCGTCGTGGCGATGTTCACCACGGCGGGCAGCAGCCGCTCGGCAAGGTCGGCGAAACTCTCGGGCGGCGCTTTCGCATGCACCGGGTTTGACAGCGCCATGCCGAAGGCCAGCATGGTCGCCAGTGCAGCCGCGAGTGCCATCCGATACAGATTGGCGGCGGCTTGCGACCGACCGTCTTCCGTTAAGGTGCGCACTGCGGTGGCAGAGGTCTTCAGGCCCATATCTTGTCTTATCCCTCTCTTCTCGAACCGGCTTCGGAAGACAGCATCGCGACTATCGCCCCACCGCACAACAGGTGGGCTGTCGCCGACCACAGTCAACGGCCGGCCGGTCCCGCCGGAAGACTTTCGTATACGTAAGGTGTGGCCCGATTGCGGCGACAGTCACATTCCGGCGATCAGCCGCGCACGAGCCAGAGCAGAAGGATGCCGCTGATCGCCGCACACAGGCCGGCGACGCGCATGGCGCCCGGCGGCTGCGTCAAGATGACCGTCATCGCCCGACGCATCGCCTCCGGCGCGGCGGCATAGAGTAGACCCTCGATCACCAGCACCAACGCAAAAGCGGCGAGGAAATCCATCACGATCTCGCTCGCCGCCTTGCCGTGTCAGCCTGCCGGGCCATGCGACCCGATCACTGGACCGGGGCCGGGACCCCGCCAGTCATGGAGTTGAAGTACTTGAAGAAGTCGCTGTCGGGCGAGAGCACCATGGTGGTGTCCCCGTCCCCGTCATTGACCATCGTCCGGTAGGCCTGCATCGACCGGTAGAAGGCGAAGAACTCCGGATCGCGGCCGAACGCATCGGCGTAGATCTTGATCGCCTGGCCGTCGCCTTCACCACGCAGGGTCTCGGCTTCCTTCTGGGCCTCGGCGACGATGACCGTGCGCTGCTTGTCGGCATCGGCCCGGATCTTCTGCGCCTGCTCGTTACCCTGAGCGCGGAACTCGCGGGCTTCGCGCTCACGCTCGGAGGTCATGCGGTCGAAGATGTTCTGCTTGGTGGCGTCCGGGTAATCGGCCCGGCGGATGCGCACCTCGATCAGCTCCATGCCGAAGCGCTTGGCGCTTTCGTTCACCTCGGCGCGGATGTCGGTCATGATCTGCGGTCGCTGATCCGACAGCACCTCGATCAGAGTCTTGTTGCCCAGCACCTGGCGCAGCGAGGAGTTGATGACAACCGAGAGCCGCGACGAGGCTTCCCGCTCGGTCCGCACGGCCCGGAAGAACTGCAGCGGATCGATGATCTTGTAGCGGGCGTAGCTGTCGACATCGAGACGCTTCTGGTCCGACAGGATGACCTGCTGGCGCGGCGGATCGACGTCGAGCGCGCGGCGCTCGTAATAGATCGTGTCTTCCGCCACCGGGATTTTGAAGTTCAGGCCCGGCTCGCGGATCTCGCGGACCGGCTCACCGAACCGCACGACCAGCGCCTGCTCCGTCTCGTCGACGATGAAGAAGGACTGCGACAGGACGATGCCGATGATGACGACGACGATGCCGAGGACGGCTAGGGTCCGGTTCATCAGTTGCCTCCGTTCTGCGTGCTGGACGCGCCCGCCGGGCGGTTCTTGTTCAACCGGTTCTGAAGTTCCGGCAGGGGCAGATACGGCACCACGCCGCTGCCGCCGGCGTCATCGTCGATGATCACCTTGTTCACGTTGCTCAGGATGTCCTCCAGCGTCTCCAGATAGATCCGCTTGGTGGTGACGTCCTTCGCCTGGGCGTAGGCCTCGTAGACCGAGTTGAAGCGGTTCGCGTCACCCTGGGCCCGATTGACCACCTCCTGGCGGTAGGCGTCGGCGCCCTCGATGAGCTGGGCCGCCTCGCCTCGGGCCCGCGGCACGACATCGTTGCGATACGCCTCGGCCTCGTTCTTCAGGCGCTCGAGGTCCTGACGGGCACGCTGCACCTCGTTGAAGGCGTCGATCACCTGGTTCGGCGGATCGACCTGGTCGAGCTGGACGGAGCGGATCTCGATGCCGGCGCCGTATTCGTCGACCAAAGCCTGGAGCTGCTGCTGCGCGGCGACCTGGATCTGGCCGCGGCGTTCGGTCAGCGCGTCCTGGATCCGCGTCTGGCCGATGATGTCGCGCATCACCGCCTCGGCGGAGACCTTCACCGTCTGTTCGGGATTCTGCAGGTTGAACAGGAAGTCGCCGGGGCTGCGGATGATCCAGAACACCACGAAGTCGATGTCGATGATGTTCTCGTCACCGGTGATCATCATGCTTTCTTCCGGGACGTCGCGACCGGCGCCGGTGCGCGACTCGCTGCCGGAGCGGAAGCCGATCTCGATCCGGTTTTCCCGGGTCACGTCCGGGCGGAACACCTCGCCGAAGGGCGCCGGCCAGTTCCACTGCAGGCCCGGCTCCTTCGGGACGCCGTCATACTTGCCGAACACCAACTCGATGCCGAGCTGGTTCGGCTGCACCCGGTAGAAGCCGTTCGCCGCCCACAGACCGACGAGGATCAGAACGGCCAGAATGATCAGCTTCGGTCCGCCGAAGCCGCTGGGCAGCATGCCTTTGAAGCGCTGCTGCTGCCGGCGCAGCATGTCCTCGATATCTTTCGGGCTCGGTCCCTGACCGCCGCCGCCGCCGCTCCCCCGAGGCCGGCCCCAGGGCGAATTGCCACGGCCCCCGCCGTTGCCTCCGCCATCGCCGCCGCCGCCCCATGGGCCCTGCCCGCGTCCCCCTTGATCGCTCCAAGGCATGGCTCGTCCTCTCTGTTCATTACCGCGCGGGACCTAGCATGCCACCGGCGCGTTGCAAAGCGCAGCCCAGCACTCTATGTCCCGCTTGCGTGCGGGTAGTCTTTTAAGGTTCCCGGTATGTTGGCGAAATCGCGAGGATTTCAAGCGATGACAACGGTTTCCGAGCAATCAGTCCGAAAAACCCTGGCCGAGGTCGTCGATCCGGGGTCGGGAGCGGCGCTTTCGGCGCTCGCGACGGTATCGGGTCTGGTGATCAAGGACGGCAATATCGGCTTCTCGCTCGAGGTGGACCCGGCCAAGGGCCCGAGCCTGGAAGGCCTGCGCAAGGCCGCTGAATCCGCCGTGCTGGCGCTGCCGGACGTGACGTCGGCGACCGCCGTGCTGACCGCCCACCGCGCCGGCGCCCCAGCCCAACCGCAGCGTTCCGCCCAGCCGGAACGCCCCGCCCAGCAGCAGGGCCGCATGCCGTCCCGTCCCGAGCTGCCCGGGATCAAGTCGATCGTCGCCGTCGCCTCGGGCAAGGGCGGGGTCGGCAAGTCGACGGTCGCCACCAACCTGGCCCTGGCGCTGGCCGGCCAGGGACTGGAGGTCGGACTGCTCGACGCCGACGTCTACGGCCCCTCGCTGCCGCGCATGATGGGCATCAACCGCAAGCCGGAGAGCCGGGACGGCAAGACGCTGATCCCCCTGGAGAACCACAACATCAAATGCATGTCGATCGGCTTCCTGGTGGCCGAAGACACGCCGACCATCTGGCGCGGCCCGATGGTGATGAGCGCGCTGGAGCAGATGCTGCGCGACGTGGAATGGGGCGAGCTCGACGTCCTGGTGGTCGACATGCCACCGGGCACCGGCGATGCCCAGCTCACCATGGCCCAGCGGGTGCCGCTGGCCGGCGCGGTGATCGTCTCGACGCCGCAGGACATCGCCCTGCTGGACGCCCGCAAGGGGCTCAACATGTTCCGCCGGGTCGATGTGCCGGTGCTCGGCATCATCGAGAACATGAGCTATTTCCTATGCCCCCATTGCGGCGAGCGCAGCGACATCTTCGGCCATGGCGGTGCGCGCCAGGAGGCCGACAAGCTGGGCGTGCCGTTCCTGGGCGAGGTGCCGCTGCATCTCGACATCCGGGTGGCGGGGGACGGCGGCACGCCGATCGTGGCCGCCGATCCGACCGGCCCCCATGCGGCCGCCTTCGCCCAGATCGCCGAGAAGGTGGCGGGCGCGATCTCCGGCCCCTCCCAGCGCAAGGCGGCACCGAGCATCGTGTTCGAGTAGCTCTTCCTCCGCCGATCTCCCCACCGCACTCCCCGGCCTTGTGCCGGGGAAAGCCCGGAAGCGGCTCCGAAGCCGACCGGATAGGGTTCAGGTCCAAACGCGCGCCCCGGAATGAATCCGGGGAGTGGAGAAGGGGTAGAGAGGAAACCGCAGCCTCCCCTCACGCCCGCTCATAGTCGGCGAAGGTGAACGCCGGGCGGCCCTCCTCTGCCGGATGGGGCTCGCGCCAGGTCTCGCGCCAGTGCGACCAGTCGATCTCCGGGAACAGCACGTCGCCCTCGGCCTGCATGTGCACGAAGGTGAGCGCCAGGCGGTCGGCCGAGGGCAGGGCCAGCGAAAAGATCTCACCGCCGCCGATGACGCAGATCTCGTCCTCGCCGGCGCAGGCGGCGATCGCGGCCTCCATGGCGCCCACCCGTTCCGCGCCCTCGGCGGCCCAGGCGGTGTCCCGGGTGATCACGATCGACCGCCGGCCCGGCAGAGGGCGGCCGATGGCGTCCCAGGTGCGGCGTCCCATCACCATGCTGTGTCCCATTGTGCGGCGCTTGAAATGGGCGAGATCGGCCGGCAGCGACCACGGCAGGCCGTGGCCGCTGCGGCCGATGACCCGGTTGTCCGCAAGCGCGGCGACGAGCGTGAGATCGGCCATTGCGGATCCTTGCGATTGATCATCGGACCCCACCGTGGCACCGCCGGGCCGGATCGGGCAAGATCGCCGGATGGCCTCGGGAACACAGCGCGCGGAAGAACTCTCCGACGGAATCGAGCGGGCGCGCGAGCTCGCCCGGCGGGGCGACCTGCAATCGGCGATCGGCATACTGGAGACCCTGGCAGAGCGCAGCGCCGATCCGGCGCCGGCGATCTTCGAGATCGGCAACCTCACCAAGGCGGCCGGCCTGTACGACCAGGCCGAGGCGGCCTTCCGCAAGGTGATGGAGCGCTATCCCGGCTCGGTCGAAGCGGCGACCAACCTCGCCAACGTGCTGAGCGCCAAGAGCCAGGCGGCCACCGCCATCGCCATCCTGCGCAACGTCCAGTCGGTGGTCCGGGGCAATCCGATCGTCGACATCTCGCTGGCCGACGCGCTGTTCGCCGACGACCGGATCACCGAGGCGCTGGCCGCCTACGACGCCCTGGCCGGCCGGTATCCGGACTATGCCCCCGTGCATGCCAATCGCGGCGAGGCGCTGGCCCGGCTCGGTCGCCATGCCGAGGCGATCGCCGCCCTGGACCAGGCCGCCGCCCACGATTCCGCGAACCCCAACATCATGCGCAACCGAGCCTTCAGCCGGCTGGCTCAAGGCGACCTGCGGGCCGGTTTCGCCGATTACGAGGCCCGTCTGAACCCCATCCTGCCGGCGGCCCCCGTGCGGGTGAACCTGAACGCGCCGCGCTGGGACGGCACCCTGCCGCTGGACGGCCCGCTCCTCGTGGCGGCGGAACAGGGGCTGGGGGACGAGATCCGTTTCGCCGCCGCCCTGCCGCATCTGATCGAGCGGGCCGGCGACGTGATCGTCGAATGCGATCCCCGGCTGGTCGAGCTGTTCGCCGACAGTCTGCCGGGTGCGCGGGTACTCGCCTATGACCGCCGGCGCGACGGTCAGCGCCCGGTCTTCGACTATGCCCATCTGCCCGATCCCCCGGCCGCCTGGATCGAAGCCGGCAGCCTGCCCCACGTCCTGGCCCTGCCGGACGGGGAGCCGATGGCGCGCCGGGGCTACATGGCGACCAACCGGCCGCGGGCGGGCCTGTTGCGCGCGCGCCTGGAGGCCGACGCCCTGGACCGGCCGCTGTTGGGCTTCTGCTGGGGCAGCGGGGCCGCAGAACGCCCACGCCAGCGCTACTATCCCCCGCTGCAGGACTGGGTGCCGCTGCTGACCGGCCTCGACGCCGCCTTCGTCGATCTGCAGTACATCTCTTCGGAAGCCGACCGAGCGGCGTTCCGAAGCCTGTGCGGCATCGAGATCATCGGCACCGACGACCTGGACAAGCGCAACGACCTGTCCACGGCGGCCGGTCTGGCATTCGCGATGGATGCGGTGGTCGGGGTGTCCAGCTCGGTCACCGCCATGGCCGCCGCCGTCGGCACGCCCACCGTCGAGGTCACGCCGGAGCGCACCTGGGTGCCGCTGGTCGACGGACGGGATGCCTGGCTCGGCCCCCTCGTCGCGGCCTACCCGGATGCGCCCGGCGACTGGCGGCAGGCGATGTCGCGCGCGCTCGGTACGCTGCGGCAGGTTCTGGATCCGACTGCGTAGGGCGGATCAGCCCCCGTCCAGCGCGGCCTTCATCCGCTCCACGGTCCGCTTCCACGTCCCGTCGTGATCCTGCCAATACAGCCGGGCGGTCGGGTACCAGGGCGTGCGCGCCTTGCCCACGCCCCAGCGGGCATCCGCGCCGTTGTCGAGCAGGATGCGGGTGTCGATGCCCAGCGCC
Source organism: Thalassobaculum litoreum DSM 18839 (assembly GCF_900102465.1). Classification (GTDB taxonomy): domain Bacteria; phylum Pseudomonadota; class Alphaproteobacteria; order Thalassobaculales; family Thalassobaculaceae; genus Thalassobaculum; species Thalassobaculum litoreum. The sequence continues at coordinate 333,696 of NZ_FNBW01000003.1, read as the reverse complement.
GAGGACAGATGCGCGACCAGGGCGTCGATGGTGACAACCACGTCGCAGGCGGCCACGCGGGCGGCCATGGCGTCCACGTCCGCCGGATCGGGATCCGGCTCAAGCAGGAGCTTGTCGGCCGCCATCTCCCGCTCCTCCGGCGTCATCCCGCGCTGGAGCGATACCACCACGCGCCCGGGGATCGCCACCGCGTCGAGCACCGCTTCCAGCGGGATGGACCGGCGCGCGGAGCCCGGGTCCGGATGACGCCAGGACAGGCCGATGATCCGTTCCCCACTCGGCGACCACCGGTCGCGCCAGGACATCACCTTGGCCTGGTCGGCCTCCAGATAGGCGCGGGCAAGCGACTCGTAGCCGTTCTCGTAGACCTTGGTCCGCAGGGCCAGGCTGCCGATCGGCGATTGCCAGTGGATCTGTTCCTTGGAGATCGAGTCGTCCGGCGGCGAGGTGCGGCCCACCACCTTGACGCCGTTGAACGACCGCTCGAACAGCGCCTGCATGCGGGCGTCGCATTCCAGCACCAGCGGGTTCGGCGCCTCGCGGATGATCTGCGGCAGGGACGCGGCGAAGCGGATCTCGTCCGCCGGGGAGCCTTCGCCCCAGACCAGCAGCCCCTTGTCCTTGAGCGGATTGCCATCCCATTGCGGCAGATCGAAATCGCGGCGCTTGGCGCCGATGCGCGGGTCGATGTTGTTGGCGTCGAATCGGGCCTCGTAGCCGGCCCAGCCCTCGCCGTCGCGGCCGATGGCGAGCAGCGCCTGGGCGAGGATGGTTCGGGCCACCGGGTCGTTGCCGGAGATCTGCAGCGCCTTCTCGCCGGCCGCCACCGCCTCGTCCGGGCGTCCGAGCTTCAGGCAGACATCGGCGATGCCGGCCAGGGCCCGGACGGAGTCCGGATCCAGGTCGGTGGTGTTGCGATAGGCGTCCTCCGCCTCGTCCAGCCGGTCCAGGGACATCAGCACATGGCCGAGGGTGAGCCACAGCGCCGGCTCGCGCGGGTCGGTGCGCAGGGCGAAGCGCAGGTCGTTATAGGCTTCCACCGGCTTGTTGCCGGCCATCAGCGCCTCGGCGCGTTCGGCCTGGGCCAGGGGCCAGAGCGGATCGCCGCGGCGGATCCGGTCGAGGCAGGACAGGGAATCGTCGATGGCGCCGACCCGCCAGGCGATCCGGCCCATCAGCAGCAGCGCCTCGGGCGCGTTCGGCGCGATCCGCCAGGCTTCCTCGGCGAGCACGAAGGCCTGATCCGCCTCGCCGAGCTCGAGGGCCATGTCGGCCGCCCGCGCCCGCGCGGTGATCGGCGCACCGTCGATTGCCGCCCTGAACTGCGCCAGCGCCGCTTTCGTATTGCCGGACGCCGCAAGGCGCTCGGCTTCTTGGAGGGAATCAACCGACTTCGACACCACTACCGCCCTGACTTTCCGGCCTCCGATCGGGATCAGAGTGAACCGGCGCCTATATACCGTTTCGCACAAGACCCTTTAACAGCCGTTAAGAAGGGCTTATATCCTGCGATGTCGGCTTCGGTCGACTATGGCGATAAACGGCGCTCGGAATAAGCGTTGCGGACCCGGGGGCAGTACCCGGCGCCTCCACCAAAATCTCCGACCGTTCTGATGAAGAATGGCCGGAACGTTTCATGGGGGCGAAACAGGATCGACGCGCGTAGTAAAGGACCGCTTTTTGCTCGGGATGGTACCGCCGTTATCGGGCCGTATGATAGTTGCGAACGACAACTATGCTGAGGCGCGCCTGGCTGCGTAATGCAGCTCGGTAGTCTCGACTAATCCGTTGCGGTTAGCGTCGTAACGTGGGGCTCGCGGGCCGCCTAGCAACAGAAGGCTCGCACTCTCCCCCGCATATCCCTCCGGCATTTTTCCCTTGATGGGTCACAGGGCCCTGGTGTTCATTGGCCGAACGTCCAACGTTCGGGAAGCCGATGGCTGACGATCTTTTCCGATACGACCTGATGGTCGAAACGGCCCTGCGTGGTGTGGTTCGTGATGCCCTTCGGCGGGCGGCGGAGCGCGGTCTTCCGGGCAATCATCACTTTTACATCACGTTCAAGACGAGCGCGCCCGGTGTCCATATCCCGGCATATCTGGTCGAGCGCTATCCCGACGAGATGACCATCGTCCTGCAGTTCCAGTTCTGGGATCTGGAGATTCTGGAAGACCAGTTCTCGGTGACGCTGAGCTTCAACGACATCCGTGAGCCGCTGACCATTCCGTTCGAGGCGCTGACCGGCTTCGCCGATCCGTCGGTTCAGTTCGGGCTTCAGTTCCAGCAGACAGCCGACGGCGAAACCCCGACCGGGGACGACGACGATCCCAGCGGCGGCGACACGCCCGACGGTGAGGACGAGGCGGCCGACGACGATGCCGGCACCGGCGAGGTCGTCTCCCTCGATCAGTTCCGCAAGAAGAAATAATATAGCCATGCCGGGGCCGACCGGTTCGGCACCCGACGCGATGCCGCAGACCGGAGAGGATGCCCCTATGGCGGAGTTCGACTTCACCGAGATGTTCCCGCTCGGCCCGGATACGACCGAGTACCGCAAGCTGACCAGAGACCACGTGTCCGTCGACAAGATCGGTGGCCGCGAGGTCATCAGCGTTCAGCCGGAAGCCCTGACCATGCTCGCCGAGGAGGCGTTCATGGACATCTCCCACCTGCTGCGCCCGGCGCATCTGCAGCAGCTCCGCAACATCCTCGACGACAGCGAGGCGTCGGAGAACGACCGCTTCGTCGCCTATGACCTGCTGAAGAACGCGTCCATCTCCGCCGGCCGCGTGCTGCCCATGTGCCAGGACACCGGCACCGCCATCGTCATGGGCAAGAAGGGTCAGAACATCTTCACCGGCTTCGACGACGAGATGGAGCTGGCCCGCGGTATCCAGAACACCTACGTGAACCACAACCTGCGCTACAGCCAGCTCGCGCCGCTGTCGATGTTCGAGGAGAAGAACACCGGCACCAACCTGCCGGCGCAGATCGAGCTCTATGCCGACAAGGGCGATGCCTACAAGTTCATGTTCGTGCAGAAGGGCGGCGGGTCGGCCAACAAGTCCTTCCTGTTCCAGCAGACCAAGGCGTTGCTGAACCCGGAGAGCCTGGAAAAGTTCCTGGACGAGAAGATCCGAACCCTCGGCACGGCGGCCTGCCCGCCCTATCACCTGTCCATCGTGATCGGCGGCACCTCGGCCGAATTCACCATGAAGACGGTCAAGCTCGCCTCCTGCAAATATCTGGACAACCTGCCGACCCAGGGTTCGGACAGCGGCCACGCCTTCCGCGACCTGGAATGGGAAGCGAAGATCCTGAAGATGACCCAGGATATGGGCATCGGCGCCCAGTTCGGCGGCAAGTACTACTGCCACGATGTCCGCGTCATCCGTCTGCCGCGCCACGGCGCCAGCGTGCCGGTGGGCATCGGCGTGTCCTGCTCGGCCGACCGCCAGGCCTTCGCCAAGATCACCCGCGACGGGGTGTTCCTGGAGAAGCTGGAAGCGGATCCGGCCAAGTACCTGCCGGACATCGACGAGGCCAGCCTGACCGCCGACGCGGTCGAGATCGACCTGACCCGGCCGATGAGCGAGATCCGCGAGACCCTGTCGCAGTATCCGATCAAGACCCGCGTCTCCCTGACCGGACCGATGATCGTGGCCCGCGACATCGCCCATGCGAAGCTCAAGGAGCTGATCGACGCCGGCAAGCCGCTGCCCGACTACATCAAGAACCATCCGATCTACTACGCCGGCCCCGCCAAGACGCCCGAAGGCTACGCCTCCGGCTCGTTCGGTCCGACCACCGCCGGCCGCATGGACAGCTATGTGGAGCCGCTGATGGCCCATGGCGGCAGCTTCATCACCCTGGCAAAGGGCAACCGCTCGTCCGTGGTGCGCGAGGCCTGCAAGCAGCACGGCGGCTTCTATCTCGGCTCCGTCGGCGGTGCCGCCGCCAAGCTCGCCCTGAACTCGATCAAGAAGGTCGAGGTGCAGGAGTATCCGGAGCTCGGCATGGAGGCGATCTGGCGGATTGAGGTGGAGAAGTTCCCGGCCTTCATCGTCGTCGACGACAAGGGCAACGACTTCTTCAAGGATATCTGAGCCTCCGATGACCGGTCCCGCCTTCGCCGCCGTCCCGATCCTGCGGATCTTCGACGCGACGAAGGCGCTCGGGTTCTACCGGGACTGGCTCGGCTTCGCCGTCGACTGGGAGCATCGCTTCGAGCCCACGGCCCCGCTCTACATGCAGGTTTCGCGCGGCGGCATGCGCCTGCATCTGAGCGAGCATCACGGCGACTGCACGCCCGGTTCGACCGTGTTCGTGCAGGCGACCGCCCTTTCCGATTTCCATGCCGAGATCATCGCCCGGGACTATCCGTACAACCGGCCGGGCCTGGATCCCGCCCCCTGGGGCGGGCTGGTGATGGAGGTCACCGACCCCTTCGCCAACCGGCTCCGGTTCTGGGAAGACACCGGGGCCTGAGCGCTCAGACGCGGGTGCGGCTGTCCAGGTTGAGGGCCTCGGCCAGGTCTAGAATGCTCGACAGTTCCGCGAAGACCCGCTCCACCGAGGCTGCGTCGCACAGGGTCTTGCCGTTGCCGATCTCGAACGGATCGGACCGTGTGTCGAACAGCAGGGTCAGGTGGCTGTCGACGCAGACGAAATGCGCCGCGTCGCAGCCGACCACCTCGGTCATGCCGACCAGCCGCGCCATGAAGGCGGGGGTGAGCAGATAGCGCGCGCCGACCTGATCGGTGGCGAACACCGTGAACCGCTGCTCGAACTCGAGCGACTCCAGATCCACCGGCTCGTACTCCGGCCGCTCGCCGCTGCCGATCCACACCGGACCGGTGGCCCTGCGGAAGAAGGTCTGCCTGCCGATGCCGACCACATTGCCGGCGATCTGCTTCCGGGTCGGGGCGATGCGGACCGCCATGCCCTCGAACGGCGTGTTCTGGTCGCGGACCTCCGGGCCGTACTGGCTGACGACAAGGTCCCAGACGTCGGCGGCGTAACCGTCGCCGGTGACGCGCAGCCCCTCGGACCAGTGGCAGTGTTCCGGCTCGTAGGGCAGCACGCCGGCGTCCCGCAGATCCGCCCGCGCGTCACCCGCCGCCTCCCCCGTTGCGTCCGGCCGGTAGGTGAAGCCGAGAAAGCCGGCGATGTCGGCGACCACCCGCTTCTCCATCGCCCGGGCCTTAGCCACCTGCTCGGCCGGCTGACCGGAACCCATCAACGCCCCGATAACGAACAGGCTGATGATGCCGCCGAGAAAGACTGGAAACGCCAGGAAGGGATGGATCGCGGCCGACCCTAAGACCGCCGCGACGAAACAGCCGAAGAAAGTCGCGGCTTGAAGGTAGCGTTTGCGGTAGTCGGGCTTCTCGCGCCCGGGATAGTCCGCGTCGAGTGCCTCCAACCCCGGCCACAGGGTCTGCTGCACGAAGACCCGCGCGCCCTTCAGCCAGGGCCGGTCCTCGGCGATGGCGGGCATCCGGCCGACCGGCACCTGCGCCACGCCCGGCTATCCGAAATGCCGTGCGACGTCGACCACGCCCCGGGTGTTTTCCTCGGTCTCGAAATACGGCAGCGGAACCGCGCCCATCTGCGGGGCGATGATGTTACCCGGGAAGGTCTGGATCACGTTGCGGTGCTGCATCACCGAGGCGTTGTAGTATCGGCGGGCGGCGGCGATGTTGCCCTCCACCTCCTCCAGCGTGTCCTGCACCCGGGTCATGCTCTCGTCGGATTTCAGCTCGGGATAGCCTTCGGCCAGGCTGAAGAGCTGGCGGAACTCGGACTGCAGGGCCCGCTCCGCCTCCAGGTGGGCCGCCACCTCGCCGGCCTTGGTCTTGTCGTAGGAAGCGGCGGCCTTGGCCCTGAGCTCGGTCAGGCGCTCCAGCAGGGCGGCCTCGTGGCTCATGAACTTTCGCGCTGTGGCGACCACCTGCGGTATCAGGTCGTGGCGCTTGCGAAGCTGTACATCGACGGAGGCCAGTGCCTGTTCCGCCTCGTTTCCCGTCACCACGATGCGGCTGTGGGTGCGGTAGAGGATATAGGCGGCGAGCAGGACAAAGACGCCCACGGCGATCAGGCTGGGCATGTCCATTCCGCTTCTCCCCCTCTCGATCCGATCAACATTATACTCGTTGCCGCGAACAACGATCCAGAGACACAGATGCGCGATTTCCCGCTGCTGACCGACGGGCCACAGGACGCCGTCGTCACCCTCGTGTTGGCCCATGGCGCCGGGGCACCGATGGACAGCCCCTTCATGGAGGCAATCGCCACCCGCATCGCCGCCAGGGGCCACCGGGTGGTGCGTTTCGAGTTCGACTATATGGCCGAGCGACGGACCACGGGCCGCAAACGGCCGCCGGAGCGCGCGCCGGCTTTGCTGGAGCAGTGGCGGGCGGTGATCGGGCATCTCGGTGGACCGCAGGCCCTGGTCATCGGCGGCAAATCGATGGGCGGGCGGATGGCCTCGCTGATCGCCGCGGAGACGGCGGTGGAAACAGCGGTCCGGGGGTGCCTCTGCCTGGGCTATCCCTTCCACCCGCCGGGCAAGCCGGAGCGCCTGCGCACCGAGCACTTCGCCGCCCTGCGCTGCCCGACGCTGATCATTCAGGGAACCCGCGATCCGTTCGGCACGCGCGCGGAGGTCGAGGCGCTGGCGCTGCCCGACATCGCGGCGGTGGACTGGATCGAGGACGGCAACCACGATCTGGCGCCGCGCAAAGCCAGCGGGTGGAGCGTGGAGCAGGCATGGGAGAAGGCGGCCGAAACGGCCGACGGGTTCCTGCGCGCCCTGTAGGCCCGCCGGAGCCTAGAACCAAATCCGACCATATTGAATCATTTCATGATTCAATATGGTCGGTGAATTTGTCTCTAAAACAATGAGATAGAGCATACTCACGCACGCTGGCGCGATCACGAAGTGATCCCGTCACCGCACGATCTGCTCTAGAACCCGCGCCACGAGGGCTATTCCGCCAGGATCGCCTTGATCTCACGGGGGTCGAGGCCGACAGCCTCCACTTCCTCCCGCGTGATGGTGACGCCCATCTGATCGGCGGGCAGCTGCCCGAGCAGACCGCTCAACGGGCCTCTGCCCGCATCCCGTGTCGCCATCCAGCCAAGCACGCCCCCGACAACGGGCGGGCCGGCGACAAGCGTCATCCAGAACAGTGCAATCACGACGGAACGCGCCGCAGTCGCAGCGCGCTCATGGAAGCTCAGTTCCTGATCATTCCAGGTATCGACCGCCATCTGGCTCGTCCCCACAAAAGAGCCGGTCGTCTCATCTGGAATAAGATCATACGCAACACGGGTAAAAATTCAATTAACGCAGTGATCCACAAATTTCATCGATTGCTTCATCGCCTTCAACCATCTCTAGCGGAGATGGGCGACGGCGTTCTCTTTATGCTTTCCGGTGTATTTAGAGAGCTTTTTTATCAAATATTCCGCGTCTTCCTCGGAGAACCCGACCTCGTCGGCATCGAAGGTGGTCAGCACCCGCTCCAGCACGGTCTCCGCGAAGCGGTCGCGGGCATCCGGCGCGTCGACCATCTCCGTAGTTCGGGCAACATCAACCGCCGCGCGCAGGATGATCCGATCGTGCTCGCTCATCCCGGCCTTCGAGGCGAGGGACTTCAGCCCGTTCGCCCCGTCGTCATGCACCAGCAGGTCGGCGTTGCGGAAGGCGATCTTGGCGCGGACTGCCAGGCCGGCCGCGACGAAGGCGAGATCGCCGGTGCAGGCGGCGCGCAGCAGGATCGAGTCGGTAAGACGGCCGTTACGGGCCATCTCGCGGACCAGATCCTCGACCTTCTGGCTCCCGGCATCGTCCGACAGCAGCGCCAGCGTGGCCCGCTCCCGTCCCTCAAGCACCAGGTCGGTCGCCATGTCCGGCGAGATCTCGTGGCGGCGGACCAACTCGTCCTTCAGCTTGTCGGAGACCAGGGACACCAGGCGCTCCGCCACGGCCACCGGCAGGGTGGCGCGGCCGACCATGGGGGTCTGCAGGCGCGGGCTGTCGCCGAACCGGTCGAGCGCCTTGCCCAGAACGGGCTCGTTAAGCTCGGCTCCCGGATTGGAGACGACGGCGACCACGACGTCCTCGTTGCCGCGCTCGACCAGCGCGCCAGCGACGACATCGGAGACCTCGTCCCGGTTGGCGATCGCCAGTTGCTTGTCAGTGTCGCCCTCCTCCACGATCGTGACCAGGTCCCCGTCGGTCAGGACCACGCTGTCGCTGATGATCGGCAGCGCCACCTCGGCCACGTCCTTGGCCAGCTTCAGCGCGACGTCATGGGGCAGGCCGACGGATTGGCGGACGGCGTCGGCCAGGTTCCTGCGAACCTGCTGCTCCAGGTCGCCGGCCAGCTTGCGCACGATGTCCAGGGCGATGTCCCGCTCGACGGGGCCGAGTTCGGGACTGTCGATCGACCGGCCGATCGCGTCAGCGACCTCTCCACGGGCCTCGGTGGAGGCAGACCGCGAGAGCTTGCTCATCAGTTGCGCCAGGGTCGGCGCTGCGTCGTCACCGGTCATGGATCGGGCCTCCTCGGCATGTATTCCAAGGAGATTATAGCAGCGTTTTCAGGCCTGCGCTTTGATTCCGCGCGCCGGAGCGCGCCGGCTCAGTCGCGGATGATCATCACCGAACAGGCGGCGTGCCGGACGACCCGGGCGGCGTTCGGCCCGAGCAGGAAGTCGGAAAGCTCGGGACGGTGCGAGGCCATGATGATCAGGTCGCAGTTCGTCCGCTGCGCCGCCTTGACGATCTCCTGATAGATCGTGCCGTGGGCGACCACGTGCTGCAGCTTCACATCGGCCGGGATCATCTTCTCGCAATAGGCATGAAGCTGCTCGCGCGTCGCCTCAAGCGCCTTGCCCTCGAAATCCTTGGGGAAGAAGCCGGCGACGATGCCGGAGTTGAACTCCGGCACAACCGTGACGACGTGCAGCCGGCTGCCGAAGGCTTTCGCCTGCCCGACCGCGGCGGCGACCGCCTTTCTCTGGGTCTCCGGCGAGGTCAGATCGACGGCCAGGAGAATATCCGAGAACATCGCGACCTCCCTCAGAACGCCGGCACGTCGGTGCGCCGACGCTGCAGGACGATGACCAGCCCGAGCAGCAGCAAGGCCGGAATGTAGAACACCTCCTTGGGCAGGCGCTCGGCCTCCACATGGATCTCGGAGATGCGGACCGGATCGTCCCCGTAGAAGTCGAAGCCGCTGAGCTTACGGCCCGGGATGCTGCCGGCGGGACCCGGCCGGAACGGCTCCTCCAGCTTGGCCACACCGTCCTCGATCATAACTAGCAGGTCGGCATCCTGCAGCCGCTGCTCGCCCGGGCCGGCGGCTCCGAGCGGCAGGATCAGCGTGGTCTCGTGGGTCGCGTCGAGATCGTTGAAATCCGGTCCCGTGACCACCAGGCGCAGCTCGCCACCGTCGGGCATCTCGCCCGCCAGTTCGATCACCCGTGTCGGTTCCACCGTCTCGAACGGATCCTGCATCAGGTCGAGCCAGAAACCCGGCCGGAACAGGGTGAAGGCGATCAGCAGCAGGGCCACCGCCTCCCAGGCCCGGTTCTTGGCGAAGAAATATCCCTGGGTGCCGGCGGCGAAAAGCAGCATCGCCACGGTCGCGACAATGAAGACGAAGACCGCCTCCATCGGCGTGACGTCGATCAGCAGCAGATCGGTGTTGAAGATGAACAGGAACGGCAGCGCCACCGTGCGCAGGGAGTAGTAGAAGGCGGTGAAGCCGGTCTTGATCGGATCCGAGCCCGAGATCGCCGCCGCCGCGAAGGAGGCGAGTCCGACCGGCGGTGTGACGTCGGCCATGATGCCGAAATAGAAGACGAACAGGTGCACGGCGATCAACGGCACGATCAGGCCGTTCTGCGCCCCGACCTCGACCACCACGCCGGCCATCAGCGAGGACACGACGATGTAGTTCGCCGTGGTCGGCAGGCCCATGCCGAGGATCAGCGAGAAGATCGCCACCAGCACCAGCATCGCCATCAGGTTGCCGCCGGACAGGAACTCGATGAACTCGCCCACCACCTGGTGCGCGCCGGTCAGCGAGATCGTGCCGACGATGATACCCGCCGCACCGGTGGCCACGGCGATGCCGATCATGTTGCGCGCCCCGGCGATCAGGCCCTCCAGGATCTCGGAGAAGCCGCGGGCGAAGCCATGGGCGACATCGCCGGTCTTGCGGAAGACGGCCTTCAGCGAGTGCTGGGTGATCAGGATGAACAGCATGCCCACCGTCGCCCAGTAGGCGCTGAGGCCCGGCGACAGCCGCTCGATCATCAGGCACCACACCAGCACCACGATCGGCAGCAGGAAGTAGAGGCCGGACAGCACCGTCGGGCGCACCTCCGGCAGGCTGTCCACCGGCGCGTTCGGGTCGTCGAGCTCCAGCTCAGGGAACCGCGCGGCCACCGCTACCAGGGCGATATAGGCCACCACGAACAGGATGCAGACGGCGTAGAAGGTCGCGTCGCCGAAGGCGTCCTTGGTCCAGCCCAGCGTGTAGTAGATGATCGCCGCCGGGATCGCGATGGCGAGGAAGCCGGTCAGCACGCCGAGCAGGCTCTGCAGCGCGGTACGCGGGCCGCCAGGCTTGGGCAGGCCGCGCATCCCGGCCTTCAGCGCCTCCAGATGGACGATGTAGAGCAGCGCGATATAGGAGATCGAGGCCGGCAGGAGGGCGTGGCGCACCACGTCGAGATAGCTGACGCCGACATACTCGACCATCAGGAAGGCGGCCGCGCCCATCACCGGCGGCATGATCTGGCCGTTGACCGACGAGGCGACCTCGACGGCGCCGGCCTTGTCGCCGGAGAAGCCGACCCGCTTCATCAGCGGGATGGTGAAGGTGCCGGTGGTGACCACGTTGGCGATCGAGGAGCCGGAGATCAGGCCGGTCATGGCCGAGGAGACCACCGCCGCCTTGGCGGGTCCGCCGCGCAGGTGGCCGAGCAGGGCGAAGGCGACCTTGATGAAGTAGTTGCCGGCCCCGGCCTTATCGAGCAACGAACCGAACAGCACGAACAGGAAGACCATGGAGGCCGACACGCCGAGCGCGATGCCGAACACGCCCTCGGTCTGCATCCAGAAGTGCCACATGGCCTTGCCGTAGGACGCACCCTTCCACTGGATCACTTCCGGGATGAAGGGCTGGTCGCCGAAGAACACATAGACCACGAACACCGAGGCGACGATCACCAGCGGCAAGCCGAGCGCCCGGTAGGTGCAGATCAGCACCAGCGCGATGCCGATGGTCGAGATCACCAGGTCGCCGGTCGTCGGCAGACCGGCGCGCAGGGCGATCGTGTCCTTGAAGACGATCAAATAGAGACAGGACACCACGCCCAGGATCGCCAGGATCCAGTCGTACCAGGGCACGCGGTCGCGCGGCGACGATTTGAACAGCGGATAGGACAGGGCGGCCAGAACGAAGGCAAAGGCCAGGTGGATCGCCCGTCCCTCGTCGGAGTTGAACACCACCGGCAGGCCGGTGAGATCCTGCAACAGGAACGGCAGGTCAGAGGCGTAGTAGAGCTGGAACAGCGACCAGGCTAGCGCCAGTCCGGCCAGCACCTTGGCCACGATCCCGGTCGGCACGCGGTTGCCGGTGTCGGTGGAGGCGACGAGGTCTTCGAGATCGACGGTTTTGGAGGTGCCGTTCTGGTCGCTCATGATCCCCCCGATCCTTGGAGCGGGCCCACGCGTCGGGCCGGGTCGTGCCTTGGGCGCCGGCACCAGCGGCACCGGGTCGACTGCAGAAAGAAAAGGCCGGGGCGGAACGGATCCGCCCCGGCCAGGGGATTACATCAGGCCGAGTTCCTTGTAGGCCTTGATCGCACCCGGGTGCAGCGGCGCGGACAGCGCCTCCTTCACCATCTCCTCAGCCTTGAGGTTGGAGAAGGCCGGATGCAGCTTCTTGAAGTCCTCAAGGTTGCTGAACACCGCCTTGGCGACGACATAGGCCACGTCGTCGGAGACCTTGGCCGAGGACACGAAGGTGGCGCCGACACCGAAGGTGTTGGTGTCGTCCGGATTGCCCGGATACATGCCACCCGGGATCACCGCCTTGCGGTAATACGGGTTGTCGGCGACCAGCTTGTCGAAGGCCGGGCCGGTCACGTTGACCAGGTTGGCCTCACAGGTCGACACGGTCTCGGAGACCAGCGCGGCCGGGTGGCCGACCAGCCAGAAATACGCGTCGATCTTGTTGTCGCACAGCGCCTGACCGGTCTCGGCCGACTTCAGCTCGGCGGCGAGCTTCAGGTCTTCGCGCTTCCAGCCGGTAGCACCCTCGATGACTTCCCAGGTGCTGCGGGTGCCCGAACCGGCATTGCCGATATTGACCCGGGTGCCCTTGAGGTCCTCGAAGTTGGTGATGTTCGCGTCCTTGCGGGCGACGATGGTCACCGGCTCGGCATGGACGGAGAACACGCTGCGCAGGTCCTCGAACGCGCCGGCGCTGGCGAAGTCGCCGGTGCCATTATAGGCGTGGTACTGCACGTCGGACTGGGCGACGCCGAACTCGAGCTCGCCGGCGCGGATCGTGTTCACGTTGTAGGTGGAACCGCCGGTCGACTCCACGGAGCAGCGGATGCCGTGCTCCTTGCGGTCGCGGTTGACCAGACGGCAGATCGCGCCGCCGGTCGGGTAGTACACGCCGGTCACGCCGCCGGTACCGATGGAGATGAACTGCTGGTTCTGAGCCGAAGCCGGAGCGGAGCCGCCGGCGACAAACGCGCCCGCGCCCAGCGCCACGGCAAAGGTAGTGGCAAGAAGCCGCTTCATGTGAAGTCCTCCTAAAGACTCTCTCGTTAATCTTTTTCGGATCCGGCGATCTCCTTTGGGAGCTGCCGTCAGGGGTCCCGCCGGGTCGCGTTCCCTGCTCCCCCACGGGACATCGCCGTGATCCAAGAGCCTCAGCCCTTGGGCCTACTATGGGGGGCAGTTTCACAGAAGGTCAACAAAGCCGTGCCCAGCCGCGCACCGGGCAAGTCGGGCACAATTCAACGGGATGCATGGTTACGACGCGTTAACCATCTTCGACGATGACGGGTGGCCGCGACCGCCTGCCGCGTTGTTCCGGAGGCCGGGCGCCCCATTTCGCTGTCATGGACCCGACGCGGACAGTCCCGGAGCACCCGGAAGCCGGCACGGCGCCCCAGAACGGCGCCGACACCCCCGTCCACTACGATATCCACGTCTATTACAACGGCGCCTGCCCGGTCTGCCGCAGCGAGATCCACCATTACCGGAAGGTCGCCCGGCGCCATGGGGTGGACGGGATCGCCTGGACCGACATCACCACCGAGGCGGGCCTGCTGTCGCCATGGGGGGTGGACGACGACGCGATCGTCCGCCGCCTGCACGTGGTCGACGGCGAGGGGCGGTTGCTGGCCGGGGTGGACGGGTTCATCGAGATCTGGAAGCGCCTGCCCCGCTACGGCTGGCTCGCACGGCTGTCGTCGGTGCGCTGGATCAAGCCGCTGGCGGATGTGCTCTACGATCGGGTGCTGGCGGCGGCGCTGTACCGCTGGAACAAGGCCAAGGGCCGCGTTCCCCCGCCTCCGGCGCCGACGGCCTGAGAACAACTCTGCCGCCCGCCCAGGTTGCCAGTTTTGGCCACCCGGGCCATATGGCGCTTCTTCTACCCGCCGATGGAGCCTTGCGTGACCGAACTGTCCGGAAAAATTGCCGTTATCACCGGTGCCTCTGCACCACGCGGGATCGGTCAGGCCATCGCGCGCCGGCTGGCTACCGACGGTGCCACCGTTGTCGTGACCGACATGGAGGGCGCCTTTTCGCTCGAGGGCCGCAGCTACGACCGTACGGAACTGCTCAACAACCTCGCCAACGAGATTGCCGCGAACGGCGGCACCGCACTCCCCCTGAGCCTTGATGTCACCCAGGTCGACGACATTACCCGCTGCATCAATGCGGTTCGGGATCGGTTCGGTCGGATCGACATACTGGTAAACAACGCCGGTTCCCTGGCGGGTTCAGCCGCTTTCATGGAGACGGCGCCGGATCAGTGGGAGAGCAGCTTTCGGGTCAACCTGCTGGGCCCGGTCATGCTGTGCCAGGCCGTAATCCCGGCCATGAGGGCGGCTGGCGGTGGACGGATCGTCAATATCGGCTCCACCGGCAGTCTTGGCGCGGAACCCGGCTTCGGTGCCTACACCGCTATGAAACACGCGCTGGCTGCCCTGTCGAAGACCATCGCCGCCGAGGAAGGCCAATACGGCATCCTGTGCAACACCGTCTGTCCAGGCTTTATCATGACCGACATGCACATGGCGGCGAACCAGCGCCTGGCGGAGGAAGCCGGCATCGAAGTCGAGGAAATGCAGGCCCGCCGCTATGCCACTGTTGCCACACGCCACGCGGGTCAACCCGAGGACGTCGCCGCCGCCGTCGCCTACCTTGCAAGTTCCCAGGGTCGCTACGTGACGGGCATTAATCTGCCGGTCAGCGGCGGCGTTCCCTACGGCATCTGAGCCGGGTTCTGGCCACCCGGGCTACGCCGCCAGCGCCGCGTCGACCGCGTCGCCCAGCTTCTCCACCAGCTCGGTGATGTGGCTCTGGTCGACGATGAACGGCGGGGCGACGAGGACGTGGTCGCCGTGCCTGCCGTCGATGGTCCCGCCCATCGGGTAGACGATCAGCCCGCGCTCCATCGCCTCGCGCTTGATCACCGCATGGAGCTGGCGGGCCGGATCGAAGGTCTCCTTGGTCGAGCGGTCGGCCACCAGCTCGATCGCCATGAACAGGCCGCGCCCGCGGATGTCGCCCACATTGGCGTTGTTGCCGAACCGCGCTTCCAGCGCCCGGCGCAGGGCCGCTCCCTGCCGGTTCACGTTCTCCAGCAGGTTGTCGTCGCGGATAACCTCCTGCACGGCGAGGCCGGCGGCGCAGGCGGCCGGGTGGCCCATGTAGGTGTGGCCGTGCTGGAAGAAGCCGCTGCCGTCGCGGATCGCCTCGAAGATCCTGGTGTCGACCAGCACCGCGCCGATCGGCTGATAGCCCGCGCCCAGGCCCTTGGCGACGGTCATCAGGTCCGGCGCCACCCCGTCCTCGTCGCAGGCGAACATGTGTCCGGTGCGCCCCATGCCGCACATCACCTCGTCGAAGATCAGCAGTACGCCGTGGCGGTCGCAGATCTCTCGGATCCGCTTCAGGTACCCCGGCGCCGGCGGCACGGCGCCGGCCGTCGCCCCCACCACCGGCTCGCAGATGAAGGCGGCGACCGTCTCCGGCCCGGCCTGCTGGATCGCCGTCTCCAGCTCGTCGGCGGCACGCCGGCCGTATTCTTCTTCCGTCTCGTCCACCCGCTTCTCGCGGTAGGAGAAGCACGGCGCGATATGGGTCGCCTCCATCAGCATCGGCTGGAACTGGGCCCGGCGCGCCGCGTTGCCGCCAACCGCCAGGGCACCCAGGGTGTTGCCATGGTAGCTCTGGCGCCGGGCGATGATCTTGTGCCGCGAGGGCTGGCCGATCTCGATGTAGAACTGGCGCGCCATCTTCAGCGCCGCCTCCACCGCCTCGGAGCCGCCGGAGACGAAATAGACCTTGTCCAGCCCGCCGGGCGCGGCCTGCGCCAGATGGGTCGCCAGCTTCTCCATCGGTTCGTTGGAGAAGGCGCCGGTATGGCCGTAGGGGATGGCGTCGAGCTGCCGCTTGATCGCCTCGATCACCTTGGGATGGCTGTGCCCCAGGCACGACACCGCCGCCCCGCCCGAGCCGTCGAGATAGCGCTTGCCGTCGGCGTCGACGATATAGCAGCCGTCGCCCTTCACGGCGATCGGCGGCTGCAGGCGGGCGTTGCGGTGAAAGACATGGCTGGTACGTGCGGACATGGGGCGGCTCCGGAGACGGGAAGACCGTATCGAACGCCTCGCAGGAGAGGCCGTCAAGCGCGGGAGTTGGGGCGCGAGGGGCTTGCCCGCTCCGTGATCTTCTCTCTCCCTCCCCTTTCAATCAGTCCGCGGATTTGTTCCGGGGACTGATTGAAAGGGGAATGGACGCGAGAGAAGAGCGACGGAGTATCAGAAGCCCACAGGATTCTTGGCGTGCTGCCCGTGTCCGTGGATACTTCGGCGATGATTCTCTTCTCACAACGCCATTCGCCGTTCGCCCGCAAGGCCGAGGTCGCCCTCCTGGAGGCCGGCCTCGCCACCATCGAGGTCCGGCACCTGGCCGATCACGTCTCCCAGGGCGACGAGGCGGTCTATCCGGAGAACCCGCTGAACACCGCCCCGCTGCTGATCCTGGACGACGGCCGCAGTGTGTTCGAGAGCGAGGAGATCTGCTTCTACATCGACGAGTTCTCCCGCGGCGCCCTGATCCCCAAGGATGCCGGCGAGCGCGAGGCCGTCCTGACCCTGCAGCATCTGGCGACCGGCCTGTGCGCGCTGGGCGCCGATCTGCGCTGGGAACTGCAGCAGAACGACATGGGCATCAGCGTGCCCGGCCTGCGCGAGGACCTGATCGCCCAGCTGGGGGCGGCCTACGACATCCTGGAGAACGGCCCGCCCATGGACCGCACCCCCGGGGAAGCGGTCGCCGATATCGGCACCATCGCCCTGGCGACCGCATTGGACTGGCTCACCTTCCGCGGCCTCGACCGCTACCTGGCCCCGCACCCGAACCTGGACTGGTGGGTCGACAGCTTCCGGGAGCGGCCGTCCATGGCCGCCACCGAATACGAGGACCTGTCCGACCTCTGACGCGCGCTCAGCCCCTCGCGCAGTCCCATGCTTAGCCGTGCAGCGCGCGCCAGACCCTCTCCGGGGTCGCCGGCATGTCGATATGCTTGCCGCCCAGCGCGTCCACCACCGCGTTCATCACCGAGCCCAGCGCCCCGGCACAGCCCGCCTCGCCGCAGCCCTTCGCGCCCACCAGGTTGGTGGTGCAGGGCACCGGGTGGCTGTCGTAGCGAAACATCGGCGCCTCCTCGGCGCGCGGCATGGCGTAGTCCATGAACGAGCCGGTGACGATCTGGCCGCTCTCGTCGTAGCGCACCTGCTCCATCAGCGCCTGGCCGATGCCCTGGACGATGCCGCCATGGGCCTGGCCCTCGACCAGCATCGGGTTCACCACCACGCCGAAATCGTTGACCATGGAATAGCGCACCACCGCCACATGGCCGGTATCCGGGTCGATCTCCACCTCGGCCACATGGCAGCCGTTCGGGAAGGCCGAGGGGCCGGTCTCGTGGGCCAGGCTGACATCCAGGCTCTGGGGCACGTCCTCGGGCAGGTCCAGCCCGCCGCGGATCTGATCGGCCAGATCCATGATGGCGATGCTGCGGTCGGTGCCGGCCACGGTGAAGGTGCCGTCAGCGAACTCGATATCGGCGACCGCCGTCTCCAGCACATGGGCGGCGATCTTCCTGCCGTTCTCGATCATCGCATCGCCGGCCTCGATGATCGCCCCGCCGGAGGACATCATCGACTTCGAGCCGCCGGTGCCGCCGCCGACGATCAGCTCGTCGCTGTCGCCCTGCAGCAGGCGGATCCGGTCGAACGGGATTCCGGTGCGCTGGTGCAGCACCTGGGCGAACGCGGTCCAGTGGCCCTGGCCGTAATCGAGGGTGCCGGTGATGATCGTCACCGTGCCGTCCTCCTCGAAGCGCAGGCCGCCCATCTCCTTGCCCGGAGGGCCGGTGACCTCCAGATAGTCGCTCATGCCGATGCCGCGCAGCCTGCCGCGCGCCTCGCTCTCCGCCCGCCGTTCGGCGAAGCCGTCCCAGTCGGAGAATTTGACTGCCTTGTCGAACACGGCGGGGAAGTCGCCGCTGTCATAGGTCATGCCGGACGGCGCGGTGTACGGAATCTGGTCGGCGCGGATCTGGTTGCGCCGGCGGATCTCCAGCCGGTCGATGCCCATCTCGGCCGCCGCGGTGTCGAGCAGCCGCTCCACGTAGTAGTTGGCTTCCGGCCGCCCGGCGCCACGATACGGGCCGATGGTGGTGGTGTTGGTGAGCACGCACTTGGCGTTCACGTCGATCACCGGGGTCTGATAGACCGAGATCAGGTTCTTCACCGCGTTCAAGGTCGCCGGTTGCGGTCCGACCGGGCTCAGATACGCCCCCATATCGGCGTGGATGTCGGCGCGCAGGGCGAGGATGTGTCCGTCCCTGTCGAAGGCCATCGACGCGTCCACCACATGGCCGCGCCCCTGGTGGTCGGAGACGAAGGCGCCGCTGCGGTCGTCGACCCATTTCACCGGCCGGCCGAGCTGCTTGGCGGCGTGCAGCAGCGGGAAGTATTCCGGATAAGGCCCGCCCTTCATCCCGAAGGAGCCGCCCACGTTCTTGGTGATGACCCGGACCTTGTCGGTCGGCACCTTCAGCACCGCGTTGGCCAGCGCATTGCGCAGCCCGAAGGCGCCCTGGCTGCCGGCGATGAAGGTGTATTTCTCCTCCGCCGGATCGTAGCTGGCGATGGCCGAGCGCGGCTCCATTGAGGCGACGACGACCCGGTTGTTGACCAGGGTCAGCTTGGTCACATGCGCCGCGCCGGCGAAGGCCCTCTCCGCCGCCTCGGCGTCGCCATAGTGGTAGTCGAGGCAGACGTTGTTCGGCACGCCCTCATAGAGCTGCGGCGCGCCGTCCCTGGCGGCTTCGACCGGGTCGGTCACCGCCGGCAGCTCGTCGATGTCGAGCATCACCATCTCGGCCGCGTCGCGGGCCTGGGACTGGGTCTCGGCGACCACCATGGCGACCGGATCGCCGACGAAGCGCACCACGTCCTCGGCCAAGCCGGGCCGCCGCGGCTTGTGCATGTCTGAGCCGTCGCGGTTCTTGAACGGCACCACGCAGGGGATGCCGCCGAAACCCGCCAGGTCCTTCGCCGTGTAGATCGCCAGCACGCCCGGCATGGCCAGCGCGTCGTCCAGGTCGATGCCCTTGATCACGCCGTGCGGCACCTGGCTGCGCACCACATAGCCGTAGGCCTGGCCGTCCAGATTTACGTCGTCGGTATACTCACCGCGCCCGGTCAGCAGGGTCGGGTCCTCGCCGCGCGGAACCGGCTGTCCGACGCCGAATTTCAGGGTCGCAAGGTCGCTCTCGTGCAGGACGTTCATGTCCGCTTACCTCTTGGCTCGGGATCTGTCGGGACGGCCGTTATCGTTGCAGGAATGCTAGCGCAGGATCGCGCCGTGAAAACCCCGCGAAACGGGAAAGACACTTTTGGCCCAAAGCCGGGACAGGTGGATCCGCCTATCGGCCACGGCTACCCACGCTCGGGCGTCAGCTTAGCCGCAGGGTCCAGACAACCACGTCCCGCAGCACGATGCCGAGCGCGGCGTCGAACGTGTGGACGATATCGGACATCCTGTTGGACGGCGCGGGACGCTTGGTCTCGAACCCCTGGGACGCGGTGATCGTGCGCTGGGGCATCTGCACCATCTTGACGTTGACGCGTACGTTGATGGTCGGGATCTCCGCCCCGTCGAAATACTCCGCCTGAAACTCCCGCAGCTCGACCTTCAGGGTGAAGTCCGACCGGAAGCTGACCCCGTCGCGACCGACGCCGATGATCCGGTTGGAGTTCTCGAAGGATTCTATCAGCAGCCGCTGCACCATGTTCGGCGCGTCGTCGACCCAGGCCACCCCGGCGTAATAGTCCAGGGTCAGAGGCTCCCGCGCCACGGCGATCCGCGCGGACGACAGGCCGGCCGGCGCACTCGGCCGCTCGACGGCGAGCTGCCAGGGCGCTTCCGGCAGATCGGCCGGATAGGTGCTCTTCGGCGTCAGCGTGTACATCTGCGGCGGCCGCTTGCCGATCGGCAGCTGGCTGCAGGCCGCCGTGAGCCCTGCGGCGCCGGCGGCGGCCATGCCGCGGGCGAGAAACGTCCGTCTGCGCAGATCCGTCATTGTTCGGCCTCCACCTGTCCGTCGCGATCCCCGAACAGGAACTGCGACGGGTCTCGGTCGATCTGGCGCAGCACGCGGTCGATGTTCGACACCAGGAAACGCGCCTCCACCAGAAACTGTGTGAGTTCATATAGGCCGGTATTGGTGAAGTCCTTCATGCCGGGCCGGGCGTCGGCCAGCATGCCCTCCAGCTCCCCCGCCGTCGACGCGATGCGGTCGCCCGCCTTGGCCAGGGAGCCGGACAGGGCCGCCACCTCGTTGTCGAGCCCGACCGCCGTGCCGCGCACCGTGGCCAGCGTCGCGGACGCCTCCTGCATGAGCGGACCGACCTCGGCCGCCGCCTGGCGCAGGTCCTCCACACTGGCCGCCGCGCCGGAGATCACCGCCTCGATCTCGTCCGACCGGTCGGCGACGGTCGTGCTGACCGTGGCGAGATTGGCGAGGAGCATGCGGAAGTTCTGCTCGTTCTCCTCGCTGAGGAACTCCTCGATCCGGGCGATCACCACCACGAGCCGGTCGGCGATCTGCGGGGCGGTCTCGAACACCTTGCTGAGCGCCGACGAGCGGGCCGGGATGCGCGGGACCGGACGATCCCCGGTCGGTTCCAGCTCCTCGGCGTCCGCCGTGCCGCCCTCGATCTGGATGAACCCGATGCCTGTCAGGCCCTGGGCCTGGAGCACCGCGTACATGTCCTTCTTGATCGGAACCTCGGCGTCGACCTCGATATCCACGCGGATCACCTCCACGTTCTCGGGATCGATGCGGATATCGCTGACGGTGCCGACCGGCACGCCGCGATAGCGCACGGGACTGCCGGTGCTGAGCCCGTCGACCGCCCCCTGGAATTCGATGAGGAAGGGCCGGGTCTCCTGATCGAGGCGCACGCCGCCGAACCAGATCGCCAGGAAAAGCCCGCCGACGAACAGCACGATGGCGAAGGCGCCGACGGTGACATAGGAGGCACGGGTCTCCATCGCCTACTCCTGCGCGCCGGCCAATGCCGGCCTGTCGAAGGCGGCGCGGGCGCGCGGGCCATGAAAATAGCTGCGGATCCAGGGGTGCTGGCTGCCCGTCAGCTCCTCCATGGTGCCGACGACGATCTTCTTGTCGACCAGAACGGCGATGCGGTCGCAGATCCGGGCCAGGCTGTCGAGATCATGGGTCACCATGACCACAGTGAGCCCGAGCGCGCGGCGAAGGTCCAGAATCAACTCGTCGAAATCCGAGGCGCCGATCGGGTCGAGTCCCGCCGTCGGCTCGTCCAGGAAGACCACGTCCGGGTCCAGCGCCAGCGCCCGGGCAAGCCCGGCGCGCTTCTTCATACCGCCGGACAACTCCGACGGAAACTTGCCGCAGGCGTCCGGCGGCAGGCCGACCAGCGACACCTTGAGCCGGGACAGCTCGTCCATCAGTTGCGGCGGAATCCCGCCGCACTCGCGCATCGGCACCTGGATGTTCTGGCCCACGGTCAGGGCGCTGAACAGGGCTCCGTCCTGGAACAGCATGCCGAACCGGCCGGCCAGCGCCTCGGTGGAGGAGCCGTCCCACGCCACCGTCTCGCCGAGCAGGGTGACCTCGCCGTCCGCGGGCTTCTGCAGCCCGATGATGGTGCGCAGCAGCACGGTCTTGCCGGTGCCGGAGCCGCCGACCACGCCGATGATCTCGCCGCGCTTCACGGTCAGGTCCAGGCCGTCATGGATCGTCGTCGTCCCGAATCGGGTCACGACGCCCCGCACCTCGATCGCCGGTCCGTCCTGCGGGGGTGCGGCGCCGGTCATATGCCGATCTCCGCGAAGGCGACGGCGAAAAGGGCGTCGAGCACGATCACCAGGAAGATCGATTCGACCACCGCCCGGGTGGTGTAGCGGCCGACGCTCTCGGCACTGCCGGACACCCGCAGCCCGTCGTAGCAGCCGACCAGGGCGATCACGAGGGCGAAGACCGGCGCCTTCAGCATGCCGGTACCGAAATCCCAGAAGCTCACCGCCGCCTTGAGCTGGGTCAGGAACTGGGCGAAGGACAGATCGAGCAGAAACAGCGCGACCACCGATCCGCCGAGCAGGCCGGCCGCATCCGCCCAGACGGTCAGCAGCGGCATGACGATGATGAGCGCGATCAGCCGCGGCAGGACCAGCACCTCCACCGCCGACAGCCCCATCGTCTCCAGCGCATCGACCTCCTGGTTGACCTTCATCGTGCCGATCTGGGCGGCGAAGGCGCTGCCGGAGCGGCCGGCGACGATGATCGCGGCCAGCAGGATGCCGATCTCGCGCAGCACCGCCACGCCGACCAGGTTCACCGTCAGGATGTCGGCGCCGAACTGCTTGAGCTGCAGCGCGCCCATATAGGCGAGCACGATGCCGACCAGAAAGCAGAGCAGGCCGACGATCGGCAGGGCGTTCAGGCCGGTCGCCTCCATCTGCGCCACCGTCGCGGTCACCCGCAGGCGCCAGGGCCGCACCAGCACACCGCCCAGAGTCACCAGGGTGTACCCGAAGAAGCCGGCCAGATTGCGCCCGACATGCGCGGCGTGCAGCACGGCCCTGCCGGCCCCCTCCAGCGGCGCCAACAGGCCGGTGCGGGACGGTGGGGCGACGGGCGCGCGCGGATCGGGGACCACGGCCTTGTCCAGGATGGGACGGTAGGCGTCGGAGAGCCCGCGCAGTTCGGTCTCCGCGCCGCGCGCCTCCGCCTGCTCCAATGTCCGGCGGATCGCCCAGGCGCCGGCGCTGTCCAGCCCCGTCAGCCCCTCGGCCTCGACCACAAGACGATGGATCGGCCGGCGGGCCGTCGCGCGGAGTTCCCGGTCCAGACGCCGCATCGTGTCCAGCGTCCAGCGTCCCGACAGCCGCAGGACGAGGGCCCCGCCCTCCTCCCGCAGGTCGAGCGGATCAGCAACTCCGATGTCGGCCACATACCCTCCCGTTCGATAGCTGGCGGCATTCTACTGCGTCGCCGCCGCCACGAACAGGAGAGCGCCGGGATGGTTCCGCTCTTGCCGGTCGGTCGACGACCCGGGGCTGAAGCGAAGTTGAACCGAATTACTACACATTCTTCATGGTCCGACGGTACGCTCTGCCGGATCGGTGCCGCATCGGCCCGGTCATGCAAGCAGGGAGGAATGGCCATGAAGACATTCGACAGGCGCACGGTTCTGCGGTCGACGGCGATCGCCGCCATCGGCTGTGCCTGCTGCGGGTCGCTGTCCGCCACGGCGAACGCATCCGGCGGCAGCGGTTGGAGCTACGAAGGCGCCACCGGGCCGGCCGAGTGGGGATCCATCGGCAACGACTACGCCGCCTGCTCCCAGGGAAGCGCCCAGTCCCCGATCGATCTCGCCTCGCCGATCCCGGCCGAGTTCCGGCCTGCGGCACTGCGCTGGCAGGATGCCACCGACGGTCAGGTGATCAACAACGGCCACACCATCCAGGTGAACGTGCCCAACGGCAGTGCCGTGAAGCTCGACGGCACGACCTTCGAGCTGGTGCAGTTCCACTTCCACCATCCCAGCGAGCACCTGATCGACGGCAAGGCGCTGGCGATGGAGGCGCATTTCGTCCACCGCTCGGCCGACGGCGCCCTTGCGGTGCTCGGTGTCCTGATCGGCGAAGGGACGGAGAGTGCGGCGCTGGCGCCGATCTGGTCGGCTATGCCGCAGGACAAGGCCGAGGGGGCGGTCGTCCCGGTTGCGCTGAAGGACTTCGTGCCGGTCGACCGCGCCCAGTTCCGCTATGCCGGTTCGCTGACCACGCCGCCCTGCTCGGAGATCGTCAACTGGGTCGCCTTCAAGACCCCGATCCAGGCGTCGCGGGAGCAGATCGCGGCCTTCGCCACGCTGTTCCCGATGAATGCCCGGCCGGTGCAGCCGCTGAACCGCCGGTTCCTTCTGCTCGGCGGGTAATCCCGGCGAAACCACAACCTGTCTAGGCGCAGGGTGCGGCCGTTGCTAGCGTCCTCCCCATAAAAACACGGGAGGAAACACGACATGGCCACCAACGGACACACCCTGCTGCCGACATCCCTGGTCGGATCCTACGCCCAGCCGAACTGGCTGCTCGACCGCGCAAAGCTGGCCGGGCGGTTCCCGCCGCGCACCCGGGCGCTGGAACTCTGGCGGGTGGATCCGGAATTTCTGGAGGAGGCGCAGAACGACGCCACGCTGCTGGCGATCCGCGATCAGGAGCGCGCCGGCCTCGACATCATCACCGACGGCGAGGCCCGTCGGGAGAGCTACTCCAACCGCTTCGCCACCGCGCTCGACGGTGTCGACATCGACAATCCCGGCACCGCGCTGGACCGCTCGGGCCACCCGAACCCGGTCCCCCGCGTGGTCGGCCCGATCAGTCGCAGGCACGCGGTTCAGGTCGAGGACGTGAAGTTCCTGCGGGCCAATACCGACCGGCGGATCAAGATCACCGTCCCCGGCCCCTTCACCATGTCGCAGCAGGCGCAGAACGATTTCTACAAGGACGAAGCGGAGCTGGCGATGGCCTATGCCGCCGCCGTGAACGCCGAGATCAAGGACCTGTTCGCCGCCGGTGCCGACATCGTACAGGTGGACGAGCCCTACATGCAGGCCCGCCCGCAGAAGGCCGAGGAATACGGCATCGAATGCCTCAACGCCGCTCTGGACGGGGTGAAGGGCGAGACGGCGGTGCACATCTGTTTCGGCTACGCCGCGATCATCCACGAACGCCCGGCCGGCTATAACTTCCTGCCGCAGCTCTCGCGCTCGACAGTGGACTCGATCTCCATCGAAACCGCCCAGTCCAAGCTCGACTGCACCGTGCTGGAGGAGCTGCCGGAAAAGAAGATCATCCTCGGCGTGCTCGACCTGTCCGACATGGCGGTGGAGAGCCCGGAGACCGTCGCGAAGCGGATCCGCCGCGGACTGGAACACCATCCGGTCGACAAGATCATCGTCGCCCCGGATTGCGGCCTGAAATACCTGCCGCGCGACGTCGCCTTCGGCAAGATGAAGGCGATGGCCGACGGGGCCGCGATCGTGCGGGCGGAGCTGTAGAGGCCCCTGACCACCGACCGATCCGACCGGCAACGGATGGAACCGGCCCTTCTCAGACGGGCCGGTTTCCTCTAAGGGAATGCGCGTGCGGCAACCCGAGCGGAGGACGTCCCCGTGGATCTCAAGGCCCATATTCGCGCGGTACCGGATTTCCCGAAGCCGGGCATCCTGTTCTACGACATCTCCACCCTGCTGGCCCATCCGGCCGCCTGGAAGGAAACCGTCGACCGGCTTGCCAAGGTCATCGCGCCGTTCAAGCCCGACCTGCTGGCCGGCATCGAGAGCCGGGGTTTCCTCACCGCCGCCCCGCTGGCGCTGGAGCTGGGCCTGGGTTTCCTGATGGTGCGCAAGAAGGGCAAGCTGCCCGGCCCGACCGTGCCCTACACCTACGACCTAGAATACGGCACCGACACGGTAGAGATCCAGGAAGGGGCCGTGCAGCCGGGCCAGCGCGTGGTGATCCTCGACGACCTGCTGGCCACCGGCGGCACGCTGAGCGCCTCGGTGGAACTGCTGCGCAAGGTCGGCGGCGAGGTCGCGGGCGGCGCCTGCATCATGGAGCTGAGCTTCCTTAAGGGCCGCGACAAGCTGGATATCCCGTTCGAGAGCCTGCTGCAGTACGACGACTAAACGGGCGTGTATCCTCCTTCATGCACTCCCCGGACGTGTTGCGGGGCAGGCCATAAGCTTGCGCGAACTCTCAACGGTTCGAGCAGGCGGACGGGATTGCCCCGGAACACGTCCGGGGCGTGCGCGAAGGAGGGAGACGGAGAAGAGAGCCCCCAGAATCTTGACCCTGCGTGATCTTGCGCGGGTGTCGTGCGCGCCCTATCCATGAAGTTCGTCGGCGTTTCTGCTACAGATCCGCCCGAACGGATACCCAAGGACACAAGCCTTCGGTCAATCGCCCGCGCGCCCCGAAACCGCGCGGCGTCTGGATGAGGAGAGAACCCATGACCGCTTGCATCGTCGGATGGTCCCACCTGCCCTTCGGCAAACGCACCGAGGACGACGCCGAAAGCATGATCGTCCAGGTCGCCACCGCCGCCCTGGAAGACGCCGGCCTGACCCCGGACGACATCGACGCGGTCTATCTCGGCCACTTCAACGGCGGATTCGAGAAACAGGATTTCACCGCCTCGCTCGTGTTCCAGGCCGATGACCGGTTCCGCTTCAAGCCGGCCACCCGCGTGGAAAACGCCTGCGCCACTGGCTCGGCCGCGGTGCATCAGGGCATCCACCTGATCGAGGCCAAGAAGGCCAAGCGCGTGCTGGTCGTCGGCGTGGAAAAGATGACCGCACTCGGCGGCAAGGAGATCGGCGAGACCCTGCTGAAGGCCAGCTATCTGAAGGAGGAGGCCGGCATCGACGGCGGCTTCGCCGGCGTGTTCGCGCAGATCGCCCAGGCGTATTTCCAGCGCCACGGCGACAACATGGACGCGCTCGCCAAGATCGCCGCCAAGAACCACAAGAACGGTGTCGCCAACCCCTACGCCCAGATGCGCAAGGATCTCGGCTACGAGTTCTGCCGCACCGAGAGCGAGAAGAACCCCTATGTCGCCGGCCCGCTGAAGCGCACCGACTGCTCGCTGGTTTCAGACGGGGCGGCCGCCATCGTGCTGACGGACGTGGACACCGCGCTGGCCATGGACAAGGCGGTGATCTTCCGCGCCGCCGCCCATGTGAACGACTTCCTGCCGATGTCGAAGCGCGACATCCTGAAGTTCGAGGGCTGTTCGGTCGCCTGGAAACAGGCACTGGCCCAGGCGGGGGTGAGCCTCGACGACCTCTCCCTTGTGGAGACCCACGACTGCTTCACCATCGCCGAGCTGATCGAGTACGAGGCCATGGGCCTGACGCCGGAAGGCCAGGGCAAGCGCGCCATCCTGGAGGGCTGGACCGAGAAGGACGGCAAGCTGCCGATCAACCCGTCGGGAGGGCTAAAATCCAAGGGCCACCCGATCGGCGCCACCGGCGTGTCCATGCACATCATGGCGTCGATGCAGGTGCGCGGCGAGGCCGCCGACATGCAGGTGAAGGACGCCAAGATGGCCGGCGTCTTCAACATGGGCGGGGCGGCCGTCGCCAACTTCGTGTCGATCCTGGAGCCGCTGCGCTGAGATGACGGACGGCCGGGTGATAGAGGGGCGGGATCCGACATACCGCATCCGTCAGGCCCGGCCGGACGAACTGCATCTGCTGGCGGAGATCGACATCGCCGCCGACCGGCGGTTCGACGCCACGCTCCATGCCGCCGCCGTCGCCACCTATGCACCGGTGCAGGTGGACGATCTGGCGGCGATGCAGGATGCATGGCGACTGTGGGTGGCAACCGATGGGGACGGCGCGCCGGTGGCCTTTGCGCATACCCATACCGACAGCGACACGGTGCTTCACCTGGCCCAGGTCTCGGTGCATCCGGACCATGCGGGGCACCGGTTGACCGACGGGTTCCTTAAGGCGCTGATCCGCTACCACCAGGGCCGGGGGATCGCCGAGATCACGCTGACGACGTTCCGCGACGTGCCCTGGAACGCGCCGTATTACGCAAGGCTCGGCTTTGCGGAGATCCCGGACGCGGAGGCCGACGCCGATCCCCATCTCGGCCCCCGGCTGGTGGACCAGGTCGCCCACGGGTTGCCGCGCGACAGCCGGGTGGCAATGCGGCTGGTGCTGGGCCGCTGACGCCTCTCTTTTTCGATCGTTCACCCACTCCCCGGCCATGTGCCGGGCCCTACCCCTCAGTTGGCACAAACCCTCGGCGGCTCGTACCGGCGGACCCGTGGGCCCCGGAAAAAATCCGGGGAGTGTGCGAGGAGGGAGGCTATGTATGCAGGAGATCGGCGGCCGCCCGATCGGCTCCCGCCTCCCCGTCCTCCCCCAGCGGATCGCGTGGGGTGAGCTTGTGGCGGATAACCAGCTCGGCCAAAGCGGTGCGTTTCTCATCGCCGAGCAGGGAGCCCTCCGACGCCAGCAGGCAGGCCGACGCCGCGTGGTACAGGCCGGAAGCGACGCTGCGCGCCCGGTCGTCGGCTCCCTCCGTCGCCGCGCCGACAGCCGCCACCGCCCGGCGCAGAAGCCCGTCGAGACGGGTCCGCAACGCGTCCGCCACCCCGGCCTCCGCCATCCGCCGCGACAGCGCCTCCCCCAGCGCCGTATGGGCCGCCTCCTTGCGGGCCGCGCGCAGCACATCGAGCGCCACGATGTTGCTGGTCCCCTCCCAGATCGAGCCGAGATGGGCGTCGCGCACCAGCCGGGGCTCCGGCCATTCCTCGATATAGCCGACCCCGCCGCGCGCCTCCATGCCGTCGCCGGCCACCTTGCGGGCGTCGCGGCAGACCCGGAACTTCACCAGCGGCGTCAGGATCCGGCGCAGCTTCAGGCCCTCCGCCTCCCCGGCATCGGCCCGGGCCAGCGCGTCGGCGGTGAACAGCGTCACCGACAGCGCCTGCTCGGCCGGCAGCATAAGTTTCAGCAACTGCCGGCGCTGCAGCGGCAGATCGATCAGCCGGCTGCCGAAGGCCGAACGCCCGCGCGCCACGGCCAGCGCTTCCCGCAGGGCCCGGCGCATCATCCCGGCCGAGCGCACCGCGTTGGACAGCCGCGACTGGTTGATCATCTCCGCCATCTGCACGAAGCCCTGGCCCGGCTCCCCCACCATCCAGGCGGCCGCCCCCTCCAGGGTGATCTCGCCCGAGGCCATCGACCGGGTGCCGAGCTTGTCCTTCAGCCGCACGATCCGATAGGCGTTGCGGCGGCCATCCGACAGGTCGCGCGGCAGCAGGAACAGCGACACGCCCTTGATTCCCGCCGGCGCCCCTTCCGGCCGGGCCAGGACCAGGGCGAGGCCGGCATCGGTGTTGGAGCAGAACCACTTGTCGCCCCACAGCCGCCAGCCTTCGCCGTCCCGCCGGGCCACGGTCTCGGTCGCGCCCACGTCGGAGCCGGCCGCCTTCTCGGTCATGAACATGGCCCCCTGGATCTGCGTCTCCAGGCTTTGTGCCGTCAGGCCCGGGAGACAGCGCGCCACCAGATCCGGATCGGCGTAGCGCCGGATGGTGCGGGTCAGCGCGTCGGTCATGCTGATCGGACAGAGCAGGCCGAACTCGGCCTCGGCGAACAGGTACTGGAAGGCGTATTTGGCGGCAGGCGGCATCGGCCGGTCGAGGCCCAGGGCCGGCCGGTGCGACATGGCGGCCAGGGAAAAATCCTGGAAGCCGATCCGCTCCATCTCGACATAGGCGGGATGCTTGTCGATCGCCTGCACGTCGCGGCCCTGGCGGTCGCGGGGACGCAGCACCGGCGGGTTGCGGTCGGCCTCATGGGCTAGCGCGTCCAGGCGGCCATGCACCAGCCCGCCGAGGCGGCGGAACGCCGGGGTCAGAACCTCCAGGTCGGCCGGGTCGAGATACAGGCCGAGCACGGCCCGCAGCGACGCATCGTCGTCGAAGGCGTTGACGCCACGCGTGTCCGGCTGAAGTCCGTGCGGTGTTGCGGTGACCGACAGATCCATGGCTTCCTCCCGTATCGGCCCTCTTGTCGGGGCTGGGAGAAGCCTACACCCGGGAGTGAGCGATGACCGATACCTTCAAGGCCTACCTGCTGCGCGAGGGCGACGACCGCAAGGTCACCGGTGCCTTCGAGGAGGTGGCTATGAGCGACCTGCCGGAGGGGGACGTGACCGTCCGCGTCGCCTATTCCACCGTCAACTACAAGGACGGCATGGTGATGGGCGGTATCGGCCGTCTGGTGCGCAGCTATCCGCATGTGCCGGGGGTCGATTTCTCCGGCGTTGTGGAAGCCTCCGACAATCCGGGTTTCAAGCCGGGCGACAAGGTGGTGCTGACCGGCTGGCGGGTCGGCGAGATGCATTGGGGCGGCTATGGCGAGCTGGCCCGGGTGAAGGGCGACTGGCTCGTCAAGCTGCCGGACGGGCTGTCGCTGTCGCGCGCCATGGCGCTGGGTACCGCCGGGTTCACCGCCGGGCTCGCCGTCGACACCCTGGAGGCGGCCGGCATGACGCCGGCCAAGGGCGAGGTGCTGGTGACCGGGGCCGCCGGCGGGGTCGGCAGCGTGGCGGTCGCCCTGCTCGCGGCCAAGGGCTACACCGTCGCCGCGGCCACCGGCCGGGCCGAGACCCATGACTATCTGACCGGGCTGGGGGCCGCGTCCTTCATCGACCGGGCGGAACTGGCCGAACAGCCGGGCCGGCCGCTCAACAAGGAGCGCTTCCAGGCGGCGATCGACAATGTGGCCGGCCCGACCCTCGCCAACCTGCTGACCCAGATCGCCTATGGCGGGTCGGTCGCGGCGGTCGGCCTCGCGGGCGGCAACGAGGTGGCGACGACGGTGCTGCCCTTCCTGCTCCGAGGCGTGAACCTGCTCGGCATCGACAGCGTGATGTGCCCAGCCGAGCGGCGCCAGAAGGTCTGGTCGATGATCGCCGGCAACCTGCCGATGGAGAAACTCGACGCGATCAGCCACAGCCACGGCTTCGACGAACTGCCGGCCCTGGGCAAGGCGATCCTCAAGGGCGAGGTGCGGGGCCGCGCCGTGGTGACGGTCGGCGGAGAATGAACGGACCCGGCCCTACGACACCCCGGGGCTCGAGCCCCGGGGCACTCTGGGCGGGACCGCTCGCAACCCTCAATCGATCGTCATCCCGGTGAGGCCCGGGATGACGACTTTGAAGACTTGAAATGAAGCACCTTCCCCTGAACGCCCCGGACGTCGGGCCGGAGCTGTCGAAGGGCGCCCCGCCATCACCGGAATCGGCTACACTGGTCTCCTTCGTCCTCGAATTCTGGAGCTTTGCATGCCCCGCCTCGCCACCGCCCTGGTCCTTGCCAGCGTTCTGATGCTTTCGGCCTGCTTCAAGGACAGCAAGGCGGAGATCGCCAAGAAGGCGGAGAACGCCGCCACCGTGGAGGAGCTGCGTGCGGCGATCGGCGAGCCCGACGAGTTGAACAAGGCCGGACCGCTCGAGGAATGGATCTACGACGCTTCCGACGGCACGGTGCGCTTCCCGATCCTGGCCGGCAAGGTCGGCCCCTTGGTGACCGGCGGAAAGCGTCAGTAGGCGCCACGTTTCGAGGGCAGCGCCTAGAGCAGATCGTGCGGTGACGGGGCCGGCAGACGGCCGGGCTGCTGCGCGAGATCGGCCTGGCCGAGACCGTCGCCACCACGCCCGAGGCCTATGCGGACAACGTCGAGAGACTGGTAAGCGATCCGGATTTCGCTGCGGACCTGCGCCGGCGGGTGGAGAGCGAGGCGCCCCGCATCTTCGGCCGGACCGACGGGGCGGATGCCCTGACCGACCCCATCGTCGCGGGGACCTGAGGCCCGAAAAGGAAAAGGGCCGATCCAAGGACCGGCCCCCACCTTCAGGTCATGACCGAAACGGTCACTTCATCTCCAGGCTCAGGCCCTTGTAGAGACCGGCGCCGTAGATGCCGTGCGCCTCGACCGGCTTCAGCTTCGGGCCGGCGGCGACGAACATCGGCTCGTGCACCAGTGGGATCCAGACCACGGCGTCGTGGACCTTCTTCTCCACCTTGGCGTAGGCGGCGGCCCGGTCGGCGTCGTTCAGCGCACCGCGCGCCTCGAACAGCCACTGGTCGGTTTCCTTGTCGTCCCAGTTCATGCGGTTCGGGCTCGGCATGTTGGCCGACGGGAAGTACAGGTTCAGGGCGTCGCCGGCCGACACGTACGGATAGCTCATGGTGTACATGTCGAAGTCCTGGGTCTTCAGCTTGCCCCAGACGACCGTGGCGTCGAACAGCTCGACCTGCATGTCGATGCCGACCTTGCGCAGATCGCCCTGCACCGCCTCGGTGAGCTGACGCCAGATGTTGGTGAAGCTGTAGGTGACCAGCTCCAGCTTCTTGCCGTCCTTGTAGCGGAAGCCGTCGTCGCCCATCTTCCAGCCCGCCTCGTCCAGCAGCGTCGCCGCCTTCTCGGGATCGTAGCCGAACAGGCTCTCGTCGATCGCCTCCTCCGAATAGTCGAGGGTGCCCGGATGGACATAGGCGGTGGCCGGCTCGGCCTTGCCGAAGAACGGGCCTTCGGCCAGCGCCTTCTGATCGACCGCCAGGTTGATCGCCTCACGCACCTTCACGTCGCTGACGTTGTCGCGGGTGATCTTGAAGCCGATGTAGAAGGTCCAGAAGTAGAACGGCGGCTGGGTGACCGAGATCTGCGGGTTGGCCTCGAGCTGATCGATCGACCAGTACGGCAGGTACTGGGTCACGTCGCCCTGGCCGGTCTGGATGCCGGCGACCACGTTGTTCTCTTCCGGCACGATCTTCCAGACGACCTTGTCGACCTTGGCCGGGCCCTGGGTCTCGTAGAATGCCGGGCCCCAGGTGTAGGCATCGTGCTTGGTCATCACGAGTTCGTTGCGCGGCTCCCAGCTTTCGAAACAGTACGGGCCGGTGCCGTCGAAGCCCTTCACGCCGAAATCGTCGCCCAGTTCGTTGACCTGATCGACGTTGATGATCGTGTGGAAGTGCTGGGTCATCTGGTACAGCAGCTCGGAATACGGCTGAACCAGCTCGTACTCGACCGTGTAGTCGTCGACCGCGCGGACTTCCTTCACGTCGCCGGCGCGGTTCTTCACCACGCCCTTGTCGAGGTTCAGCCAGCGGTCGATCGTCGCCTTCACGTCGGCGGCGGTGAACTTCTTGCCGGAGCAGAAGGTCACGTCATCGCGCAGGTGGAAGGTGTAGAGCTTGCCGTCCTCCGACACCTCCCACGACTTCGCCAGCAGCGGATGGATGGTCTTCATGTCCGGGCCGAGCGCGACCAGCGTGTCGCCGACCATGAACATGATCTCCGCCGTCGAACGGGCGGTGGACGTGTGCGGGTCGTAACGGTCGGTGTCGATCTGACGCATGACCGTGACAGACGACTGAGCCGACGCGGTGGTCGACAGCGGCACGGCGGCCGCGAGCGCAATCGCCCCTGCCGCGAGCCACTTTGTTGCGTGTCCCATTGGTTAGCCTCCTGGGGTGTTCCGGGGCAGACATACCGTGCCCCGCTCAGTTTCCCGCGTCATCCCGACCCCCTTTGGGATTACTGACGCAGGCGTGGATCGAGGACGTCCCGCAGCGCGTCGCCCAGCACATTGAAGGCGAGCACGATCAGAAAGATCACGAAGCTGGGGATGGTCGAGACATGCGGCGCGAAGAACAGGAAGTTGCGTCCTTCGGCCGCCATGGTGCCGAGCTCGGCGGTCGGCGGTTGGGCGCCGAGACCGATGAAGCTGAGGGCCGCGCCGAGCAGAATGGTCTGGCCGAGCTGCAGGGTCAGGTAGACGAAGATCGTCGACAGACAGTTCGGCAGCAGATGGCGCCAGATGATGCGCAGATCGCTCATGCCGATGGCGCGGCAGGCGGTGATGTACTCCATCTGCATCTGCACCAAGGCTGCACCCCGGGTGATGCGGGCGATGGTCGGGACGGCGGCGATCGTCAGCGCGATGGTGATGGCGAAGATGCCCGATCCCAGCACGGCGGCGATGGCGAGTCCGAACAGGATCGACGGGAACGACAGCAGGATGTCGACCAGCCGCATGATCGGGCCTTCCAGGCGCCGGTAATAGGCGGCGATCAGACCCAGAGCCGCGCCGATGAGGCCGCCGCAGATCACCGCCAGCACCCCCATGATCAGCGTGGTTCGGGTGCCGTAGAGCAACCGGGTGACGATGTCGCGACCCTGGCCGTCGGTCCCCAGCAGGTGCTCGGGCAACGCCCCTTCCGACCATACCGGCGGCTTCAGCATGTTGCGCAGGTTGTTGTCGTAGGGATCGTGCGGCGACAGCACCGGCGCGAAGATCGCGCAGAACACGATCACCGCCAGCACGATGGCCGAGAGCATCGCGCCCTTGTCCCGCGCCAGCTTGCGCAGGATCGACGACCGGGCCATCGCGGTTGTGGAATCGGGCTCCGTGGCGGCCGGTTCTACGGCGGCGGTTTGGACCTGCATGTCGGTCATCCCGCCCTCACCCGCGGGTCCAGCACGGCGTACAACACATCCACGATCATATTCACCAGAATGAAGGAAAGCGCGAGCACCAGGATGGCGCCCTGGCTGAGGGCGTAGTCGGCCGAGACGATGGCGCCGACAGCGAGCCGGCCGACGCCGGGCCAGGCGAACATGGACTCCGTCACCACGGCGCCGCCCAGCAGGAAGCCGATCTGCAGGCCGATCAGGGTGATCACCGGGATCAGCGAATTGCGCAGCGCGTGGGTCATGACGACCGTGTACTCGCTCACGCCCTTGGCCCGGGCGGTGCGCACGAAATCGCTGCCCAGGACCTCCAGCAGCGAGGTGCGGGTCATGCGCGCGACGGGGCCGATGAAGACGCCGCCCAGCGTGATCGCCGGCAGGGCGATGTGCCGCAGGCCTTCCAGCGTCCACAGCGGTCCGGCCCGGCCCTGGAACGGCAGAAGCTGCCACTTGAAGCCGACATACTGGATCAGCATCAGGCCGAACCAGAAGATCGGCATCGACACGCCGGCGACCGAGGCGGCCATGATGATGCGGTCGGAGACCTTGCCGCGGCGCACGGCTGCCAGGGTCCCCAAGGCGATGCCGAGCGGCACAGCCCAGATCAGGCTGGCAAACATCAGCTCGATCGTCGGGCCGACCGTGTTGCCGAGCTCGACGATCACCTCGGAATTGGAAATCAGCGACCGGCCGAGATCGCCCTGCAGCACGCGGCCGAGATACATGGCGAACTGGACGAGGACGGGTTCGTTCAGGCCCATGGCCTGGCGGATCGCCTCGACATCCGCGGCACTGGCGGTCGGTCCCGCAAGCACGGTCGCGGGGTCGGTCGGGACCACCTGCATGAGCAGGAATCCGATGAACAGGACGCCGATCAGGACTGGGATCGAGATCAGCAGACGGTGGGCAATATGATGCAGCACCGTGAGGGCGCTCCTCACGAAGGGGAAGTGGGATCGGTCGCCTTACAACGACCGTGCCAAAGGTGGCACGCGCCGGCGGATCCGCGCTAGTCCTTGATTTCTATTTGTGCACTTTCACGGTCGGGTCCCTGGCCATCCCGTAAAACGCTCAGCAATAAGGCAGACTCGGGGTCTTTTGCCGATTTTTCAGCCAGAAATTGGTGCCGAGGGGGCCGGTCCCGCGGGTTGCGGCGTCGAGGCATGCGCCCGCCGTACCTGCAAGGTTGTACCCACGACCGCCACCACCTCCGCCGACGCCCCCACCTCGAGATCCTCGTCGCAGGCGATGCGCCAGCGCGAGTCGCCCACGCGGGCCGCGCCGAATCCGTTGACCACCGCCTCGGTCACCCCGACGCGTTGGCCGACCAGGGACTGGCCGCGCTGGTTCAGCCCCCGCGCCGCCAGCATGTCGCCCTTCTGCCAGCGCCGCACGTAGACCCGCACCGGGACGTAGGACAGCAGCGCGTACAGCCCGAACAGGCCGATCTGATAGGCGGTCGGCATGTCGACGACGAACAGGGTGGCGCCGGTGGCCACACCGGCCAGGCCGAACCACAGGAAGACGGTCTCCGGCAGTACGATCTCCAGCGCCATCAGCACGAAGCCCAGGGTGGCCCAGTGCCACGCCTCCGGCCGGATCACCAGCAGATGGTCCATGACCGCCTCCTCAGCCGCGCCGCGGCGGGGGCGGCGGCAGGTCGTTGCCCGACACGCTGTTGAGCAGTTCCTTGATGCCGCCGATCGAGCCGATCACGGACGATGCCTCCAGCGGCATGAAGACGGTCTTCTGGTTCGGCGACCGGGCGAATTCCGACAGCGCCTCGACGTATTTCTGAGCGATGAAATAGTTGACCGCGTTGGTCCCCGTCGAGCCGATCGCCACGGCCACCAGACGGGTCGCCTCGGCCTCGGCCTGGGCCAGACGCTCGCGCGCCTCGGCCTGACGCTGGGCCGCCACCAGCTCGCCCTCCGCCTTCAGGATCTCGGACTGCTTGTCGCCCTCGGCCCGCTGGACCGCCGCCGCACGGTAGCCTTCCGCCTCCAGGATCTGCGCCCGCTTCTCCCGTTCGGCCTTCATCTGGCTCGCCATGGCGTCCAGCAGGTCCTTCGGCGGCGCGATGTCCTTGATCTCGACCCGGGTGATCTTCACGCCCCAGGGGTCGGTCGCCTCGTCCATCACCCGCAGGATGCGGGTGTTCATCTCGTCGCGCGACGACAGGGCGGCGTCCAGGGAGGTGCTGCCCAGCACCGAGCGGATGTTGGTCAGGGCCAGATTGATCACCGCCTGCTCGAGATCGCGCACCTCGTAGGCGGCGCGGCGGGCGTCGATCACCTGGAAGAAGACGATGGCGTCGACCCGGCAGGACGCGTTGTCATGGGTGATGACGTCCTGCTCGGGGATGTCGAGCACGTTCTCCATCATGTTGATCTTCTTGCCGATCCGGCTGAACAGCGGGTTGATCACCCCGAGCCCGGGTTCCAGCGTGGTCACGTAGCGGCCGAACCGTTCCACGGTCCACTGCTCGCCCTGCGGCACGATCCGCACGCCCTTCACCACGAGGAAGATCAGCACGACCGCCAGAACGATCAGGGCGATCTGTCCGCCGGAGACGAAATCCATCACAGGATCCATGGAAACCTCGCTTGTTCAGGCCGTTGCGCGGCCACCGGGAGCAGTATCCTCCGGCGCCGGTGATGGCCGCCAACAAAAACGAGGCCCACCTTCTACAGATGGGCCTCGCCGGAGGTCGCCGCAATCAGAATCGGCCGTGAAACGCGGCCGGCAGGGTGGTCAGCCGCCGAACTTGGCCTTCGCCTCGATCCGGCGCCGGTGCAGGACCGGCTCGGTGTAGCCGCTGGGCTGCTCGCGGCCCTTGAACACCAGGTCGCAGGCCGCCTGGAACGCCACGCTGCCGTCGAAATCGCCGGCCATCGGACGGTAGGCCGGATCGCCGGCGTTCTGGCCGTCGACCACCTTCGCCATGCGCTTCATGGTCTCCATCACCTGCTCCTCGCCGCACACGCCGTGGTGCAGCCAGTTGGCGATGTGCTGGCTGGAGATCCGCAGGGTGGCGCGGTCCTCCATCAGGCCGACATTGTTGATATCCGGCACCTTGGAGCAGCCGACCCCCTGGTCGACCCAGCGGACCACGTAGCCGAGGATGCCCTGGGCGTTGTTGTCCAGCTCGGCCTGGATGTCCTGGGGCGACCAGTTCGGCCGCGCCGCCACCGGCACCGTCAGGATGTCGTCCAGCTTGGCCCGGCCACGGGAGCGCAGTTCGTCCTGGCGCGCCTTCACGTCCACCGTGTGATAGTGGGTCGCGTGCAGGGTGGCGGCCGTCGGCGACGGCACCCAGGCGGTGTTGGCACCGGCCTTCGGGTGGCCGATCTTCTGCTCCAGCATGTCGGCCATCAGATCCGGCATGGCCCACATGCCCTTGCCGATCTGCGCCTTGCCGGTCAGACCGCATTCCAGCCCGATATCGACGTTCCAGTTCTCGTAGGCGGCGATCCACGGGGCGGCCTTCATGTCGCCCTTGCGGATCATCGGGCCCGCTTCCATGGAGGTGTGCATCTCGTCGCCGGTCCGGTCGAGGAAGCCGGTGTTGATGAAGGCGACCCGGCTCTTGGCGGCGCGGATGCATTCCTTGAGGTTGACGGTGGTGCGCCGCTCCTCGTCCATGATGCCCATCTTCAGGGTGTTCGGCGCCATGCCCAGCACCTGCTCGACCCGGCCGAACAGCTCGTTGGAGAAGGCGACCTCCTCGGGGCCGTGCATCTTCGGCTTCACGATATAGACCGAGCCGGCGCGGGTGTTGTGCAGACTGTGGTCGCCCTTGATGTCGTGCAGGGCGATGGCGCTGGTGAACATGGCGTCGAGGATGCCCTCGGGCACCTCGTTGCCGTCGCGGTCCAGCACCGCCGGGTTGGTCATCAGATGGCCGACATTGCGGACCAGCATCAGCGAACGGCCGTGCAGGCTGACAGAGGAGCCGTCCGGCGCGGTGTAGACCCGGTCCGGGTTCAGCTTGCGCTCGACGGTCTTGCCGCCCTTCTCGAACCGCTCGACCAGATCGCCCTTCATCAGGCCGAGCCAGTTGCGATAGGCGAGTACCTTGTCCGGCGCATCCACGGCGGCGACGGAATCCTCGCAGTCCATGATGGTGCTGACCGCGGATTCCAGGACCAAATCGGCGACATGGGCCTTGTCGGTCTTGCCGATCGGGTGGGAGGCGTCGATGACGATCTCGGCATGCATGCCGTTGCGCACCAGCAGGATACCGGTCGGCGCGGCCGCATCGCCCTTGTAGCCGACGAACTGGGCGGGGTCCTTCAGGCCGGTGGAACCGGACGCCATGGAGACCACCAGCTTGCCGCCCTCGACCGTGTAGCCGGTGGCATCCGCGTGGCTGCCCGCGGCGAGCGGGGCGGACCCGTCGAGGAACTTGCGGGCCCAGGCGATCACCTTGGCGCCGCGCGCCGGGTTGTAGCCGCCCGACTTCTCCGCACCGCCCTCCTCGGAGATCGCGTCGGTGCCGTACAGCGCGTCGTACAGGCTGCCCCAGCGCGCGTTGGCGGCGTTCAGGGCATAGCGCGCGTTCATCACCGGCACCACGAGCTGCGGGCCGGCGATCGAGGATATCTCCGGGTCCACATTCGCGGTGTCGACCTTGAAGTCCGGCCCTTCCTCCACGAGGTAGCCGATCTCCTTCAGGAAGGCCTTGTAGGCATCCAGGTCGCCGATCGGACCCGGGTTCGCCTTGTGCCAGGCGTCGATCTCCTCCTGGATCTTCTCGCGCCTGGCCAGCAGGGCGGCGTTGCGCGGAGCGAGATCGTGGACGATGGCGCCGAGCCCGTCCCAGAACGCGGCCGCCTCCACGCCGGTCCCCGGCAGAGCCTCGTTGACGGCGAAGTCGTAGAGCTCCTTCGCCACCTGCAGTCCGCCGACCTCAACCCGCTCCGTCATTCGCCTACTCCCTGAGTTTCTGAATTTGTCTGATTACCCGACGCTATAAACAAGACGGATTCCCACGGATCAAGGCAAACCTATTTTCGCCGGGCCACCGGCCCGACCGGACCTGGCTCCGACGAAAACAATTTCTCTGCTTAACCCTAGGTTAAAAAATTGCCTCTACCTTCACCGATTCCGAGGGCTGGTCCTCGATTCAGGCACAGGTGACGCATTCCATGATCAACCTGCAGACGCTGAGCTTATTCGACGACATGACGCCCCACGGCTATTGCCTGCTTTGGGATCCGGTTCTGATCTGGAGCCATGTGCTGGCCGATGTCGGTATCGCAGCGGCCTACCTGTCGATCCCCGCGGCGCTCGCGATCATCGCCCGACGCCGCCCGGATCTGAACCCGAACGGCATTCTCTACTTTTTCGCCGCCTTCATCATCCTGTGTGCGATCACCCATCTGTTCGGCCTGGTGACACTGTGGGTCCCGGCCTACAGCGCGGAGGCGGTGAGCAAGGTGATGACCGCGATCGTCTCCGTCGCGACCGCCGTGCTTGTCTGGCAGATGCTGAGCACCATCCTCACGGTCCCGACCCATGCGGCGCTGCGCGAAGCCAACGAAAAGCTGGCCCGGGCGAATGCCGAACTGGAGTCGCGGGTGGAGGCCCGGACGCGCCAGCTGCGCTGTGCCAACGAACGCCTGGAGGTGGTCGCCTCCGACGCGCGTGAAGCCGAGCGGGTGAAGACCCAGTTCCTGGCCCGCGTCAGCCATGAGCTGCGCACGCCCCTGAACGCGGTGCTCGGCTTCACCGATCTGCTGGACCTGCAGATCTCCGGACCGGTGAACGACACCCAGAAGGACTATCTGGACAGCATCCGCACCGCTTCCAACCAGCTCCTGCAGCAGATCAACGACATTCTCGACCTTGAGCGCCTGATCCAGCACGGCCCGAGTTTCACGCCGGAACCGGTCGCGGTGGACCGCACCATCGCCGATATCTGCCAGATGCTCTCCACCACGGCCCGGGACATGGGCATAGATCTGCTGACCCAGGTGCAGTCGGCCAGCTCGCTGTGTACCGACGAACGGGCGCTGCGGATGGTGCTGACCAACCTCATGTCCAACGCCATCAAATACTCCCGTCGCGGCGGCACGGTGGAAGTGATCGCCCGGGCCGTCGATGACGGCGTCGAGATCGCGATCCGCGACCAGGGCGTCGGCATCCCGGCGGACAAGCTCGCGGATGTGTTCGAACCGTTCTTCCGCGGCCACGAGCACGACCTGCCCAGCATCGGCGGCACCGGTCTCGGCCTCACCCTGGTCAAGCAGCTCGTCGACGCCTTGGGAGGCAACATCGTGCTGGACAGCACCCTGGGCCAGGGAACCACCGTGCAGCTTACCTTGCCCGAAATGGCACCCTATCCGCAGACCGCCGCATGAACACCGCAGCATGAACACCGCTCCATGAACACCACTCCATGAACACCGCAACATTCGCACCGCGGCGTGAACATCGTCGGCTCGCTGTGCTACGTACCTATTCATGAAACTGCCATTTCTCTCCCGCCCGAAGACCCCCGTGGTGGAGCGTCGGCGCCAGCCCCGGCTGCGCACGCGCGGCGACAGCTACGTGCGCCTCGAGGGCCGCGACGTGCCGCTGATCAACTGGTCGGAGGAAGGGTTCCTGGCCGGTCCCTATGCCGGCGGCCTGATCGCCGGTCAGAAGGCATCGGTCCGGATCGTGGTGCGCGACTATCACGACCGGACCGGAACGCTGGACCTGGACCTGACGGTCGTGATCAAACGGGTCGGCGGGCCCGGCCTCGCCGCCCGGTTCTTCTCCCCGGAGCGCTACAAGCGCCAGGCCCTGCAGAGCTACTATGCCGCCAAGCGCGCCGAGGTGAAGAAGCCGTGACCGATGCCCGGATCTTTGTGGACGCCGACGCCTGCCCGGTGCGCGACGAGGTTCTGACCGTCTCCGACCGGCTCGGCTGCGAGGTCTTTCTGGTCAGCAACCGGGGCTTCCGCGTCACCGACCGGCCCAAGGTGCACAACATCGTGGTCAGCCAGGATCTGGACGCCGCCGACGACTGGATCGTCGGCAAGGTGGCGGCCGAGGACGTCGTGGTGACCGGCGACATCCCCCTCGCCGCGCGCTGCCTGGAAGCCGGCTGCCGGGTGATCGACCACAAGGGCAAACCCTTCACCGCCGCCAATATCGGCATGGCGCTGAGCATGCGCGAGCTGATGAGCGACCTGCGGGCGATGGGCGAATCCAAGGGTGGCGGCCCGGCCTTCACCAAGCAGGACCGCTCGCGGTTCCTGGAAGCCCTGGACCGCGCCCTGCAGGGCTGAGGTCAGGCCTCGTCCGGCTCGTAGCTCAACAGATCCGCCGGCTGACAGTCGAGCTCGGCGCAGATCCGCGCCAGGGTCTCGAACCGCACGCCCTTCACCTTGCCCGAGCGCAGCAGCGACAGGTTCTGCTCGGTCATGCCGATCCGCTCGGCC
This sequence comes from Thalassobaculum litoreum DSM 18839, assembly GCF_900102465.1. Classification (GTDB taxonomy): domain Bacteria; phylum Pseudomonadota; class Alphaproteobacteria; order Thalassobaculales; family Thalassobaculaceae; genus Thalassobaculum; species Thalassobaculum litoreum. Next base: position 292,300 of record NZ_FNBW01000003.1, on the reverse strand, counting down.
AGTTCCTTGCCGCGCATCTTCCGGCGGGCCAGCATGACATCCAGGGTGACGGTGATCGGCACGACGGTCAGGCGCCCCTATAAGCTAGACGAACTGCCGGTTCTCGTCGGCGATCTCCGCCGCCTCGCGCAGCACGGTCGCCAGCGCCACCATCAGAAGGCCGATCGCGAACAGCACGACGTCGTCGCTGGAGAACGAGATCTGCAGCTGGCGGCTGCCCGGCGGCATCGCCCGGGTCAGCCAGACCGACAGCAGGGCGTGGGCGACGACCTTTGCCGGCACCACGGCGAGCAGGGAGATCGCGAAACGGCGCAGCCGGACCGCATTGCCGGCATCGAACAGGTCGCCCGCCGCGAACCGGCCGAACAGCGCGGCCAGATTCAGGAACCCCCAGACCCCGATCGCCGCCGGCAGCATCGAGATCGCGTAGCCGCCGATCCGGTCGAGACCCGAGAACGTCCCGACCCCGAGGCCGGGCATGACCGAGGGGGCAAAGACCTCGAACCGCATCCACACACCGATCAGCACGACCGGTCCGAAGGCGGCAAGCGCGAGGCTGACCCACCGCATGATCCCCGCCAGCCGCCGCAATCGTGCCCTGCGACGCTCGTCAGATCGGACCTCGCTCATGGACTCGCTCCAATACATCCTCGACAAAATCACCCTAATAGGATAAAAAATTAATGTCTAACAATGATTTTTTGGATCGGAAATGCGTATCGCGACCGCCGTTGTGCTTTGCCTGACCATGCTTGCCGGATGCACGTGGAAGGAGTCCGGCATCGATCCGGTGCGGTGGCTGAGCACTGTCGCCCAGGCCGGCTGCGACGCCGTGCGGAACTGCGGAACTGACACCGGCGGCGACCGCCGGCGCTATTAGAGCGGCTCGGGCTTGAGCATGACCCGCGGCATCCGAGCGCGCCCCAGGGTCATGGTCACGTCATGGGGCAGGTCGACGAATTCCTCGTCCTTCTCGCCGCCGTCCAGGAACATCACCGTGGCGAAGACCGCCGGCCGGTCGAGCACGGTCATCGGATGGTGCCAGACATTGGCGTTGTAGCTGACGCCCTGATCGCCCTTGGCGAGGAACAGGGTGAGCTGCTCGGGATCCGGCCGTCCGTCCTCCCCATGCGGAGCCACCAGAACCAGATAGCGCGCCACATCGACCGGCAGGAAGGCCTGGCTGGAGAACTCGTGGCGCTCCATGGTCCGGGTGACCAGCGGCATCGGGCTCGGCATGGTCATGCTGGTACGGAAGCAGACCTGGGCGGCCGCCCCCCGCAGGTTCTGGCTGAAGGCGGAATAGTCGACCCGGCTCGGCCCGGTCGGCAGCGCGAGTACATGGCCGTACGGCGCGAAGGCGTCGGCGGTCAGCGGAATCGGTGTCAGAACGGTCATCGGAATCCTCGGCGGATGCGAACGGCGCGAGCCTATCCGGCGCCGTTGCCCCGGTCATCGGAGATTCGCTCGGGCGGCAGCTGAATCAGCCCCTGCGCCATCAGCTCGCGGCGTCCCTTCTCCCAGATCGGCTCGGCCTCCTCGGTCGTCATCCGGCCGAAGCAGTTCATGTAGATCTCCGAAAGCCTGAGGAAGCCCGCCTTGTGGCGCCGCGCCCAGGCCTCCAGAGTCCAGACCTCGTCCGACGGCGCCACGCTGGTGTCGATCCCGCAGAACATGGCGTCGACCTCTCCGTCGGCGGTCCGGGGGCGGCAGGGCAGCAGGCCGTAGTCGAAATCCTCGAAGAACAGGACCCGGGCGTCCTCGTCGGCGTTGCGGGTCTGGTAGACGATGCCGTCCACCGCGCTCTGCGGATCGGCGATCAGCATCGGGAAGCTGTCCTTCCACACCCGCACCCGGCGATAGCCGTCCAGGGTCGCCGGCTCGAAGCGGTCGTCGGAAACCGGCCGTGCCAGAACCAGCTCCAGCACATCCCGATCCATCAGGGTCCCGAAGAAGAAATACCGCGTCGACATCGCCCGTCCCGTTCCGTCGGCGCCCGAACCGGGCATGCTGTCCAAGGCTTCGGCGCACCGATAGACGATCGTGCTGTAGACGGCAATGACAAGAGACGGCAGTTTGGGGCCATGTCTACGACCGATCATGAACCCGCAATGGCCGAGCAGAAGAAGACAAGACCGGATCCGCCGCTTTTCTGGGGACAGCGCCTGCCGAACTTCGTGGAACGGACCCGCGAGGGCGGCCGCTTCGAGCTCTATCGCGACGTGACCCGGGGCCCGGTGGTGATCCTGGCCAATCCGACGGCCGAACTGGTGCAGTCGGTGATCGACACCGCCTGTGCGGTCATGCCGGAGACCAATGTCGTTGTCCTCGGCGATGTCGCGATCCCGGACGACGCAGCACAGCCGAAGGCCGTCCTGACGGACACCGACGGCGCGCGGCGGCGGGCGCTGTTCACCAACCGGGACGATCTGACCGCCGTGATCGTCGCCGACCAGGACCAGCGCGGCGTCGCCGCCTTCTTCGTCGACGACTATCTGAAGGTCCGCCTCGAAGTGGCCCTCGCCCCGCTGAAGCGCCCGGAGCCGGCGATGCGGCGATCGACCGCGCCGGTGCTGGTCCTGCCGAACATCATCGACCCGGGTCTGCGCGACGACCTGCTGGAGGCCTTCCACCTCCATAACGAGGAGGGCACCGTCAGCGTGACGGTGGACGGCAAGGACGCCTCCCGCGTCGCGCCGGATTTCAAGCGGCGCCGAGACCTCACCCTCGACCGCAAGGGGCCGCTCTACGCCGCCGTCTCCAGAGCGATCGGCAAGCGGCTGATGCCGGAGTTGTACAAGGCCTGGTGGGTCACCCACCTGCGCACCGAGGCGTTCTACGTCGCCAGCTACACGGCCGAGCGCGGCGATTTCTTCGTGGCCCACCGGGACAACACCCTGCCGCAGACGGCGGACCGGCGGATCGCCATCAGCATCGAACTGAACGACGACTACACGGGGGGCGGGCTGATCTTTCCGGAATACAGCGACGACCAGTGGCGTGCGCCGCCGGGCGGCGGGCTCGCCTTTTCCTGCTCGTTGATGCACGAGGCGGTGGCGGTGGAGAGCGGGACGCGGTACGTCCTGCTGGTCTTCCTGGCGGCGCCGTGATCGATTGGCACGCCCGATGGCATCCATAGCCGGCAAGGCCTTGCCCGGAGCCCGATCCATGCCATTTCGCAAGGACGTTCGCAGGCCGGACCACACCCGCAGGCCGGGCCGCAACCGAAGTCGCACTCGGGAAAAAGAAGAATGAGCCCGCGCATCACCTCCTCCATCCCCGGGGTCGCCGACCACCCCGTCGTCACGCTGGGTCGCGTGGGCGTCCTGCTGGTCAATCTCGGCACGCCGGATTCCACCGACGTCCCGGACGTGCGGCGCTATCTGGCCCAGTTCCTGTCCGACCGTCGGGTGATCGAGCTCAACCCGATCCTGTGGAAGGCGATCCTGCACGGCATCATCCTACGCACCCGCCCGCCGAAGACGGCGGAGGCCTATCGCGCGATCTGGATGACCGAGAGCAACGAGTCGCCGCTGCGCCACTACACCCGCGAGGAGGCGGCCCGGCTGGCCGAGCGGCTGGATCCCACGGGCGAGACGCTGGTGGTCGACTGGGGCATGCGCTACGGCACCCCGTCGGTGGGCGAGCGCATGCGGGCGCTGCAGGAGCAGGGCTGCGACCGCATCCTGATCGTGCCGCTCTATCCACAGTATTCCGCCTCCACCACCGGCACCGTGGTCGACGAGGTGGCGCGCGAGCTGCTGAAGCTACGCTGGCAGCCGGCGATCCGGACACAGCCGGCCTTCCATGACGACCCGGCCTATATCGAGGCGGTGGCGCAGGGGATCGAGCACCACCTGTCCACTTTGGACTGGGAGCCGGAGGTGATCCTGGCCTCCTTCCACGGTCTGCCGAAGCGCTACCTGCTGGCGGGCGATCCGTATCACTGCCACTGCGCCAAGACCGCCCGGCTGCTGCGCGAACGCCTGGGCCTGAGCGAGAGCGCCTTCCGCCTCACCTTCCAGTCGCGGTTCGGCCGCGAGGAATGGCTGCAGCCCTACACGGACGAGACCATCACCGCCCTGGCCGAGAAGGAGGGCGTGAAGCGGCTCGCTGTGGTCATGCCCGGCTTCGTCGCCGATTGCGTGGAAACGCTGGAGGAGATCGCCATGCAGGGGCGCGAGACCTTCGAGGAGGCGGGCGGCACCCACTTCTCGGCCATTCCCTGCGTCAACGACAGCGACGCCGCCATCGACATGCTGGAGGCGCTGGTCACCCGCGAGCTCGGCGGCTGGTGGGCCAAGGCTCAGAAATAGGCGACGGCCACCGCGTCGGGATCGTCCACGCCGATCAGCTCGATCCGCGTCCCGCTCGACAGCCGGATCACCGAGTAATCGCCGAAATCGAGCCGTGTCGTGACCTCGGTCCCGCTCTGCACGAGAAGCTGGTCCTCGCCCACCGCGAAGCCCTCGATGGTGTCTCGGTCCTCGTCCGCCGCGCCGTAGACGAAGACGTCGGACCCGGCGCCGCCGACCAGCACATCGTCGCCCTCCCCGCCCGACAGTCTGTCCCGGTCCTGCCCGCCATACAGGGTGTCGTCGCCCGAGCCGCCGCGCAGCAGGTCGTCGCCCTGGTTGCCGTAGACGATGTCGTCCCCGGCACCGCCGTCCAGCGTGTCCTCGCCGGTGAGATAGACCAGCGCGCCGTCGACGATCTCGGCCCCGGCCTCGCCGTTGCGGCCACCGTGGATCACGTCGTCGTCCTCGCCGCCCCAGATGGCGTCGTCGTCCTGGCCGCCATACAGGGTGTCCTCGCCGGCGCCGCCGGTCAGGCTGTCGCGCCCTGCATTGCCGTAGACCACGTCGTCGCCGCCCAGCGCGTCGAGGATGTCGCGTCCATCGAAGCCGTACAGGATCTCGTCGTCGGACCCGCCGAACAGGGTATCCGCACCGAGCGAGCCGGTGAGCTGGTCGGTGGTGACGGTAACGGTGATGATTGGATCGGCCATGGGACCTCCCGCAGGACTGTGTCCCTGGCCCTAACGCAAGATGCCTGCCAATCCGTCGGTCGTGACGGAAATCAGAGCAGATCCGGCGCGACCACGCGGTTGCAGCCGGCGGCCCGTGCCGCCTCCACCCGGTCGACGGCGCGGGCGAGCATGTTCTGCAGATCCGGCGTCTGTGCCCGGGCGCTGCGGGTCATGCCGTCGATGCCGATGCTCACGGTCACCGGGATCGCGGTTCCGTCCTCGGCATAGAACCGCATCGACTGCACCGCGACACGCAGGCGCTGCCCTACCGCACGGACGGCGGCGAGATCGATATCCGTATGCAGAATGGCGAAGGAACTGGCGTCGATCCGCCCGACCACGTCGTGGCCGCGGACCTCGTTCAGCAGACACTGCCCCACGCCGCGCACGATCATATCGGCGCAGTCGGGACCGTAGCGGGCGCGGACGGTGTCGATGTGGTCGATCTCAACCAGGGTGAGGGCCGATGCGGCATGCAGCTGCATGCCCAGGCGACGCCGGGCCCGGTCTTCGAAGCCGCGCCGGCCGATCAGTCCGGAAACCGGATCCTCGATGTCGTCCGGCACGTCGACCCACTTCTCCTCACCAAGGGCCAGCAACGCCTGACTGTTCATCTCAGCAACCATGATTCAACGACGAAATAACGTGGGTATGCATACAGTATAGCGCCCACAGGTAAACAATTCGTTTACAACCATAGCGCTATATTGCGCCCATAGAATCACAACGTGTTGATCGGCACCTTCAGCACCGGCCGCCCGTCTTCACCGGTCGGCATGTGGCCCCCGCGCATGTTCACCTGGATCGACGGGATGATCAGCCGCGGCATCGACAGGGTGCGGTCCCGCTCGGTGCGCAGCTTCACGAAACCGGCCTTGTCCCGGCCCTGCGCTTCGCTGCCCACATGGATGTTGCGGGCCTTCTCCTCGGCCACCGTGGTCTCCCAGCGGATGTCGCGGCCGTTGGGGCCATAGTCGTGGCACATGAACAGCCGCATCTTCTCGGGCAGGGCGAGCACCTTCTGGATCGAGTCGTAGAGCTCGCCCGCATCGCCGCCCGGGAAGTCGGCCCGTGCCGTCCCCCCGTCGGGCATGAACAGGGTGTCGCCGACAAAGGCGGCGTCGCCCAGCACATGGGTCATGCAGGCCGGGGTGTGCCCGGGCGTGTGCATGGCGAAACCGGTCATCGAGCCGACGGTATAGGTGTCGCCGTCCTCGAACAGCCGGTCGAACTGGCTGCCGTCGCGCTGGAAGGCGGTGCCCTCGTTGAACACCTTGCCGAAGGTCTCCTGCACCTCGACGATCTTGGCGCCGATGCCGATCTTGCCGCCCAGCGTCTCCTGGATATAGGGCGCCGCCGACAGGTGATCGGCATGGACATGGGTCTCGATCAGCCATTCCAGCGTGAGCCGCTGCTCGCGGATGAAGGCGATCAGGGTGTCCGCATGGGCATGTGACAGCCGGCCGGCGGCATAGTCGATGTCCAGCACCGAGTCGTAGACCGCACAGGCCCGGGTCGACGGATCGACGGCCACATGGCTGATGGTGTTGGTGTCGGGATCGAAGAAGCTGGTGACGTCGGGATGCACCGACAGATCGACCGGATAGGTGGGCATGACACTCCTCCCGGAAATTCTCGCCGCGCGCGTTTACCGCGCCTCCTTACAATATGGGCCTCCGGATCGGCGGAATCGAGCGTTGCGGTAAGGCCTGCGACCTACCGCCGCCAGTTGATCGCCACCACACCTGCGATGGCGGCCACCACGCCGGCGATAACGGTCGGGGTCAGGGTCTCGCCCAGCACCAGCACGCCGAGCAGAACGCCGACCCCCGCCCGCAGATAGCTCTGGCTCGCCACGCCGAGGGAACCGAGGGTGCGCACCAGGCGGAAATACAGCAGCAGGGCGAGGCCGGTACACGCCACGCCCAGCACCAGCGCGGCCACGAGTGCGGTCATGGACGGGGTCAGGGTCCACGGCCGATCCAGTACCAGGCTCGCGGGGAGGAGCACGGCCGAGGCGCAGAGCATGGTGCCTGCCGCCGTCACCACCGGCGGCAGATGCGCGAAGCGCCGGCCATGCAAGGCGGCAGCGGCATAGAGCCCGGCACTCACCAGGACGGCGATCTGTGCGGCGACCTGGCCGCCGAGGCCGTTGAGCGCATCGGTGCCGACGATCAGCACCACCCCGCCGAGGCCGAGGCAGGCGCCGACCAGCCGCAGCCCGCCGGTCGCCTCGTGCCGGGTGACCAGAACCGTGAACAGGAACACGAAGAGCGGCGAGGTCGAGTTCAGCACCGCCCCCAGCGCGCTCTCGATCTGCCGCTGTCCCCAGGCCAGCAGGGTCCAGGCGCCATAGCTGTTGAGGAAGGCCTGCAGAAACAGCCGGCCCCAGATCGTGCGTCCCCGCGGCAGGCACTCGCCCTGGGCGGCGGCGATGGCCATGAGCAGAGCGGCCGCCACCGTCACCCGGACCGCGATCAGCGTCACCGGCGGGATCTCCGCCACCGCGACCTTGAGCAGCGGATAGGATCCGCCCCACAGCAGCGCCAGGCAGGCCAGCAGAGCGAGTTCCAGGGCGGGAGGGGCTGTCCGCGGTGTCATGTCGGACTCTTAAAACCGGTTGCGATGACCCAGGCTAGGCGCTGCCGAGTTCGGGATGCTTCGGCGGCGCCCGAACCATACGGCTTTTCCGCCGGGACCGGCCCGTCTACCGTCACGCCATGATCCCGCCTTCGACACTCCCGCCCTGGCTGCGCGTCGCCATCGGCGCCCAATGCGGCCTGCTGATCGGCATGGGGCTGGGACGATTCTCCTACACGCCGATGGTCCCCGCCCTGATCGAGTCGGGCAGTCTGAGCGAGGCGCAGGCCGGCTATGTCGGGGCGATCAATCTCGGCGGCTACCTGCTCGGCGGCCTCGCCGTGCCCTGGCTGCTGCGCCGGGCCGACCGGGTGGTCTGGCTGCGGGCGGCGATCTGCCTGTCGGTGCTCTGCCTGCTCGCCAGCATCGTGCCGGGCGGGTTCCTGTGGCTGGCCTTCTGGCGCGGACTGATCGGCATCGCCGTGGCGGTGATCATGATCCTCGGCATCTCCAGCGTCACCGCCACCGCGCCGACCGGCCGGACCGGCATCGCCACGGCGACGGCCTATACCGGCGTCGGCGCGGGCATTCTGCTGGCGGCGGCCGGCCTGCCCTGGCTGCTGGCGCTCGGGGAGATCTGGGCCTGGACCGGGACGGCGGCGATCGGCATGGCGGCGCTGGTCGTCGCCCTGTGGGCCTGGTCGGGACCGGCCGCCGAGGTCGCCAGGGCGATCCCGCCGCCACCCGCGACATTGGGATCGGCGCGCGGCGACGGACTGCGCCTCGTCCTGGCCCAGGGGCTGTTCGCCGTCGGCCTGGTGCCGCATTCGATCTACTGGGTCGACTATCTGGTCCGCGCGCTCGGCTGGAGCACCGGCGCGGCCGGGGCGCAGTGGGTGCTGTTCGGTGCCGCGGCCATCGCCGGCACGCTGGTCTGGGGACGGATCGGCGACCGGATCGGCTTCCGCCCCTCCCTGATCGCGGTCTATCTCAGCCTCGCCCTCGGCGCGGTCCTGCCGGTGCTGGTGACGGCCACGCCGGCGATCCTGCTCTCCAGCCTGCTGGTCGGCGCCCAGCCCGGCCTGACCGCGATCATCGCCAGCCAGGCGCAGCGGGTGATGGGGCCGGGCTCCATGCTCGGGTTGTGGCGCTGGATGGTGCTGTCGGTGGGGGCCGCACAGTTGGTGGGCGGCTACGCCCTGGTGGCGCTGTTCAACGCCACCGGGTCGTATCTCGCCGTGTTCGGGGCCGGCGGCCTTGCCTTCGCCGCCGGTGCCGTCCTGGTCGTCGGCCTGAAGGGCCGCGCTTAGAGCTAATTACGATCAGATGGAAACTTCTGCTCGTGTGAATTTGCTCCATCTTTAATGGGCTAGAGGGCGATTCACGGTTCAGATCGTTCCGAGCCGAACCGATCGCGCGCTAGGCGGCGAAGGCGCTGCGGGCGCCACCGCTCTTCTGGGTCTTGAAGATCGAGCCGCTCTCCGGCGCCGGCGGTAGCGGAACCCGGATCGGCAGGGCCTCCATGCGCGGCGTCATGGTGAGCCCGCCGGTGATGATCCGGTCCTGCAGGTCGGCATAGAATTTCCGCTGGCCGAGGCTGTGGATGTAGGAGCCGCCGCCGAGGATCGGCCAGGCATCGGCCGCGTTGCACTCGTAGAACAGGATCAGCCGGTTGCGGTCGCTGGTGTTCGGCGCCGAGCCGTGCAGGGTGCGGGCGTGGTGCACGGTCATCGACCCGGCCTTGCCGGTCAGGGTCACCGCCTTGTCGAGATGGAAATCCGGGTCGGACGGATCGACCGCGCCGCAGAACACGCCATCGGCATTGGTATGGGCCAGCACCGGTCCCTTGTGGCTGCCGGGGATGACCTTCAGCGGGCCGTTGCTCTCGTCCACATCCTCCAGCATCAGGCCGAAGGCGAGCACGCTGTCGTTGGTGTGCGGGTAGAAGGCCCAGTCCTGGTGCCATTCCACCGCCTGGCCGCCGCCGGGCGCCTTGGTGTTCAGCTTGCTGGTCTGGATCAGCGTGTCCGGGCCGAGCAGGTCGGTCAGCACCTCGGTGATCGCCGAGTTCTTCAGCACGTCCCAGTACAGCGGGTCCTGCTTGTGCGGCAGCTTGATGCGGGTCAGGCGCGGATTGTCCGGGGAATGGCCGTCGTCCAGATCGTAGACGTCGTCGGTCTCAGTGACCGGCCGCGACGCGTCGATCAGCCGGTAGGTGGTCTCCTGGAGCGCCTTGAGCTGCTCCGGGGTGACCGCGTTCTCGACCATCAGGTAGCCGTTCTCGTTATAGAAGTCGATCTGTTCGCGCGACAGCATGGCATGCCTCCCTGGCTGTTATGTTATCGGTAACATAGCGCCGGAAAACTCGTCAATGGTATCGATATCATCTATGCTCGAGTCCGATATCGGAGGGATGCGGATGGCGATCGAGACCGGCGGCTGGGTGACCATGGGCGAGGTGGCCGAGCGGGCCGGCGTCTCCAAGATCACCGTGTCGCGCGTCCTGCGCTCTCCCGACAAGGTGAAGCAGGAGACGCGGGAGCGGGTGCGCGCCGCCATCGCCGAGCTCGGTTATGTACCGGACGAGGCGGCGGGCGGCCTGTCGTCGCGACGCAGCCGGATCGTCGGCGCGGTGATCTCCACCCTGGCCGGCTCGACCTTCGCTTCCACCGTCGACGGGCTCGGCGACCGGCTGCGGCAGAACGGTCACCAGCTCCTGCTGGCCGGCACCGACTACTCCTCGGCCCGGGAGGCGGATGCGGTCGCCGCCATGCTCGGCCGGCGGCCCGACGGCCTTGTGCTGACCAGCACGACCCACCGCGACGACACCCGCCGGACCCTGGAGGCGAGCCGCATCCCGGTGGTGGAGATCTGGGAACTGCCAGTCGACCCAATCGGCTATGCGGTCGGGTTCTCCAACCGCGATGCCGGCGCGGCGATGGCCCGGCACCTGCTGGCGGCGGGACGTCGGCGCATGGCGTTCATCGGCACGGCCGGCGAGGACGACCGGCGCGGTCGCCTGCGCTACGACGGCTTCGCCGAGGTTCTGGAACAGAGCGGGGTCGCCGAGGTCCGGGCCACCGCCGCCGCCTCCGGCACCCAGACGGCGCGCGGCGCCAGAGGCCTCGCCGCCGTGCTGGAGCGCTGGCCGGACACCGACGCCGTCTTCTGCTCCAGCGACACCCTGGCCCTGGGGGCGCTGAGCGAGGCGCGCCGGCGCGGCCTGACGGTGCCCGAGGATATCGCCATCGCCGGCTTCGGCGATTTCGAGTTCGCCGGCGAGTTCGGCCTGGGCCTGACGACCGTGCGGGTGCCAGGCCCGGACATCGGCGAGGTGGCCGCCCAACTCATCCTCGACGTCAATGCCGGGCTCGAGCCGCCGAGCCGAACGGTCGATCTCGGATTCCAAGTGATCGCGCGCGCCACGACCTGACTCCTGACGGTTGACTCAGGTCAACGCACGCATCTTCAACTCCGGATATGCATCCTCATGTAAAGACCGTTAGGAGGAGCGACCATGACCGACAAGATTCTAGTTCCCGTCGACCTGGAGCATACCGAGAAGCTCACGAAGGCCCTCAGTGTCGCGGCGACCATCGCCCGGGCCGAAGAGGCGGAGGTCTGTTTTCTCGGCGTCACCGACTCGGGTCCGAGCGCCGTGGCCGCCACGCCCGAAGCCTATGCGACCAAGCTGACAGCCTTTGCCGAGGACCAGGCCAAGACCCGGGGCATCTCCGCCAAGGCGAACGCCGTGATCGTGCATGACACGCCCGTCGAGCTGGCCAAGGCCATTCTGGGCGGCGCCAAGGAAGCCGGTGCCGACCTGATCGTCATGGCCTCGCACGTGCCGGGCCTGCAGGAGCATGTGTTCGCGACCCATGCCGGCTACATCGCCAACCACGCGCCGATCTCGGTCTACGTGGTGCGCTAACAGATAGAGCCCGACTCCCTGGCATACGCGACACGGTGTCATGCGCGGCTGGAGACGGGACATCGGCACGGGGTCGGAGTAGGGTGGCGAAAACAGCCCCGGAAACGCCCCCGAATGCCTTCCCCCCTCTCCCCGCTTCGGCGCCGCTGCGCTGAGACGGTCCGGTGCGCCCCGCGATGAGCGAGTGGCATCCGGACGACCGCCGCGCCCTGCGGAACATCCTGATCCTTCTGGGATCGTTCTTCGTCATCGTGCAGATCAACCGATCCGCCGGCGGCGTGCTGGCGAACTATCTCGGCAGCCATCGCGGCCTGTCGCCGACCGATATCGGCACGGTGATGGGGGCGATGTTCTTCGCCTCGGCCCTGGTGCAGTTGCCGACCGGCCTGCTGTTCGACCGGATCGGCGCCAAGCGCACGCTGGTCGCCATGGGGCTGGTGGCGGTCTGCGGCATCGTCCTGTTCGCCGTCGCCGAGAACACCTGGGCGCTGGTCACCGGCCGTTTCATGATCGGCCTCGGCCATGGCGGGGTGATCACCGCCGTCTATCTGATCGCCATGGGCTGGGCCCCGCCGGATCGGGTGGCACAGGCCACCGCCAGCCTCGTCGGCATCGCCGGCGGCATCGGCGGGGTCATGGCGACGGCCCCGCTGGAACTGCTGCTGTCCGAGGTCGGGCTGACCACGACCTTCCTGGTGGTCGCCGCCCTGACCCTGGCCTTCACGATCGTCATCCAGTTCACTGTTCGCGACGGGCCGGCCTCCGGCGGCGTGCGGCGCGACCCGGAGACCTTCGCCCAATCCCTGGCCGGGCTCTGGGAGGTGATCCGCATGCCGGAACTGCGGCGGATCTACGTCATGGGGTTCTGCTTCACCGCGCCGTTCATGACCATCGGCGGGCTCTGGGCCGGTCCGTATTTCACCGACGTCCAGGGCCTCAGCCACGAACAGGCGTCGCTGGCCCTGCTGATCATGGTGGTCGCCCTGCATGTCGGGACGTTTCTCTACGGGCCGCTGGAGCGGTTCGCCGCCTCCCGCAAGCGCCTGATCCTCTGGGCCGTCGCCCTGGAGGTGGCGTGCCTCGGCGTGCTGGCGATCTGGCCGGCCGCACCGATCTATGTCGCCGGACCGATCCTGTTCGTCTTCGGCTGCGTGGCGCCGTTCTTCGTGGTGCTGGCGAGCCATGCGCGCGGCTTCGTGCCGCCCCACCGCGCCGGCCGGGCGATCACCACGATCAACCTGGCCGGGCTGACCGGCGTGTTCGTGCTGCAGACCGCCACGGGCGGCGCCATCGACTGGGTGCAGACCACCGGCGGAGCGGCGGAGACCGGCCACCGGATCGTGTTCGGACTGGTGATCGCCGCGCTGACCCTGTCGGCGCTGGCCTACGCCGGCCAGCCGGAGAAGCCGGTCGAGCGCTGACGCTCAGCCCTTCTCCCGCGCCTCGGCGACCAGCTCGGCAAGCTGCTCCTTCGAGACCGCCCCGGGCACCACGTGGTCGCCGATGGTGAAGGCCGGCGTCCCCTGGATCGACAGGGCCTGGGCCAGTTCGAAGGATTTACGCACATGGGCCTGCAGGGCCGGATCCTTCATGTCGGCCTGCAGCTTCTCGACATCGAGACCGGTCTCCAGCGCCACCTGGAAGATCGCCTCCGTCGTGAGCCGCCCGCGCAGGCCCAGCAGCGCGGTGTGGAAGTCCTTGTACCTGCCCTGCCGGTCGGCGCCGAGCGAGGCCAGGGCGGCCGCCTCCGAGGTCGGGCTCAGGATCGGGAACTCCTTGAGCACCAGACGGATATTTCCGTCCTCCTCCACCAGCTCCATCAGCGGCTTCATCATCGTCTTGCAGTAGCCGCACTGGTAGTCGAAGAACTCGACGATGGTCACGTCGCCGTCGGGATTGCCCAGCACCGGATCGGCCGGATCGCGTTCCAGGGCCTCGCGGTGATCGACCAGCGCCTGCTTGGCGGCGGCGTTCTTGGCCGCGTCCTCGCGGGCCTGCATGATCGCCACACTCTCCAGGATTATCTCCGGATGCTGCAGGATGTAGTCGCGGACCAGCGCCTCGATCTCGGCCTTGCGGTCCGGCGACAGCGGCCCGTCATGGGCGTGTGCCGGCGCGGCGAGAAGGGCGGCGGAAAGCAGAGCGGCGGCGAAGACGGACCGAAACATCGAGAACTCCGAAGCGGGACAGCGGCGCCATCCTGTCCCAGCCGGGCCGGCACGTCCACAGCCCGGGCCGCTCGCGCCACATCACGGTGGCGTCATTTCTTGCGTTGGGCCGCCCGCTCGCGCTTGGCCAGTTCCTCGATGTCCAGCGCCCGCAGCATGGCCGGGGTGCCCGCCTTCAGCATCGACTGGGCGCGCTTGGACTGGGTCTCCGCGTTCTCCCACCTGCTCTGCCGCACCGCCTCCTCCGCCAGGGAAAGCGCCGCCTGCCCGATATCGCCGAGCCGCCCCTGCGCCGTGGCGAGCTGGCGCCACAGGAACGGCCAGTCTCCTTCCGTACGCTTGGCGGTCTGCAGATGATCCATCGCCTTCTGATCGGAGGCGGGGTCGTTGCGGGCCAGCAGGACCTGGGCCAGGGAAACCTCGATCAGCCCGGCCTCGGGCGCCAGCCGCTGCGCCTTCTCCATCGGCGCCACGGCGGCGTCGATCTGCCCGCTCTCGAACAGGAGCTGTCCCTCCAGTTCATGCAGGTACGGATCGTTCGGATCCTCGGCGATCATCTCACGGGTCAAGGCGATAGCCTTGGGATAGTCCGGCACCTCGCGATACGCGATGGCCCGGGCCAACTTCGCCGGCAGGCTGGTATCCGTTTCCGGATACTTGCGGAAAGTCTGGGACGGCGACCGGATGAAGCCATGCAGCTTGGCGACCACCCGGTTGAACCGGGCCACCTGATCCGGCGACGCTTCCTGGTCGGAGTATTCCGACGTCGCCACATGCGCCTCGACCGTGTTCAGACGGTCGCGGGTGAAAGGGTGGGTGGACATGTACGGCGACTGACGGGAGGCCGACAGCAGCTCCTGGGCCGCCAGTTCCTCGAAGAACCGGGCGAGGCCGCGGGCGGACTGCTGCGTGGCGTCGAGATAGCTCAGCGCCGCCTGGTCCGCCGCCGATTCCTGGGCCCGGCTGTACTGCAGGAAGCTGCCGACCGCGGCCGACTGGCCGCCGATGGCGATCGCCGCGCCGGCATCGCCGCGCCCCGTCGCCACCGCGGTCGCGATGCCGACGATCGCCGACAGCAGGGCGGCGTTGGACGCCGACGCGATCGCATCGGAGGTTCGGGCCAGATGGCCGCCCGCGATGTGGCCGGTTTCGTGCGCCACCACCCCGATCAGCTCCAGCGGCGACCGCATGGCCATGATCAGCCCGGTGTTGAGAAACAGGTTCTGACCGCCGGCCACGAAGGCGTTCAGCTGGTCGTCGTTGATCAGGTAGATCGATACCGCTTCCGGGTTCACCCCGGCGGCCTGGAAAAGTGGCGTGGCCAGATCACGGATGGTAGCTTCGATTTCAGCGTCCCGGATGAGGCTGCGCTTCTGCGCATGCGCGCCCGTGGCCAGAGACAGAACCAAGAGTGCGGCGGTCGCTGCCGCGAGTATCCACCGCCCCGGTCCAAAGATGATTCGCTTCACGCCAGCGCCCAATCCCGATGATGTCCGCCCGAACACACACTACCCATCAGATGGGCATCGGGAAAGGCGGACGCAAAGCCCCCCCCGTTCGGCCCGCCGGATCGGGCTTGGCCTAGTCCTGGCCGCCGGGCTCCTGACCGGCTGCGGGTCGGACACCGTGGATCTGACGGAAGGTTTCTACGGCACCGTGGTGGCCGAGGAGCCGCGGGCCGCCCTGCTCGCCCGCGACGTGCTGGTGGACGGCGGATCGGCGGCCGATGCGGCCGTCACCATGTTCTTCGCGCTGTCGGCGACGCTGCCCAGTTCCGTCGGGGTGACGGCGAGCGGCTCCTGCGTGGTTCACGACCCGCAGAGCAAGACCGTTCAGCGGCTCGAGTTCCTGCCGCGCCCGTCCAGCGACGCGCCGAATGCGACGACCCTGCCGCTGGCGCCACGCGCCATGTTCGCCCTGCATGCCCGCCACGGCACGACGCCGCTGGGCGAGCTGATTATCCGGGCCGAGCGCATCGCCCGCTTCGGCGCGCCGGTGAGCCGCGCCTTGGCCCAGGAACTGATCGAGGACGGTGGCGCCGTCGCCGGCGACCCGAACGCCGCCGCCCTGTACCGTCCGGGCGGCCGGCCTCTGGCACAGGGCGCGGAACTCTCCCAGGTTGTCCTGGCGGCCACGCTCGCCCGCCTGCGCTCCGAAGGCGTCGGCACGCTGTATTCCGGCGCGCTCGGCCGGGCCTTCGTCGAGGGTGCCGCCGCGGCCGGGTATGCGGTCGATCCCGACCGGTTGCGGGACGCGCTGCCGAGATGGGCGCCGATTACCGAGATCGAGCACGACAATCACCTGTGGGGCGTCGCCGCACCGACCGAGGCGGACCTGCGCCTCGCCCAGGCCGCGCTCGGCATGATCCTGGAGAGCGGCGACTGGGCCGACGGGGACGATGCCGCCCGCGCCCACCTGCTGGCCGCCGCCCTCGGCGAAGCGGCCCTGCTGGCCGGCACGAACACGGCGATCACCCCCGACGTCCTGCGCCAGGCGGCGTCCCGCATCACCGGGGACCGCAAGGCCGACAGCGCCAACCAGCCGCTGCTCGCGGCGATGCTGGGCACCAGTTCCGGCCACCGGGCCGGCGCCACCTCGTTCTTTGCCGTCGACAGCAGAGGCCTGGGGGTCGGCTGCGCGGTCGGCCTCGGCGCGCCGTTCGGCACCGGCAGGACGATCCCGACCCTCGGCGTCTTCCTCGCACCGGTCCGGGCCGAGGCGGTGAACGGGCCCGGCGCCTTCTCGCTGATCGTCGGCAACCAGAATACCGGCCAGTTCCACATGGCCGCGTCGGGCGCCGGCGGACGGCGTGCCATCTCCTCGATGCTGGAGACCGTGCTCGACCATTGGGTCCGTAGGATCAGGATCGACGACGTGCCCGCCCTGCCGCACAGCCACTACGCCGGCGGCATCAACACCATCTTCGTGGAGCCGGCGACGGACGCGTCGGTTGTCGGATCCCTGCGTCAGCGCGGCTATCAGGTCGCTCCGGCGGAAACCATCGCCACCGGCCACGCGTTTCGCTGCGTGGAGGGCCTTCCCCGGCGCGAGATCCGATGCGGCGTGGCCAAGGACCCGCGCAGTTCCGGCCTGATGTTCTTCGAATTCGGAGGGTAACCCGTGCCCCGTCCCGCCTCCCGCGGAAACGTCGATCCCTTCATCGTCATGCAGGTGATGAGCGCCGCCGCCGAGCGCGAGGCCGCCGGCGGCGACGTGCTGCATCTGGAGGTCGGCCAACCGTCCACACCGGCGCCGAAGGGCGTGCTGGACGCGGCCCGCGCCGCGCTGGACACCGACAAGATCGGCTACACCCTGGCGCTCGGCATGCCGGCGCTGCGGGAGCGGATTTCGGCGCATTACCGCGATTGGTACGGCGTCGATGTCCCGATCGAGCGGATCGCGGTGACGACCGGCTCGTCCAGCGGCTTCACCCTGGCCTTCCTGTCGGCCTTCGAACACGGCGCCCGCGTCGCGCTGGCCTCCCCCGGCTATCCGGCCTATCGCAACATCCTGAAAGCGCTCGGGGTGGAGGTGGTCGACCTGCTGACCGAAGCGGCCGACCGGTTTCAGCCGACCGTGGCGCGGCTGGACAAGGCCGGCCCGCTGGACGGCGTGATCGTCGCCAGCCCCTCGAACCCGACGGGCACCATGCTCGGTGAAGACGGCATGACCGCGATCACCGAGTGGTGCCGGTCGAACGACGTGCGGATGATCTCCGACGAGATCTACCACGGCATCAATTTCGGCCAGCGCTCGGTCTCCGCCCTGGAGAGCGATCCGAACGCCCTGGTGATCAACAGCTTCTCGAAATACTTCTCGATGACCGGCTGGCGCATCGGCTGGATGGTGGTGCCGCCCGACCTGATCGGCCCGGTGGAGCGGCTGGCCTCCAACTTCTTCATCTCCGCCCCGACCCTGTCGCAGTTCGCCGCGACCGCCGCCTTCGACTGCATCGAGGAGGCGCAGGAGAATGTGGCCCGCTATGCGCGCAACCGGGAGATCCTGCTGAACGACCTGCCGGCGGCCGGGCTCGACGACCTGGCCCCGGCGGACGGCGCGTTCTACATCTACGCCAATGTCGCCAAGTACACCAACGACAGCGTGGAGTTCTGCCGCCGCATCCTGGCGGAGACGGGTATCGCCTGCACCCCGGGGATCGATTTCGACCCGTCGCGCGGCCATGCCAGTATCCGCTTCTCCTTCGCCGGCTCGAGCGACGACATGGCCGAAGCCTGCAAGCGGTTGAAAGCCTGGCTGTAAGGAGCATCGGTCAAGGCGTGCGTAGCCTGTTCGTCGCTACCCTCCCAGCCTCATAGTTCGGCCGTCGCCATCCCGTTGACCGCAGGACCTGATCGGCGGCTGGTCCTGATCTGGGACTGGTCCTGATCTGGGACTGGTCCTGATCTGGGACTGGTCCTGAGCCGGAGGTCGGCCCGGACACACGGACTGCTCCGACGTCGGTGGGTCGATCCTGACGTGCGTCAGGACCAAGCCTCTCGCCCGACAACCTGCTCCTGCGCATGCCCGGTCAGATCGGGCGGCGCACGGGACGATGGAGCACGTCGGAAACGAAACAGGCGGCGCCGGGAGGGCGCCGCCTGTCGTTGACGTCTGGCAGTATGCCTCGGCCAGTGCCTTAGCGGCGCCACCAGCCCTTGCGGGGTTTCTCGACCGGCTTGTCCACGCTCTGGACCTCGATCGGCGCCGAACTCAGGTTCTGCGGCACCGGATCGGCATCCTCGGCCGGATCGTCAGCGGTCGTGAGGTCCTCGCCCAGCTCGCCGCTGATCGCACCCTCGTTCGCCGCGACGAGTTCCTCGGCCGGGGCCGGGGCCTCGGCGGGAATGGGCTCGGCGGCGGCAGGTTCCGGGGTCGGCTCCGGCGCAGCCGCGGCGGGCTCTTCCGCAGCGGGCACGTCCTCGGCCGGCGCGGCGTCCGCCTCTTCGTCCTTCTTGCGCCGACGGCGCGGACGCTTGGCGGCCGGTTTCTTCGCCGGCTTCTCCTCTTCCGCCTTCTCCTCGGCAGGGGCAGCGGCAGGGGCTTCGGCGGGAGCTGCGGCCGTCACATCGTCAGCCACCGTCTCGTCGGTCAGGGCCTCTGCGGCAACCGCCGGCACGGGCTCGGCCGCCTTGTCTTGGTCGCCATCGGCTTGGTCGCCATCGGTCTGGCGGTCCCCGCTCCGGGCATCGTCGCCGGACTCGTCCTCGCCGGACTCGTCGTCATCGGACTCCGAACCCTCGGCGTTCTCGCCCTCCGAGCCTTCCTCGCCATCGCGACGACGGCGGGACCGGCGGCGACCGCCGCGACGGCCCCGACGGCGGCGCTTGCGGCCGTCGGCATCCTCGTCGTCGTCCCCGTCGCCCCGCTCTTCGCCCTCGGCGGCGGTGTCTTCGCCATCGGCCTCCGCCTCGGAGTCGTCATCCTTATCCTTGGACTCCTGATCGTCCTCGGCGCGATCCTCCGGCCGGCGGCGGCCGCTCCGGCGACGGCGGCGCGAGCGGCCCCGACCGCCCTTGCGATCGTCCTGCTCCTCGCGGGTTTCGTTCTCGGCCTCGGCCTCGGTCTCGACGTCGTCCTCATCGTCCTCGATCAGGTCGCTGTCGTCCTCGTCCGGCTCGGCGGCCCCGGCGGAACTCGCCGCGATCGCGGTCTGGAAGGCGGCCCGCTCCTCGGCGGTCTTCGGTCGCAGACGCTCAAGCCGGTGATCCGGCGGCACCAGACTGTCGTCCTGCTCCAGAATCACGCGGGTACCGTAGCGGAATTCGATCTCCGCCAGACGGTCGCGCTTCTGGTTGAGGATGTAGAGGGCGACCTGTGCCGGCACATGGACGGTGATCTCGGCCGCGCGGTTGCGCAGCCCCTCTTCCTCGATGACGCGCAGGATGTGCAGCGCGGTGCTGTCGATCGAGCGGATGTAACCGGAGCCCTTGCAGTGCGGGCAGACCTGGGTGCTGGCTTCCACCAGGGACGGCCGCAGCCGCTGGCGCGAGAGCTCCATCAGGCCGAAATGACTGATCCGGCCGATCTGGATACGCGCGCGGTCGGATTTCATCGCCTCCTTCATGCGGCGCTCGACCGCATGCTGGTTACGCGACTCCTCCATGTCGATGAAGTCGATCACCACCAGCCCGGCGAGGTCGCGCAGGCGCAGCTGGCGTGCCACCTCGTCGGCGGCCTCCAGGTTGGTCTTGAGCGCGGTCTCCTCGATGTTCCGCTCCGAAGTGGAGCGTCCGGAGTTCACGTCGATCGCGACCAGCGCCTCGGTCTGGTTCATCACGATGTAACCGCCGGACTTCAGCTCCACCACCGGGCTGTGGATGGCGTCGAGCTGGCTTTCCACCTGGAAGCGGTGGAGCAGCGGCACGTGTGTGTCCTTGTAGCGCTTGACCCGCTTGGCATGGCTCGGGATCAGCGTCTTCATGAAGTCCTTGGCGATACGGTAGCCGTCATCGCCGTCGACCAGCACCTCGTCCAGATCGCGCGTATACAGATCGCGGATCGAACGCTTGATGAGGTTGGCTTCCTCGTAGATCAGGCACGGCGCCGTGCTGTCCAGCGTGGTCTGACGGATCTCGTCCCACAGGCGCAGCAGGTATTCGTAGTCGCGCTTGATCTCGGCCTTGGTGCGCTGCGAGCCGGCGGTGCGGACGATGACCGCCATGCCTTCCGGCACATCCAGGCCCTCAACGATCTGCTTCAGCCGCTTGCGGTCGCCCACATGGGTGATCTTGCGGCTGACGCCGCCGCCGCGCGCGGTGTTCGGCATCAGCACGCAATAGCGGCCGGCCAGCGACAGGTAGGTGGTGAGGGCGGCACCCTTGTTGCCGCGCTCCTCCTTGACGACCTGCACCAGCATGATCTGGCGCCGGGCGACGACCTCCTGAATCTTGTAGCGGCGGTTGGACGGCTTGCGCCGGCGGCGCACCTCTTCCATCGCGTCGCCGCCGACGGTCTCCGGCCTGGCGCTCTTCTTGGTCTGGACGCTGAGTTCGGCGGCCCGGGCCGGAGCCTCGTCGCCGCCATCGTCGTCGCCGGTCTCCTCGTCGCCGGATGCCTCCTCGTCGCCGGCGGCCGCCCCATCGTCCTCGCCGGAGCGCTCGTCGTCGGTCTCGACGTCGTCGTCGTCCTCGTCGGCCATCGCCTCGGCCTGCTCCTCACGGAGCAGTGCCTCGCGGTCCTCGATCGGGATTCGGTAGTAGTCGGGATGAACTTCCGAGAAGGCCAGGAAACCGTGGCGGTTGCCGCCGTATTCGACGAACGCTGCCTGCAGGGACGGCTCTACCCGGGTGACCCGGGCGAGGTAGATGTTCCCTTTAAGCTGCTTTTTGGCTGCGGTTTCGAAGTCGAAGTCGTCGAGCTTGTTCCCGTCGACCACCACGACCCGGGTCTCTTCCGGGTGGGTGGCATCGATGAGCATGCGCTTGGTCATGTGTTGGTAACTCCGTGTCGCGCCGCGACGACCGCAAGCATGGCTGCGGTCCCGCGCGGTCGGCGACGCGGAAAAGCGTCGGCCCAGGCGCGGAAAGTGGCGGCGCGGATTGTGGCGTCGGCGTACCCTCGGCACGCCGGATGCAGTCGCTGGAACGAAGTGCGGCGGAATCGGGCACGACACCGAACGTCCCGCTCGCCCCGTGGGCAGGAAGGACTCGGGTTGTCGCGGGCGACTTGGAGGTCGCCGTCGCCGAACTGTTCCAGTTTGCAGGTCTCACGTCGGTCGGTCCTGCGCGGAGCCGGGAACTACGATTCGCCCCGGCTCGAAATCGGTAAAAGTCTCGCGTATCCCCGTAACCCTTTGGCCAACAACGGCGCGCACGGACCCGCACACGGTCTTCGAGGACGAGTGCACCATACTGTTCCAAGCGCATACTAACAATCCAAAACTTCAGACGGTTTCCGGCCCGCGTCACTAAACGGCAACAGAGCGGGAACAATTGAGGCTAAACTGCAATTGCATCGCATAGCATTATGATATCAATCGTAAATATTGCCTTTGCGATTCGCCCACGCTAAACTGCGGCATCTTGCAACCGGTTCGGGGACAGGGAATGACGCGACACGCGGTCCGCTCAGCCATGCCGCTCGACTCGCAGGGCGCCGGCATCCCGGCTCTGCGTCTACGGTTCAAGGCCTTCCTGTGCCTCTGCGTGCTGGGGCTGGTCGCCCTCGCCACCGCGCTGCCGGCCGTCGCAGCCGGGGTCCCCGTCGTATCGAACCTGCGCATCGGCAATCATCCGGACAAGGTCCGCATCGTGCTCGACCTGGACGAGCGGGTCGATTTCTCGATCTTCCTGCTGCCGGATCCCTACCGGGTCGTGATCGACGTGCCGGAAGTGTCGTTCCGGCTGCCCGAAAGCGCGGGGTCGCGCGCCGTCGGCCCGATTGCCGGCTGGCGGTACGGCCAGTTCCGGCCCGGTACCTCCCGCGTGGTGATCGACGCCGACAATCCGGTCCAGGTGAAGTCCGCCTTCGTCCTGCCGCCGTCCGGCGCGCAGCAGTACCGACTGGTCATCGATCTGACCCCGGCGACGCGCGAGGCTTTCCTTGAGGCTTCCGACGCCTCGATCGAGCGTCACGTGGCGCTGAGCGCGCCGCGCGTCTCGCCGCCGCCCGCCGCGCCGGCCCCGCTGCCGAAATCGGACGACCGCATGACCATCGTCATCGATGCCGGCCATGGCGGCGTCGACCCCGGCGCCATCGGAGAGAACGGGGTCTACGAGAAGAATATCGTGCTGGCCGCCGCGCAGTCGCTTAAGGCGGCGCTGGAGGAGACAGGCCGGTACAAAGCGGTGCTGACCCGCGACAGCGACAGCTTCATCCGCCTGCGCGAGCGCATCGCCATCGCCCGCCGGGTGGATGCCGACCTGTTCGTGTCGCTGCATGCGGATTCGATCAAGGACGGCTCGCTGCGCGGCCTGTCGGTCTACACCCTGTCGGAGAACGCCTCGGACAAGGAGGCGGAGGCGCTGGCGACCAGCGAAAACAAGGCCGATATCGTCGCCGGCATCGACCTCACCCAGCAGGAGCCGGAGGTCACCAACATCCTGATCGACCTGGCGCAGCGCCGGACCATGAACTATTCCGCGCGCCTGGCCGGCTACGTGGTGAAGGAGATGGAGCGCGAGACCAAGCTGCTCGGCCGCCCGCACCGCTTCGCCGGCTTCGCCGTGCTGAAGGCGCCGGACGTGCCGTCGGTGCTGGTCGAGTTGGGCTTCCTGTCGAACCGGGAGGACAACCGGCGTCTCAACGACCCGACCTTCCGCCGCAAGGTCGCCGCAGGTCTGACCCGCGCCATCGACCGCTACTTCCAGGGCGTGCAGTCGGCGTTCCGGTAGGGCGGCACCCTCAACCTCCCCACAACTCACTCCCCGGACCTGTTCCGGGGCAAGCGATCCCGCGTGACGGTTCCTCGGGGCGCTGTCTCAAGCCCGACCGCCTGACGGGCTCACCCCGGCACAAGGCCGGGGAGCGGGCGAGACATGAGAGGGAAACGAGGTCTCCCCTCCCCGGCTGCACCCTCAGCCCTTCAGCACACCACGGTTGATCTGGTCCTGCTCGATGCTTTCGAACAGCGCCTTGAAGTTGCCCTCGCCAAAGCCCTCGTCACCCTTGCGCTGGATCAGCTCGAAGAAGATCGGCCCGATCACCGTGTTGGTGAAGATCTGCAGCAGTAGGCCGCCATCCTCGGTCGGCGCGCCGTCGATCAGGATGCCGCGCGACTTCAGCTCCTCCAGGTTCTCGCCGTGGTTCGGCAGGCGGTCGGACAGCATGTCGTAATAGGTCTCCGGCGGCGGGGCCATGAACTTCATGCCCAGGCCGCGCAGCCCGTCGACGGCCGCGAAAATGTCGTCGGTGCCCATGGCGATGTGTTGGATGCCCTCGCCCTTGTACTGGTCGAGATATTCGGCGATCTGGCTCTTGTCGTCGGAGCTCTCGTTGATCGGGATCCGGATCTTGCCGCAGGGGCTGGTCATCGCCCGGGACTTCAGGCCGGTCAGCTTGCCTTCGATGTCGAAGTAGCGGATCTCCCGGAAATTGAAGAGCGTCTCGTAGAAGCTGCCCCAGACATCCATGCGGCCCTGGTGCACGTTGTGGGTCAGGTGGTCGATATAGGTCAGACCCACGCCCGCCGGGTCCTGCTCCTCGCCGGCGATCGGCACGAAGTCCACGTCGTAGATCGAGCGTTCGCCGTAGCGGTCGACCAGGTAGATCAGGCTGTCGCCGATGCCGTGGATCGCCGGAATGTTCAGCTCCATCGGCCCGACCTTGCCCTCGAACGGCTTGGCGCCGAGCTTCACCGCCCGCTCGAAGGCGGCGGCCGCGTTCTTCACCCGGAAGGCGATGGCGCAGCAGGACGGGCCGTGCACCTTGGCGAAGGCCTGGGCGAAGCTGTCCGGCTCGCCGTTGACGATGAAGTTCACCCCACCCTGACGGTACAGGGTGACGTTCTTGGAGCGGTGCTTGGCGACCGCGCGGAAGCCCATGGCGGTAAACAGCTTCTCCAGGTCGGCCGTGTCCGGGGCGGTGTATTCGACGAACTCGAAGCCGTCGGTCGCCATCGGATTCTCGGGCGTGCCCTGGGGGACCGGGGGCAGCGTGGTGGTAGCCATGGGGAACCTCCTTGTCGGCGGCGCGGGCGACGTCGATCCGGACGATGCCTCGCCGCGCCGCGGGAAATCGTGTTAGTTTCATTTGTAACAGATTCATTATTTGGTTTCAAATGAAACCATTATCAAGACCCATGCGACGAGGCTCGACGCTCTGATGACCGCTCTGCCCGAAACGCCCGCTCCCGCCAACCCGGACGAGACGCTACGTCTGGACCGGTTCCTGCCCTACCGGCTGGCGGTGCTGGCGAACACGGTGTCGAAGGGGATCGCCCGGCTCTATGCGGACCGGTTCGGGATCACCATTCCGGAATGGCGGATCCTGGCCATCCTCGGCGCGTTCGGGGCGGCGACGGCCTCGGAGATCCAGGGCCGCTCGGCCATGGACAAGGTGCAGGTCAGCCGGGCCATCGCGCGGCTGACCGAGGCCGGGATGATCCAGCGCACGGTCGACGCAGCGGACCGGCGCCGCCAGACCATCGCGATGACGGCGGAGGGCGACCAAGTCTACCGCGAGATCGTGCCGCTGGCACGGGCACGGGAAGCGGCGCTTCTGGAGGGATTCACGCAGGAAGAACGGGAGATGCTGGACCGGCTGCTGGACCGGCTCCAGGCGCGGGCGGCGGCAGGAGAAACGCCCTAATCACACGCACTCCCCGGCCTTGTGCCGGGGCAATCGGGTCAACTCGCGCCAACCGCCCAAGCTCCGCGCGAGCGGAGGGGATTGCCCCGGAATAAATCCAGGGAGTGTGGGAAAGAGGGAGGAGCATTTGGAAAACGCCGGAGACCGGTAACCAACGCCCCTCCAATACCCTCTCCCCGGCGCTGGGCCGGGGAGACGAGCAGGAAAATGGGCGGTCTTTCTTCTCCCTACGCGACCATCGCCGCCACGTGGTCGGCGATCGCCAGGCTCGACGTCACGCCCGGGCTTTCGATGCCGAACAGGTTCACCAGCCCCGGCACCCCGTGCTCGGCCGGGCCCTGGACCATGAAGTCCACCGCCGGCGTGCCGGGGGCCTGGATCTTCGGGCGGATGCCGGCGTAGCCCGGCTGCAACGCTCCGTCCGGCAGGCCCGGCCAGTACTTGCGGATCGCTTCGTAGAAACTGTCCGACCGGCGCGGATCGACGTCGTAGTTGATTTCGTCGATCCACTCCACGTCCGGGCCGAACCGCGCCTGTCCGCCCAGGTCCAACGTCAGATGAATGCCGAGACCCGCCTGCTCCGGGGCCGGATAGATCAGGTGGGTGAACGGCGCCCGCACGCCGGACAGGGAGTAGTAGTTGCCCTTGCAGTAGAAGTGGGGCGGCACCTTTTCGGCGGGAAAGCCCATCAGGCCGGCGGCCAGCGGCTGGGCGTGCAGGCCGGCGGAGTTCACCACCGTCTTCGCCTTCAGCAGCATCGGCTCGGCCCCGCCGACGGCGATCTCGATCCCGTCCTCGCCCACCTTGCCCCCGGCGACCGGCGCGTGGAAGGCGATCATGCCGCCCCGCTCCTCCGCATCGCCCTGCAGGGCCAGCATGTAGGAGTGGCTGTCGAGCACGCCGGTCGACGGCGACCACAGGGCCGTCACGCAGCGCAGTTCCGGCTCCATCGCCACCACTTCGTTATGCGACTTGAACTCAAGGTCGGTGACGTTCGCCTTGGTCGCCCGGTCCTGGATCTGCTGCAGCGCCGGGATCTGATCCTCCGAGGTCGCCACGATCAGCTTGCCCATCGGGGAGTACGGCACGCCGTGGTCGTCGAGGTAGCGGTAGAGCCTTTTCTTGCCCTCCACGCAGAACTGCGCCTTCAGCGATCCCGGCGGATAGTAGATGCCGGCATGGATGACCTCGGAATGCCGCGAGCTGGTCTCGGTGCCGATGGCCTCGGCCGCCTCCAGCACCAGCACCTCGCGCCCGGCGAGAGCCAGGGCCCGGGCCACCGCGAGACCGACCACACCTGCGCCGATGACGATCGCATCGACCTGTTCCGCACTCATTTACCCGCTCCGTTCAGTCCACCGAGTTCCGCCATCACATCGACCAGCAGGGGTACGTGCTCCTCGCCGTGACCGGTCGCGCAGGCCAGTGTGTAGAGTTGAAGCGCCGCCGACCCGAACGGGGCGGGGAGCCCCGCCTCGGCGGCGATGTCGTTGTAGTAGCCCACATCCTTGCGGGCATTGGCCATGGCGAATTGCAGGCCCGACGCATCGCCGTCGACCGCATAGGCCATGATCTTCTGGAACATGCCGGAATTGACCGCCCCGGCCGAAACCACCTCGCGCAGCTTGCCGAGATCGACCCCGGCGGCCCGCGCCGTGGTTGCCGCCTCGGCCACCAGGGCGGACATGGACATGCTCATGAAATTGTTGATCAGCTTGAGGGAATGCGCCGCCCCCAGCGGGCCGATGTGGAAGATGTTGCGGGCGTAGCACTCCAGCACCGGCCGCGCCTTCTCGACCAGCGCGTCGGGGCCGCCGACCAGCACGTTGAGCGTCCCCTCCATCGCCTCCTTCGGCGTCATGGTCATCGGCGCGTCGATGAAGTCGATCCCCGTCTCCGCCAGAGCCACAGCCACCCGCTTGGTGGAGGCCGGCTCGGCGGTGGAGGTGTCGAGCACCAGGGTGCCGGGTTTCCCGCCCTCGATGATCCCGTCGGCACCGAGGCAGACCCGCTCCACCACTCGGCTGTTCGGCATGCACAGGATGACGATGTCCGACGCGGCGGCGAGCTCCTTCGGCGTGGCCGCCTCGGCCGCCCCCAGCGCCGTCAGTTCCTCCACCGGCGCCCGGTTGCGGTGACCGAGCACGGTCAGCGGATACCCCTTGGCCAGGATGTTGCCGGCCATGCCCCGGCCCATCAGGCCCACACCGGCAAAGCCGACCTTCACAGGATCGGTCATCGCGGTTCCTCCCTTTGTGGTTCTTGCTTCCGGCATAGCCGATTGTCGGGCTCCCCTCCAAGCCCCCCAATGCACAGATCGTGGATTGACCGGGCCGTACCCGCCACGCTGCAATCGCGGCAAAAGCGACAAGCAACGAGGTTGGGAGGATTCGATGGGTGACCCGGTTCCGGCGATCACCGAGCATGAGGCGACAGGCGCGGTCGCGGAGACCTTCGACGACATCAAGGCGACCCTCGGCATTCCGGTGGTCAACCTGATCTGGCGCCATCTGGCGACGATCGATGGCGGGCTGGACTGGGCCTGGGGGGCGGCCAAGCCGATCTACGCGAGCGGCCAGGCGGCCCGCTCCGCCCAGGCGCTGTTCGACCGGCTGCCGGTGGCGATGCCGGAGCCGCTGGCCCCCGGCGCGCTACAGGCGGTCGGGGTGACGGCGGAGGATCTGGCGACCATTCGGGCGGTCGCCGCCGGCTACAACCGGGGCAACGGGCTGAACCTGCTGGCCCTGGGTGCGCTGGTGGTCCCGCCGGCGGGGCCGGTGCCGGGCGGCGGCGGGTCGGCGGCGGAAGAGGCGTCCGCGCCGATCCCCCGGGTGCTGTCCGAGGGCGACGTGCCACCGCATGTCTGGGAGCTGGTCCTGGCGCTGAACCGCTTCGGGTCCCGGCCGGACGAGCCGATCCTGGCGACCATGTACCGGCATCTGGCCTATTGGCCGGGGCTGCTGGCGCTGATGCATGCGGGGTTCGCGCCGCTGGAGGCCGACGGACGCCTGCGGGCGGCGACGGCAACCACGCGGAGCATGGCAATGGCGGAGAGCGCCCGGCTCGCCCATCTGCGCGCCGAGGCGGGACCGGCCCCGGCCGAGGCGGTGGCGGCGGTGGAAGAGTTCACCCGCCACGTCATCGCCCGCATGGTGCCGATCTGCCTCGCGTTCTCGCGATGGGTGGGATGAGTGCATAAACACAAAATGCCGTCATCCCGAACTCGTTTCGGGATGACGAGTATGGTAGTCGCGTTCGAGCAGGCTATCCCCGCCCGGTGGAGCCGAACCCGCCGCTGCCGCGAGCCGTCTCGTCGAGGGTCTCCGCCTCTTCCCAGGCGACCCGGCTGACCGGCGCCACCACGAGCTGGGCGATGCGGTCGCCGCGCGCGAAGGTCACCGGCTCCTGGCCGAGATTGACGAGCAGCACCTTGATTTCGCCGCGATAATCGCTGTCGACCGTCCCCGGCGCATTGACGCAGGCGATGCCGGAGCGGAAGGCCAGCCCCGAGCGCGCCCGCACCTGCGCCTCGTAGCCTTGGGGCAGGGCGATGGACAGGCCGGTCGGCACCGCCGTGCGTTCCATCGGCGCCAGAGTCACCGGCGCGTCGAGCGCGGCGCGCAGGTCCATCCCCGCCGAGCCCTCGGTCTCATAGGCCGGGAGCGGCAGGTCGACGCCATGGTCCAGCCGGGTGATGCGGACGGGAATGCTCATACGGAATGTCCAGTCTGGAAGTGCTCTGCGATACGGGCGGCAAGGCGTTTGCCGACCTCGGTCTTGGTCATGGCGGGCCAATCCTCGGTGCCGCTTTCAGTAACCAGATGGATGGTGTTGCTGTCGCCGCCGAAGGTGCCGGTGGCGGGGGAAACGTCGTTGGCGAGGATCCAGTCGCAGCCCTTGCGCGCCCGTTTGGCGGTGGCGTGCTCCACGACCTTCTCGGTCTCCGCCGCGAAACCGATCACCAGGGCCGGGCGGCCGTCCGTCTTCTGCGACAGGGTCTTCAGGATGTCCGGGTTCTCGGTGAGCTGCAGGGGCGGGAGGGCACCCGCCTCCTTCTTCATCTTCTGGTCAGCGGCACTGGCCACCCGCCAGTCGGCGACGGCGGCGGCGCAGACCACGATATCGGCCGGCAGGGCCGCCTCGCAGGCGGCCAGCATGTCGCGCGCACTCTCGATCGGCACGGTCTTCACCCCGGCCGGGTCGGGCTCGCGCGTCGGGCCGCTGACCAGGGTGACCTCCGCCCCCAGCGCGGCCAGGGCGCGGGCGATGGCATGGCCCTGCTTGCCGGACGAGCGGTTGGCGATATAGCGCACCGGGTCGATCGGCTCATGGGTCGGCCCGCTGGTGACGATCGCCTTCTTGCCGGCGAGCGGGCCGGCCGCTTGCGCGAAATAGGCTTCCGCCGCCGCGACGATCTCCAGCGGCTCGGCCATGCGGCCGTAGCCGTATTCGCCGCAGGCCATGGACCCTTCGTTCGGCCCGGCCACCCGCACACCGCGCGACGCCAGGGTCGCCAGGTTCGCCCTGGTGGCCGGGTGTTCCCACATGCGCACGTTCATCGCCGGCGCGATCAGCACGTCGGTATCGGTCGCCAGCAGCAGCGTGGAGGCGAGGTCGCCGCACAGCCCGTTGGCCATCTTCGCCATCAGGTCGGCGGTGGCCGGGGCGAC
Organism: Thalassobaculum litoreum DSM 18839; assembly: GCF_900102465.1. GTDB lineage: Bacteria > Pseudomonadota > Alphaproteobacteria > Thalassobaculales > Thalassobaculaceae > Thalassobaculum > Thalassobaculum litoreum. The sequence goes on along the minus strand of NZ_FNBW01000003.1, from coordinate 262,675 downwards.
GACGATCAGATCGGCCGAGCGGGAGAGCTGGATATGCCCCATCTCCGCCTCGTCGGTCAGGTCGAACAGATCGGTATAGACCTTGTCCTCGGTCAGGGCCGACAGCGACAGCGGGGTGACGAACTGCTCCCCTGCCTTGGTCAGCACCGCGCGCACGGCCGCCCCGCGCTCGCGCAGGCGGCGGGTCAGGTCGAGCGCCTTGTAGGCGGCGATCCCGCCCCCGACGATCAGGAGAATGCGTCTGTTGCTCAGCGTCATCATGGGCCGGAAGGTAGCGCGAAGTGCGGCGGCGGGCGAGAGGGTTCGGGGAGACGCCCACCCTCATTTCCTCTGCGTCATCCCGGCGAGGCCCGGGCATGACCCGGGGCTCGGCCGGGACCCAGAGCGACTGCAGTGGCAGGTCCCGGCCCGCCTCCGGATCGGGTCCGGGGTCGTCCGGGATGACGAGGAGGGAGCCGAGCGGGTCAGAACGGCGGCCGCTCCGCGCCCGTCAGTTCGCCACCGCCTGGCCGCCGTCGATGTAGAAGGTCTCGCCGTTCAGGAACGGGATGTCGTCGGCGACGATGGAGCCGACGAAGCGCGCCACCTCCCAGGCCTCGCCCGGCGTGCCGCGCGGGATCGCCTTCTCGATGAAGGACCGGAACCGCTCGTTGTCCATGTGGGAGCGGTTCAGGTTGGTCAGCGTGAAGCCCGGCGCCACGTCGACCACGCGGATGCCCTTGCGCGCCCATTCCACGCCCAGGCACCGGGTGATCGCGCCCACCGCCGCCTTCGAGGCGCAATAGGCCGCCGTGTACTTCACCCCGATCTTGTCGTAGTGCGAGCCGATATTGACGATCACCCCGCCGCCGCTGGCGATCATGTGTGGGTAGGCCGACTGGCACATGGCGAACAGGCCGACCGCGTTGGTGTTCAGCACCTCGGCGAACTCGGCCGGGGAGAAGCTCTCGCTGCGGCCTTCCTTGTGGATGCCGGCATTGTTGACCAGGGCGTGCAGCCCGCCGGTCGTCTCCACCAGGGCCGCCAGGGCTGCGGCCCCGGATTCCGGGTCGTTCACGTCGCAGGCCAGGTTGATCATCCGCCCGGCGAGCTCGTCCGGGACCGGCTCCTCCTCCGGGCCGATACCCTTGCGCGACAGGCAGCCGACGGTCAGGCCGCGGCGGGCGAGTTCCAACGCGATCTCCGCTCCCAGGCCGCGAGAGGCTCCGGTAACGGCTACGGTTCTCGTCTCGGTCATAGGTGTCCCAGTTGTGCACGGCGGAAGGCAATGCGGCGGTCGGCGGCGTCGAAGTTCCGAGAACTCATTTTCGGCGGCTTAGCGTCGCTGATCTTCAGGTAGACGAAGGTCGGTCCGTCGGTCCGCCGCAGTTCCTTGCGGCCCGCCTCGATCTCGTCGGGGGCGGTGACGGTCATCACGTTCCTGATGCCGAGCCCCTTGGCGGTCACCGCCAGGTCGGTACCCATGGAGGTATGGGTGATCTGGTTGCCGGTCTCGCCATAGCGCTCGTTGTCGACGCAGAGGATCGACAGGTTGGTCAGGCCGGAGGCCATGACGGTGGCCAGCGCGCCGACATTCATCAGCAGCTCGCCGTCGCCGCACATGACCAGCACCTGCCTGTCCGGCTGCGCCAGCGCCAGGCCGAGTCCCATGGAGACCGACGCGCCCATCGCCCCGCCGAGCAGGAAGCAGTTATCGGCATCGGGCTCGATCGCGTACATGTCCTGGGCCGTGCCGGCGAGGCCGGTGACGACCAGGAAATCGCGGTGGTTCCCGACGATGGCCGGCACCGCCTGGGCGCGGTCCATGCGCTGGTTGGAGCCGGTGATCTTGATCTCTTCGCTCATCTCCGGTCCTTCCCTCAGAACGCCTTGGCGCCGATGAACTTCTGGGTCAGCAGAAGCGCCACCGCGCAGTTGGACCGGAAGGCGAGGTTCATCGCCGCGTTGGTCGTCTCCTTCAGCTCCTCCGGCCGCTCGACCTCGAGCACATGGACGCCGATCGCCTCCAGGCAGGGGCGCACGGCCTTGCCCATGGGAACCTGCCAGGGGTTCTGCTCGCCGAAGGTGCCGCGCATGGTGATGATGGCCAGGAACGGGAAGCGGCCGTTGGCCTGGAGCGACAGCATGTTGATGCAGTTGCCGGTGCCGCTGGACTGCATCAGCAGCACCGCCTTCTTGCCGCCGAGATCCGCACCCGCGGTCAGCGCCACCCCCTCTTCCTCGGTGGTGAGCGGGATGGAATGGACGCGGTCGTCCTCCAGCGATTTCTGGATCATCACCTTGTGCCCGCCATCGGGGACATAGGCGAAAATCGACACGCCGCCGTCCACCAGCGTGTCGTAGAGCTCAGCGCCCCAAACCGATTGGTCCGACATTTCCGTGCGTTTCCCGTGTGATCGTTCTTCTGAAGGGGCACGCTAGCACGGTGAAATTCAGGATTGTATGCAATATTTCGCCGCGCCCGACGCCCCTGGCTAGGCGCCGAACCGGTCGTCCAGTCCCTGGTGGAGCGGCAGATCCACCAGCGCGCAGTACTCCGCGTAGGTGTGCTGCGGTCCCGCCTGAGCCGGTGTGCCGTCGCGCTTGAGCGCGGCCATGGCGTCGGCCACCGCCCGCGTCGCGGCGAACAGGGCGGTGACCGCGTAGAGCACGACGGAGAAGCCCATCGCCTGCAGGTCGCCCGCGGTCAGCTTCACCGTCTCGTTGCCGTCGACGATGGAGACGACCTTCGGCCCCTCCACGCCCCGGGCCACCGCCTCCACCTCGGCGACGGTCTTGATGCCGTCGACGAAAACCAGATCGACACCTGCCTGCTGGTAGAGGCGGGCGCGCCGGACGGCTTCGTCCGGGCCGAGCGTGCCGATGGCGTCGGTGCGGCCGATGATCAGCAGGTCGTCGGCCCCCCGGGCCTCGACCGCGCAGGCCAGCCGCCGGGCGTTCTCCTCGGCGTCGATCAGGCGGATTCCGGCGAGCTGGCCGCAGCGCTTCGGTGCCATCTGGTCCTCCAGATGGATCGCCGCCACGCCGGCCTGCACATGCTCGCGCACCGTGCGGTGGATGTTGGAGGGCCCGCCATAGCCGGTATCGGCGTCGGCGATGATCGGGATCGAGACGGCCCGCGCCATGTTGCGGGCATGTTCCGTCATCTCGGTCTGGGTCAGCAAGCCGATATCCGGGGTGCCCAGCCGGCTCGCCGTGGCGCCGAGGCCGGTCATGTAGAGTGCGGGAAACCCGGCCTGCTCGATCACACGCGCCGAGATGCTGTCCGGCGCGCCCGGCGCCATGACGATCTCACCGGAGGCGAGCAGGCCGCGCAGGCGGGCGGCGGGAGAGTCGGTCATCGGGCGGGCTCCGTGATTTGTTGGCGCAGGGTGGGCTTCTGCAGCTTGCCGTTGGCGTTGCGGGGCAGCGGGTCGGCGGTGAAGGTGACGGTCTCCGGGACCTTATAGTCGGACAGGCGCTCGGCGCAGAACGCCCGCACCGTCTCTTCGTCCAGCGCCGATCCCTCCACCGGACGCAGGAAGGCGTGCACCCGTTCGCCCAGCACCGGATCCGGACGGCCGACCACCGCCGCCTCGACGATCTCCGGGTGGTGGTTCAGCACGTTCTCGACCTCGGCGCTGAACACCTTGAACCCGGCGCGGTTGATCATGTCCTTCAGCCGGTCGAAGACCTTCACGAAACCGTCGGCATCGACCGTGCCGATATCGCCGGACCGCCAGGCGCCGTCGACGAAGGCCTCCCGGTTGGCGTCGGGCCGGTTCCAGTAGCCCGGCACCACCATCGGGCCGGAGATCCACAGCTCCCCGGTCTCTCCGGGCGCCAGAACCGAGCCGTCCTCGCCCCGGATCTCCACCCGGCCGCAGGGCACGACCTGGCCGACGCTGTCCGGATGGGACGGGTTCAGCCCCGGCGGCATGATCGTCGTCGGCGAGGTGGTCTCCGTCGCCCCATAGGCATTGACCAGCACCAGATCCGGCAGCAGATGCGCCAGCTTGGCGATGGTCGCCTCCGGCATCGGCGCGCCGCCGAAACAGCCGATGCGCCAGGCGGAGAGGTCGTGGCCGGCGAGGTCCGGCTGCAGAACCGCCAGGGTGTAGAGGGCTGGGACCAGGATCGTGTAGGTGATCCGCTCCCGCGCGGCCAAGGCCAGCAGATCCGGCACCCTGTAGCCGGCGCGCAGAGCGACCAGGGCGCCGCCGGCGATCAGGGTCGAATAGAAGATGCCGACCAGGCCGCTGACATGGCTGAGCGGGATCGCCGCCAGGGCCCGTTCGTCGGCGGAGAAGGACAGGCAGCGCGAGAAGGCCAGCGCCGACTGGATGATGCCGAAATGGGTCAGCATCGCCCCCTTCGGCCGGCCGGTGGTGCCGGAGGTGTAGAGGATGACAGCCACCGCCTCGGGATCGATCGAGGCTGGCGCGTCCAGGGGGTCGGCGGAAAGCAGGCTCTCGAACGGTTGCGCGCCGTCGCACAGACCGCCGACCGAAAACCGGTGCCGCAGGTCGGGCACCGCCTCGACCGGCGGCACGTTCTCCGCCAGAGCGGCCTCGTGGATCAGCACGGCCGCGCCGCAGTCGCTCAGCAGGAACTCGAGCTCGGCCCGGCGCTGGCGGATGCCGAGGGGCACGCAGATCGCCCCGATCCGGTTGCAGGCCAGCAGGGAGGTAACGAACGCCCAGCCGTTGTCGAGCAGCAGCGCCACCCGGTCGCCGGAGCCGACGCCAAGGGCAGCGAGGCCGCCGGCGATCCGCCCAACCTGCGCGTCCAGTTCGGCGAAGGACAGGCGGGTGTCTCCCGCGACCACCGCGTCGCGCTCCGGGTGTTGCGTCACGAGATCGCGGAACATCGCCGCCAGATCCGCCGGGCGCTCGACATAGCAGCGCACCTGTCGACCGCTGTAACGAGTCTCGACGGCCGTCTCACCGATGCAACCGTCCCAGAACCGGTCGTGGGAGGCGGCGGTCACGGCTGGAAATCCGGCGCCGGCCACGGTCCCTCCCCCGGTTCGGCCAGGCGCGGGCCGACATCGCGGGCGCCTCTGTCGATATTCCCCGGCTCGCGGTATTTGCGCAGTTCCAGTCGGCCGATCTGATTGCGATGGACCTCGTCCGGCCCGTCGGCCAGCCGCAGCAGCCGCGCCGTCGCATAGGCCGAGGCGAGGCCGTAGTCGTTGCTGGTCCCGGCCCCGCCGAAGGCCTGGATCGCCCAGTCGATCACCTGGCAGGCCATATTGGGGACGGCGACCTTGATCATGGCGATCTCGGCCCGGGCCTCCTTGTTGCCGACCGTGTCCATCATCCAGGCGGCCTTCAGGGTCAGCAGCCGCGACTGCTCGATCATGATCCGCGCCTCGGCGATACGTTCCAGCGTGACCGTCTGCTGGGAGACCGGGGTGCCGAAGGTCACCCGCTGTTCCGCCCGGCGGCACATCTTCTCCAGGGTCCGCTCGGCCAGTCCGATCAGGCGCATGCAGTGATGGATACGGCCGGGGCCGAGCCGCCCCTGGGCGATCTCGAAGCCGCGCCCTTCCCCCAGCAACATATTGGATGCCGGCACCCGCACGTCCGTGAAATCGACCTCCGAGGCCCGGTCGGGCACGGCGTAGAAGCCGAAGACGGGGATCGGCCGGATCACGGTGACGCCGGGCGTGTCCTTGGGCACCAGGATCATCGACTGCTGCTTGTGGCGGTCCGGATTGTCCGGGTCCGACTTGCCCATGAAGATGACGATCTTGCAGCGCGGATCGGTGGCGCCGGTGGTGTACCACTTGCGGCCGTTGATCACGTACTCGTCGCCGTCGCGCCGGATCGAGCTCTCGATATTGGTCGCATCGGAGGAGGCGACCGCCGGCTCGGTCATGGCGAAGGAGGAACGGATCTCGCCGGCCAGCAGCGGTTCCAGCCACCGCTTCTTCTGCTCGTCGGTGCCGTAGCGGACCAGCACCTCCATGTTGCCGGTGTCGGGGGCCGCACAGTTGAACACCTCGGGCGCGAGGGGCGAACGGCCCATGACCTCGCAGAGCGGCGCGTAGTCGAGATTGGACAGGCCGGCGCCGTACTCGCTCTCCGGCAGGAACAGGTTCCACAGGCCGGCAGCCTTGGCCTTGGGCTTGAGCTCCTCGACCACGGGCTGGACCTTCCAGGGACCCAGCTCGGCGGTCTCGGCGTAGTAGCGGGCCTCGTTCGGGTAGATGTGCTCGGCCATGAAGGCCTCGATCCGCGCGCGCAGATCGTGCACGGCGGGTGCGTGCTGGAACTCCATCGTCCTCCCCTCATTCAGCGGCGGGCCTTTGGCGGCCCGTCCTTTGGGTGCAGCCTGCCATGGCGGCGGGGAGCGGTGAAGGTGGCGAAATCGTCTCCGCGGGCGGCCCGTCGGATCCTCCGCGCCGTCCCTCTTGCCCGAGGCGTGCGGTGTCGCTATTTTGGATCCATGGATCCAAATTCACCCACAGAGATTGCCGACCGCCTGCGCGCAGATATCCGCAGCGGCCATATCGCCGCCGGCGCCGTCGTGCAGCAGGAAGACCTCGCCGCCCGGTTCGGGGTCAGCCGGCAGCCGGTGCGGCTGGCTATGGAGAGCCTGCGGGCGGCGGGGTGGCTGGAGCCCGGACGGGGGCGCAGCCTGAAGGTGGTGGAGATGTCGGCCGAGGCCTTGCGCGACCTGGTGGCCGTGCGCCGGCTGGTTGAGGGCGAGGCCCTGGCCCTGGCGATGCCCCGCCGCAGCGACCTCGACGTGCTGGAGGCAACCCACCTGCAGGAGCGGATCGAGGTGGAAACCGAGCCGCAGGCGCTGGAGGAACTGGACGCCGCCTTCCACACGGTGCTGTATCGGGCGGGGGGCAACCGGCGGCTGCTGGCGCTGGTGGACGAAGTGCGGCGGGAGGACCGCCGCCCATATCACGAACAGCAACCGGACGCGGAGATCCGCGCGGTCTGGACGCGGCAGCACCGCGCCCTGCTCGACGCCTTCCGCGCCGGGGACGCGGCCCGCGCGGAAGCGGCCCTGGATACCCACCTCACCCACCTGATCGAGAGATGACGGGACCATGCCCTCAGGCTTCGCCAAGACGCCGGAACCGCCGTATTACGCGGTGATCTTCACCTCCACCCAGACCGACGACCGGCGCGGCTACGAGGCCATGGCCGAGGCGATGATGACGCTGGCGCACGAACAGCCGGGGTGTCTCGGCGCGGAGAGCGCGCGCGGGGCGGACGGACTCGGCATCACAGTGTCGTATTTCCGCGACGAGGACGCGGTGCATGCCTGGAAGCAGCACGCCCGCCACCTCGGCGCCCAGACGCTCGGCAAGGAACGCTGGTACGCGCACTACGAGCTGCGGGTGGCGAAGGTGGAGCGGGCGTATTCGGGGCCGCAGGGGCGGTAGGGCGACACCACCCCCTTTCCCGTCTTCCCGGCCTCGCGCCGGGACCGAGAGAAGGAGCTGCTGGAGCGCCGGGAAATCAATCTCCGGCGCTCCGGAAAGCGGCACCCCGGACCCCGGCGCAAGGCCGGGGAGACGCGGAAAAATGAGAGAGCACTCCCCGAGCTAGATCCGGGGAGCGCACGGGTCGGAGGCGGGCGGCGTGTCGCCCCCTAAACCCGGTTCAGCAACCGTGCCCGGATCGTCCCCGGGAGTTCGCGGATCTGCTCCAGGATCTGCACCCCGTCCTCGACCTCGCCGTGCACGTCCAGCACCACGTAACCGATCTGACCGTCGGTCTGGTAATGCTGGGCGACGATGTTCAGGCCGCGACGGGCGAACAGGTCGTTCAGGCGGCCGAGCTCGCCCGGCTCGTTGCGCTGGACCTGGATGAAGCGGGTGACCAGCGTGCCCTTCGGCAGCTGCACCTCGGGGAAGTTCACCGCGCCCATGGTCGAGCCGACATCGGAATATTCGACGAACTTGCGGGCCACCTCGTCGCCGATGCGTTCCTGCGCCTCCTCCGTCGAGCCGCCCACATGGGGGGTGAGGATGACGTTGTCGAGGCCGCGCAGGGCACTCTCGAAGGTGTCCTTGTTCGATTTCGGCTCGGTCGGGAACACGTCGACCGCAGCCCCGCCCAGATGGCCGTCCTTCAGGGCGGCGGCCAGGGCGTCGATCTCGACCAGGGTGCCGCGGGCGTTGTTGATCAGGAACGCACCCTTCTTCATGGCGCGGATCTGCTCGGCCCCGAACATCCCCCTGGTCTCATGCGTCTCCGGCAGGTGCAGGGAGACCACGTCGGACTGGGCGAGCAACGCCTCCAGGGTCTCGGTCGGCTCCACATTGCCGTGGCTCAGCTTGTCGGTGCGGTCGAAATAGATCACCCGCATGCCCATGGATTCGCCGAGTGCCGCGAGCTGGGTGCCGATATTGCCGTAGCCGACGATGCCCAGCGTCTTGCCGCGCACCTCACGCGAGCCGAGCGCGGTCTTGGCCCAGCGGCCGTCATGGGCGGCCATTGATTTCTGGAAGGCGCCGCGCATCAGCATGACGATCTCGGCGATGGTCAGCTCGGCGACGGAGCGGGTGTTGGAGAACGGCGCGTTGAACACCGGAATGCCCAGCGTCGTCGCCGCCGGCAGGTCGACCTGGTTGGTGCCGACCGAGAAGCAGCCCACGGCGACCAGCGTCCCGGCGGCCTTCAGGACCTCCTCGTTGAGCTGGGTGCGCGATCGGATGCCGAGCATGTGCACGCCCTGCAGTTTGTCGATCAGAGCGGCCTGATCCAGCGCGCCGGAGACCTCCTGCAGGTTGGTGTAACCGGCGTTCAGCAGCACGTCGCGCGCGGTCGGCGAGATCCCCTCCAGCAGGAGGATGCGGATCTGATTCTTCGGGCGGGACAGTCCCTTTGCCATCTGGCTGGGTCCGTTCTGGTTTCAGGAGCGTGCCCGCGTCATAACGCAAATGCTGCGCTGCACCAACCCGTCACGCCGTTCTGAATTGCATGGCAGGCCCGCGCGGCCCCGACTCCTGCGACGCCCTGTCACCCCCCTGACGCCCCAGCGCGAACAGCAGGAACGCGGCGATGGCGATGTGCAGGATGTTCCAGCCGACGCCGTTCAGGAATGCCGCCGTATAGCTCAGCGTCAGGTCGTAGATCGCTCCCGACATCCAGCCGCCGAGCCCCATGCCGACCAGGGTCGCCGACAGCACCACGCCGACCCGCACCCCCGCCTGGGCGGCCGGGAAGAACTGGCGCACGATCAGCGCATAGGTCGGCACGATCCCGCCCTGGGACAGGCCGAACAGGGCGGAGACAACATAGAGCGGCACCAGCCCGTCGAAAGGCAGGAACAGCAGCAGGGCCAGGGTCTGAAGCGTGGAGCTGAGCAGCAGCGTCCACAGCGCGCCGATCCGGTCGGCCAGCGCGCCGCAGACCAGCCGGCTGACGATGCCGGTGGCCAGCATCAACGACAGCATCTCCGCCCCGCGCTGGCTGTTGTAGCCGAGTTCCAGGCAGTAGGAGACGATGTGCACCTGGGGCATGGCCATGGCGATGCAGCAGGCCAGCCCGGCGACGATCAGCAGGCCCTGAAGCACCGGGCTGGGCAGCGGCGGCTTGCCGTTGCGGCCCTTGGCGACGACCGGGGCCGGCGCATGGCCGATCGGCGAGCGGCGGCGCAGAGCCAGCGCCATCGGCACCACGGTGACGACGCAGAAGATGGCGATGATCTGGTGGGTCTCGCGCCAGCCCACGTCATGGACAAGATAGTCGATGATCGGCGGCCACACCGTGCCGGCCAGGTAGTTGCCGCTGGCGGCGATGGCCACGGCGATGCCGCGCCGGCGCACGAACCAGTGGGAGATGTCGGCCAGCAGCGGCCCGAAGGTCACCGCCCCGCCCAGCATGCCGATCAGCAGCGCGTGCGCGGCCGAGAAGACCCAGATGGACGGCGCGAAACTCGTGGCCCCGTAGCCGGCCCCGAGCGCGATGCCGCCGACGATCAGCGCCGGCACGATGCCGACCTTGTCCGCCAGCTTGCCCATCAGCACGGTGCCGATGGCGACGCCGATCAGGGTGAAGGTGTAGGGCAGCGAGGCGTCGGCGCGGCTGACCCCGAAATCCGCCTCCACCGCCGGCAGCACCACGACGACCGACCACAGCCCCGCGCCGCCGATCATGCTGATCAGCAGGCACATGGCCAGCCGGGCCCAGGCATAGGGGCCGTCGATATCGCCCGGGGCGTCGGAATCGTAGCCCGGCCCGGTCTCCCGCGATGTGGTCTGGCTCATCCCGCCGCCTTGGCAAGCGCCCGTTCGACGTAATCGAGCCGGTCCTGACCGTAGAAGTTCTCGTCGTCCACGAAATAGGTCGGCGCGCCGATCACGCCGCGCATGATGGCCTCGCCGCAGTTGCGCTCCAGTTCCGCCTGCACCGAGGCGGTCATCGCCTCCTCGATCAGCGCGCGCGGATCGCCGTAGCCGGCCTGCCCCACCAGATCGGCGACAACGTCCTCATCGGCGATGTCCCGGTCGAAGCGCCACAGGGCCTCCAGTACCAGCAGGCTGAGGCGGTCTACGTCCCCCGCCTCGCCGCGCCGCACGGCGCGCTGGCCAGCGATCACGATGCCGCTGGGAAGCTCGACCGGTCCCATGTGATGGATCGGCTCGCGCTGGATCTCCACACCATGGGCGGCGGCGCAGCGCAGCGCGTCCACCATGGCGTAGTGGCGCAGCATGGTCGGCCGCTCGCCGAACTGCATCCCGCCGATCGGCGGCATGGTCTTCGACAGCAGGATCGGCCGGTGCACGATGGTGCGGCCGTATCTCTGCGCCAGGGCGTTCAGCCGGGCGGCGCCGATATAGGTGAAGTTCGACCGGGTCGAATAGTAGTAGTCGATGGTGCTCATGCCGCGCTGCTCCCGGCCTCGTCCGGCAGGCTGACGGCTTCAAGCGCCGCCTTGCCCCGGATTATGTCTGACGCCTTCTCGGCGATCATCATCGTGGATGCGTTCAGGTTGGCCGACGGCATGGTCGGCATCACCGAGGCATCGACCACCCGCAATCCCTCGAGCCCGTGCACCCGCAGGCTGTCATCCACCACCGTCAGCGTGTCGCTGCTCGGCCCCATGCGGCAGGTCCCCATGGGATGGAAGGTGGTGGTGCCGCGATGCCGGGCGGAGTCCAGCAATTCGTCGTCGCTCGCCACGCCTGGCCCCGGATAGGTCTCCCCGGCGTTGTACTCGGCCATCGCCTGGGAGGCCATGATCTGCCGCGCCAGCTTCATCGCCGCCAGCAGGACCCGGCGGTCCTCCTCATGGGCGAGGTAGTTCGGCTGGATCACCGGCGCCTCGAACGGATCGGCGTTGCGCAGGCGGACATAGCCCAGGCTCTCCGGGCGCTGCTGCCAGGACGCGATGGTCATGCCCGGCTCGCGTTCCAGCTCCGACTGCACGCCTTCGGCATAAGAGGCCGGGGTGAAGGTGAACTGGATGTCGCCGAACTGCAGCGCCGGATCGGAGCGCCAGAAGCCGTAGACCAGGGTCGGGCTGATCGCCAGGATGCCCTTCCGGGTGGTCAGGTACTTCATCACCTCGCCAGCCAGTTTGAAGCCGCGGGCGCGCTCGTTGATGCTGTCGGTGTTCTTGACCCGATAGGCGAAGCGCGGGGCGTAGTGGTCGCGCAGGTTCTCGCCGACCCCCGGCAGGGCGTGCTTGACCGCGATGCCGTGCTGGCTGAGCTGCTCGGGCGCGCCGATGCCCGAAAGCTGCAGGAGTTGCGGCGAGTTGTAGGTGCCCCCCGACAGGATCACCTCGCGGTTCGCCTTGACCTCCGACGGAATGCCGTGGCGCCCGCCCTTGTTGTAGCGCACGCCGGTGACCCGCTTGCCCTCCAGCGCCAGCTCGGTGGCGTGGGCATGGGTGATGACGGTCAGGTTCCGACGCTTCATGGCGGGGTGCAGGTAGCCGCGCGCGGCACTCAGGCGCCGGCCGTCGCGGATCGTGCGCTGGGCGTAGTTCACGCCCTCCTGCTTCTCGCCGTTATAGTCCGGGTTGCGCGGAATGCCGGTCTCCACGCAGCTCTGGATGAAGGCCTCGGTCAGCGGGTGCGACCAGTCGATATCGGTGACGGTCATGGCGCCGTCGCGGCCGCGGAAGGTCTCGTCCGCCTGACCCTGCCGGCTCTCGCAGCGCTTGAAATAGGGCAGCACGTCGGCATAGCCCCAACCCCGGTTGCCCATCTGCGACCAGGTGTTGAAGTCGAGCCGCTGGCCCCGGTTGTAGATATGGCCGTTGATCGAGCTCGACCCGCCGAGCGTCTTGCCGCGCGGCGCCTTGATCCGGCGGCCGGCGGTCCAGTGGCTCGGCTCCTGCTCGTACAGCCAGTTCACCGACGGATCGAGGATCGTCTTCATGAATCCGGCGGGAATGTGGATGAACGGGTGCCAGTCGCTCGGCCCGGCCTCCAGCACGCAGACGGAGGTGTTGGGATCCTCGCTCAGACGGTTGGCGAGCACCGAACCGGCAGAGCCGGCACCGACGATGACGTAGTCGAAGCTGTCCATTGGATCACGATCCGAGTCTTGAAGCGGTCCCACGAGTGCGGGTTTCGACCAGTCCTAGCACAGACAATGGGGCCGGCGGGAGAGAGAAGCCGACGATTTAAACTTCGCCGGATCGGCACGAATGTTTGTGCATCTGCGAAGAGGTTTTTGCGGGTGCGAAGGGATTTCGCAGATCAACACTCCCCGGATCTGTTACGGGGCACTGCCGGCAGCCGGTGCGAAGCGTTCGACGGTGGGCGTCGCACCCGGGTTCGCCCCGGCACAAGGACGGGGATTCGGAAGGGGTGGGTGGCTTGGCCCTGATTTGCATCAGGACCATGCCGACAGCGCCGACGCACCCCCCTCGCCTCTTCCCCTGCGCGGTGCCACAGTGGCGCCCCGTCCGCCCGTTGCCCGCCAGAGACACACCCATGCCCCAGCCCGCCGCCCTGATCTTCGACTGCGACGGGGTGCTCGTCGATTCCGAGGCCATCGTCATGCGCATCGAGCAGGCGGCGATCGCCGAGGCCGGACTGAGCTATTCGCCGCAGGACTACGCCACCCGTTTCACCGGCCTGTCCTATGACGATTTCTTCGCCACGCTGGACGCCGAACACCGCGCCCGCTTCGGCGGCGCCCTGCCGCCCGGCCTGTACGAGCGGATCAAGGAGGACAGCGTCGCCGCCATGGAGCGCGAGTTGGAGGCCGTGCCGGGCATCGCCGATCTGGTGGAGATCGTCGCGGTGCCGACCGCCGTCGCCTCCTCGTCCTTCCCGGACTCGCTCGTCATGAAGCTGCGCAAGACCGGGCTCCACGACCGCTTCGCCCCGCATATCTACTCCACCCAGCTGGTGCCCAACGGCAAGCCGGCGCCGGACATCTTCCTGTACGCCGCCGAGCGTCTCGGCGTGCCGCCACGGGAGTGCGTGGTGCTGGAGGACAGCGTGAACGGCATCCGCGCCGCCGTCGACGCGGGGATGGCCGCCTGGGGCTTCACCGGGGCCGGCCATGCCGATCCGGGCCTGGCCGAGCGCCTGACCGCCGCCGGGGCGCAAACCGTGTTTGACAGCCACGCCGCGATTGCGCTCCGCTTGCGGGAATAAAGAACGATAAATTTGGGAGGACTGCATGGCCGTGGACCGGGTCGAGGACGCCACCGTCGATATCGCGATCGTGGGGGCCGGGTTCGCCGGCATGTACATGCTCCACCGGGCGCGTGGCATGGGGCTGCGCGCGGTGGTGTTCGAGACCGGCGACGGGGTCGGCGGCACCTGGCACTGGAACCGCTATCCGGGTGCGCGCTGCGACGTCGAGAGCATGGAGTATTCCTACCAGTTCGACGAGGAGCTGCAGCAGGACTGGTCCTGGTCGGAGCGGTTCGCCGCCCAGCCGGAGATCCTGCGTTACGCCAACCACGTGGCCGACCGCTTCGACCTGAAGCGCGACATCCGGTTCGAGACCAAGGTGACCGCCGCCCATTTCGACGACGCGGCTGAGCTGTGGCGGGTCAGCACCGACAAGGGCGACACCGTCGCCGCAACCCATCTGGTGATGGCGACGGGCTGCCTGTCGTCGGCCAACGTGCCGCATTTCGAGGGGATGGAGGAGTTCGGGGGCGACTGGTACCACACCGGGCGCTGGCCGAAGGACGGGGTCGATTTCACCGGCAAGCGGGTGGCGGTGATCGGCACCGGCTCGTCGGCCATTCAGTCGATCCCGGTGATCGCCCGCCAAGCCCAACACCTCACCGTGTTCCAGCGCACGCCGAACTACGCGGTGCCGGCCCATAACCACCCGGTCGACCCGGAGCGCGAGGCCTGGTTCAAGGCGAACTACAGCGAGCTGCGCGAGAAGGCCAAGCAGGGTCGCTCGGGCCAGCTCTATTCGGTGCGCGACGTGACCTGGGGCAGCGAGCCGCTGGAGACGGCGAAGGCGGAGTTCGCCCGGCGCTGGGACCTCGGCGGGTTCTCCTATCTCGGCGCCTATATCGACCTGCTGGTGAACAAGGAGGGCAACGACGTCGCCGCCGAGTTCGTGCGCGACAAGATCCGCGAGACCGTGAAGGACCCGAAGACGGCGGAGCTGCTCTGCCCGACCAGCGTGATCGGCTGCAAGCGGCTCTGCGTCGATACCGGCTATTTCGAGACCTACAACCGGGACAATGTCGCCCTGGTCGACATCTCGAAGGCGCCGATCGAGCGGCTGACCGAGAGGGGCCTGATCACCGGCGGGCGGGAGTACGATTTCGACGCCATCGTCTTCGCCACCGGCTTCGACGCCATGACCGGCTCGCTGAACCGGATCGACATCCGCGGCCGCGGCGGCCTGCCGCTGGTCGAGAAATGGGAGGCGGGGCCACGCACCTATCTCGGGCTGACGACGGTCGGCTTCCCCAACCTGTTCCTCATCACCGGACCGGGCAGCCCCTCGGTGCTGACCAACATGCTGCCGACCATCGAGCAGCATGTGGACTATGTCAGCGACATCATCGACCACCTGCGGGCCCACGGGCAGAACACCATCGAGCCGGAGCAGGATGCGGAGGACGCCTGGGTCGACCACGTGAACCAGATCGCCGGCGGCACCCTCTATCCGAGCTGCAATTCCTGGTATCTCGGCGCCAACGTGCCCGGCAAGCCGAGGGTGTTCATGCCCTATCCGGGCTTTCCGGCCTATGTGAAGAAATGCCAGGAGATCGCCGCGTCGGGGTATGCGGGGTTCCGGAAGGGGTAGCCCACCACACCCTTCTCCGTCTTCCCGGCCTTGCGCCGGGATCCAGGAAAGCCGCCGCTGAGCCGCCGGTGACTTATTCCAAGCGTTCCAGCGCGCGCGCCTCTGGCCCCCGGCGCAAGGCCGGGGAGACGGTGGGGAGTGAAGCCGTCATCCCGGCAAGCCCCGCGGCCGGCGCGCGTGACGACCGCCTCGCCCGTCAGATCGTCGTCACCCGCTCCGGCGCCGGCGGCAACTCCCCGCGTTCGACCGCGTGCACGGCCTTCACCAGCCCCAGGTTCGCCGGAGCGTCGATGCCGATCTCGGCCCCCTTCTCGGCGATGAAGCCGTTGATGTAGTCGATCTCCGTGCGCCGGGCCTTGGCGATGTCCTGGGCCATCGACGGGCGGCTCTCCTCGCTGCGGCCCTCGCAGGCGGCGAGCATCTCGTCCTCGATCGCCTGGCGCTGCCTGGCGTCGCCCTTCCAGGCGGCGATCCACTCCTCGCCGGTGAACTTGCCGATCTTCTCCAGATCGTAGCCCAGCGCCTTGCCGATGGCCGCCGCCTCGCCGCAGATGCGGATCTGCAGCCAGCGCACGTCGGCGTCCCGCGCGCAGCCGTTATTGCCGAGGCCGCTCGCCGCGCTCACCCCGTTCTGGTGGGCGTTGGCGCAGAGCTTCGACCAGCGCTCGCCCCAGAGATTGGTGGTGGTCTTGGCACTGTCGATGCCGGCCAGCATGCCGCAGACGCGCTCGACCCGCGGCGTGATCCGGCCATGGATCTCGCCGACACGGAACACGGTGTGACTGTTGCCGCCCAGCGGCACGCCGCGCTTGACCTCGCCCGGTCCGGTCATCTCGACCGCGATCTTGGCGGCGATGGTGCCGATCACCCGGCCCCAGCCGACCACCTTGGCGATGGTCTCCTCGTTGATGCAGTTCTGCAGCGAGACCACGTAGCCGTTCGGCGACAGGTAGTCCTGGATCATCATGGTGGCCCAGGCGGTGTCGAACGACTTCGTGCACACGAAGGCGATGTCGATCGGCCCGGTCTTCTTCAGCGCCTGCACATCGGTCAGGTGGATCGCCTTGGCCGGCGCGTTGAAGCATTCGGCCTCGGTCAGGCCGTAGAGGTTCAGCCCGCCCGCGTTGATGGCGTTGACGTTCTCCGGCCAGGGATCGATCAGGGTGACATCCTCGCCGGCGCGGGAGAAATAGCCGCCGACATAGGCGCCCACGGCGCCGGCCCCGACGATCGCGATACGCTCGCTCATCTCTTGGTCTTCCTTGTCTAGGTTGTCAGTGCGGCCGGTCGCCGCCGCCGATGGTCAGGCGGTGCATCACCCGGCGCTCGCCCGGATAGTCGTTCAGCGCCATGTGCTGGGTACAGCGGTTGTCCCAGATCACCAGGGTGCCCTTGCGGTAGGAGGCGCGGGCGGTGAAGTCCAGGGTGCCGGCATGGGCCTTCAGGAAGGCGACCAGGGCGTCGCTCTCCTTATCCGCCAGTTCCTTGATCCGGTAGAGGTGGCTGCCGGAGATGTAGAGCGCCTTGCGGCCGGTCTCCGCGTGTGTGCGGACCAGCGGATGCTCGCTCTCCATCTTCGGCGCGTTCTCCACGTTGGCCGTGTCGAAGCGGGTGCTGCTCATAAGCGCCGCGCGGCCACCGCGCCGGCCCTTCAGATCGCCGCTATAGACGCCGGTCAGCCCGTCGACGAAGCCGCGCAGGGTCGGACTCAAGGTCTCGTAGGCGCGGTACAGGTTGGCCAGGACCGTGTCGCCGCCACGCGAGGGCACCTCGTGGGCGTAGAGCATCGTGGCGATCGGCGGGCGCTCGTCGAACGACATGTCGGTGTGCCAGGCGCCGCCGAAATTCTTCTCCTCGTCCGGCTCCTTGCGGATCTCGAACACCTCCGGATGCGCCTCCAGACCCTTCACGAAGGGATAGGGGACAAGCGGGCCGAAGCGCTGGGCGAAGGCCTTGTTCTGCTCGATCGTCAGGTCCTGATCGTGGAAGACGAGAAGCTGGTTTTCCAGGAAGGCGCGATGGATCTCCGAAAAGGTCTCGTTGCCGAGCTCCTTGGATAGGTCGACACCGGACACCTCAGCACCCATTGTGCCGCCGATGGGTTTTACGGTTATCGTCTCGTACGGTTGCATGCCGTTTCCTCCCGTGAGGACCGTCTGTTTTCGCGGCCTTGTACACAATCTCACCACGGGCCGCCGTCCGGCGTCACCCCACCAAATTCGCGGAGCCTCTGTGTCCGAAGCCCTCCCCCAAAAGGCCGTCAACGCCTACCTGCTGCTGGTCCTGACCACCCTGTCCTGGGGGGCGAACGCGGTCGCCGCGAAGATGTCGGTCGGCGAGCTGTCGCCGATGCTGCTGACCCTGCTGCGCTGGCTCGGCGTGTTCATTCTGCTGGCGATCTTCGCGCGCGGAAAGGTGGCCGCCGAATGGCCGGTGCTGCGCCGGCACTGGGGCAGGATCTTCGTGATGGGCGCGCTCGGCTTCTGCGTGTTCAACACCCTGATGTACGTCGCCGCCAAGCACACCCAGGCGGTCAATATCGGCATTCTGCAGGGATCGATCCCGATCTTCGTGCTGCTCGGCGCCTTCGCGGCCTATCGGACGCCGGTGCGCGGCGTGCAGATCCTCGGCGTGGCGATCACCATGATCGGCGTCGCCCTGGTGGCGTCGAAGGGGGATTTCGGCCGGCTGGCGGCACTGGAACTGAACCATGGCGACGTGCTGATCGTGGTCGCCTGCGTGCTCTATGCCGGCTACACCGTGTCCCTGCGCAAGCGCCCGCCGCTGTCGGGGATGACCATGTTCGCCGGGCTGGCGACGGCCGCCTTCCTGACCTCCATTCCGGTCGCCGGCTACGAGTATCTGGTGGGGGATTTCCAGGCGCCGACCGTGAAGGGCTGGGCGATCGTCGCCTTCGTGGTCATCTTCCCGTCCTTCCTGGCGCAGATCTCGTTTCTGCTGGCCGTCGACCAGGTCGGGCCGGGCCGGGCCGGCGTGTTCGTGAACCTGGTGCCGATCTTCGCCGCCGTGCTGAGCGTGGCGATCCTGAGCGAGGAATTCCACCTGTACCACGCCCAGGCCCTCGCCCTCGTACTCGGCGGCATCGCCATCGCCGAACGGTTCAAGCGCTGACGGAGGTTTCCATGGCCGCCACTCCGACCCCCTTCACCCTCGCGATCCCCCAGGCCGATCTCGACGACCTGATGGACCGCCTATCCCGCACCCGTTTCCCCGATCGAACGCCGGGGGAAGCCTGGGCCTACGGCACCGACCCGGACTATCTGCGCGAACTGGTGGCCTATTGGCGCGACGGCTTCGACTGGCGCCGGGAGGAGGCCGCGCTCAACGCCTTCCCGCAGTTCCGGGTCGAGTTGGACGGCATCCCGCTGCACTACATGAAGGTCGAGGGCACGGGGCCGGACCCGATCCCGCTGCTGCTGCTGCACGGCTGGCCGGGCTCGGTGCTGGAGTTCCTGGAGCTGATCCCGCTGCTGACCGACCCCGCCTCCCACGGCGTGCCCGACGCGCCGTCCTTCACGGTGATCGCCCCGTCCCTGCCCGGCTTCACCCTGTCCTTCGCGCCGGACCAGAAGCGGTTCTCCTGCGAGGAGATGGCGGCCACGCTGGCGAAGCTGATGGACGAGGTGCTGGGCATCGAGCGCTACATGGTCCAGGGCGGCGACTGGGGAGCCTTCGTCGGCTCGCGCCTTGCCTTCGACCATCCCGACCGGGTGCGCGCCCTGCATCTCAACTTCCTGCCGCTGCGCCGCGACGCCGCCGTGGCCGAGGATCCGAGCCCGGAGGAGCAGAGGTATCTGGAGGAACTGGCCGAGTTCCTGCGCGAGGAGACCGGCTATCAGGTGATCCAGGGTACGCGGCCGCAGACCCTGGCCTCCGCCCTGGCGGACAGCCCGGCCGGCCTCGCCGCCTGGATCGTCGAGAAGTTCCACGTCTGGACCGACAATGACGGGCGGATCGAGAACGCCGTCAGCCGCGACCGGATGCTGGCGGACATCTCGCTGTACTGGTTCACCGGCGCCATCGGCTCCTCGTTCTGGCCCTACTACGCCCGCGCCCATGGGCCGTGGCCGATCCCGCTCGGCGGCACGATCGCGGTCCCGGTGGGCTATCTGCAATCTCCGCGTGAAATTCTACGCCCGCCCCGGACCGCGGCCGCGCGGGTCTATACCGATATCCGCCGTTGGGAATCCTTAGAAAAAGGAGGGCATTTTGCCGCCCTTGAGAATCCGGACGCTCTGGCCGGTGAAATCCGAGCCCTGGCCTCCAGCCTTTAGATCCATCGACACAAATTATCAAAAATCAATTTTTGAGTGTGCATCCGGAAGCTGATACGCTGGCTCTTCCAGAGCGGGAGGAGCGGTCATGGGCGACGGAAGAACACCAAAAACCAGCATGAAGCGGCGCGATTTTCTGGCGGGCGCGGGGGCGATGGCGCTGTCCGGCCCGCTGATGGCACGCGCGGCGGTGGCCCAGGGCACCGGCCCCGGCGTCGCCCCGGCGGGTGCGAAGATCGCCCGGCTCGGCATCTATCCGGCCATCGGCATCTGCCGGGTCGGCGGCAGCAAGCTGTGGTTCCACGCGCCGGAAGTGCCCGGCCTGCCGCCGACACCGGCGGACGGGCAGTTCAAGGACGGCACCGAGCGGATCAAGAAGCAGGTCCAGCGCTTCCGCATCTACGCCTTCGACCGGGAGGGCCGGGTGATCAAGGAGATCACCGCCGCCGACGGCTCCATTCAATGGACGGTTCATGTCGCCAATACCAAGGCCGCCTGGTACGGCTTCAACAACCCCATGGACAACGGCGACCTCGCCCCTGGCATTCCCGGCCAGCGGCGCAACCAGTATTTCACCCGCCCGGAGCAGCGCCTCGACAATCTGGTGATCGACGGCACGGCCACGACCATCTCCGGCACCGACACCAACCGCGACGGCGACGACGCGGCCTTCGCCATGGGCGGCACCTTCTGGGGCAGCGAGCCGGTCGGCCTCGGCCACCTGCAGACCGACAGCGCCGGTCACCTGCTCGTGGTGCCGCCGGACGGCGTGTCGAAAAGCCCGACCGGGGCCGGGATCACCAGCTTCGCCGACAACGACGGCTGGCACGACGACTGGTGCGACGGGCCGGTCACCGCGACGGTCACCCTGGCGGACGCCCTGCCGGTGGAGCCGGATCTGGATACCGCTGCGGACTCGGCCTGGGTCGCCTGCGTCGGCCCGAACTTCGCGCCGCAGATCGAGCCGGTCTCGACCATGTACGACCTGATCTACGATATGAACGTGCGGCTGAACTGGCAGAGTCGGCCGGCCAAGCCGTCCTTCACCAAGGACATCTATCCCACCCTACAGCGCCTGGGGCAGATGCAGTGGCTGACCGACGCCGCCAATCTGCGCGAGGCCTGGATGGGCGCGTATTTCGACTTCGCCGATCCGGCCCTGATCGACCGGCTGTCGAAACCGGCCAACACGCAGCTGCGCCAACAGGCCTTCGCCCAGATCCGCCCGCCCTTCCAGTTCTCCGGCAACACCGAGGCGGACTATTTCACCGAGCAGCAGCTCAAGGTGCCGTACATGCTGGGCGACGGCATCAACTACGACGGCAGCCCGTACCAGTGGTTCCAGATGGCCCATCTCCAGTACCAGTTCCTGATCGACTGGAAGGACGGCAACTACGTCGACGACTGGCAGCCGGACGACAAGGGCATCACCGATTTCGACCAGATCCCGCTCGACCAGCAGCCCTTCGCCCTGACCCAGGCGGCGCTGATGCCGTTGAGCGGCGGCGCCTTCCACCCGGGGGTGGAGCTGACCTACTACCTGCGGCACAAGGCCATGTACGCCCGCGACCATGCCCCGACGAACGGGCCCCTGCCGGAACCGTTCCGTCTCGCGCGCGGCGACCGGCCGACCCTGCTGCAGGATGTCGGCCGGCTGCTGACGCCGGAGCTCACCCTGGTCGGCGACCCGGACAAGGGGATCGCCCCGGCGGTCGGCCCCTGCATGCCAGGGGACCTGACCCGCTGGATGGGCCTGCCCTGGCAATGCGACGCCTTCAGCTGCCAGCAGGTGCTGATGCAGAGCGATTTCCCCACGGCCGTGTGGTGGCCGGCGCTGCTGCCGATCGACGTGCTGCCCGTGGCGTTCCTGGAGGACCAGGTGATCAGGGGCGAGACCGGCGACGGCCAGAAGCTCGGCCGGGAACAGAGGATCAAGTACTTCAACCAGCGCGCCGACTGGAAACGCGGGGTCGCCGGGATCGGCTACCACGCCAATGCCAGCTACTGGGACGGCATCACCGACATGATCACCCTGTGGGAGCGCATGGGCTTCGTGGTGAAGCGCGAGGTGCCGGAAGAGGTCGCCCGCGAGCTCGGCATCCCGCGCGAGGTCTATGCCGAGGTGCAGCGCGGCGACACCATGGAGTTCCGTTTCAGATGGACGCCGGCGGACGGCCAGCTCCCGAACTGAGGCCGCCATGGGAAAGACCGTCGCCGTCATCGGGGCCGGCATCGCCGGGCCGGCGGCCGTGCTCGCGCTCGTGGAGGCTGCGGGCCTGACAGGGGGCCGGGCCGGGGACCAGGCCGGGTTGCAGGTGCTCTGGGTCGCGCCGCCCCCCGAGGCAGGACACGACCCGGTGGGCGAGACCCTGGCGCCGGCCGCCAACCCGATCCTCGCCCGCCTCGGCCTGTCCGACGCCATGGCGGCGGCCGGGCATCGGGTGTCCCACACCACCCTGTCCTCCTGGGGCGGCGACCAGCTGCTCGACCGCAACGCGATCCTGCATCTGGAGGGACCGGGACTGGTGCTGGACCGGGCCCGGTTCGAGGCGGACCTGCGGCGCCATGCCGAGGCGGTGGCCAGCCGGGTGTTCGCGACCCGCGTGAGCGATGCAGGTGCCGGCGACGGTGCCTGGCACCTGACGCTGGAGGACGGCGAGACGCTGACCGCCGATGCGGTGGTGGACGCCTCGGGCCGCGGTTCCGTCGTCGCCCGCCGGGCCGCCGAACGGCACCGGGCCGACCAGCTCGTCGCCGCCCATGCCTTTCTGCCGCACCGGGACGACAGCGTGGAGCCGACCCGGGCGGTCCTGATCGAGGCGGTCGAAACCGGCTGGTGGTACGCCGCCCTGCGGCCGGACGGCATGCTGTCGGTCGCCTATTTCACCGACCCGGACCTGCTGGGCGAGACCCCGACCCGGGACCTCGCCGCCTGGACCGCCCTGGTCGCAGGCACGCGCCATATCGGCCGCTGGATCGAGGATGCCGGCTTCGCACTGGACGCACCCCCGAGCCTGTCGAGCGCGGGGACCACCTGGCTTGTCCCTCCCGCCGGGCGGGTCGACGGCGCGCCGTGGATGGCGGCGGGCGACTGCGCGGCGGCGTTCGACCCGCTCTCCTCCCACGGCATGACCACCGCACTCTGGGCGGGCGCCCGCGCCGGCAGCGTGCTGTCGACGGCGCTGGAGGGCGACGACACCGCGCTGGAGGCCTATGCCCGATCGGTGCTGGACGGGGTGGCGGGGTTCCTGGCCCAGCGTCGGGCCATGTACGCGCAGGAACGCCGGTTCGCCGACGCGCCGTTCTGGCGGCGCCGGCAGAGCGCCAACTGACGCTTCATTCCCCCGCATCCGTCTCCCCGGCCTTGCGCCCGGGCCCAGGGAAGACGCGCGCTGGAACGCCTCGCCAGGCCCAGGAAAACTCCGGCAAGCCGCACCCTCGATCCCGGCGCAGGGCCGGGAAACCGAAAGGGGAAATGGGGGAAGGAAATGGTGAGAGGACCGTTACCCCTCGCGAGCAGCCAGCGCCCTATCGGAACAGGAACCGCTTGTGCGCGTCGGCCATGTTGCGGGCTCGGACGAGAAATTCCTGGGCCGCCCGCGGGTCGACCGTATCGGCCAGGGTCTCGGCGAACAGGGCGAGCCAGCGGTCGAAATGCGCCGGCGTCAGCTCGCCAATTCCCGCATGCACGCGCATCGGCATGCCGTCATAGCGCCCGGTCAGGTTCAGCACCGACGACCAGAACGCCTTCAGCCGCTCGAAATGCGCCGGCCAGTCCTCCACATGGCGCATGAAGACGGGGCCGAGCATCTCGTCCTCCCGCGCCCGGCTGTAGAAGGTTTCGACCACCAGGGAGATGTCGTCCTCGCTGACCCGCGCGAAGGGTGGGGCCAGGGCGGACCGGTCGGGTGCGGAATTGGAGGCGTCGGTCATGGCCGCACGCTACCACGGCATCCGGTCAGGCGGCGAGCGACGGCGTGTAGAGCAGCTTGACGTAGGACCGCAGCAGCCGGATCTGTTCGGCCAGCACGCCGGGCTCCTTCAAGGCCTTGGCCATGACGATCCCGCCCTCGGTCACCGAGGACACCATGTCGGCCAGCGCGTCGATATCGACCACGTCGTTCGCCGGATAGTGGGCGTCGATGGCATCGAAGATTCGCCGGAACCGCTCGCGCCAGGCCAGCACGCCCAGGCGGTTCAGCTCGCGCACCTCGCGGTCGAACAGAACCTCGTTGTAGCAGTAGGTCGCCACCAGGCAGCCCGGGTGCCCCTGCTCCATCTCGCCCATGATGGCCGCGAAACGGTCGAGGCCCTTCAGGAAGGCGGCGAGCGGATCCTCGCCCTCGCCGACGGCGAACAGGTCGTCCAGCACGGCGTCGTCGCGCTTCAGGAACCGCACGAGCATCGCCCGGGCGAGTTCGTTCTTATCGCGGAAGTGATAGAAGAATCCGCTCTTGGTGATCCCGACGGCGGCGATCACCTCTTCGATCGAGGTGGCGCCGAAGCCCTTCGCCAGCACCGCGTCCTCGGCGATGTCCAGGATCTTTTCCCGCGTCTGCTCTCCTCTGCGCATTCCGAACTCCTCCTCCTCGGCCGGTATCTCCGACGGATTAGAGGGCATTTGTTTCAGTTCGATTTCCGTACCGCAGGTTTACTAGCGTTAACCATGGCATCCGCCGATTTTCCGGCCACCGCGAAACATGAGGAGGCCAACCATGGCACGCTACCGCACACGCCTGCCGCAGCTCGACGGCGGGCCGTTCCTGACCGACGGCGGTCTCGAAACCACCCTTGTCTTCATCGACGGCATCGACCTGCCGCATTTCGCCGCCATCGACCTGCTGCGCCGCGACGGCGGCCGCGAGCGGCTGAAACAGTATTCCGAACAGTATCTCCAGATCGCCCGGGACAACGGCTGCGGCTTCGTGCTGGAGAGTGTCACCTGGCGCGCCAGCCGAGACTGGACCCGCAAGCTCGGCTATTCCGAGGCGGAACACCTGCGCCTGAACCAGGTCGCCATCGAGGATCTGGCCGCCCTGCGCGACCGCTGGGAGACGCCGGCGACCCCGGTGGTGGTCTCCGGCAATATCGGCCCGCGCGGCGACGGCTACGATCCGGGCGACGTGATGACGACGCAGGAGGCCGAGGCCTATCACGCCTGCCAGATCGCCCTGTTCAGCGACACCGAGGCCGACATGGTCACCGCCATGACCCTGACCAACGTGCCCGAGGCCGTCGGCATCGTGCGAGCCGCCGCCAGGCGCTCCATGCCCAGCGTGATCTCCTTCACCCTGGAGACCGACGGACGTCTTCCCACCGGCCAGCCGCTGGGCGAGGCCATCGAGGAGACCGACGCCGCGACCGACGGGGCCGCCGCCTACTACATGATCAACTGCGCCCACCCGACCCATTTCGAGTCGGTGCTGGCCAAGGGCGGCGACTGGATCAACCGGATCCGCGGCGTGCGGGCCAACGCCTCGACCCGCAGCCATGCCGAGCTGGACAACTCCACCGATCTGGATGCGGGCGATCCCGAGCAGCTCGGCCGAGACTATGCCCGGCTGCGGACGCTGCTGCCCGCCGCCAACGTGTTCGGCGGCTGCTGCGGCACCGATCACCGCCACCTGGAGCAGATCGGCGGGCGCTGCTCCGGCCATGCCCGGGCGGCCTGAGGGGGACGGGATGGGCTATCACGACCTGATCCTGCGTCCGGCCGGTCCGGACGACGCCCTCTCGCTGGTCGAGATCGTGGAGATGGCGAGCGAGGGCATGGTTACCCATGTCTGGAAAGGCATGGCGGAACCGGGCGAGACCCCACGGGATGTCGGCCTGCGCCGGGCCCGGCGGGGCGAGGGTTCCTTCTCTCATGGCAACGCCACCCTCGCGACCCTGGCCGGCCGGGTCCAGGGCGGGCTTGTCGGCTATCCGCTCGGCGCCGCGCAGCCGATCGACGAGGATATGCCGGCGATGTTCGTTCCCCTGCAGGAGCTTGAGAATCTGGCGGCGGGAAGCTGGTACGTGAACGTGCTGGCGGTCATGCCCGACTGGCGCAGTCACGGGATCGGCTGCCGGCTGCTCTTCGAGGCCGAACGTCAGGCCCGCGACTGTGGCTGCACCCGGATGTCGATCATCGTCTCCAGCGCCAACGCCGGTGCCCGTCGGCTGTATGAGCGGTTCGGCTTCGAGTTCCGGGCCGAGCGGCCCATGGGCAAGGGGGACTGGCGAAACCCGGACACCCATTGGCAGTTGCTGATCAAGGTCCTCGACTGATCCGACGATAGGGGGCGCTGGCGACTATTTGCGCGCCAGCGCCGCATGCGCCCGGGAGCGGAACTCGCGGCGATACAGGATCGCCACCACCCACAGGGATGCGGCGATCAGTGCGACCGGGTGCAGAAACCAGGCGCAGGCGGCGAGCCCGAAATAATAGGCGTGCATCCCGCCGTTGTAGTGCCGGGCGGCCAGGGTGGTGATCCGGGCGACCACGCGGGCGCGGTCCTGGGCGACCTCCGGGTCGTCCGACGCCCCCGGCTGCGGGATCGAGCCGAGCACCACGGCGGCGTTGTTGTGCAGCCGCAGGGACCAGGCGAGCCGGAAGAAGGCGTTGATGAACACCACGATCAGCGCCCCGACCATCAGGCCGAAACGGTCGCGCGTCGTCTCCAGCAGGTACTCGAACCCGTTCAGGATCAGCACCGCGTGCTCCGACCCGCCGATCATCGCCGCCAGACCGCCGATGACGAAGATCGCCGTGGAGGCGAGGAAGGCGGAATTGCCGGCCAGCGAGCGCAGGATCTGGATGTCGATGATCCGGTTGTCGCGATGCACCGCGGCCGCCGTCCAGTCGCCCCGCCACCCCTGCATCAGCCCCGACAGGTTGGCGCCGCGCTCGGCCGCCCGTTCGCCGAAGATCTCGTAGCCGAGCCAGGCGGTGACGAAGATCGCCAGGGCGAGGATGTCGAGGGGCGAGAAGATCTGCATCAACGTCGTCATGGCCCATGCGATAGCAGATTTGCGCGCGCCGTGCCGCCGAGGAATGCGGACAGGTGCCCGGCAATCCGTGTCGCTTTCGCCCTGTGCGGCGGGCGGCAAGGCGCTTACCCTTTGATCGCAAAGGGTCCTGATACGGATCGGCATGGGAGGACGTCATGGGATCGCTGGACGGAAAGATCGCCGTCGTCACCGGGGCGGGCAAGAATATCGGCCGCGGGATCGCGCTGACTTTGGCCCGGGACGGTGCCGCCGTCGTGGTCAACGGCCGCGGCGACCAGGCGGCGGTCGACGGCGTGGCCGAGGAGATCCGCGCACTGGGCGGCCGCGCTTTCGGGCACCTGGCCGACGTCGCCGACGAGGCCGCGGTCACCGCCATGGTCGAGCGTGCGGTGAGCGAGTTCGGCGGCATCGACATCGTCGTCAGCAATGCCGGCCTGCGCCGCCAGACGCCGTTCCTGGAGATGGGCCTCGCCGAGTGGCGCGAGATCCTGTCGGTCGCGCTGGACGGCGCCTTCATCCTCACCCGCGCCTGTGTGCCGCACATGATCGCCAGAAGCCAACAGGGAGGCGAGGGCGGCGCCATCGTCGGGCTATCGGGGGTATCGACCCATGTGGGCACGCCCGATCGCTGCCACGTCTCCGCCTCCAAGGCCGGGCTGGAGGGGCTGATGCGGGCGCTGGCGGTCGAGCTCGGCCCGCACGGCATCACCGCCAACTGCGTCGCCCCCGGCGCCATCGACACCGTGCGCGGCGCCGCCGCCGGACAGATGCCCAGCACCATGCGCGCCGCCGGCGTGCCGGCCGGCCGCAAGGGCACGATGGAAGAGATCGCCGCCATGGTCCGCCATCTGGTCGGACCGCAGGGCCGGTTCATCACCGGCCAGACCCTTCACGTGAACGGAGGAGCGTTCCTCACATGAGCAACCTGCCATTCCCGAACGAGCCGATGGCCCCGCATATCGGGCTGGAGATCACCGGCCTCGACCTGAACGCGCTGGACGACGACACCACCGCCGCCCTGCGCCAGGCGTTCAACGACCGCCACGTGCTGGTGATCCGCGACCAGGACATGACGCCGGAGCAGCAGGTGCGCTTCGCCGAGCGGATCGGCGAGCCGGACATCTATCCCCTTCTGAACGGCATCGACGGCTTCCCGATGGTCACGCCGATCATCAAGGAGCCGGAGGAACGCAACAATTTCGGCGGGCTGTGGCACAGCGACACCACCTACATGGAGAAGCCGCCGATGGCGACCATGCTGCTGGCCCGCGAGATCCCGCCGGTCGGCGGCGACACCCTGTTCGCCTCCCAGGTCGCCGCCTACGAGGCGCTGTCCGACGGGATGAAGGCAATGCTGGCGCCGCTGCGCGCAATCAACAGTTCGGCCAAGGCGAACGCGACCAAGACCCGCGAGGACCGGGTGAAGGGGGACGACGCGAAGAAGGAGTTCACCTCCTGCCATCCGGTTGTGCGCACCCATCCGGAGACCGGCAAGAAGGCGCTGTACCTCAATGTCGGCCACACGGTGCGCTTCGACGGCTTCACCGAGGAGGAGAGCGCGCCGCTGCTCGGCTGGCTGCACCAGCACCAGTGCCGCGAGGAATTCCAGTGCCGGGTGCGCTGGCGCGAGGGCACGCTGGTGATGTGGGACAACCGGGCGGCCATGCACTACCCGGTGAACGACTACCACGGCCACCGCCGCGAAATGCACCGGATCACCCTGAAGGGCGGCACGGTGACGTAACGCCGGAGCCGCTCCAGCGTTACATTTTTCTGCCGCTAAAGCCGTTCCACCTCGCAGCGGGAGCAGCGCAGGGGGATCGAGCCGCTGACCGGGTCGGACACCGAGGTGTCGATCGTCGCGTTGATGTTGGCGGCCAGCGGATGGTCGCGGCCGTAGGGGCTGCCGTCCGGGCCGTCGACCCACCAGCCGTGCTGGCCGAACACGCCGCCCGGCTCCAGGTCGCGGATGATGGAAACCCGCGCCACCGCCCGGCCGCGCGCCGTCTTCACCACCGCCCAGTCGCCCGGCTTCAGCCCGCGCGCGTCGGCGTCCTCGGCCGCCATTTCCAGAATCGGATCCGGCATCAGCCGGCGCAGCGAGGGAATGTTGCGGTGCTGGCTGTGGCAATAGGCCACCGTCTTGGCCGAGCCGAGCCGCAGCGGCCAGGCCTCCTCGCGCTCGGGCAGGACCGCCGGATCGAAGGCCGGCACCCCCGCCCCGCCATGCGCGTGCAGCCGCTCGCTATAGACCTCCAGCCGCCGGGTCGGCGTCGGGAAGCCGCGCGGCACCCCGCCCCCGTCGGCAATGGCATGGGCCTCCAGCGCCACGCTCCCCGGCACCGTCACGCCTTCCGGCGCCGCCCGCAGCCGCTCCACCGAAAGCCCGGCGCCGGCCAGCACATGGTCGTGACCCGCATCCGCACTGCCGCCGAAGAATGCGTCGGACAGGCCCAGCCGTTTCGCCAGGGCGAGCACGATGTCGGTGTCGGAGCGCGCCTCGCCGACCGGATCGATCACCGCCGGGCGGAGCTGCACCTGGCGCATGCCCTCCAGGCTGGCATCGAAGCCGGTGCGCAATCCCTCGCGCTCCCACGAGGTGGCCGCGGGCAGCAGGATATCGGCGTGCCGCGCCGTGGCGTTCTCGAAGAAGTCGACATGGACATGGAAATCGAGCGCGGCGAGCGCCCGCGTGGCCAGGTCGCCGTCGGGCTGGGAGACCAGCAGGTTGGTGCCGAAGGACACCAGCATCCGCACCGGATACGGATCGCCCGCCAGCACCGCCCGCCAGACATCGCGCGCCGTCACCCAGCCGCTGAGCCCGGGCCCGATCGGCCGCTCGGACAGGCCGAGCGCCTTGGCCTTCTGCTCCGGTGCCATGAGGTCGCCGCCGGAGATGTCGGCGAAGGACGCGGCCCCGCCCGGCACGTTGCCGCCGGCCTTGCCGTAGCTCCCGGTCAGCGTGTAGAGCAGCGAGATCGCCCGGTCGGTCTGGGTCGCGGTCGGGCTCTGGCCCACCCCGTTCCAGGCGTAATAGGCGACCGACGACGCCTCGGCCAGCAGGGCGGCCGCCTTGTGCAGGGCCTCCACCGGCACCCCGGTGACCTCGGCGACCCGCCCGGCCGGCCAGTCGGACGCGGCGGCGGCATAGACCTCGAAGGCGCTGCGGCAGGCGACCGGGCCGTCGGGCGTATCCAGATCCCGCTCCGCGCGCAGTGCCGGCAGGCCCTCGTCGAGCCACACGCCCCGGCCGGCGTCGAACCGCAGCAGCCCGCCCTGCTCGGCCATGGCCAGGTACACGTCCGCCCCGCCGCCGGCGACCAGATCGGCCTCGCGCAGGAACCGGCCGGTGTCCCGGCGCACCAGCAGCGGGCCGTTGCTCCAGCGCGTCATGAAGTCCCGGTCGAACCGCCCGCCCTCGATCAGGAGATGGGCGAGGCCGAGCGCCAGCGCCTGGTCGGTGCCAGGCCGCACGGCGAGCCACTGGTCGGCACGGCGGGCGAAGCCGATGGGCCGGGGGTCGACCACGATCACCTTGGCCCCGCGGCGCATCGCCTTCTGGATCTCCACCGAGCGCGCCAGCCAGGTCGCGGCCGGGTTGTTGCCCCAGAGCACGACACAGTCCGTGTTGGCGAAATCCGGCGTGCCGATATCGGTGCCGTAGGTGAAGCGGCTGGCGAAGTCCTTGTGCCAGTTGCAGATCTCGGTTCCGTAGATGGTGTTCGGGCTGCCATAGGCGCGGATCAGCCGCTCGATCCAGGAGATCGAGTCGGAGATGTGGGTGCCGCTCGGCGTGGTGACGGAGAACGCGGTCTGCTCCGGCCCGTGCTCGCGCGCCACGGTCGCCATGCGCCCGGCGATCTCGTCCAGGGCCGCATCCCAGGAGATCGGCTCCCAGCCCGGATCGGCGGCTCCCTTCGGCGCGGTACGGCGCATCGGCCGGGTCAGCCGGTCGGGGTGATAGACCAGCTCCGGCGCTGCCCGCCCCTTGGGACAGAGCTTCTCGCCGCTCGGATGGCCGGGCAGCGGGTCGATGCCGGTGAGTTTTCCATCCTCCACCACGGCGACACAGCCGCAGCGGGAGCGGCATTGGGTACAGAAAGCGGGGGTGCGGGTGATCGCGCTCACGGGGCCTCGCGACGACAGGGGGAAAGGGGCGGCAACGCGGCCGGCAGCCTTTCACCCTAGAGGAGCCCACCGTGCGGCGGAAGGTCCCGATCGGCCCGGGCCGTCAGCCGTAAACCGCCAGCATCACCTTCTGGCTGATCCCCTTCAACTCCACCGCGCCGCGGTCCTCGAACAGGGCGTAGGTCGGCAGGTCGCGGTCGAACAGCATGGTGGAGAAGCAGGCCTCGTTGTCGCCGGCCCGGGCGGAGATCCGGGCGGCGAGCTGCACCGTGGAGCCGAAGAAGTCCTCGTCCTTCCTGATCGCCTCGCCAAAATGCCCGCCGCAGCGGATCTTGTATTCCGGCGCGTCGGGGCGGTTGGCGAGCCCCTTCATGCTGTCGACCAGGGCGACGGCGCAGGCGACCATGCGCTCCTTGTTGGCGAAGCTCAGCATCAGTCCGTCGCCCAGGTGCTTCACCTTGCGCCCGCCGAAGCGCCGGCACATGTCGAGCGCCACACTCTCGTGGTGGTCGATGACGGACTGGGCGGCGGCGTCGCCGATCTCGCTGGTCAGGCGGGTGCTGTCGACGATGTCGGTGAACAGGATGCCCACCTTGACCGTGCCGCCCAACCCTTCCTCCAGGGTATCGACGATGCCGAACGCCTCCTCGAAGGTCTGCTTCAGGCCGTCGATATCGGCGCTCTGATACAGCCGGAAGCAGCGCGAGCCGACGCGGATGGAGGCCGGCGCCTCCTTCTCGGTCAGATAGCGCTCCATGGTCTCCACGAAATGGCCGATGGCGTCGGTGCTCTCGATGAAGAACTTCAGCACCTGGGCCACGATCGAGCGGCCGCGGTCGGAGAAGATGTTGATGTCCTGCTCGATGGAGAACAGCACGCCGACCGCGAACAGGCTGATCTTGCGCGCGAACTCGAGATCCCGCCGCGCCGCCTCCAGGGCGCCGCCTTCCCGCAGGGTCTCGAAGAAGCTGCGGAACTGGCGGTAGGTCGCGTCGGCGATGATCAGGTCGTCGAGCGCCACATCCTGCTCGTCCTCGAAGATCGGCACCTGGCCGCGCTTGCGCGTCGGTCCGGTGATCTCCGGCGGAACGATCTTGGCGATGTCGCTTCGGGCGATGTCCCCCTTCGCCAGATCGGAGCCGACCCCCGTCTGGCGGGCGCGAAGCGGCACGAAGAGGAAGGACAGCAGATCGGCCAGCGAGCCGCCGAAGCCCATGCGCTGGCCACCGCCGACCGGCTTGCCGACTTTGGCTGCCGGGCGCGCGGCGGTGGTGCGGCCCCTGGCGGTGGCGCCGCCGGTGACGGCCCTCGAGGTGGCGGGCGCCCGCAGGGAGGCCGGCGGCGGCGTGCCCTCGTCGAGCCGCTTGAACATCAGCGTGCGCCGCTTGAACATGCCATCCTCGCCAAGCGTTTCCTCGATCAGCTTGAGGCCGCTGCCCGGAGGGTTGCGCTGAAGGCGCTGAATCTCGGACTGGGCCTCGCCGAGTTCGCTTGGGTCGTAGGTCTGCAGCGTGCGCCACTTCCCGTCCGACTGGATTTCAATCTCGTATGCGACGACCTGAGCCACACCGGCTCTCCCCCACCCGGACCGAATCCCGCCCAACCTCTCGGAGCGGCGGGATAGATATGCGGTCAGCGTTTCACGCGCATACCCGACAACATTTCAATTGTTTCAGTATCGCGATTCCCGAGGGAGTGCCAGCGGCCTCACTTCTTCTCGAACGACACCGAGGCCCAGTCTTCCCACAGGGTGGCCAGCGCGGCGTAGTCCAGGTCGCCCATGCCCTTGGCCTCGGCGATCTCGTACGGGGTGTGGGAGGCCAGGGTGGCGAACAGCGGCACGCCCAGGTTCTGCGCCGTCTCCAGGGCGAGGACGGAATCCTTGCGCGCGTTGGAGACCGACATGCCGCCGGTGTAGTTGCCGTCGGCCATGCGCTCCTGCACCCGGTGGACCAGCGGCCGCATCAGCCCCTCCTCCCGGTTCAGGATGTCGACCATGGTCTGCACCGGTACGCCGAGCTTGGTCGACATGGCGAAGGCCTCGATCAGCACGACCATGACCGCGTGCATGACACCGTTGTTCACCACCTTCGTGCCCATGCCGGCGCCGATCGGGCCGAGTTCGAAGATCCGCTCGGCCAGCAGGTCGAGCACCGGACGGGCAAGCGCGATCTCCTCCGGCGAGCCGCCCAGGAAGAAGGTGATCTTGGCCGAGGCCATGCTGGCCACGCCGCCGGCGATGGCGGCATCGACGAAGCCGACCCCTTCGGCCCGACAGCGCGTGTGGCAGGCGATGGCGGTCGCCGGGGTGACGGTGCTGGTCTCGATGATGATGGACGGCCGGTGGCCGGCGGCGAGGATCTCCTCGACGACGGCGATGGACGCTTCCGGCTTGGGCAGGGAGAGGATGATCCGGTCGGCTTTGGACGCCACGTCGGCGGCACTGTCGGCCAGGGTCACGCCGATCTCGGCGGCAGCCTTGCGGCGCTCGGGGCTCAAATCGAAACCGATCACGGTCTGGCCCTTGTCCAGAAGCGCCTTGCAGACCGACGCCCCGGCATTGCCGAGGCCGATGAAGCCGATCGGGTTGGTCATTCTCTCGTTCCCTTCGAGTGTCCGTCAGATGGAGGAAGTCAGTTGCGGAAGTCGCTGCCCATGCGGTCCAGCTTACGTTTCCAGGCGGCCAGCTCGAGCGTGCCGATGCCGGCGAGGCGCGCGCCTTCCGACTTCTGCGCGCGGGTATGGGCGACGATCTCCGGTGCGATCGGCAGAACCTCGGCCTGTCCGCCGGCCTGGGCCAGCACCTGCACGCGGCAGGCGCGCTCCAGGTTGTACATGTGGAAGAACGCCTCGGCGACGGTCTCGCCAATGGTGAGGGTGCCGTGGTTGCGTAGGATCATCGCCTTGCACTGGCCGATATCGGCGACCAGACGGGGCTTCTCCGCGTCGTCGAAGGCCAGCCCCTCATAGTCGTGATAGGCGATCCCGCCGGGCAGGAACATGCCGAACTGGGAGGCGTCGATCAGCCCGTCGCGCTGGCACGACACCGCCACGCCGCTGTCGGTATGCAGGTGGATGACGCAATGCGCGCCGGGCACCGCCTCGTGCACCGCGCCGTGGATGATGAAACCGGCGTAGTTGATCGGGTAGGCGCTGTCCTCGACGATGTTCCCCTGCAGGTCGATCTTCACTAGGTTCGAGGCGGTGACCTCCTCGTACATCAGCCCGAACGGGTTGATCAGGAAATGCTCCTCGTCGCCGGGCACCCGGGCGGAGATGTGGGTGTAGATCAGGTCGTCCATCTGCTTGGCGGCGAAGACGCGGTAGACGGCGGCGAGGTCCTCGCGGGTCTGGCGCTCTTCCTCAGACCAGCGGTTCGTGCGGGGCATCGATGTGACGGTCACGGCTGATCTCCTTCAGGTCCCTTTGAACTCGGCGATGTCGGCGTTTTCCTGCGGCGGGAAGTCGATATGGATGTGATTCCCGTCGGCGTCGAAGATGTTCACCTGAGTGTGGCCGAAGCCGTCGCCGGGAAGAACCCCACACTTGTATGCAATGTTCAGGGAGCGCAGATGGGCGAGGAAATCCTCCAGCCCGGTGGCCCGCAAAGCGAAGTGCTCGAGCTGCTGGTCGCCGCGGTAGTCGGCGGTGGCGCCGGTCTCCACGATGTGCACGACCGCGTCCTCGCCGGAATACATCCAGGCCCCACCGAAGCCGAAATCGGGCCGCTTGCCCTTCTTCAGACCGAGCACGCGCTCGTAGAAGTCCACCAGGCGGGGGACGTCGGTGGTGCGGAGATTGACATGATCGAGTCTTCCGATTGGCATGGTGACCTCCCTCACGGCTTTTCCCCAGCATAGACCCAGGGCCCCGGACGACGCCATGACCGACCGTCTCTCCAATACCGAGCTGCGCCGTCTGTTCCTGCATCAGCACGCCCTGTCCGAGTCGCCCGGCGGCGCGCTCACCCGCGACGGGCTGGACGCGCTGATCGACCGGCTCGGATTCGTGCAGGTCGACACCATTTCCACCCTGGAACAGGCGCACCACCACATCCTGTTCACCCGGGCCAACGGCTACAAGAAGTCCCACCTGAAGCACCTGCTGGAGAAACGGAGCTCGCTGTTCGAGCACTGGACCCACGACGCGTCGATCATCCCGACCCGGTTCTATCCCTACTGGAAGCCGCGCTTCGCCCGCTACAAGGCGCGGATGGACCGCGCGCCGCACTGGGACCAGCGCTTCGCCGGCCGGCGAGACGAGGTGCTGGACGAGATGCGCCGCCGGGTCGAGGCCGAGGGCCGGGTGACCTCGCGCGACGTCACCCCCGACGACACCGAGGAGCGTGGGGCGTGGTGGGGCTGGACGCCGTCGAAGACCGCGCTGGAATATCTCTGGCGCTCCGGCGAGTTCGCGGTCGCCGGCCGCAAGGGCTTCGCCAAGGTCTACGACCTGTCGTACCGGGTCATTCCGCCGGAACATCACGAGCCGGAGCCGGACCACGCCGCCTTCATCGACTGGGCGGGGCGCGAGGCGATCTCCCGGCTGGCGGTCGCCAGCCATGGCGAGGTGGCCCGGTTCTTCGACTCGATCTCCCCCGCCGAGGCCCAGGCCTGGTGCGAATGCGTCAGCGACAACACCCTGCGCCGGATCGATATCGAGCAGGCGGACGGCTCTGTGCGGCCGGTCTGGGCACGGCCGGACGTGCTGGATCTGGCCCGCCAGGCGCCGGAACCGCCGGCGCGGGTGCGGTTCCTGTCGCCGTTCGACCCGATGATCCGCGAGCGCGAGCGCACCCAGCGGATCTTCGGCTTCGACTATCGCTTCGAGGCCTTCGTACCGGCGGCCAAGCGGGTCTACGGCTACTACGTGCTGCCGATGCTGGAACGCGACCGCCTGGTCGGCCGCATCGAACTGAAGACCCATCGCAACCGCGGCGAGCTTGAGGTGCGGGGAATGTGGATGGAGCCGGGCGTGCGGGCGTCGAAGGCGCGCGACGCCAAGATCGATGCCGAGATCGAGCGTTGGCGGGTGTTCACCGGGATGGAGCGGGTGGTGCGGTAGCGCGCCCCTGGCGGCGGCCCTGCGGCGGGTGAGTCCGCCGATACCGGCCGTGTGGAGATCGCCACAGAACACCCTGATTGGTTGCGATATCGTTCTCGCAGCCATCGTGACGGGGGAAGCGCCATGCTTGTGATCACCAACTATGCCCGCAAGGGCGGGCCCGACAAATGGGCGCCCACGCCCAGCCGGCCCGAGCGCATCTTCGAACTGCACCCCCGGGACCGGGACCCCGGCAGCTCCGTCTATTTCCTGCGTCGCGACGACGACGGCGTGCTGCACGAGATCGGCAGCCAGGCCTTCTTCAAACGCACCCAGGGGTCGATCGAGCAGGAAATCCTGCTCTACCTGCATGGTTTCAGCACCACCGCGGAGTCGGCTTTCGCCCGGGCGGCCGAGTTGCAGAAGCTCATGGACGCGCGCTTCGCCAACGATCCGAACGCGAAATCGGTGGAGGTCATCCTGCTCCTGTGGCCCTGCGACGAGGATTTCGGGATCATGAAGGATTACTGGGACGACCAGGACGCCGCCGACAAGAGCGGCTTCGGCTTCGCCCGTGTGCTCGGGAAGTTCCTGGAGTGGCGCGCGAACCGGGGCGGCGACAACGCCTGCTATCGGCCGATCAATATCCTTGCCCACTCGATGGGCAATCGGGTCCTGCGCTTCACCCTGGACCGCTGGACCACCTATGAAGGCGGGATGCCGGCGATCTTCAAGAACATCTTCATGTTCGCCGCGGACGTCGACAACCAATCGCTGGAGCCGGGCTGGTCGGGTCACCGGATCACCCAGACCGCCCGCAACGTGATCGTCTATTTCGCCAATGACGACCTGGCGATGTCCGCCAGCAAGATCGCCAACACGCCCGGCAACAAGACGATCTCACGTCGGCTCGGCCATACCGGACCGGAGGACATGGCCAAGGTCCCGAGCAACGTCTACGCGATCGATTGCGACGACTTCAACAACCTGTACGACCGCCCCAAGGGGCACAGCTACTTCTTCCGCACGAACGGCGTGACCGAAGGCACGCCCGGCGTCGCCTTCGAGCATATGGCGGTAACGATCGAAGGCGGCCGCGTTCCGGCGGGGCCGGACCGCACGCTGATCCTGACCGTGTGAGGGGCTCGGGTGCATACACCACACGCTCCCCTCCCCTCCCCTACTCCCCGGAAAAAATCCGGGGAGTGAAAGATGGGGGGCGGCGATTCTGGGAGCGTACTGCCGCTACCCCACCAGATCGCGCCGGACCACGCCGGTCAGGCAGCCGATGGCGCCCGCCGCCTTGACCAGTTCGGAGCCGTCGATGGTGACGCACTCGATGCCGGCCTTCTCGTAGGCCTTCTGCACCGCGTCGTAGCCGGCCAGCATCAGGATCTTGCGCGGGCCGAGGGTGACGATGTTCAGCGCCCGGTTCAGCACGCTGTCCGGCTCGGAGGTCGGCAGCCAGAGGATCTCGTAGCCCCGCTCCTCCAGCGCCCGCACCGTGGAGAACGGCGTGCGGCGCGGCCAGCAGATGGCGAGATCGCGGTCGACGATCCGCAGCATGCCCATGAAATGCATGGTGCCGTAGGGCATGTCGACGGCCAGGGTCTCGACCCCGATCTCCTCCATGGAAGACGCGATCTGGGCGGCGGCGTCCTCGTTGGTGCGCAGGCCGAGGCCGACCATCACCGTCTCGGGATCGAGCCACATCAGGTCGGCACCCTCGAACACCGCATTACCGGTCATGGTGCGCAGGATCGGCACGCCGGCATCGGCCAAGCGCCGGGCGACCCAGCGCTCCTCGCCGGCCCGCACCGTGGAGGCCGGACGCGCCAGGATCGCGCCTTCCGGCGACATCACGAACAGGTCGGCGCAGAACATCTGGTTAGGGGTCGGCTGGCCGGCCGGGTCGACATACTGGGCGTCGACGCCGTTGGCGCGGTAGGCCTCGGCCATGGCGTCGTGCTGTTCGCCGGCGCGGCCCAGGTCGAGCGCCTCCAGCATCTGCACCGAGTTCGGGTCTTCCAGGGCCGCCGCCAGCTCGCCGCCGGGGCGGTGCAGCAGGACCGAGCGCAGGGTGGCGTATTCGCTGTCGATGCCGCTGGCGGTCCAGAGATCGCCGATCTCCTCGCGGTGGGTGCGCGTGCGCCCCTGCCAGCCGGGTCCGCCATAGGCCGCCGAATTGAAGGTGTTGCCGGTCTTGTCCACGGGTGCTTCTCCGATCGCGTTGGAGCGCGAGAATTGTCGGGCGGCCGGCGAAAGTCAAAGGGGCGAAATGCGCAGGCCCTAACGCGCCCTTCCCTTCGTCCGTCATCCCGGCGACCCCCAGGATGACGGGAAAGGGGGAGGATGGATAGGGTCAGGTGGTGGGTCGAAGACGGAGCCCTCTTCCCGCCGTCAGGCGGCCTCGGCCGCCCGCCTCACCGCCGCCACGTCGATGCCGGCCGCCGCCATCTTGGCGGCGCCGTCCGCCTCCACCAGTTCCGCCAGGGCGGCGAGGAACGGGTCGTGACGGCAAGGCTGCGACAGCCTGTTGAACACCATCGGGTATTCCACCGGCTCCCAGGTCTCGTCCGCCGCCAGGTTGTGCTGGACCTGCACCTCCAGCCGGTCGAGCGCGTGAACCAGCTTCGCCTCCGACGTGCCGCCGGTCTCCAGTTCCAGGAACAGGGCGTAGACGTGGCCGCCGGTATCGGCGTCCAGGCTGTCGCGGATGCGCAGCGCCGCCTCGGCCTCGCGCCGACGCTTGGCGTCCTGGCGGGGGCTGACCTCGAAGGCCGGGATGTCGCCGATCACCGCCTCGGTCAGGTCGTGGACGACGATCATCTCCAGGACCCGCAGCAGGTCCACCGGACGGCGCAGATGCGGGGCCACCAGGATTGCCATCAGCGCCATCTGCCAGGAATGCTCGGCCACGCTCTCCCGCCGGCCGTCGGACAGCCAGGAATGGCGCAGCTCGCGCTTGATCCGCTCACTGAAGCTAAGAAAATCGAGGATGGTGCGGGCCTGGTTCCGCATGGTGGACCTCCGCGTGCGCTTCGGGTCCGGGAGACGCTACCGGCCGCGCGCAGGGGGCTCCACGCATAAGTTATGCGGCCGCATCACACGGGCGAAGCCGGGCCGCGCAGATCCACGAAGCTGTTCAGCACGCTCGCCGACACCGCGTCGGGGCCCAGGGTGGTCGCCATGCGCACCGGGCTGCCGTCGTTCAGCGTGAGCCGCTCCCACAGGCAATAACCCTGCTGGATGCTGATGGCCGTCCCCGGCTCGCTCGCCCCGGTCCAGAAATAGGCGCCCGGAACCCGGCCCTCGAACCAGCCGCAGTCATCCAGCCTGGCTTCGGCGGCGCGGATCTCCTCGGTGGCGAAGCGATAGAGCGAGCGTCCTTCCCAGGTGCGGGCGTCCGAGTGCCACTCCGCCTCCCGCGCCGGCGATGCGGCGAGCAGGCGGTGGGTGATGTCGCAGACCAGATGAACCCGCAGCGGCGAGGTCTCCACCAGCCGGCGCAGGCCATGGTCGGAGCCGAGCGTGGCCGAACTGTGCAGCAGCCGCAGCAGCCGGCGGCGCTGATCGCCGCTCGGCGCCAGATCGCCGTTCTCCCAGCGCGACACGGTCGCCTGGGTCACGCCGACCAGGTCGGCGACGGCTTGCTGCTTGAGCCGACGCACCGCGCGGATGCGGCGCAAGACGGGACCGAAATTCATGGGAATATCCACCGATCCGGAAACCGCGGCCATGGTCGGGGATCAGGGATGATTGCGCAAGCCGGGCGGCCATGGCCGCCGTATCAGTCGGCGCCGGCCGCGTGCATGCCGACGAGGACACCGCCGATCCGGCCGCTTTCCAGCATCAGCGGCAGGTCTAGCCGTTCGAAGTCGAAGCTCGCGCCCTTCAGCATGCGGCGGTAGCGCGAGGCGAGCGGCATGGCGGCGCGGGTGACCGCGTCGCAGTTCGCCTGGAACATCCGGCGGTATTCCGGGTCCGGCAGCGCCATCAGCGGCTGGCCGGTGACGTCCAGATGCGACAGCTCGATGATCTTCTTGCCGACGGTGCGGAACAGGCAGTCGCCGCCCGGCACCGGCCGCTCCAGCAGGATCATCCAGTTCGCCAGCTCCGGCACCGAGGCGAAATCGACATCCGCCAGCTCCGGACAGCGCCGGAACTGGCGGATGTCGTTCCAGAAGTCGAGGACGTCGCGCATCTTGCCGGCGCGCAACCACGAACGGACCCCGGCCGTGCTGAAATCCGGCGCGTACTCGACCGAGCTGGTGTCGAGGTCCGGATAGGTGAAAACAGGGTCGGTGAGGGCCATCTGCGGTCCCGAAATGACGAGCGTGGGAAGATCGTGCGGACAGAATTCCCTAGCGTCAATGCGACTTTGTGGCATTTCTCACAAAGGTTATAATTTGCTCGGTGTGTTCACCCAGTTCGGGTGGCGGCTGGCGCAGGGCGGCCGGCGTCTGGGAGAGTTTGACCGGGAATCCGGTCATCCTGATCGGTGTGCGTCCCTCGCGCTCGGACTGGATCACCATCTCCTGGGCCAGCACCTGCGGGTCGGTGAACACCTCGTCCAGTCCCATGACCCGGCCGGCGGGGCAGCCCGCCTTGTTGATGGCATCGATCCAGTGATCCACCGGCTTCTCCCGGGTCACCGCGTTGATCCGGGCGTTCAGGGCGTCCCGGTTGGCCATGCGCTTCGCGTTGTCGGCGAAATCCGGCTCCCGCAGCAGCCCCTCCAGGCCGAGCACCCGCAGGAACCGCTCCACGAAGGTGTCGTTGGAGGGCGCGACCGCGATCTCGCCGTCCGCCGCCTGGAACAGGCCGTAGGGGGCGACGATCGGATGGTTGTTGCCGGTGCGGGTCGGGTTGGCGCCGGTGGCGAAGTATTCGGCGGAGAGATAGGCCATCATCGAGATCAGTCCCCCGGTCAGGCTGCTCTCCACCTGCTGGCCGCGGCCGGTCGTGTGCCGCGCCTGCAGGGCCGAGACCACGCCGAAGGCGCAGTACAGCCCGGCGATCAGGTCGGAGATCGGCGGCGCGGCGCGGCTCGGCGGGCCGTCCGGGTCGCCGTTCACCGCCATGAAGCCGCTCATCGCCTGGGCGATGAAGTCGAAGGCCGGACGGTCGACATAGGGGCCGGAAGAGCCGTAGCCGTTGACGCTGGCGCAGATCAGCCGCGGATTGATCTCCGCCAGCCGCTCGGCCGAGAAGCCCATCTTGGCGAAGACGCCGGGGCGGTAGTTCTCCACCACCACGTCGGCGGTCTCAAGCAGCCGGGTCAGGTCGGCCTTGCCCTCGTCGGTGTAGAGGTCGAGGACGACCGACTTCTTGTTGCGGTTGAACTGGGCGAAGTACCAGCTGTAGCCCTCGACCATGGCGCCCTGGCCGCGCACCGGATCGCCGGCCGGCGGCTCCACCTTGATCACGTCGGCGCCCATATCGGCGAGCAGCAGGGTGCAGAACGGCCCGGCCAGGATGCGGGTGAGATCGACGACGCGGATCCCGTCGAGCGCCCCGGCCGGGGCGCCCGTAATGTCACTGTCCGTCACGAATGCTCACCCTTCCGCGGTACGCACGGCGTCCATGTCATGCAGGTCGAGCCGCTGCCCGGCCTTCATCACCTGCCCCGGCAGCGGGTGGCCCACCACCGTCTCCACGTCGCAGCCGATCGCCATCAGCTTGCGCAGGTCGATGCCGGTCTCGATGCCCATCTCGTGCAGCAGATAGACCAGGTCCTCGGTGCAGATATTGCCCGTGGCGCCCGGCGCGAAGGGACAGCCGCCGGTACCGCCGAACGAGCTCTCGTACTTGTCGATGCCCTCGTCCAGCCCGACCATGACATTGGCGAGTCCGATGCCGCGGGTGTTGTGGAAATGCAGGCCCATGGTCAGCTTCGGCGCGGCCTCCCGCACTGCCGCCACGCCGGCGCGCACCGTCGGCGGGGTCGCCATGCCGGTGGTGTCGCCGAAGGTCATGCCGACGAAGCCCATGTCCTGGAACCGCTTGGCGATCATCGCCAGCCGCTCCGGCGCCACGTTGCCCTCGAACGGGCAGCCGAAGGCGGTGGCGATGGCGCCGTGCACCGGGATCTTGGCGTCGCCGGCGATCTTCGCGACCTCCTCGAAGCCCTTCAGGGACTCCTCGACCGAGCGGTTCACGTTCTTCTTGTTGTGGCTTTCCGACGCGGAGACGAAGACCACCATCTCGTCGACCCCGCATTCGGCGGCGCGGATGGCGCCGCGGCCGTTCGGGACCAGGGTGGCGATGATCGCGCCCTTGCTGCGGTCGATCCCGGCCATCACCTCGGCGGCATCGGCGAGCTGCGGCACCGCCTTGGGCGACACGAAGGAGGTCGCCTCGATCCGCGGCACGCCGGCATCGATCAGCCGGTTGATCAGCGCGATCTTCTCGGCCGCCGGGATCAGCCGCTTCTCGGCCTGCAGGCCGTCGCGCGGGCCGACATCCGTCACCTCGACCTTACGCACCTGGGTCATCTCGTTTCCTCCGTTTATTCAGCCGGTTTGTTCAAAACATCCAATGCGGCGGCACCGCACCGGCGACCGGGGAGCGGAAGGTCACCAGCCCGTCGCCCGCCAGCGAGCCGCAATACACCGTCTTCAGGTCCGGCCCGCCGAACGTGATGCTGGCGATGTTCCTGAGCGGCCGCTTCGCGCCGATCATCAGGTCGTCGCGGGTGAAGCCCCCGTCGCGCCACCGCGCCATGGCCGGGGCGATCTCCGCCGGATCGCAATCCTCCAGGATCACGTGCTGGCTGCCATCCGGGCCGACGCGCACCAGCCGGTTGCTCATCACGCTGGCGCACCACACGCCGCCGTCTGCGTCGAACTCGAACCCATCGGGGATCACCCCGTCGATATAGTCGACCACGGTCTGTCTGCTACCCAGCCCGTCGCCCTTCAGCTCGAAACGGGACAGCCGCCGGGCCATGGTCTCGTTGGCATAGAGCCAGCGGCCGGAGGGGTCGACCTTCACCTCGTTCGTATAGCCCAGGCCGTCGGCGACGATGCGGGCGGTGTCCGGCCGGTCGA
Source organism: Thalassobaculum litoreum DSM 18839 (assembly GCF_900102465.1). Classification (GTDB taxonomy): domain Bacteria; phylum Pseudomonadota; class Alphaproteobacteria; order Thalassobaculales; family Thalassobaculaceae; genus Thalassobaculum; species Thalassobaculum litoreum. Next base: position 219,961 of record NZ_FNBW01000003.1, on the reverse strand, counting down.
TCGCATCCATCAGGATGACGAAGCCGTCCGCCACCTCGCGGTGCATCGCCCGGTCGCGCGGTATCCGGCAGGTGCTGATCGAAATCCAGACCCGGCCTGCCTCGTCCAGATGGACGAAGTTCACCGGCGGCACCGGATAGCCGTCGACCTGCAGCAGAAGCGGCGTGCACGTCCCGTCCGGGAACAGCCGCCACGCCCCGCCGCTGTCGCCGAGACTGGCGATCAGAAACGAGCCGTCCGGCGCCATCGACCAGCCGTTGGGCATGAAGTCGGCGGGCGCGCCCTCGCCGGCGACGATGGGATGGGGCGTGCCGTCGGCGTCCAGCCGGACGACTCCGCCGCCGCCCTGCGGCAGCGCGTGGCTGACCCAGATCGCTCCGGCTTCGGTACAGGCGACACATTCCGGCCGCCGCAGACCGCGGCCGAAGAACGAGACGGCATCGGGGGTAATGACATAATCCATGACGACGGGACTGTAGCGCCACGCCCGCCGGGCGAAAAGACGGCCAGATGCATCGGCCTCATGCCGCCTCGGCACCTTGCGGCCTGGGGCGGCCCTGGCATCATGCGGACCTCACCGGACGTAAGGACGTACAGATGGACCTGCTTCTCTCCGACAAGACTGCGCTGATCTCGGGCGCGTCGGCCGGCATCGGCCGCTCCGCCGCCCTGCTGATGGCCCGCGAAGGCGCCAGGGTGATCATCCATGGCCGGCGGGAGGCCGCCCTGCAGGCGGTGATCGACGAGGCGGTCGCGGCCGGCGGCCCGGCCCCGGTGGCCGTGACCGGAGACCTGGACAGCGTGGAGGGCTGCGCCGCGATAGCCGAGCGCGCCCTGGAGGCGGCCGGCGGCACGATCGACATCCTGATCAACAACGCCGGCGGCTCGCGGCCCATGGAGGACCCCTGGGACGAGGCGTTCTGGGAGGCGTCGTTCAAGCTGAACTTCGAGGCGGCGCGGCGGCTGTCGGCGGCGATCGTGCCGGGGATGAAGGAGCGCCGCTGGGGCCGCATCGTCAACGTGACCGGCGCCATGGTCGGCCACTCGATGAACGCCGCCATGCCGGCCAAGGCGGCGCTGCAGTCCTGGTCGCGCACGATGTCGCTGGAGCTGGCGCCGTTCGGGATCACCGTGAACACAATCGCGCCGGGACGGATCCATTCCGAGCAGATCGACAACCGCCTGCACCCGACCGAGGAGAGCCGGCAGGCCTTCATCGACCGGTTCATCCCGGCCGGCTATTTCGGCGAGCCCGAGGACCTGGCGGTGCTGATGGTGTTCCTCGCCTCGCCGCTCGCCCGCTACATCAGCGGCGCGGCGATCCCGGTCGACGGCGCGATGGTTCGGGTCGGCTGAGCGTCACTTCTCCGGCAGCGGGATGAACTCCTCCTCGTCGCCGGGGACGATGTCGAACTTGCCGGCCTTCCAGTCCGCCTTGGCGGACTCGATCCGGTCCTTCGACGAGTGCACGAAGTTCCACCAGATGAAGCGCGGGCCGTCCATCGGCTCGCCGCCCAGCACCTGGATGCGGGCCCGGCTCGCCGCCTCGACGGTGACCGGGTCGCCCGGATGCAGGACCAGGAGCTGGCCGCACTCGAACCGGTCGCCGTTGATGACCACGGTCCCTTCGGAGACGTAGATCGCCCGCTCCTCGTGCTCGGCCGGGATCGGCAGACGCGCACCGGTCTCCAGCGCGACGTCGGCGTATATCATTTCGGAGAAGGTGGTGACCGGCGAAGTCGCGCCCCACAGGGAGCCGGCGATGATCCGCACCGCCTTGCCCTCCGCCTCCAGGGTCGGCAGCGCCGTCTGGTCGCGGTGTTCGAAGGCGGGCGCCACCTCCTCGCTGGCCTTCGGCAGGGCGATCCAGGACTGGATGCCGAACAGGTGCGGCCCCATGGCCTTCACCGCATCGTCCATCCGCTCGGAATGCACGATGCCCTTGCCGGCGGTCATCAGGTTGACCTCGCCCGGCCGGATCGGCTGGGTCGTGCCGAGGCTGTCGCGATGATGGATCTCGCCGTCGAACAGAAAGGTCAGAGTGGCGAGGCCGATATGCGGGTGCGGGCGGACGTTGATCCCCTCGCCGACCGGCATCGAGGCCGGCCCCATCTGGTCCCAGAAGATGAACGGCCCGATCATCTGCCGTTTGGTCGAGGGCAGCGCCCGGCGCACCTCGAAGCCGCCGATGTCCCGGGCGCGCGGCACGATCACCACATCCACGGCGTTCGGGTTTCCGTCGGCGTAGCAGTCGGGATCGAGTTCCTGCAATGTGCTCATGGCCACCCCCCTGTTGACATCCGCAGGGTAAGCCAAATCGAGGCCGGTGGGGAGTGTTGCCTACCCGACCCGGCGGCGCACCACGGTCACGCCGACGCTTTCGGCGTCGTGGAACACGTCGAGCTTGGAAATCGTGACCTCCGCCCGCTGCGCGCGCTCGTCGGCCAGGCAGATCTCGGCAACCCGGTCGGCCAGGGTCTCCACCAGCTTCACATGGCCGCCGCCGGCCAGGGCGCGGACCGCCTTGACGATGCGCTCGTAGCAATAGACCCGGGCGTAGTCCTCACGGAAGCCGCCCTCGGGGCGCGTCACATCGACGGCGATGTCGACCCGCACGCGCTGGCGCACGCCCTGTTCGTGGGCATGGATGCCGATCTGGAAATCCACCACCAGGGCGTTGATCCGCACGGTATAAAGGGCGTCGACCACCTCGGTGGTGTCGGCCGCGCGCGGTTCTTCGATCGTGAAGGTCATCGGTCCCTCGGGCGCCATCGTCCTCTTCTCAGCCAGTTCTCGCACCCGGAAAATTACGGGGTTGCGCGTCGTCGAGCGGTGCGCACCCTAGACGCAAGGATGGGGTTTTGTCGTCCCAAACCCGCCATCGAGGGAGCGAAACCCGTCTCGTCACCTTCCTATCTTGGCGCGGAGGTCCGTCGGGTCTAGGGTCTGCGCCAATCTTGTATACAAATCGGAGGAAAAATCATGAGCGACAAGGCCATGTTCGAGGCCGGTCTGAAGAACCGGCGCGAGGTTCTCGGTGCCGAGTATGTCGACAAGTCGATCGCGGCCGCCGACGACTTCAACATGCCGATGCAGGAACTGGTCACCGAATACTGCTGGGGCGAGGTCTGGGGCCGTCCGGGCCTGAGCCGGCAGCAGCGCTCGATGCTGAATCTCGGCATGCTGGTCGCACTCGGCCGCAGCCACGAGCTGCGTCTGCACATCCGCGGCGCCATCAACAACGGGCTGACCAAGGACGACATCAAGGAAGTCTTCCTGCAGACCGCCATCTACTGCGGCGTGCCGGCGGCGATCGACGCCTTCCGCAACGCCCGCGAGGTCTTCAAGGAGATGGGGATCGACTGATCCCCACCGCCCTGCCCCGCACCTGGAACCCTACATCACGGAGTTACTGACATGTCCGACATCACCGTCGGGTGGATCGGCATCGGCAACATGGGTTGGCCGATGGCCCGCAATGCTAAGAAGGCCGGCGTCGATATCGCCGTCTTCGACCTGGACCAGGACAAGCTGGGCCGTTTCGCCGACGAGTTCGACGCCAAGCGGGCCTCCAGCCTCGCCGCCCTGTCGGAGATGTCGGACGTCATCGTCACCATCGTTCCCGACGGCAAGGTCGTCCGCCGCATCTGCTTCGGCGACGGCGACAACCTCGCCGCCGGGTTCGCCGAGGGCAAGATCGTGGTCGACATGAGCTCCTCGGCGCCGATGGGCACCCGGGCGCTGGGCGACGAGCTGGCGGCCAAGGGCATCACCCTGATCGACGCGCCGGTCTCCGGCGGCGTGACGGGCGCCGACAAGGCCACCCTGTCGATCATGGTCGGCTGCTCCGACGAGGATGCGCTCGCTAAGGTCATGCCGACCTTCGAGGCGACGGGGAAGAACATCTTCCGCTGCGGCCCGCTCGGCGCCGGCCACGCGATGAAGTGCCTGAACAACTATCTCTCCGCCGTCGGCCTGACCGCCGCGAACGAGGCGCTGCTGATCGGCCAGAAGTTCGGCCTCGAGCCGTCCGCCATGGTCGACATCCTGAACGTCTCGACCGGCCGCAACTCCTCGACCGAGCGCAAGTATCACCAGTCGGTGCTGCCGCGGACCTACAATTCCGGCTTCGCCACCGCGCTGATGGCCAAGGACGTGGGCATCGCCGCCGGGCTCGCCGGCGACCAGGACATGTTCGCGCCGCTGCTCGCCTCGCTGAACGAGATCTGGGCCGGCTACAAGGAGGTCATGCCGACCGCGAACCACGAGGCGACGATCGAGGTCCTGGAAAAGGCCAACGCGATCAAGCTGAAGGGTCCGAAGGCCTGAGCCACGCGGCCCGGGAACGTCTCTGAGCAAAAGGGGCGGCGGGCGGAGGAAACGAACGAGAGGAGGAGGCCATGGCAGGCCAGCCGCTGGAGGGTGTCCGCATCCTGGCGGTCGAGCAGTATGGTGCCGGACCGTTCGGCACCATGTATCTCGCCAACCAGGGCGCCGAGGTCATCAAGATCGAGAACCCGGCCGACGGCGGCGACATGGCGCGCGGCGTCGGTCCGTATTTCTTCGACGACGAGGGCCGGCAGAGCCAGTTCTTCCACTCGTTCAACCTGAACAAGCGCAGCGTCGCCCTCGACCTGCGCAGCGACGAGGGGCGGCGGATCTTCCGGGAACTGGCCGCCACCGCCGACGCCGTGACCAACAACCTGCGCGGCGACGTGCCGGAGAAGCTCGGTCTCGACTACGCTAGCCTGAAGGACGTGAACCCGAGAATCGTCTGCGGCCACCTCTCGGCCTATGGCCGCGACGGATCGCGCAAGACCTGGCCGGGTTACGACTACCTGATGCAGGCCGAAGCCGGCTGGTTCTCGGTCACCGGCGAGCCCGGTTCGCCGCCGAGCCGGTTCGGCCTGTCGGTGGTCGACCTGATGACCGGTGTCACCATGGCCTTCGGCGTCAGCTCGGCGATCTTGCAGGCGCGCGCTTCCGGCGAGGGCCGCGACGTCGATGTCAGCCTGTTCGACCTGGCGCTGCACACGGTGACCTATCTCTCCACCTGGTACCTGAACGCCGGCCATGTGCAGGACCGGCTGCCGCGCTCGGCCCATCCGTCCCTGACCCCGTGTCAGACCTACAAGACCGGGGACGGCTGGATCTATCTGATGTGCAACAAGGAGAAGTTCTGGCCGGCGCTGTGCCGGAAGATCGGACGCCCGGAGCTGGCGACCGATCCGCGCTTCGCCACCTTCAAGGACCGTCTGGCCGAACGCCCCGCCATCCAGGAGATTCTGGACGAGGCGCTGAGCGCGAAGACCACGGCGGAATGGATGGTGGAGTTCGGCGGCACCGTCCCCGCCTCGCCGATCCTCGACATCGCCGACGCCATGGACAATCCCTTCGTCGCCGAGCGCGACGGCATCCACGCCTTCCCGCCGCCGCCCAACGGGGCCGAACTGGGACTTGAGGAGGCTTTCCGCATGGTCGCCCATCCGATCCGCAATTCCGGCTCCGCGCCGCCGAAGCGTCCGGGTCCGGAGCTCGGCGGCGATACCGACGGGCTGCTGGCGGAGCTCGGCTACGGCAGCGAGCAGATCGCGGCCCTGCGCAAGGCGGGAGCGGTCGGATGAGCGTGAAGCTCGCGTTCATCGGCTTCGGCGAGGCCGGCCCGGAACTCGCCCGGGGCCTGCTCGGCGCCGGGGCGAAGTCCGTCGCCACCTACGACATCCTGGCGGCCGACCCGGCGACCCGCGACGCGTGGCGGGCCAAGGCCGAGAGCTTCGGCGCCACCGCCTGCGACACCCCGGCGGAAGCCGTGGCCGAGGCCGACCTGATCCTGTCGACGGTGACCTCCGAGCGCGCCCTGGAAGCGGCGGAGAGTGCCGCCCCGCATCTGCGCCAGGGCCAGCTCTATCTCGACCTGAACTCCTGCTCGCCCGGCAAGAAGGTGAAGGCGGCCAAGGCGGTGGAGAGCAATTCCGCCTGCCGCTATGTCGACGTGGCGGTGATGGACACCGTACTGGGGCGCGGTCATGTGGTGCCGATGCTGCTGGCCGGCGAGGCGGCGGAAGCCGTCGCGGAGACCATGACGAGCCTCGGCATGAATGTGGAAGTGGTGGGCACGGAGATCGGCCAAGCCTCGACCATCAAGATGGCCCGCTCGGTCTTTATGAAGGGCATCGAGGCGATCCTGTGCGAGAGCCTGGTGGCCGCTGACCGGGCCGGCGTGGCCGACCGGGTGCTGGCCTCCATCCAGTCCACCTTCCCCGGCCTCGACTGGCGCCAGGTGGCGACCTTCCATATGGGCCGCATGGCGCTGCACGGAAAGCGCCGGGCGATCGAGATGGACAGCGTCGCCGACACCCTGCGCGACCTCGGGCTGGAGCCGTCCACGGCGCTGGGCACCCGCGACCGGCAGATGTGGGTCGCCGATCTCGGCCTGCGCGAACGCTTCGCCGGCCGCGACCCGGAGACCCTGGAGGAGTTCCTGGAAGCGGTGGCGGAGAAGGCGACGAAACCCGCTTCCCTCTAGACAAGAAATCTCTTGCTATTACATGGTGACGTGCGGCCGGGAACGACGCGGCCCCGCACTCGTTTACATCCCGCGCACCGGCCCCGGCGGGCAGCACGCCTGCCGGTCGAGAGTTTCACACGAGGAGAGCAACCCATGGCCTTCGAACTTCCCGATCTTCCCTATGCCCATGACGCCCTGGCGCCGGTCATGTCCAAGGAGACCTTGGAGTACCACCATGACAAGCACCACAACGCCTACGTCACCAACGGCAACAAGCTGCTCGAGGGCAGCGGCCTTGAGGGCAAGTCGCTCGAGGAAATCGTCAAGGCCTCCTATGATGGCGGCAAGGGCGGCGGCCTGTTCAACAACGCCGCACAGCACTGGAACCACGTCGAGTTCTGGAAATGGATGAAGCCGAATGGCGGCGGGTCCATTCCGGGCGAGCTGGAGAAGAAGATCGTCTCCGACTTCGGCAGCGTCGACAAAATGAAGGACGAGTTCGTGCAGGCCGGCGTCGGCCAGTTCGGCTCCGGCTGGTGCTGGCTGATCCTCGGTAAGGACGGCAAGCTCGCCGTCACCAAGACCCCGAACGGTGTGAACCCGCTCGCCACCGGCGAAGGCACCGCATTGCTCGGCTGCGACGTCTGGGAGCACTCCTACTACATCGACTACCGCAACGCCCGTCCGGACTACGTGAAGGCGTTCGTGAACGATCTGGTCAACTGGGAGCGCGTCGCCGAGATCTTCGGTCAGGCGTCCTGATCGGCCCGATCAACTCTGCTTTCATCACCCTTTTCGATCTAATCGCAAAGGGTGACTGAGAGACCAGCAAACTGTCGACAATTGACACAAGGTCGGCGCCGAAAGTAACCCTTTGGCGCCGACCTTGCTCTTTTCGGGCAGCATCGCCGTAGTTTATTACAACGGCCCCTCTAGTATGCCCCACCACTATTCAACCATTGACAAATCAGCATCCCCTCGCGCGAATCGGGCTTGTTTGCGTTGACGTGGGCATGCGACAGTTTTTGTGCTGCTAAATTTTGTCCAGGGGCGATTGGGCATGGGGGAAGACGACGGAAACGGCGTCGGCAGGGGGTTCTGGCTGACCCAGGCAGGTCGCGAGGACCGCCATTCCGACGGAGCGGGTGGCGAAGCGGCGATGCTGTTCACCATGCTGCACCATTTCGGCTGGGTGGATGTCGGGATCCAGTCCGACCGCACGGTCGTGCGCCTCAATCCCAGCACCGCCTGCGCCGAGGCGCTGCAGGCGCTGCCGCTGCATCTTGCCGAGGAAGCCCCGAGCACCTTGATCGAACTGGTGCTGGTCGACCGCGACGCCGAGCCGGTCGACATCGCCTTTCTGGAGGCAGAGAGCGCCTGCCGCTACCTGGATACGATGATGAGCCAGCGCCGGGACGATATCGGCGAGGATCAGTCGGTCTGGGGGGCGGAGGCGTTCCCCATGCCCCAGCCCTACGAACTCTCCGACACCCTGCGCTATCCGCTCGCCTCGCCGCTGCGGCAGGATCTGGACGATCACGGCCATGTCGACGAGGAGCGGTTCGCCCGCAGCCTCGCCATGGCGGAGTGGCTGGCGCCCGTCAACACCGCCGACTGCCTCAAGGACCGCCGCCTGGTCGAGTCGACCCCGGAGATGGTCAGCTTCGCCCTGCGCTCGCTGGGCTGGGTCGGCATTAAGCGCAAGTGGAGCCTGCACGGCACGTCCTTCCGCTCGTCGGTCCCGGAGGTGGTGGCGCTCGACCCGGTGGCGATCCGCCGGGAGGCGCTGAACCAGCTCGTCGCCCTGTGCGAGGTCTGGGCGCCGATGGCCGGCGAACTCACCTTCGCCTGGTGGAACGGCATGGCCTGGGTGCGCGAGAAGGGCCACCCTGTCCAGCTCATCGACCGACTGCGGGCGATCTGCCGCATCGCCGCCAATGACGAGCCGCTCACCCTGGTCGACAGCATCGAGGCGCCGATCCACCAGATTCTCGCCTCCAGCCAGGCCTGGGCCGCGACCCACCCCTTCTCCGTCATTCTCACGCGCTGGCAGGAGGAAAAGGCCGCTGCCGGGACCGGCGAGGGGATGCTGCGCGACCTGGAACGGCTGGGCCTGTTCCAGACCCGCACCAAGCTCCTGGTGATCGACGCGAACGAGGATCTGCGGATCGCCCGCTACGCGCCCGGCGGGGTACAGGTCTGGGACGACCGGGTCCACCGGGCCATGGAAGGCTCCCGCCTGATCGACGTGCCCGACCGCGGGCTCGGCCTCTGCGTCCAGCGCGACCTGCGGTCGGTCCAGCGTCGGCGTGAGCCGGTACTGCACCGCTGCAACGGCGTGGTGGCCGCCAGCGACGGCCTCCAGATGGTCCAGTGGTCGCGCCTGACCGTGCCGCTGTTCGGTGCCGGCGAGGGTGGCGAGCGCGTCAGCGCGCTGCTGTCGACCTGCGAGCTGGAACACGCCGCCCCGATCTGAGGACGATCAGCCTCCGGCCCGCACCTCCCGTGCCGGCACGCCGGTCGGGGCCGCCACCAGCGGATGCGCGTCCGGCCGCTCGACGAACTGCGTCACATCGGCGACCACGGCGTCGCGCGTCCGGCCCAGCAGCCACATGCGGCTACGCTCCGGCTTGTGGGGGCGCAGCCAGCGCACGCCGGAATGAGCCTCGTTGAAGCGGTACTTCGAGGCGTTCTTGGCATAGACCTCGTCCTCGGCGATCGACACCATCGGGGCCGCGTCCCACTTGGCCAGCGCCAGGGCACAGCCCGCCGTCGTCAGTACCTCCGCCAGCACCGTGCGGCCGCGCCAGGCCGGTGCCAGCCACAGCCCGCCGATATAGGTGCAGTTGCGCCGTACCGCATTGGCATAGGAGTCCGCCTCCTCGCTGAGCACGAAGCGCTCGCCGCTCGCCATGTCGCGGGCCGGCGTGTTGTAGAAGAACGACAGCGTCGACAGCCAGTCGCCCAGCGTGCGCTGCCCGAGGTCGAACAGGCGGATCGCGAAGGTGGCGATCCGCTCCGACGTCGCGTCGTGCACGCTCATCCACAGTGCCGCCCCGCGGGGGAACGGCACGGCGGCGGGGTTGAAGGCGTTCGGCATGAACTTGCCGGTCTCGCGGCAGACCTGATCGAAGCCGCTCATGTCGTCATCGACCGCAATCTGCAGCCCGTACTGGTTGAGCTGCGCGTTCAGCCGCAGGAAATACTCCGCGAACAGGTCCTTCTCCGGCACGACCAGAGATCCGACGTTCGTCAGCAGTCGGTTCTTGTAGGGTATTGTGATCATGGCTCGACTCCCATCCCTGATAGCCCGAGTTAAGAGACGATCCATACGCCAATAGCGTGTACACGTTGACCGACCTTCATACGACTCGGGGGGCTTTCGCGAGTCGCCTCCCGGGGCCGGACGGCCTATAGAGGCTCCGTCGAAACGAATCGGACGCCCCGAATGCCCCGCCTGTCCCCGCCCGTGCCGGAGACCGAGCCGCGCCCTGCCGTCTTTCTCGATCGCGACGGTGTGCTGAATGTGGATGCCGGCTTCGCCCACCGCCCGGACCAGATCGTCTGGGTCGTCGGCGCGCCGGCGGCGGTGGCCCGGCTGAACGCCGCCGGGTTCCGGGTCTTCGTGGTCACCAACCAGTCGGGGATCGCCCGCGGGCTGTACGACACCGACGCGGTGGAGAGCCTGCACCGCTGGATGGGCGAGGCGCTGCTGCGGCAGGGCGCCCGTGTCGACGACTGGCGCTACTGTCCCTTCCATCCGGATCATCAGGCCGAGCGCTTCGCCGACAAGGCATCCTGGCGCAAGCCGGCCCCGGGCATGCTGCTCGACCTGATGGCGGCCTGGCCGGTGGACCGGGCCGGCTCGTTCATGATCGGCGACCGGCAGAGCGACATGGATGCGGCCGCGGCCGCCGGGATCGACGGCTATCTGTTCGAGGCCGGCGACCTGGACGCGTTCACCGCCGCCATTCTGCGCGCCCGTCCGCGCACCCGAGCCCAGGAGTGACGCGGTGACGACGATCCATCCCGTCCTGCTGTCCGGCGGGGCCGGCACCCGGCTCTGGCCGCTGTCCCGCACCGCCTATCCCAAACAGTTCCTGACGCTGCAGGGCGACCACTCGCTGCTGCAGACCACCGCGCTGCGGGTCTGCGACCCGGCGACGTTCGCCCCGCCCCTGGTGGTCGCCAACACCGAGCACCGGTTCATCGTCGCCGAGCAGCTGCGGGCGGTCGGGATCGAGCCGGCGGCGATCCTGCTGGAGCCGGCCGCCCGCGGGTCCGCGCCGGCCGCCCTCGCCGCGGCCCTGCACCTGCTGGCCGGCGATGCCGACGCGGTTCTTCTGCTGCTCGCCGCCGACCACGCCATGACCCGGCCCCAGGCGTTCCGCGACGCCGTCGCCACCGCCCTGCCGGCGGCGCGGGGCGGGCGGATCGTGACCTTCGGCATCTCCCCGAGCCGGCCGGAGACCTCCTACGGCTATATCCTGGCCGGCGGGGCGGCGGATCGCGACGTCCGTCCGGTGTCCCGGTTCGTGGAGAAGCCGGACGTCGCGACCGCCGGCACCTACCTGGCCGATGGGCGATACCTCTGGAACTCGGGAAATTTCCTCGCTTCCGCCGCCACGCTGACGCGCGAGGCGGCCCGCTTCACCCCGGACCTGCTGGACGGTTGCCGCGCCGCCCTTGCCGGCGCTCGGTCCGATCTGGACTTCCTGCGCCTCGGCGCCGAGGCCTACGAGGGCATGCGGTCGGTCTCGATCGACGTGGCGATCATGGAGCGCACCGAGACCGCGTCGGTGGTGGCCTGCGATCCGGGATGGAGCGATATCGGCTCGTTCGACGCCCTGGCCGACGCGCTCGGCCGCGACGCCGACGGCAATGCCGCCGCCGGCCCCGTCAGCCAACTGGACAGCCATGGGACCGTCGCCATCTCCCACGGTCCGCTGATCGCCACCCTCGGCCTGCGCAACACCGTCGTGGTCGCGACCGAGGACGCGGTGCTCGTCGCCGATGGCGACCGGGTTCAGGAGATCCGCACCGTCGTCGACCGGCTGCGCGCGGAAGGCTACGGGCAGGTCGACGGCCACGCCATGGTGCACCGTCCCTGGGGGTCGTACCGGAACCTGGATATGGGCGACGGCTTCCTGGTGAAGCAGATCCGCATCAATCCGGGCGGCCGGCTGTCGCTGCAGACCCATGCCCACCGGGCCGAGCACTGGGTGGTGATCGAGGGCCGGGCCCGGGTCACCCTCGGCCCCTCGGCCGACGCGCTCGACGTGGTGGACCTGTCCGCGCACCAGTCGATCGACATCCCGCTGGGCTGGGTCCACCGGCTGGAGAACGCGACCGACGTGCCGGTGGCGATCGTGGAGGTGCAGTCCGGCGACATGCTGTCGGAAGAGGACATCGTGCGGCTGGACGACGTCTACGGCCGCAGCGGATCGCCACGATAGCGGATCCAGGCGCCCGTTAAATACAATTCAAAGATCAGAGAAATTTTATTAAAAAATAAATCTAACCGTGGAACACTGCTCGGGTGATTCGCCCGACCTTTTGATCCCCGCCCCCCGCCATGCATCGCCTCCCGGTTCTTGTCCTCTGCCTCCTCCTCATCAGCCATGCGGTCAGCGCCGCCGACCGCGGTCCGGGCTATTACGAGGCGGTGATTCACTACTGCTATGGCGGCGGCCTGGCCGACCGCATCGGCCGCGACCCGTCGAGCCGCTCGATGTTCGGCGCGGCCAACCAGCGGGCGGCGCTGGCGGATCTCCGCAGCGCGCTGAAGCGCGGCGAGAATGCGGTGACCGCCCTGTGCGCGGCCACCTATTATCAGGCGATCCAGGCCGGCTACGTCACGGAAATCCGGCAGGCCAAGAGCGACTGACCGAACCTCAGACTTCCAGCCATTCCCGGCGCACCTGATCGTCGGCGGCGAACGCCGCCGGTGTCCCCTCGAAGACCAGATGGCCATGGCCCATCACCAGGAGGCGCTGGGAGATCTTCAGCGCGATGGTCAGCTTCTGCTCGACCAGCAGAATGGAAATGCCGCGCCGGGCGATCTCCTCCAGCAGCACGGCGACCTTCTCCACCATCAGCGGGCTCAGCCCCTCGGTCGGTTCGTCGACCATGACCAGGTCCGGGTCGCCCATCAGCGTGCGGCACATGGTGAGCATCTGCTGCTCGCCGCCGGACAGCGCGCCCGCCACCACGTCGGCGCGTTCCTTCAGGTTGGAGAACAGCTCGAACATGTCGTCCATCGACCAGCGGTCGCCCGGCTTCGGCTTGGCCGACTTCATGCCGAGGATCAGGTTCTGACGCACGGTGAGGGTCGGGAAGATGTCCCGGTTCTCCGGCACGTAGCCGATGCCGAGATGGGCGACCTGATGCGGCTTCAGCCCGGCGATCTCCTGGCCGCGCAGGCGGATCGAGCCGACCGGCGGCACCTCGCCCATGATCGCCTTGCAGGTGGTGCTGCGGCCCACCCCGTTGCGCCCGAGCAGGCTGACGATCTCACCCTCGCCGACGTCGAAGCTGACGCCCCGCAGAATGTGGCTCTTACCGTAATAGGCGTGCAGGTCGGTGACCTGGAGCATCAGTGTGCCTCCCCTTCCCCGGCATCCACCGCACCGAGATAGGCCTCCTGCACGGCCTTGCTGGCGCGCACCTCCTCCGGCGTGCCGGTGGCGATGATCTCGCCATAGACCAGCACCGAGATCCGGTCGGCCAGGTTGAAGACCACGCCCATGTCGTGCTCGACCATGACCAGGGTACGGCCCTGGGTGACCCGGCGGATCAGCTCGACCACGCCCTCGGTCTCGCTGTGGCTCATCCCGGCCGTGGGTTCGTCCAGCATGATGACCTCCGCCCCGCCGGCGATGGTGATGCCGATCTCCAGCGCCCGCTGCTCGGCATAGGCGAGCACGCCGGCCGGCAGGTCGCAGCGCTCCAGCAGGCCGATCTCGTCCAGGATCTGCGCCGCCCGCTCGTTCAACGCGCGCTCGGTATCGACCAGGCGCCAGAAACTGTTGCGGTACCCCATCGACCAGAGCAGGCCGCAGCGCACGTTCTCGAACACGCTGAGCCGCGGGAAGATATTGGTGATCTGGAACGACCGGCTCAGACCCATGCGGTTGATCTGATAGGGCTGGAGCTCCGTCACCTCGGTCCCGTTCAGCAGGATGCGGCCGGCCGTCTTGGAATACTTGCCGCTGATCAGGTGGAACAGCGTCGACTTGCCGGCCCCGTTCGGCCCGATGATCGCATGTCGCTCGCCGGTCGGGATCTCCAGGTCGATGCCGCGGATGATCTCCGTGGGGCCGAAGCTCTTGCGAACCCCCTGCATCTGCAGCGCGGCGGTCATGACGCCGCTCCCGCCTGGCCGGTCGCCCGGGCGAAGGCGTCGCGTAGGCGCGGTGCCAGGCGGACCAGGGCGTAGCCGCCGCCCGCCGCCAGAGCTAGGGCGACGAGCCAGGGTGCGACCGTGCTCACGTCCAGAGTCAGGCCGAAGACATGGGCCTCGCTCTCGCCGACGACGCTCTGATTGGCGACGTTCCCCATCTCCAGCAGCAGCACGACCCCGGCGAGGAAGGCGAGCAGCGGCACGACGGCCGCACCATAGGCGCGCGCAAGAATGCCCAGCCGCCCGGTCCTGAGCGCCGGCCCGTGCATGGCCACCAGACCGGTCAGGCCGCGCGGCGCGTACATCACGGTTAGCACGAACAGGATGCCGACATAGAGCTGCCAGAGCTCGGTGTGGTTGGACAGCACGGTCTGCAGCAGGGTCAGCACGATGGCGCCGACGATCGGCCCGACGAAGAAGCCGACGCCGCCGATGAAGGCCATCAGCAGCACCCAGCCAGAGGTCACCAGGTTCAGGTTCTCCTCGGTCAGGATCTCGTAGTTGATGGCGAACAGGCCGCCCGCCATGCCGGCGAAGAAGCCCGACGCACAGAACGAGACGAAGCGGACATAGCGCTGGCTGTAGCCGACGAACTCGGCCCGCTCCTCGTTGTCGCGTACCGCGTTGGCCATGCGGCCGGCGGGGGTACGGGAGAACAGGTACATGAACAGGGCCGCGACCAGCACGATGCCGGCGATCAGGTAGTAGACCTCCACCTCGCTCAGGAACTCTGAACCGAACACAGGCGGGCCCATGGTGCGGTCGCCGCTCACCCCCTCCTCGCCGCCGAAGAAGGCGACGAAGATGATCGAACACGCGGCCACCAGCTCGCCGACGCCGAGCGAGATCATCGCGAAGACCGTGCCCGCCCGGCGGGTGGAGAAGCTGCCGATCGGGACGGCGAAGGCGAGGCCGAACAGCCCGCCGACGAAGGGCAGCAGCGGCAGCGGCAGCCACCAGCCGTCGTACTCCACGTAGTTCATCACATGGACCGACAGGAACCCGCCCAGCCCGAAATAGACGGCGTGTCCGAAGGACAGCATCCCGCCCTGGCCCAGCAGCATGTTGTAGCTGAGCGCGAAGACGATGGAGATGCCCATCTGGTTCATGATCGTCACGCCGACCGCCGAGGAGAACAGCAGCGGCATGATCATCAGGACGACGAAGGCGGCCCCCCAGACCGGCAGGGTGCGCCGGAAGGCGCCGCGGCGCATCTGGTCGTCGGCCACCCGCTTCCAGGCCGGCTCGGCCCCCGTCCGGTCGCCGGATTTGCCGGTCGCCGCGGAACCCGTCTCGGTGGCGCTCATGTCTCGCGTTTCCCCATGAGCCCGCGCGGGCGGAAGATCAGGATCAGGACCAGCAGGATGTAGGGCAGGATCGGCGCCACCTGGGGCAGCGACAGGGTCCACAGGTCCCGCAATACGTGCTCGGAGTCGAAGCTGATGCCGAGGATGTCGAGCAGGTCGCTGACCGACCAGTCGAGCGCGATGGCGAAGGTCTGCAGCCAGCCGATCAGCAGCGAGGCGACGAAGGCGCCGGGCAGCGAGCCCAGACCGCCGACCACGATCACCACGAACACGATCGAGCCGAGCACGAAGGCCATGCCCGGGAAGGTGCCGAGCGCCGGCCCGGCGATCACCCCGGCGAGCCCGGCCAGGGCCGAGCCGACGCCGAACACGCCCATGAACACCAGCGGGACGTTATGGCCGAGATTGGAGACGGTGTGCGGATGGGTGATCGCCGCCTGGATGATCAGCCCGACCCGGGTGCGGCTCAGCACCGTGAACAGGCCGATGAAGATGCCGACCGAGATCAGGATCATGAAGGCCTTGTAGGCCGGGAAGTTCTGGCCGTAGAGCGTGAACAACGGAAACTGCAGCAGCTCCGGCGCGGAATAGTCCTTGGTCGCCTTGCCCCAGAAGAACTGCACGATCTCCTCGATCAGGAAGGCCAGCCCGAAGGTGAAGATCAGCTCGGCCACGTGCCCGTGCCTGTGCACGTGGCGCAGGCCGTAGCGTTCCACCAGCGCGCCGGCGAGGCCGACCAGCAGCGGCGCGACGATCAGCCCGGGCCAGAAGCCCACATAGGTGGAGATCGTGTAGGCGAAATAGGCCCCCAGCATGTAGAAGCTGGCATGGGCGAAGTTGAGCACGCCCATCATGCTGAAGATCAGCGTGAGCCCGCTCGACAGCATGAACAGCAGCAGGCCCGTGACCAGCCCGTTCAGCAGCGAAAAAATCACAAGTTCGACCATGCACGCGTCCCGTCATCGGCCAAGGCGTGGAGGGCAAGGGCGATGCGCGGCGCCGGCCCGCGCCCAGGCGGGCGGGATCGGCACCGCGCGGATCGTCCGGATCAGGCGTCCGGCCGTTCCATCTCGCAGCTTGTCGGGCTGTCCTTGCCCGCCATGGTGACGGTCTTCTCATCCTTCAGGCCGTAGCCGGAATTATCGGCGTCGACCACGATGTCCTTATTGGTGTGCACCGAGATATGGACGTCCTGGATCGCCTGGTGGTCGGACGGCCGCATCCACACCTTGCCGCCCATGATCGTGTCGTACTCCATCCCTTCCAGGGCATAGGCGACCTTCACCGGATCGGTCGTGCCGGCCTTCTCGATCGCCATCGCCAGCATCGCCACCGTGTTGAAGATGCGCGGCTGGTTGATGTCGTTGTCCGGGTACTTGGCCTTGAACCCGTCGTTCAGCGCCTTGAACTCCGGCGTCGGCGGGTTGAGGCTGCCCTCGCGCACCGAGCGGATGATGCCCTCGCCCAGTTCGCCGAAGGTGGCGGTGATGCCGTCATGGGCGCCGTAATAGGTATAGATCGGCGCGTCGACGCCGGCCTCGATGATCGCCTTGCCGAGGCCGACCATGTCGGCGCCCCAGTTGCCGGTGATCACCGCCTGGGCGCCCGACGCCTTGATCTTGGTGGCGTAGGGGGTGAAGTCCTTCACCTTGCCGATCGGGTGCAGCTCGTTGCCGACGATCTCGATATCCGGACGCTTCTCGCCCAACATCTTCACCGCCGCATCGGCCACGGCCTTACCGAAGCTGTAGTCCTGGCCGATGATGTAGACCTTCTTGATGTCCTGGTTCTCGGCGATGGCGTCGGTCAGCGCGTCCATCTTGATGTCGGCGTTGGCGTCGAAGCGGAAGTGCCAGAAGTTGCACTTCTCGTTGGTCAGCGCCGGGTCGACCGCCGAGTAGTTCAGGAACAGCACGCGCTGGTCGGGATTACGCTTGTTGTGCTTCTCGATGGCATCGGTGAGCGCGTTGGCCACGCCCGACGAGTTGCCCTGCACCACGTAGTTGATGCCGTCGCTGATCGCCCGCTTGAGCTGGATCAGGCTCTCCTTCGGGCTGATCTGGTTGTCCAGCGGTACAATCTCGAACATCCGGCCGTCGAGCACGCCGCCCTTCTGGTTGACCAGGGTTTCAGCGGCGAACTCGAAGGACCGCAGGCCGGACTCGCCGGTGGTGGCGAACGGTCCGGAAAGCGGGTCGATGAAGGCGATCTTGATGGGGTCTGCGGCCTGGGCGCCGGCGGAAACCGCCAGAGCAAATCCGAGCGTCGCGGCAAACGCCGCCCTACGGGTAACCGTCATGTATTCCTCCCTCTGGAAAGGGTCGGTCACCACTTATTGGTCGCGGTGATCCGCCGCTTCGGAAAGCATGGCGGGTGCCACAAGGGCGGTCAAGCGCGGCGACCGCACAGCGGGCAGCGCTCGATTCGCGCTATGGGCGACCCGGCGCGGCGGCTAATTCGCGCAGACGTTACTGACGGATTGGGAATGGTCCGGGAGGATAAGTGGCGCGCCCGGGAAGATTCGAACTCCCAACCTCCTGATCCGTAGTCAGGTGCTCTATCCAGTTGAGCTACGGGCGCCAATTCGTGGGGGTGCCCCCCGCGAAGGAGGCGCAACCTACTCAAACCCCTCACGCTTGGCAAGAGCCCTGATACGAAAAAGCCACGGGCAAAAGAACTTGTTCGGATTCCGTGGTTTAAGTAGTATCCCAGCAGTGATTTGTGAGCGGGGTCGCTGGACGAAAGCCGATGGAATTCTCTGTAGAGACATCCCTTGGCTCCTAACGCCGCGTATCGCATCATGGAGCGCGCCCAGTCGCGAGGGGGAGCGGCACGCGTTCTTCGGGGGTCCGGGTTGGGAATTAAAAGGGATGACGCGGTGATCGAATCGTTCGACTCCATGCGCCGCCTCGCCGTTATCGGTGCCGGCGTACTCGCCCTTGCGGGGTGCTCGTTCAGCAGCGATTCGCTGTGGCCGTCTCTGACCGGTGAAGCGCCAAGCGCCGACTCACCGGCGGCCGAGACCGTTGCCATTCAGCCATCTGCCGGGGAACGCGCGGGCTCCGCGATGGTCGGCGGCCCGCCGCCGCTCGGCAGCACCAATTTCGAGGTTCGTCCGCCGGCCACGATGGAACCGACCGGAACCTTCGTCGGCGAAAAGGTCATTCAGCTGCGCGGCGATCTGGTCCGCCTGCAGGACAGCATCCGCGGCCATAACGGCACCCTGCAGTCCCTGCGCGCCACCACCGCCCAGAACGCGCTGAACTACCACCAGACGGTCGCCGGCATCGAATCCCGCCTGCAGGTCGGCACCACGCCGGGCAACCCGCAGCTCGTCGATCAGTGGAACAGCGCCCAGCGCCAGCTGGAGCAGGTGAACACCGATATCTCCAACATGAACGCCCTGGCCAACCGGGTGTCCTCCGACGCGGCGCTGTCGACCTATCTGCTTGAGTCCGTGCGCGCCGCCTACGGCCTGTCCGGCGCGGTCGAGGCCGACCACGAGCAGCTCGCGGTGCTGGAGGACGACACCAACCAGACCGTCGTGCTGATCGACCGCCTGCTGACCGAGCTGAGCGACGACATCCGCCGCCAGAGCTCCTACGCCGCGAACGAGCGCAACGACCTGAACACCATGGCTGTCGCCATCAAGAACGGCGAGCTGTTCGGCACCAGCCTGGCCAACCGCTCCTTCGGCGGCGGGGCCATGGCCTCGGCGACCCCGGGCGGCGCCAGCTTCCCGGCCCCGGCGAGCACCGGCGTCGCCGGACGCCGTCCGCTGGTGGTGATCCGCTTCGACCGGCCCGGCGTCGAGTACGAGCAGCCGCTGTACAGCGCCGTCCGCCGCGCGCTGGAAACCCGGCCGGAGGCGATCTTCGACGTCATCGCCGTCAGCCCGCAATCCGCCAACCAGGGCCGCAACGCCCTCGACGCCAACCAGGCCAAGCGCAACGCCCAGACCGTGTTCCGCAGCCTGCAGGAGATGGGCCTGCCGCCGGGCCGGGTCGCCCTGTCGGCCCAGTCGGCGCCGGATGCGCGCACCAACGAGGTCCGCATCTACGTGCGCTGAGCGCAGAAATGAGCGCGGAAACAGCATGAGACAGGGGCGGCCGGAGATCGATCCGAGCCGCCCCTTCGCTTTCCGGCCGGGTGATCCGGATCGGCGCCGCGCCTCGTAAAGACCGGTGGAGGTGCCCCATGATCCGATCTGTTCTGCGCCAGCTTCTTCTGCGCCTGCTTCGCCCGATCGCCGCGGCGCTTGTCGCGCTCGGCCTGCTTTCGACACCGTCATCCGCCCAGACCGCCGATGAGGCCGCCGCCTTCCGCGGGGTCATCTCGGCCCAGGTGGACGCCTTCCGCGCCGATGCCTGGGACAAGGCCTTTTCCTATGCCTCCCCCGATATCCGCACGATGTTCGGCACTGCTGAGCGGTTCCGCTCGATGGTGACGGGCGCCTACGAGGCGGTCGCCCGGCCGCGGGTCTTCGAGTTCGAGGACGCCACCATCCTCGACGGCCGTCCGACCCAGCCGGTCTTCGTCATCGGTCCGGACGGGGTCGCCCGGCGGGCGTTCTACTTCATGGAACGGCAGCCGGACGGAAGCTGGAAGATCGACGGCGTGGTGCTCGAGACCCTGTCCGACCGCACCACCTGAGCGTACACATTGCCACCGCGCCATGGGGCCGTTATAGCCGGAGTATCAAGGCGACGTGCGGAGGCTATCCCCCATGAATGCAAGCAAGGACGACGATCCGCGTCGCTCTTTTCCGGTCTCCTGGGAAGAGCTGCACCGCACCGGCCGGGCCCTGGCCTGGCGGCTGCTGGATGTCGGCCCGTTCGAGGGCATCATCGGCATCACCCGCGGCGGCCTGGTGCCGGCCGCGATCGTCGCCCGCGAACTGGAACTCCGCATGATCGACACGATCGGCGTGTCCAGCTACGCCGGCTATGACGGCCCGCGCGGCGAGTTGAAGGTGGTCAAGCCGCCCTCCCTCACCCAGGACGGCGCCGGCTGGCTGATCGTCGACGACCTGGTCGATACCGGCGAGACCGCCAAGGTGGTGCGCGCCATGCTGCCCAAGGCGCATTTCGCCACGATCTACGCCAAGCCCGCCGGACGGCCCCTGGTCGACACTTTCGTGACCGAGGTCAGCCAGGACACCTGGATCTATTTCCCCTGGGATCTGGAGCCGCGGCCGGTCGACCCGATCATCGGTCTGCGTCCGCCGATCTGACGGGTACGCTGTCGACGAAGCGCAGATCGCCGATCCGCACGGCGACGAAGACCCGGGCCGGCGCTCCGGCCCGGTCCACCGGCTCCAGCGTGCGCGGATTGCGCACCTCCAGATAGTCGATGCCGTCGAACTCGGCGGCGCTCAGGGCGTCGAGGCCCCAGGCAATTTCGCCGGCGGGCGTGCTGACCCCGTCGGCCAGTCTGCCGGCTATGCGCTGCAGGATCCGGCTGAGACTGGCCACCCGTTCCCGGCCCGCCTCGTCGAGCCGGTCGATCTCCGCCACCGGCGTGATGCCGCCGGGACCGCGCGCCGCGTCCACCACCCGGATCAGCGGTGCCCCGTCCCGGCCCGACAGCCGGGACGCCAGCACACAGGCCCGCTGAAACACGGCCCCGCTCTGGTACAGGCGATCCGGCGCGATCAGGCCGATCAGCCGCTCGATCTTGCCGACCGCCTCGGTCAGCGACCGGCGGCCGTACTGGCCCTCCATGGCCACGGCGAAGTCGGGAAGGTCATCCACCGGAAGCGGATCAACCTCCCGCGCGGCCGCGTACAGGACGTCGGCGCCATTGCGCGACAGCAGGGACCGCCCGACCGGATCGGTGAGAACGTCGGCCCGAGGTCCGGCCGCCACCACCACCCGGTCGCATTCCCGGGCGGCCAGGGCCAGCAGCACCAGATGGCCCACATGGGCCTCGCCGAGCACCGGCACGAGCCCGATGGAACACCCGTCCTCGCGCCACTCGTCCAGATATCCGATCAGGGCTCCGACATCGGAGACCACCTCGACATCCGCACCCTCGTCGCCATCCAGGTTGAAGGACACCGCCGGGTCATAGGGACCGCCCCGGTCGCTCTCCGATTTTCCAACGCGCTTCGACATTGGCATTCACCCGTGGTCCCGACATTCCGGTCCTGGGGACCGGAAATCACAGGGCGCGGAGATCCGTGCCGTTCCAGTGCGGAAAAACGGCCCTCCACCCTCCTGGCAGGAGACTTATGTTCAACGCACGTTCATGGCCGTGCGCCCCGTGTTTCCGGCCCGGCATCGACGGTACGACGCCACGCCAAATCCGCCCGATTCGGCCAAAGGCTACACCGCAAAAACGAACTCCGGCAAAGCAAAATCTGCTCCCCGGACCCACCGGTCCGGGCCGGGCGGCAATCGTGTCACACCACGGTGCGCGCCGGCAGGTTCATGCGGAAGGTCGATCCGTCGGAGCCGGTCCGCTCCAATGTCAGCGTACCGCCATGGGCCTGGACCAGATCGCGGGCGATGGTGAGACCCAGACCGGTGCCGTCGCGCCGGGTGGAGAACTGGAACGGCTGGAACAGCCGGCCGCGCCCCTCCTCCGGGATGCCCGGCCCGTTATCGGCGATATCCACCAGCAGCCGCCCGGACGCCTCCCAGGCACTCACCCGCAGGGTATCCGCCCCGGCATTGACCGCGTTGGAGGCGATATTGGCGACGACCCGGAACATCTGGTCCCGATCGGCCTGGAACACGATATCCCCTTCCTGGCTCAGCAGGACCTCGACGTCCTTGTCCTTCAGCTCCGCCAGTTCCGCCCGCAGCTCGGCCACCAGGTCGGCAAGGCGGACCGGCGCCAGGGTCAGCGGCGGCGTCTCTCGGGTGAAGTTGAGGGTGGTCGAGCAGAGCGCCACCGCCCGGTCGATCGCCTTCACCAGGGTCGGCGTCACCTTCTGCACGTCCGGGTCCTGGCTCATGGCCAGCCGGTCGGAGATCAGGGTGGCGGTGGACAGCATGTTGCGCAGGTCGTGGCTGATCTTGCTCACCGCCGTGCCCAGAGCGGCCAGACGGGTGCGCTGCCGCAGGGCGGCACGCATCTCCTCCTTCATCAGGCCAAGCTCGCGCAGCGCCACGCCGATCTCGTCGCGGCGTCCCCGGTCGTCCAGGTCCGTGCCGCGGTCCTCCGGGCGCTTGCGGAAGGCGACGAGGCTCTCGGTGATCCGCTCCAGCGGCCGCACCAGCAGCCAGCGCAGGCTGACGAAGACCAGGGCGGCGGTGAACACCGAGATCAGCACCGACAGGGTCAGGATGCGCCAGGAGTAGTCGTACATCACCATGCGCAGCGGATACTCGTCGATGGTGATGCTGACCGTGCTCGCCGGCTCCATCGGTGCCGGCCCGGTCACCCGAAGGATCCGGTTGCCGGTCTGGAACAGGGCGTCGAACGCATCGAAGACCAGGGCCATGGGCATGGGCTCATACAGCGAGACCTCGACCTCGCCCGGCGGGAACATCGGCCGGCTCAGCGACCTGGTATCGCCTTCCGGGCCCTCCACCACGATCTCGTAGGCGCCGACATGATCCAGCAGTTCGAAGGTCAGTTCCTGGCTGATCACCCGGTCGGGCGAGCCGTCGATGGTCAGGGCCGCCAGATGCGCCTTGTCCAGCTTCTCGGTCAGATAGGTCAGCCGGAAGCGGGCGATCGACGGGGTGTAGATCAGCACTTCTGAGACCATCACGAAGAAGATGGTCAGGCACAGGACGCGAAAGGAAAGCGACCGCATCGTCCGATCCGCCGGAAGCTCAGGCGAAGCGCATCAGGAAGCGCACGATACGCCGGGTGCGCGCGGAGAACAGCTTCGGGACGTACCAGCTTCCGGCGGCCCGCTTCGCGACCTCGGCGCGCGTGGGATACGGCACGACGAGGCCGGCGATGTCGGACACCTTCAGCTTCTTGGCAATCGCCAGGGTGTATAGCGAGACGATCTCTCCGGCCCCCGTGCCGACCACGACGGCCCCCAGAATACGACCCTTTGGCGAGACGTAAAGTTTGGTGAAGCCGTCGACGTCGCGCTCGGCGATTGCCCGGTCGTTCTCGGAGAACGGCCAGCGCAGGACCTCGAACGCCTGGCCCCGCGCCCGCAGTGCCGCCTCGTCGGCGCCCACGCTCGCCAGTTCCGGCGCGGTATAGGTCACCCGGGGCAGCACCGGATCCGACTTGGCCGGCAGGCGGAACAGGGCGTTGCGGATGACGATGCCGGCATGGAACCCGGCCAGATGGGTGAACTGGGCGCCGCCCGCCGCGTCGCCCACGGCGAAGACGCGGCGGTTGCTGGTGCGCAGCCGCCGGTCGAGTTTCAGGCGGCCGCGCTCGTCGGTCTCGATCCCGGCGCGGGCCAGGTCCAGCCCCTCGAACCCGACGCGGCGCCCGACCGCCACCAGCAGATGGCTGCCGCTCAGCACGGTCTCGCCTGCCTCGCCGCGCACCACCAGGTCGACCCCGTCGCCGGTCGGGCCGGCATGGACGGCGGCGGCCCCTTCGTGCAGCTCCACACCGTCGCGCCGCAGGGCCAGACGCACCACCTCGGCTGCTTCGGGATCCTCGGTGCCGAGCAGCGTCTTCGCCTCGACCAGCACGACCTCGCAGCCGAGCCGCGCATGGGCCTGGGCCAGCTCGCAGCCGATCGGCCCGCCGCCGAGCACCAGCAGCCGCCGGGGACGCTCCGCCAGGTCGAACACCGTCTCATTGGTCAGGAAGGCGACGCCGTCGAGCCCCGGGATCGGCGGCACCGCGGGGGTGGAGCCGGTGGCGATCACCACGAACTTCGCCTCGACCCGGATGCCGCCTCCTTCGACGCTCCGCGGGCCGGTGAAGCGCGCCTCGGCCTGGACCACCCGCACACCGAAGCCGGTATAGCGGGCGACGGAATCCATCGGCGCGATCTCGGCGATCACGCCCTGCACATGGGCGCGCAGCCGCGCCCAGTCGACAGCCTGGACCGACGCGTCGACGCCGTAGCGCGCGGCCTGGGGGGCACCATGGGCGGCATGCCCGGCGGCGAGCAGCGCCTTGGACGGCACGCAGCCCACGTTCAGGCAGTCGCCGCCCATCTCGGCCTTCTCGAACAGGACCACCGACGCGCCCATCTGCGATGCCCCGGCAGCCACCGACAACCCGCCCGAGCCGGCGCCGATGACGCAGATATCGGCCTGGATCGTCTCGCTCATGGAAGAGCTCCGGAACGCGCTTTCATCTTCATCTCCTCACTCCCCGGTATCTCCTCACTCCCCGGATTTATTCCGGGGTAAGATCGGCAGCCGCTTCCACCGTCGGTATGAAATCACGAGACGCCCGTCGCAGATCAAAGGCTTGCCCCGGAATGGATCCGGGGTTTGTGGGAGGGGGAGGGTATCACGCGCTCACGCAGAAGACGCGACCCCGCGGCGCAGCCGTTTGTACAGCACCGGCACCAGCGACAGCAGGGTCAGACCGGCGATCGGGATCAGCACGCCCGGTTCCAGGAAGATGCCCAGGCCCGGCACCTCGCCCCGGGAGAACACGGTGTCGAGCCCGTTGCCCACGGAGACGAAGACGAAGGTGCCCGGAATGATCCCGACCAGGGTGCCGAGCAGGAACACCCGGGTGGAGACGCCGAGCAGCGCCGGCACGATGTTGACCAGCCAGAACGGAAAGATCGGCACCAGACGCAGCACCAGCAGATAGCTGAGCGCGTTCTCCTGGAACCCTTCCTCCAGGCGGGCGACGAATGGCCCGGCCTTGGCCCGCAGGCTGTCGCCGATGGCTGTGCGGGCGGCCAGGAACACTGCGAGCGCGCCGACCGTTGCCGAGACCACCGTGATCGCCGTGCCCTCGATCAGCCCGAACATCAGACCGCCGGTCACCGTCAGCACCAGCCCGACCGGCAGGGAGAAGGCGATGGACAGCGCATAGGCCAGCGCGTAGCCGAGGCGGCTGACCAACGGGTTCGCCGCCACCCAGCCCTGCAGCAGGTCGCGGTTGTCGGACAGCGCCTGGAACGACACGAACCGGTCCAGGTCCAGGGTGAAGAAGGCGATCAGTCCGAGGGCCAGCACGCCGACCGGCAGCACCCGGCGCGGCCAATCCCGGCGGCCGACTTCCGGCTTGTCCCCTTTTCGCTTCCGATCGATCTGCTGCACACGACCTCCCGTTCGCCCGTCCCCAGCCGGGCACCCTGCCATGTTGCGGCCGGGCCATGATGCGGAACCTTCCCGCTCCGGCCAAGATGCCCCCTGGCCGCGTCGGCGCCAGTCAACAGGGCGTGAGCGTTCCGTGTGCCTGGACCGAGCGACCGATCATGGCACCATGACATTGGGCCGAATGGTGCTACCGGCAGGGCCAAACAGGGCGCAGGATCGCCGTCAACAAGACAATGGAGGCATTCCATGCCCGACGGCCAGGCTTCGATCACGAAACCGAGTGTGTGCCCGCTCGACTGCCCGGACACCTGCAGCCTCGACGTCACCGTCGAGGGCGGCAAGGTCACCGGCGTGCGCGGCTCCACCGCCAACCCGCTCACCGAGGGCGTGGTCTGCAACAAGGTCTCGCGCTACTACCCGCACTTCGTCCATGGCGAGGGACGGCTGACCCATCCGCTGAAGCGGGTCGGCAGGCGCGGCGAGGACAGGTTCGAGCGGATCTCCTGGGACGAGGCGCTGGACCTGGTCCATGACGGCCTGACCAGGGCGATCGACGCCCATGGCCCGCAATCGGTGGTGCCGCTGGCCTATGCCGGGCCGCATGGGATGCTGGCCGGCGGATCCATGGACTTCCGGTTCTTCCACCAGATGGGCGCCACCCTGCTCGACCGCGGGCCGATGTGCGGCGGGGTGAAGGGCGAGGCCTTCGTCTCGATCTACGGCGCGATGCCCGGTACCCCGCCGGAGCAGGGCGTCGGGGCCGAGCTGATCATCGTGTGGTCGAACAACGTCACCGTCTCCAACCTGCACTTCATCCGTACCATCAACCGGGCCAAGGCGGCGGGGGCCAAGATCGTCGTGGTCGATCCCAAGCGGATCAAGGCGGCCGACCAGGCCGACATGCATGTGGCGATCCGGCCGGGCACCGACGTGGTGCTGGCCTTCGCGCTGGCCGCCGAACTGGAGCGGATCGGCGCCTTCGATCAGGCCTTCATCGAGCGCTGGGCGTCCGGCGCCGAGGAGTTCATGGAAGCCGCGCGCGCGTGGACCGTCGAGCGTGCCGCCGAGACCTGCGGCATCCCGGAGGAGCAGATCCGCACGCTGGCCGCCTGGTACGCCGAGGCGAGCCCGGCGCTGATCGGCATGGGCAACGGCATGGAGCGCAACCAGAACGGCGGCAATTCCGTGCGCGCCGTCGCCGCCCTGCCGGTGCTCTGCGGCAAGTGGGGCGTGCGCGGCGGCGGGGTGATCGCCAAGGTCGGCGCCGCCGTGCCGAAGACCGTGGCGAAGCTGCAGCGCACCGACCTGATCCCCGAAGGCACCCGGCGCATGAACATCATGGACGTGCCGGCCAACATGCTGCGCGACGACCTGGACCCGAAGGTGGCGGCCGTCTTCGTCTACAACCACAACCCGATCGCCGTGTTCCCGGACCAGGCGCAGGTGATGCAGGCGTTCAGCCGCGAGGACATCTTCGTCGTCGGCTGCGAGGTGCAGATGACCGACAGCATGCGCTACTGCGACGTGATCCTCCCGGCCTGCAGCCATTTCGAGCATGCCGACATCTTCCCGGCCTACGGTCAGACCTATCTGCAGCGGGCCGATCCGGTGATCGCCCCGGTGGGCGAGGCGCTGCCGAATACGGAGATCTTCCGCCGGCTGGCCGCCCGGTTCGGCTACACCGACCCGTGTTTCGCCGCCACCGATGTCGAACTGATGGACGAGGCGATCGACGGTGCCGACCCGCGCCTCGGCGGGCTGCGGCCGAGCGAGCTGCCGGTCGACCGGGCGCTGAACATGACCGCCGACGGGGCGCAGGAGATCGTGCCCTTCGCCACCGTGTTCCCGAAGAACGCCTCGGGTAAGGCCGAGCTCGCCTCCGACTGGATGGCGCAGGCGCGCGGCTTCCGGGTCCCCGCCTACCGGCCGGTGGAGAGTACCTATCCGCTCGCCCTGATCACCCCGTCCTCCTCCCACCGCACCAACGCGACCTTCGGCGGCCACGCGGCGAGCGACGGCGTGCAGGCGCTGGAGATCAACCCGGCGGACGCGGCGGCACGCGGGATCGAGGAGGGCGACCGGGTGCGGGTGCATAACGACCTGGGCGAGACGGTGCTGCGCGCAGTGCTCACCGACGCGGTACGTCCCGGCACGGTGTTCTCCGCCAAGGGCACCTGGATGCGCACCAGCGACACCGGCCTGACGGTCAACGCCCTGCTGCCGACCCACAAGGCGGATCTCTGCGAAGGCGCGTGCTTCAACGACGCCCGGGTCGAGGTGTCGAAGGTTTAGGGGGGCACCTCATCCCCCATCCCTGACACTCCCCGGCCTCGTGCCGGGGCCCATGGGTGGGCGTGCCCGGGCATCCGCACGCCGCTCTCGACCGCCGACACTGCCTCGCCCAGCGGACAGCCCATCTGCATCTTCCCGGCCTTGCGCCGGGACCGGGGGTGCTGCCATTCCCGGGGAGACGGAATTGGAGAGAGAGAGGGACGGTGGGCGGGTGTCCGTCCTCGCCTGCGGATCCCTCCGCTTACCCCTTCTTGTCACGGCCCCGTCTCCCCGGGAATGGCAGCACAGTCGCGCCGCGCCCATCCGCCAGCGGTGCCGGCCGCTGCGCCAGCGCGGTCAGGATCAGGCCCACCTTCCCCATGGCGTTGCGATACGGCAGGTGGGTCGCCATCAGGTCGCCGTGGCGGATCTGCACGATGCCCGGGGGGATCAGCCGGCCGGCCCCGGCATAGCCCGCCCCGATCCAGGACAGCGTGGTCCCCGGTTCGGCCCATTCCGGGTAGAGCCCAAGCAGGTCGCCGCCCAGCAGGGCGCGGGTGATCGCGCCCGCATACTCGATCCGGTACGACCCGCGCAGGGGATCGAGATAGGCGAGCAGCAGACTCGGCATGATCTCGCACAGGTCGGCCAGGAACAGCTCGTCCGCATCGGGCAGATCGGCCCCCGCCCGCTGGTCGTCCCAGTAGCGGCGCAGGTCGTCGAACCATTCCGGCCCGGCCAGCGCCCACCGCTCCTCTCCCGAACCGCCGAATCCCAGGGTCATGCCGGTCTCCTCCCCCAAGCGGGTCCGGACATCGCCGCCGGCCCCATGGAACGGCGGAGCTATGGAAGGCCGGGGCCGGTTTCCCGCGCGGCGAGGCTGTATGGCTGAAACCGAGGGGTGTTTGACATTGCGGACAGAGCCCCGCCACCGCACCCTGACCCCATGACACACGCCGTCCCGCCCTGCGTCGCTCTGCTCGCCGTCCCCGGTTGCCAGCTTCTGGACGTCGCCGGCCCGTTCGAGCTGTTCGCCTCGGCCGTGCGCGCCGGCTCGCCCGCGCCGGCCTATCGCGTGGTGCTGGTCGCCCCGGAGGCACGGCGGGTGACGACCGAGGCCGGGCTGGGCCTGGAGGCGCACGAGACCCTCGCCAGTCTGGACCCGGCGAGCGTCGATACCCTGATCGTCGCGGGCGGCCCCGGGTCCCGCCTGACCCCGGTGACCGGAGACCTGCGGGACTGGGTCGTCGCCACCGCCGCGGCCTGCCGCCGGGTCGCCACGGTCTGCACCGGCGCCTTCCTGCTGGCGCGCACCGGCCTGCTGGACGGGCGCACGGTCACCACCCACTGGCAGCATGCCGAGACCCTGGCCGACCGGCACCCGGCCCTGCGGGTCGAGCCGGACCGGATCTACGTGGAGGACGGCAAGTTCTGGAGTTCCGCCGGTGTGACGGCCGGCATGGATCTGGCCCTGGCGATGATCGCCCGCGACCTCGGCCGCGAGGAGGCCCTGCGGATCGCCCGCTCCAAGGTCATGGCGATGCAGCGCAGCGGCGGTCAGCGCCAGTACAGCAGCGAACTCGCCCTGCAATCGGCGGCCGACGACCGGCTGGCCTCCCTGCAGGCCTGGATGTTCGACCATCTGGACGACCGGCTGTCGGTGGAGGACCTGGCGGCCCGCGCCGGCATGTCCCCGCGCACCTTCGCCCGCCGCTTCCGCGAGGCGGTGGGCGAAACTCCGGCCGCCTTCGTCGAGCGCGCCCGCCTGGACGCCGCCCGACGCCGACTGGAACGGCCCGGCACGGCGGTGGAGCAGGTGGCGTTGCAGACCGGCTTCGTGAACGCCGAGCGCATGCGGCGCAGCTTCCAGCGCGCCTTCGGCGTCTCGCCCGCCGAGTACCGCCGCCAGTTCGGCAGCCCCGCTTCCGCCTGACAGAGGAGATGATGATGCGCGTCGGTTTTCTGATGTTCGACGATCTGGAGGAACTGGACATGGTCGGCCCGTGGGAGGTCTGGACCATGGCCGGTCACCTGAAACCGGAGATCGAGTGCGTGACGATCGGCCCGACGGACGCCCCGGTGCGGTGCGCCAAGGGCATGCGGGTCTGCCCGGACCACACGATGGAGGCCTGCCCGCCGCTGGACGTGCTGGTGGTGCCGGGCGGCCAGGGCACGCGGCGGGAGGTGAACAACGCCGAGCTGCTCGCCTGGATCGCCAAGGCGGCGCAGGGTTGCACCTGGGTGACCTCGGTGTGCACCGGCTCGATGCTGCTGGCCGCCGCCGGCCCGGCCAGGGGCAAGCGGATCACTACCCATTGGCGGGCGGTCGACCTGGTGCGCGGCCGCGGCGAGGCGGCGGAGGTACTGGACGACGTGCGCTATGTGCGCGACGGCAACGTGGTCAGTTCGGCCGGCGTGTCGGCCGGCATCGACATGGCGCTGTGGCTGATCGGCGAGATCTGGGAGCCGGCCTTCGCCCGCCAGGTCCAGCGCAACATGGAATACGACCCCGCCCCGCCGCATCAGGGGGCGGTGTAGCGGCTCACCACCTGCTCCGTCTCCCCGGCCCTGAGCCGGGGTCTAGGAAAAGTGTGTGTTGGAGCGCCACCTGGAAACGCTCCGTCACGCGGACCCCTGGGTCCCGGGGCAAGCCCGGGAAGACGGCAGGAAGGCGAGACGGCGACCTCGCTTATTCCGCCGCGCCGATGGCCAGGAACTTGTCGCGGCGTTCGGCGCGCAGCTCGCCGCCGTCGCGACCGACCAGCTCGCCGAGATTCCGGTCGATCGCCGCTCCCAGCGCGTCCAGCGCCGGGGCCGGCTCGCGGTGGGCGCCGCCCAGCGGCTCCTTCACGATACCGTCGATCACCCCGAGCTTCTCCAGATCCTGCGCCGTCATCTTCAGCGCCTCGGCGGCGTCCTTGGCGTGCTCGCCCGAGCGCCACAGGATCGAGGCGCAGCCCTCCGGCGAGATCACCGAATAGATCGCGTGCTCCAGCATCAGCACCCGGTTGCCGGCGGCCAGCGCCACCGCGCCGCCGGACCCGCCCTCGCCCAGGATGGTGGCGATCAGCGGCACCCGCACGGCGAGGCAGGTCTCGATCGCCCGGGCGATGGCCTCGGCCTGGCCGCGGGCCTCGGCATCGACACCGGGATAGGCGCCGGCGGTGTCGACGAAGGTCAGGATCGGCATCTTGAAGCGGTCGGCGAATTCCATCAGGCGGCGCGCTTTGCGGTACCCTTCCGGGCGGGCCATGCCGAAATTGCGGCGCACGCGCTCCTCGGTGGTGGCGCCCTTCTCGGTGCCGATGACGACGACCGAGCGGCCCTTGAACCGGCCCACGCCGCCGACGATGGCCGGGTCGTCGGCGAACGACCGGTCGCCGGCCAGCGGCACGTACTCGTCGATCAGATGGTCGATCGCTGCCTGGGCATGCGGGCGCTCGGGATGACGGGCGACCTGTACCTTCTGCCAGGGCGACAGCTTCTGGTAGGTGGTCCGGAGCTGGCGCTCGACCTTGGCCTCCAGTTTCGAGACCTCCTCGGCGATGTTCAGGTCGCCGTCGCTCGACAGATGGCGAAGCTCTTCGATCTTGCCTTCCAGGTCGGCAATCGGTTTTTCGAAATCGAGGAACTGATGCATGCGGGAAATCTACTCCGTTTGCGGCGGCGCACCATACCGATGCCGCCCGTTCCCCTCAAGCGCAGCCCGATGCGGTACCGGGGGCGGGCTCAGCGCTGTGCCCCGGGATGGGCCAGGGGATGATGTGTCTCGACCAGGGCCCGAAGGCGCTCGGTCAATACATGGGTATAGATCTGCGTTGTGGAAATATCGGCATGGCCGAGCATCTGCTGCACGCTGCGCAGATCGGCCCCGTGATCGAGCAGATGGGTGGCGAAGGCGTGGCGCAGAACGTGGGGCGAGACGCGCTTGCGGTCGATGCCGGCCTCCAGCGCCACCTCGTCCAGCAACTGGCCGAAGCGCCGGCGGGTCAGGTGCCCTTCGGCCGAGCGCGAGGGAAACAGAAAAGGCGAGGACCTGCCCGTCATGAACACGCCGCGCACCGGCTTGTAGTCGGCGATGGCGGCCATGGAGGCGTCGGTCAGCGGCACCATGCGCTCCTTGTCCCCCTTGCCGCGCACCAGCAGGACGCGGGGATCGCGGGCGACCGCGGCGAAGGGCAGGCCGACCAGCTCCGACACCCGCAGGCCGGTGGCATAGAGGATCTCCAGCAGGCAGACCAGGCGCAGGCCCTCCGGTCCGTCCATGTCCCGGGCGGTGTCCAGCAGGGCGTCGACCTCGGTCTCCGAGAGGATCTTCGGCAGCGGCCGGCCCTGGCGCGGCGCGTCCAGCACGGTGGTCGGGTCGTCGGTGCGGTGCCCGTCGCTGTACAGGAAGCGATAGTACTGGCGCAGGGCCGACAGGCGGCGGGCGGCGGTACGCGGCGCCATGCCGGCGCGCTCCAGCCCGTCGAGATAGCCGCGCAGGTCGTCGCTGTCGGCGCCCGACAGGACCCGCTTGCGCCCGCTCAGCCAGCCGGCCGCGTCGGCCAGGTCGCGCCGGTAGGCGTCCAGGGTGTTGCGGGACACGCCACGCTCGGCGACCAGCATCTCCAGGAAGGCCTCGACGGTGAAATCGGGGGTCCGGTCTTTCGGGGAAGCCGCCGGCTCGAGCATCTCAGAGGCCGTGGGCCAGGGCGGCTTCGGTGGCCAGACGCCGGGCCTCCGGCTCCAGACCGACGGCGACCAGGGCGCGCACGATGTCGGCCAGGGCGGGAATGGCGATCTCCCCCAGGGGCGTCTCGCCCGGCGCGGCGACGCTGAGCATGACCGTCTCGCCCAGCCGCCGGCTGTCGGCCGCCGCCCGGATCGCGAAGGCGAAGGCGGTCTCCGGCACGGCGCGGATATCGATCGCCGGGGTCGAGACCAGCCCACGCCAAGCGTCGCTGCCGACCGGATCGCCGAGCGCCGCCATGAGGGCCAGGGCGGCCGAGCCACGCAGGGTGGCCTGCTGCGGGTCGATGGAGCGCAGATGCGCCCACCAGCGCGCGACGGACGCGTCGTCGAACGCCACCGCCGGATCGCCGCCGGCCAGGCGCACCGCCGCCCAGAGCCGCAGCCATGCGGCCGACGCCTCGCCTGTACCGGAGGCCTCCAGCCGCCGCAGCCGCTCCAGCCAGGGGCGGGCGGCGCGGAACTGGTCCGCCGCCATCAGGCCGCGCACCGCATCCTCGGCGAACCAGTCCACGTCGGAACCGGGGTCGAGCGCGACCAGGAACGGCGCGAACAGCCGCACCGTCTGGCGCCAGGTCTCGTCGTCCTCGGCCATGGCCATGGCCTTGGCGATCGCCTGGGCACGGGCACCCGGCGCGGTCTGCGCCTCGGTCGCGCGCCACAGGATCGCCCGGCTCAACGGCCCGGGATCGGCCTCGGCGGCGGCGATCGCCGCGTCCATCGACCCGGCGGAAACCGACACCTCGTCATACAGGTCCGTGACCTCCCGCGACGCGAGGGCGCCGGCGCGCTCCGCCTTCTCCGCCGCTTCCAGCCGCTGGGCGAAGGGGACGTTGGCGGCCCCGCGGGCCAGCGCCACCAGGACGGGCAGGGAATTGATCTCCGAGACGGTCGGCTCGATCTTCAGCCCCGCGACCCGGGCCAGGGCCAGATGCACCGGTCCCGCTCCGCCCATCCGGAACGGCGTGCCGGTCTGCCCGGTCGTGGCGGCCTGGACCAGCGCGGCGAACAGTTCGTCGTCGTCACCCAGCTCAGACAGCAGCCGGGCGCTGAAATCGACCTTGGCGTCGCGTCCGGCCCGGGCATCGCAGACGGCGGCGACCTTGATCCAGAACGTGTCGGTCGCCGTTGCGGTCAGCTGGCCGTAGAGATCGCAGGCGCGCTCGTCCTCCCCGCGCGCGAAGGCCGCCTCGGTCAGCGGCCGGCTCATCTCCTGCGAAACCCGGTCGGCCGGAATGCGCTCGGCGAGAACGGCAAGATCGTCGATCGCCCCCATGGCCAGAAGCCGCTCCGCCCGGAGCTGCAGCAGCGCGCCTTCCGGCGAAACGTCCCGAGGCGCCGCACCGGAACTCAGCAGCGCACGCCGCGCGAGATCGCGCAGCGCCCGGCTGTCGGGCGCGGCGGGCAGCAGCGACACCAGCCGCAGGGCGATCTCGCCCGGGGTGCCGGTCCAGAAATCGGCGCTCAGGCCGCCCAGGGCGGGCGTCAGCGTGCCGGTCGCGTCGACCGTCAGCCGCTGCAGCGGGTCGATGGTGATCGAGCCGTCGACCGTGGTGCGGGTCCGAGGCGCCGCGGGGGCCTGCTGAAAGGTCGGCACCACCGGTGCGGTAGCGGCAGGGGGCTGGGTGGCGGCGGGGGGGCCGCCGAAAGCAGGAGGTTCCGGCTGGGTCCCGGTCGCCGGCGGCGGCCCGATCTGGATCGGCGCCCCGATCTGCGCGACGGCCCGATACGGCGTCAGCGCGGCAAGGCAGGCACCGGCAACCAGACCGACACGCAGCCAGGTCAGAACCGCGTGCGGGTGGCTAACGCGGGAACCGATCATTCGGGATCACCTTCTCGACCGGCGCCGTCGGCGCCGGTATGTCCCATGTCAACAGGAACACCGCGCCTCCGGCGAGGATCAGAACAATAAGGAAGAGCACAAACAGAGTAAAACGCATGGCCAAGGCCCGGTCGCCGGAATCGATACAGAACGACCCCGCCTCGCCCGGCGCAGGAAGGCGCGCCGTCAGTCGGCTGGCAGGTGTCGCGACGCATATGCTACGGTTCTAACTAAGGCGCGACGGTGGCACTTTAACCGGTGGCGCATGGCACGCGCAAACGAACCCACGGGATCCGGCCATGTCCGGGACATTGATCATGGCGGCTCGTCCGACCACACAGCCGGCATTGACCGAATCGCAGGCCGAGAGCGTCGCGGAACCCGCTCCGTCGCCCCCGCTCGCCCAGCCCCTGCTTGCACGGCCCCTGGTCCTGGTCGGCCTGATGGGCGCGGGCAAGAGCAGCATCGGCCGGCGGCTGGCCCATCGGCTCGGCGTGGCCTTCGCCGATGCCGACACCGAGATCGAGAAGGCGGCCGGCCGGACCATCCCGGAAATCTTCGAGGCCTTCGGCGAGGAGGAGTTCCGCAACGGCGAACGCCGGGTCATCCGCCGTCTGATCGAGAGCGGCGGCCCTCGGGTGCTGGCCACCGGCGGCGGCGCCTTCATGGCGGACGACACCCGCGCACTGATCAAGGCGGAGTCGATGTCGCTGTGGCTGAAGGCGGATTTCGAGACGCTCTTCGAACGGGTGTCCAAGCGCTCCAACCGGCCGCTGCTGAAGACCGCCGACCCCAAGGCCACCCTGCGCGACCTCATGCGGAAGCGCTATCCGGTCTATGCCGAAGCCGATCTCGTCGTGGAAACGCAGCGGGTCCCGATTGAGGAGACGGTCGATAAGGTCTATCACGCCGTGCTCGACCATCTGGGGCGCGAGGCCGCGCAGCACCAATGACGTCCCTCAACGACGGAAGACACATGAACGACATCGCAGTGGGCGACATCGAGACCGTCGCGGTCGATCTCGCGGACCGGCGGTATGACATCCGGGTCGGCGCCGGCCTGATCGGCGCGGCCGACCGGGAGCTGGCGGATCTGATCGACGGGCGCCACCTGGTCGTCATCGCCGACGAGGGGCTGGTCGGCGCGCCTCTGGGCGCGCTGGACGCGGCCCTGAAGGCCTCGACCGCCCGGCGGGTCGACACGCTCACCACCCCGGCGGGCGAGTCCGGCAAGACCTTCGTCCAGTATCAGGATCTCTGCGAACGCGCCCTTGCCCTGGGGATCGACCGGCGCACGCTGATCGTCGCCTTCGGCGGCGGCGTGGTCGGCGACCTCGCCGGGTTCGTGGCGGCCAGCCTGCTGCGCGGTCTCGACTTCATCCAGATCCCGACCACCCTGCTCGCCCAGGTCGACAGCTCGGTCGGCGGCAAGACCGGCATCAACACCCGCCACGGCAAGAATCTGGTCGGCGCCTTCCACCAGCCGCGCCGGGTGCTGATCGACACGACGGTGCTCGACAGCCTGCCGGAGCGCGAGCTGCTGGCAGGCTATGCCGAAGTGGCGAAATACGGCGCGCTGGGCGACCGCGGCTTCTTCGAGTGGCTGGAGCAGCACGGCAAGGCGGTGATCGCCGGCGACCCGGACGCCCGCCGCCACGCCATCGTCGCCTCCTGCCGGGCCAAGGCCGAGGTTGTGGCCGGCGACGAGCGGGAACAGGCCGGCGGTCGGCGCGCCCTGCTCAATCTCGGCCACACCTTCGGGCATGCGTTGGAGGCCATGGCCGGTTATGACGGCTCGCTGCTGCATGGCGAGGCGGTGGCGGTCGGCATGGTGCTGGCGGCCCGTCTGTCGGTCCGGATCGGCGCCTGCAGCGGGCAGGACGCCGAACGGCTGACCCGTCACCTCGACGCCGTCGGCCTGCGCACGGAGTTGGACGCGCTCGATCCGACCCGCAGCTGGACCGCCGACGCCCTGCTGGCGCACATGACCAAGGACAAGAAGGCACGCGACGGCCGGATCGTCTTCGTACTGCTCGACGCGCTCGGCGAGGCCCGGGTGCGCGACGACATCGACCCGGCGCAGGCCCGCGCCCTTCTCACCCGGCAGCAGGCGGCCTGAGCCGGCCATGGATCTTCCGACGACGTTCGACATCGACATCGACATCGGGACGGCGATCACCCTGGGGGTGATCCTGCTCCTCATCATCATGTCCGGGTTCTTCTCCGGCTCCGAGACCGCGCTGACCGCCGCCAGCAAGGCGCGGCTGAGCCAGCTCGCCCGCAAGGGCAGCGGCCCGGCCGCCACGGTGGTCGCGCTGAAGGAGAAGAGCGACAGCCTGATCGGCGCCATCCTGATCGGCAACAACATCGCCAACATCCTGGCCTCCGCGCTCGCGACCAGCGCGATGATCGCGCTCATGGGCGAGAACGGCGTGGCCGTGGCCACGGTGGTGATGACCGTGCTGGTGGTGATCTTCGCCGAGGTCCTGCCCAAGACCTACGCGATCAACAATCCGGACAAGATGGCCCTTGTGGTCGGTCCGCTGATCCGCGCCCTGGTCTTCATCCTCACCCCCTTCACCTGGGCCACCCGGGTCATCGTCGGCGCCACGCTGAAACTGTTCGGCGTCTCCGTCGCCGCCGGTCTCGGCCATGACGAGCGGGAAGAGGAACTGCGCGGCCTGATCGAGATGCACGCCGATGGCGGCGAGGAGGTCGAGCACGAGCGCGCCATGCTGCGCAGCATCCTCGACCTGGCCGATGTGGAGGTCGAGGAGATCATGACCCACCGGGGCTCGGTGCGGATGATCGACGCCGACGCCCCGATCGACGAGCTGCTGGCCCAGGTGCTCGAGAGCCCGTTCACCCGCCTGCCGCTGTACCGCGAGGACCAGGACAACATCGTCGGCGTGCTGCACGTCAAGGCGCTGCTGCGGGCGATCCGCGCCGCCAAGGGCATGACGCCGGAGGCCTTCGACGTCATGGCGATCGCCGCCGAGCCCTGGTTCATTCCCGACACCACCACCCTGCTCGACCAGCTCCAGGCATTCCGCGAGCGGCGCGAGCACTTCGCCGTGGTGGTCGACGAATACGGCAGCTTCATGGGCGTGGTGACCCTGGAGGACATCCTGGAGGAGATCGTCGGCGACATCCTGGACGAGCACGACGTCGCCGTCTCCGGCGTGCGGCCGCAGCCCGACGGCTCCTACGTGGTCGAGGGGTCGGTGACGATCCGCGACCTGAACCGCGAGTTCGAATGGGACCTGCCGGACGAAGAGGCCTCCACCATCGCCGGGCTCGTGCTATATGAATCCCGCAAGATCCCCGAAGTCGGGCAGGAATTCTCCTTCCACGGCTTCCGCTTCCGGATCCTGCGGCGGCATCGCAACCAGATGACCCTGTTGCGGATGACCCCGATCACCGAGCCGAGCGGCGGCTGACCGCCTCGGCGCTCCTTCTTCCGCTGCGACGAGAGATTTCCATGCCGCTGAGCCCTCCCGTAGAGCGCGAACCCGTCCATGACCGCACCATCGTCTGCAAGGGCTGGCGGCGCAGCGACGGGCTGTGGGACATCGAAGGCCATCTGGTCGACACCAAGAGCTACGCCTTCCCCAACGAGTTCCGCGGCACCGTGGAGCCGGGTCAGGCGATCCACGACATGTGGCTGCGCCTGACCATCGACGCGGACATGACGGTGCACGGTGCGGAGGCCTCCACGGACGCGAGCCCGTTCCCGATCTGCCCGTCGATCACCCCGAACTTCAAGCGGCTGGAGGGCCTGTCGATCGGCGCCGGCTGGCGCAAGCAGGTGCGCGAGCGGCTCGGCGGGGTGGAGGGCTGCACCCATCTGGTCGAGCTGCTCGGCCCGCTGGCGACGGTGGCCTATCAGACGATCTTCGGCGAGAAGTCCCGCATGCAGCGCGAAGCCGAGGCCAGGGGCGAGGCGCCGAAGAAGACCGACGGTTCCGGCCGCCCCCCGCGCCTGCTCAACACCTGCCACGCATTCGCCGACACGGGTCCCGTGGTGGAAAAGATGTGGCCGCAATGGCACCGGCCGAAGGCGGAGGCGGAGGCGGGGGAGTAACCCGGCTCTTTACTCCACGCCCGTCATCCAGCGAGCTCCGGGCCTGACCCGGAGGTCGGCCGGGACCCTGGGAACGGGCGGCAGTGCGGGGTCCCGGCCCGCCCCCGGATCAAGTCCGGGACCGTCCGGGATGACGGATAGGGAAAGATGGAGCTACCGCCCGACGAAGCTCGGCTTCTCCTTCGCCAGGAACGCCTTGTACCCGCGCTGGAAGTCCTCGGTGTCGAAGGCGTCGTAGCCCTCGTCGATTTCCGCCGGCGAGAGCGGAGACGGGTCGGTGAGGCGGTAGACGAACTTCTTGTGCCAGCGCGCGGTCAGCGGCGCACCCTCCGCGATCTTCGCCGCCCATTCATAGGCCGCGGCCTCGACCTCCGCGTCCGGCACCACCTTGTTGACGATGCCGTAATGGTAGGCCTTGTCGGCGTTCAGCAGGTCGCCCACCAGCAGGATCTCCAGCATGGCGGTGGCGCCGTATTTCTTCACCTGAAACTCCAGCTCCTCCGCCGACTCCACCAGGCCCAGGCGCTTGACCGGCACACCGAAGCGGCTGCTCTCGCCGCAGATCCGCAGGTCGCACAGGGCCGCGAGCCCGAAGCCGCCGCCGACGCACAGCCCCTCGATCAGGGCGATGGTCGGATGCCGGCACGAGACCACCGCATGGCCGGACGGGTTCGACGTCTTGGCGTAGTCGATGGCCGCCTTCTTGTCCTTGCGCACGCTCTCGAACTCGGAGATGTCGGCCCCGGCGGAGAACGCCTTGCCGCCGGCGCCGCGGATCACCACGCAACGCAACTCCTCGTCGGCGTCCAGCGCGGTGAAGACCTTGCCCAGCGCGCCGAACACCTCGAGGTTCATGGCGTTGTGCTTGGACGCCCGGTTGATCGTCACCGTGGCGATGCGGTCCTCCACATGGACCAGCACATCCTCGGTCCCGCTCAGATCGCTGGTCCCCTTAACCTCGCTCATTCGGCTGCCTCCTGGTTGGGCAAAGTGCCGAGCAGGACCGCGCCCGTCTCGGCCAATCTGGCGATCTCCTCGGCGTCGTATCCGAGTTCCTCGAGCACCCCGGCCGTGTGCTGGCCGAACAGCGGCGAGGGCGTGGCGACCTTACCTGGCGTGCTCTCGAACTTGATCGGCAGGCCGATGGTCTGGACCGTGCCCGCCACGGGATGCTCGGTGGTCGGCACCATCTCGCGGGCGATGGTCTGCGGGTCCTGGTGCATCTCCAGCACGTCGAAGATCGGGCCGGCCGGGATGCCGCGGGCCTCGAACTCGGCCAGCCAGGCGTCGCTGGTCTTCGTCTCGAAGCGGGCGTTCAGTTCCGCCTCCAGGTCCTTCAGGTTGGCCATGCGGTCGCCGTTGCTGCGGAAACGCGGGTCGTCGGCGAGTTGCGGCGCGCCGATCATGTCCAGCATGCCGGTCCAGAACGCTCCGGTATTGGCGGCGATGTTGATGTAGCCGTCGGCGGTCTTCACCGCCTGATAGGGCGCGTTCAGCGGATGGGCCGAACCCATGGCGCGGGGTGCGACGCCGGTGGCGAAGGCGATGGCCGACTGCCAGTAGGTATGGGTGATCCCGGCTTCCATCAGCGAGGTGTCCAGGCGCTGGCCCTCGCCGGTCTTCAGCCGGTGGGAATAGGCGGCGCAGACGCCGAGCGCCAGCAGCAGGCCGGCGGTGATGTCGCAGACCGGGGCGCCGACCTTCACCGGCGGGCCGTCCGGCCGCTCGCCGGTGATGCTCATCAGCCCGCTCATGCCCTGGGCGACCAGGTCGAAGCCGCCGCGCTTGGCATAGGGGCCGGTACGCCCGAAGCCGGAAATGGACGCGTAGATCAGACCGGGGTTGATCGCCTTCAGATCCTCGTAGCCGAGGCCGAGCCGCTCCAGCACGCCGGGCCGGAAGTTCTCGGTCAGCACGTCGGCCTTGGCGACGAGCCTGCGCAGGATCTCCGCGCCTTCCTCGGTCTTCAGGTCGAGGACCACCCCGCGCTTGTTGCGGTTCATCATCATGAAGGCGGCGGCCTCGCCGTTGATCTCCGGCGGCAGGTTGCGCCGCGTGTCGTCGCCGCCCTTGATCTTCTCCACCTTGATCACGTCGGCGCCCATATCGGCGAGCATCAGCCCGCAGGTCGGCCCCGCCATGTGGTGGCACAGCTCGATCACCGTCATGCCCTGCAGCGGGCCGAACCCCCGGTTCGCCATTCGATCCTCCCGGTTTTCGCGTCTTGTTCTTGGTTGAGGACATTTCCCCACGGGGAAGCGCCGTCGGTCAAGGTGGCGAGCGCGGAAGGGGCGCCCACACTCCCCCATTCTCTACACTCCCCGGATTTATTCCGGGGTCCACGGATCGGCGCGCCCGTAAGCGGGAAACCTCAAGCTGCAGCGGTACCCCGCGTGGGCCACGGAATAAATCCGGGGAGTGCGGAGGGGCAGGGAGCATCAACCCTTCCAACCACCCGCCCCAAGCGCCTTCAGGATCTCCGCCGTCGAGCCCGCGATATGGCGCTCCATCACCCGGTGAACCCCTACCCCGTCCCCGGCCAGCACCAGAGCCAGGATCTCCCCGTGCTCGTCGTTCGACAGCGCCGCATGGCCGGTCATGCGCCACATCAGCCGCAGATAGCGCTCGTAGCGCGCCCGCAGGCCCGTCACCAGCTCCAGGGTGATCGGCCGGTCGGCGGCGGCGTAAAGCGCGTCGTGGAAGGCGGCGTTGGCCGTCATTAGCGCCGCCGGTGTCGATGCCCGCTCCATCGCCCCGATCGCCGCCCGGGCCGCCGCCACGTCCACCAGCGCCGCGCGCCCGGCGGCCCGCTCGGCCAGCCCCGGCTCCAGGGCGAGGCGCAGGGCACCGATTTCCTCCGCCTCCGCCGCCGACAGGCCGGCGACCCGCACACCCCGGTTCGCCACCGACACGGCCAGCCCTTCGGCCTCCAGCCGGCGCAAGGCCTCGCGGATCGGCGCCTGGCTGGTGCCGAAGCGCCGGGCCAGATGCTCCTGGGGCAGCCGCGCGTCCGGCGCTAGGACCCCGTCCAGGATCTCCTCGCGCAGCAGGGCGGCGATCTCCGCCGGCATGGAGCGCCGGCTCGGCAGGGGCGTCGGGTCGAGGGTCACGATCCCATCCTGATTGTTGACGTCGGTCTGTCTATGGATCATTTTATCGATTATCGATAATTTGGAGAAGCAAAATGCGACCGGATGATTTCGACGCGATCACCTTCGACGTCTATGGCACCCTGATCGACTGGGAGCCGTCCATTCTGGCCCGGCTGCGGGCGTGTGTGGATAGCCAGGGGGCGGACGGCCAAGGCGCCACGCCCACCGACGCCGAGCTGATCGACGCCTTCGACCGCGCCCGGGCGCATTACCAGATGCTGTCCCCCGCCCGGCCCTATCCGCGCATCCTGGAGCTCGCCATTGCCTATGTGGCCGGTGAATGGGGTGTCCGAGTGGACCCGGGCGAGCAGCAAGCCTTTGGGGCGTCGGTCGGCGAATGGCCGGCCTATGACGACAGCGTCGCCGCCCTGGCGCGGCTGAAGGAGCGGTTCATGCTGGGCGCGCTGACCAAC
Organism: Thalassobaculum litoreum DSM 18839; assembly: GCF_900102465.1. GTDB lineage: Bacteria > Pseudomonadota > Alphaproteobacteria > Thalassobaculales > Thalassobaculaceae > Thalassobaculum > Thalassobaculum litoreum. The sequence goes on along the minus strand of NZ_FNBW01000003.1, from coordinate 178,108 downwards.
ATGGACGACGCGTCCTTCGCGCTGTCCCGGGCGCGGCTGGACGAGCCGTTCGAGATCCTCGTCACGGCCGAGCGCGCCGGCGCCTACAAACCGTCGCTGCGACATTTCGTGCTGTCGCTCACCGACCTCGCCGCGCGCGGAATCCCGCCGCATCGGGTTCTGCACGTGGCCCAGAGCCGGCGCGCCGATGTGCGGCCCTGCAACCTGCTCGGCCAGCCCGTCGTCCATATCGACCGCAGCGGCAAGGCGCTCGGCCATACCGGCTTCGGCGCCGAGCTGGCGGTGCCCGACGCGACCTATCCGACCATGGCGGCGTTCGTGCAGGCGTTCGTCGACTGACCGGCGCGCCGGTCTCTTCCCGTCTCGACAACCCAGGGGCGACCGCGCATCTTCCCGCCAAACAACACGGAGGGACGACATGGCGAAGCCTCGGATCGCGGTATTCGCGCTCGGCGGGACAATCTCGATGGTCAAGGGCGAGGCGGGCGTGCGCCCGGGCCTGACGGCGGAGCAGCTTGTCGCCGCCGCGCCCGGCATCGACGCGCTGGCCGAGATCGAGGCGCGCACCGTCAGCACCATCGGCAGCTCGGACCTGTCCGTCGACAACGTGCTGGAGGTCGCCCGCGCCATCGAGGCGGCGGTGGCGGACGGCATCGACGGCGCCATCGTCACCCAGGGCACCGATACCATGGAGGAATCCGCCTTCCTGCTGGACCTGGCGCTGCGGGTCGACGTGCCGGTGGTCGTCACCGGGGCGATGCGCAACCCGCTGTCGATCTCCCATGACGGGCCGGGCAACGTCTACGCCGCCATGCAGGTGGTCACCGACCCGGCCGTGCGGAACGGCGCGCGGGAGCTGGGGGTGATGGTGGTGATGCTGGACAGCATCCACGCCGCCGTCGATGTGGCCAAGACCAACACCAGCCGGATCGACGCCTTCGCCAGTCCAGAGGCTGGCCCGCTGGGCGTGGTGGTGGAGGACAGGGTGCGGCTGACCGGCCGCCCGGTGCGGGACCACAAGACCGCCCTGGACGCGGCCCTCGGCGATCTGACGCTGACCTCCGTTGCGCCGCCGCTGCCCGCGGTCGCGCTGCTGACCATGGCGATGGGCGAGACCGGGGCGCTGCTGGCGGCGATGGCGGCCGATCCGGACCGCTTCGGCTATTCCGGCATCGTGCTGGGCGCCATGGGCGGCGGCCACACGCCGTCCTGGGTGACCGCGCATCTGGACGCCCTGATCCCGCATCTGCCGGTGGTCATGGCCGGGCGCATGCAGGCCGGCTACCTGCTGGCCAAGACCTATGAGCGCGAGGGCTCGGAAATGGACCTGCTGCGCCGGGGCGTGCGCTCGGCGGGCCGCCTTCCGCCGCTGAAGGCCCGGCTGCTGCTGACGGCGATGCTGATGGGCGGGCTCGACCAAGGCGCCATGGACCGGGTCTGGGCCGCGACGAACTGATTCATCCCCGCTGACCGGCTGCGGCCGGGCCAAAAAGAGAGCGGCGCCCCGGTTGCCCGGAGCGCCGCCCGTCCCCCACCGCAACTGTACCCGTCAGGCGGCCTGAACCCGCCCGACGAAGCGGTCGACCACATCGCGCAGCTCGCCGGAAACGACCGTGGTGCGGCCGGCCGCGTCGGTGACGTTGCCCACCGTCGCCACCGTGCGGTCCGTGGCCTCGTTCACCCCGCCGATATTGGCCGAGAGCTGCTCGGTCCCGCGGGCGGCTTCCTGCATGTTCCTGGTGATCTCGGCCGTGGCCGCCTTCTGCTCCTCGACGGCGGCGGAGATCGCCGCGGAGATCTCGTCCACCTGCTCGATGCTGGAGACGATCTCGCGGACCGCATCGACCGAGGTGCCGCAGGCTTCCTGGACGCGGCGGATCTTGTCGGCGATCTCCTCGGTCGCCTTGCCGGTCTGCGTGGCCAGGCTCTTCACTTCAGAGGCGACCACGGCGAAGCCCTTGCCCGCGTCCCCGGCCCGGGCCGCCTCGATCGTGGCGTTGAGGGCCAGCAGGTTGGTCTGCTCGGAGATGCTGGTGATCAGCTCGACCACCTGGGCGATCGCCTCGGACTGGGTGGCCAGATCCTCCATGGAGGACAGGGTCACCCGGGCCTTGTCGGAGGTGTTGCGGACCGTGTCGCTGGACCGGGTCACCTGGCCGACGATCTCGCCGAAGGAGGAGTCCATCTCCTCCGCCGCCGCCGACACGCTCTGCACGTTGGCGGACGTCTGCTCCGAGATCGACGCGACCTCGGAACTGCGGTCCTTGGTCTCCCCGGCGACGGTCCGCAGGGTCTCCGCCGAGCCGCCGAGTTCCTCCGACACGCCGCGCAGCTTCTCCAGCCGCTCGCCGATGCTGGTCTGGAACTCGGAGATCGCCTCCTCCAGCGCCGAGGCCCGTTCCTGGCGCCGCGCGTCGAGCTTGGCCTGTTCGGTCTCCAGCTCCTTGGTGCGGATCATGTTGTCCTTGAACACCTGCACCGCCCTGGCCATCCGGCCGATCTCGTCCTGTGCCTCCGTCGACGGGATCTCGGTATTCAGATCACCCTCGGCCAGATGCCCCATGCTCTCGGTCAGCGAGCCGACCGGGCCGGTGATGCTGCGGGCCATCAGAATGGCCGACAGAATGCCGATCACCAGCGCCGCCAGGGCGACCGCGCCGTCGATGATCAGTGAAATCTCGGCACTGGACTGCATGTCGGACCCCAGGTCGTTCTGCAGGTCCAGGTATTTGGTCTCCATCTCGTCGATCAGTTCGGCCGTCTGATCGCCCAGCACGTTCAGCTGGTCGGCAATGATCTGATTGCGCTTGACGGTCATCTGGACGATGGCGTCGAAGGTCTCGCCGAAGGAGGTCAGGTCCTCCTGGACGGTGATGGCCCGGAAATCGCCGGCATCGACCAGTTCGGTGACGATCTCCAGCGCATTGCCGAGAAATTTGCGCACATAGCCGATCGCTTCGGGGTCGTTGGTCACCAGATAGCGCTGGGAGGCGAAGCGAACCTCGAGCGCGCCCTCCAGCGCATAGGCCAGGTCGCCCATCGCGGCGACGTCGTCCCACCCCTTGGCGTCCTCCACCATCTCCTTGATCAGGGACGTGAACCGCTCGCCGGTCTCGTCCAGGGTCGCCACGATCTTCTTGCGCTCGTCATGCAGCGCGGAGACCTGGGCGAAGGTCTGTCCATAGATGGTGATGTTCTCCTGAATCTGGTTCAGGAGAGCTGCCTGCTCCTCGTCGGTGATCGAGGACTTGGCTTCGTCGAGCAGGGTCTGGACATCGGCAAGGCGCATCTCGACCAGGGCGGCGGCACTCGCCGAGCCGCTGCTTTCGAAGGCCTTCGCGCTGATCTGGCTGGTCAGAATGGTCGCCTGTATCCGGGCGATCAGATTGGTGTTCGTGGCAATGGCGCGATAGCCGGTGACGCCCTCGCGGGACTGCCAGAGGCTGTAGCCGGCCTGGGCGGCCAGGACGAGCAACAGCACGATGATAATGCCGAAACCCGCTGCGAGCCGAGTGCCGATCCTGAAGTTCGACAGGTACGAATGGGCTGACATTATAAGCACCCTTATGGTTCTTCGATTCCTCCGCTGCCCTAAGTTGTAATAGAAAAATTAAATTTTCCTGAAGAAATAAAGGGTCATATTTTCCACGTTTTCGGCGGAAAATTTCGACACTTTATTTCGCAGCGCACAAAAGCGGCGCCCCCGGCAGTCATCGCGTGACTGCCGGGGGCGATGTTTGGATGAGGCGCCGGGGCGTGTCCTCAGGCTGCCTTGACCCGCTGGATGAACCCGTCGATCGCGTCCTTCATGGCGACCGCCTCGGCCTCGGTCCGCCGGGCCGCAGTGGTCACACCGCCGACGGTCGACGACGTCCGGTCGGAGGCCTCGTTCACCCGTGCGATGTTCGAGGAAAGCTGCTCGGTTCCCTTGGCCGCTTCCTGCATGTTGCGGGTGATCTCCGAGGTCGCCGCCTTCTGCTGCTCGACTGCAGCGGAGATGGCCGCGGAGATCTCGTTGACCTCCTCGATGCTGGTCACGATCGCGCGGACCGCCCCAACGGAGATTCCGCAGGCTTCCTGAACCCGGCGGATCTTGTCGGAGATCTCCTCCGTCGCCTTACCGGTCTGAGTCGCGAGCGACTTGACCTCCGAGGCCACGACGGCGAAGCCCTTGCCGGCATCGCCCGCCCGCGCCGCCTCGATCGTGGCGTTGAGGGCCAACAGATTGGTCTGCTCGGCGATCCCCGTGATCAGCTCGATCACCTGGGCGATGCCCTCGGACTGCTCCTGCAGGTCCTCGATCGAGATCAGGGTCTGGCGGGCACGGCCAGAGGTGTTCTCCACCGACGTGCTGGCCCGGCTGACCTGAGAGACGATCTCACCGAAGGACGAGTCCATCTCCTCCGCCGCCGCGGACACGCTCTGAACGTTCGCCGCGGTCTGATCGGAAGCGGCTGCCGCACCGGTGCTCTGCTCCTTGGTCTCGCTCGCCACGCCGGTCAGCGTGTCGGCCGACTGGCCCAGTTCGTCGGAAACGCCCCGCAGGGCCTCGAGGCGCTCGGTGATCTGCGACTGGAAGTCGTTGACGGCCATCTCCACGGCTTCGGTCCGCCGGTTTCTCTCGGCCTGCTGGATCTTCTCCTGCTCCTCGAGTTCCTGCGCCCGGATCATGTTGTCCTTGAAGACCTGCACCGCCCGAGCCATCAGGCCGATTTCGTCCTTTTGTTCGGTCGACGGGATCTGTGTGGCCACGTCGCCGTCGGAAAGGCGACCCATGGCGCTTGTAAGACCTCCCACCGGCCCGGCAATGCTCCGGGTGATCAGCAGGGCGGCGAGCACGCCGACGATCACCGCGACCGTCGCAACAGCAATCGACACGACCACCGAATTCTCGGTGTCCGACTGCATCTGCGGGCCCAAAGTGTCCTGCACGGACTTGTAGTCGAGCTTCATGGTTTCGATCTCCTCGGCGACCTGCGGGCCGATGCGATCCAGGGTGCCGGTGATCAGGGTGTTGCGCTGCTCGATGACCTCTCCCACGCTCCGCAAGGTATTTTCATACGCGGTGAGTTGGCGAACCAGCGTATCGACGACCGCATCGTCCACCACGCCCCGGAGCATCTCGGCATTCTTCTTGCCGGCCAACTTAAATGCGATCGCCGACTCCAGATCCTGGTGCCGGTTATCAAGCAGGAACTTGTTGGCCTCGAGCCGCATCGCCAGCAGATCCTCCATGGCGATAACCAACGCGGCGATCTGCACGGGTTTGCCATTGCCGGAAACGATGTCGACCGTCGCCTCCAGCGAGGCTGTGGCCGACGGACCGATGGTATTCAGGATGGCGACAAGTTCGTTGCGCTTCACCTGCAGGGCGGTGACCTCCTCGAAGGTCTGGCCGTACTGCTCCATCTGGGCGTGCATACCGGCCAGCGCCGCCTTGCGCTGAGAGTTCTTGATTGACTGCTCGGCTTCTGTGAACAGAGCCATAGAAGCGGCGTGACGCTCCCTCACCGCGGCGATGGCGCTGTCGGACCCCGTCTTCACGAAGTCCTTCACGGCCAGACGGGTCGCGAGGAGGTTGGCCTGGATGCGGCCGATCTGGTTGGTGTTCACCGCGGTGCGTCGATAGTCGACCACGTCCTGGCTGGTGCCGAGCAGGTTCACGCTGACTGTGGCGGCGAGCAGCACCATCAGCCCCAGGACAATGCCGAACCCGCTGAACAGGCGGGCACTGATTTTCAGGTTTGAAAGGTGCTTCACGTCAGCATCCCCGAGCTAGAAGAGATCAGACGTGGTCTATCGGGGAGATGCTGTTAATAAATCTTGAACCCCACGAAATTTTTTAAAGAAAAGCAGATACTAATCGGTACCGTTTCCAGTGAGGACCGGCCCACCTCGACACCGGGCCGGTCCTCAGCAGTCGTTCTCAGCGCCCCATGGCACTCGCCTCTTGTGAAGCGCGCTGCATGTTTGCCGACATGTCATTGGCCACGGTGCTCTGCTCCTCGACCGCGGCCGCCGTGGAGGCCACGTATTCCTGGACCTCATCCATCGCCGAGCGGATGGAGGCCAGAGAGTTCACCACCTCGCTGGAAACATGCTGCATGCGGCTGATATTCTCGCCAATCTGATCGGTGGCGTTCTTCGCCTGGTTCGCCAGGTTCTTGACCTCGTTGGCGACCACCGCGAAGCCCTTGCCCGCCTCGCCGGCCCGAGCCGACTCGATCGTCGCGTTCAGCGCGAGAAGGCTGATCTGGCCGGTGATGTCGTTGATCGCCTCGACGATGCCGCCCATGGCCTTGGTGGCCCCTTCCAGTTCCACCGTGAAGCCGTCGGCGGCGACGACCAGATCGAAGGCGCCAGCCGTCGTGTCCTTCGACTTGACCATGCTGGTCGCGATCTCCTTGACCGACGCATTCAACTCCTCGGCACCCGCGGCGACCGTTTCCATGAGCTGCTGGACGTGCTCGGCCCGCTTGCGGGCGAGCACCTGATCGGTCACGTCCGAAGCGTACTTGACCACCTTGAACGGCTTGCCGTTGAGGTCGCAGATCGGGTTGTAGGACGCCTGGATCCAGACCTCGCGTCCGCCCTTGCCGATGCGCCGGAACTCACCCGAGCGGTACTGGCCGCGGCGCAGCGCATCCCAGAACTCCGCATATTCCGGGCTCGACTGGTAACCCTTGTCGACGAACATCCGGTGATGCCTTCCCCGGATCTCGTCGATCGTGTAGCCTATCGCACCGAGGAAATGCGCGTTCGCCGACTGGATGATCCCGTCGAGATCGAACTCGATGACCGCCTGTGACGCCCCGATCGCATCGATCTGGCCCTGGGCATCGGCGGCCTTGAGCTTCTGCTTGGTCACGTCGGTGGCGAACTTGACGACCCTGAACGGATTGCCGTCGAGGTCGCGGATGGGGTTGTAGGTCGCCTGGATCCAGACCTCGCGCCCGCCCTTGCCGATCCGCTTGAACTCGCCCTGCTTGAAATTGCCGGCGGCGAGTGACGGCCAGAACTGCTTGTACTCCTCGCTTTTCACCTGCGCGGGATCGATGAACATGCTGTGGTGCTTGCCCTGAATCTCCGACAGCGAATAGCCCAAGGTGTCGAGGAAGTTCTGGTTCGCCCGGACGATGGTGCCGTCGAGCTCGAACTCGATCACGGCCATCGATTTTCCGATGGCGTCAGTCTGGCCGGAGGAGAAGACATCCCGCAGCACCCGTTCGGTCACATCGGTCGCGAGCTTGATCACTCCGGTCAGGGCGCCGGCACGGTTCGTGGTGGGGATATAGCTTGCCTGCAGCCAGATGTCCGACCCATCGCGCTTCACCCGACGGAACACCCCGGTCTGAGTCTCACCGCCGCGCAACGCCTGCCAGAACGCCCGATACTCCGCAGAATCGCCTTCATGTTTGGGCACGAAGGTGCTGTGGTTCTTACCGACGACCTGATCGAGACTGAAGCCCATGAGCTTCAAGAAGTTTTCGTTGGCGGTCTTGACCGTGCCGTCGAGACCGAACTCGATGAGTGCCTGCGAACGGTTAAGCGCTTCCGCGATCTCCGGCTTGTTCTCGTTGTCTGCGCGCCGAGTGAATAGAAACATGATACCCTCATAAACGTGCATAATAGTGACTACGGAGCAGTCCCCAGTGAATGCACTGTGGACGCGGGTATCTACACGACTGTCTGTAAAAACTAATTAAATTTAGAACCAATCTGTTCTGTTGATTGTTAATGTTCGTTTAACCACGCGCAAACAGAGTCTCTGGCTCCGTGAACCGCCGCGTCACATCAGCCCGCCGTGGCGGCGGATGAAGGAGACGATCTCCGGTACGCCGGTGCCGTCCTTCAGGTTGGTGAACAGGAACGGCCGGTCGCCGCGCATCCTCTTGCTGTCCGCCTCCATCACCGACAGGTCGGCGCCGACCAGCGGGGCCAGGTCGATCTTGTTGATGATCAGCAGGTCGGAGCGGGTGATGCCGGGACCGCCCTTGCGCGGGATCTTCTCGCCGGCGGCCACGTCGATCACGTAGATGGTGATGTCGGCCAGCTCCGGGCTGAAGGTGGCGGCCAGGTTGTCGCCGCCGCTCTCGATGAAGCAGATCTGGGCCGAGGGGAACAGGCCGGCCATACGCTCGACGGCGGCGAGGTTGATGGAGGCGTCCTCGCGGATGGCGGTGTGCGGGCAGCCGCCCGTCTCCACCCCCATGATCCGCTCCTCCTCCAGCGCCTCGGCGCGGACCAGGATGCGGCGGTCCTCGTCGGTGTAGATGTCGTTGGTGACGACGACCAGGTCGTTCACGTCGCGCATCGCCTTGCACAGGACCTCCACGAGCGCGGTCTTGCCGGAGCCGACCGGCCCGCCGATGCCGACGCGGAAGGGGCCGTGGGGGGAGACGCCCTGAGATGAATTTGCCAGTGCCGTGCTCATGACCGGAACAACCTCGTGTGCTGGGTTTCGTGTCGCATGGAACACCAGTCGACCATCGGGACGGCCGACCAGAGCGCGTCGGGCTCGGCGGCTTCCGCCAGCGACGCGGTGGAGAGAATAACCGGTTCCAGCGCCGCCGTGACCCGCTGACCGTCGGTCTGGCCGATCATCGACAGGCGGATCGCGGCGGACACCGTGTTGGCCGCCGCGCCGTGCAGGAAGAACCGCAGGGTGGCCGACAGGTCGATGCCGTGGGCCGCGGCGCAGAGGCCGACGGCCACCGGCAGGGCGAGCTCGAGCTTGTCGCGTGCGAACCTTGTGGCCAGCGCGTCCAGCGCCGGCTGGGGCCAGGCGGCGCGCACCGTGCGCAGGAAGGCGCCGCCCTGAACCACCGTCTCCTGGGCCAGTTCCGCTGTGCCCTTCAGCGCGGCGGCCAGTTCCGCCGTCTCCAGCAGGGCGGCCTCGTCGTCCAGCCGGCGATAGGACCGGGCGAGCAGCACCGCATCCTGGCGGGGGGCGCCCTGGGCCAGCAGGTGCGCAGCCCAGGCCCTCAGGGTCTCGGCATCGCGCACCAGCCCCGCCTCGACCGCCCATTCCAGCCCATGGCTGTAGGCGAAGGCGCCGACCGGGAAGGACGGCGAGGTCCAGGCCGCGAGCTTCAGCAACCCATCGGCCGCCCGCTCCGCCTGAGGCCGGTCAGTGTCCATGGTGGTGGTGATGGCCGTGCCCGTGATCGTGCCCGTGGTCGTGGCCGTGATCATGATCGTGATCGTGGTGATGGTGGTGACCGCCGGGGCTGGCCGGATCGCCATAGGCGCCGCCTTCCGGCTGGAACGGCTGAGTGACACGGGCGATATCGGCGCCGAGGCCCTGCAGCATGTCCTCGATCACATGGTCCGGACGGATGAGGATGGCGTCGGCGCGGATCTCGGACGGCAGATGGCGGTTGCCCAGGTGCCAGGCCAGCCGCAGCAGGGCGTGGGGCGAGTGGGCGCGCACTTCCACCAACTCTTCCGGGGCCGCCTCCACTTTCAACCAGCCACCATCGTCCAGCTTCAACCCGTCGCCGCCGGCCATGGCTACCGGCTTGGCGAGGTCGAGCAGGATCTCCTCGCCGCCATCGGTGGTCAGCATCATCCGGCGCCGGAACCGGGCATCGAAATCCAGGGTGACGGCGGCCTTCGCCTCCCCCTCCGGCCAGTGCCCGGCCCGGGCATGCTCAACGGCGCGGGTCATGTGTTGCAGTTCCTTCCCTCAAACTCTGTTCCCACTCCCCGGCCTTGTGCCGGGGCCTACCCGTCGGCGTGCCCGATCGTTCGGGCTCGTGTGTCCGACGCCCATGCTGAACCCAGCGTGGGCCCCGGAATAAATCCGGGGAGTGGTGACGCAATACCGCTTCACTTCTCTCATCTCATCGTCATCCCGGCGACCACTGAGCATGACCCGGGGGGTCGGCCGGGACCCAGTGCATCCGTCCGCATCACGGTCCCGGCCCGCCCCCGGATTGGATCCGGGGTCGTCCGCGATGACGAGCGTGGATGAATCGATGGGTCCTCCCCCCTCAGAACAGGAAATACCGCTGCGCCATGGACACCACCTCGGCCGGCTCGCAGGTGAGCAGGCGGCCGTCGGCGGTGACTTCGTAGGTCTCCGGATCCACCGTGATCTTCGGCAGGTAGTCGTTCATCCGCATCGACTGCTTGGAGATCCCGCCGCGGGTGTTGGCCACCGCCACCGTCTGCTTGGCGAGGCCGTACTGGTGGCGGATGTCGCGCTCCAGCCCGGCCTGGCTGATGAAGGTGACCGAGCCGGCCGTCCGGGCGCCGCCCAGGGCGCCGAACATCGGCCGGGCATGCACCGGCTGCGGTGTCGGGATGGAGGCGTTCGGGTCGCCCATCTGGGCGCTGGCGATCAGGCCGCCGACAAGCACCATGTCCGGCTTCACCCCGAAGAAGGCCGGGCTCCACAGCACCAGATCGGCCCGCTTGCCGACCTCGATGGAGCCGACCTCATGGGCCACGCCCTGGGCGATCGCCGGGTTGATCGTGTACTTGGCGACATAGCGGCGGGCGCGCAGGTTGTCGTTGTCGCCGGTCTCGCCGTCGAGCCGGCCGAACTGCTTCTTCATCTTGTCGGCGGTCTGCCAGGTGCGGATCACCACCTCACCGACCCGACCCATGGCCTGGCTGTCCGACGCCATGATCGAGAAGGCGCCGAGGTCGTGCAGGATGTCCTCCGCCGCGATGGTCTCCTTGCGGATGCGGCTTTCGGCGAAGGCCACGTCCTCGGGAATGCGCGGGTCGAGGTGGTGGCAGACCATGAGCATGTCGAGATGCTCGTCCACCGTGTTGACCGTGAACGGTCGGGTCGGGTTGGTCGAGGACGGCAGCACATTGACCTCGCCGCAGACCTTGATGATGTCCGGCGCGTGGCCGCCGCCCGCACCCTCGGTGTGGAAGGCGTGGATGGTGCGACCCTTGAACGCGGCCACCGAATGCTCGACGAACCCGGACTCGTTCAGGGTGTCGGTATGGATCATCACCTGGATGTCCATGGCGTCGGCCACCGACAGGCAGCAGTCGATCGCCGCGGGTGTCGTGCCCCAGTCCTCGTGCAGTTTCAGCCCGCAGGCGCCCGCCCGGATCTGTTCCTCCAGCGCCTGGGGCAGCGCGGCGTTGCCCTTGCCGAAGAAGCCGAGATTGATCGGCAGCGCGTCGGCCGCCTGCATCATCCGCATGATGTTCCACGGGCCGGGCGTACAGGTCGTGGCGTTGGTGCCGGTAGCGGGCCCGGTGCCGCCGCCCATCATGGTGGTGACGCCCGACGACAGCGCCTCGTCGACCTGCTGAGGGCAGATGAAGTGGATATGCACGTCGAGCCCGCCGGCGGTGAGGATCTTGCCCTCGCCGGCGATGGCCTCGGTGCCGGGGCCGATGACGATGTCGACGCCGCTCTGCACGTCCGGGTTCCCCGCCTTGCCGATGGCGACGATGCGGCCGTCGCGCACGCCGATATCCGCCTTGAAGACCCCGGTGACGTCGAGGACCGTGGCGTTGGTGATGACCAGATCGACCGCCCCTTCGGCCCGGGTCGCCTGGGACTGGCCCATGCCGTCGCGGATCACCTTGCCGCCGCCGAACTTCACCTCGTCGCCATAGGTGGTGAAGTCCTTCTCCACCTCGATGACGATGTCGGTATCGGCGAGGCGGACCCTGTCCCCCTTGGTCGGGCCGAACATGCCGGCATAGGCGGCGCGCGGCATCATGCGCGGCGGCACGTTGCCCTGGCCCTTCACGGTGTCGGGTAGCGCGCCCATGACCTGGCCGTTGAAGCCGAACACGCTGCGCGCACCGCCGAACGGCACCAGGGTGACCTCGCGGGTCTGGCCCGGCTCGAAGCGCACGGCCGTGCCGGCGGGAATGTCGAGCCGCCGGCCCAGGGCCGCCTTACGGTCGAAGTCCAGGCCCGGATTGGTCTCGGCGAAATGGTAGTGGGAGCCGACCTGGACCGGACGGTCGCCGGTATTGGCGACGGTGACCGTCAGCCGGTCGGCGCCGGCATTGAGTTCGATCTCGCCCTCGGCGGGGATGAGTTCACCCGGGATCATGGCCTCTCTCCTCGCTCAGCGGATGGGATCGTGGACGGTGACGAGCTTGGTGCCGTCGGGGAAGGTCGCCTCCACCTGCACCTCGTGCAGCATGTCGGCGATGCCGTCCATCACCTGGTCCTTGGAGACGACCTCCGCCCCCGCCGCCATCAGGTCGGCGACCGAGCGGCCGTCGCGCGCGCCCTCGACCACGAAATCGGTGATCAGGGCGATCGCCTCGGGGTAATTGAGCTTCACCCCGCGCTCCAGACGCCGGCGCGCGACCATTGCCGCCATGGCGATCAGCAGCTTGTCCTTCTCGCGTGGACTGAGTTGCATAAGACCCTCCCGCTCCTCTGCACCGTATAGGTTGCCGCCGGTTAAGCCCGGCGTCGATCCTTTTTCGCACCTGCAAAAACGCCGCTAGACCGACCAGATCACCGGCATGCGCGCCGGCCGGCCGAGCCAGACCGCCCGGCTGGCGCTCCAGATCGCGGCGAGCGCGGCACGGGCGGCCGCCGGCTGCTGCGCCAGCACCCGCACCACGACGCAATCGCCGGCGAGCGCGGTGGCGCCGATCCGCAGGCCGTCGATCGGGGGCTGTGCCCGGGCGATGTCCACCGCCTGTCCGGCCCCGTCGCCGACCAGCAGCAGCATGGCCAGCGCCTTGGCCCCGTCTAGCCCGGCGGCCGCCGCCATCGACCCGGCGATATCCCCGTCGAGGCCGAAATCGTCGGCCCAGACCAGCCTTCCGTCGCGGCGCAGGCGGATGCGGTCGCGCAGGCTCCCGTTTGAGAAGACCTCACCCCGGGCGATGCGGCCGAGCACCACGGTCTCGGCATAGGCGAAGCGTCCGCCGGCGGCGACGTCGATCTCGGTGGTGCGCAGCAGCCGCGAGCCGTCGAACAGGATGGTGCCGGAGGACAGCATCTCCAGCACGGCACCGGCACCGACCCGGTAGGCGTTGGATAGCACCGCCTCGGCGCCGTCGCTGCGGTACACCTTCTCGGCGGCCTGGGTGGTGGCCAGCAGCGCCTCGTCGGCGCCGACATCGAGGGACACGCTCAGCCGGTCGCCGCCGACCACACCGCCGGCCACGTTGGCGACGACGACCGTGCGCGGCTCGCCGCCCTCGACATAGGGACGGAACAGGCGCATCGGCGGAGTGTAGTGGCTGCGCAGGAGCCTGCCCGACCCGACCGCCAGCTCCAGCGCGCCGGCATAGCGCTGCAGCGCCTGCTCGCGGGTGGTCACGGGCATCGCCGGTCAGGCCTGGGGCGTCTTGGGCTTGCGGCTGAAGCGCATGCCGGGAGCGGCCAGGGTGTCGGCATCGCCGCACCAGGCATAGGCCAGCAGCACCGGCTCGCGGTCCGCCGTGGTGATCGCGTGCATGTGCTGGGGCAGGTTGAGGACGATCGAGCCCGGGGCATAGACGCCGTTGTCATTCTCGCTCCAGTGACCCGAGAGCGACAGGTAGCTCTCCGTGATGCCGTAATGGCTGTGGGCAGGATAGGTCGTGCGCGGCGCGAAGAGAACCAGGCCGAGGGTCAGGGTCGGCGAGATGATCGGCCCCTTCGGCCCCATGATGTCGGCATAGGCGTAGCGCTCCATCAGGTAGCGCGGCATCCGCTCGTAGCCGTATTCCCAGGCGAGCTGGGACTGCACATTGCCGATCGCCCGCACCATGGAGCGCATGGAGCCGTCCAGCCCGTTGTCCAGCGCCCGCCCCAGATGGGCCGTTACCGGCTTGGCCGCCGGCTCGGGGAAGCGCACCGAGGTCTTGCCGGCCAGGATCTTGGCCAGCCGGTCGCGCACCTGCTTCATGTGGGAGCGGACCTTGCCGCTGCCGCCGGCCGAGCCTCGGCGGTAGGCATAGTCGAACTCGCGGGCGAGATAGACCCAGTCGTGCAGGCTGGAGAGCGGGCTGTGCCGCTCCTCCGTCCACTGCGCCCCTTGGTCGTCGGGGAGGCTCATGGTCCGCGCCCGGTCCGGCCGCCGCGCCCGCTAGGCCGCCAGCGGCTTGCCGTCCTCGACGCTCGGTCCGAGGCCGGCGACGGTGGTGCGGTGCATGACGCGGGGATACTTGCTCTCGTCCCAGGGCCGACCGCGGTGCAGCACCGCCCGGTTGTCCCACATGACCAGATCGCCATCCTGCCACCGGTGGGTATAGCAATGCTCCGGACGGGTCACGATCTCGGTCAGGCGGCGCAGCAGGGCGCGGCCCTTGTCCTCCGGCCAGCCCTCGATGTGGCTCGCATGGGCGCCGGCATAGACCGCCTTGCGGCCGTTCACGGGGTTGGTGCGCACCAGCTTCTGGCGCACCGCCGGCAGTTCCTTGCGGTCCTTGTCGGTCAGCAGCGACTTGTCGATCAGGCCGCGGCTGTAGAGGAAGTCGTGCACGGCGATCAGCGGCTCGTACTCGTTCTGCTCGGCCGCGGTCAGCGCGTCCCAGGCCGCCCGGCCCGAGGCGAACTCGGTCTCCCCGCCTTCCGGCGGCACGACGCGGCCGGACAGCATGGAGGCCTTGGCCGGCACCGGCTTGTAGGAGCTGTCCGTGTGCCACATCTGGTTGCCGGAGTTGAAGATCATCCGCTTGTCCTTCGGCGGGATCAGGTTTCCATCGGCATCCAGGTTGGAGAAGATGGCGATGGCCGTCCCCTCGCCGCCGGGATTGGAGGAGATCGTCGCCTCCAGATCGCCGAAGCGGCGCGAGAAGGCGGCCTGCTTGGCGTCGTCGATGCCGTGCTGGCCGCGGATCACCAGGACCGAATTGTCCTCGAAGGCGGTCTCGATGGCGACGAAATCGGCGTCGCTCAGGGTCCCGATGTCGATGCCGGTAACCTCAGCGCCGAGGACCGGCGTCAGCGGAGTGATCGACAAAGCCATGGGAGCCTCCTTTGACGGCCTTCTTTGTAAGCGCTGGAATGGTCCACCCGGCACCGAGGAACGGTCAAGGCCCGCTGTTTTCCGACCGGCGGTGCCGAAACGAAAAGCGCCGCCCCGGAAACCGGGACGGCGCCTGATACCGCGTGAAGGCAGGGACGGTTACTTGTAGCCGACCTCGTCATAGAGACGCTGGGCCAGCGGCTGGTTCTCGCCGAGCTTGGCAAGGTTCATGGTGTCCTGACGGAACAGGCCGAGACGCGCGACGGAGGAGCTGAGTTCCACGCCGGGGACCGCCGGGTACTCGTCGTTGCCGGCCGAGAAGTAGGCCTGCGCATTGTCGGATGCCAGGTACTCCAGGAACTTGATGGCGTTCTCCTTGTTCGGCGCGGTGGCGACGACGCCGGCACCGGAGATGTTCACATGGGCGCCGGTGGTGCTCTGGTTCGGGAACACCCAGCCGATCTTGGCGACCTCGTTTTCGTCCAGCCCCTTGACCTCTTTACGCATCGCACGAGCGAAGTAATAGGTGTTGGCCACGGCCACGCCGCACTCGCCCGAGGCGATGCCGCGAAGCTGGTCGGTGTCGCCGCCCTGGGGGTCACGGGCGCGGTTCTCGTAGACGCCGGCGGCCCAGTCCTTGGCCGCCTGCTCGCCCTTGTGCTCGATCTGCGCCGCCATCAGCGACAGCATGTAGATGTTCGAGCTGGACCGGGTGCAGACCATGCCCTTCAGCGCCGGATCGGCGAGGTCGTCATAGGTCTGAATCTGCGTCGGCGAGACCCGCGCCTTGTCGTAGAAGATGATCCGCGCACGCTGGGAGAAGCCGTACCACAGGCCGTCGGGATGGCGCAGGTAGGACGGGATGCGCGCCTCCAGGAACTCGGTGCTGACCGGCTGGAAGATGCCCATCTGCTCGGCCCGCCAGATGCGGCCGGCATCGACGGTCAGCAGCACGTCGGCGGGGCTGTTGCGGCCCTCGCTCTTGATGCGCTGAATCAGCTCGTCGGCGTCGCCCTCGATCCGGTTCAGGGTGATGCCGGTCTTCTCCTCGAAATCCGAATAGAGCCGCTCGTCGGTGTCGTAGTGCCGCGAGGAATAGAGATTGAGCTCGCCCGACGCCGCCGCGTCCTTGACGGCGATCCCGCCCATGACCGACACCACCGCCGCGGTCATCGCGATCCGCGCCAACAGTCCCGACACGCCGAACCGCCGGCTTCCTCCCAGTTTCGTCATTCTCGCTCTCCCTGAAGTCATCGCGCCCGTCGCCGGGCAGCGTCGCGTTGAGCCGGTTGCAGTACCGAACCCGGCACCTTCAGGAGCACTAATGAGAATGAATTGCACTGTCAACAAGAGCGACGAAACGCAGCAGACAACCTCACGGAACCGTGAGAATTCCATGAATTTTTAAGGGTTATATGCGGCGCCGATCAGTCGAGGCCGATGGCGGCGCAGAAGGTGATCCAGAGCCCCGACAGCCGGTAGGTGTCCGCAACCAGGGGCAGAACCGCCAGAGCAGCGGCCAGCATCACGGCGAAGGCGAGATAGAACACCGTGGTCAGCCGGCGGCCGCCCTCATCGGTTTCAGGACCGTCATCGATTTCAGCGTCGCGTCGTTCCGACATTGCCGACCTCCTGGCGACACTATATGGCGTCGTCGACGGGCTTCGCCACTGTGCGGTACCGCCGAAGGTGATGCCGCCGACCGAAAGCCGCGCCATGACAATCAACCCGATCTCGGTCCGCCTGTCGCTGTTCTATGCCGCCTATTTCGCGGTGGTCGGAATCATGCTGCCGTACTGGCCGGCCTGGCTGGAGAGCCGGGGCCTGTCGCCGGTGGCGATCGGTGCGGTGCTCTCGGTCGGGTTCTGGGTGAAGCTGGTGGCCCATCCGGTGCTGGCGACCGTGGCCGACGCAACGGGCACCCTGAAGCGGACCACCGTCCTGCTCGCCCTCGGCGGCCTCACGGTCTACGGCGCGTTCTGGTTCGCCGGGCCGTTCTGGAGCTATCTGGTCCTCGCCTTCCTGCTCGGCTTCACCGTCCAGAGCATCATGCCCCTGGGCGAGGCGCTGGCCCTGAGCGCCATCAAGCTGCGCGGCCTCGACTACGGTCCGATCCGGATCTGGGGCTCGGTCGCCTTCATCGTCGCCGCCTTCGCCGTGGGGGCCGCGACCGAGCGGTTCGGCGACCCGGTGATCCTGCCGCTGATCCTGGGCACCATGGTCGTGCTGATCGCGAGCTGCGTGTGGCTCCCGGGGCGTGGCGGCGAGGCGCGCAAACCCTGGTCCTGGGCTGCGGCGGCCCGGCTGGTCGCGAACCGCCGCTATCTGGTCTTCATCGCGGCCGCCGGCTGCGCCCAGGCGAGCCACGCGGTGTTCTACGGCTTCGGGACGATCTCCTGGCGGACGGTCGGATTCGGCGAAAGCGCCATCGGCATGCTCTGGTCGCTCGGCGTGGTGGCCGAGATCGTCGTCTTCGCCCTGGCCGCCCGGCTCGGACGCTTCGCCTCGGCCCCGGTCCTGCTGGCGGCCGCCGGCATCGGCGCGATGATCCGCTGGCCGCTGACCGCGGTCACCGATGACCTGATCGCGGTCGGCGCCCTGCAGCTCCTGCACGGCCTGACCTTCGGCGCCGCCCATCTGGGCGCCATGCGCTACCTGCAGGACAACGCGCCGGAGGGGCTGGAGGCCACGGCCCAGGCCTTCTACTACGCCCTGGTCTCCGGCGTGGTGATGGGACTGGCCATGCCGGTGGCCGGCTTCTTCTACGACGCCTACGGCCAGGCCGCCTATCTGACGATGGGGGTGCTGGGAGTGCTCGGTCTGGGGTTTTCCGCCGTTTTAGGGCGGATCTTGAAAGCCTAGGACTCCCCGCCGCGCACCGCCTTCATGAGAGGCGCCGCCCCGATCGCCGCCACGACCGACAGACCGGTCAGGCCGAAGGCCTTGAAGGTCACCCAGCCATCGGTGGACAGCGTGCGCCAGGCCACCTCGTTGGCGGCGGCCATGATGCAGAAGGCACAGATCCAGTAGATCGTCAGGTTGCGCCAGCCGGTGTCGTCCAACTCCAGCACCCCGTTCAGGATCGTGCGCAGGAAGTACTTGCGGATCAGCAGGCCGAAGGCGAGACCGGCGGCGATGAGCAGGGTCGCCACCGTCGGCTTGATCTTCAGGAAGAACGCGTCGTCGAACACCAGCGCCAGGCCGCCGAAGACCGACACCAGTACCGCGCCGATCACCGGCATCCACGGGATGCGTCGCTCGGTATAGACCGTGTAGGCGGTAGCAATGACGGTGGTGGCAACCAGCACCGCCGTGGCCGGCATGATCCCCCACACGTAATTGCAGACGAAGAACAGGATGAGGGGGCCGTACTCGGTCAGGGCCCGGGTCCGGGTCATCGCGGTCTCCTTCTGGTCAGGTCAGGCTCGTCGGGTCAAACGGATCGGATCAGGCGGCGCGGCGCGTGGACTCCGCCGGCACCAGCCCGGCGGCCTCCCG
The DNA here is from genome assembly GCF_900102465.1 of Thalassobaculum litoreum DSM 18839. Lineage (GTDB taxonomy): Bacteria > Pseudomonadota > Alphaproteobacteria > Thalassobaculales > Thalassobaculaceae > Thalassobaculum > Thalassobaculum litoreum. The sequence continues at coordinate 159,704 of NZ_FNBW01000003.1, read as the reverse complement.
CAACACCGCCCCGGTGGCATCGTCGCCATACATGGTCTCGGACAGCCGGCGGCGCCACCCCCGGGCACCCGGAAGCCCCTGGAAAAGGCCGAGCATGTGCCGGCCGATGGATTTCACCGGCGTCCCCGCCTCGACCCGCATCCGGTCGGCATACTTGGCCATGGCGTCGACCACGGCGTGACGGTCCAGATCGGTCGGCGCCGCGCCATAGACCCGGGCATCGACCCCGGCCAGCATCCACGGGGTCTGATAGGCGGCCCGGCCGACCATCACCCCGTCGAGCCCGGCACCCTCGGCAATGGCGGCGTCCAGGTCGCCGAGCCCGCCGTTCAGCAGAATCTCCAGCTCCGGCCGGGCCGCCTTCAGCCGCCGGACCCGGTCGTAGTCAAGCGGCGGCACGTCCCGGTTCTCCTTCGGCGACAGACCCCGGAGCCAGGCCTTGCGGGCATGGATGATGATTGTGGCGCAGCCGGCGTCGACCACCCGGTCGACCAGCGCGTCCAGCGCCGTCTCCGGATCCTGGTCGTCGACGCCGATGCGGCATTTGACGGTGACCGGGATCGAGACCGCCGCGCGCATGGCCTCCACCACCTGAGCCACGGTCTCCGGCTCGCGCATCAGGCAGGCGCCGAACCGGCCGGACTGCACCCGGTCGGACGGACAGCCGACATTGACGTTCACCTCGGCATAGCCCCAGTCCTCGGCGATCCGCGCCGCCTCGGCCATGGCCCCGGGCTCCGATCCGCCGAGCTGCAGGGCGAGCGGATGTTCCTGCGCCGAATAGCCGATCAGCCGCCGCCGGTCGCCCAGGCGCACCGCGTCGGCGGTCACCATCTCGGTATAGAGCACCGCACGGCGCGTCAGCAGACGGTGGAACACGCGGCAGTGCCGGTCGGTCCAATCCATCATCGGCGCCACGGTAAAGCGGCGGTCCAGGGAAGCGGTCGTGTGCGTCATGGCGCGGGGTTTTACACGAAATCGAGTGTCGGCGTCAGCCCCAGCCGGTCAGGCGCCAGGTCGGGAGCGGCGGAACGCTCCTGGCCCCTTGCCGAACCGCGCCTTGAACCGCCTTGTAAAGGACGGCACCGAGCGATAGCCGCAGCGTTCGGCGATATCGTCCATCGACAGGGCCGTGTCGGACAGCAGGGCGCGGGCCTTGGCCAGGCGCCAGTCGGTCAGGTAGTCGATGGGCGTGGCACCCACCGTCTCGGCGAAACGCCGGGCGAAACCGGCCCGCGACAGAGCGGCGAGCCGGGCGAGATCCACCACCCGCCAGTCGCGCTCCGGCGCTCCGTGGATCGCCGCCAGCGCCCGGGACAGCGCCGGGTCGGTGAGCGCGGCGAGGAATCCGGCAGGCCGCCCGCCCGGCACACGGACGGAGCGCCGGGCCGCCTGGATCACCACGATCTCGATCAGCCGCGACAGGATCGCGGTGCCGCCCGGTCCGGCGAAATCCGCCTCCAGGTGCAGCAGCCGCAGCCCGGCCGCGGCCCAAGGCTCCGCCCCCAGGTCACCGGGCCGCAGCACGATCAGCGGCGGCAGGTCGCGCAGAACCGGATGGTCCAGGCTCTCGTCGAAGGCGCAGAAGCCGCAGAGCAGGCCGGCGGACGCCGCAGCGCAGCACGCCGTCGGATACCGCCCCCTGCGCCATCAGCTCCGCCAGCGAAACCGGCGTCGGGCTTGGGTCCGACGAAAGGATCTGCCGGGCGCCGTCGGGGATCAGCGCCACATCGCCGGGCGCGAGCGTCACCGGCTCCTGCCCCGACATGGACACCCGGCAGGTGCCATGACGTACAAGATGGAAGCGGATCCGCCGGGCCTCCGCCGGCACCTCGACCGCGAACCGACCGGAGAGCTCGGCGCGAAAATACAACGCGCTCGTCAGCCGCAGGGTCGAGAAGACATCGGAAAGCACATCATACTGATCCATAGAGGCAGTCTATTTGGACGATTGGATAAGAACAATCGACTGTCTGGCATTCTTTCCGACAACGGTATGGCTAGGCTCGCGGCGTCACCCTTGGAGGAACCCGATGACGCCAGATACCGCCCTCGCCCTGATCGGCTTCGCCTTCGTCATGTCGATATCGCCCGGTCCGGGCAATTTCCTGCTGCTGGCCTCCGGCGCCAATTTCGGCTTCCGGCGCACCTTTCCCACCGTGCTCGGCATCAGCCTGGGCTTCCTGTCGATGGTATTCCTGGTCGGCATCGGGCTGGGCGAAGTGCTCGACCGGTTTCCCGCCGTGACCCTCGCGCTCAAAATCGCCTGCGGCGCCTATGTGCTGTGGCTCGCCCTGAAGATCGGCCGCAGCCGGGCACTGGGCCCGTCGGCGCCGGACCGCATCGAGAAGCCGGTCACCTTCGTCCAGGCCGCCCTGTTCCAGCTGGTGAACCCCAAGGCCTGGGCGGTGGCGCTGATCCTGACCGTGTCCTACACGTCCGAGGCGGACTATCTCGCCAGCCTGGTGGCGATGATCGCGGTCTTCGCGGTGGTGAACATCCCTTCCATCAGCGTCTGGGCGATCTCCGGCACCGCCCTGCGCGGCGTGCTCGCCAAAGGCAACCGCATCGCGGCGTTCAACGTGGCCATGGCGGTGCTGCTGGTGGGCTCGATGCTGCCGGTGCTGCTGCGGGGGTGAGGGGTTTCTCTCTTCCCGCTTCTCCCACTGCCCGAATTTATTCCGGGGAGTGGGAGAAGAGCCCGGGGAGCGCGCGAATGGGGACAGCGCAGCGCGTTCACCCTTCCCGGATCGCCTTGATCGCCTCGCGGGCCAGTTCGTCGCAGCGTTCGTTCTCCGGGTGGCCGGCATGGCCCTTCACCCAGTGCCAGTCCACGTCGTGGCGCTGGGTCGCCGCGTCCAGACGTTCCCACAGGTCGCGGTTCTTCACCGGCTTCTTGTCGGCCGTCTTCCAGCCCCGCGCCTTCCAGGACTTCATCCACTTGGTGATGCCGTCGCGCACATAGGTGCTGTCGGTGGTCAGGTCCACCTGCATCCGCCGGGTCAGCGCCTCCAGGGCGGAGATCGCCGCCATCAGCTCCATACGGTTGTTGGTGGTCTCCGCCTCGCCGCCGGAAAGCTCTTTCACGTTGCCGCGCCAGCGCAGGATGGCGCCCCAGCCGCCGGGGCCGGGATTGCCGCTGCAGGCGCCGTCGGTGAAGACCTCGACTTTCTCGCCCGCCCCCTCCTCGCCGCTCATGTCAGGCCGTAGGCGGCGGGACCGGACACGCCCTGATGGAAGCGCAGTTTTTGGTGGTACTCCATCGGATCCTTCGGTTTCACCAGCGCCCCTTCGGGATGGTTGAGCCAGTCGTACAGGCGGGTCAGCAGGAAGCGGATCGCCGACCCGCGGGCCAGGATCGGCAGGGCCGCGCGCTCGGCGGCGCTCAGCGGCCGCACGCTCTCGTAGCCCATGACCAGATTGCGCGCCTTGGTCACGTTGAAACTGCCGTCGGTCTCGAAACACCAGGCGTTCAGGCAGATCGCCAGGTCGTAAGCCAGAATGTCGGTGCAGGCGAAATAGAAGTCGATGAAGCCGGACAGCGTGTCGCCGAGGAAGAACACGTTGTCGGGGAACAGGTCCGCATGGATCGTGCCCACCGGCAGGTCCCTGGGCCAGTGCGCCTCCAGATGATGCAGCTCCATGTTCAGCTGGTTATGCATCGCGTGGTAGATCTCGCGTTTCGGCAGATCGCAGCTGTCGAACAGCGGCCGCCAGCCGGCGACCGACAGGTTGTTCTCGCGCACCCGATCGTAATCGAGCCCGGCGACGTGCATCTCCGCCATGCCGGCGCCCAGTTCGCGGCAGCAGGACGGCCTGATCCGCCGCCGCCATACACCATCGACGAAGGTGACGATGGCCGCCGGCCGGCCGTTCAGCTCGCGCAGGGTGGCGCCGTCGCGGCCCGGCACCGGGCTGGGCACGTTCAGCCCCTTCTTCGCCAGATGGCGCATCAGCTCGATGAAGAACGGCAGGTCGTCCCGGTTCACCCGCTTCTCGTAGAGGGTGAGGATGAAGGTGTCGGCGGTGGTGCGGACCAGGAAGTTGGAGTTCTCGACCCCCTCGGCGATACCGGAGAAGGAGACCAGCTCACCCAGATCGTATTCGCCCAGGAAGGCTTCCAACTCCCCGTCGGAGATCTGCGTATACACCGCCATGTGCTTCAGGCCCTTCCGTCAGGCAGGCGCGACGGCGCGGGGCAGCTTGAAGCGGATGTCCTCGCGGGCGACCTCCACTTCCTCCACGCTCACGGTGAAATGCGCGCGGCAGACCTCGATCACCTGCTCGACCAGCAGCTCCGGCGCGGAGGCGCCGGCGGTGATGCCGAGCCGGCGCACACCGGCCAGCCAGGCCATGTCGAGATCCGCGGCCTTCTGGATCAGACGGGACTCGCCGCAGCCGGCGACCTTGCCGACCTCGACCAGCCGTTTGGAGTTGGAGGAGTTGGGGGCGCCGATCACCACCAGGGCGTCGACCTTGGGCGCGATCGCCTTCACCGCCTCCTGGCGGTTGGTGGTGGCGTAGCAGATGTCTTCCTTCTTCGGCGCGGCCACGTCCGGGAACCGCCGGCGCAGCACCTCGACGATCCGCGCGGTGTCGTCGACCGACAGGGTCGTCTGGGTGACGAAGGCGAGACCGCCGGCGCCGTCGGGCGGGGTGAAGCTCTCGGCCTGGGCCTCGTCCTCGACCAGGCTGATCGCCCCGTCGGGAAGCTGGCCCATGGTGCCGACGACCTCCGGATGGCCGGCATGGCCGATCAGGATGATGTGGCTGCCCATGCGGTGGTGACGCTCGGCCTCCAGATGCACTTTGCTGACCAGCGGGCAGGTGGCGTCGACATAGACCATCTCGCGCCGTGCCGCCTCGGCCGGTACCGATTTCGGCACGCCATGGGCGCTGAACACCACCGGCCGGTCGAGCGGACACTCGTCCAGTTCCTCGACGAAGACCGCGCCCTGGGCCTCCAGGCTCTCCACCACATGGCGGTTGTGCACGATCTCGTGGCGCACATAGACCGGCGCGCCCCATTTGTGCAGCGCCTGCTCGACGATCTGGATCGCCCGGTCCACGCCGGCGCAGAACCCGCGCGGGGCCGCGAGCACGATGGTCAGGGGCTGTTTCTGTTGCGCTGTCATCACGCCCCGTTTTCCGACGAATGCGGGGGTGCCGTCAATCGTCGCCGCATACGCCCCTCAATATGCCCGGTTCAATTGCGTGCGGCCTGGGGGCGGGCTATCGTCGGCGCCGGCGTTTTCCCGGCCGAAAGCGGGCCGGCGACCGACCCTTTTGCGACGGAACCTATAACGGACCCTGATGCGTTCAAACATTCTTCTGGCGGCGACCGCCGCGCTCGCCCTCTCCGCCTGCGCCAGCGACAAGCCGGTGGAGCGGCTCTGCCCGCCCGCGGCCGCCGTGGCCGGCGTCGAGCGGATGACCAGCTTCCGCCCCGGCGGCGGCCAGGACCTCACCGACGTGGCCTTCACCGCGCAGGTCGATTCCGTCGACTCGGTCTGCCAATACGGCGAAGACGGGGTCGAGGTGGCGATGAACGTGCTGCTGAGCGCCGAGCGCGGCCCGGCCGACACGACCCGGGAAGCCGACCTGAAGTATTTCGTGGCGATCGAGAACGGGCCCGGCAACTTCACGGCCAAGGAGATCTACGACGTCTCCCTGCCGTTCGAGGGCAACCGTCGGCGGGTCGGCATCGTGGAGGAGATCGACATCATGATTCCCACGCCGGCCGACAGCGATTTCTCGCAGATCCGGATCCTGATCGGCCTGCAGATCACCCCCGAACAGGTGCAGTACAACCAGCGCAACAAGGCCCGCTGAGCCGCTCCATTTCGCGGTCATCGCCTTGAAATAACGCGGAGAACTTGGTGTGGACCCGCCCGCGGGGTGGCGGTGTCCCTGCGGAGCCGCCGACCGGCCGGCCGCGCCCGGCGTGCCAAGAAGCGGTTGCAGATTCCGTTTCTTCGGCTACTCTCTGCGCCGTCATAACCCACGACCCTCGGGGGAGAGAGCGGCGGATCCGGCCGTTTCCTGAACTTCCCCGGATCGCGGCGCCGCCGAAGGAGCAACCGCCCCCGGAAACTCTCAGGCGCCCGTACCCCGAGGTGAGGTGACTCTGGAGAGCGGGCGAGCGATCGCCCCACCGACGAGGAAAGCCGCAGGCCATCGCGGTCAATCTTTCAGGTCTCGGGACAGAGAGGGGGTGTGCACCGGAATCCCGGTCGCATGCACCCTTTGTCACGGAGTCTCGATGACCGACGCCACGCTTCAGACCACCCCGCTCAATGCGCTCCACCGCGAGCTCGGCGCCAAGATGGTGCCCTTCGCCGGCTACGACATGCCGGTGCAGTTTCCCCTGGGCGTCCTGGGCGAGCACAGGCACACGCGGGTCAAGGCGGGACTATTCGACGTCTCCCATATGGGCCAGGTGCGGATCGACGGGGCCGGTTCCGATATAACGGGTGCCGCCCAGATCATGGAGACCCTGGTGCCGGGCGATATCGCCGGGCTCACCGCCGGGCGCATGCGCTACACCCAGTTCACCAATGCCGAGGGCGGGATTCTCGACGACCTGATGGTCACCCATGCCGGCGACCACCTGTTCGTCGTTGTCAACGCCGCCTGCAAGGATCAGGACATCGCCCTGATGAAGGCCGCGTTCGGCGGCTCGCTGAGCGTGCTGGAGGACCGGGCGCTGCTGGCGCTGCAGGGACCGGCGGCGGTCAGCGTGCTCGTCGAGTTGGCGCCCGAAGCGGCTGAGCTGACCTTCATGACCGGGGCGGCGATGGACGTGGCCGGCCTGCCCTGTTTCGTCACCCGGTCGGGCTATACCGGCGAGGACGGCTACGAGATCTCGGTGCCGGCCGACGGGGCCGAGGCCCTGGCCCGCAAACTGCTGGACCATGCCGATGTGGAGCCCATCGGCCTCGGCGCCCGCGATTCCCTGCGCTTGGAGGCCGGTCTGTGCCTCTACGGCCACGACATCGACACCACCACTTCGCCGGTGGAGGCTGCCCTGCTCTGGTCGATCGGCAAGCGCCGGCGCGAGGAAGGCGGCTTCCCGGGGGCCGCGCGCATCCAAAAGGAAATCGCCGAGGGCACCACGCGCAAGCGGGTCGGCCTGAAGCCGGAGGGCCGCGCCCCGGCGCGCGAAGGCACCGAGATCGTCGACGCGGACGGCGCCCCCATCGGCAAAGTCACCAGCGGCGGCTTCGGCCCCAGCGTCGAAGGCCCGGTCGCGATGGGCTACGTGGCCGGCGCCCACGCCGCCGTCGGCACCGCCGTCTCCCTGATGGTGCGCGGCAAGCCGCTGCCGGCGACGGTCGTCAAACTGCCTTTCGTTACTCCTGGATATAAACGCTAAAACAATCGCTTAGGAGCGGGACTATGGTTGTAAAGTACACCGAAGATCACGAGTGGGTCTCCGTCGACGGCGATGTCGGCACCGTCGGCATCACCGCCCACGCCCAGGAGCAGCTCGGCGACATCGTGTTCGTCGAACTGCCCGATGTGGGCAAGACCGTCGCCAAGGGCGACGAGGCCGGCGTGGTCGAATCCGTGAAGGCGGCGAGCGAGATCTACGCCCCGGTGGCCGGCGAGATCGTCGAGGTCAACGAGGCCCTGGCCGACGCGCCGGGCACCGCCAATTCCGACCCGACCGGGGCCGGCTGGTTCTTCAAGGTGAAGCTCAGCGATCCGTCGGAGCTGGACGGCCTGATGGACGAAGCCGCCTACAACGACCTGATCGGCTGAACCGAGCCCCCCTGAGCTCAGCCCCCCGAGCTGTGCCCCCTGAGCGCGTCCCCGCGTGGAGAGACCTATGACCGAGACCCGTATGACCGTCGAGCAGTTGCACGACCAGGCCGCCTTCATCGGCCGGCATATCGGACCGAGCCCGGACGAGAGCGCCGCCATGCTGGCCGCGCTCGGCTATGACAGCCTCGACGCCCTGAGCGATGCGGCCCTGCCCCGGTCGATCCATCTCGACCAGCCACTTGCCCTCGACGCCCCCAAGGGCGAGGCCGAGACACTGGCCGAACTGGCCGAGATGGCCGCCCAGAACAAGGTGGCGACCTCGCTGATCGGCATGGGCTACTACGACACGGTCACCCCGGCGGTCATCAAACGCAACGTGCTGGAGAACCCGTCCTGGTACACCGCCTACACGCCGTACCAGGCGGAGATCAGCCAGGGACGCTTGGAAGCCCTGCTGAACTTCCAGACCATGGTCGCCGACCTCACGGGCATGGACATCGCCAACGCCTCGCTTCTGGACGAGGGCACGGCGGCGGCGGAGGCCATGGCGCTGGGCCGCAAGCTGGCGAAGAACAAGGGTGCGGTCTTCTTCGTCTCCCAGCGGGTACATCCGCAGACCATCGACGTGCTGCGCACCCGGGCCGAGCCGATCGGCATCGAGATCGAGGTGGGCGACGAGTTCGCCGGCCTGCCGGCCGAGGCCTTCGGCTACCTGCTGCAGTATCCCGCGACCCGCGGGTCGGTGAACGACTACAAGGACATCGTCGAGCGGGCCCATGGCAACGGCGCCATCGTGGTGGTCGCCGCCGACCTGCTGGCGCTGACCCTGCTGACCCCGCCGGGCGAGTGGGGCGCCGATATCGTCGTCGGCACCACCCAGCGTTTCGGGGTGCCCATGGGCTTCGGCGGCCCACATGCCGCCTATTTCGCCACCCGCGACACCCATAAGCGCAATATGCCGGGCCGCATCGTCGGCGTGTCGGTCGACGCCGCCGGCCGTCCGGCTTACCGCCTCGCGCTGCAGACCCGCGAGCAGCATATCCGCCGCGAGAAGGCGACCTCCAACATCTGCACCGCCCAGGTGCTGCTGGCGGTCATCGCGTCGATGTACGCGGTCTATCACGGGCCCGACGGGCTGACCCGGATCGCCACACGGGTGAACCGCCTGGCCGCCATCCTGGCTGAGGGCCTGCGCCGGCTCGGCTACAAGCTGGACAGCGATGCCTTCTTCGACACCGTCACGGTCAAGGCGCCGGACGTCGCCGCGACCGTCTGGGAAGCCGCCCGGGTCGAGGGAATGAACCTGCGGTTCCTGGAAGGGGCGCTCGGCATCAGCCTGGACGAGACCTCCAACCGGCAGACGGTCGAGCGGATCTGGTCCTGCTTCTGGCAGGGTTCCAAGGCGGAGTTCACCTTCGACGAGATCGAGGCGGCGGTCGGCGAGCCGATCCCGCAGGAGCAGCGGCGGACGTCGGATTTCCTGACCCATCCCGTGTTCCACGAGAACCGGTCCGAGACCGAGATGCTGCGCTACCTGCGCCGCCTGTCGGACAAGGACATCGCGCTCGACCGCTCGATGATCCCGCTCGGCTCCTGCACCATGAAGCTGAACGCCACCACCGAGATGGTGCCGGTCACCTGGCCGGAATTCGCCAGCATCCATCCCTTCGCCCCGTCCGATCAGACCCAGGGCTACCTGCGGCTGATCGGCGAGCTTGAGCGGATGCTGGCCTCAGCCACCGGCTATGCCGCGGTGTCCGTGCAGCCGAATTCCGGCGCCCAGGGCGAGTATGCCGGGCTCCTGGTCATCCGCGCCTATCACCGGGCGCGCGGCGAGGCGCATCGCGACATCTGCCTGATCCCGTCCTCCGCCCACGGCACCAACCCGGCCTCCGCCGCGATGGCCGGCATGAAGGTGGTCGTGGTCGCCTGCGACGACAAAGGCAATGTCGACGTCGACGATCTGAAGGCCAAGGCCGAGGCCCATGCCGACAACCTGGCGGCGCTGATGATCACCTACCCGTCGACCCACGGCGTGTTCGAGGTGAAGGTCCGCGAGATCTGCCAGATCGTCCATGACAACGGCGGTCAGGTGTACACCGACGGCGCCAACCTGAACGCCCTGGTCGGGTTGTGCAGCCCGTGCGAGTTCGGCTCCGACGTCAGCCACATGAACCTGCACAAGACCTTCTGCATCCCCCATGGCGGCGGCGGCCCGGGCGTGGGCCCGATCGGCGTCGCCCAGCATCTGGTGCCGTTTCTGCCGGGCCACGAGGAGCTGGACAGCGGCGAGACCGCCATCGGCGCCATCTCCGCCGCGCCCTACGGTAGCGCCGGCATCCTGGCGATCAGCTGGGCCTATATCCGCATGATGGGCGCCGAGGGTCTGAAGAAGGCGACCCAGGCGGCGATCCTGAACGCCAACTACCTGGCAAAGCGGCTGTCCGACCACTACCCGGTGCTCTATGCCGGACCGGACGGGCTGGTGGCGCATGAGTGCATCATCGACCTGCGGCCGATCAAGGATGCCTGCGGCGTCAGCGTCGACGACGTGGCCAAGCGGCTGATGGATTACGGCTTCCACGCCCCGACCATGAGCTTCCCGGTGGCCGGGACCCTGATGATCGAGCCGACCGAGAGCGAGAGCAAGGCGGAGATCGACCGGTTCTGCGACGCCATGATCGCCATCCGCGAGGAGATCCGGGCGGTGGAGACCGGCAAGATGGACGTGGAGGCCTCGGCCCTGCGCAACGCCCCGCATACCAGCGACGACCTGCTGGCGGATGCCTGGGACCGGCCCTACAGCCGGCGTCAGGCGGCCTTCCCGCTGGCGGGCATGGAGGCGTCGAAGTACTGGCCGCCGGTGTCGCGCATCGACAACGTGTACGGCGACCGTCACGTCATCTGCACCTGCCCGCCGATCGAGGCCTATCAGGACGCGGCGGAGTAATCCGCCGGTTCCGCCTGGTACCATCGGCCTCGCCTCACACCGTCATCCCGGCGGCCTCCGGACCTGATCCGGCGGTCGACCGGGAGCCGGCTGCGGCAGGAGTTCGGCGTGTTTGACGCTTGGGCGGCTAAGCCGCCGCCCGCTCCCCGGCCGCCGCCCGACCGAGGATCATGTCGGCCGCCTTCTCGGCGATCATCATGGTCGGGGCGTTGGTGTTGCCGCCGATCAGCCGCGGCATGATCGACGCGTCGACCACCCGCAGCCCCTCCACCCCGTGCACCTTCAGCTCCTGATCGACCACCGCGTCCGGGTCGCTGCCCATGCGGCAGGTGCCGACCGGGTGGTAGATCGTCTCCGAGATCCGCCGGACATAGGCGTCGATCTGCTCGTCCGTCGCCACCGACGGGCCGGGGTTCAGCTCATCGCCGCGCCAGCGGTCGAAGGCCGACTGCGCCACCCAGCCGCGCGCCATGCGCAGCCCGTCGCGGAACACTTTCCGGTCGTTCTCCGTGGCGTAGTAGTTGGCGAAGATCCGGATCTTCGCCGCCGGATCGGCCGAGGCCAGTTCCAGATGACCCCGGCTCTCCGGGCGGAGCTGGCACATGCGGATGGTGAATCCGTCCTGGTCCATCCGGTCCTTCCACAGGTGCCAGAGCCAGGGCAGCCGCACCCGCTTGGCCCCCAGGCCGATCAGCATGTGCCACTGCATGTCCGGCATTTCCAGTTCGGGTCGGGTCTTCACGAAGGCCCCGCCCTCCGCCGGGAAGGTCGCCGCCGGGCCGGTGCGGAACAGCGCCGCCTGGGCCATGGCCAGGGCCGCCCGATCGAGCCGGATCAGGCTGTGCAGGGTCACCGGCTCCGGACAGGCGTATTGCAGCGGGATGTCCAGATGGTCCTGCAGGTTGCGGCCGACCCCGGGCAGATCGTGCAGCGGGGCGATCCCACGGCTCTTCAGATGGTCCGCCGGACCGATGCCCGAGAGCATCAGCACCTGGGGCGAGTTCAGCGAGCCGCCGGCCAGGATCACCTCGCGCCTAGCATGCACCCGTTCCAGCGAGCCGCCCCGGGCGTATTCCACACCGGTCGCACGTCCGCCCTCCAGCACCACCCGATGGGTCAGGGCCGAGGTCTCCACCGTCAGGTTGGAGCGGTTCATCGCCGGGCGCAGGTAGCACACCGCCGCACTGGCCCGCCGTCCGTCATGGATGGTGAAGTCGTAGCGGCAGACCCCTTCCTGCTCCGGGCCGTTGCAATCGTCGATCCGGGTCATGCCGGCCTGCACCCCGGCGGCGACGAAGGCGTCGTAAAGCGGGTTGTCGCCGCGCCCGCGCTGCACCTTCAGCGGGCCGGACGTGCCGTGCAGCGCGTCGGCCCGTCGGTCCACATGGCCTTCGGAGCGCTTGAAATAGGGCAGCACGTCGTCCCAGGCCCAGCCCCGGTTGCCGAGCTGCGCCCAGGTGTCGTAGTCGCGCGGATGGCCGCGCACGTAGATCATCGAGTTGATGGAGGACGACCCGCCCAGGACCTTGCCGCGCGGCCAGTAGAGCTTGCGGTTGTCCAGATGCGGCTCCGGCTCGGTCCAGTAGCCCCAGGAGTGCATGGACGAGCGCACCAGCTTGCCGGTGCCGAGCGGGATATGGATCAGCGGGTTCCAGTCCTTGCCGCCTGCTTCCAGCAGAAGCACCGAGACGTCCGGATCCGCACTCAGCCGGTTGGCGAGCACGCAGCCCGCCGATCCGGCTCCGACGATGATGTAATCGACCTCGCGCATGCCGGAAGTGTGGCGCGGGGCGGTCGGGCGCTCAATGGGGAAAGATGCGGTCGCCGCGAGAGCCCTCGATAACGAAAAGGCCCCTATCAGGTGATGCCCAGGACGGCGTCGATACGGCTCTTCAGAGACTTCAGGGTCGGCGGTTTGACGATGAAGGCATCGACGCCGAGCTTTACGGCTTCCTGGACGGTCGCGGATTCATTGTGGGTCGTCAGGAACACGACCGGGATCTCCCGGACCTTGAGCATCCGGGTACGGCGTAGCGCTCGCAGAAACGTCATCCCGTCCATCGGCATCATCTCGATATCGCAGACGATGACGTCGGGCAGCTTGTCCATACAGGCCCGTAACCCGGTCTCTCCGTCCTCAGCATCGCGGACCGAGGCGAAACCAAGGACCTTCAAGGCCTGGACCGTAATCTTGCGTTGGATCTCGTCGTCCTCGATCACAAGGGCATCGAGTTCCAGATATGCGTCATCCATCGTTCGTCCCATTATCCGCGACCGCCCCCAGGCGCGTCTGCAGCCTGATTGCCACCGCATTAGCCGCTTGCTCGAAAGCGGTCCAGGCTTCGGCATCGTCGTCATGTTCCAAGCGCTCGCACGCGGCCGCCAGGCCCGCGGCCCCGACCGCGGCCGCGGCCCCGCGCAAGGCATGGGCCATCCTGTGGCGGGTCGCCGCATCCGCCACCGCAAGCTCGTGTCGATCGGTTTCCAGCCGCCGGGCGAAATCGCGCAGCAGATGGTCGACCATCTCCCGATCGCCGCCGCTCAGCTCTTCCAATGCTGAGGTATCAAGCACCGAGGTTTTGTCATCTCCGTCATCTGCCAGAGGGGGCATCACAGCGACAGCCGCGCTGCCCCGCTCCGCCGCTACCAGGGCCGCCGCCAGACCGTCGAGCTGCACCGGTTTGACGAGCACCTGTCTCACCCCCGCCTGGCGGGCCGTCTCGATCTCCTCGGGCATCCCGGACGCCGTCAGCATGATCACCGGCGGGTGATCCCGCCCGCTTTCGCGCAGGGCCCGAACCAGCCCCAATCCATCAAGGCGCGGCATGTGCCAGTCGGTGATGATGAGATCCCAGACTCCGGGATTGCCACTCCATTCCGCGAGGGCCGCCGCCCCATCCTCGACAACTCTGGTCGCGCACCCGAGCCGATCCAACTGCCGGCCGATCACCCAGCGCAGGGTTGCGTCGTCTTCCGCCACAAGCACGCGCAGATGCGCACTCGGCGCACGGTGCGATGGTTCGACGCCAGCGTCCTCAATGGCGGTCGCCGGCAACGGTATCGCCAAGCGAAAGGTGCTGCCCTGTCCGGGCGCGCTGGTCACCGACAGCGTCCCGCCCATGAGCTCCGCCAGTTGTCGCGAGACCGTCAGTCCCAGGCCCGTACCGCCGAACCGCCGGGTGGTACCGCGATCCGCCTGCTCGAACGGATGGAAGAGGCGGTTGGCCGACCCCGACGAAATGCCGATGCCGGTGTCCGACACCTCAATCCGGACCCAGTCGGCCCGGTCGGCCTCAGGGACGGCCGACACCGTGATGCTGCCGGTCTCGGTGAACTTGAGGGCGTTGCCGAGGAGATTCCCCAAGATCTGTTCGATCCGCGCACTGTCGCCGATCACCGCCTTGGGAAGGGCGTCATCGATGTGAACAGTCAGGCTCAACCCCTTGGCGCTGGCCGCCGACGAGAACAGCTCGATAACAGCGCGCATGGATGACGCGAAGACGAACGGCTTCGGGTCGATGTCCAGCTTACCGGCCTCGATCTTCGACTGGTCGAGAAGCTGGTTCAGCAGGCTCAGCAGGGACGTCGCCGATCTACGGACAACGCCGGCCATCGTTTTCTGCTCGGGGTTCAGGCCGGACTCTTCCAAGAGTTCCGTAGTTGCCAAAATGCCGGTCATGGGGGTTCGGATTTCGTGGCTGACCGTCGCCAGAAACGACGACTTGGCGCGGTTGGCGGATTCGGCGCTCTGTCGGGCCTGCGCCAGAATGGTCTCGCGTTCCAGTCGATAAGCCAGAGTCCGACGGGCGAAGATCACGGCGATCACCGCGGCGGCGGCGATCAGGGCAATACCGGCCGTCGACGCATAGAACCCGATCCGCGCGTAGCTATGGGCGCTGTCGGTAACGTCCAGATAGGTCTCGAACGCGCCGATGACACGGCGGTCGGTCTCTTCGCCGGCGAAGACCGGCACATAGGTTTCGGCCACGACGGTCTGTGTGACGGCACGCGTCATGCCCGGCTCCACCGTCCCGGATTCGCCGGACGCCTGATGTTCGATGGTGGCGTGAACGCGGCCGCGCAACACGGAATCCACCCAATAGGGGGAGCGGTTGACGGACCCGAGATCCGTCGGATCGCTGGCGGCGATCGCCGTCCCTGCAGCATCGAAGATGATGAACTTCTCCAATCCGCCGATACGAGAGGCAAGCGCGATCGTGGATCGGTCCTTCTGGGACAGTTGCCCGCCTTCAAAAACCTGATCGACCGATTCCAGCACGGAGATCAGCGCCGATGACCAAGTCTCGCCCCGTGCGATCGCATCGGCTTCCAGTTGGGTCGTCTGAATGCGGTTGATGGCCAGCACAAGCAGGATCGCCGTGATCGTCAGGATCGCCACCACGATGGCGGCGAGCGCACCGGGGTGCCGTCCGATGAACGGTACGGCGGCCGGGTCTGCGCTGTTCTGTTTCATGGGCACGGGCATCGGTGCTCGCATGCGTGGGGGTCGGAGAGCCTCCAGTATCGGATGCCGCAACTAATAGCCCAGGTGACGGCCTTCGCTTTGACCTTGATCAAGGTCGAGCGCCCCGTCGGTCGTCGCGTCAACCGAGATCTCGGCTGACGACCTTCAGGTCGGACTTCACGTCGCGCGGGTGGCGGACGCCTTCGGAGCGGGCAACGCGGAAACACCGTGCTGCTTCAGCTGACCGGCCGGGCAGATGCCGGAGAGTGTCACAACCAGCGGCACTTTCGGCGCCGCGCAGGCGAGGATCACCTCGCGGTCTGGCCTCGCAGGTGCGGCATCGATAGGATCGGCCGCTATCGCCTCTTCTTGACCAGATACGGATCCCGTCATGACTGACACCGACACGCCTGAATCCCTCGAGGAGCTGGTCGGCTTCAACGCCACGCTGGGTTTTCGCCTGGTCGAGTGGACGCCCGAGCACGCGATCATGGAGCTCGATATCCAGGAGCATCACCTGAACCGGTCGGGGGTGCTGCATGGCGGGGTGATGGCGACGCTGATCGACGCGGTCTGCGGCTATTGCGGGGTGTGGCGTCCGGCGGGCGAGCCGGCGGCCAAGGCGCTGACCCTGACGCTGACCACCAACTTCATGGGCCAGAGCCGCGAAGGCACGGTGCGGGCAAAGGCTGTGCGCAAGGGTGGCGGGCGCAAGATCTTCTTCGCCTGGGGAGAGGTCACCGACGCCGAGGGCAACGTGCTGGCCATGGGCGAAGGCTCGTACCGAATCCGCAGCAGCGATCCCTACAGCCAGTCCAGCGGGTAACGCCGCTTACGGGATCCGCTCGTCGATCTCTTCGGCGGCGCCGGCCTCGTCGTCGTAGCCGTGGCGGCTGGAATAGAACACCAGCGCCATCAGGCCGGCGGTCAGCCAGAATGTGAACAGCGCCCCGAGCCCCAGGGCCAGATAGCCGTGGATGCTCAGTGCCTGCCCGCCGCTCTGCTGCCAGCCCCACATCGCGGCAACCGCGAGAAGGGCGATGAGAATGCCGGACAGGCCGATCAGGAAAAGGGTAGCGCGCATGGGAACCTCCACCCGTAAGATGGTGCGGCCCCTCCCCGAGCGCCAGCTTTGCAGGCCACACGAGTTCGTGCACAAATAGACCGCCCGCGCCGGACGCATTCGGGACAGGACACGCCGGGGAACAGGAGGATGCCATGGCCACCGCGCTCACCGCCGACCAGATCGACGCCTTCAACCGGGACGGCTTCCTCGTCGTCGAGGATGCGGTCACGCCGGCCCAACTCGCCGCCCTGAAGGCCGACCTCGCCGGCTGGGTCGAGGAGAGCCGGGCCCATGACGAGCCGTTCGGGCCGGAGACGGTGGACGGACGCGCCCGCTTCGACATGGGGGCGGAGCACACGGCCGAGCATCCCGCCCTGCGCCGGGTCAACAACCCGTCTGACATATCGCCGGCCTATCTCGACGTCATGACCCAGGCCCGCACCGTGGATATGATCGCCGACCTGATCGGCCCGGACGTGAAGTTCCATCACTGCAAGATCAACGTGAAGCTGCCCGGCACGAAGACCGAGGTCGGCTATCATCAGGACTTCGCCTTCACCCCGCACACCAATGACGACGTGATCACCGCCCTGCTGATGCTGGACGACGTCACCGAGGAGAACGGCTGCCTGATGGTGGTGCCGGGCACCCATCGCGGGCCGATGCACAGCCTGTTCGAGAACGGCGTGTTCGTCGGCAAGATGCGGCCGGAGACCGAGGCGGAGATGAAGGCCCGCCAGGTGGCGGTGACCGGGCCTGCCGGCGCGGTCTGCCTGATGCATACCCGCCTCGCTCACGGCTCCGCCGCCAATGCCTCACAGCGGCCGCGCGGCCTGTATATCTGCGTCTACACCGCCGCCGACGCGGTGCCGATCGCCCGCAACCCGATGGCCAATCCGAACGAGGGCAAGATCGTGCGCGGCCAGGAGAGCCCGGTGGCCCGCATGATCCCGATCGAGGTGGAGCTGCCGAAGCAGCCGAAATCGGCCTCGTTCTTCACCGTGCAGGGCCAGGAGTCCCGCCGCGCCCAGGCCTGACCGCCCGCCCGGAAAGCCGTCCCCATGACCGTCGCCACCCGCCGGCTGGGCCGCACCGGCTGGACCGTGTCCGAACTCGGCCTCGCCTGTACCCGGCCCTGGTCCGGACGATGGATGGACGAGGCCTCGGCCATCGCGCTGATCCAACAGGCGGTGAAGCTCGGCATCACCGGCTTCCACACCGGACCCTGCTATGACGGGGTGCGAGCCCAGGAACGGCTGGGCAAGGCTCTGCGCACGCTGGGACCGGAGCGCGACCACCTCCTCATCTCCATCGGCGTCGGCACGGTGCGGCTGGGCCGCAGCCAGGTGATCCGCGACTTCTCCCCCGACACCGTCGAGCAGCAGGTCGCGGAGAGCCTGGACCGGCTCGGCCTGGACCGACTGCCCCTGGTCTGCCTCGACCGGCCGGAGAGCGCCTATCTGACCGACGACCTGATGGATACGCTCGCCGCCCTGAAGGGCGAGGGGGCCGCCGACCTCATCGGCGTCGCCGGCTCGCCGCAACAGATCACCGCCGGGCTCGTCGCGGCCCGGGGCACCGGGCTGATCGACGTGATCATGCCGGCCTACAGCCCGGCCGATCAGGACAGCGAGGCGATCATCGAGCAGGCCGCCCTGGACGGGCTGGGCGTGATCGCCACCGGCACGCTGGCCCGCATGAGCTTCGCCGAGATGGACGCCGACTGGTCGCTGCCGCGCACCTGGTGGCAGGCCAAGCGCCGCCTGACCGACCGGCTGGTCGCCGCCGGCCAAGTCGCCCGGGCGCAGCGCTGTCGGTTCCTGACCGCCGTGAAGGGCTGGAGCGCGGCCCAGGCCTGCCTCGGCTTCGTCCTGTCCCACCCGGACGTGCACAGCGCCGTCTTCGCCACCGCCGACCTCCGGCACCTGCACGAGAACGCGGCGGCCAGCGGCCGAGTCTTGCCGACCGAGGTGATCCGCCGCATCGTTTCCGCCCACCGCTGAGCCGACCCGCCAAGCCGCCCCCGCTTCATCCCGACCCGGATTCGTTCCGATCCAGTTTCATCGAGGAACCGCCCATGACCTGGTCCATCGTCGCCCGCGACCCGTCCAGCGGGCAGATCGGCATCGCCATCTCCTCCAGGGTGATCGCCGTCGGCGCGCTGTGTCCGATGTTCCGCGACGGCGTCGGGGCGCTGTCGTCGCAGTCCTATACCAGCCCGGTCGCCGGGGAACGGCTGCTGGAGGCGCTGGCGAACGGCACCGGCGGACAGACGGCGATCGGGCACGCGCTGACCGGCGACGACGGCCATATGTGGCGGCAGATCCACGGCGTCGACGCCGCCGGCCGCCCCTTCGCCCATACCGGCGCGCGCTGTATCGAGTGGTGCGGGCACTGGACCGGCGACGCGGTGTCGATCGCCGGCAATATGCTGGCCGGCCCGCAGGTGCTGGACGCGACGGTGGCGGCCTGGAACGCGGGGAGCGAGGCACAGCCCTTCGCCGACCGGCTGCTCGGCGCGCTGGAGGCGGGCCAGGCCGCCGGCGGCGACAAGCGGGGCCGGCAGTCGGCGGCGCTGATGGTGCGGGGCGGCGAGATCCATGCGGCGGTCGACCTGCGGGTCGACGAGCATCCCGACCCGGTTGCCGAGCTGCGCCGGGTGTTCGACCTGTTCTGGGCCGAGCGACGCCCCTACATGGCGACCCTGCCGACCCGCGAGAACCCCAGCGGCATCTACGATCCCGACGAGCGCGAGGCGTTCATCGCGGCGTGGAAGGCGCAGGAAGGCGCCCTCTAACACCTTTCCCTACCGTCCATCCTGACGGAAGTCAGGACCAAGCCACGGACGGTTCCGCAGCTTGATCCCGGATCAGGTCCGTGATCACGGCTTCGGGGGGCTGGGCCTCACGTCAGCGGCAGGTCGATCCACTTCTTGAAGCCCTTGGTCGCCCGGCAGTTCTCCATCCAGGCCTCCAGGTTCGGCATCGCCGGCCGGTCCGTGACCAGGGTGAGGAAGCGGTAGGCCTGAATGGCGACCGGGATATCGGCCATGGTCAGGTGGTCGCCCATGATGAACTTCCGGCCCTCAAGCCGCCTGTCGAGGATGGCGAAGACCGCGTTGCCCCTCTCGATTCCCGCCCCGATCGCCGCCATGTCGCGGTCGGCCTCGGCGGTGCGCACCAGGCCCCAGAAGACCGGTGTCATGAACGGCAGCACGGTGGTCTGCTGCCAGTCCATCCAGCGGTCGGCGTCGGCGTATTCCTGCGGGTCGGTCGGACAGAGCGTGCCCTTGCCGTGTTTGGCCGCCAGATAGCGGGTGCAGGCGTTCGACTCCCACAGCACGAAACCGCCGTCGATGATCGTCGGCACCACGCTGTTCGGGTTGAGGTCGGTATAGGCCTTGTCCTTGGTCTTGCCGAAAGGTCCGCCGTAATCCTCGCGCTCGAACGGAACGCCCAGCTCCTCGCAGACCCACAGAACCTTCTGGACGTTGGCCGAGTTCGCCCGGCCCAGGATCTTCAACATGCCTATCTCCCCTATGCGATCAGGCGATCACGCTGCGATGGCGCGCGTCCCATTCCTCCGGATTGGCAAGGAAGGAGCGCACCTCGGCAAGCTGCTCGCCGGTGTAACCGTGACGCTCGGCGACCGCCAGCACGTCCCACCAGGTGCACAGCCCGTGCAGGTCCACGCCCTTCTCCTTGAGCGTGGTCACACTCTGCGGAAACACGCCGTAATGGAAGACCACAAAACAGTGAGCGACCTGCATCCCCGCCTCGCGGATCGCGTCGATGAAGGAGATCTTGCTGCCGCCGTCGGTCGCCAGATCCTCGACCAGCAGAACCCGGGCGCCGTCGCGCACCTCGCCCTCGATCCGGGCGTTGCGGCCGAAGCCCTTCGGCTTCTTGCGGATGTAGAGCATCGGCAGGTCGAGCGCGTCGGCCATCCAGGCGGCGAAGGGGATGCCGGCCGTCTCGCCGCCGGCCACCATGTCGAACGCCTCGGCCCCGGCCAGCGCGGTGAGCTGCTCGACGCCCATCGCCATCAGCTTCCGTCGGGCGCGCGGGAAGGAGATGATCTTGCGGCAGTCCACATAGACCGGCGACAGCCGGCCCGAGGTGAAGGTGAACGGCTCCTCCGGGCGGATATGGATCGCCTGGATCTCCAGCAGGATGTCGGCGGCGGTCTCCGCGGGGGTACGACGCCAGTCAGGCGAGAGGGTGCCGGTCATGAAGGTTCTCCTGCAGGGATGGGGAGACCTTCTCTTACGCGCGCTCCGATCCAGCGTCCAGCATGGCCGATGCGACCACGCCCGCGTCGATCCGCTCGGCCGGAACATCCAGCACGATCACGCCCCGGCGCAGCACGATGGCCCGGTCGGCGATCGCCAGCGCCCGGGGCACCGCCTGCTCCGCCAGCACCACCGCCGCCCCCGACTCGGCGAGCCGGCGGATCGTGGCGAAGACATCGTCCAGCACCACCGGCGCCAGGCCGATGGAGGGTTCGTCCAGCAGCACCACCCTGGGCTCGGAAATGACCGCACGGGCGATCGCGAGCATCTGCTGCTGTCCGCCCGACAGGGTCCAGGCGGTCGCGTCCCGGCGCTCCTTCAGGACGGGAAACAGGGTGAAGATCCGCTCGAACGCGGCGGCCCGCTCGGCCGCGCCGCCCGTCGCCGCCACGTCGAGCGTCTCCGCCACCGTGAGACCCGCGAACAGGCGCCGACCCTCGGGGCACCAGCCGATCCCGGCGCGCACCCTCTGTTCGAGGCGCATGCCGGTGACGTCCTGGCCGTCGACGCGGATCGCCCCCGACGACAGCGGCTCGGCCCCGGCCAGGGCGCGGATCAGGCTCGACTTGCCGGCGCCGTTGGCGCCCATGACCGCAACCACCTCGCCCGACGCGCAGGAGAACGAGGCTTGGTCGACCGCCACGCCTTCGGCATGGGTCACGGTGACGCCGTCCAGTTCCAGGCGCTGGGTCATCAGGCGGCCTCTTCCCCGAGATAGGCGGCGACCACCGCCGGATCGGCGCGTACGGCATCGGTCAGGCCGGCGGCGAGCACCCGGCCGGCATCGAGACAGACCAGCCGGTCGGCGATCGGCAGCAGGAAGTCCATGCCGTGCTCGACCACGATCACCGCGACCCCCACGCCGGCGAGCGCGCGGAGCAGATCGGCGAGGTCGGCGCGTTCCGACGCGCTGAGACCGGAGGCCGGCTCGTCCAGCAGCAGGACGGTGGGCCCGGAGGCCAGGGCGCGGGCGATGTCCAGCCGCCGCCGGTCGGCGGGGCCGAGCTTCGCCGTCGCCACTCGGGCCTTGGCGGCGAGCCCGACCCGCTCCAGGGCGGCCATGCCTGCGGACTCCGTGGCGGCGACGGACACCGCGGACAGCACGTCCAGGCCGGCCGGGATCTCCGGATGCTGGAACCCGCGCGCCAGGCCGAGCGCGCTGCGGGCCCGGATCGACTGCGCCAGCAGCGGGATCGCGTCCAGCCGGACGATGCCGCCATCGGCGGTCTCCAGGCCGGTGACGATATTGAGCATGGTGGTCTTGCCGGAGCCGTTGGCCCCGATGATCCCGGTGATCTCGCCGGCGCGGGCGTCGAAACCGGCGCCGTCCAGCGCCTGTACGCCGCCGAACCGCTTGCCCAGCTTCTCGGCCCGCAGCACCGAGATCTTGCGGCCCCTCGCCCGGCGCGGTTCGGGCACGGGTCCCGGCAGGTCGGGCAGCACCCTGGCGACCAGCCCGTCGATGCCGGTCGGCAGCAGGATCACCGCGGCGAGCAGCATGATCCCATAGGCCAGCAGATAGGCCTGCTCCAGGCCGCGGAACACCTCCGGCAGCGGGACCAGGATGGCGGCGGCGATCACCGCGCCCCAGGCGCTGCCCCGGCCGCCGACCACGGCGATCGCCAGCAAGGTCACCATGACGTCGAACCGGGCCACGGCGGGCGAGACGACGCCGAGCCCGAGTGCCTGGAACCCGCCGGCGAACCCGGCCAGGGCACCGGCGACGGTGAAGACCAGGAGCCGGGCGCCGACCGGGTCGAGGCCGAGGGCCAGCCCGGCCAGCGGGGCGTCACGCAGGGTCGCAAGCCGTGCCGACCGGCCGGATGCCGTCACCCAGCCGAAGACGCAGAGCGCCAGCGCCACCCCGCCCCAGACCACGGCGAGCATCGGCCAGCCGGCGCTGAGATCGAGGCCGAGGACGGTCAGCGGCGGAATGCCGTACAGCCCGTTGGCCCCGCCGGTGATCTCCAGATTGGTGACGGCCAGCAGCACCAACTGGGCCAGGCCGAGGGTGGCCAGGGCCACGTAATGGGACTGCAGACGGGCGATCGGCACCGCCACCAGGGCTCCGGCCAGGGCCGGAACGACGACCGACAGGCCGAGCCCGGCCAGCGGCGGCCAGCCCCAGCGCACGGTCGCCAGCGCGAGGGCATAGGCGCCGACCGCGAACAGCGCCCCCTGGCTCAGTGCCAGCAGGCCCAGCCGCCCGAACACGAGCTGGAAGCCGATGGCGGCGATGGCATAGGTGCCGACCAGGGTGGCGATACGCATGGCGTAGTCGTCGCCCGTCGCGATCAGGACGCCGCCCGCCGCCAGCAGCAGCACCGCGTAGAGAATGGCGCGTCTGTTCACTGCGGTCTCATCTCAATGCCGCCTCATCCCGGATAGCTCATGCCCGGCGCCCCTCGGCCTCGCCGAACAGGCCCTGGGGCCGCAGCATGAGCAGAGCCAGCACCCCCAGATACAGCAGCGCCTCGGCCACCAGATAGGAGACGGCGGCGGCGACCAGCACCTCGAAGACGGCGATGAACAGGGCGGCGAGCGCGGCGCCCCAGATCCGGCCCCAGCCGCCGACGACCACGGCGATATACGCCTTCAGCATGAAGGTCGCGCCGTCCGTCGGCGTGACGAAATACTGGTGCGACAGCAGCAGCCCCGCCCCGCCGGCCAGCGCCCCGGCCAGCGCGAAGGTGGCGCCGACGGTGATCCGCAGGTCGATGCCGCAGGCCCGCGCCATCTCCGGATCCTGGGCGGCCGCCCGCAGCCGGCGCCCGAAACGGGTCCGGTGCAGCAGGATGTGGACGGCGGCGCAGAGCACGCCGGCCACCGCGATGGTCGCGAGCTGCTGATAGGACAGCGCCGCGCCGAGCAGCTCGACCATCCCGCCGCCGACCAGGGCCGGCCCCACCCGCGGCTGCGGGCCGGCGCCCAGCGCGATCGCATGCTGCAGGATCAGGCCGACGGCGATGGTCGAGATGAAGACCGAGACCGGCGGCGCGCGGCGCAGGGGCACATAGGCCACCCCCGCCAGCGCCAGGCCGGCGATCGCCATGACCAGCAGCACCCCCGGCAGGACGACAAACCCGGGAAGCGGCACTCCCTCCGGCAGGAGAATCGCCAGTGCGACTGCCGCGAATCCGCCGGCCATCACCAGATCGCCATGGGCGAAATTGACCGCGCCCACGGCATTGATGATCAGCACAAAACCCAATGCCGTCAGTGCGTAAGCCGAGCCGAGTGCCAGGGCCGTTGCCAGGAGCTGGAGCGACGTTTCCACCATCGTCGCATTATATCAGCGCGGGGACGCTCAGCGGATACCGTTAACATTGTCGTAGCGCTTCTTTACCGCAGGCACCCGGCTGCGGCCGTCGAAACACAGGATGATGGCGTCATGGGCCATGTTGCCGGTGCCGTCGGACACGTATTCCATTGCGAGACCCTGGTAGCGGTGGCCGGCCAGCCAGTCCTTCACCTCCGGCCCCGTCCGGGCGCCGTCGGCCAGGGCGGCGAGCACCATGTTCATGCCGTCATACTGGGCCAGGGCGAACGCATCCGGCTCGACCTCGAAGCGGGTCCGGTAGGCCTCGGCGAAGGCGGCGAGTTCCGGGCTGCTTTCGGAGACCGGCGACGACGCGCTCTCGGCACAGACACCCGCCAGGGCGGCCGGCTCCACCAGCGCGGCGGTGGTCGGCTGGTGCAGGGCCGAACCGGCGACGATCCGGCCCTCGAACCCGCGTTCATGGGCCTGGCGCACGGCCAGCGCCGTCGGTCCCGAATGCAGCTGCAGCAGGAGTCCGTCCGCCCCGGCCGCCGCGACCCGTTCCAGAGCCGGCACGAAGTCCTTGATGCCCGGATCGATCGCCTCCTCCAGAACCGGCTCGACCCCGAGCCCGGCCAGGACGCGGACCAGCTCGGCCCGCCCGCTCTGGCCGTAGGCGGTGGTCTGGTAGAGGATCGCCGGCTTCTCCATACCGAGCTCCTCGACCGCGTAGCGCGCCTGGGCCACCTTCACCACCGCGTCGGTCGGGAAGAAGCGGAACACCACGTCATGGCCGAGTTCCGTCAGCTTGGCTGTCCCGGACACCGTAATCAGCGGCACGTCGGCCCGGTCGGCGATCGGCGCCATGGCCAGCATCTGGGTCCCGAAGATCGGTGCCGCGATGGCGACGGGGTTCTGCCGGTCGAGCGCCCGGCGCAGGGCAGTGACGGCGACCTCCGGCGAGGTGGCGGTATCGGCCACGTCATAGGTGACGGTCACCCCGTCCGGCGGATTGTCCAGCGCCAGCAGCGCCCCGTTGCGCTGGGCGGTGCCCTCCAGCGCCAGGAAGCCGGTGATCGGCACCAGGACGGAGACCGCCAGCGGGTCGGCGGCCCTGGCGGGCTGCACCGCGCCGGCGAGGACCGCCACGGCGGCGCCCAGGGTCATCAGGGATCGGACGAAGGTCAAAGGCATAGCGTCTCACTCCTCCGGGTCCGTTGCCGGGGAGGGATCGAGCGTTCGGCGTTCTCGAAGCAAGGAAAATCGACAACCGCCGTGACGACTCCCTCCGCCGGCGCGACCCGGTTCAGGTTCGATGGGTTTGATCTCAGCCCCCAGTGAGGAGGCACCCCAGCATCACGCCATGACCATGGGCCTTGGCCCGGTTCGTGTCAAATCACACAATGCGTGCACTTGAACATCATTATTCTCTTTTTTATCGTTCATCGGTCGGGTGCGGTTTCCATACGTTGTTTGGCGACCGCTGGGTTGGGGGACCGCGACATGAAGATGGACACACCGCAAACTTTGCGTATGCCGCCGGACGGGCCCATTCAGGGACCGTCCAGGCGCCAACAATCCATCGCCCGGTTTCTCACCATGCTTCTGCTCGGCCTGGCCCTGCAGAGTGCCGACCCATTCAACTTTCTGACGTACACCGAACGCAAGACGCTCGACCTGTTCAGTTTCGTGATGGGGCCGGAACTCCGCTCGGATTGGAACGAGGAGATGGCGGTGGTGCTGATCGATGACGTCTTTGTCGAGAACCACTCCCAGTGGCCAATGCCCTATATCGACCACGCCCGCGTCCTGAAGAAGATCCTCACTTTCGAGCCCCGGGCGGTGTTCATTGATCTGCTGTTCGCGAAGGACAAGGACGTCAAAGGTATTGTGCCGCTTATACTCGTCCTCAACGAGTACAAACGTAAGAATATCAGCGTCTTCGTCACGTCGGCCGAATCCAGATCCGGGATGCTGCCGCAGATCGCCAATCTTGTGACGCCGGTCACCACCCGCGTGACCCGGGACGAGATCGACTATCAGGATTATCGGCTGTGGCGACAAAGCTCGATGACCAATCAGGCGCCGGCCAACGCTCTGATCGAGTCCTACTGCGAGCGGACGCCGGCCGATCCGGCTAGGCACGCGATCTGGGGCGAGGCCTGCAACCGGCTCCTGGAACAAAGAGAACTCAACCTGCACGCCGACCCGATGCTGCTGCTTTGGGGCACCCGCGAGGCTGAGGCCAATCAGAACGCCTTCAAATGTAATCCAAAGGTCGGCGAAGACTGGCAGCGCCAAGTGGTCAACTGGTTCTCGCTGGAGCCGGAGGACACGCTGCAGCGGTGCCCGCGCTATCCCACGCTACTTCTGGACAACCTGCTGGGCGGCTTTCCCGACGACAAGCTCGCGGAATATCTGGGCGACAAGGTCGTGCTCTACGGACCGGAGATCGAGGGCGCGACGGTCTGGACCACGCCCCCCACCCACGAGGCTCTGTCGGCCACGTATACCCATGCCACAGCGCTGGAGAACCTGCTCATTTACGGCAATGGCTATTTCGTGAAGGACAAGAAGGTCCTGGGGGTCAGTCTCCAGTTTTTATTCGAACTGGCGATCTGGGTAATGCTCTGCCTGATCGTCGCATTCGGCCGCAACGCCGTCTCCTCCGTAGCACCCGGTCCGAACAACACGATCGCCTATCGCTTCCTGTTCGACCTCTCATCCTTCGTGTTGCTCAACGCCGTCGGGATTCTGCTGACGGTCGTCCAGGTCACCGCCTTCAACATCGCTCCGGCGAATCTGCTCGGCATCATTGCGATCGTCTTCGCCATCTCATCCGTGCACAACTCCCAGTACTTCTCCTACCTGGAGGAACGCCTGCAGGTTCTCGTGCGCGCACTGACCGTTCTGCCCCAGCAACCGCAACGCAATCGTCCGTGATAGCTGCCACAGCACGGCCTACCAGGAGGAAATTCACATGACAGGACACTGGAACAGACGGGCCGCAATCCTGCTGCTCATGGGAACCGTCGGAGTCGGGCTGGTGCCCGGATCCGCAGCCGGCGAGCAGGTTATGATCAGCAAGCTGCTCAGCAACGATCTGCCGCTCTACCAGCCGGAAACCATGAGCGAGATCAAACGTCTTTCGGCCTCGGCGGCGAGCGCAAAATTCCCACTGCCCGCCAGCCTCAACGACATCGGCATGTACGATGCCACGATCGACGGGACCCTGTACTGGATCAACCCGGCGGACGTGGTCACGTCAGCAGCGGCCGACCTGAAAGAACGCTGCCATGCCAATGCCGGAACCCAAGCGAGTTCGTCGACGGCCCGCGCCTTCGGCAGTGGTTGCCAATGACCGCCCCGCGCGCATCCGCACTCGTCCTGTGCGCGATGCTGACCTCGGTCCTTCCGATCGGAACGGCCGCGGCGGACCCCAGCGATCCGGGAGAGAACAACCGTGTGACCACGCGGGAAATCGGTCGCGACCGGCTCTTTGCCGTCTTCGACAGCCATTACGGTGAGATAAAGGCCCGACCGGAGGCGATGCGCCAACGACTCACCGCCGATCGTCGGGCCATGGAAAAGGAGGGTCACGTCTTCCTGAAGGCCTCGAAGGGCAACGCCTTCCTGAATGACCTGGTCTCTCAATGTCTGACCAAGGTGGGGCCGCGCCCCAACCTGCCATTCCAGGTCAATATGGTGGCCTCATGGGACAAGGAAGGCAAACCGGCCAAGGCGATCCTAGCCAATCGGAGCGGGCTGATCCTGATCTCGGTGGCGACGCTCCAGAGCGTGAAGCACGTGGACGAGATCGCCTTCCTGCTGGCCCATGAATACGGTCACGTGGCCATGCAGCATCCCCGGAGCCCGCAAGAATACGAGAAGATGCTCGACGACGACGCCTCCGACGGCGCCAAGCTGTCCGCCCAGGCGATCGCCGCCCTCGCGGGCGAAGGGATCGGCAAGAACATGCTGCTACGCCGGCATGAGGACCACGCCGATTTCTATGGCTTCGATGCGATGCGTGCCTGTTCCTACAACCACACCGCCGCCAATCAGGTCCTGCAGTCGATCGGCGACTGGGACCTCGAGAAGGGCATCTTCGAACGCCAGAAGGAGCTGGAGGGCGAGATGTCGAGCAAGGAAAATGTCGAAAAGGGCGGCCTCGGCAGCATCTTCACCGGACTGGGCAAGGCCTTCGCCCTCGGCGCGGAGGCGATCACCCATGGCGAGACCAAGGATACCCGGCCAAGCGCCGACCGCCGGCAGCTCCTGAATTTCTACGACCAGGAATATTATGGCGGTGCGGTGAAGTTCGACTTCCCCGCCTTCCGCAGCCGCAACGCGAAATGGACGGCCTATAAGGAGACCAGCGAATGGCGGTCTCTTGTCTCCAAGTATGGAGGCTCGTCCGGACGCTGACGCCGGAGCGCCGAACTGGCCGGCACAAACCTATCCCGCACCGGCCAGTTCGCCGATACTCGCCCCATGCTGCGCGAGGCGATCGATTGGCTGCTGACCCCGTCCCTGCCCCTGGCCCGCCGGTCGGGGCATCTGGGGGAGTTCGTGGCGATCGCCGCGCGCCGGCGGCGCAACGCCGCGGCCTGGGACGGCCATGAAGCACGGTCGCGGGCGGCCGTGCTGCGGGCCGCCGGAGCCGCCGATCCCGCCGGCACCGCCCTGATCCTCGGCGCCGGCCATGTCAACGACGTGCCGCTGGAGGCCCTGTCGGACCGGTTCCGCGCCGTCATCCTAGTGGATCTCGCCTTCGCCCGTGTCACACGGCGGCGCGCCCGACGGCTCGGCAATGTGGTCTGCCACCCCCATGACGTGACCGAGAGCCTGGGCGCCCTGGCCGAGATCCGCCAGCCCGCCGCCTGGCTGGACGACCCGTCCGTCTCCTTCGTCGCCTCGGTCAACCTGATCTCCCAGCTCGCCACGGTCGCCAGCCGACACCGCGACGACACCGAGGGCGAGCGGATCGCCCGGGCCCTGGCCGAGGCGCATCTGCGCTGGCTGACGCGCTTCGCCTGCCCGACCTGCCTCATCGCCGACCGGGAGGTCGAGATCGTCGACCGGGATGGTACCGTCACCGCCACCCTCGACCCCAACAAGGGAGCCCGCCTGCCCGACGCGGACGAGGAATGGATCTGGGACATCGCCCCGCGCGGCGAGGTAGACCGCCGCTTCGCGGTCCGCCACAAGGTGATCGCGATCGATCGCGTAAACCGCTGACCAGCCATGCGAAAATCATCATTGTGACGGATCGCGGAATGCCCGAAGAACCGCGTGTCGATGCCGGCCGTCTTGGCTGATGCGCCGGCCGGTCCAGGAGCTTATCCTACCTCGATGAACCACCTTCGCGCGGAGACCGCCTCCGCCCCGGACATGCGTCCGGCCACCATCGCCGACATACCGGCGCTTCTCGAGATCGAAGCCGCCTGCTTCGACAGCGACCGGCTGACCCGTCGCAGCTTCCACCGCATGCTGACCCGGGCCAAGGCGAGCCTGTTCGTCGCAGAGACCGCCGGCGGCAAGATCCTGGGCTACGGTCTCGTCCTGTTCCATGCCGGGACGGCGCTGGCCCGGCTGTATTCGATCGCGGTGCGTCCCGAGGCGGCCGGCGCCGGCGTGGGGACCGCCCTGATCGAGCATGCGGAGACCGTCACCCGCGAGCACGACTGCGTCGCCCTGCGGCTGGAGGTGCGGGCCGACAACGCCGCCGCCATCGCCCTGTACGAGCGGCTCGGCTACAGACGGCTGCGGGTCCTGCCGCATTACTACGAGGATGACGGCGACGGCTGGCGCTACGAGAAGCGGCTGCACTGGGTGCCGGGCGCCAACGGCCCGCAGATCCCCTACATCCACCAGACCACGGAGTTCACCTGCGGCCCCGCCAGCCTGATGATGGCGATGGCGGCGCTGAAGCCGGGCTCGGTCCCCGACCCGGACGAGGAACTGCGGATCTGGCGCGAGGCCACGACCATCTTCATGACCTCCGGCCATGGCGGCTGCGGCCCGCGCGGCCTGGCGCTCGCCGCCCATCACCGCGGCTTCCGCGCCTGGGTCTGCATCAGCCAGGAGGGCACCCTGTTCATCGACACCGTGCGCTCGCCGGTCAAGAAGCAGGTGCTCCAGCGGGTGCAGACGATGCTGAGCAAAGACCTGAACCAGGCCGGCGTGCCGGTGGACGTCACCCGCACCACGCCGGACGACCTGGAGCAGGCGATCATCGACGGCTGGATCCCCCTGCTGCTGGTCAGTTCCTACCGGTTCAACGCCGAGAAGGCCCCCCATTGGGTCGTGGTCACCGGGGTCGACGACCGGTTTATTATGGTCCACGACCCGGATATGGACGAAGACCTGTTGAAATCGGACATGGATTGCACCCATGTGCCGATACCGAGATCGGCCTTCACCTCCATGACGCGGTTCGGGCGGTCGCGTCTGCAGGCGGTGGTCTACATCGCGAACGGAGAAGCGTGAGTGACACAGCCCGTCGTTCTGATTGACCGGCCGAGCGATCTGCCGACCGCGCCCGAAGGGCTGCGTGTGGTGGCCACCTCCGACTACCTCACCGA
Organism: Thalassobaculum litoreum DSM 18839; assembly: GCF_900102465.1. Lineage (GTDB taxonomy): Bacteria > Pseudomonadota > Alphaproteobacteria > Thalassobaculales > Thalassobaculaceae > Thalassobaculum > Thalassobaculum litoreum. The sequence continues at coordinate 129,319 of NZ_FNBW01000003.1, read as the reverse complement.
TCCGAAATCCGCCGGCAAGGGGCCGGTGCGGATCATCAACCTGTCCCGCGATCTGGTCTATCTCGGCCGGGGATACTACGCCTCGCTGCTGGCCGACGCGCGCGGGCACAAGGTGCTGCCGACGGCCGCGACCATCCTGGCGCTGAAGGACCGGGGGCGCGTGTGGTCCGGCGTTCGGGCGGTGGAGCGGGTGCTGCTGCGCGCCCTCTCCCGCATCAAGGAGGCCCCGGAGGCCTCCTTTTCCATCGACGTCTATTTCGGCCGCACCCAGGACGCGCGCTTCGCCCGGGTCGCCCGCGAGGCGTTCGACCGGTTCCGCGCCCCGATCCTGCGCGTCAAGGTGACCCTGGACGCCACCTGGGGCTTCTATGTCCGCGCCGTCAGCCAGCGCACCGTCGACGAGCTGCGGGCCGACGAGCACGACACCTTCGCCGCCGCGCTCGACGCCCATACCAGGCGCGAGTGGCGCGACCCGTCGGCCAAGCGGCCGGTGCGCCACACCCTGGCCGTCCTGATCGACCCCAAGGAGGCGATGCCACCCTCCGATCCCAAGGCGCTGGACGCTTTGGAGCGGGTCGGCGCGCGCATGGGCGTGTCGGTGGAGCGGATCCGCACCCGCGACTATGCCCGGCTGTCCGAGTTCGACGCCCTGTTCATCCGCATGACCACCGCGCTGGACAACCCGACCTGGCGCTTCGCCCGCAAGGCCGAGGACGAAGGCATGCCGGTGATCGACGACCCGACCTCGATGCTGCGCTGTACCAACAAGGTGTACCTGGCGGAAACGCTGCTGGCCAAGGGCGTGCCGGCACCGAAGACCCTGATCCTGGACGCCAAGGGTCTGACCAAGGCGGCGGACGAGTTGGGCTTTCCGATCGTCCTGAAGATCCCCGACGGCTCGTTCTCCCGCGGCGTGTTCAAGGCGGAGAACCCGTCGGAGCTGAAAAAAATCGCCAAGAGCCTGTTCGCCGACAGCGACCTGATCCTGGCCCAGGAATTCATGCCGACGGATTTCGACTGGCGGGTCGGCGTGCTGGACGGCCAACCGCTCTTCGTCTCCCAGTACAAGATGGCGCCGAAGCACTGGCAGATCTACAACCACGGTGCCACCGGTCGCGGCAAATCCGGCGGTTTCGCCACCTTCTCGGTGCAGGACACCCCGAAGGACGTCATCGATGTGGCGATGAAGGCCGCCAACCTGATGGGCAGCGGTCTGTACGGCGTCGACCTGAAGCAGAACGACCGCGGCGTCTTCGTGGTCGAGGTCAACGACAACCCGAACATCGACCAGGGCGTGGAAGACAAGGTGCTCAAGGACAAGCTCTACGAGCGGCTGATCGACAGCTTCATCACCCGCATACGGGCGCGGTAGTTCGACGTCTACCTCTTCCCCCCTCCCCGGCCCTGTGCCGGGGAGTGCGCAGTTGTTTCGTGGAAGCCCGCTCTTGCCCTCCACCTTCGCTGCGGCCACCATCGCGGCCCGATCAAATCAAGAAACCATCCCGGAGACGCCCGTGGCCCGCTATACCGTTCTCACCCCCGACGCCCAGCACGACGACGACCATCGGGTCGAGCGCGAGGTGGCCGGCGGCGATGTCGACTTCATCCACTACACGACGGCGGACGCCTCGGACATTCCGGACGAGACCTGGGAGAAGGTGGACGCCCTGCTGGTCTGGCACGTGCTGCCGATCGACCAGCGGGTGCTGTCGCGGCTGAAGAACTGCAAGATCATCGTGCGCTGCGGCGTCGGCTTCGACCATATCGACCTGGCCACAGCCGGGGGCGCCGGCATTCCGGTGTCGAACTGCCCGGATTACGGCACCAACGAGGTGGCCGACCACGCCATCGCCATGATGCTGACCTTCACCCGAGGGATGACCGCCTATCACCGCACCATGACCGCCGACCCGACCGGCAACTTCCACTGGAAGCACGGCGAGCCGCGTCGCATCCGGCACAAGACCTTCGGCGTGGTCGGCTTCGGGCGGATCGGCACCGCCGCCCTGCTGCGGGCCAAGGCCTTCGGCATGCACATCGTCGGCTACGACAAATACGCCCCGCGCGGCCAGGAGATCGCGCTGGAGATCGAGCGGGTAGAGAGCCTGGAGGAGGTGCTGGAGCGGGCCGACGTCCTCAGCATCCACACCCCGCTGACCGAAGAAACCAGGGGCATGATCGACGCCGCCGCGCTCAAGCGGATGAAGTCGGACGCCATCCTGATCAACACCGCGCGCGGCCCGATCGTCGACACCGCGGCTCTGATCGACGCCCTGCGCAACAACGAGATCGCCGCCGCCGGGCTCGACGTGCTGCCGGTGGAGCCGGCGAGCATGGACGACCCGCTGGTCAAGGCCTTCGCCGAGCAGCCGAACTGGCTCAAGGATCGGCTGATCCTCACCCCGCATGCCGCCTTCAACAGCGCCGCCGGCCGCTACGACGCGCGGGCGAACTCGACCAGGACGATGATGCGCTACCTGGAGACCGGCGAGCTGTGGAACTGCGTCAACGGCGCGTTTCTGAAGGCTTGAACGCGCCCTCCAGGGGCAGTTGCTCGGAATAGACCAGGATCTGGGACACCGTCGTCCCATCCTCGGAGAACGGGAGCAGGATGGTGTCCTCATGGACCGGCCTGCTCCTGTCGTCGAGAAAGGTGACCCGGTCGTAGATCGGGCACTTGGCCTGACGCACCGCCTCGTAATGGGCCAGCGCATTCTCCAGGGATTCCGCGTAGAATCCCTCCTCGACCAGGCGTCCCGTGGGGTTGTGTCCGCGATTGGCGACCTCGATGCCGCCGACGACCCGGTAGCGGAAGATCCCGGCGCCGTCTGAGCGGACCCCCTCCACGTCGATCAGCAGAAGGCGCGGCAGCAGCCGCGGCACATCCATCGGATCGAAATCCACCCGGCTGGGCATGGCCCGGGTGCCACGCTTGTCGTTCCAATAGGTGACCAGCGTCCGGATCGCAGCGACCACGGACACCGGCAGCTCGTCCAGCGTACCCGCGCCCAACTTCTCCAACAGATCCTCCGCCGCCCAACCCGTCACACCCAACGGCGCAGGAATAGTGGGGGCGCCGGTGACCCCGGTCAACTCGACCCTCTCCAGGGCTCGGAACGGGATGGCGACCCGCTGCGGGCGTGCGTAGACTGGGGGCTACAGAGACGATGATCCGGAGCCGCCCCATGCCCATGTCCGCCGCCGAACGCGCCCTGCGCCAGGAGGTGATCGACACCTGCATCAAGATGAACGCCCTGGGCATCAACCAGGGCACATCCGGCAATGCCAGCGTGCGGGTGTCCGAGGACCCGGCGGACGGGTTCTTCATCACCCCGTCCTCGATCCCCTACGAGGAGATCGCGCCGGAAGACGTCGTCACGATGAAGCTGGACGGCACCCATTCCGATAACCGGCGGCCGTCGAGCGAGTGGCGCTTCCATCTGGACATCATGCGCGCGCGGCCCGACTGCGGCGCCATCGTCCATACCCACGGCATGTTCGCCACCACGTTGGCCTGCCTGCGCATGGAGATCCCGGCCTTCCACTACATGATCGCCCAGGCCGGCGGTTCGACCATCCGCTGCTCCGACTACGCGACCTTCGGCACCCAGGAACTGTCGGACACCGCCCTGGAGGCGCTGGAGGGCCGCAAGGCCTGCCTGCTGGCCAATCACGGCATGATCGCCATCGGCCCCAATCTGAAGAAGGCGCTGGCGCTCGCGGTGGAGGTCGAGACCCTGGCCGCCATGTACTGGCGCACCCTGCAGGTCGGCAAACCGGTGATCCTGCCCGACGACGAGATCGCTCGAGTCGGCGAGAAGTTCGGAACCATGGGCTACGGCGCGGTCGATGCCCAGAAGGACGCCCAGAAGAAGGTAGGTACGGCATGAGCACGACTGGCGCCAACGCCACCCTAGAGGCGGCCTATTCCGAGGCGGCGGAACGGTTCACCGCCGCCAATCCCAAGAGTGCGGCGATCCAGGAGCAGGCGCTCGCCGCCATGCCCGGCGGCAACACCCGCACCGTTCTGCACTACCACCCCTATCCGCTGCGCTTCGCCCGCGGCGAGGGCTGCCGGCTGTGGGACGTCGACGGGCACGAGTATGTCGACTTCCTCGGCGAGTACACCGCCGGGCTGTACGGCCACAGCGAGCCGGTGATCCGCGACGCCATCAAGCAGGCGGCCGATGACGGCTGGGTGCTGGGCGGGCCGACCCTGCTGGAGGCGCGGATGGCGGAGACGGTGGTCAACCGCTTCCCGGCGCTGGAGCGGGTGCGCTTCACCAATTCCGGCACCGAGGCCAACCTGATGGCGCTGGCAACCGCCCGCGCCCATACCGGCCGCGACCGGGTGATGGTGTTCAAGGGCGCCTATCACGGCGGGGTGCTGTACTTCTCCGGCTCACCGCTGAACGCGCCCTTCGACTACGTCATGGGCGACTACAACGACGCCGAGGGCAGTGCCGCGCTGATCCGAGAGCAGGGCGACCGGCTCGCCGCCGTGCTGGTCGAGCCGATGTCGGGCTCCGGCGGCTGCCTGCCAGGCTCCGGGGCCTTCCTGCAGGCGCTGCGGGACGCGACGCGGGAGACCGGCGCGCTGCTGATCTTCGACGAGGTGATGACCTCGCGCCTGTCGCCGACCGGCCTGCACGGGCTGCTCGGGATCACCCCGGACCTGCTTAGCCTCGGCAAGTATGTGGGGGGCGGGTTGAGCTTCGGCGCCTTCGGCGGCCGCGCCGACATCCTGGCCAAGTTCGATCCCCGCCAGCCCGGCGCCTGGCCCCATGCCGGGACCTTCAACAACAACGTCTTCACCATGTCCGCCGGGCTTGCCGGGCTGACCCATGTCTACACGCCGGAGCGGGCGGTCTCCCTCAATGCCGACGGCGACGCCCTGCGCGCGCGCCTGCAGACGGCGATCGACGACCGCGGCCTGCCTTTGGCGATGACCGGGCGCGGCTCGATGATGGCGTTGCATGCCGGGCGCACAGCGCCCACATCTCCGCCGGAGGCGGCACAGCGCAACCGGCGGCTGGTCGACCTGATGCACCTGGACCTGATCCATGGCGGCATCTACACCGCGCGCCGGGGCATGATGGTGCTGTCGCTGCCGATGGACGCCGCGGCGTTCGACACTCTGGCCGCGGCGTTCGAGGAGTTCCTGGACAGCCGCCGGGGCGTGATCGAGGCGGCGCTGACGGAGGAGAGCGTGGCATGAGGGAGCTTGCGGCATGAGCCTGTTCGCACGACTTGCCCGGGAAGCGGTACGACGGGCCGCTTCCGATCCCCGCCTGCGGGCCAAGGCCGCCGAGATCGCCGGCGAGGCCGCCCGCCGCGCCCGGCCGACCGTGGAGAATGCCGGCCGCCATATCGTCGAGACCGCCCGCGAGACGTCCAGCAGCGGCAGTTTCGCCGACGATCCGATCGGCTACGCCCGCCGCTTCCGCGCCAAGCTGCTGCCGCCGGAGGATGACCGCTCGCGGTGATCCACAGGCTTGGTTTCCGAATAGATTTTAACGCCGATGCCTCGCCGTACTTTCAGAACGAGAATCCAACTCCCCGTTCTGGAGTGAAATTTGCGATTCACCCTCGTATATGCCATATACATCGCAGGCCAACTGCGGATGTCATGGCACCATGATCAGCGGGTTACTCGCGCCGATCTGGAATTCCCATATCGCCAGCCCGGACAAGGTCCGGATCGCCGGCGACGGCAGCGGTGTGTCCAATGAGCCAAGCCAGAAACCTCTGGTCACGGGTCGCCCGGCAGGAGAAGTGGCCGAGATGGATTCGGTCCAGCGTCTCGAGTACCTCCGCGAACTCGGCCGCGCCGCGCTGAACCGTCAACGCGGCAAGGTCATCGATATCCTGTCCTGACCGCTCACGCCCGCCTAGCGCAGATCGTGCGGTGACGGGATCACTTCGTGATCGCGTCAGCGTGCGTGACTCTGCTCCATCTCATTGTTTTAGAGCCAAATCCGAGGCTTCTCCCCCAAGAACTCCCGACGCGGCCTGGCCGGTAAGAAGTCACTTGAAATGACTTCGATAGAAATTATATAAAATTATCTGAAAATATGATTTTATATATGGGAGCCGGCTCATCGGGCTCCCGGAACGCAGCAGACGCGACCCAGAGAGACAGCACGGGAGCAACGGTCATGGCGATCGGCCCCACAGGATTGCCGGTATTCCCTCCGGTCGACGGACAGCGGGGGGCGGTCACCGACGCGACGGAGCGTCGGAACGACGCCCGTGCGTCCCGCGCCGGCGCCGAGCGGCCGCCGGAGACCGCCATCGCCGAGCCGCTGGACGAAGCGGAGCGGCGCCAGTTCGACCTGGAGCGCACGGCCGATCAGGTGCGTCTCCTCAATCCGAACGCGCCGCGCGGCACCATCCTGAACATCATGGTGTGAGAGACGCCTACCCTCGGGGGTAGGCCATCAGCCAGGCCACCGCCTCGCGCTCGCTCAGGAACACCGCGGTGGAGCCCGGGACCGACCGGTTGCGATAGAATGCCCAGAGCGTCGCGATATCCCGATCGATCTCGCTGCCGACGAGCGCCGCCGCCGGCTCGGCGATCCCGTCGAACCCCGTTCCCCGCTCGGCCTCCATCGCCTTGAAATCCTCGCCCGTGAGTTCGCTCACGTCGGCATTTCGGGCATCGATCAGCACCCGAGCCTGGCCGTACGCGGCATCGACCGACCGCCGGGCGGCGCGGGCCTTCAGAAAGACCTCAAGGGTTACGCGCCCAAAATACCGCACGACGAAGAGCCGGCGTTCGGAATCATAGGTCCAGTCCAGATCAGCCATCCCGGCTCCGTCGGGGCGCTCTCCCCAGAACGCCCCGTGTGTCGGTTATCCGCAACTCGGCGGTCAGCCACAAGTGTCTTCCGACAATCAGTCGTCGCCGGCGACAAGTTGCGGCTCGGTCCAGCCATAGGCCTCCCGCGCCGCGGCCTCGCTGACGAAGCCGTCGCGCACGTCGATGGCCAGGGTCGCCGGATCGCGGTCGGCCGGACTGCCCAGCCCGCCGCCGCCCGGCATCTCCAGCACCAGCGTATCGCCCGCCGGGATCGTCTGGCGCCCCTTGCCCTGAAGCTTCGGGCCGGACTTCAGGTAGATCTTGCCGGTCTGCCCGTTGGCACCGCCGTTGCGGCCGCGCGGCGGATGGATCACCCGGTCGAACATGGAGGAGATGGCGAAGGGCTTGCCGTCGGCATGGGCGATCTCCATCACCTGGCCCGTGCCGCCGCGATAGGTGCCGGCACCGCCGGAATCCGTGCGGTACTCCTTCTTCCAGAAGATCAGCGGGGCGATGGTCTCGTTCACTTCCACCGGCGTGTTGCGCACGCCCGAGGGGAAGGAGGTGGCGTCCATGCCGTCCTTGCCCGGCCGCGCGCCGGTGCCGCCGGTATGGAAGGTGTTCATGGCGAAGGGCCGGCTGTCGCCGTAATCGCCGTCGACGATCCCGCGGCCGCCGAGCAGCACCGGGTTCCACAGGCAGCTCGTGCCTTCGGCCGGGACCTTGTCCGGGATGATGTGGTTCAGGCAGCCGAGCATGACGTCCGGCAGCATCTGGCCGATGACGTGGCGCGCGGCCACCGCGCAGGGCGGTGGGGCGTTCAGGATCGAGCCTTCGGGTGCGGTGATCCGGATCACGCCGAGGGAGCCGGCGTTGTTCGGGATCGAGCCGCCGATCACGCAGCGCACGCCGAAGCTGGCATAGGCCTGGGTATAGGTCAGCGGCACGTTGATGCCGTAGCGCGAGGTGCCCGAGGTGCCGTCGAAGTCGATGTCGATGCCGTCCTCGGAGACGGTGAGGGAGCCGACCAGGTCGACCTCGCTCTCGAACCCGTCGATCCGCATGGAGTTGCGATAGGTGCCCTTGGGCAGCTTGCCGATCTCCTCCAGCATCCCGGCGCGGGAGCTCTCGATGATGTGGCGGCCGAGCTCGCCGAGATCGGTCATGCCGAACTCGCGCATCATCTCCACCAGCCGGCGCCCGCCGACCTCGTTGCAGGCCATCAGCGAGTAGATGTCGCCTTCCACCTCGATCGGGTTGCGGACATTCACCTTGATCAGGTGCAGCAGGCCGCGATCCACCTCGCCCTCGCGGGCCAGCGGCATGATCGGGATGTTGATCCCCTCTTCGTAGACCTGCCGGCCGTCCGGACCGAAGCCGCGGCCGCCGATATCCACCACGTGGGAGGTGCAGGCGAACAGGCCGACCGGCTTGCCGTCCAGGAAGGTCGGGGTGACGACGGTGATGTCGTTCAGGTGGCCGGTGCCCTTCCACGGATCGTTGGTGATGTAGACGTCGCCGTCCTTCATCGTGTCGATCGGGTAGACCTCCAGGAAGAAACAGACCGAAGCCGCCATGGCGTTCACGTGGCCGGGGGTGCCGGTCACCGCCTGGGCCAGCATCTGGCCGTCGGTGTCGAACACGCCGGCGGAGATGTCGCCGGCCTCCCGCGCGGAGGTGGAGAAGGCCGTGCGCACGAGGGTCTGGGCCTGCTCCTCGACGACGGAGAGCAGACGGTTCCACTGGATCTGGATGTGGATCTGGTCGAGGGCCGAACGGTTGGTGCTCATGGTCATTCTCCTCACGCCGCCGTCTTGTGCTTGGCGGTCAGGATCAGGTAGCCGAGGCCGTCCACCTTGGCGTCGAAGGTGGAGGTCACGACGGTCGTGGTCTGGTCCTCGACGATCAGCGCCGGACCGGCCACGGTCATGCCGGGTGCCAGGTCCGTGCGGGCATGGATGGCGTAGTCGGCATCGCGCTGCAGGTCGGGATCGAACACCACGCGGCTGTCGATCGGCGTGGCGGTCCCGGCGTCTCCGGCCGCCGTCGAGGCCTCCGGCGACAGCGCGATCGGTGCCGCCACGGTCAGGGTCCAGGACAGGATTTCCGGCTCCACGTCGGGGATCGTGCGGCCGTAGAGCTTGGCGTATTCGGCCTCGAAGGATTTGCGGATGGCGTCGCCATCGGCGGCGGTCAGGTCGCCCTCCGGCAATGGCACGGTGATCTCGTGGCCCTGGCCGGAATAGCGCATATAGGCGACCCGGGTCTCCGTCAGCTCGACCCCGACAGCGGCCGCGCTGACGATGGCGCGGGCTTCGGCCGACATACCGGACAGCAGCTCGTTCACCGTCCCCGCGTCGAAGTCGGACAGCAGCAGGTAGCGGCTGCGCACCACTTCGTAGGAGACCGGCGCGCGCAGGAAGCCGATGGCGGAGCCGACACCGGCCCCCGTCGGCACCACGATGGTGTCGATCGCCAGCTTCTCGGCCAGACGGGCGGCGTGCAGCGGGGCCGCCCCACCGAAGGCGATCATCGCGCGGGCGGAGATGTCCTTGCCCCATTCGATGGCGTGGACGCGGGCGGCATTCGCCATGTTCTCGTCGACGATCTCGGCCAGCGCGAAGGCGGCGAGACGGCCTTCCAGCTCCATCGGCTTACCGACATCGCTGGCCACCGCCTTCTGCGACGCCTCGATATCGAGCGCCACCGAGCCGCCGGCGAAGCGGGCCGGGTCGACCTTGCCCATGACCACGTCGCCGTCGGTCACGGTCGGGCGCGTGCCGCCGCGCCCGTAGCAGGCGGGACCAGGTTCGGAGCCGGCGCTCTCCGGGCCGACCTGCAGCCGACCCATATTGTCGACATGGGCGATGGAGCCGCCGCCGGCGCCGATCTCGACCATCTCGATGGCGGGGATGCGCACCGGCAGGCCGCTGCCCTTCATGTTGCGGTAGACGCGGGCGACCTCGAAGGTGCGGGTCATCTGCGGGGCGTAATTGTCGATCAGGCAGATCTTCGCCGTGGTCCCGCCCATGTCGTAGGAGACCACGTTGGCGAGGCCGCATTCCTTGGCGATCTCGGTCGCCAGGATGGCGCCGCCGGCCGGGCCGGACTCGACCAGACGGATCGGGAAGCGCACGGCGGTGTCCAGATCGGTCAGGCCGCCGCCCGAGGTCATCAGCAGGAACGGGCAGCCGAAGCCGCGCGACCGCATCTCGTCCTCCAGCTTGCGCAGATAGCCGGCCATCTTCGGCTGCACATAGGCATTGGCCGAGGCAGTCGACTGGCGCTCGTACTCGCGGATTTCCGGGCAGACCTCGCTGGACAGGGTGATCGCCAGGTCCGGCCGCGCCTCGGCGATGATCTCGGCCACCCGCGCCTCGTGCGCGCCGTTGGCGTAGGAGTGCAGCAGGCCGATGGCCACCGCCTCCACACCGTTCTCCTCGAACTTGGGGATCAGCGCGCGCACGCTTTCCTCGTCGAGCGGCACCAGCACGTCGCCTCGATAGTTCATGCGCTCGCGCACCGACCAGCGCAGGTAGCGCGGCACGATCGGATCCGGGCGGTCGATGTTGATGTCGTACTGCTCGAACCGGTTTTCCTGCGCCATCTCCACGGCGTCGCGGTGGCCGTCGGTGGTGATCAGCGCGGTCTTCGCGCCCTTGCGCTCGATCAGCGCGTTGGTGGCGAGCGTGGTGCCGTGGATGATCAGCGTCACCGAACCGGGCTCGATCCCGGCTTCGGCCACCGCCTTCTCCACCCCGTCGATCACCCCCTGTTCCGGCGCGCGGGACGTCGTCAGAACCTTGGAAGTGACGCGCCGGCCATCGGCGGCCGGGTCGCCGATCTCAAGGGCCACATCGGTGAAGGTGCCGCCGACATCGACGGCAAGACGTACGGACTGGGGGTTAGCGCCCATGGCAGACAATCAATCCTGAGTTTGCGGTGCAGCATTCGGGAGGAGTTCGATCGTTCCCATGATTGCCCGCCACGTCAACGTCTGTAATTCGTCGGCGGTCCGGCGGCGCGGAAGGACCGCATTGGAGGGCTTTCGAGGCTCGGCCATGTATGCCTAGACTTTCCCCATTCCTCGCCTCCCCCGGCACCCGCCCGCACAGACATGGAGCCCTTCCGATGACCGGTCCGTCCGCCCCCGGCACCACCGTGATCCGCAACGCCGCCTGGATCGTCGCCTGGGACGCCAAGGAGAGCCGGCACGTCTACCTGAAGGGGGGAGACGTGGTCTTCGCCAACGGTGTCGTGACCCAGGTCGGCGGCCGCTACACCGGCGAGGTCGACGTGGAGATGGACGGCTCCGAGCGCATGGTAATGCCGGGCCTGGTCAACATCCACAGCCACCCGACCAGCGAGCCGCTGCGCAAGGGCGTGACCGACGAGATCCGCAGCCCCGGCTTCTTCCACTCCTCGCTCTACGAGTTCCTCACCATCTTCGAGAACGATCCGGAGGGTCTCGCCGCCAGCCTGCGGGTCGCCATGGCCGAGCTGCTGACCAGCGGTGTCACCACCGTGGTCGATTACTCCTTCCCGTTCGATGCCTGGCTCGACGTCCTGGCCGAGTCCGGCATCCGGGCCTGCGTGGCGCCGATGTTCAAGGATGCCAAATGGTACACCAATGACGGCCACCAGCTTCAGTACGACTGGGACGAGTCCGGCGGCGGCCGCGCAGGGTTCGAGAAGGCGATGCGCACCATCGATCTCGCCAACCAGCATCCGTCGGGCCGCCTGATGGGCATGCTGGCGCCGGCGCAGATCGACACCTGCTCCGCCGACCTGCTGCGCGACAGCTACGACTACGCCCAGGAGAAGAACCTGCCCTGGCAGACCCACGCCGCCCAGTCGGTGAACGAGTTCCAGGAGATGATCCGCCGCCACGGCCGCACGCCGGTACAGTGGATGAGCGACATCGGGGTGCTGGGCGAGCACGCGATCATCGGCCATGGCATCTTCCTCGACCATCACCCCTGGGTGCACTGGTCGACCCGCGAGGACCTGCGTCTGCTGGCCGACAGCAGCACGACCGTCGCCCACTGCCCGACCGTGTTCATGCGCCGCGGCATCACCCTGCGCACCTTCGGCGGCTATGTCCGCGAGGGCATCAACATGGGTATCGGCACCGACACCTATCCGCACAACTTCCTGGAGGAGATGCGCAACGTCGCCACCGTGGCCCGCACCATCGCCGAGACGGTGGACGACCTGAACACCTCCGACATCTTCAACGCCGCCACGGTCGGCGGGGCGCGGGCCCTGCGCCGCGACGATATCGGCAAGCTGGCGGTCGGCTGCCGCGCCGATCTGGTCTGCGTCGACCTGACGGCACCGTCGATGATGCCGGTGCGCGAGCCGATCCGCTCGCTGATCTACGCTTCGACCGACCGGGGCATCCGCGACGTCTTCGTCGACGGCAACCAGGTGGTGAAGGACGGCGAGGTCACGACCATCGACCTGCGCGCCGCCCTGACCGAGCTCCAGGCGGCGCAGGAGCGCTCCTTCTCCAGCATCCCGACCCGCGACTGGGCCGGCCGCACCGTCGACCAGATGGCCCCGATGGTGTTCGAGACCCGCGACAGCGTGTAGGATGGCGACACGCATTGGAGGATCGCCATGGCACCGTCCGTCCTCGTCGCGGGAGCCGGACCGGTTGGTCTGGCCGCCGCCAACCGACTGACCCGGAACGGCGCGACCGTTCGCATCGTCGACAGCAACGCCGCCCGCACCACGCTCAGCAAGGCGCTGGCAGTGAATGTCCGGACCATGGAACTGCTCGAACGCTCGGGTCTGACCGAGCGTCTGATCGCCGCCGGGCAGCGGCTCAACAGGATGCGCTTCTTCTCCGGCGCCAAACCGCTCGCGGATATCCACTTCGACCGGCTTGACCATCGCTACAACTTCCTGATCTCCCTGCCTCAGTCCGAAACGGAACGGATACTGGAGGAGGATCTCCTGGCTCTGGGCGTCGGCGTCGACAGGCGGACCGGTCTTACCGCGTTCTCCGCCGGAGACGACGTTGTCGACGCAACGCTCCGGAGCGAGGATGGCAGCGAGACAAAGGTCAGGGTCGACTACCTGATCGGCGCCGACGGCGCGCACAGCATGGTGCGTAAAGGACTCGGCGTCGGTTTCCCGGGCGAAAGGCACCCGCTGCACTGGAACCTCGCCGATGTCGAGATCGACGGGCCCTACGGCGCCGACGAGGTCACCATGCACCTGCAACCGGAGCACGCGATGCTGGTGATCCCGCTCGGCGGCCGACGGTTCCGGATCGTGACGACCGTCCCCGACGCCCTCTCCAAACTGCCGATGGGCAAGATCGTCGGCACACCGTCCTGGTCCGCCGACTTCAGCACCGGGCATCGGATCGTCGACAGCTACGGCAGCAGCCGCGTGTTCCTGGCCGGTGACGCCGCGCATATTCACTCCCCCGCCGGCGGGCGCGGCATGAATCTCGGGATCGAGGACGCGACCGTCCTGGCCGACCGGATCTCGAACGGCGGGTTGACCTCCTATTCGCGCGACCGCCGCCGGGTCGGACTGTCCATCGTGCAGCAGACCGAGCGGATGCTGTCGATGGCGACCCTGAAGAACCCGATGGCCCGAGGCCTGCGCAATATGCTGCTCCGCCAGGTCGTTCCTCTGGATGCCGTACAACGGATCCTCCGTCCACGCCTGATGGGTATCGCGGACTGACGGCAACATCGAAGGAGACCCAGCCTGTGGCCCGCGTTCCGTATCTCACCCCCGACGACCTCGCCCCCGAGGACAGGGATCTGCTGAAGCGGCCGATCACCCTGCACCGGGCGCTGGCGAACAGCCCAGGCATGGCCCGCGCCTTCGGCACCATCGGCGGCCATATCCGCTACGGCAGCACCCTCGATGCGCGGCTGCGCGAGCTGGCGATCATCCAGGTCGGCTACCTCACCCGCAGCGCCTACGAGTATTCCCACCATTGCCGCCTCGGCGTGGAGCAGTTCGGCGTCAGTGCGGAAGACATCCACGCCATCAGCCGGGAGACCGAGGCGGAGGGCAACGGTGGCTTCCCCGAGCTGGAGACCGCCGTGCTGCGGGCCGCCCGCGAGATGGTCACCGACATGACCGTCGGCGACGCCACATACGCCACCCTGGAGGCCGGGATCGACCGGGCCGATCTGGTCGACCTGATCGTCACCATCGGCTTCTACTGCGGCGTGGTGCGGATCCTCGCCAGCCTGCAGATCGACGTGGAGGACGACTACGCCCCCTGGCTGGAGCAGTTCCCCCTGCCCGCCTGACGCAAAACAACAACAACCGGGAGGAACGGGCATGCGCCTGAAGGACAAGGTCGCCATCGTCGTCGGCGGCGGACAGCAGCCGGGCGAGACCATGGGCAACGGCCGGGCCGTCGCCCTGCGCTTCGGACAGGAGGGTGCGACGGTGCTGGTCGTCGACAAGGATATCGCCTCGGCACAGGACACGGTCGCGATGATCGCCGACACGGGCGGCACCGCCTCCGCCTTCGAGGCCGACATCACCGACGAGGAGAGCTGCCGGGCCATGGCCGCCGCCTGCGTGGACCGCTACGGCCGGATCGACATCCTGCACAACAATGTCGGCATGTCACTGGGCGACCGGCCGACGCCGGAGATGGACATGGAGGTCTGGGACCGGCTGTTCGACATGAACCTCAAGGGCATGGTCATGACCTGCAAGAATGTGCTGCCGGTCATGCGCGACCAGCGCGCGGGCGTGATCCTGAACGTCTCCTCGACCTCCTCGATCAGCGCCCGAGTGGAGCCGACCGCCCGCAGCGGCGTCGCCTACAAGACCAGCAAGGGGGCGGTGAACACCCTGACGCATCACCTGGCGATCGAGAACGCCGAGTTCGGCATCCGCGCCAACGCCATCCTGCCCGGCCTGATGGACACGCCCATGGCGATCGAGCGCCGGGCGCGGGAGCGCAACATCGACCGCGAGGAGGTCCGTCGCGAACGCAACGCCCGGGTTCCCCTGCTCGGTCGCATGGGTACCGCCTGGGACGTCGCCAACGCCGCCCTGTTCCTGGCCTCCGACGAGGCGGGGTACGTCACCGGCCTGATCATGCCGGTCGATGGCGGGCTCACCTCGGTGCGGGGATAGGGTTCGGACACCCGATCCGGGCGCTGCTACAACCCAGTTGTGTATCGCCCAGGGGCACCGGTGACCTTTGGGTGAGAAGGGGTGACAACCGGCGGGGAGTGTGGTCGCGTACTCTTCGATGTCGTCCACCCGTGCCGGCTGTCGCGACGCGAGGCCGGAGCGCGAACTCGGGGTGTCGGCGCAGGAGAACGAGCTTGAAAGACCGCCCCGTTGACCCCGCCTGGGT
This sequence comes from Thalassobaculum litoreum DSM 18839, assembly GCF_900102465.1. Lineage (GTDB taxonomy): Bacteria > Pseudomonadota > Alphaproteobacteria > Thalassobaculales > Thalassobaculaceae > Thalassobaculum > Thalassobaculum litoreum. The sequence goes on along the minus strand of NZ_FNBW01000003.1, from coordinate 114,161 downwards.
CGAGCCGACCGACGCGGAACTGGACGCCGCCGCCAACGCCCTGATCGGCGGCTGTCCGCCGGCCCGCCTGAGCCCCGACTGTCTCGCCTGCTTCTTCGCGACCTCGCCCGACCAGCTGGAGAATGAGAAGCTGAGCTTCCTGTTCTCCTACTGGCAGAAGCACACCGACCCGCAGACCGGCCACCAGACCCGCGCCGAGTTCGACATGCTGACCCTGCTCCCCGCGGTGGGGAACATCATGATCCTGGACGTGCTGCGCGACGGGTTCGACGCCCGCTACCGACTCTACGGCACCGGCGTGGCCACCCATGCGGGCCGCGACTGGACCGGCGAGACGGTGTCGGAGATGAACCGGACCACCCGGAACAATCTGGCGCTGATGTACCGTTCGATCTACCTGGCCGCCTACCGGGCGCGCCGCCCGATCTACAGCCTGCATCGGTCGCCCGACTGGGTCGGCGCGAAGTGCTGGCGTCGGGTGGTCCTGCCGATGACCTACGAGGGGGATGTCTGCTCCCAGTTCATCGTCGGCAACATCCCGGTGGACCCGTTCGAGCTGTCGCCCGAGGAAAGGGCCCGCCAGCAGGCCCGGGTGCGTAAGGCGTCGACCTAGGCTCGACACTCTGCGGTGCCGCAAGCGCGGGAGGCGGTGTACCGTCGGGCGAGCAACCGTGAAGGTACCCGCCATGACCTGGATAAAGACGGTCCCCTACGACGACGCCACCGGCCGCCTGAAGACCCTGTACGACCGGGTGAAGGGGCCGGGGGACAACGTCGACAACATCATGATGGCGCATTCGCTGCGGCCGCACTCGATGGAGGGGCATATGCACCTCTACAAGTACGTGCTGCACCATGCCGCCAACACGGTGCCCAAGCACTTCCTGGAGACCATCGGCGTGCAGGTCAGCCTGCTGAACGGCTGCTCCTACTGCGTGGAGCATCACTTCCAGGGGCTGCGACGGCTGCTCGGTGACGACGGCCGGGCGAACGAGATCCGCGGCGCGCTGGAGGCCGGCGATCCGGGCCCGGCCTTCGACGCCAAGCACCGGGCCGCCCTGCGCTATGCCGAGCACCTGACCCGCGACCCGGCGACCATGACCGCCGACATGGTGGAGGAGATGCGCTCGGCCGGCTGGGACGACGGCGAGATCCTGGAGATCAACCAGGTCACCGCGTATTTCAGCTACGCCAACCGCACGGTACTCGGCCTGGGCGTGAACACCGAGGGCGACATCCTCGGCCTGTCACCCGGCGAGAACGACGATCCGGAGAACTGGAGCCACGGGTAGCGGCCGGCCGACGCCCGTGTTCCGCACCGGCCTTACGCCAACACCTCTTCCAGCGCCGCCAGCAGGGCGTCGGTATCCTCCGCCCGGCCGGTGGTGATGCGGATATAGCCCTCGTAGCCCGGCGCCATCAGGCGGCCGATCATGATGCCGCGCTTCTCCAGCTCGGCGACCACCTCGGCGGCCGGCTTAGGGGTCTTCGACGACAGGTAGTTGCCGACGCTGGGGAACGACTCGCAGCCGAGCCTGGCCAGCCCCGCCTCCAGGCGCTGACGCTCCACGAAGGTGCGCTGCACGATCGACTTCATATGCGCCTGATCGCCCAGCGCCGCCAGCGCGCCGGCCTGGGCCACCGCGTTCACGTTGAAGGTGCTGCGGACCTTCTGGAACCAGCCGGCGACCTCGTCCGACCCGCACAGACCGTAGCCGACCCGCATGCCGGCCAGGCCGTAGGCCTTGGAGAAGGTGCGGAAGGCGACCCACGGCACGTTGGTGACCTCGGCCATGGCCGCCAGATGGTCGGAGCCGCCGCCATGGATGCCATACTCGTAATACGCCTCGTCCAGCACCAGCAGGGTGGTCGGCGGAAGGGCCTTGGCGAAGGACACCACCTCCTCGGTGCTCAGGATCCCGCCGGTCGGGTTGTTCGGCGTGGCCAGGAACACGATGCGCGTACGGTCGGTCACCGCGGCCAGCATCCCCTCGGTATCGGCGGCGCCGTCCTGGCGCACCTTGACCGCGACCAGGGAGGCGCCGTTCACCGCCGCGGTCTTGTTGTAGCTCGGAAAGGACGGCACCGGCACCAGCACCTCGTCGCCCGGCGACAGCACGATGCGGCCGGCGGCGACGATCAGCTCGTCGGAGCCGTTGGCCAGCACGATGCGGTTCTGCGGATGGCCGGTATGGTCGGCCAGAGCGGCCGTCAGGTCGCGCCACACCGGGTCCGGGTAGTAGTTCACCCGGGTCGCCGCCTCCTGCATCGCCGCGATCGCCTTGGGCGACGGCGGGAAGGGCGATTCGTTCAGGTTCATGCGCCGGATGGCGGCCGGATCGATCCCCGATTTGGAATCCCGCTGGATCGGCGGCTGGCCGGCGGGCGGCATGGCACGAATGAAGGGCTTCGCAACACTCTGCGCGGGTTCGGCATCGGCCATGTACGGGTCTCCTGGTCTGGCGGGCGGCAGAGATTAGCGTGATTTGATCGCGCTGTGCATCACCTCGCGGCACCTGCGACGGCTGCCCCTCTCGTTATTGCCGCGTGCTGCCGATAAGCTGAGGCCATGACCGCTGAGCCGATCGATGACCCCGCCGAGGCCACGCGTCCGGATGCGCTGACCCGGGCGCTGATCCTGACGACGCTGACCATGGTGACCGCGCTGTACGCGATGACGGTCACCATCGCCAACGTGTCGCTGCCGCAGATGCAGGGGGCACTGTCGGCCACCACCGACCAGATCGCCCTGGTGGTGACCTTCAACATCATCGCCACGGCGGTCGCCACGCCGATGACCGGCTGGCTCGCCGCCCGGTTCTCGCGGCGTACGATCCTGTTGTGGGGGGTCAGCGGGTTCACCGTCGCCTCCCTGGCCTGCGGGCTGGCGCCGACGCTGGAGCTGCTGGTGGTGGCGCGCGTCTTCCAGGGCGCGTTCGGCGCGCCGCTGGTGCCGCTCAGCCAGGCCATCGTCATGGACAGCTACCCCAAGCATCAGCAGGGCTCGGCCATGGCGATCTTCGGCATGGGCGTGGTGCTCGGCCCGGTGCTGGCCCCGACCATCGGCGGCTACCTGTCCGAGGTCTATAACTGGCGCTGGGTGTTCTTCATGATCGTGCCCTGCGGTCTCGCGGCGCTCGCCGGGGTGGCGATCTATATCCAGGACCGCTCCAAGGCGGGCTCCAACTACCTCGACTGGACCGGCTTCCTGACCCTGGCGATGTTCATCGCGGCCTTCCAGTTCATGCTGGACCAGGGCGAGCGGCTGGACTGGTTCGACAGCGCGACGATCCTGCTCTGCGGCGCGGTCGCGGCGCTGATGCTGTACCTGTTCATCGCCCACTCGCTCACCGCCGAGCGGCCGTTCCTCGATCCCAAGCTGCTGCTGGACCGCAACTACGCCATCGGCCTGCTGCTGGTCTTCGTCTTCGGCATGCTGAACTTCACGCCGATGACCCTGCTGCCGGCCCTGCTGCAGGGGGTGCGGGGCTATCCGGATTCGATCATCGGGGTGGTCCTGGGCGCCCGCGGGGTGGGAACGCTGGTCGGGTTCTTCTTCATGTTCTGGGGCAGCAAGCTCGACCCCAGACCGACCCTGGCCGCCGGCTTCGCGCTGCAGGGCATCGCCGGCTGGTACATGTCCCAGTTCAGCATCAACCTGACCACCTTCGACGTGCTGTGGACCAGTGCGCTCCAGGGGCTCGGCGTCGGGCTGGTCTGGGTGCCGCTGACCGTCGTCAGCTTCAACACCCTGCCGCGGGAGAAGACGTCGGAGGCGACGGCGATCTTCCACCTGGTGCGGAACTTCGGCAGTTCGATCTACATCTCGATCGCCATCTCCATCGCCCTGAACAGCGCCCGGGTGAACTACGCGGAGATGACGGCCCATGCGCGGCCGACCAACGAGGCGCTGCAGTTCCAGGATTCCCTGTTCCGGGTGTGGTCGCTGGACGGGGCCGGCGCGCTGGCGGGGCTGTCCGGCGAAATGGCCCGGCAGGCGGCGATGATCGGGTATTTGAACTCGTTCTACGCCTTCACGCTGACGTCCTTCGCCGTGCTCCCGCTGATGCTGCTGATCAGGCTGCGGCGATAGCGGGCTCTTTCCTTTTGGATTGTCATCCCGGACGAGACCGGACCCGATCCGGACTCGGGCCGGGACCGGGCCGCAGCCCTTCTGGGTCCCGGCCGACCTCCGGGTCGAGCCCGGCCCCGGATCAGGTCCGGGGTCACCGGGATGACGGTGAAAATTTACGAGCGCCACGGCCCCAGCCGCAGCGCCGCCACGATGAACATGCCGTAGAACGCCATCGCCGCGGCCACCACGGCGAAGACCGCCTGCGGGGTGGCGGCGTCGGTCGCGACCAGGGCGGTGCCGCCGGCCACCACGATCAGCAGCCGCAGCAGCGTGCCGACCACCGGCCAGACCATGGAGCCGAGACCCTGGCTGGCGAAATACAGGCACAGCCCCAGGCCGAAGAAGGCGTAGAACGGCCCGACGATGCCCAGATAGGTCGCGACCGCGGCCAGGGTCTCGGGGTCCCGGGTGAACAGCCCGCCCCAGAGATCCGGGGCCACCGACCCGATCAGACCGATGCTGCCGACGATACAGGCCGCCATCGCCCCGCCGGTCCACGCGACGCGGATCGCGCGCCGCCGCCGGCCGGCGCCGACATTGACCCCGACCATGGCGATCAGCGCCCCGCCCACCCCGAAGATCACCGGGATCATCAGCAGCTCCAGCCGCGCCCCGATGCCGTAACCGGCGAGCCAGTGGGTCCCGAGCCGGCCGATGATCGCGGTCACGATCAGCGCCATGGAGATCGTCAGGGCCGACTGGGTCGCCGCCAGGGTTCCCTGGCGCAGCAACGGGACGAGCACCCGGCCGGTCACCGGCCCCGGCTTCACCAGCACCGCCGCCCGGCCGCTCAGCAGCCAGGCCGACAGGCCAAGGGTCCCGAAGAGATAGGCCAGCGGCATGGCGAGCCCCGCTCCGGCGATGCCGAGCCCCGCCGGGAAGATCAGCACCCAGGCGATCACCGCATGCAACACCAGCACGCAGCCGAGCGCGATCGCCGGCCGGATCGTGTCTCCCGATCCGCGCAGCAGGCTGGCAAGCACGTTGAACAGCCACAGGGTGAAGATGCCGGCGGCCAGGCGGTCGCCGTACAGGTCGGCCGCCTCCAGCACCACCCCCTCGCCGCCGAGCAGACCGTAGAGAGCGCGGCCGAAGCCGAGGATCGCCAGCGCCATGACGGTGGCCAGCGCCAGGGCGATCAGCACCGCCGCGCGCAGGATCTCCTGCGCCCGCGCGTCGTCGTCCGCGCCGAGCGCGCGGGCGGTCGCTCCGGCGACCACGCCGCCGATGGCGCCGCCCGACAGCATGTTGGTGAGCATCAGCAGCGGAAACACCAGGGCGACGCCGGCCAGCTCCACCGTGCCGAGCCAGCCGAGATAGGCGCCCTCCACCACGCTCATCCCCGACTGCAGGAAGGAGGCGGCGATGTTGGGGACCGCGAGGACGGCCAGGGTCTTCAGGATCGGCCCGTCCAGCAGCCGGGTCCGGCGCGCGTCGCTCACGTCGTGTCCTTCATGTGCGAGAACCGCCCCAGGGCTTAAGGGCAAGGCGTAATGATTTCCAAGCATCCGTCATCCCGGACGGCCCCGGATCTGATCCGGGGGCGGACCGGGACCCAGCACCCTCCCAATCTAGGTCCCGGTCGACCCCCGGGTCGAGCCCTGGGCTCGCCGGGATGACGATGAAATGAGCAAAATGGACCTCGACCCGAGTGGCTCGAAGGCTGTTCTACCGGCCCGTCGCCTTGAACGCCTTCTCCAAGGCGCGGAAGGTCAGCAGGATGGACGCATGGCGGTTGGTGAAGGCCTTTGCCGGCAGCAGGGCGGAGAGCGCCTCGAACCGACCGTCGGGCGCCGGCCCGTCCCGCTTCAGCATCGCCTCCAGCGTGATCGCCGCCGCGCGCACCTCGGCCACCGACGCGCCGACCACCGCGCCACCGACCGCCGAGGCGGCGGCGGAGCCGAGCGCGCAGGCCTCCACCCGCTGTCCGTAATCGGCGACCGTGTCGCCGTCGAAGCGCACCTGGATCGCCACCCGGCTGCCGCAGGCCCGGCTGACCGCCGAGGTCTCGGCATCGGGCGCGGCGACCACATGACCGTCGCGGGCGATGGTGTCGGCGAGGTCGAGCAGCCGGTCCTGATAGACGCTGTCCAGAGTGGGAGCCAGCGTGGGGGCCGGGGTCGAGGACTGCGCCGCCATGGCCGCGCCTATGCCGCGTCGAGTTCGGCCCGCGCCCGGTCCTTGATCGCCGTCAGCATGGCGCCGAGCCCGTTCTTGCGGGTCGGCGACAGGTGGGCGTCGAGGCCGATGGCCGGGATGAAGTCGGGCTCGGTCGCGGCGATCTCCCGCGGCGTGCGGTTGGAATACACCCGCAGCAGCAGCGCAATGATGCCGGAGACGATGGCCGCGTCGCTGATGGCGTGGAACACCAGCCGCTCGCCCCGCTTCTCGCCGACCAGCCAGACCTGGCTCTGGCAGCCCTTCAGCTTGAACTCGTCGCGCTTGTACGCTTCGTCCAGCGGCGGAAGCTTGCGGCCGAGATCGATCAGGTACTCGTAGCGCTGCATCCAGTCATCGAAGAAGGCGAACTCGTCGATGAGCTCTTCCTGCTCCTCGTGGATCGAACGCTCGGGTGCAGTGTCGGGCGCGTCGGGGGTCATCTTGTCCATGCCCAGGATTTGGCGCGTTGCGGCGCGGCTGTCAACGAACAGCCCCTCAGGTCAGCGCGCCGCGGGCGGCCACCGGCCACAGGCACTCCACATAACCGCTCTCCAGCCCGCCGCGCACGCCGACATACCAGTCGTACAGGTTGACCGTGGGATCCACGTGGCCCGGCACCAGCCAGACCCGGTCGCCCAGCCCGGCCGGCGGGGCGCCGGCGCCGAGCGACAGCTTGCCATGCTCGTCCGACGCGGAGACGAAGGTCGTGTCCGCGCGCTGCCAGACCTCGGGCAGCCCGCTGTCCACCGACGACGCCTTGAGCCCGGCATCGACCACCGCCCGGCCGGGAACGACGGCGCTCATCACCGTAGAGGCGATGAACAGAGCGTGCTCGAACTCCAGCCCTTCGGAGCCGTCGTCCTTGAGGTTGCGGCCGTAGTCGGCATCCATCAGGCAGTAGGAGCCGGGCTGCAACTCGTTCCACAGCCCGGTGCCGGTCTCGAAGCGGAAGGTGCCCGAGCCGGCGCCGCCGATGGTGCGGCATTCCAGGCCGGCGGCGGCGAGCGCATCGACGGTCGCCTCGACCAGGTCGGAGGCCTTGGCGATGGCGGCGTGACGTTCGCGATAGCCGCGGATGTGCTGGGCGGCGCCGTGATAGGCCTGGATGCCGTCGAAGACCAGACCGTCGGCCGCCGCGATCCGCTGGGCCAGCTCGACGGCCGGCGTGCCGGGGGCGACGCCGCAGCGCGCCGCGCCCACGTCGATCTCGACCAGCACATGGAGCGTCGTCCCGTATGTCCGCGCGGCGGCGGCATAGGCGTCGACCTGCAGCGGGTCGTCGGCGCAGACGCCGATGCGCGCCCGTCGGGCCAGGGCGGCCAGACGCGCGACCTTGGCCTCGCCGACCACCTGGTTGGAGACCAGCACGTCGTCGATGCCGCCATCGACCAGCACCTCGGCCTCGCCGACCTTCTGACAGCACTGGCCGACGGCGCCGCGTTCCATCTGCAGGCGGGCGATCATCGGCGACTTGTGGGTCTTGGCGTGCGGCCGGATGCGCACGCCGGTTTCCTTGGCGAAGGCCGCCATCCGGTCGAGGTTGCGCTCGAAGGCGTCCAGATCGATCACCAGGGCGGGCGTGTCGATCGCACCGGCCGGATCTCCGACACGGGCTGGCGGCGGCGTGGTCATGATGAAGGCTCCCGGTGACGAAAGAGGGGACCACTGTCGTCCGCCAGACGGCCCAGGGCAAGACGGGGAGCGCTTCTATCCTCTTTCACTCACCTCCCGTCATCCCGGTGGCCTCCGGAGAGGACGACCGGGACCCAGTACCTTCGGCTACGGCTAGGTCCCGGCCGATCCCCGGGTCAAGCCCGGGCTTCGCCGGGATGACGGGGAACGGTATGTGACAGACAAGAAGATGTCCTTGCACCCACCTTCCAACCGCCCATTAAAAAAGCCCGCCCTTCGGTGGAAAGGCGGGCCCGAGGGCCGGTCCGTACGCTCCGTGATCGGCGCACGAACCGGTCCTGTAGGAAAGAACGAGACCCTTTTGATCAGGGGCGCTGCAGTCGCGCTATTTCGTCCTTGATGGCTAGCTTCTGACGTTTCAGGTCATGTATCGCGACTTCGTCCGGCAACGGTCGTCCGGACTCATTGTCCAGCTTCTCTTCAAGCGAGGCGTGGCGCACTTGCAGGGAGTGGATCCGATCAGTCGCTGTCATACGATCCTCCTTTCGACGTCTCCGGGTGCGTGTCTGCCGCCCGGAACCAAAAGCGTACCCTTCCCAGTTAGGTGCGCAACAATGAACTCTCAACCCCTTGAAGTTTTGACGGAAAGTTACCAGAAGCCCATTACGTGAATAAGGTCTCCAGGCCGAGCGAGATGGCCAAGATCCGGTCATCCGCCAGGGTTTCTCCCATGATCATCAGGCCCACCGGGGCCGCCCCCTCATCCTGCACGGGGATGGTCGCGGCACAGCGGTCGAGGAAGTTGCCGACGGAGCAGTTCCGCAGCATGGCCATGTTCACCGCGCCGTAGACCGCATCGTCGGCCGCCAGCTCCTCGATCGGCGGGGCGATGCGCGGGGTGGTCGGCATCAGCACCGCGTCGAAGGCGGAGGTCTTGGCCGCGACTCGGGCCTGGATGTCGGCCCTGGCGTTCACCAGGCTGTAGTAATCGGCTGCCGACTGCTCGCTCGCCCGGCGCATGCGGGAAATGACACGCGGATCGAAGGCGTCCGGATCGCGCAGGATATGCCGCTCGTGCAGGGCGTAGCTCTCCGGCGCGGTGAACCCGCCCTTGGCGTTGACCACCGGCAGTTCCAGCAGCTCCGGCAGGGCGAGGTCGACGATGGTCGCCCCGGCCTCCGAGATCCGGCTCAGGGCAGCCTGGAACGCCGCCGCCGTCGGCTCGTCCAGATCGTCGAGCACGAACTCCTTCGGCACGGCCAGGCGCAGACCCTTCACCGGCAGGGCCGGGATCGCCCGCCTCGGCTCGCCGGCCAGCACCTGATGCACCCGCACGCAGCAGTCCATGGTCGGCGCCAGGGGGCCGATGCTGTCCAGGCTGGTGGACAGCGGCACCGCCCCGTCGATCGGCACCCGGCTCTGGGTCGGCTTGAAGCCGGCCAGACCGCAGAGCCCGGACGGGATGCGCACCGAGCCGCCGGTATCGGTGCCGAGACCGACCGTCGCCATGCCGTCGGTCACACTGACCGCCGCCCCGGAGGAGGAGCCGCCAGGAATGCGCTTCGAGGCCCGGTCCCAGGCATTGGCCGGGGTGCCGTAATGCGGATTGATGCCGAGGCCGGAATAGGCGAACTCGGTCATGTTGGTGCGGCCGACCAGCACCGCCCCGGCGGCGCGCAGCCGGGCGATGACCGGGGCGTCGGCCTCGGCCGGCGGCTCGGAGGCCAGCACCTTGGAGCCGGCGGTGGTCACCGCGCCCTTCACGTCGAACAGGTCCTTCACCGAGATCGGCAGGCCTTCCAGCGGCCGCGGCGGCACGCCGGCCTTGCGCAGGCCGTCACTCGCCACCGCTTCGGCGCGGGCGCTGTCCTCCATCAGGGACAGGAAGACCCGTGCGCCCTCGCCGGAGGCGTCCTTCGCCCGTTCCAGGGCGGTGTCGAGCAGGGCGGCGGCGGTGATCTGGCCGGTATCGAGTGCGGTGAGGATCTCGGCGATCGGGGTTTTCGGTGCGAAGGTCATGGGTCAGCTCACCACGGGCAGGGTTTCGATGTCATAGGCATGGGCCAAGCTGCGGCCGTTCGCCGGGTCGGTGATGGAGATCGCCAGGCGGTCGGCCGGTCGGATGCCGCCGGTGACCGGCACGGTGCCGCACAGCATGACGGTGCCGGGCTTCAGCCCGCCATAACCGTCCACCAGGTCCTTCAGCGGCCGGATCAGGGCGAACGTGCCGGTCTGATACGGCTCCTCCGCCCCCTTGATCGTCGCCGTCGCCTCCAGCACCAGCGCGTCCAGATCGTCGTCCAGCGAGACCGGCCAGGCGGTGCTGCCCAGCACCTTGGGACACATCTGCTTGGAGACGGCGATGGAGTAGGTCTCCACCTTGCGGTCGGTATGGTCGGAGCCGACGGTCAGGTACAGGCCGCTCTCGGTCGCCACCAGCACCGGCTCGACCTCGCCGGAGCTGTCACCGCCGATCACCTGAACATGGTCGCTCTGGATGAGCTGCTCCACCGCGCAGCGGTAATACAGCGGCACCGTGCTCGGTCCCGGCACGCCGATCTCGGCCAGTTCCTCGATGTGATGGTCGATCGCCGCCTTGTCGCGACCGGTCCAGCCGGCGACGACGCAGTCTGTCACCGCCACCTCGACCGGACCGTCCGGGGTTTCGAACCGCAGTATCTGGGCTCCCATGCATGCCTCCCGTTTGAATGCGCGGGGACGATAGCTGCCGTCTGGGCATCGCGGAAGATCCGGATAAGGGGATGTGTCGGCGCGGACGGGTGATCTACCCTGCCGCCATGTCAAGCGTACCCCCGACCACCGCCGCCGCGCCCGCCCGGAACCCGTCGCAGGACACCCTGCGCGCGGTGCTGTTCATGCTGCTGGCGATCAACCTGCTGCCGTTCATGAACGTCGCGGCCAAATTCCTGTCCGGCGACTACCACACGGTGCAGGTGGTCTGGGCACGCTATACCGGACATCTGGTCTTCGTCGTTCTGATGTTCATGCCGCGCCGCGGGCTGTCCCTGTTCAAGGCGAGCAGGCCGGGCATCCACATCATCCGCTCGGTGCTGATGTTCGTGGCGACGGTCTGCTTCTTCACCGCCCTGCGCTTCATCGAGGTGCCGGTGGCGAGCGCCATCAACTTCACCTCGCCGCTGATCGTCACGGCACTGGCCGCCCCGTTCCTCGGCGAGGCGGTGGGCATCCGGCGCTGGACCGCGGTGGCGGTCGGCTTCGCCGGTGCGCTGATCATCATCCGGCCGGGCGGCGGCGAGACCCACTGGGCCATGTTCCTGGTCCTGGGCACGGCGCTCTGCTACGCCACCTACCAGATCTACACCCGCAAGTTCTCCGCCGCCGATTCGCCGGAGACCTCGATCACCTACATCGCCGTGGTCGGGGCGGTGATCTCCTCCATCGCCCTGCCGTTCTACTGGGTGACGCCGGTCTCCGTCCTCGATGCCGGGCTGTTCGCCCTGCTCGGCTTCATCGGCGGGCTCGGCCATTATTTCGTGATCCGGGCGTTCCAGTACGGCGAGGCCTCGGTGCTGGCGCCGTTCAACTACGGCCAGCTCGTGATGGCGATCATCCTCAGCTTCTTCGTGTTCGGCACCTTCCCCGACATCTGGACCTTCGTCGGCGGCGGAATCATCATCTCCAGCGGGCTCTACATCACCTATCGGGAGACCCTGCGCGGCAGGAAGCCGACGGCGCCCCCCTCGCCCAATCAGGCCTGATCGAGAGAGTCGGCGAGGGCCTGCCCGACCTGCGCCATCAGCGGCCGCCAGGGTTCAACCTGGGTCTTGCGGAAGCTGCGCACGGTCGGGAAGCCGGGGAACCGGTCCGTGCCGTATTCCAGGAAGACCGGCGTGTTGTAGAGCAGCCACACCGGCTTGCCGAGAGCCGCCGCGATCCAGCCGACCGTACTGGACGGGCAGATCACAAGGTCCAGCGCCTCGACCAGGGCGAACACGCCGTCCATGTCGTTGGTGGTGTCGAGCCCGTCGATCAGGCTGACATTGGCGCCGGACGCCGTCAGCTCCTCGCGCCAGCCGATGCCGTATTGCAGGGAGACGAACCGGGCGCCGCCGACCTTCAGCACCTCCTCGAACGGCCCCAGGCCCGGGTAATGCGGCAGGCGGAAGGTGGTCAGCCGCCGGCTGCGCCAGGCCACGCCGATCTTCGGCCCGTCACCGAGGGCCGCCAGCCGCTCGCGCATCTCCGCCACCCGGTCGGGATCGGCCTTCAGCCACGGCCGCGCGGCCGCATCGGCCTGGGCGACGGTGCCCCGGTAGCGCGACAGCAGCAGCGCGCCGTCGGCATAGGCGTCGGGCCGGTAGTCGGGCGGCACCCAGTCGTACAGATGCTCGGGCGCGTTGCGGTCGCCGACGCGGTGATAGGCGTGGACATAGGCATCGGGGAAGCTGCGGCGCATCAGTTCCTGGATCCGCTGATCGCACTCGATCACCACCCGGCCCACGTCGCGGGCGGCATCGTCGATGCAACAGGCATGCAGCAGCTCGTCACCCACACCCTGGTCGGCGGCGATCAGCAGGGTGGTGTCCTTCGACGGGATGCCGTTCCACAGTCGGATGGACGGATCGCGCCGCACGGCACTCGGCTTTTGACGCAACTGGCTGTAGCCGTCCCAGCCCGCGGCCATCTCGCCGATCGCAAGCAGCTGGATGCCCAGCCGGAAGCGATAATGCGGCTGTCCCGGCGACACCGTGAGGGCTTCCCGCATCCAGCGCACAGCCTCGTCCGGCGCGCCGGCGGCGAACGCCGCTTCCGACAGGCCGGCATAGGCGGAGGCCAGGTCGGGCTGCAGGGTGCGGGCCCTCCGGAAGCCGGTGCGGGCCTCGGCGATCCTCAACCGGCCGACCTGCAGCCAGGCCAGATGGTTGTAGGCATCGTGGTGGCCGGGAAGAATCACCGCGGCGGCGCGGAAGGCGCGCATCGCCGCATCGCCCTGCTCGATCTCCATCAGGCCGAGGGCATGGGACACCCAGCGGTCGGCCTTGGCGGGTGCGGCGATCAGCGCCCGGTGCCGGGCGGACTCGCAGGCCTTCAGGTCGGAGACCGCCTGCAGGTGGTTGCCGAGCCGCGTCCAGGCCTCGTCGCTCGCCGGGGCCAGGACGGCCGCCCGACGCAGCATCGCCACGCCTTCGGCCCGGCGCTCGCCCGTGGCCAGGATTCCCCCCAGACTGGCCAGGGTGTCGGACAGCAGCGGATCGCGCGCCAGGGCGGCCTCGTAGGCCAGGACGGCCTCGTCATGGCGTCCCAGTCCGTGCAGCACCACCCCGAGCGCGTGCCGGTAGGAGGCTTCCTGCGGCCGGGCCTCGGCGGCGCCGGTGATCATCTGCGCGGCGGCCTCCGCCCGCCCGCTCTGATGCAGCGCCATCCCGAGCCGGTACAGCAGGTCCGGATGCTTCGGATTGGACTTGAGCAGATGGGCGTAGAGCAGGATGGCCTGCTCCAGATGTCCGGCCAGGTGGAGGGCGGTGGCGCGCTCCAGGATCTGTTGCGGTGTTTCCATATCAGGCGTCGATGCCGCCCTCGACCATGTCGGCGCTCAGCGGCTCGCCCCGGGTCAGGTCGCGGGTCGCCCGGCGGCCGAGTACGGTCTCGTAATGCTTCGGCGCCAGGCCGTTGCTGGGTCGGATGGACCGGATGTTCCGGGCCGTCAGTTCGGCACCGGCGGGAACGTCTTCCACGACATAGAGCGAGCGGCGGAACTTCAGCCCCGCCTCCTCCGACCTGGTCGGCCGGTAGGCCGGCGCGCCCAGTGCGGCATGGGCCATGCGGGTGTCGCGCACCAGCCGGGCCAGTTCGTCCGGCTCCAGGGAGAAGGCGCTGTCCACGCCGCCATCGGCCCGGGCCAGGGTGACATGCTTCTCGATCAGGCAGGCGCCCATGGCGACCGACAGGGTGGCGATGGTGGTGTCCATGGTGTGGTCGGACAGGCCGGTGACCACGCCCAGCTTGTCGGCCAGATCGGCGATGGTGCGCAGGTTGGTCTCGTCCGCCGGGGCCGGATAGGCGCTGACGCAGTGCAGCACGACGATCTGCTCGGCCCCGGCGTCGCGCGCGGCGTCGACCGCCTCGCGGATCTCTTCCAGGCTGCCCATGCCGGTGGACAGGATCATCGGCTTGCCGGTCGCCGCCACCAACCGGATCAGCGGCAGATCTACTAGCTCCTGGGAGGCGATCTTGTAGGCCGGCGCGCCCAGGCTCTCCAGCAGGTCGATGGCGGTCGGATCGAACGGGGTGGAGAACACGGTGATCCCCAGCGCGCGCGCCTTGTCGAAGATCGGGCCGTGCCAGTCCCAGGGGGTATGGGCCTCCTCGTACAGCTCGTGCAGGCGGCGGCCGTCCCACAGCCCGCCATGGATCAGGAACTCGGGTCCGTCATGGTCGAGGGTGATGGTGTCGGCGGTGTAGGTCTGCAGCTTCACCGCATCCGCGCCGGCGGCCTTGGCCGCTTCGAGAATGCGGAAAGCGCGGTTGATGTCGCCGTTGTGGTTGCCCGACATCTCCGCGACGATATACGGCGGGTGGTCGGGACCGACCGGCCGTCCGGCTATGCTAAACTCGCCTTGCACCCAACGCGTCCTCCGACCGGGCAGTTCCAGTGATTCGGCCGCCAGACGATACTCTCCCCGCCGCCGCAAATGAAGCAGCACCGACCGTCGCCTCCCTGAAGGGCGAGCGGCTGGTGATCCGCGCGGACGCGGACGGCCGGATCGGCATGGGCCATGTGATGCGCTGCCTGGCGCTCGCCCAGAGCTGGATCGGCTTCGGCGGCACCGTGCGGCTGGCCTGCACCGCCGTGCCGCCCGCCATTGCCGAACGCTACCACGCCGAGGGGGCGGAGGTCGTGCTGCACGACCGCTGGCCGCCGCAGGATCTGGTGGACGACGCAGCCGCCGTGGTGGTCGACGGGCTGGAGATTACCGACTCGGATATGGCGGCAGTGGTCGCAGCGGGGCTGCCGCTGGCGATCATCGACGACATGGGCCATCGCCCGGCCTATCCCGGCGCGCTGGTGGTGAACCAGAACCTGCACGCCTCCCATCGGCTCTATGCCGGCAAGTCCGATGCCCGGCTCTGTCTCGGCCCTGGCTGGGGACTGCTGCGCCGGGAGTTCCGACCGACCGGCGCCGAGCCCCGCCCCATGCCGGACTTCGCGTCCCGCCTGCTGGTCCTGATGGGCGGTGCCGACCCCAAGGGATACAGCGCCCTCGCCCTGGACGCCGTGGCGGCGGCGGCGGAGAGGATTGCGGGCGAGCCGGAGGTGATCCTGGTCGTGGGTGCCGCCAACCCGGCCCTGCCCGACCTGGAGCGCCGCGCCGCGCTGCTGCCGGTCCGCATCGATGTCCGCCACGATGTGCGCGACATGGCGGGTCTGCTCGGGTCGGTCGACCTTGCCGTCTCGGCCGCCGGATCCACCGTACTGGAGATGGCGGTGCTGGGGGTGCCGATGATCATCGGCGCCCAGAACGAGAGCGAGGTCGGGCCCGCCGCCGCGCTGGCCAGGACGGGAGCGGCGGTCGATATCGGACCGCTGGAGGATCTGGATCCCGCCGTGCTGGTAGAGACCGTCACCGCCTTGGCGCTCGATCCGGAACGCCGCAGCAAGCTGGCCGAAAACGCCCGCACCCTGGTCGACGGGCTGGGAGCGGACCGGGTCGCCGCCACCATCGCCGGCCTGCTGCCGGATCAGCGCGGCAATTCATAGTCAAGAAGACCGTCCCGCTCCGCCACCTGTTCGAAGCCACAGGCCTCGAACGCCTTCCGGCTCGCCTGATTGTCTTGCTTGATCGCCGCCCGGATCGGTGCGTCGGGCCAGAGCGACTGCGCCTCCTCCACAGCCGCCGCCACGAGAGCGGCGCCGCGCCGCCGGCCCCTTGCCTCGGGGGCGACGGTGACGGAGATCTCCACCGCTCCATCCTCGTGCCGCACCGCGGAGGTGGTGCCGACCGTCTCCTCGTCCTCCAGGCCGATCCAAACCTGCCGATTCGGGTCGTCGAGCACCCGCGACAGCCAGGCGGCGTGCTCCTGCTGGGTGACGGCGTCGCCGTTGCGGGAATTGGCCCGGGTCAGCGGATCGTTGCGCCAGGCCAGCAGATCCTCTGAATCTTCCGAGGTAATGGGGCGCAGCGTGATGTCGGAGGCATCGGTCATGCTTCCAGCCTAACCGCTATTCGGCGCCGGGGCGACGGCGGCATGCTACCGTCAGTTCCGCCACCGAGACCGCCCTTGGGAGATGCCGTGACCGTTGCCGCCGTGATTCAGGCCCGCATGACCTCCACCCGCCTGCCGGGCAAGGTGCTGTTGCCGGCGGCGGGGCGACCGATGCTGGCCCACCAGATCGACCGGGTGCGGCGGGCGACAACGGTCGGCACGGTCTGCATCGCCACCACCACGAACGCCGATGACGACCCGGTGGCCGCCCTGGCCGAGGCCGAGGGTGTGGCCGTGTTCCGCGGCTCGGAGCCGGACGTGCTCGACCGCTTCGTGGGCGCGGCGGAGAGTGTCGGCGCCGAGACCGTCGTGCGGCTCACCGGCGACTGCCCGCTGACCGATCCCGCCCTGATCGACGCGGTGGTCGGCACCTTCCGCGACAGCGACCCGCCGGCGGACTACGCCACCAACAGCTTCCCGCGCACCTGGCCGATCGGGCTCGACGTCGAGGTCGCCTCCATGGCCGCCCTGCGCCTCGCCAACGAAGAGGCGGGCGACTCCTACGACCGCGAGCACGTGATGCCGTTCCTCTACCGCCAGCCGGAGCGGTTCCGCATCGCCCGCTACCCCTCCGCCCTCGATCTCAGCGGCTATCGCTGGACCCTGGACGAGCGGTCCGACTACGAGCTGCTGGTGCGGATACTGGAGGCGCTGCTGCCGGAAAATCCCGGCTTCGGCTGGCGCGACGTTATCGCGCTGCTGGACGCGCACCCGGATTGGCGCACACTGAACGCCGGCGTCGGGCAGAAGCAGCGGCGCTACGAGGACAGGATCTCGGGAGGATCGACATGACGACGAGCTGGCGCACCGAACAGGAGGCGTTCTGGAGCGGCGCGTTCGGCGACGACTATGTCGATCGCAACCAGGGGGCCTCCCTGCTGGCCTCGCGCACCCATCTGTTCTCCAACGCCCTGAAGCGGGCCGGAGGCGTGGCCTCGGCGGTGGAGTTCGGTCCCAATGTCGGCATCAACCTGGTCGCCCTGCGCCACCTGCTGCCGCAGATCGCGCTGTCGGCCATCGAGATCAACGCAAAGGCGGTGGAGGTGCTGCGCACGCTGCCCGGCGTGGCGGTGCATCACGGCTCGATCCTGGAGAAACACCCGGTCGAGGTCAGCGAGCTCGCCTTCTGCTCCGGCGTGCTCATCCACATCAATCCGGACGCCCTGCCGACCGTGTACGACAACCTCTACGCCGCGTCGTCCCGGCTGATCCTGCTGTCGGAATACTACAACCCCAGTCCCGCCGCGATCCCGTACCGGGGCCACCAGGACCGATTGTTCAAGCGCGATTTCGCCGGCGAGATGATGGACCGCTTCCCCGACCTGCGGCTGGTGGATTACGGTTTCCAGTACCATCGCGATCCGGCCTTCCCGGCCGACGACGTCACCTGGTTCCTGATGGAAAAAACTGGCGAAAAGGCCGGCGCCTGAACCCACGGCGCCGGACACATCATGCCCGATCTCCCGCTTCCCGAGCTGTCGCTGGCACTGCTCGTCGCCTTCGCCTTTGCCGTCGGCGGCGGGGTCAAGGGCATCATCGGCCTCGGCCTGCCGACCATCGCCATGGCCATCCTGGCCAATGTGGTCAGCCTGCGCACGGCCATCGGCATCCTGATCATCCCGCTGCTGATCTCCAACCTGTGGCAGATCATCCAGGTCGGCGCCGTGGGCACCCTGGCGAAGCGGTTCGGCCTGCTGAACGCAGCGGCGGCGGTGGGTCTGTGGATCGGCACCGAGATCCTGTTCTCGGTCGATCCGAAATGGATGCAGATCGCGCTGGGCTGCCTGCTGATCGCCAATGCCGGAATGCAGGTGCTTGGCGGCATGCCGGTGATCCCGCAACGCCGGGAACTCGCCCTGTCGGTGCCCGTCGGCCTCGTCTCCGGCGTCATCGGCGGGATGACCGGTAGCCAGGGGATCGTGATCGCGGTCTATCTCGCCAGCCTGAACCTGACCCGTGACGAATATGTGCAGGGGGTGGGGCTGTCGTTCTTCCTGACCGGGCTGGTCTGGGTGGTGGCCATCTGGGCCAATGGCGGGATCACCGTGGAGACCCTGCCGCTGTCGGCGGTGGCGCTGGTGGCGGCGCTGGCGGCGATGGCGATCGGCACCCGCATCCGCGCCCACCTGCCCCAGGCCCGTTTCCGCCAGGCGGTGTTCATCGCCATGGCCCTGATGGGCGCCAACCTGATCCGCAAGGCGGTGTGGGGGTGAATGTCCGCCCCTTCTGACCCGTCATCCCGAACTTGTTTCGGGATGACAGTCGGGGGAAACGGAAGTGGCTTACCCCTCGCCCTCGAAGCAGACGTTCTCCAGCGGCTCGCCGGTGACAAACCGGTCGAGCTGCTTGGCCACGAACAGCCAGCGCCGGGTGGTCATCGGCTCGGTCCAGGCCGAGTTGTGCGGCGACAGGATCACGTTATCCAGCTTCTGGAACGGAAACTTCGACGGCCAGGGGTTCGGGTCGTCCTTCGAGGGATAGACGTACCAGACGTCGATGATGCCGCCGCGAATGCGCTTCGAGGACAGCGCCTCGTACAGGGCGGCCTCGTCGATCACCTCGCCGCGGCCGACATTGCTGATCACCGCGTCCGGCTTCATGGCCTTGAACTGGGCCGCGCCGATCATGCCGCGGGTCACGTCGTCCAGCGGCGCGCAGACGATCACGAAATCGCTCTCCGCGCACAGCCGGTCGAGCCCGTCATCCACCGTCCAGTAGGCGTCGACCAGGTCGCCCTCGTCCCGGACGGTGCGGCTGACCGCCAGCACTTTCATGTCGAACGCCTTGCAGCGCCGGGCGACCTCGCGGCCGATATGGCCGTAGCCGACGATGCCCACGGTGCAGCCGCGCATCTCGCGATGCATCGGCCCGGCGGAGATCGAGCGGCCGTTATAGGATTTCGCCACCATCATCGGATGGGTGTCGCGCATCAGCCCGGTCTGGAATTCCAGCATGCCGGCCAGGATATGCTCGGCGATGGTGGTCTCGTGCTCGTGGGTGTTGCAGAACAGCACGCCCTTGGGCAGCTCCGGCGGGGTGATCCAGTCGTAGCCGGTGAACGGGATCTGAAAGAGCTTCAGACGGTTGGTCGCCGGGAATTTCAGCCCCCGGCCGCCGCCGACGATCACGTCCGCCTCCGGCAGCAGCTCCTGCAGGCGCTCCGGCTCCTCCGCCATGTCGCAGCAGACGAAACGCAGATGGGACTCGGTATTTTCGGCCAGAAAATCGGCGCGGCGGATCGAGTTCTTGCCGGTCAGCAGAACGGTGGGCGCTTCGCTCACGATGGACCTCGACTGGAGTTTGCAGAACGGAACGGGACGGACGGGCGCCCCGGTAGGCACGGCGGAAGGGAGCTTGTGTATGCGGGGCGGCTTTGTCTAGCCTTTGCCGGCTCCGCGCACCACCCTAGGCGCCGGATGCCGCCCTTTTTCTGGAGGATTCCCGCATGCCTGACGGATTTGACCCGAACGCCGATTGGGTCGGTTACGAACGCGCGCCCATGAAGCTGGGGGCGGTGGCCTGCGGCAATCCCGACGCGGCCGAGGCCGGTGTGGAGATCCTGGAGCGCGGCGGCAACGCCATCGACGCGGTGATCGCCACCGCCTTCGCCATGGGCGTGGTCGAGCCGCTGGACAGCGGCCTGGGGGCCGGCGGGTTCATGACCGTACATCATGCGCGGACCAAGACCACGACCACCTTCGACTTCATGGGCACCGCCCCGGTCAACGCCAAGTACGAGCTGTTCCAGTCGGTCAATCCGTTGGGTGACTACACCATCCTGGTCAAGGACAAGGCCAACGAGATCGGCCACCGCTCGGTCGCGGTACCCGGGGCGGCCGCCGGCCTTTGCCGGGCGCTCGACACCTTCGGGCGGATGCCGCTGAAGTCGGTGATGGCGCCGGCGATCCGCCTCGCCTATGACGGCTTCGACGTGGCGCCCAAGGCCGCGCTGCGGATGTCGCGCAGCAAGGACATGCTGTCCTACATGCCGGCCACGGCGGCGATGCTGCTCAAGCCGGACGGCGGCCTGTTCCAGGCCGGCGACCGCATGGACATGTCGGATTACGGCGCGAGCCTGGAGCTGATCGCCGATGAAGGGCCGCGCGCGCTCTACGAGGGCGAACTCGGGGCCAAGATCGTCGCCGAGATGGAGGCCCATGGCGGCTTCCTCACCGCCGACGATCTCGCCAGCTACCACGTGGTGCGCCGGCCGGCCGCCGGCGGGCAGTACCGGGGCCGCCGGATTGCCACCATGGGGCCGCCCTCGACCGGCTTCATGGTCGCCAAGGGCCTCGCCGCCCTGGACGCCGCGGGCGTCCCGGAGGACGCGCACGGCCGCACCAAGGCGTTGGCCGAGGCCATGCTGGCAATGTTCAACGCCCGACGCCGCGGGCTGGGCGATCCCGCCTTCGTGCCCTCGCCCATCGCGCCGGGCGGCGAGAGTACGGAGACCACGAGCCTCTGCGCCATGGACGCCATCGGCAACGCCGCCTGCATCACCTTCTCCAACAACAACCACTCCGCGGTGGTGGTGCCGGGCACGGGGATCCTGCTGAACAACCAGATGCGGCTGTTCCACGCCTGGGAGGGCAGCGCGAACTCGGTGGTCGGCGGCAAACGGCCGGCGTCGTCGATGATGCCGACCCTGCTGTTCGAGGGGAACCGGGCGGCAATGGCGATCGGCGCCTCGGGGGCGACCCGCATCGTCACCGCCCTGATGCAGATCCTGTTCCACCATCTCGGCCGCGACATTCCGCTGGAGAAGGCGGTGCGCGAGGCGCGCGTGCATGCGGAAGAGGACAGCATGATGTGCGACCCGGACATCGCCGACACCGCCCGTGCGGTGGCCGGGGAACTGGGCCTGACTCTGTCTGTGAACCCGGTGCGCGACCCGATGATGGCGGTCTGCCAGACGATCTCGGTCGACGCGGACGGCATGGCGGTGGCGGTCGGCGATCCCCGCGCGCGGGCGCAGGGGCGGGTTGTGTAGGTCTCCAGCGTCCTTGACCCGTCTTCCCGGCCCTGCGCCGGGGCCGAGACAAACGCCTGCTGGCGCGACGGAGGCAAATCGCCCGGCGCTCCAGTGGCACCGACCCTGGGCCCCGGCACGAGGCCGGGGAGACGGAAAGGAACGGAGAATTGGGGATAGCGGACGAAACCGCTGCCCCCTACACGGAACGGTCTTCCCGGCCCTGCGCCGGGACCGAGGCAAACGCTTGCTGGAGCGACGGAGGCAAATTGCCCGGCGCTCCAGTGGCACCGACCCTAGGCCTCTGCGCAAGGCCGGGGAGACGAAAGAACTGAAGAAAAACGGACGCACAGGAGGAACCCGCACATGCCCGACGCCAAGCCCGCCCCCGGCGGCCCCGACGCCACCTATTTCGCCTATCTGGAGGCCGGGGACTGGCGGATCCAGCGCTGCGCCTCCTGCAACACCCACATCTTCCAGCCGCGTGTCATGTGCCCGTCCTGTGACGGCGAAGACCTCGACTGGGTGGCGCCGAGCGGCAAGGGGACCGTGCATTCCACCACCGTCATCCGCCGGCGGCCGGAAAGCGGCGGCGACTATAATGTCTGCCTCGTCGATCTGGACGAGGGCGTGCGGATGATGAGCCGGGTGGAAGGCATGGAGCCGACCGAGGTCGCCATCGGCATGCCGGTCGCCGCCCGCCTCGCCAAGCAGGACGGCCAGACGGTCGTGGTGTTCGATCCCGCTGAAGGAGCCTCGGCATGACCTGGTCCCATCGCGGCAAGGCCGCCATCGTCGGTGCCGCCACCGCCCATCTGGGCGAGGCCCCCGGCTACAGCCACATGGAGATCGCCGCCGACGCCGCCCGCGCCGCCCTGGCCGACGCCGGGCTGAGTCTGAAGGACGTGGACGGGCTGTTCGCCGTCTCCATGCATTCGGTGTTCCCGGCCCTGACCTACGGCGAGTATCTCGGCATCGAGCCGCGCTTCTCCGAGGCCACCATCGTCGGCGGCTCCTCCGCCGTCATCCAGATGCTGCACGCCGCCCTGGCGCTGGAGAACGGGCTCTGCGACGTGGCGCTGATCGTCTACGGCTCGAACCAGCGCACCGCGTCGGGCAAGCTGCATTCGCCGTCCGGGGCGGAGAACCTGCCATACGAGAAGCCCTACGACCTGCGCGCGCCGATCGCCGGATACGCCATGTCGGCGGCCCGTCACATGCACGACTACGGCACCACCCGCGAACAGCTCGCCGAGGTCGCCGTCGCCGCGCGGATGTGGGCCGGAATGAACGACGAAGCCTTCATGCGCGATCCGCTGAGCGTGGACGATGTGCTCTCCTCCCGCATGGTCTGCGACCCGCTGACCGTGCGCGACTGCTGCCTGGTGACCGACGGCGGCGGCGCCATCGTCATGACCCGGGCCGACCGGGCGAAGGACCTGAAGAAGACCCCCGTCTACCTGCTTGGCTGCGCCGGCGGGCATACCCACCGCCAGTACTCGATGATGCCGTCGCTCACCACCACCGCCGCCGTGCAGAGCGGGCGCGAGGCGTTCACGATGGCCGGCCTCACCCCGGCCGATGTGGACGTGGTGCAGGTCTACGACGCCTTCACCATCAACGCGGTCATGCTGCTGGAGGATCTGGGCTTCTGTCCCAAGGGCGAGGGGGGAGACTTCGTCGGCGACGGGCGGCTGCGGCCGGGCGGGGCGCTGCCGTTCAACACCTATGGCGGCGGGCTGTCCTGCACCCATCCGGGCATGCTCGGCATCTTCACCACCATCGAGGCGGTGCGGCAGTTGCGCGGCGAATGCGGCGAACGGCAGATCGACGGCGCCACCATCGGGCTCGCCCATGGCAATGGCGGCATGTTCGCCCATGAATCCACCGCCCTGCTCGGCACCGCGGCGGCGCTGTAATGACACTGACCCTGATCCTGGGCGGTGCCCGGTCCGGCAAGTCGCGCCGGGCCGAGGCGCTCGCCAGGGAGACGGGGCTGGAGGGGATCTATCTCGCCACCGCCGAGCCGATGGATGCCGATATGGCCGCGCGCATCGCCAAGCACCGGGAGGACCGGGCGGCCCATGGCTGGACAACGGTGGAGGAGCCGCTTGCCCTCGCCGCCGCCCTGGCCGGCGAAGCCCGGCCGGGCCGGATGGTGCTGGTGGAGTGCCTGACCACCTGGCTGACCAATCTGATGGTGCATGGCCGGGACCTGGAGGCGGCGACGGCAGAGTTCCTGGCGTGGTGCGCGGCGCCTACGGGTCCGGCAATCCTGGTCTCCAACGAGGTCGGCTTCGGCATCGTCCCGGAGCACAAGATGGCCCGCGACTTCCGCGACCACGCCGGCCGGCTGCACCAGCGGGTGGCGGAGCACGCGGCACGGGTGGAACTGGTGGTTGCGGGAATACCGATGACGGTGAAGGGCTGACCCTGCACCCAGCAACACCCCCTTGCCCTCCCCCCGCTTCCGGCTAATCTCCAGGCCATGACCGAACAGCTCACCCTCTTCGAAAAGATCTGGCGCGCCCATACCGTCACCGCCCGCGACGACGGGCAGACGCTGCTGTGGATTGACCGCCACCTGTGCCACGAAGGCTCGTTCCACGCCTTCGAGAAGCTGGCAATGAGCGGCCGCAAGGTGCGCCGACCCGACCTCACCTTCTCCATCGCCGACCACTACGTGCCGACGCGCAACCGCGAGGTCGGCCCGGACGAGCCGGAGATCGCCACCATGATCCGGCTGCTGGACGAGCACAGCCGCACCAACGGCATCCGCCAGTTCGGCCTCGGCGATCCGGAACAGGGCATCGTCCATGTGGTCGGCCCCGAGCTCGGTCTCACCCAGCCCGGCATCATGCTGGTCTGCGGCGACAGCCACACCTCCACCCACGGCGCCTTCGGGGCGCTGGCCTTCGGGATCGGCGCGTCGGAGGTGAGCCATGTGCTCGCCACCCAGACGCTCTGGCAGAAGCGGCCGCGCACCATGCGCATCACCGTCGACGGGCAGCTCGGCCCGCATGTGACGGCGAAGGACCTGATCCTGTCGGTGATCGCCAGGATCGGCGCCGACGGGGCGGCCGGTCACGTCATCGAATATGCCGGCGAGGCGATCCGCGGCCTGTCCATGGAAGCGCGGATGACCGTCTGCAACATGTCGATCGAAGCCGGCGGCCGGGCCGGCATGATCGCACCCGACGACACGACGATCTCCTGGCTTAAGGGCCGGCGCTACATGCCGAAAGGTGACGACTGGGAGGCGGCCGTCGCTTTCTGGCGCGGCCTGAAGACCGACGAGGGCGCCGTCTTCGACCGCGAGGTCCGGCTGCATGCCGACGAGATCGCGCCGACCGTGACCTGGGGGACGTCGCCCGAACACGCGCTGCCGGTCACCGCCGCCGTACCGGATCCGTCCGGCGAGGCCAATGAAGGACGCCGGACGACCTTCGAGAAGGCGGTCGACTATATGGGCCTGACCCCCGGCGCGCCGCTGGACGGGCTGCGGGTGGACCGGGTGTTCATCGGCTCCTGCACCAACGCGCGGATCGAGGACCTGCGGGCCGCCGCCGCGATCCTGAAGGACCGCAGCACGAAAGTGCCGACCATGATCGTCCCCGGCTCCACCATGGTGAAGCGCCAGGCCGAGCAGGAAGGGTTGGACCGGATCTTCACCGGTGCCGGGGCCGAGTGGCTTGAGTCAGGCTGCTCCATGTGTGCCGCCACCAACGGCGACATGGTGCCGCCGGGCGAGCGCTGCGCGTCGACCACCAACCGCAATTTCCGCGGCCGCCAGGGGCCGGGGTCCCGCACCCATCTGATGAGCCCGGCCATGGCGGCCGCGGCGGCCGTCACCGGCACCATCACCGACGTGCGCAAGCTGGCGGAGGGCTGAGCCATGGACCCCTTCGGAACCCTCGCCGCCACCGTCGTGCCCCTGCGGCTGGCCAATGTGGACACCGACCAGCTGCAGCCCGGCCGCTTCCTGCGCAAGCCGCGCTCGGACGGCTACGACAATTACCTGTTCCACGACCTGCGCCGGAACGAGGACGGCTCGATGCGGGAGGATTTCCCGCTGAACCAGCCGCAGTACCAGAGCGCGGAGATCCTGGTTGCCGACCGCAATTTCGGCGGCGGTTCGAGCCGGGAGGGTGCGGTCTACGCCCTCGCCGATGCCGGCTTCCGATGCGTCATCGCCGCCAGCTTCGGCGACATCTTCCGCTCGAACTGCGCCAAGAACGGCGTGCTGCCGGTCGAACTGCCGATCGAGGCGATCGAGAGGATCTGGGAGATGGCCGAAGCCGATCCCTCCGCGCCGCTGACCGTCGACCTCGCCACCCAGACGGTACGCCTGGCCAACGACCCGGAGACGTTCGGCTTCGAGATCGACCCGTTCGTCAAGGAATGCCTGATGGAGGGCAAGGACGATATCGACCTGACCCTCGCCCATTCTGAAACCCTCTCGACCTTCGAGCGTTCCTACGGCCAGGACTTCCCCTGGCTTACTCCAACAGGTTGAGCGTGATGATGGACCTTCTTGCCGACCCGACCGTCTGGGCCAGCTTCCTGACCCTCACCCTGATGGAGATCGTGCTCGGCATCGACAATGTCGTCTTCGTCTCGATCATCGCCAACCGGCTGCCGGAGAAGCAGCGGCCGCTCGGCAGAACGATCGGGCTGGCCGGCGCGCTGGTCATGCGCATCGCCCTGCTTTTCGCGATCACCTGGGTGATCGGGCTGACGGCGGTGGCGTTCTCGGTTCAGGGGGTGGATCTGTCCTGGCGGGATCTGATCCTGATCGCCGGCGGCGCCTTCCTGCTGGCGAAGGCCACCCTGGAGATCCACAAGACCGTCGAGGGCGACGAAGAGGATCAGGGTCCCAAAAAGGGGATCTCGGCCGGCTTCACCAGCGTGGTCATCCAGATCATGGCGCTGGACATGGTGTTCAGCGTCGACTCGATCCTGACCGCCATCGGCATGGTCGAGCATATCGAGGTAATGGTGGCCGCCGTGGTGGTGTCCATCGGCGTGATGATGGCGGCGGCCGGCGCGATCGCCGACTTCATCCACAAGCACCCGACCTCGAAGATGCTGGCCCTGTCGTTTCTGATGCTGATCGGCGTGGCCCTGGTCGCCGACGGGCTGCAGTTCCACATCCCGCGCGGCTATCTCTACGCGGCGATCGGCTTCGCCATCGCCGTGGAGGCGCTCAACCAATTGGCGCGTCGAAACCGCCGCAAGGGCCAGACTTTAAAAACCTAAAGTCGGCGAGGTGGACGTTCTAGAAGAACGTCCACTCCCCCGTCAGGTCGTGGATCCGCAGCAGCGCGACCGTATACGCCACCACCACCGCGACCGCCGCAACGGTCCCGATGGCAGGCATTCCGCCGCCTTCCAGGATTTCCCACCCCAAGGCCCCCAGTGCCAGTGGCGCCCCCAGCCATGTCGCCATCCGCAGCCGCCTGCGGGCCACGATCTCGGCGTGGCGGCGGCGTGTAAACACTCTCCGTTTCACCGCTTCAGCCTTTCAATCTGAAACAAAATTTTCTATTGCACATTACAGAAAGAACGCCTAAGTTAGAAGTGCTTTCGGATCGGGGCACGTCCCCCTCTCCCCACCTGATGCCCGGTTCGGAATGCGAGTAAAGGAAGGCCTGGAGATAAGTCTCCAGGCCTTCACTCGTTTTACGATCATTTTCAGACAGTTAGCGCAGCCTCTCCGGGCGTCCGCGCGGCTCGGTTCGAGGATCTCCCGGCGGCCCACCGACCCGCATCTGTCGGTCGGATCCGCCGGAGGGCGCCGTGGATTTTTTGCCGGCCGTTCGAAAACCTCGTCGGTTCGGCCGCGGGGCGGTGCCTGACCCGGGCCAGCGGATGTGCTATGGCCTGAGGCGTCCAATACACCTCAAGGAGGCAATCGTGAGCCTGTCCGTCTATCTGTCCGGCGAGATCCACACCGACTGGCGCGACGTCATCGAGAAGGGCGCGCGCGCCGCCGGCCTGGATGTCGACTTCTCCGCCCCCGTCACCGACCACGACGCCAGCGACGACTGCGGCGTGGCGATCCTGGGCGCGGAGGAGACCGGCTTCTGGAAGGATCACAAGGGCGCCAAGCTCAACGCCATCCGCACGCGCACCCTGATCGAGCAGGCCGACGTGGTCGTCGTGCGCTTCGGCGAGAAGTACAAGCAGTGGAACGCCGCCTTCGACGCCGGCTATGCGGCGGCCCTGGGCACGCCCCTGGTGGTGCTGCACGCCCCGGAGCACACCCACGCCCTCAAGGAGGTCGATGGCGCCGCCCTGGCGGTGGCCGAGACGCCGGAACAGGTGGTCGACATCCTGTGCTACGTGCTGACCGGCAAACTGCCGGGGTGAGAGGCTCGTACCTCTTCCCCCTCTCGCCTCCCACACTCCCCGGAACAAGTCCGGGGAGTGAAACTGGTCCTGGGAATCAGCCTGGGATCAGGATCGCCGCGAGCACCGCGTTGAACACCAGGCTGCCGACCACCAGCCCGACCGACACGCCGTAGCTGACATCCAGCGACAGGCGGATGATCTGCGCCCGCAGCCAGAGGGCGCCGCCGAACGAGGCGATGGTCAGCACCTTGCCCAGGGAGCCGGGCAGGACGTCGCTCGTCGCCAGGGCGATGGCGGCGAATTGGATCACCACGGTCGGCAGGGACGACCAGAATTCCGGGATCATGTAGTCGTAGTACCGCTCCGCCCGGTCGATGGACGGCAGCACGTAATGCACCGCCAGCGCATAGCCATACCAGGCGATGACGACGGTGAAGCCGACCAGCGCCAGCAGACCGAGGGAGAACGGCGCGTCGCTCGCGCTCGACTGGATCATGTAGATCAGCAGGTTCAGCGGCAGCACGGCGGCGAGCACCCAGCAGGACCGCCAGAACCCGGAAGGTCCGGTCCCGAAATAGCTCAGGCCGCCCCGGTCGCCGAGCAGCAGCCGCCACGTCCCGTAGACCGAGGCGACGACCTCCGGCTGGGTGGGGATCGGCGGCAACGCCATGGCCCTAGCCGCCCAACGCGCGGTCCAGGACGGCCGCGTAGATGTCGGTCAGCGTCCGGATATCGGCGACGGCGACATGCTCGTCCACCTTGTGCATGGTCTGGCCCACCAGCCCGAACTCCACCACCGGGCAGAGCCGCTTGATGAAGCGCGCGTCGGAGGTGCCGCCGGTGGTGCTGAGCTCCGGCTGCCGGCCGGTGACGGCGAAGCTCGCCTCGGAGATCATGTCGGACAGCGCCCCGGGCTCGGTGACGAAACTCTCGCCCGAGCACTCGGTCTCCATGTCGTAGCGCACACCCTTCTGGTCGAAGCTGTCGCGGAACATCTTCTCCAGCGAGGCCGAGGAATGGGCGTCGTTGAAGCGCACGTTGAAGGTGGCCCGCGCCTCCGCCGGGATCACGTTGTTGGCGGGGTTGCCCACGTCGATGGTGGTCACCGACATCGTGGTCGGCGGGAAATGCGCCGTGCCCTCGTCCAGCGTGCCGTGGGCGAAGGGTTCCAGCAGGCGGATCAGGCCGTGGACCGGGTTCTCCGCCAGATGCGGATAGGCCACATGGCCCTGGGTCCCGTGCACCGTGAGGCGGCCGGTGAAGGAGCCGCGCCGGCCGATCTTCATCATGTCGCCCATGGCGGTCGGATTGGTCGGCTCGCCCACGATGCACATGTCGGGGATCTCGCCGTTGGCCTCCATCCAGTCCAGCACCTTGGTGGTGCCGTTGACGGCGGGACCTTCCTCGTCGCCGGTGATCAGCAGGCTGATGGAGCCCCTGCCCTCGCCCGACGCCAGATAGCGGTCGACCGCGGCGACGAAGGCGGCGATGCCGCCCTTCATGTCGGCAGCCCCGCGGCCCCAGAGCCGGTCGTCGGCGACGGTGCCGTCGAACGGCCCCTTGCTCCAGGCCGCGGCGTCACCGACCGGGACCACGTCCGTGTGGCCGGCGAAGCAGAGATGCGGCGCCTCGGTGCCGCGTCGGGCATAGAGATTGTCGATCGCCGGGGTCCCCTCCGCCTCGAACCGCAGGCGGTGGCAGGCGAAGCCCATCGGTTCCAGCAGCGACTGCAGCAGGTCGAGGGCGCCGCCCTCCTCCGGGGTGACGCTGGGGCAGCGGATCAGACCCGCCGCGACCTCGACCGGATCGAGGCGCGCCGCGGTGTCCGCCGAGGTTGAGGTGGCGGAAGCTGAGCCGGCCCGGGGGGACGCCGACATGTCGGTGCTCCTCGCGATCAGTCGCGCAGCAGTTCGTTGATGGAAGTCTTCGACCGGGTCTGGGCGTCGACCGTCTTGACGATCACCGCACAGGACAGGGACGGACCCGGCGTGCCGTCCGGCAGCGGCTTGCCCGGCATCGAGCCCGGTACCACGACCGAGAATGCCGGCACCCGGCCGATATGGACCTCGCCGGTCTCGCGGTTGATGATGCGGGTCGACTTGGAGATGAACACGCCCATGGAGAGTACCGCGCCCTCCTCGACGATCACGCCCTCGACGACCTCGCTGCGCGCGCCGATGAAGCAGTTGTCCTCGATGATCACCGGATCGGCCTGCAGCGGCTCGAGCACGCCGCCGATGCCGACGCCGCCGGACAGGTGCACGTTCTTGCCGATCTGGGCGCAGGAGCCGACCGTGGCCCAGGTGTCGACCATGGTGCCCTTGTCGACATAGGCGCCCAGGTTCACGAAGCTCGGCATCAGCACCACGCCCGGCGCGATGTAGGCGGAGCGGCGCACGACGCAGTTCGGCACGGCGCGGAAGCCGGCCTCGCGGAACCGGTTCTCGCCCCAGCCGGCGAACTTGGACGGGACCTTGTCCCACCACACCGACGGGCCGCGCTCCGGATCCTCGGGGCCGCCGGGGACAACCACCATGTCGTTCAGCCGGAACGACAGCAGCACCGCCTTCTTGGCCCACTGGTTGACCGTCCACTGATGATTGCCCTCGGGCTGAGCGGTACGGATCGAGCCGTTGTCCAGCCCTTCCAGCGCCGCCTCGACGGCGTCGCGGACCTCGCCCTTGGTGGAGAAGGTGATGCTGTCTCGGGTTTCCCAGGCGGCGTCGATGACGGTTTGAAGATCAGAGGTCATGGGGTCTCGGCTCTTGTCGAAAGGTCGGAATTCCGCAGGTCCGCGGCACAATGGCGGGGGGCCGGAAGGCTGTCAACGCGATGCGCGTCACGACTGTGCGTCGGAGTCGACGACGGTGCGCAGGAAGCTGATCACATCCTCGGCCACATGATGCACATGGGGCTGGTCGGCGCCGTCGGTCGCCCAGTCGAAATCGCTCTTCAGCCAGACCGTCGTCATGCCGAGATCGGCCGCCGGCTTCAGGTTCTTGGCCATGTCCTCGACCATCGCGGTGCGCGTCGGATCGATGTCCAGCAGCCTGATCAGCTTGTCGTAGGGCACCGGGTCCGGCTTCGGCGAATAGTCGGAGGCGACGATGTCATAGACATGGTCGAAATGGTGGTCGACGCCCAGGCGCTTGGCCACCCGCTCGAAATGGCCGACCGAGCCGTTGGTGTAGATCACCTTGCGCCCGGGCAGCCGGGTCAGCAGGTCGTCCAGCTCCGGCGCCGGGTCGATGATGCTGACATCGATGTCATGCACGAAGTCGAGGAACGGGGCCGGGTCGACCCCATGCTCGGTCATCAGCCCACGCAGGGTGGTGCCGTGGCGCCGGAACAGGTCGCGCTGCAGCTCGCGGGCCGGCTCGTGCTCCAGATCGAAGCGCTCCTTGATGAACTCGGTCATCCGGGCGGAGACCTGGACGAACAGGTTGGAACGCGCCGGGTACAGCGTGTTGTCGAGATCGAAGATCCAGCAGTCGATGGTCTTGGCGAGCATGCAGCGTCCTGGGCACCGGGTGGGGATCTGGGCGCGCTGGTCCCAGGCTGTTCGCGACAATACCCACGATGCCCGCCCCCGTCACCGTCTCGCCCCAGTCACCGTCTCGCCACGGCCCGCCCCGGCACCATTTGCGACAAATGCACTAGACCTGGAGCGGGTCCGCTGCCATGACGATAATGCAGTGGAATGCGGATCGAGCGGTGACCGGGTAAGGTGGACGCATGAGCGGATCGGGCGAGACGGCCGTTGAAGCACCGGAAGAGGCACTGGTCGCGAGAATGGTGTCGACCGGCCCGTTCGCCTTGGCCGACGGTCCCGCGATCCTGGTCGGCAGCGACAACGGCGTGCAGGCCCGCAACATGGCCGGAGCGGATCTCGCCCGCCGGCTGGGCGACCTTCCCGATATCGGCTCGCTGATCGCCGAGGCCCGACGTGCCGGACGCGGCATCTCCGCGGTGATCGAATCGCGCGACACCGACGGCGCGTCGACGAGCGCCACCAGCTTCTCGGCCATGCCCGTGGGCGAGGACGGCGCGGTCCTGCTGATCGGCCGCGACGTCTCGGTCGACCGCAACCTGCGCTCCGCCCTGGTCGACTCGCGCCAGCGCTACCGCGATCTGGTGGAAATCTCCGCCGACCTCGTCTGGGAGACCGACGCCCAGGGCCGCTTCGTCTTCGTCTCGCCCCATGGCGGCATCGGATGGGCGGCGGCCGACCTGATCGGCCGGCGGGCCAACGGCTTCCTGATCGCCCCGCCCGGCGTCACCGTCGACAGCCCGTTCCAGACCCGCGAGGCGCGCCAGGAGATGGAGATCACCTTCCGGCGGGCCGATGGCAGCGAAGCGCGGCTGGAAACGGCCGCCGCGCCCCTCTACGCGCCGGATGGAAGCTGGGCCGGCGCGCGCGGGGTGTGCCGCGACGTGACCGACGACCGCCAGCGCGACATGGAGCTGGCCCGGGTCGGCGCGCGCCAGCGGCTGACCGCCCATATCATGCGGGCGATCCGCGACGAGACCGATCCCGACCGGATGCTGTCCATCGCCGCCGAGGCGGTGTTCCGCGGCGGCAATGCGGACGGCTGCTCGGTCTACCGGATCCTGCCCGGCGCCGGCATGCGGCTGGCCGCCGCGGTGGGCATTCCCGTGCCCGGCGCCATCGTGGAGGAGATGCGCGAGCGCATCACGGCGAGCCGGGAACCGGTGGTCGAGGCCTATGACATCGGGGCGGCCCTCGCCCACCAACTGTCGCACCACCACGAGATCAACGGGGCCGTGATGCTGTGGCGGGTCGGAGACACCGCGGACTGGAGCGACGACGACGCCCGGCTGATCGCCGACCTGTCGGACCAGCTCGGCATCGCCCTGCATCAGGCCGCCGCCCACCAGCATCTGGAGCGGCTGTCGACCACCGATGCCATGACCGGCCTGCTGAACCGCCGGGCCTTCGACGACGCAATCACCCGGCGGCTGGCCGCCGGCGACCCGACCCCCGGGACGCTCACCTATGTCGACCTGGACAACTTCAAGAAGGTCAACGACACCAAGGGGCATCAGGTCGGGGATCAGGCGCTGATCCATCTGTCCGACATCCTGAACCGCCAGGCCAGGCCCGGCGACCTGATCGCCCGTCTCGGCGGCGACGAGTTCGCCCTGTGGATGGAGGGGGTCGGCGCACCGGACGCGCCCGCCCGTGCAGAGTGGATCTTGGAGACCGGCAAGGAACTGCTGCAGTATTCGGGAACACCGGACCATCCCGTCGGCCTGTCCATCGGCATGGCGATCTATCTCCCCGGATCCGGCGAGAGCCGCCAGCACCTGATCGAACGGGCCGACGCAGTGATGTACGAAATCAAGCATGGTGGAAAAGGCTGGTACCGGATCGCTCCGGACGCCGACGCCAAAGCCGCCAACGAACCGCATGGGTGAGGAACCGTGACCAAGCCGACACCGCGCCGCCGGTCCGACGACCAGACCGCCGACAAGCAGACCCTCGCCCAGTCGATGGAGATCGCGCGCACCGGCACCGTGCCCGAACGCTGCACGCTGGCCGCGCGCAGCGACGTGCCGCCGGAACTGCTGTTCTTCCTGGCCGAGGATGCCGACCCTGCCGTGCGCCGGGTGGTCGCCGCCAACATCAACACGCCGCGCCAGGCCGATGATTTCCTGGCCCAGGACGACGACGAGGCCGTGCGCTGCGCGGTCGCCGAGAAGATCGGCGTTCTCGCCCCCGACGTGATCGACGAGCGTCGTGGCCCGCAGCGGCTGCTGACCATCAACATGCTGGAGGCGCTGGCCCTGGACGCGGCGGTCAAGGTGCGCGCCCGGCTGGCGGAATCGATCAAGGACGTGGATAGCGCACCGCCCGAGGTGATCACCGGCGTGATCGAGGTGCTGGCCCGCGACGCCGCCATCGAGGTGGCGGGGCCGGTGCTGGAGCATTCCAGCCTGCTGAGCGACGACTTCCTGGTGGACGTCATCAACGAGCCGTCGCACACCGGGTCCGTCAGCGCGATCTCCCGACGCCAGGGCGTCTCCTCCAAGGTCACCGACGCGATCGCCACCAGCGGCGACGACGCGGCGATCGCCGTGCTGCTCGGCAACGAGTCCGCCCAGATCCGCGAGGAAACTCTGGACCGGCTGATCGAGAGTGCGCCGCCGAAGCCGAGCTGGCACGCGCCGCTGGTCTCACGCCCGAAGCTGGCGGGCCGGCAGATCGGAAAGCTCTCGGAATTCGTCGCCAACGCCCTGGTCGAGCAGCTCTCCAAGCGCTCGGACCTCGACCCGGAGACGTCCAAGCACCTGCAGACGGTGATGGCCCAGCGGCTGGAGGAAGGCGGCGGCCAGAGCCAGGGCGGCGGATTGTCGGAGGACGACCTGGCCCAGGCCGTGGCCTCGGGCCGCCGCGCCAAGGTGATCTCGTCCCTGGCGGTGCGCACCGGCTACAAGGAGCCGATCGTCCACTCGATCCTGAATTCGGGCAGCGCCAAGGCGGTGACCGCCCTGTCCTGGAAGGCCGGGCTCAGCATGGGCTTCGCCGAGCAGCTCCAGCAGCGCCTCGCCTATATCGCCGACCGGGACATGCTGCGCGGTCAGCGCGGCAGCTATCCGCTCAGCGAAGAGGACATGCTCTGGCAGCTCGGCATGTTCGACGGCGGCCAGAGCGCCTGACCGCCGCTAGAGAAGATCGTGGGGCGGGTCCGGGTCAGCCGCGGATCCAGGTGCCCATGCCGTGACTGGTGAAGAGTTCCAGCAGCACGCCGTGCTGGACCCGGCCGTCGATGATCACCGCCCCTTCGGCGCCGCCTTCGACGGCTTCGATGCAGGTCTCGATCTTCGGGATCATGCCGCCGGAAATCGTGCCGTCGGCGATCAGCGCACGGGCCTGGGGCACGGTAAGCTCCGGGATCAGGCGGCGGTCCTTGTCCAGCACCCCCTCCACGTCCGTCAGCAGCATGAAGCGGCTGGCGTCGACCGCGGCGGCGACGGCGCCGGCGGCCGTATCGGCGTTGATGTTGAAGGTCTCGCCCTCGGCGCCGAGACCGATCGGCGCGACCACCGGGATCAGGTTCTGGGACACCAGCGACTTCAGCAGCGAGCCGTCCACCTTGGTCGGCTCGCCCACGAAGC
Source organism: Thalassobaculum litoreum DSM 18839 (assembly GCF_900102465.1). Lineage (GTDB taxonomy): Bacteria > Pseudomonadota > Alphaproteobacteria > Thalassobaculales > Thalassobaculaceae > Thalassobaculum > Thalassobaculum litoreum. The sequence goes on along the minus strand of NZ_FNBW01000003.1, from coordinate 79,524 downwards.
CCAGGTCGAGCACCTTCTCGATGTTGCTGTCGGGATCGACCTTGGTGCGGCGCAGCTTCTCCGCCCGGATCAGGCCGCCGTCCTTGCCGGACAGGCCGATGGCGCGGCCGCCGGCCTGATTGATGGCGGCGACGATGCCTTTGTTGATCGCACCGGACAGCACCATCTCGACGATCTCGACCGTCGCCTGATCGGTGACCCGAAGACCGTCGATGAACTCGCTCTTGATCGCCAGCCGTTCCAGCATCTTACCGATCTGCGGGCCGCCGCCATGCACCACGACCGGGTTCATGCCGACCTGCTGCAGCAGGACCATGTCGGCGGCGAATTTCAGCGCGAGATCGTTGTCGCCCATGGCGTGACCGCCGTACTTGATGACGACCGTCTTGCCGGAATATCGGCGCATGAAGGGGAGCGCCTCCGTCAGGATGCCCGCCTTCGACAGCCATTCGGCCCGCCGCTTGAGGTCGATCGGCTTGCTGGTCATGGCGCTCCTTCCCTCCAATAGAAAACCGGCCTGCGGTTATAGAGCGCCGCGCCCGTCCCGCAAAGCACCCCCGTCAGCTCCGGCACAATCGGGCCGGGCCGCTCGGTCCGGCAATCGGGGAAATGCGGGGTGGTCCGGTCAGGCCGGATTGGCGAAGCGGGACAACTCGGCGCGCAGTTCGGGAATGCCGGCACCGGTCTCGCTGCTGGTCGCCAGCACGACCGGATGGGCCGCCGGGTGACGCTTCAGAGCGGCGGACGTCTTCTCGATCATCGCCGCCATCTCGTCGGGCTTCACCTTGTCGCCCTTGGTCAGCACCACCTGATACGACAGCGCCGCGCGGTCCAGCATGTCCATGGCCTCGGTGTCCAGCTCCTTCAGGCCATGGCGACCGTCGATCAGCATGCTGACCCGCTGCAGGGTCGGCCGGCCGCGCAGATAGGCGAACAGCGTATCGGTCCAGATCGCCTGCTTGGCCTTGGACACCTTGGCGTAGCCGTAGCCCGGCAGGTCGACCAGCATCAGCCGGCCGCCCAGGTCGAAGAAGATGACCTCCTGGGTCCGCCCCGGAGTGTTCGAGGTCCGGGCCAGGGTCTTGCGGCCGGTGAGCGCGTTGACCAGGCTCGACTTACCGACATTGGAACGGCCGACGAAGGCGACTTCCGGCAGGGTCTCCGGCGGCAGCTGCGGGATCGTCGCCGCGGCGGCCACGAAGCCGCACTCCTGGGCGAACAGCACCCGCGCCGCCTCCAGCTCCGCCTGGGACGGCGCGTCGGGGGTGTCGTGGACCGGCCCGCCCGTCACGACAGCGCGTTCTTTACGCCCATGCGCTTCATGATCACCCACTGCTGCAGGATCGACAGCAGGTTGTTCCAGGTCCAGTAGATCACCAGGCCGGCGGCGAAGCTGGACAGCAGGAAGGTGAACAGCAGCGGCAGGAACATGAAGACCTTGGCCTGCACCGGGTCGGCCGGCTGCGGGTTGAGGCGCTGCTGCAGGTACATGGTCAGGCCCATGAGCACCGGCCAGGCGCCGATCATCAGCATCGCCGGCGGCGACCAGGGGATCAGGCCGAACAGGTTGAAGAGCGTGGTCGGATCCGGCGCCGACAGGTCGCGGATCCAGCCGTAGAACGGCGAGTGACGCATCTCGATGCTGACGAACAGCACCTTGTAGAGCGAGAAGAACACCGGGATCTGCACCACGATCGGCAGACAGCCGGCGGCGGGATTGACCTTCTCCCGCTTGTACATCGCCATCATCTCCTCGTTGAGACGCTGGCGGTCGTCGCCGTACTTCTCGCGCATCTCCTGCAGCTTCGGCGTCAGCTCCTTCATCTTGGCCATGGACTTGTAGGACTTGTTGGCCAGCGGGAAGAAGATCAGCTTGATGACCACGGTCAGCGCCAGGATCGCCAGGCCGAAATTGCCCAGGATGCCGTGCAGCCAGGTCAGCACGATGAAGAACGGCTTGGTCAGGAAGTAGAACCAGCCGAAGTCGATGGCGAGGTCGAAGCTCGGCACGCCGATCTGCTCCTCGTACTTGTCGAGCAGGTCGAGGCGCTTGGCGCCAGCGAAGAAATGCGAGGTGTTGGTGACCTCGCCGCCCGCGGCCACCGAGGTCGCGCCGCCGAGATAGTCTACCTGGAAGCGGTCGTTCTGATTGCGCATGGAGTGGCGGAACTTGTAGCTCCACTCGGCCTGCTGGTCCGGCACCAGGGCCGCCAGCCAGTATTTGTCGGTGATGCCGATCCAGCCGCCCGCTGATCTCGCCTCCTGGTCGCCGTCCTCCTGAAGATCGCCGTAGTCGACCTCCTTCAGAGTGTCGTCGAACACGCCGAGCGGGCCTTCATGCAGGATGTAGAAGCCGGTGGTCTCCGGCAGGCCGCCGCGGCTGATCAGACCGTAGGGGAACAGCTCCTGGGCCGCGTCGCTGCCGTTGGTCACCGTGTCCGTGATGGTGAACAGGAAGCCGTCGTCGACGCCGATGGTCCGCTTGAAGGTCAGGCCCTGGGGACTGGTCCAGGTCAGCGTCACCGGCGAGCCGGGCGCCAGCTCCGTCGCGTCGGTCTCCCACTGGGTCTTCGGCCCGGGCAGCGCCACGTTGGACCCCGGAGCGGCCACCCAGCCGAATTCAGCGTAGTAGGGCCGCACGTAGTTGGTCGGCTCGAGCAGGTGGATGTGCTCGCTGTTCGGGTCCAGGGTCACCTGGTAATCGTCCAGCACCACGTCGTCGATGCGCGCGCCCACCAGGGAGATCGAGCCGTCGATGGTCGGGGTGTTGATCTCGATGCGCGGTGTCGCCGCCAGGGCCGCCGCGCGATCGGTCTGACCGCCTGGGGTGATCGCCGGGGCAGCGGACGGTGTCGGCGAGCTGCTGGAGTCCGTCGGCGGAACCGGCGCGTCGGAGCCGACACCCGGGGTCGGATCGGCGCCCTGCTCTATCGCCTGCTGCGACGGGGCGGTCGGGGTCCACCCGAACTCCGCGGCTAGGAACTGAAAACCGATCAGGATCACCACGGAGAGGGCGATCGCTAGGATCATGTTCTTCTGGTCGCTCATAGAACGCTTCCGTCGGTACTGGCGCGGGCGGTGCGGGCGCGGGTCTTGTCCGCCGGATAGGCGGTCATGGTCCGGGGGTCGCTCGCGGCGAGCGGCGGCACCGGATCATAGCCGGCGCCTCCCCAGGGATGGCATCTTGCGAAGCGTCTAAGGGCTAGAAGGCCGCCGCGCAAGACCCCGTGTGTCTGAACCGCCTCCACCGCGTATGCCGAGCAGCTCGGGGCGTAGCGGCACGAACCGGCGAAAAAGGGCGACAGGACGTAGCGGTATAAATAGACAGGCGCCAGGGCGGCGGTCCGAGCGAGCCTGCTGAGCGGCCCAGGTGCCATCACCGACCCTTCTTTTCGATGCGGTCGAGCGCGCCGGCGAGATCCGCCACAAGGTCGTCGTAGGGACGCCCGGCGGTGGCCGCGCGGGCGATCAGGACATAGTCGCAACCCGGCATCGCACGGGCGGCGAGGACGTCGTTGACCACGGCCCGCAGGCGCCGTCGCGACCGGTTGCGCGCCACGGCATTGCCGACCTTGCGGCTGGCGGTATAGCCGACGCGGGCGGGCGCATCGGCATCCTCGCGGACCCGCATCTGCAGGACCAGACCGGGTGCGGCCACCTTTCGCCCACGCGCAACGGCCAGGAAATCCTTCCTGGCCGGCAGTATCTCTAACTTGGCGGAGCCCGACGCGCGCATGCCGTCACTCTCCGGCCTGGGTAGCGCAGATCGCGAGGATCTACGCGGACAGGCGCTTGCGGCCCTTGGCCCGGCGGGCGCGGATCACGTTGCGACCGCCGACCGTGGCCATGCGGGAGCGAAAGCCGTGGCGGCGCTTGCGGACCAGAACGCTCGGTTGATAAGTGCGCTTCACGGGAAGCCTCCGTCACGTCGACTGAATGATGCTCGATATAGCGAGCGCGGGTGTATATAGGCTGCCATCCGACCTGTCAACGACCCCACCCTCGCTTCACGCCGCCATGGCCGATTTCAGCCTCGCCCTGACCACCGCACCGGAGGCCGCCGACCTCGCCGTCCTGAAGGCCGGGATGCGGCGCTACGAAGTGTCGCGCCTGCCCGGCCTGCCGGACGAAACGGCGGACATGCCCGCCGCGGTCTTCGCCCGGGACGCGGGCGGTGCGGTGATCGGCGGCGTCCGGGGCAACGTGTACTGGAACGGGCTGGAGGTCGACCTGCTCTGGGTCGACGAGGCGCACCGCCGCCAGGGGATCGCGCGCGGCCTGATGGGACGGCTGGAGCAATTCGCGCGCGGGCACGGGGCGGTGGTCGCCTATCTGCGGACCGTGGACGCGCGGCCGTTCTACGAGCGGATCGGCTACGCGGTCTACGGCGTGCTGGAGGACCGGCCGATCGGGACCGTGCTGTATCACATGAAGAAGCGGCTGGACGGGGGGTGAGCGGTCCCGTCCTTTTATCCCTTTGCCCGTCATCCCGAAACGAGTTCGGGAAAACGAGAGGGGGAAATGGCATTGGCAGACCTCACCCGACCTCCATCGGCAGCGCCTCGTCGGACACCCATTCCGACAGGGAGGCGTCGTAAAGCGCCACGTTCTCCTTGCCCAGCCGGGTCAGCCAGTAGGTGGTGACCGAGGCGGCGATGCCGCCGCCGCAATAGGGCACCACCCGGGCCGCCTCCATGGCGCCCGCCGCGCGCAGGGCCGCCTCGATCTCCGCCGCCGGCCTGAACGCGTTGGTCTCCGGATCGAGCAGCGTCGCCGACGGCACGTTGGTCGAGCCGGCGATCCGGCCTGGCCGGCCGTAATGCGCCCCCTCGCCCTTGTGCTGCGCCTCGGACAGGGCGTTGACGATGCACACCCCCGGATCGCCGACCGCCGCCAGCACGCCGTCGCGGCCCACCACCAGCTCCGGACGGGGATGCGGGGTCAGGGTCGCCGGCGGCAGGGACACCGCCCCACGCTCGACCGGACGGCCCTCGGCGCGCCATTTCTTCAGACCGCCGTCCAACACCGCCGCATTGTCGAAGCCGGCGACCCGCAGCATCCACCAGAACCGCGTCGCCCAGCTCGGATTGTCGGCGGCGTAGAGCACCACCGCCGTGTCGTCGCCGATGCCATGGGCGCCGAACACCTCGGCCAGGCGCTCCGGCGCCGGCATGGTGAATCGGAACCGGCCCGCGGAATCGGAGAAGTCGCCCATGATGTCGAGGAACCCGGCACCCGGAATATGCGCCTCCTCATAGGCGGGGCGACCGCTTTCGGCGCGCAGGGTGGTCTTGGGATCCGGCACCAGAAAGCAGGTGCAGTCGAACACCCGCACCTCGCCCCGATCCAGGGCGCCGGCCAGCCAGTCGGTGCTCACCAATGTGTCGCGCAGGGCGTAAGTGCTTGATCCGGCCATTGTCCGCGTGCTCCCCTTGATGTCTCCGGCGGCGTCTCTCGCGCCGCCTCTCACCGGACTGTACCGGATGCCTTCCGTCGCACAAATCCGTGCTGCCTTCGATGCCGTGCCCCGCAATGTACAGGGCATGTTCTGGATCGTCCTGTCCGGCCTGATCTTCTCCAGCTTCATGGCGCTGGTGCGGCTGGTCGGCACCACCATGGACCCGATCCAGGCCTCGTTCCTGCGCTACGGTTTCGGGCTGCTGTTCCTGACGCCGTTCTTCCTGCGGGTCACCGCCGTCGACCTGCGGGCCATGCAGTGGAAGCTGCACCTGGGACGCGGCCTGATGCACGGCACCGGCGTCATGCTCTGGTTCTACGCCATGTCGCGGATCCCGCTGGCGGAGGTCACCGCCATCGGCTTCACCGCCCCGGTCTTCGCCACCGTCGGCGCCGCCCTGTTCCTCGGCGAGCGCATCCGGCTGCCGCGCATCACCGCCGTCGTCGTCGGCCTGATGGGGGCGCTGATCATCGTGCGGCCCGGGTTCGCCAACGTCGATCCCGGGGCGATCGCCATGCTGGTCGCCGCCCCGCTCTTCGCCTTCTCAGACCTCGTGGCAAAGGCGCTGACCCGCAAGGAATCAGGCCCGGCCGTGGTCGCCTATCTCTCGGTCATCGTCACCCTGGTGACCATGGGACCGGCCATCTCCGTGTGGAAATGGCCGAGCCCGGAGGAATGGTTCCTGATCATCGTCATCGCCGGCCTGGCGACCCTGGGGCACCTGGCCATGGTCCAGGGCTTCAAGGTCGGAGAGATCTCGGCGATCGCGCCGGCCCGCTACGTCCAGCTCCTGTGGTCGGCGCTGATCGGCTTCGCGCTGTTCTCCGAGGTACCGGAGATCTGGACCTGGGTCGGGGCGGCGATCATCGTCTCCGCCGCCATCTATATCGCCCGCCGGGAAGCCGCCGTGCGGGAGCGCGGCCGTCAGACCGTCACCCCCGCCCAGTCGAGTTCCACGAACACCGGATAGTGGTCGGAGGCCTTGCTGTCGCCGATCCAGCTCCGCACGACCGAGCCGGCGAGGTCCGGCGTCGCCACAAGATGGTCGATCTTGTAGGCCGTCTCGCGGGTGTAGAAGGTCGAGGCGACCAACGGGTCGTGACCGGCGGCGACGAACGTGTCCACCAGCTGGTCGGCCCGGCGCAGGCGGCCGCGATGCGGGTCCATCTCGCCGCAGACCAGGGCGATCTCCCGCGAGTCCGCCGTACAGTTGAAGTCGCCGCCCAGGATCACGCTTGCCGGCAGCGGCACCTCCACCGCGTCACCGTCCCACGCCTGCGGGAACGGCCCGTCGGCCGGCAGCGCGTCGGTCTGCGCCTCCCGGATGAAACGCATCAGCACCTCGACCTGTGGCAGACGCTGTCCGGCGGAGATGTGGGACAGATGGACCGAATAGGCGCGGATGGGACCGGCCGGGGTCTGGCAGATCCCCTCCACCACGCAGCGCTGCACGTCCATGGTCTCCGGCAGGGCGTGCTTCGGCAGGAGCTGGGTGCGCGAGGACAGGATCGGCCAGCGGCTGGCGATCATGTTGCCGAAGGTGCGCCGGCGGTTGACCACCTTGCCGTCCACCACGGCGCTGGCGTCGCTGTCGAAGGTCGAGCCAAACACCACGTGGCGGTTCAGACGCGCCGCCAGTTCCGCCACCTGATCCTCGCCGTCGTTGCGCGTCCAGTTCTGGGTGACTTCCTGGAACAGGATGATGTCCGCCTCGGCGACGGCGTCGGCGATCCGGGCGATGTCGTACCGGCCGTCCTGGCCGAGGGCGTACTGGATGTTGTAGGTGGCGATGACGAGGCGCATCGGTGGGTCCTTGGTCAGTGGATCGGGTATGACGACAGGTGGGCAGGCAGGCGGGCAGGGCCGCCACTATGGCGCCGGGGTGTGACCGCCGTGTGAAACCACCTCCCTCTTGCCGGAACGCCTGCGTGAGGACAATTCCTTTACCATGACCCGATCCGTCCTCGCCCTGCTCGGCCTCCTCCTGCTGGCCGGCTGCTATCTGTCCCGTTCGGCCGACCTGCCGGACGAGCTGGCGCGCACCTGGCAGGGGGCGACGGTGGTGGTGCCGTTCTCCTCGGCCGACCCGGCCATGTCCGACATCACCGGCGACATGGCCGAGGTGGAGCCGCTGCTCCGGTCGGCCCGGCTGGCCCCGACCCTGCCGGTGGTGATCTTCCTGCATGGCTGCAACGGCCTGCACCGGGGCTATCGGGTCGATCTGGAGTTCCTGCGCGACCTCGGATACGCGGTGATCGCGCCGGACAGCTTCTCGCGCGCCTACAAACCGACGAGCTGCGACTGGCGCTCGAAATCCGCCGGCGCGCATCCGGGCGTGATCGGCTTCCGGCTGGCGGAGGCAGAGTTCGCGGTCCGGCAGGTGCAGCGCTTCCCCTGGGTCGACCCGGAACGGATCGTCCTGATGGGCCAGAGCGAGGGTGGCATGACGACGGCCAACTATCCGGGCGACGACGTCGCCGCCCGGGTGATCCTGGGCTGGACCTGCCAGATCCCGTGGCCGCCGCTCTGGGGCCTCAAGGGCGAGGACGCGATCCCGGTCCTCTCCGTCGTCAGCGCCGAGGACCGCTGGTTCGACCGCTGGTTCCTGCGCGGCGACTGCGGCGAGGACATGGACGGCTTCGCCGATGCCTCGTCGGTGGTGATCGAGGGCGCGACCCACCACGTGCTCCGCCGCGCCGACGCGCAGGAAGCGGTGGCCGACTTCCTCGCCCGGGTGGTGCCGTCGCCGAAGCTGAAGCGGCTGGCGCGGGAGTAGGGGGCACCCCCTTTCCCGTTCTTACTTTCCTTCACTCCCCGGATTCATTCCGGGGGCCACGGTCGGGCGAGGTGCGGGCGTCAGCCACTCCGCCGCACACTCAGTGCAAGCCGACCGGTAGGCCCCGGAATGAATCCGGGGAGTGAATGGAGGGGCAGAGGGAAAGGCGAATCCCCCTCAGAGCGGCGTCGGTGCCGCCACCCCGAGCTTACCGGCCCATTCCGCCAGACCCTCAATGATCCCGGGATACAGCGCCACCCCGTCCGCCAATGCCGTGCGCTTGCGGGCCAGCGCGCCGTCGCCCGGCAGCCGCACGGCCTCCACGCCCGGGCGCGGCGGGTTGGTGCGGCACAGCTCGGCCAGCCGGTCGGTCTGGCGGGTGAAGGCGTCGGCGCCGGCAAAGGCCGTCGGGTCCTGGACCTGCACCCAGATGCCGGCGCCCCAGCCCTCCGGCGGATCGGCCCGGCCATGGCCGGACAGCGCCTGGGTCAGCGCCTCGACGATCAGGGCCAGCCCGTAGCCCTTGTGGCCGTGGTCCAGTCCGCCGACCGGCAGGATCGTGCCCGGCGGGTCGGTGAACAGCACCGACGGATCCTTGGACGGGTTGCCGTCGGCGTCGATCAGCCAGTCGTGCTCGAGATTCCGTCCCTCCTTGTGCAGGCGGTTGGTCAGGCCGTTGGTGGTGATCGACGCGGAGATGTCGATCAGGATCGGATCGCCGGAGGTCGGGATGCCGACCGCGACCGGATCCGGCGTGTAGATCGCCCGGGTGCCGCCGAAGGGGGCGACGCTGGCCACCGACGGATCGGAGCAGGTCAGGGTCACCATCATGCCCTGGGCCGTCGCGCGCTCCAGGAAGGCGGCGAGGCAGGCGATGTGATGGGCGCGGCGGATGGAGACGGTACAGGTCCCGTACTGCCGGGCCCGCTCCACCGCCAGGTCGACCGCCGTCGCCGTCAGCCACACGCCGGACAGCCGCCGGCCGTCCCACACAACCACCGGTCCACGGTCGGACAGAACCTCCGGGGCGCCCGCCGCCGTCATCGAGCCGTCGGCCAGGGCCGCCAGATACGGCGCCACGAGCTGCAGACCGTGGGTGGTGTGCCCCATCAGGTCGGCCTCCACCATCAGCGGCGCGACCAGGGCGGCCTTGTCGGCCTCCAGGCCGGCCGCGGCGAACAGGGCCTCGGCATAGTCGATCAGCGCCTCGGCGGCGTAGCGTTCTGTCATGGCGTCGTCTCTCCCTTGGCGGCCGCGATCAATGCCACGTTACCGTGCAGATGCAGTATCTGATGCTCAAGCCCGAGCTCGGTAAACCACCGACTGTAATCGTCGAGCCGCGCCGGCCGGTTGCTCGGGGACAGGTCGGCCTCGTAGTCGGCGAAACTTGCGGCGGTTCGCATCGGCCGGCCGTGGATCTTCTCGATCCGGTCCCAGACGGCCTGCTGAAGTCGAAAGGTCGACGGCGCCGTCAGCCGCAGCCGGTCGTACAGCAGGAACACGCCGCCGGGGGCGAGCCGCTCCGCCGCCCAGGCGATCACCGACCGCTTGGCCCCGTCATCCAGGTCGTGGAAGGTCAGGGCGGTGGCGATCACCTTGAAGGGCCCACCGGCGACATCGATCGCCCCGATGTCGCCCAGGTCCCCCTCGACGAACCGGGCCCGGTCGCCGAAACGATCGCGCGCCGCCTGCAGCGACTCGCCCTTCCGGTCCAGCCCGACGAACGCGACATCGTCGCGACGCCGGAACAGCAGATGGGCCAGATAGCCGGTGCCGCAGCCGAGATCGAGCAGGGCGTCGCCCGGCTGCAGCACCGCGTCGGCGGCGCTCACCAGGATGTCGAGTTGCTCGGCGCGGGTCGGATGGCCGCCGATCGGATCTTCCATACGCTAAGTCCTCATGACTCAAGAGGTTACAGGCGGAACCGGTGAAATGGCCGAGTTCCGCAGCTTTTGCCTTGATTTTAGATAAAACTTTACATAAATTCCTATCACCTACAGTCCTTCAGAAAGAGGGAAGACGATGACCAGAATGGTGACTGATAAGGCTTTTGCCCTTCTATCTCAATCTGTTGCCGACATTGTCGGCAACGAAACCAAGATTGCGACGGCGCTCATGCGCGCCATTAACAGTGGGAGTTCGGTGGATCTGATGATGGCCCAGGCCTCGTTCGAAGACCTCGACGTTGCGACCCGGCGCCAGATTCACGGCCATGCGATGCGCTTGGCCGACACGGTGCACTGATCCGGGGGACGGATACGCAAATCCTCTGTTTTGTCGCTTTTGAAGGTGTCGTGGGATCCCCCACCCCCACGGCGCTGTTTCCCCGGCCAGCCTTCCAAAGGCGGCCGGGGAAACCCCTTCGCGCGCGGATCCTGGACCCGGTTCTAATTCTTCTCGGCCTTCTCGAGATCGGCGTAGCAGCGCTCCGCGCCGGCATGCAGCGGTACGTTGACCCCGTCCAGGGCCGAGGTCAGCCGGATCTGCCTGCCGCCGGGATGACCGCCATCCAGCAGGGTGCGGGTGGCGTCGTTCCACAGCGCCTTGCAAACGGAATAGACCAGATCCTCAGACGCCTTGGCGGTGGTAACCCACTGCGCGGTGACGCCGAAGGTGTCGATCTCCTTCTGGTCGCTGCCGTAGATGCCGGCCGGGATCGGTACCCGGGAGAGGAACTCGTGGCGCGCCAGCAGCGTCTCCACGGCGGGGCCGGACAGGGGCACGATCCGCGCCTTGCCCGCGCGCATCAGGTCGGCCACCGCATTGGTGGGTACGCCGGCGACGATGAAGAAGGCGTCCAGTTCGCCCCGGGACATCAGGCTCGCCGCGGGTCCGGGCTTCATGTATTCGGCGATCACGCCGCCGGTCCCGATCCCTGCCGCATTCAGCAGACCGGTCGACAGCAGCAGCGTGCCCGAGCCTGGCTCGTCCAGGGAAACACGGTGGCCGGCCAGTTCCGCCAGCGTGGTGATGGCGGTGTCCTCGCCGACCACCAGCTGCATGTGCTCGGCATAGAGCGAGGCGATGACCCGCAGGTCGGTCATCGGCGCGCGATCCGCGAAAGCGCCGGTGCCGGTATAGGCGGCGTGGATCACATCGGACTGGGCGAAGCCGGAATCGATCTCGCCACGCTCCATCGCCTCGATATTCGCCACCGAGCCGTTGGACGACACCACGATGCCGATCAGGCCGGGCACGCCGCAGCTTCCGCCGGCCTCGCAGGCGCGGGAGCCGGGCGGGTTGGAGATCGCGTTGCCGATGATCGAGCCGATCGGATAGTAGGTGCCGTTCACCCCGCCGGTGCCGATGCGGAAGAATTTCGGCTCCTGGGCGGACGCGGCGGGGAGGCTGGCGGACAGCAGAGGGACAAGCAGGAGCAGGGCGACGGACAGTCGGGCCAGGGTCGTCATCTTTCTGCTTCGGCTCCCTTGATCAGGTTGCGCGGTGGAGTCGTCGGCCAGTATCTGGCTGCCGCCGCGGAGGGAACGCCGATGTCCTTGAGACGACACCGGCGACGCCCTTAATCGAGGCACCCTCACTTCAGATAGTAACGCACGAGTGCCTTGGCACCGTCGGAATTCCACTCCGCGTCACCGAGGATCCGCCCCATCACCTTGCCGTCCGGCGCAATCAGCACCGTCGTCGGCAGGCCGGTCGCCTTCATCTCGCGGGCCAGCGCGCCCTTGGGATCGGCGGCCGTCCTCAGGTGCTCCACCTCGAGGCCGTCCAGGAACGGCTGCGCCACCTCCAGCCCCTTGCGGTCGATGGAGATGATCAGCACCCGGAACGCGTCGCTGCCCAGATCGGCCTGAAGCTCGTCCAGGGCGGGCAGTTCGCGGATGCACGGGGCGCACCAGGTGGCCCAGAAATTCACCAGGAGCGTCTGCCCCTTGTATGCGTCGAGGTTGATGCGCTCGCCGTCCGGGTCTAGGAAGTCGATGGCCGGTGCGGGCTGCGGATCCGCGAAGGCCTCCCAGTCCCCGTAGCCGCCGGAAAAAGCCGGCGGTCCGGAGGCGGAGGCCCGGGTCAGGAAGACGCCGCCCGCAGCGAGTGCCGCAACGAGACCGACCACCCCGCCAACCAGCGCCAGCCGCACCGGCGACCAGGACGAGAGCGAACCGAGAAACGTCATGACCGAACCTTCTTCTGCGAACACGATGTGGGGCGGCCGCTTCGCCGCCGGGCCGGCGGAAGCCATGGAACGGATCAACCCGTCCATCGATTTCGACCGGCGCTTCTGGCGCGAGGACATCCAGGGCTCCAAGGCCCACGCGCAGATGCTTGTCGCCCAGGGCATCCTCACCGCCGAAGATGGGGCGGCCATCGCCCAGGGTCTAGAGGACATCTGGGGCGAGATCGAGTCCGGTGAGTTCAAATTCTCGCGCGCACTGGAGGATATCCACCTGAACGTGGAGAGCCGGCTGCGCGAAAAGATCGGCGACGCCGCCGGTCGCCTGCACACGGGCCGGTCGCGCAACGATCAGGTCGCGACCGACATGAAGCTCTGGGCCCGCGGCGCCATCGACGCCCTGGATGTCGAGTTGAAGGACCTGCAGGCCGCGCTGATCGACCAGGCGGATCGCAACGCCGACACCATCATGCCCGGCTTCACCCACCTGCAGCCGGCCCAGCCGGTCACCCTGGGCCACCACATGCTGGCCTATGTGGAGATGATCGGCCGCGACCGCTCGCGTCTCGCCGACGCCCGGCGGCGCCTGAACGAGTGCCCGCTCGGGGCGGCCGCCCTCGCCGGCACGCCGTTCCCGATCGACCGCCACATGACCGCCTCCGCGCTCGGCTTCGACCGGCCGGCCGCCAACTCGCTGGATGCGGTGTCCGACCGCGACTTCGTTCTGGAGCTGCTGGCCGCCGCCGGAATCTGCGCGGTGCACCTGTCGCGTCTCGCCGAGGAGCTGGTGATCTGGACCACGGCCCAGTTCCGCTTCGTGAAGCTGTCCGACGCCTTCACCACCGGCAGCTCGATCATGCCGCAGAAGAAGAACGCCGACGGGGCGGAGCTGGTCCGCGGCAAGACCGGCCGCGTGCTCGGCGCTTTCACCGCGATCGCCGTGGTCCTGAAGGGCCTGCCGCTGGCCTACGGCAAGGACATGCAGGAGGACAAGGAGCCGTGCTTCGACGCGGTCGACACCCTGGGCCTGTGCATCGCCTGCACCACCGGCATGATCCGCGACATGGAGGCCAACTCCGCCGCCCTGCGCAAGGCGGTGGATGCCGGCTTCCCGACCGCCACCGACCTCGCCGACTGGCTGGTGCGCGAGGCCGGCATGCCGTTCCGTGACGCCCACCACGTCACCGGCCGGGTTGTGCGCGCCGCCGAGGAGCGCGGCTGCGGTCTGGAGGATCTGCCGCTGGAGGTCATGCGGGAGATCGATCCGGCGATTGACGACCGCATCTTCGCGGTGCTGTCTGTGGAGGCGTCGGTGAACGCCCGCATGAGCTATGGCGGCACCGCCCCGGCCCGGGTGCGCGAGCAGGTCGCCGCCGCCCGGGAGCGGTTCCTGGACGACGGTTCCTGACAGGGAGGGTGAGCATGGACGAGACCCGCCGCCGACTGGCTCTGACCCTCGCGGCCCTGGCCCTGGGCGGCCTCGCGGCCTGCGGCAAGCGAGGCGACCCGAGCCCGCCGAAGGACAAGCCGGTCCTCCACCCGCGCAACTACCCGGCCCAGACCAAGACCAAGGTGCTGCAGGAGTAGGAATTGGGAGAGGGAAGCGGGTCCATCCCCTTATTTCTCACTCCCCGGCCTTGTGCCGGGGCAAGGCATCCTCTAGGCGGGCGCCCGACGAAACGCACCGACGCCCGCCCAGATGGCAGGGCTGGCTCCCGAACAAGTCCGGGGAGTGGGCAATCGGGGAGGGATATGGGTCGTGGCGTGATATCCGCCTTCCCTCCCCCGAACACATCCGCTTGAATCACCGTGCCGGGGCTTGACCACCCCTGCCTGTCGACCAACACTCCTTATATCGGCGCCCGGTTTGGCGGTCGCTTCGGAGCGGGTTCCGGCCAGGCATGATCGTGCCGGCCGGAAGAAGCCGCCGGCGCACCGGACGCCCCGACGATGGTGGAGACCCGTGGTGCGTGACCCGCAGACGCCGGACCGGTCAACGTCCCAAGACCGGTCAAGGTCCGGGAAGCAGGACGACACCAGTCGCCCGCTTGCCCTGAAACTCGCCCTGTCGAAAGCCGTTCTCGGCTGGGAACGGCTGTGGCCGTCCCTGTGGCCGCCCATCGTGATCGCCGCCACCTTCATCGCCCTGGCGCTGATCGGCGTGCCGCACTGGCTCGGCGACCTGACCTACGGCTGGGGCCATCTGGCGCTGCTGCTGATCCTCGGCGCCGCCTTCCTGTGGAGCCTGCGGCGCGGCGCGGTGCGCTGGCAGCCGGCGACCCACGGGGACGCCGTGCGCCGCCTGGAGCGCGACAGCGGCCTCACCCACCGGCCGCTGAGCAGTCTGGCCGATCGGCCGGCCGACGAGGCCAACTACATGGGTCTGGCGATCTGGCGGGCCCACCTGAAGCGGGAAGCCGCCCGGCTGAGAGGTCTCAAGGTCGCCCCGCCGGAACCGGCGATGGCCAAGCTCGACCGGTTCGGCCTGCGCGCCGGGCTGGCGCTGGCGCTGGTGCTCGGGCTGGCGATCGCCGCCGGCAACCCGGGGCAGCGGATCGCGCTCGCCTTCCAGCCCGATCTGCGCTCGCCCTACGCGTCGGCCCCGCCGACCCTGGATGTCTGGATCAACCCGCCGGCCTATACCGGTCGGGTGCCGATGCTGCTGGCCCGGGCCGCCGACAAGCCGGCGGACGGCGCGGAAGCCGCCTCCCCCGATAGCGCCTCCCCTGCTGAGCCGAGCTTGCCCGAGCGGCTGGCGGTCCCGGTAGGCTCGGTCCTGCTCGCCAAGGTGAATGGCGGCGACGGCACGCCGGAACTGGCGGTGACCGACGGCGACGGCGACGTGGCCCGCGAGACCGTGCTGCCCTTCGAGACCGTGGGCACCCGCGCCCACCAGATCGAGAAGCCGATCGAGGCCGGCACGGCCCTCACCATCCGCCAGGACGGCGACAGGCTCGCCGGCTGGACCATCACCGTCGTGCCCGACCTGAAGCCGACCGTCACTATGGCCGAGCCGCCGGCCGCCACCGAGCGGGCGGCCCTGATGATCCATTTCGCCGCCTCCGACGATTACGGCCTGGCCTCGGTCGAGGCGCGGATCGACCGGCTGAACAGCACGGCCGAGGTGGCCAGCGATGAGCCGATCATCCTGCCGCTGTCCCTGCCCGGTGCCGCCCCGGAGGCGGTGGACGCCAAGGATTATCACGACCTCACGCCGCATCCCTGGGCCGGACAGCCGGTCCGCATCACCCTGGTGGCCCGCGACGCGATCGGCCAGGAGGGGATCAGCGAGCCGCTGAACATCATCCTGCCCGAGCGCCAGTTCACCCACCCGGTCGCCCAGGCGATCATCGAACAGCGCAAGCGCCTGACCACCGAGCCCGGCGCGAAGGACGACATCGCCCAGGTGCTGATGTCGATCGCCGTCCGGCCGCACCACTACTACGAGGACATCGTCACCTTCCTCGCCCTGCGCACCGCGGCCGGCCGTCTCGTGCTGAACGACGAAGGCCCGGAGATGATCGAGGCGGTGCAGAAACTGCTCTGGGACACCGCCCTGCGGGTCGAGGACGGCGAGCTGTCCCTGGCCGAACGCGAGCTGCGCGAGATCGAACGCAAGATCATGGACCTGCTGGCCGAGGACAGCGTCGATCAGGCCGAGCTGGACAAGCTGCTCGACGAGATGCGGCAGGCGATCGACAAGATGCTGCAGGCGATGGCCGAGCAGATGCAGGAGATGATGCGCAACGGCGAGCAGAACGCCGAGCAGATGCAGGAGGTCGATCCCAATCGGATCATCGAGCGCCAGGACCTGATGGACATGCTGGAGCGGGCCCGGCAGATGGCCCAGGCCGGCGCCAAGGACGCGGCGCGCGAGATGCTGTCGCAGCTGCGCGAGATGATGGAGAACCTGCGTGCCGGGCGGCCGCAGATGATGTCGCCGGAGCAGCTCGCCGCCCGCGAGATGATGCGCCAGCTCCAGGACCTCGCCGAGCAGCAGCAGCGGCTGATGGACGAGACCTTCAAGAACCACCAGCAGGGCGAGGAGCAGTTCGGCAACCGCGGCCAGCAGAATTTGGGCCAGCAGAATCTCGGCCAGCAGCCCGGACAGCAGGGTCAGCGGCCCGGCCAGGGTCAACAGGGCCAGGGTCAACAGGGCCAACGGGGTCAGGGTCAACCCGGTCAGGGCCAACCGGGCCGCGACGGCAGCCCCCAGGGCATGACCTCCGAGCAGCTCGCCCAGATGCAGGAGCAGCTCCGCCGCCAGCTCGGTGAGTTCATGCGCAAGCTCGGCGAGGGGATGGGTCAGATCCCGCAACCCTTCGGACAGGCAGAGCGGTCGATGAAGGGGGCGGGCGACGCGCTCGGCCAGAACCAGCCGGGCGAGGCGGTCGGCCCCCAGGGCGATGCGATCGAGGCCCTGCAGGACGGCGCCCAGGCGCTGTCCGAGGCGATGCAGCAACAGCAGCAGGCCGGCGGCGGTGCCGCCCCCACGCCCGGCGCCCAGGGCCGCGCTCAGGACGGCCAGATCCGCGATCCGCTGAACAACGACCGCGAGGACAGCCAGGGCTACGCCACCGACAGCACGACCCGACACGGTCTGCCGGCGGAGAGCGACCTGCTGCGCTCCCGGCGGATCTTCGACGAACTGCGCAAGCGATCCGGCGAGCGCGACCGTCCGGCCCAGGAGCTGGATTATATCGACCGGCTGCTGAAGCGGTTCTGACGGCCCGCCGACCGGGTCGTCGCCGCGCGGACGGGTCGATGGGCCGCGCCCGTTCCCGATCACGCAAGGATGACAGAACCGGCCCCGCTTCCTATGTGTTTAGCCTGGCAATGGGACAGAGCTGCGAAGGGGCAGGGATATGGCGCGACCGGAGATCGACTGGGACGATGAGTACTCGGCCCCGAAACGCCGGTTCCTTCCAGGCCGCGGCGTGGCCCGTATCGGCGGCTATTCCCTGATCGTTCTGGTCGTTCTGGTCCTGCTCTACTACGTGGTCGGCGCCTTCATCATGCACAGCATCGATGACGATCCGAATTTCCAGGCGATCAACGAGCCCGAGGGCGGCAGCCACGCGGTCGCCGCGACCGCGGCCCTGATCGACCGGGAGATCGACACCCATTTCTGGACCGCCAACGACCCGTTCTTCTATCCCTCGGCCCTGCTCGACAACACGCCGAACTACCAGCAGGGCATCATCTACGCCCTGTCGCGCTTCACCATCGAGATGGCCGACCAGATCGGCCGGACCCGCGGGTCGTCGGAGGTGGATGCCGATCTCGACAAAGCGGCGGGGCTGCTGAAGTATCCCGGCAATGTCTGGATCTTCGACCTCTCCACCTCGTTCCTGCCCACCCCGGCCTCGGAGACCCAGTACCGCGCCGCGTCGCGCGCCCTGAAGGCCTACAACGACAGGCTGGCGGCGGGCCAGGCGATCTTCGAGCGCCGCTCGGACAACCTGATCGCCACCCTGGACCGGATCGCCTCCGATCTGGGGTCGGCCTCGGCGACCCTTGACCAGCATCTGGCCAAGCCGCGCCCGCTGCTCGTCGACACCAAGGTCGACGACATCTTCTACGGGGTGAAGGGCCGGCTCTACGGCTACTCGATCCTGCTGCGGGAGCTGGGGCGCGATTTCGACGGGGTGATCAAGGACCGCCAGCTCGGCCCGGCCTGGGAGCAGATGATGCAGTCGCTGAACCAGGCGGCGATCCTCGACCCGGTGGTGGTCATGAACGGCGCGCCGGACGGCGCCTATTTCCCGAGCCATCTGGCGGTTCAGGGCTTCTACCTCCTGCGCGCCCGCACCCAGCTCCGAGAAATCACCAACATCCTGCTGAAGTAGGCAGGCTCGCGCGTCGTCCCACTTCCTCCGTCTCCCCGGCCCTGCGCCGGGGCCCAGGGATAGAGCAGCCGGGCCGTTGGGAGTCTTCTCGCGATACACGCTCCAGCCGATCGATGGCTGGATCCCGGCGCAAGGCCGGGAAGACGGCAGCGGAAGGCCGCGCGGCAGGAAGCACCGGCAGGCGTTCAGGCAAGCATCAGCCCCCTACGTCACCACATCCACCTCCGGCGGGCCGGAGCGGCGGGCGGTGGCGCGGTCGACGGTCTCCTGAACCTCTCGGTAGCGCCGGGCCGCCTCGGCACTGGCGGTGCGGGTGCCCGTGTCCCCGTCCTGACCGAACGCCTGGGCGAGGAAGGACGCGGTCGGCCGGCTGGTGAGGAGCGGACGGCGGAAGACGTCGCCACGGTCGAGGAACGGATTTTCGCGTGTCGCCGGCCGGCCGTCCGACGCGCCGACCGGAACGGCCACCGCATCGGGAACAGGACGCTCCGGGCGATCCGGACGGCCACGTCCGGCACCCAGGGACTCATCGGCATCGGCACGCGTGTAGGGAACGACGGCGCGACCGCCCGTCGGGACGGGTAGATAACTTCCCGGCGGGGGGCCGGGGCCGTCGACGGGCGAGACCATGGGGTCCTGCCTCCCTCAAGGATCGACAGCCCCAATCTAGCGTAGAAATGTTAAGAGAAAACCAGAGAAAGGTTTAAGATCGAAGGTTAACAGCGGTTAACCACGTTAAGAGTCGTCGGTGTCCCGCTTCGACAGCGCGCCCGTCCCAAGCTCCATCAGCTGCCGCTGCAGCGTCTCGAGCTGGGTCTGGAGCTGGCGCACCGCCGCCGCCGTATCCTCGCCCGATCCGCCCGAGGCTGGCTCGGCGCTGGACGGGGCCGGCTTCGCACCGCCGCCCGTGGCCGTGCCGCCCGGCGGGGTGAACATGGACATCGCCTGTTCCAGCATGGTCAGGTTGCGCTTGGTCATGTCCTCGATCGAGCCGAACGGGTACATGCCGCCGAACGCCTCGGACATGTAGCTCCGCATCCGCTCCTGATTCTGGGAGAACGCGGCCATGGAGGATTCCAGATACCCCGGCACCACCATCTGCAGGTTGTCGCCGTAGAAGCTGATGAGCTGGCGCAGGAAGCCGATGGGGAGCAGGTTCTGCCCCTTGGACTCCTCCTCCACGATGATCTGGGTCAGCACCGCGCGGGTGATGTCCTCGCCGGTCTTGGCGTCGTAGACCACGAATTCTACGCCATCCTTCACCATCTGACACAGGTGGTCGAGGGTGACGTAGCTGCTCGTCGCCGTGTTGTAGAGCCGTCGGTTGGCGTATTTCTTGATGGTGATCGCTTGAGCGCCGCCGGTGGCGCCGGACCCATCCTCCGCCTCCGACCGTCGGCCGACCGTCGACGCCTTCGCCGCCGCAGCCTTGCGGCCGGGGGCCCGGGTCGTCTTCTTGGCGGCGTCAGTCTTGGAGCTATCCGTCATGGCTTACTGTCCCACCCTCGGTTCAGTTTTTAGCGTTTCTTTTAACAGTGCGCCGCTCGTTTGTGCTTTGCAACGATGATGTCCGGAATCCGTGCAATTTCCCGGTCTTGCAACGTGTGGCGGCGCGGAAGGCTGTACAACCAGTAGGGTTGTCCCGCGCGCTTGGCCCGCCCGTGGCGGCGTGAGATACTGCGGCGCCATGACCGGACCGCACGACATGAACGACACCTCAGACAGCTCCGCCCCGCCGCCCGATGCCGGCGATCTGGCGCGCCGGTTCATGGACCTGTGGCAAACCCAGGTCCAGGCCATGGCCACCGATCCGGAGGTCGCCGACGCGGTGCGCCGCTGGACCGCGCTGTGGACCGGCCAGGGTCTCTCCGGCCCGTCCGCGCGGCCGATGGCCGACGGGCTGCAGCCCGGCTACGCGCCCGGCGGCGCCGCTTCCTCTTCATCTGCGCCCGCTTCGCCTTATAGTGCCGGCCATGACGGCGACAGCGAACGGTATCGGAAGCAGCAGCAGGGACGCCCCACGGCCGGGGCCGCGCCCGCTGCCCCTGTATCTGAGCGCGGCGGCGACGACCTGGCTCTCATCCTACGCGAGCTCCGTCGCCTGGAAGAACGGATCGCTCGACTGGAAGCCCGGCTTGAGCGAGACGGCGGCGAGCCTGAAGACCCAGCTCGACGCCCTGGAGGCGGCAAGAGCCGCAGCGGCCGCCGGTCGTAACCCCTCCGCCGCGCCGGACAGCTTCGAGACCGCCATGGAGGAGGAGGTGCGCCGGCGCCTCGACCGCTTCCTGTCCGGCATCGAGCGCTACCGCCACCACCCCTACCGACGAGCCGTCGCCGAGCCGGCCGTCTGCTGGAAGGACGGCGCCACCCTGCTGCTCGACTACGGCACCGTCCCGGGCGCCGCCCCCGGCGGCATCCCGATCCTGGTCGTGCCGTCCCTGGTCAACCGCGGCTACGTGCTCGACCTGACCGAGGAGCGCTCGCTGCTGCGCGACCTGGCGCCGCGCGGCTACCGGCCGTTCCTGGTCGAGTGGGGGTTTCCGGGCGAGGCGGAGCGGCGGTTCTCGCTGACCGACTACGTCGCCGGCCGGCTGGAGGCGGCGCTGGAGGCGGTGCTGACGATCACCGGCACCCGCCCCGCCCTGCTGGGCTACTGCATGGGCGGGCTGCTGGCCCTGGCCCTGGCCCAGCGCCGGCCGCGCGACGTCGCCGGCCTGCTGCTGCTCGCCACGCCGTTCGACTTCGCCGCCGACGCCCCGCCGATCGCCGCCGCCCTGCCCGGGGCCGAGCCGTGGATGGCCGGCACGATCGAGACCCTGGGCTGGCTGCCGACCGACTGGATCCAGGCGCTGTTCTTCGCCCTCGACCCGCTGCTGGTGATCAACAAGTTCCTGCGCTTCGGCCAGGACAGCGGCGACACGCCGGAGGCGCTGGCCTTCGTCGCCCTGGAGGACTGGCTGAACGACGGCGTGCCGCTGGCCGCCCCGGTGGCGCGCGAGGCCCTGTTCGGCTGGTACGGCCGCAACACCCCTGCAATCGGGGACTGGCGGATTGCCGGACAGACGGTTATTCCGGAACAGGTGACGGTGCCGGCGCTCGCCATGATCCCGGCGCGCGACCGCATCGTCCCGCCCGCCTCGGCCCGCGCCCTGGCCGACCGCCTGCCGAACGCCACCCGCGCCGATGTGGCGCTGGGCCATATCGGCATGGTGGTCAGCGCCGGCGCGCCCCGACGGGCCTGGACGACCCTGCATACCTGGCTCGCCGAGACGCTGCCGGGCTGACGCAACGAGAAGAGATCAACGATCGCCCGTCAGGGCATCCGGGAGGAAGACAGACCATGACCGACGCCGCCGCCGCCTCTACCTCTGCCTCTGCCGCTGACGCCGCCGCTACAGCCGAGTTGGGCGCCATTCCGGAGACCGACCTGGAGACGGTCCGCGACGAGTTCCACGTGCTGCACGAGATCGTCAAGCGCGCCCGCGCCAACCTGGACCGCAACACCTGGGACTACCTGCGCGGCGGCACCGAGAGCGAGACCACGGTCAAGCGCAACCGGCTGGCCTTCGACAAGGTCGCCTTCCGCCCGCGCGTGCTCAACGACATGCGCGAGATCGACACCGGCGGCTCCTTCCTGACCCACAAGGTCAGCCTGCCGGTCCTGCTCTGCCCGATCGGCAGCCTGGAGAGCTTCGCCGCCAACGGCCCGGTCCAGGCGATGCGCGCCGCCGCCCATGCCGGCGTGCCGCTGTTCCTGTCCTCGGTCGGCACCGTGCCGCTGGAGGACGTGGCCAAGATCGAGGGCGGCACCAAGGTGTTCTGCCTGTACAAGCGCGGCGACGATTCCTGGCTGGACGACATCGTCGCCCGTGCCGTCGACCACGGCTACGACGCCTTCGCGCTCACCGTCGACAGCGCCTGGTACAGCCGGCGCGAGCGCGACATGGCCAACCGCTTCGTGAAGCCCTGGCGCCAGGTGCCGGGCATGGAGTTCCAGAAGGCGCTGAACTGGAAGGACGTGGAGCGGTTCAAGAAGACCCACGACATCCCGCTGATCCTGAAGGGCATCGCCACCGCCGAGGACGCCCGCCTGGCGGTCGAGCACGGCGCCGACATGATCTACGTCTCCAACCATGGCGGCCGCCAGCTCGACCACGGGCTGGGCGCGCTCGACGTGCTGCCGGAGGTGGCCGACGCGGTCGCCGGCCGGGCGAAGATCGCGGTCGACGGCGGCGTGACCCGGGGCTCCGACATCATCAAGGCCCGGGCGCTGGGCGCCGACGCGGTCGGCATCGGCCGGATGCTGTGCTGCGGCCTCGCCGCCGGCGGGGCGGCCGGGGTGGTGCGGGTGCTGGAGCTGCTGGAGGAGGAGGTCCGCATCGATCTCGGCCTGCTCGGGCTGAATTCGTTCAACGACATCGACGGGCGCTACATCGCCTATACCGACCCGGTGGAGCCGGCCCATGTGTGGAGCCAGTACCCGCTGCTGGCGCCGGACGACTATACGTACTGAGGGGGCACGTATTGAGGCGGCACGTATTGAGGCGGCATGTATTGAGGCGGCGCCGCGCGCGTTCCGACGCCGGCACCCGCCATCCTCCCTCACCGTCTTCCCGGCCGGCCTGAAAGGCCGAGCCGGGACCCAGCCCCGCCGTCGCCGGGGCCTGTGACCCCCAGGCCCAAAGCGTGCCAGCCTATCCTGCCCCGACCGCCACCGGCATCGCCAGCACCCGCAGCAGCAGGTGGGCATAGCCGACCGCGTCGTCCTCCGCCCGGTGGCTGTGCGGGACGGCGCCGAGCCACTCCGGCGGGTAGCGCTTCTCGTGCAGGGTGGCCGGGTCCCGTCCGAGCCGCCCGGCGATCAGGCTCGCCGGGTCGAGGGCGGTGGGCGCGAACAGCCGCTCGTCTAGTTGGGATATATCCAGACGAGGCCTGGATCAGTCGCAGCGTATTTAAAAGATAACAGTCCCTTCTATTCACGCTGGTTAAACAAAAATCTATACTGTAAAATTTCTTGACTTTTTTCTTCGTCCAACAAAGCACTCAATGCGGATTCTGCATTATTCCACCGGCATGACACAGGATTAACATACAATGCTTTTTCTTTATTTTTAATAAATAGAAGCGCGTCATCATCGAGGCTTTCTTTAATAAACTCTCGGAGCTGCGGTCCAGGTCGAACTTTCCACAACGCTAGTCTACGTACCGCCCGAAGCAAATTTCCTCTAGGCGAGGGATTAGGCTTCAAATTAATCTCAATTGTATTAGAGACAATGGCGTTTAGATAATTTTTCGAACTGATTATCTTTTTTGACTTAATATCATAAGCTACAGCATCCCAATCAAAGAAAGTACATGAGGGAAGATCACTGAAACTCTCAATAGAGACATGCTGACGGGCCCAAGTTTTTTCCAACGCCCAGAAATCAATTTTCCACGGGCCCGATCTATACCCAAAACCGCCAAAGCGATTAGAAGCCGCGCGCAGACTTTCGGCTAAACTCCTAACTTCGTCGGCGGGAGCGTCAACTACTAAATCGACATCCGATTTAAAACCAGAGCGCCCTTCCCTAGCAAAATCCCGAACGAGACCACCAATTACCGCTACCCCTCCTAAAGGAGTGAATCGATTTTTTAGCACCTCCCGAAAATACACCATCTCGGGCGAAGTGTTCTCCCAAAAATATCGATCCAGCCTCGCCTTGAGGGCGGAAATATTAGGAGCTGTCGACATCATGAATCTCAGAAACGTCTTTCCAAACCTTCATCGCAAAACTGTCTGTCATTCCCGAAATCATGTCTGTCAGCAACCGCAGTTCACGATACCTCATGCTTGCCGCCACGCCACTACTCTTCGCAGCGTTAAGCGCCTCTTCGATATAGTTCGGACTTATCAAGGCGTAAACATATGCCGCCTTCGCTGTGCTCCGCCGCGAGTCGAGTTTAGTATGATCACTCCTGCTCGTTATGGCATCCCAAAAAGCCGACATCAAATCAGTGATCGCCCTCGCGCCAATCGCCTCAGCCCTCAGCACAGCGCAATGACCAAAGGCATATTGCCGCGCCACATCCTTGAGAGCGTCACACAGATCGCTCCCATCCAAAAGCGCGCTTTTTAGCTGAAACTGTCTTATTAAACCCGATTCTTTAACAAAATTATTGCTAGCTTCGCTAATCAACGATTCAATTAATGAAGCCCTTAAATATTGAATCTTAATGTCTCTTTGAATGATCGGGTTTCTACCTCCGCTCTCGACGCCCAAGAATCGTTTTTCAATTTTTTTAACAACTTCGGTATCCGGCACCGCCCTACGAAGCTCAATCAAGACATCGTCAGGAGATAACATAGATTTTTTTAGTATATCATCGACATCTAATACAGAATAAGCAATATCGTCACACGCTTCCATAATCCAAGTAAGATAATGCCGTTGCCCCTCCTTTAATCCTGTGCAAGATCTGATCCATTCAACAATATTTTTTTCGGACTCGAAATATCCAAACTTTTTCGAAAGAGAATTATTCTTATCAACTCCAGACACGGCAACCGGATATTTTAAACTCGCCGCCAGCGTAGCTGCAGATAAATCTAACCCCATATACTCAACATGTGTTTGTAATTTAGTCAAAAGACGTAAACTTTGGGGATTTCCATCAAATTTAAGAAACTCTGATCGAGTTTCTTCGGAAATTGGACAATCAATGCCATCACTTGCCTGTGCCGCCGATAGGTGACTGAAGATCCAATCTTTCCTATCGTCAAACCAACGACCAATAGCTGCCTCTCCTTGATGCCCAAAGGGAGGGTTTCCTAAATCGTGCCCCAAACCTATCGAAAGTAATATTGGTTGAATGGTTTCCTCTAAATTTATTCCTTCAAACATATCTGGAACACGGTGAAAAACCCGCGTTCCGATAGAGCGAGCCAAATTTGCGACTTCGTGGGAATGCGTCAATCGAGTTCTAACACCGTCATTCTCATCCATGGGCCATACTTGTGTCTTATCAGCTAGCCGCCTTACTGGTGTAGAAAACAACAGGCGATCATAATCTTGCTGCAGAACAGACCGCACACCTAATTCTTTTATATCACTAGGATCAGACTCATTTTTATCAACACCAGACCTCGGACGCCGATCTTCCGACCAAATACTCTCTTTCATATTCTCCCCCCATAGAAAGTAGAGATATTTTTCCAGTTACGTTAAATTACCTTATAGAATTTTATCTTCCCCCTTGATCCACATCAACCCCACACCCCTCCTGGTTGTGGCACCATCCCCCCGCGCTTATGTTTAACGCACGGGCGGAACCGCCCGGTCTGTGATATTCCCCGCGCCGCGGCCCAAGGTTCGCGGGCGCGCCGAAATTCGAGACGTATGTCTGAAGAGCAGAACTCGTAAGAGACGATCCAGGAGGAGAGACCCGATGACCGAGGTCGTGATCGCCGGAGCCGCCCGCACACCGGTCGGCGCATTCAACGGAAGCCTGAGCAGCGTCGCCGCCAGCTATCTGGGGGAGGTCGCCATCCGCGCCGCCCTGGAGCGGGCCAAGACCGAGGCCGGCGAGGTCGACGAGGTGGTGATGGGCCAGATCCTCACCGCCGCCGCCGGCCAGAACCCGGCCCGCCAGGCCGCCATCGGCGCCGGCATCCCGGTCGAGCGCACCGCCTACGGCATCAACCAGCTCTGCGGGTCCGGCCTGCGCACGGTGGCGCTCGGCTACCAGGCGATCATGCTCGGCGATGCCGAGGTGATGGTCTGCGGCGGCCAGGAGAGCATGAGCCAGGCCCCGCACGCCCAGTACCTGCGCGCCGGCCAGCGCATGGGCGACCTGTCGCTGATCGACACCATGATCCGCGACGGGCTGTGGGACGCCTTCAACGGCTACCACATGGGCAACACCGCCGAGAACGTTGCCGAGAAATTTCAGATCACCCGCGACGAGCAGGACGCCTTCGCCCTGGCCAGCCAGCAGAAGGCGGGCGCGGCCATGGAGTCCGGCCGGTTCAAGGACGAGATCGCGCCGGTGACCATCAAGTCGCGCAAGGGCGAGACCGTGGTCGATACCGACGAGCATCCCAAGCCCGACACCACCGCGGCGACCCTGGCCAAGCTGCGCCCGGCCTTCGTGCGCGAGAACGGCACCGTGACCGCCGGCAACGCCTCGGGCATCAACGACGGGGCCGCCGCCCTGGTGCTGATGACCGCGGCCAACGCGTCGAAGCGCGGGGTGACGCCGCTCGCCCGCATCGTGTCCTGGGCCACCGCCGGCGTCGATCCGTCGATCATGGGCACCGGCCCGATCCCGTCCAGCCAGCGCGCCCTGGAGAAGGCCGGCTGGTCGAAGGACGATCTGGACCTGGTGGAAGCCAACGAGGCCTTCGCCGCCCAGGCCTGCGCGGTGAACAAGGGCCTCGCCTGGGACACCGACAAGGTCAACGTGAACGGCGGCGCCATCGCGCTCGGCCATCCGATCGGCGCGTCCGGCGCCCGGGTGCTGGTCACCCTGCTGCACGAGATGCAGAAGCGCGACGCCAAGAAGGGCCTCGCCACCCTGTGCATCGGCGGCGGCATGGGTGTCGCGATGTGCGTCGAGCGCGACTGACCTTTTCGGCTGCGCGGAGGGCGGGACGATAGCGCCCTCCCGTGCAACCATGATGAACCAACGGCGTTGACGGCCCGGGTGCGGCCGTCGACGCTCAGCAAACCCAACGCGGCCGCTCAACGCCGCGAGGACCGGAACAGGACAGGGAGGGACACATGGCACGCGTAGCATTGGTCACCGGCGGAACCCGCGGCATCGGCGAGGCGATCTGCGTCGCGCTGAAGAACGCCGGCTGCAAGGTCGCCGCCAATTACGGCGGCAACGACGAGCGGGCGAAGGCCTTCACGTCGCGCACCGGCATTCCGGCCTTCAAGTGGGACGTCTCCGACTTCGAGGCCTGCAAGGAGGGCATCGCCCAGGTGGAGAAGGAGGTCGGCCCGGTCGACATCCTGGTGAACAACGCCGGCATCACCCGCGACGGCACTATCCACAAGATGAGCCACGACGCCTGGCAGGCGGTGATCGACACCAACCTGGGCTCCTGCTTCAACATGTGCCGCAACGTCATCGAGGGCATGCGGTCGCGCAATTTCGGCCGGATCGTGAACATCGGCTCGATCAACGGCCAGGCCGGCCAGTACGGCCAGGTGAACTACGCCGCCGCCAAGTCGGGCATCCACGGCTTCACCAAGGCGCTGGCCCAGGAGGGCGCGCGCGCCGGCATCACCGTCAACGCCATCGCCCCGGGCTATATCGACACCGACATGGTCGCGGCGGTGCCGGGCGACGTGCTCGACAAGATCAAGGCGCGCATCCCGGTCGGCCGTCTCGGCGACGCCTCGGAGATCGCCCGCGGCGTGGTGTTCCTGACCGCCGACGAGGGCGGCTTCATCACCGGCTCGACCCTGAGCATCAACGGCGGCCAGCACATGTACTGAGCGGCGGTTCTCCGCCCGCGTCCGACGGCCCGTCTCCCCGCGAGGCGGGCCGTTCGCGTTCCGGCCCCATCACGTTTTCGTGCCGCCCCGGTGACCGGACGGCCCGGCCGGTCCATATTCCCCGCCATGACAGACGACGTCCGCATCGCCGCCAAACGCGCCAAGCTGGTCTCCGAGAAGGAGCGCTGGGCGCGCGAGAACAGGCAGTTCGGCAAGCCCGAGGCGCCCACCGGCCGGCTGCCGCGCGGCCAGCATCTGGTGCGCGACTGGCCGGTCCTGGATCTCGGCACCCACCCGAACGTCCCGGCCAAGGACTGGACCCTGCGGGTGGAGGGGCTGGTCGACGTGCCGACCAGTTTCGACTACCGCGAGCTGTCGCTGATCCCCCGGAGCGAGCGCACGGTCGACATCCACTGCGTGACCTCCTGGTCCCGGCTGGGCGACACCTTCGCCGGGGTGGCGACCCGCGACCTGATCGCCGAGGTGCGGCCGCGCGAGGAGGCGCGCTTCGTACTGATCAAGTCCTATGACGGCTACACCACCAACCTGCCGGTGGCGTACCTGCACGAGCCGGACAGCCTGATCGCCACCCACTGGAACGGCGCGCCGCTGACCCGCGAGCATGGCGGCCCGGTTCGCCTCGTCGTGCCGGCGCTCTATTTCTGGAAGAGTGCCAAGTGGATTCGCTCGATCCGCTTCGTGGAGCACGACATCAAGGGGTTCTGGGAATCCCGCGGCTATCACATGCTGGGCGACCCGTGGAAGGAGCAGCGCTATGCTTAGAGTTCTGACAGGCGCCCTGGCGGCGCTGACCATGCTGACGGGAGCCGCCCTGATGGGAGACGACACCACCGCCCGGGCCGCCGGAACCGGCCCCGCCCACCAGTTCAGCTTCACCTCGATCGACGGCGCGCCGATGTCGATGGGCGATTTCGCCGGCAAGGCGGTGCTGGTGGTCAACACCGCCTCGCGCTGCGGCTTCACCCCGCAATACGACGCCCTGCAGAGCGTGTGGGAGACCTACCGCGACCGGGGGCTGGTGGTGCTCGGTGTGCCGTCGAACGATTTCGGCGGCCAGGAGCCCGGCACCGAGGCGCAGATCAAGGCGTTCTGCGAGACCAACTTCTCGGTCGACTTCCCGATGACCGAGAAGCAGGTGGTGGTGGGGTCCGGCGCCCATCCGTTCTACCGCTGGGCGGCCGAAGCCGGTGGGGCCGACAAGGTGCCGAGCTGGAACTTCCACAAATACCTGATCGCTCCGGACGGCACGTTCGTGGCGGCGATCCCGACCCGCGTCTCGCCAACCGACCCGAGCGCCATCGCGGCGATCGAGAAGGCGCTTCCGCAATAGACCGGTGCTCACCCTTGCGCTCACAGCCACAGGTTCGATGATGCATGCTACCCTTCTGCGCGCCTCGCTGCTCGCCGTGCTGGCCCTGACGGTCCCGGTGGTCGGCACCCCGGCCGCCGCCATGGCCCCCTCGCCGACCGACCAGCCGACCATGATGGAGGACCCGGAGCTGGAGCGGGCCATCGCCCTGGTCTGGGCGGAAGAGTTCGCCGAGGCCGAACCTCTCCTCCACGCCGCCCTGAAGCGCAATCCCAAGAACCCGGACGGCTGGAACTACCTGGGATTCGCCACCCGAAAGCTCGGCAAGCTCGAGGAGGCCCAGCAGTACTACTTCAACGCCCTGCGCCTCGATCCCGAACACCTGAAGGCCATGGAGTATCTGGGCGAGCTCTACCTGCAGACCGGCGAGCCGCAACTCGCCCGCGACCTGCTGGAGCGGATCACCGCGCTCTGCCCCGCCGCCAAGTGCGAGGAGCGCGACCAGCTCGCCGCCGCGATCGAGAAATACGCAGCGACGAACTGACGCCTGCCCGGCTTTCCTGGCCCTAAACCCGTCCCGGGTCTAACCGCGATGCCGCCCGGCGCGGCCGAGCTCATGGGCCGGGACGACGGTGTCCAGCACCCAGCGGGCCAGCGACGCGCCTTTCAGCCCGTCGATCCTGGGAACCAGGCCGGGGCCGTTCAGGCCCCGCTCGATCTCGTGCTGGCGCACCAGGTGACGGAAATAGCTGATGATGAACACTCGGGTCGCGGAGGTCAGGCCGACGGGGCCGCGCCGCAGGTCGATCTGCGTGCACAGGCTGTTGATCGTCACGCCCTCGGTCCTGGCGATTTTCTCGAGCGAATCCCACATCTGAGGCTCAAGCCGCATGCTGGTCCGCTTGTTGCCGACCGTCACATTCCGGCTTTCCAGGATCGATGCCTTGTCGTTCTCGGATGACAAATCGAACTCTACGCTCATGGAACGCACAAATTGCATGCAATTTCTAAGTGCAATATAGCAATGGCATGGCTCTCGCTGATACGCAACCATTAAACGTTAATTTGTCTCGTTAACTATTTTCAGTTGTTGTTCATGTTTCCTCGGGCGCGCGTAGCTGAAGGGCGAGCGCATGGACCCGGTCGCGGAGTTCCTGCGCCAGCACCTCGTGGACCATCCGGTGGCGCTGCACCCGGCTGGCCCCGGTGAAGGCGGCGGACACGATCGTCACCCGGAAATGGGTTTCGCCCTCCGGCCTGGAACCCATATGTCCGGCATGAAGGTGGGATTCATCGACGACCTCTAGGGCGGTTGGCGCAAAGGCGTTTTGCAGCTTGTCGTGGATGGTTTCGGCGATGGTCATGTATGGACTTTCCTTTCGGGCGCGCTAGGGTCGGAGATCCGGTCTTGTTACACGCCTATGGAGCAGATGGGCACAGCGATGGCGAAGGCAAATCCAGACTCTTTCCTGGAGGATTTTGCGCCGCGCAAACCGGCGGTCCAGGCCTGCGACCGTCCGGGCTGCGGCGCAGAGGGAACGCACCGCGCGCCGAAGGCCCGAAATCGGCTGAATGACTATTACTGGTTCTGCCTCGACCATGTCCGCGAGTACAATAAGGCCTGGAACTACTACGACGGCATGAGCGACAACGAGGTCGAGGAGGATATCCGCCGCTCCACGACCTGGAACCGCCCGTCCTGGCCGTTCGGCACCGTGAAGCCGGGCCAGGGACCGCGCCGCCGCGTGAACGACCCGTTCGGCTTCATGGACGACGACGAGGAGAGCGCGGGAGAGACCCGCCGACGGCAGCCGGCCGACACGGCCGAAGGCAAGGCGGCCGCCATTCTCGGCCTTGAGCCGCCCTTCACCCTGGAGCGGCTCAAGGCCCGCTACAAGGAACTGGTCAAAAAACACCATCCCGACGCCAATGGCGGCGACAAGGCGGCGGAGGAACGGTTGAAAAGTATCAACGAGGCCTATACGACTTTGCGTCGGTTTCTAAGTTAAGGCTCATAGAGCTAAGTTATCCCTTCTGTGGAGCATCGGCTCCCCACTCCCGAGAGACAGGATCTCGTCCATGACGAACGACAGCGTCATCGAGCGTAAGCCCGCCCACCCCCTCGGCCAGCCCGACATGACGGTCTCGGCCCGTGAGGTGTTTGGCCTCGATATCGACCTCGAACTGCCGGCCTTCAGCGAGCCGAGCGAGTATGTCCCGACGAAGGACGACTCCTACCTGTTCGACCATGACACCACGCTGGCCATTCTCGCCGGCTTCGCGCGCAACCGCCGCGTCATGATCCAGGGCTACCACGGCACCGGCAAATCGACCCATATCGAGCAGGTCGCGGCGCGCCTCAACTGGCCCTGCATCCGCGTCAACCTGGACAGCCATGTCAGCCGTATCGACCTGATCGGCAAGGACGCCATCGTCCTGCGCGACGGCAAGCAGGTGACGGAGTTCCGCGAGGGCATCCTCCCCTGGGCGCTGCAGAATCCGGTCGCGCTGGTGTTCGACGAGTACGACGCCGGCCGCGCCGACGTGATGTTCGTCATCCAGCGTATTCTGGAGGTCGATGGCCGCCTGACCCTGCTGGACACCAACAAGGTGATCACGCCGAACCCGTATTTCCGCCTGTTCTCGACCGCCAACACGGTCGGCCTCGGCGACACCACGGGCCTCTATCACGGCACCCAGCAGATCAACCAGGGCCAGATGGACCGCTGGAACATCGTCACCACCCTGAACTACCTGCCGCACGACGCCGAGGTGAACATCGTGCTCGCCAAGAGCCCGGGCTACGCCAACGACGACGGCAAGCAGACGATCTCCAAGATGGTGGCCTGCGCCGATCTGACCCGCGCCGGCTTCATCGCCGGCGACATCTCCACGGTCATGTCGCCGCGCACGGTGATCACCTGGGCCGAGAACGCCGACATCTTCGGCGGCGACATCAATCTGGCGTTCCGTCTGACCTTCCTCAACAAGTGCGACGAGGTCGAGCGGACGATCGTGGCGGAATACTATCAGCGCTGCTTCGGTGACGAGATCACCGAGCTCGGCATCAAGGCGGCCGAGTAACCGCAGCCAGCGAGGAATCCCATGAGGAGCAACCGCGCGCCCGACGATCCGGCGTTCGAGGACTTCAAGCGATCCACTGCGGCCTGCCTGCGGGCGATGTCCGGCGAGATCGAGCTCGAGGTCACCTACGGCGCCGAGCACGCGACGGCGGCGGGTACCCGTGCCCGCCTGCCCTCGCCACCCAAGGACATGGAGCCCGCCGCCCTCGCCCGTCTGCGCGGCGAGGCGGATTCCATGGCGCTGCGCCTGAAGCACCATAACGACGATGTCCATGCCCGCTACGCCCCCCAGGGCCAGGCGGCGCGTGAGATCTTCGAGGCGATGGAGCAGGCGCGGGTCGAGGCCATCGGCGCGCGGCGGATGGAGGGGGTGGCCAACAACCTCTCCGCCATGCTCGACGACAATTTCCAACGCAAGGGCCTGGACCGGGCGGAGAAGGACGACGTCTCCCTGGTCGACGTCATGCGCCTGATGGCGCGGGAGTCGATGACCGGCGAGGCGCCGCCGGAATGCGCCCAGCGGGTGATCGACCTGTGGCGCCCCTGGGTGCAGTCGAAGGCCGGCGCCGACCTGTCGGAACTGGTCAAGCACGTGGAAGACCAGGGCGCCTTCGCCAAGCTGGCGCGCCAGCTGATCACCGATCTCGACCTGGATGTCGGCGACGAGGGCGTGGCCGACGACGATCCGAGCGAGGCCGAAGGCGAGGACGAGGGTGGCGACGTCGACGAGACCAGCGACGGCGGCACCCGCGGCACCTCCGAGGACGGCACCGAAAGCGAGAGCATCCCGTCCGACATGCAGGCCGGCGACGAGAGCGCCGAAGGCGAGGATGCCGAGGAGATGGACCTCGAGCCGGGTTCCGGCGACGAGGAGCCGGCCAATCCGGGCTCGCCCATGCATCCGAACATGGACGGCCGCAACTGGCAGGATCAGGTCTACCGCGCCTACACCACCGAATACGACGAGGTGGTGCAGGCCGACACCCTGTGCGACGCCGACGAGCTGACCCGCCTGCGCGCCCTGCTCGACCAGCAGCTCAGCCACCTGCAGGGCGTGATCGGCAAGCTGGCCAACCGGCTGCAGCGCCGCCTGATGGCGCAGCAGAACCGGTCCTGGGACTTCGATCTGGACGAGGGCGTGCTGGATGCCGGCCGCCTGTCCCGCGTGGTCACCGCGCCGCTCTTCCCGCTGTCCTACAAGATGGAGAAGGACACGGATTTCCGGGACACGGTCGTCACCCTGCTGATCGACAATTCCGGCTCCATGCGCGGCCGGCCGATCACCATCGCGGCGATCGCCGCCGACATCCTGGCCCGCACGCTTGAGCGCTGCGGCGTGAAGGTCGAGATCCTCGGCTTCACGACCCGGGCCTGGAAGGGTGGCTCGGCGCGCGAGCGCTGGATCTCCTCCGGCAAACCCCAGGGGCCGGGTCGCCTGAACGACCTGCGGCACATCATCTACAAGTCGGCGGACGCCCCGTGGCGCCGGGCCCGCAAGTCGCTCGGCCTGATGCTGCGCGAGGGCATCCTGAAGGAGAACATCGACGGCGAGGCCCTGATGTGGGCGCATAACCGCATCATCGCCCGCTCGGAGGAGCGACGCATCCTCATGGTGATCTCCGACGGCGCGCCGGTGGACGACAGCACCCTGTCCGTGAACCCGGGCAACTACCTGGAGAAGCACCTTCGCGATGTCATCAAGTACATCGAGTCGCGCTCTCCGGTGGAGCTGGTGGCCATCGGTATCGGCCATGACGTGACCCGCTACTACCGGCGGGCCGTCACCATCGTCGACGCCGAGCAACTCGGCGGCACGATGATGGAACAGTTGGCCTCGCTGTTCGACGAGGACGGCAAGGGCGGCGCTTCCGGCGGTCGCCAGCGGGCCGGCGCGCGGCTCTGAGCGGACGGACGCGAACCACAACGGGCGATGCCTCGGTCGGATAAGACCTTGGCAACGCCTTTCTTTCGCCACGCCCTTGGGTCACACTCGCGCGACTTTCAGACTGTCGGGTGACAGAGGGACGCGGTGGTTCGCTTTGAGAACGTCTTCATGCGCTATGACGGAGGTCCCGTCATCCTGCGCGACGTGTCCTTCGATCTGGAGCCGGGATCGTTTCATTTCCTGACCGGCGCCAGCGGGGCCGGGAAATCGACGCTGCTGCGGCTGATGTATCTGGCGGCCCGCCCGGTCTCGGGCCAAGTCTCCATGTTCGGCCGCGACATCGCCAAGGTCACCCGCAAGGAGCGCCCCTCCTTCCGCCGCCGGATCGGCGTGGTGTTCCAGGATTTCCGCCTGCTGCCCCATCTCTCCGCCCTGGACAACGTGGCGCTGCCGCTGCGCATCGCCGGCACCCGTGAGGCACTGATCCGCGAGCATGTGCCGGAGCTGCTCGCCTGGGTCGGGCTGTCGGGCCATCTGGACGCCCTGCCCGCCACCCTGTCCGGCGGCCAGCAGCAGCGCATCGCCATCGCCCGGGCGGTGATAGGAAGGCCCTCTCTGCTGCTCGCCGACGAGCCGACCGGCAACGTGGACGACCGCATCGCGGTGCGCCTGCTCTACCTGTTCGAAGAGCTGCACAAGATGGGCACGACGGTGATCATCGCGACCCACAACGAGAGCCTGGTGGACCGGTTCGACCATCCGCGCCTGCATCTGGAGGACGCCCGGATCACCCGGCGCGCGCCGTCCAGCCTGCTGCGCCGTCCGCCGCCCCGCGCGACCACTGCGTCAGCCGGTGCCGCCGCGCCCCGGCCGCCGGCGGCGGATCCGCGATGATCGGCCACTCCGACCTCGCGCTCGGCCGGGATTCCTCGACCCGGTTCCTGCCCGGCCTGCTGGCCGTCATGGTCTATCTCGCCGCGCTGGCCACGGTCGGTGCGCTGGCCGCGCGCGGGTTTGTCTCCGACTGGGACGCACGGCTGTCCGGGGCGGCCACCGTGCAGATTCCGCCGGTCGACGGGCTCAGCCAGCAGGAACGGCTGGATTCCGTACTGCGACTGCTCGGCGTCACGCCAGGCGTCGCCTCGGTGGAGCCGATGCCGCCGAAACAGTCGGCCGCCCTGCTGGCCCCCTGGCTCGGCGCCGAGCTGGCGGAGACCCTGCCGCTGCCGCTGCTCGTCGACCTGCAGTTGGACCGCGGCCAGGAGGTCGACCTGGCCAGCCTCGCGACCCGCCTCGACAATGCCGCCCCCGGCACCACCCTGGACGATCACGGCCGCTGGCTCGCCGAGGCGCGGGCGTTGGGCAATTCCGTAGCCATCGCCGGGACCTGCATCCTGGCGGTCGTGCTGCTCGCGGCCGTGCTGGCGGTGATCTTCGCCGTGCGTACCGGCCTGTCGGTGCATCGCGAGGAGATCGAGATCCTGAACCTGATCGGCGCCCCCGACCGATACATCGCCCGGCAGTTCCAGTGGCATGCCGGTCGGCTGGCCCTGTACGGCGGCATCGCCGGCGCCCTGCTGGCGGTGGCCAGCATCATCGGACTGCAGATCGGGGTCGGGCAATGGTCCTCCGCCCCGATGGATGTCGGCGTGTCCAGCATCACCGCCCTGGTGCGGATCGGCTGGGCCGAGTGGATCGCGCTGATCCTCCTTCCTCCCGTCACCGCGGCGATCGCCATGGCGACCGCGCGGGTGTCGGTCCAGACAGCCCTCGCCAGGATGGCCTGAGATGGCACGACGCAATCGTTTTCGCAGCGCCCGCGCGCAGGAACGGCGCATGGGGGGGCTGGGATGGCTGGTCCTGCTGGCCGCCATCGCCCTGGTCGTCGTGTGGACCGTCGGCCTGGTGCGGTTCGTGGACCGGCTGCCCCGCACCGCGGAGGCGCAGCCGCCGACCGCAGATGCGGTGGTCGTGCTGACCGGCGGCAGCCGGCGGGTGGACGAGGGCGTGGCGCTGCTGGAAGCGGGGGCCGCCCCCGTGCTGTTCGTCAGCGGCGTGGACGAGCGGGTCGACGGCAAGGGCATCCGCTCGCTGCTGGACGACGGCGATACCCGCCTGCCGGACAAGCTGATCGACTGCTGCCTGGTGCTGGGGCACGGCGCCACAGACACCATCGGCAATGCCCGCGAGACCGAGATCTGGATGGCCGTGGGCGACCGGGAGTCGATGCTGCTGGTGACGTCGAACTACCACATGCCGCGGGCGATGCTGGAATTCGCCCACGCCATGCCGTCGGTCCGCATCACCCCGTACCCGGTCATTCCGCAGGATGTCCGCCTGGACCACTGGTACCGCTATCCCGGAACCCTGGCACTGCTGGCGAACGAGTATTCCAAGTACCTGTTCGCCACAGCCCGCGTCACCGTCGCCGGCTGGTTCATGGTGGTGGCGAGCTGAGGCGACCGGCCGGGCTAGCGGCTCAGGATGCGGTGGGGCGGCAGGTCGACCGTCACCGCGGTGCCCTGCCCGGGACGGGTGTCGATTTCCAAGGTCCCGCCGTGCAGGCGGACCAGATGCCGGCAGAGCGGCAGTCCGATTCCGAGCCCCTCGTGGCGGCGGTTCATCGGGCTCTCCACCTGTTCGAACAGCTGCAGCGAGGCCTGGACCTGGTTCTCGGTCATGCCCGATCCGGTGTCGCAGACCCGGATCCGGACACCGCCGTTCGGGATGTCGCCGTCTTCCGGGCCGCGCCAGGCGCCGACGGCCACCCTTCCTCCCTCGCCTGCGGCGCGGATCGCGTTGAGCACCAGGTTGACGACCACCAGCTGCAGCCGTTCGCGGTCGCCCCGCACCGTCGGCAGCCCCTCGGCCAGGTCGAGCGCGATCGCCACGCCCGGCGCCATCACCGACGCGTCGACCGACCGGACGGCCTCCGCGATCATCTGCGTCACGTCGATCTCCGATTCCTCGAGAGCCAATTCGCCGGTCTCGGCCTGGGCGACCTCCAGCAGGGCATTGACCAGACGCAGTAGGTGGCGCCCCCCGCCCCGGACGAAATTGACGTAGCTGCGGGCCTCGTCGGTCGGCTGCCGGCTCTCCAGCAGGTCGGCGAAACCGATCACCGCGTTCAGCGGCGTGCGCAGTTCGTGGCCGATCACCGCCAGGAAGTTGGTCTTCGCCTGGTTGCCGGCCTCCGCCCGGTTCAAGGCGTCGCTCAGTTCCGCGGTGCGTTCGTCCACCCGTTGGCGGATCAGCGCGTTCTGATAGATCAGCAGGCAGAGCGCCAGCCCGACGAGCAGGCTCAGCATCGAGCCGCCGATCCCCAGCATGAATGCCGGCACCGTATCCACGCCGCCCTCGAAGCTCGGCAGCAGGCTCCATTGCAGGTGCCAGCGCGCCTCGCCATGGGTGAACCGGTGATCGAAGGTGGCGACCGCCTCATTGGGCGGCTCGGCCACGCCGCGCACCGTCTTCGGTTCGCTGTCGAGCTCCCAGCTTCCCGGGTATTCCAGCAGCCGCATCGACAGTCCCGGCAGTTCCCACCGGACCATCCGCTCGAACAACTCGTCCACGTCGAGAATGCCTAGCAGAAGACCCGGCGTGCCCCCGTTCGGAGCGGACACCGCCAAGGCGGCGAAGCGACGGTCGACCATCTGGAACGTCGGGCTCATGACCACGGTTCGCTCCAACCGCGTAGCCGACAGCGCCATGGACCGCAGAGGTGCGATCGCCGCCAGATCGGCCCCCTCGTGGAACTGCGGACGGCCCTGGCTCGCGAGCATCACCGGAAAATGGCTGGCCCAGCTAGGCGAGGGCTTGTCGGGGTTCCCCGGCACGGAGAGAACGATGCCCCGCCGGTCCTCGTAGCGGCGCCGCTCGCTGTCGTCGAGGATGGCCGCGAAGGCCAGCCCGGACAGGGTGACGCTCAGTCCGTCGGATGGAAGATTGGCCTCCGCGCGGGAGAGCTCGTCCGCCTCCACGAAGGACGAGCTGTGGAACAGAGTGACCAGTGCGCCGAGCTGGGCCTCGACCTGCAGGAGGGCGCCGTCCACGGCGCTGGAGAGCTCGAGCGCCTCCATCCGTCCGCGCTCCAGCCAGTTCTGGCGGCTCGACTCGGCCAGCCGCAGGGCGCCGAGGACGGACGCGGCGACCCCGCACAGCGACAGGAGCAGAACGAGCGCGAACGCCCCGAAGGAGACGCTGCCGCCAAGACGACTGGCACCAACACGACTGGCACCAAGACGACTGGCGCCGGGCGGGTTCATCCCCCGGCGGGCCTGCTCTGCCTTGCCTGGTTCCCGTGACACGTGATCTGCGGGGCCGTTGGACGGCCTCCCCCCAATGTTTTCTTGTTTAAGAACTCGTGCTACGCGCCCAAATGTTAAGATCGGCATAACACGGAGTTGCGTCGGCCAGGACGGCTGCCGGACTCCTTGTCTGCCGAAGAATGTCGAGATACACTGGGTAGCTTGCGCTAGAACCACTACATGTAGGATTCGATGAACGATCTCGCGCCCATCAGTACGCAGATCTGGGACATGAAATACCGCCTGAAACAGGGCGGATCCGCCGTCGACGCGACGATGGAGGACACCTGGACGCGGGTCGCGAATGCCCTGGCTCAGGCGGAGAAGCCGCGCGAACGCGCCCAGTGGTCCGCGCGCTTCCGCGAGGTGCTGGAAGGTTTCCGCTTCCTGCCGGCCGGCCGCATCGTCGCCGGCGCGGGAACCGGGCGTCAGGTCACCCTGTTCAACTGCTTCGTCATGGGCACCGTGCCCGACAACATGGGCGGCATCTTCGACGCCCTGAAGGAAGCGGCCCTGACCATGCAGCAGGGCGGCGGCATCGGCTACGATTTCTCCACGATCCGACCCAAGGGCGCGCCGGTGAAGGGCGTGGGCGCCGACGCCTCCGGCCCGCTGTCGTTCATGGATGTCTGGGACGCCATGTGCCGCACCATCATGAGCGCCGGCTCCCGCCGTGGTGCGATGATGGCGACGCTGCGCTGCGACCACCCGGACATCGAGGCCTTCATCGAGGTGAAGCGCGATCCGGTGCGGCTGCGCATGTTCAACCTCTCGGTCCTGGTGACCGACGCCTTCATGCAGGCGGTGGAGACCGACGGCGACTGGGACCTCGTGTTCGACGGGACCGTCTACCGCACGATCCGCGCCCGCGACCTGTGGGACCGGATCATGACCGCCACCTACGACGTGGCGGAGCCGGGCGTGATCTTCATCGACCGGATCAACCAGCGCAACAACCTGCACTATTGCGAGACCATCGCGGCGACCAATCCTTGCGGCGAGCAGCCCCTGCCGCCCTACGGCGCCTGCCTGCTCGGCTCGATGAACCTGGCCACCTTCGTGCGCCATCCCTTCGAGCCGGATGCCTGCCTGGACGAGGCGGCGCTGGCCGAGGCGGTGCCGCTCGCCGTGCGGATGATGGACAACGTCGTCGATGTCTCCCTGTTCCCGCTGGAGCAGCAGCGCGCCGAGGCGCTGGCCAAGCGGCGGATCGGCCTGGGCGTCACCGGGCTGGCCGACGCGCTGATCATGTGCGGTCTGCGCTACGGCTCGCCGGAAGCGGTGGCGACGGTGGAGAAGTGGATGGACGCGGTGCGCCGCCACGCCTACCAGGCCTCCATCGACCTCGCCGACGAGAAGGGCGCCTTCCCGCTGTTCGACCGCGACGCCTATCTGGCCGGCGAGAGCATCGCCGAGCTCGATGACGACCTGAAGGCGGGGATCGCCAAGCACGGCATCCGCAACGCCCTGGTCACCTCCATCGCGCCGACCGGGACCATCTCCCTGCTGGCCGACAACGTGTCCAGCGGGCTGGAGCCGGTATTCAGCTTCACCTACGACCGCACGGTGCTGATGCCGGACGGCTCGAAGAAGGTGGAGGAGGTCAGCGATTTCGCCTACCGCCTGTACCGGCGCCTGAAGGGCGAGACGGCGGAGCTGACCGATGCCTTCGTCGATGCCCAGAGCCTGACCCCGCATGACCACGTGGTCATGCAGGCGGCCGTGCAGAAGTATGTCGACAGCTCGATCTCCAAGACGATCAACGTGCCCGAGGACATCGCCTTCGAGACGTTCAAGGACGTCTATCGCGAGGCCTACCGCAGCGGCTGCAAGGGCTGCACCACCTACCGGCCGAACCTGATCACCGGCTCGGTCCTGGCGACCAAGCGCGAGGAGCCCGAGCAACCGGCCCCCGCTGTGGAGGCGACCGGGTCGCCGGAGGTCGTCCACCTGATGCAGCCGCTGGACCGACCGACCTTCCTGCCGGGCGCGACCTACAAGATCAAATGGGCCGACAGCGACCACGCGATCTACATCACCGTGAACGACATCGAGCAGGACGGCCGCCGCCGCCCGTTCGAGGTGTTCATCAACTCCAAGAACATGGAGCATTTCGCCTGGACCGTGGCCCTGACCCGCATGATCAGCGCGGTGTTCCGGCGCGGCGGCGACGTGAGCTTCGTGGTCGACGAGCTGAAGGCGGTGTTCGATCCGCGCGGCGGGCAGTGGGTGAAGGGGCGCTATGTGCCGTCCCTGCTGGCGGCCATCGGCGACGTGATCGAGGAACACATGCTGGCCATCGGCTTCCTGAAGGCGCCGGACTCCGAGAGTGCGGCTCCGCAGGTGGTCAAGCAGGTCATCAATATCGGCGGCGCCCCGGCGCAATGCCCGAGCTGCGGCTCGGTCGCGCTGGTGAAACAGGAGGGCTGCGACCTCTGCACCGCCTGCGGCTATTCCAAGTGCGGCTGAGGCCGTCGATCTGAACGCCGCCCCCGGCCCTGCGCCGGGGGTGCTCCCGCCGACAGGCCGCACCGCCGATTGCCGGGTCGCGGGAACTAGATCTCAGATCGTACAAACCCGCTTCACGTCTGACCTCAGGGTCGATCTTCCGCTCCCCCAGCGCACTGCGGGCGGGGTAAGCATCGGAAATCCCCCGGAGCCCGGGACCTAATGCTTCGTTTTCGGCGATGTCCGCCTCTGCAAGCCGCCGGTCGAGCGATCTGAATTAGTCATACAACCACCCAATCACTTGACGTTCACAGACGGTCCCGACAAAGTCGGACCCATGTCGGGTGAGGCGTTATTCTGCACCGTTTGAAAACCAATGCAGGTAAACTCACCGATGGAACAAATCCTGTCTGATAAGCCAGGATCAAGAAGCCGGAAGTCCGGCAGTCCATAGGGAGGACATGATGAGAATGATCGGAAAACTCGCACCCGCAGTGTCGGCCGCTCTGCTGGCGGCCGGGCTCAGCACCGCCGCCATGGCGCAGACCACGACCCTGCGCATCCAGACGCACTACGCCCCGGAGACCGTGTCCGGCAAGCTCGCCGCCCAGTATGTCGATAACGTTCAGACGATGTCGAACGGCGAGATCCAGATCGAGATGTTCTACTCGTCCTCGGTCGTGAAGTCGGTGGAGACCTTCGACGCCGCGGCCACGGGCATCCTCGACTGCGACATGACCGGCGGCGCCTATCAGACCGGCAAGAACCCGGCCTTCCAGTTCGTCGGCGACATCATGGGCGGCTATGCCACCCCGTATCAGCAGCTCTCCTGGCTGTATTACGGCGGCGGTCTCGACGCGGCCCAGAAGCTCTACAACAAGTTCGACATGCAGCTGGTCGGCTGGTGGGTCTACGGGCAGGAGTCCCTGGCCTCGTCCAAGCCGATCCGCAACGCCGCCGACCTGAAGGACTTCAAGTTCCGCTCGCCCCCGGGCATGGAGACGAAGATCTTCGAGAATCTCGGCGCCAAGCCGATCGTGATGGACTTCACCGAGGTCTTCACCGCGCTTGAGTCCGGCATCATCGACGGCGCCGACGCCTCGGGCCTGGCGAACAACCAGTCCCTGGGTCTCTACGACCTGGTGAAGCACGCCAACTATCCCGGCTTCCATTCCATGCCGTCCGACCACCTCGCCTGCAACAAGGCCAAGTGGAACGCCATGCCGGAGAGCCATCGCCGGATCATGTCTGTGGCCATGGAGTCGCTGGCTCTGCGCACCGCGCTGACCTTCGAGAAGAAGAACGCCGAGGCCGCCGCAGACCTGCAGTCGAAGGGCGTGAAACTCTACGCCTGGTCCGAAGAGGAGCTGCAGAAGTTCCGCGACGCCGCCCAGTCCGCGTGGGTCGACTTCGCGACCACCCCGGAGGCCAAGGCCCTGGTCGACAGCCACATGGCCTACCTGCGTCAGCTCGGTCTGGTTAAGGAGTGATCCTGACCGCCTGAGCACAGTATCCGACGGGCCGTCCGCATGCCGGACGGCCCGTCGTCATATCGCGACCAAACCGTTGCGCGCCTTCACAGACGCCTCCAAACCGTCTGAATCAGTCATACAAAAACCCTACGTCTTGACCTGTCTCCGTGCTCCCGACACAGTCGGAGGGATATCGGTTGAGGCGCTATTCTGCCCCGGTGAAAAGCCATTGCAGGGATCCTCGCCGAGAAAATTAGGTCTGGCCGAACGGGCGAGACCAAAAAGCCGGAACACCGGCACCAATGGGAGGACTTGATGAGAATGATCGCGAAACTTGCGCCCGCAGTTTCGGCTGCCTTGCTCGCCGCCGGGCTCAGCACCGCGGCCATGGCGCAGACCACGAGCCTGCGCATCCAGACGCACTACGCCCCCGAAACCGTATCCGGCAAGCTCGCCGCGCAGTACATCGACAACGTTCAGACGATGTCGAACGGCGAGATCCAGATCGAGATGTTCTACTCGTCCTCGGTCGTGAAGTCGGTCGAGGCGTTCGACGCCGCGGCCACGGGTATTCTCGACTGCGAGATGACCAGCGGCGCCTATCAGACCGGCAAGAACCCGGCCTTCCAGTTCGTCGGCGACATCATGGGCGGCTACGCCACCCCGTATCAGCAGCTTTCCTGGCTGTATTACGGCGGCGGCATGGAAGCGGCCCAGAAGCTGTACAACCAGTTCGACATGCAGCTCATCGGCTGGTGGGTCTACGGGCAGGAGTCCCTGTCGTCGTCCAAGCCGATCCGCAACGCAGAGGACTTCAAGGACTGGAAGTTCCGCTCGCCCCCGGGCATGGAAACCAAGATCTTCGAGAACCTCGGCGCCTCGCCGATCGTGATGGACTTCACCGAGGTCTTCACCGCGCTTGAGTCCGGCATCATCGACGGCGCCGACGCCTCGGGCCTGGCGAACAACCAGTCCCTGGGTCTCTACGACCTGGTGAAGCACGCCAACTATCCCGGCTTCCATTCCATGCCGTCCGACCACCTCGCCTGCAACAAGGCCAAGTGGAACGCCATGCCGGAGAGCCATCGCCGGATCATGTCTGTGGCCATGGAGTCGCTGGCTCTGCGCACCGCGCTGACCTTCGAGAAGAAGAACGCCGAGGCGGCCGCCGACCTGAAGTCGAAGGGCGTGACCCTGTACGCCTGGTCGGACGAGGATCTGCAGAAGTTCCGCGACGCCGCCCAGTCCGCGTGGAAGGACTTCGCCACGACGCCGGAGGCCAAGGCCCTGGTCGAAAGCCACCTGACCTACCTGCGTCAGCTCGGCCTGGTTAAGGAGTGATCCTGACCGCCTGAGCACAGTATCCGACGGGCCGTCCCCCTTTCGGACGGCCCGTCGCCCCCCTCGGGACCATTCCCGGGCGGCACGGCGGGACGCCGAGAGATCTAGGGAGTCGGAAATGGTCGAGCATGAGCGCACCGGTCCTCTGGACTGGCTCACGTGGGGCTTCAGTCGGATCGCGATGTGGGCGCCAGCCTTCATCGTCGCGATCATCTTCTACGAAGTGGTGATGCGGTACGTCTTCCTTGCCCCCACGCTCTGGGTCAACGAGATGTCCCTGTGGGTCGGCGGCGGCATCTATCTGACCGCCGGGCTCTACGCGCTGCAGCAACGCAGCCATATTCGCATCTTCATCCTCTACGACATGGCGCCGAAATGGATGCGCCAGCTGTTCGACACCCTGTCGGTGATCTGCGTCGTCATCTTCGCGATCGCCGTCGTCTGGGGCGGCTTCGGCGAGGCCAAGGCCAAGTTCCTGCGATGGGAGACCTTCGGCACAGCCTTCGACCCGCCGATCCCGGCCACCATCAAGCCGCTGATCCTGATCACCCTCGTGTTCCTGGCGCTGCAGTCGATCTCGAACCTGATCTTCGACTGGAACAAGGAACCCCAATCCCACGATCCGGCCGACGACCTCGACATGCCGAATATCGGCAACGATCCGTCGACCACCCGGACCGACTGAGGAAGCGCCGTCATGGATATCGGGACAATCTCGCTGATCCTGCTGGTCGGCATGCTGGCGCTCCTGGCGATCGGCATGCCGCTCGGCTTCGCCTCGGGTTTCCTCGCCGTCGTCGTGATGGTGCTGAAGTTCGGACCCGACCTGCTGTTCGGCACCTTCGGCACCGGCCCGCTGAACATCCTGGCCCAGCGGCTCTACGGCATCACCACCAACTAC
Organism: Thalassobaculum litoreum DSM 18839; assembly: GCF_900102465.1. Taxonomy (GTDB): domain Bacteria; phylum Pseudomonadota; class Alphaproteobacteria; order Thalassobaculales; family Thalassobaculaceae; genus Thalassobaculum; species Thalassobaculum litoreum. Next base: position 35,060 of record NZ_FNBW01000003.1, on the reverse strand, counting down.
GTGCTGGTGTCGGTGCCGCTGTTCATCTTCATGGCGACCCTGCTGGAACGCTCCGGCATCGCCCGCGACATGTACTCGACCCTGAACCTCTGGCTGTCGCGTACCCGCGGCGGCATCGCCGTGGTCACCGCGGTGATGGCCATCGTCATGGCGGCGATGTCGGGCATCATCGGCGGCGAGGTCGTGCTGCTCGGCCTGATCGCCCTGCCGCAGATGCTGCGCCTGGGCTACGACCAGAACCTGGCGGTCGGCACGATCTGCGCGTCGGGCTCGCTCGGCACCATGATCCCGCCGTCCATCGTCCTGATCTTCTACGGGCTGATCACCGAGACGTCGATTCACGCCCTGTTTCAGGCGGCCTTCCTGCCGGGCTTCATCCTGGCCGGCTGCTACATCGTCTACATTCTGATCCGCACCCGCATGCATCCCGAGCAGGCACCCCTGCCCGAGCCGTCGCCCGACGACATGACCGGCTCGGAGAAGCTCACGATGGGCCTGAGCCTGCTGTCGATGATGGTCGGCGGCGCCGCCGCTCTGGTGGTGCTGCGCGGGGCCGTGCTCTACGCCGTCGGGTCGATCGACGAGGAGACCACGCTGATCGACGCCCGGTCCCTCGGCATCGCCGCGGCGATCGCGGTCGCCTGCCTTGGCTATCTGCTCCTGGTCGTCGGCCGGGAGAAGGCGATGGATGCCTGGGAAAAGGGCAAGGGCCTGGTCGCCCCGCTGCTGATCGTCGTCGTCGTGCTGGGCTCGATCTACGGCGGCATCACCGGCATCACCGAGGCGGCCGGCATGGGCTCGATCGCCGTGCTGGTCCTCATCGTCCTGCGCGGGGAGTTCTCCTTCCAGCTCCTGCAGGAAGCCTCCATGCGGACGTTCAAGTCGACCGGCACCATCATCTGGGTGACCTTCGGCGCCACCGCGCTGGCCGGCGCCTACACCATCGCCGGCGGGCCGACCTATGTGGCCAACCTGATCCTCGGCTACGACCTGCCGACCATGGGCGTGCTGCTGGTGATGATGGTGATCTTCCTGTTCCTCGGCGCCTTCATGGACTGGACCGGGATCGTCCTGCTGGTCATGCCGGTGTTCCTGCCGATCGTCCTGAAGATGCCGATGGAGGAGCTCGGCCTGACCGGCGGGCTGGACAGCATGACCATGGTGAAGGTGTGGTTCGGCATCCTGTTCTGCGTGAACATGCAGGTCAGCTTCCTGTCACCTCCCTTCGGACCCGCGGCGTTCTATCTGAAGTCCGTCGCGCCGGCGCATATCTCGCTGACCGACATCTTCCGTGGGTTCCTGCCTTTCATCTGCATCCAGCTTATGATCCTGGCGCTGATCCTGCTGGTGCCGGAGATCACGACGATCTTCCTGTAGCCCCCGTCACAATGACATCGACCGCCGCAGACACCGGTATGCGGCGGTCGTCCGGGAGACGCTGCCGCCGGAACCGCCGCCGAGCGGCAAGTCTTTCCAATCATTGGAATATTATTAATTTAATATATATACAACCATTCCGGCGAATTCACCCACTTACTCTGCGCGAGACAATTGACCATTCGACTTCCGCCGATCAAAGTGATTCAGTAGGGACGGAGCGCGGCCCTGTCCCGAGACTTGCTGCGGTGGCAGCTTCACCGACGGTGCGGGCGGTGACGTACAGAGGTCAGACGGACACGTGAACCAGAATCAAAGAGAGAAGCGTCTCGTCCGACAGCAGGTGATGCTGACGGACTCCGAGATCGACCAGTTGAAGGACTGGCAGTTCGAGAACCGTGTACCCTCAATGGCGGCCGCAATCCGCGAACTGCTTCGCATCGGTCTGACACACGCAAGCGACCTCGATCTCGGCGACAACTTCACGAACTAACGACTGTCTGCCGGGCGCGCTCGCCGTGCCGATCAGTCCATTTCCTTTTCGACCAGCCAATGCCCGATGATGGCGGTCACCGCCTCCGGCCGGAAGGGCTTCTGGATCAGGAAATCCGGCGGAATCACCGAGTGCTTCAGAACCGAGTGTGGATAGGCGGTCACGAATCCGACCGGCGCGCCGGACAGCTCGCGCAGGGGTTCGATGGCGTCGACGCCCGTCTCGCCGTCCTTCAACCGAAAGTCGGCGAAGATGATGTCGGGCAGATGCTCCTGAGCCAGCAGGATCGCCTGTTCGACCGTGCGGGCGAGATAGACCTCCGCGATGCCCGCCTGCTTCGCCAGCGCGCTCAGCTCCTCCGCGATCAGGAACTCGTCCTCAATGATCAGAGCCTTACACCCCATGGCCGGATCGAGCCGGTTCTGGGTGCGGCCTATGGACAGCGCCTTCTCCGCGACCGACCGGTCTATGCCCATGATCTCGGCCGCCTGATCCAGCGGGAATCCGGCGAAATCCACCAGCATGAGCACCTGGCGGGGTACGTTGTCGGGGCCGGGTAGCGCGCTGAAAAGCGCGGCGTCGGTGAACAGGGGCGCGCCAACCGTCGACACTCCCTCGCGCCAAGCCTCGTAGAACCGCTTGAACGCGTCCATACGCTGGTTGTCCGGGATCGACGTGCCCTGGAAAGCGCGATCGGCGGCGAGCCGGAACAACTCGTCGCCGACATCGCGGTCCCAGAGCATGACCCGGGCATGATGTCTCAGTTCGGCCTGCTCGTTAGACATCTGCGAGATTCCTGAAAGCGGTTCCCCATCGGTATTTAACGCGCGATCTGGACGGCGGTTCCAATCCCGATTTGCAGGACTGTGCGCTGCAAGTGCGGCCTGTTACAACTCAAAGATACCGACTCAACCGCCGCCACCGACAGCATAGGCCGTCGCCGAGTCCGAAGATCACCGAGCCGAGGTCGGCCGCATGCCCGACGATCAGGACGCCCCCCCGACCCGGCACGACGACGACGGCGGTCCCGCCGCCGACGCGCCGTTCCCGATCGTGGCAGTCGGCGCGTCGGCCGGCGGACTGGACGCGTTCCGCCGGTTCCTGGAAGCGGTGCCCGAGAGCAGCGGGATGGCCTTTCTGCTGATCCAGCATCTGGACCCGAACCACGAGAGCGTGATGGCGGACCTGCTGGACCGGCACAGCCGGATGCCGGTCCGCAGCGCGGCGGACGACATACGGATCGCCCCGGGCACGGTGTACGTCATTCCGTCCAACTGCTATCTGCGCGTGGTCGACCTCACCATCATGCTCGAGCGTCCGGTCGCGCCGCGCGGCGTCCGGATGCCGATCGACTATTGCTTCCGCTCGCTCGCCGAGACGCTCCACGAGCGGGCGGTCGGCATCGTCCTGACCGGCAACGGCTCCGACGGGACGGCAGGTCTGCGGGAGATCAAGGCGACGGGCGGTCTGACGCTGGTCCAGGATCCGGAGACCGCCGATTATGACGGCATGCCGCGCAGCGCCATCGGCGCCGGCGTGGCCGACTTCGTCGCGCCGATCGCCGAGATGCCGGGGCTACTGGCACGCTATGCCGGCCATCCGTTCATCGCCGCACCGGAAGCAACCGGAAAGGTCAGCGAGGAGGAACCGGCGGCCTTTCAGGCGTTGCTGGGCCTGCTGCGCAGCCAGACCGATCACGATTTCAGCAGCTATCGACCGGCCACCCTGAACCGGCGCATCCGCCGGCGCATGGGGCTGGCGCAGGTACAGACCATGCGGCAATACCTGGTCCGGCTGCGCAACGACCGCGAGGAGGTGCACAGTCTCGCCGGCGATCTGCTGATCGGGGTCACCCGGTTCTTCCGCGATCCGGAGGCCTGGGATCTGCTGGCGAAAACCGTCATCCGACCGATGATCGGCGGGCACATCGACGACCAGCCGGTCCGGGTCTGGGTGGCCGGCTGCTCCACCGGCGAGGAGGCGGTATCGGTCGCCATCCTTCTGGCCGAGGCGTTCGAGCGCCGCGGCATGGAACCCCGCTTCCAGATCTTCGCCACCGATATCGACCGGCGCGCGGTCGACACGGCCCGCGAGGCCGACTTTCCCGCCAGCATCGCCGATGACGTCACACCGGAGCGGTTGCAGCGCCACTTCATCGAAGACAACGGCCGGTACGTGCTGGGCAAGCGGCTCCGCGATCTCATCCTCTTCGCCCGTCAGGACCTGATCAGCGACCCGCCGTTCTCGAAGCTCGACCTGATTATCTGCCGCAACGTGATGATCTATCTCGACGCCGAGGTCCAGAGCCGGATCCTGCGGATGTTCCACTTCGCGCTGAAACAGGGCGGCCACCTGTTCCTCGGGAGTTCCGAGACCGTCGGAAAGCAGGCTCGGTTCTACACGACCCTGTCGAAGGAATGGCGGCTCTACCGGTGCATCGGCGAAAAACATAGTGAGCGAGTGACCCTTCCCCATACCCTGTCGGACGTCCAAGGTGGTGTCCGAAGTTCCGACAACCGGGCGTCCGCGCGCATGCAGAGCTACCGACACTCCTCCATCGATCTGGCCAAGAACGCGATGATCTCGCGGTTCGTTCCGGCCAGCATCCTGGTGAACCAGCGCAACGACGCGATCTATTTCCACGGGCCGGTGCGCGACTATCTCGACTTTCCGCCGGGCGAGCCGACCCGCGATGTGACGCTGATGGCCCTGGACGGGCTGCGCACCCGGATGCGGGTGGCCCTGAAGCTGGCCTTCGAGACCTGCGAGGTGCAGACCATGACGGCCCATCGGGTGCGGCGCAGCGGCCGGGAGCTCACGGTTCGGATCACCGCGGAACCGGTGCGCCTGCAGAGCGACCAGTGGGCGGTCCTGCTGTATCTGGAGGATATCGGCGAGCCGCGGCCGATCGAGCCGGCAAGCGAGGTCGCACCCGACGAACAGACCGCGGTCCAGCGGCTCGAATTCGACCTGCAGATCACCCGGGACGAACTGACCGCGGCGGTCGAGCAGCTCGAGGCCTCCAACGAGGAGCTCCGCGCCTCCAACGAGGAGGTGACGTCGACGAACGAGGAGCTTCAGTCCTCCAACGAGGAACTGGAGACCTCCCGCGAAGAGCTGCAGTCGCTGAACGAAGAGCTTTCCACGGTGAACAATCAGCTCGAGAGCAAGATCGGCGAGCTGGAGCGGGTCAACAACGACATCTCGAACCTGATCAACAGCACGCAACTCGCCGTCCTGTTTCTCGACAAATCACTGGTGATCCGTCGGTTCACCCCCTCGGCCGCCGACCTGCTGCGCATCCTGGAGTCCGATATCGGCCGACCGATCTCCGATCTGTCGGTGCGGGTGAACGACCCGACGCTCTACGAAGACGTGGATCGGTGCGTCACGACGCTGGCCACCCTCTCGGCCCATGTGAGCAGCATCGACGGTCGGTGGTTCCATCGTCAGGTCCTGCCCTACCGCACCTCCGACAGCCGGATCGAGGGCGTGCTCATCACCTACGGCGACATCAGCGAGCTGTACCGGGAGACCGAGCTGCGGGGGACGCGCGAACGCCAGCAGCGCGCCGTCGCCAATATCGGCCGCATCGGCCTGACCGACGCACCGCTGTCCTTCCTGTTCGACGCCGCCGCCCGCTGCCTGGTGGACGGCCTCGGCTGCGACATGGCCAAGGTCCTGCGTCATCGCCCGGAGCACCACGATCTCATGCTGGTGGCACAGCGCGGTTTCCGGGATGTGGAGGTGAACGTTTCCAGCGTGCCGGACAGCAATACCAGCCAGGGCGGCTACACCCTGCTCTCCCGCCAGCCGGTCGTCGTCACCGATCTGCCGAACGAAACCCGCTTCCAGGGCCCCGAACTGCTGACCCGAAGCGGCGTCAAGTCCGGCATCAGCGTGCTCATCGGGACGGAAGCCGACCCCTGGGGCGTGCTCGGCGTGCACGCGACCGACATCAAGCAGTTCACCGACGACGACGTCGCCTTCGTCCAGGCGGTCGCCAATGTCCTGCATGGGGTGATCACGAACGCCGCCTTCAAACAGCAGCTCCTGGAGAACTCGGAGCGACTGCGCCTGGCACTGGAGGCCGGCCGCATCGCCACCTGGGACTGGGATCCCCGCAGCGACCTCGCCCAGTGGGACGACCGGCTCTACACGATGCTCGGCCTGCAGCCGGGTGCGATCCCGCCGAGCGTCGAGAAGTTCCATTCCTTTATCCATCCCGAGGACCGCGACTTCGTGCTGCGGGAACAGACTCAGGCGGTCGAGCGCGGAGAGGTCTTCGACGTCGAGTTCCGGATCATCGACACTGCCGGCCGGGAACGCTGGCTGGTCAGCAAGGGCAAGATGTTCATCGGGCGCGCGGACGGCCCGCACCTGATCGGCCTCAGCTATGACATCACCGACCTGAAACAGAGCGCCACCCGGCTGGCCACGCTTCTGGCCGAGTTGGACCACCGGGTGCAGAATATGCTCACGGTCATGGGCTCGATCGTGAACCTGGCGGACAAGGAGGAGCATGTCGCCAGCTTCAAGACGAACCTGCGCCAGCGGCTGCTGTCGCTCGCCCGGACCCATTCCATGCTCAGCCATGCCCAGTTCGACGGGGCCAGCCTGCGCACGCGGATCGTCGAGGAATGCGCCCCCTACTCGGCCAAGATGGTCGACCGCGTCCGGTTCGAGGGCAAGGACATCCGCCTCAATCCCCAGGCCGCACAGACCCTCGGCATGGCGATCCACGAGCTGGTCACCAACAGCCTGAAATACGGCGCGCTGTCGACCGAGAGCGGGCTGATCTCGGTGCGCACCGAGAGCCGGGGTGACCGGATCTGCGTCGACTGGGTCGAGATCGACGGACCGCCGGTCCGCGAGCCGAGCGAATTCGGCTTCGGTATCCGCGTCATCCGCGATCTGGTGGAATACGAACTCGGCGCGACGGTGGATCTCGCGTTCAAGCCGAGCGGCCTGGTCTGCCGCTTCGACCTGCCGCTGGAGGCGATCGAACACGGGATCGAATAGATGGTGGGCGCGGACGATCGTGAGGAGAGCGGCCATGGCTGATGACCCGATATCGACGCCCGGTGGCGAGGATCCCTGCTTCGGCCATCGGCTGGTCGACGGCCATTTGGTGGACTGCGAGACCGCCCGCGACGTCGCCCGCTTCCGGAAGGCCGAACGCGAACGCCTCTACGCCCTGCGCCGGGCCATGGCGGTCGGCGACCGCGAGGCCTGCGGCCGGGCCATTACCGAAGGGCTGGGCCGAACCCTGGGCCCGATCGCCGACCGTACCGTCGCCGTCTACTGGCCGATCCGCGGCGAGCCCGACCTGCGGCCCTGGATGCGCGAGATCCACGAGGCCGGCGCCAGCGTCCTGCTGCCGGTGGTCGAGACCCGGGACGCGCCACTGACCTTCCGCCGGTGGGAGCCGGAATGCCGCATGGTCCGGGGCCTCTGGGACATCCCCGTGCCCGACGGTACCGACGCCGCGAGGCCCGAGATCGTCGTCGTGCCGCTCGTCGGCGTCGATGCGGAGAGCTACCGGCTCGGCAACGGCGGGGGCTATTACGACCGCACGCTGGTGCGGATCGAGCCGAGGCCGCAGATCGTCGGCATCGGATACGCCTTCTCCCGCATGCCCACGATTTTTCCCATGCCGTGGGACGTTCCCATGGATACCGTCATCCTGGACGATACACAGTCGGATCATGCGTGACGTGCAACGCTCGCGATCCGGCTTATTGTTTGCCGGTTGTTAGAAGATCAATCGCCTACTTCGTGGAGCGCGCATGGGCTACGGCATCTTCATGCACAGAGCAGATTCCATCTACGATGACAGCCCTGCCGAGCGATACCAGTTCCCCAGCCAATACCTCGACCGCGCCGCACAATGCGTTAACGACTGGATCGTCTATCTCGAGCCCCGCAAAGTCCGAGGATCACGGGGCTATTTTGCTGTCGCGCGCGTCGAGAAAATCATACCCGATCCGACCGCGCCGCAGATGTACTTGGCGTTGATGGCCGACTACATCGACTTCCCAACCCCAGTTCCGTTCAACATCAACAGCGCTCCGGTCGAACGTGGCCTGCTGAATGAGCAAGGCCGCCTTTCTGGCCGCGCGCAGGCAGCCGTCCGGCCGCTAAGCGCCGAAGACTTTAGGCGCATCGTGGACTTGGGCCTAGAAGAGGACGCGACGTTGCTGCCTCGCACGGATGCTCCTGAAACCAACGTCGGCCTGGAGGATGAGCAAGCTCCCTTCGAGTTCGAAACCGACAGAAACCGCGTGCGCTCCCTGACTTCCAGGCCGGTCCGTGACCGGGCATTCCGTCGTGTGGTTCTGAATGCCTATGACGAGAGATGCGCGATCAGCGGCCTGAAGCTCATCAACGGTGGCGGACGGGCGGAAGTGGACGCGGCCCATATCCGGCCGGTCGAAGCCAGTGGTCCGGATTGCGTGAATAATGGGATCGCCCTGTCGGGCACCGCGCACTGGATGTTCGACCGCGAGCTGATCAGCCTGTCAGACGACCTGAAGATATTGATCTCACGACAGGCGAACGACCCGGAGGCGGTCCGCGCCTTCGTCAATCCCAGCGGGCAGGCCATGGGGCCGATCCTACACAGGGATCGGCCTCACCCCCGGTTCCTGGAGTGGCATCGAGACAACTGCTTTAAGATCTAACGCGCCGCCCGACTCCGCTTCGCGCCCTGCGGCTTGGCCTTGTTCCGGGATCGGCCGCCCAGACGGCCGCCGCCCTCGCGGTCCATCTCGGCCGGGCGGTGCGGCAGCTTCCAGCCGGCCGGAGCCCCCGCCTTGGCCGGGCCGCCCGCGCGTCGGCGGCCCTCGCCGCCGGCCTTGCCGGTGCCGGCGGGCTGCCAGCGCGGGATCAGGTGGTGCTTGCCGTTGCCGATCAGGTCCTCGCGACCCATCTCCTTCAGCGCCTCGCGCAGCAGCGGCCAGTTCTCGGCGTCGTGGTAACGCAGAAACGCCTTGTGCAGGCGGCGCTGGCGCAGGCCCTTGGCCGTCTCCACCCGCTCGGTCCCGGCACGGCGGACCGGCTTCAGCGGGTTGCGGCCGGAATAGTACATGGCCGTCGCCATCGCCATCGGCGTCGGCGTGAACGTCTGCACCTGGTCGGCCCGGTAGCCGTTCTTCTTCAGCCACAGGGCGAGGTTCATCATGTCCTCGTCGGTGCAGCCGGGATGGGCGGCGATGAAGTACGGGATGAGGAAGTACTTCTTGCCCGCCTTGGCGGCCGCCGCGTCGAACATCTCCTTGAACTTGTCGTAAGAGCCGATGCCCGGCTTCATCATCCGCGAGAGCGGACCGTCCTCGGTATGCTCCGGCGCGATCTTCAGGTAGCCGCCCACATGGTGGGTGACCAGCTCCTCCACATATTCCGGGCTCTCCACCGCGAGGTCGTAGCGCAGTCCCGAGCTGATCGAGACCTTCTTCACGCCCTCGGTGCCGCGGGCTGCCCTGTACAGGTCGATCAGCGGCTTGTGGTCGGTGTTCAGGTTCTTGCAGATCGTCGGGTACACGCAGGACAGCCGGCGGCAGGACTTCTCGATCTCCGGGTCCTTGCAGGCCATGCGGTACATGTTCGCCGTCGGCCCGCCGAGGTCGGAGACCTGTCCGGTGAATCCCGGCACCTTGTCGCGCATGTCCTCGATCTCGCGGACGATCGACTCCTGGCTGCGCGACTGGATGATCCGGCCCTCATGCTCGGTGATCGAACAGAAGGTGCAGCCGCCGAAGCAGCCGCGCATGATGTTCACCGAGAAGCGGATCATCTCCCAGGCCGGGATCCGCGCATCGCCGTAGAAGGGGTGAGGTGCCCGCGCGTAGGGATGGTCGAAGACCCAGTCCATCTCCTTGGTGGTCAGCGGGATCGGCGGCGGCGTCACCCAGACGTCGCGGTCGCCGTGGCGCTGCACCAGCGGGCGCGCGTTCCCCGGATTGCTCTCCAGATGCAGGATGCGGGAGGCCTGGGCGTAGACCTCCTTGTCGTCGCGCACGGTCTCGTAGGACGGCAGGCGGATCACCTGCTCCTCGTCGCCGCGCTCGGCCCGCTCCGGCGCGTCGTCGATCGAGGTCATGTCGATCTCGCGGTAGTCGGGGGCGGCCTCGTTGCGGACCAGCGCCAGGCCGCGGATGTCGAACAGGTCGCGCGGGTTGTCGCCCTTGGCGATGCGGTGGGTGACGTCGATGATCGCGCGCTCGGCATTGCCGTAGAGCAGCACGTCGGCCTTGCTGTCGATCAGGACCGAGCGGCGGACCTTCTCGCTCCAATGGTCGAAATGGGCGATCCGGCGCAGGGACGCCTCGATGCCGCCGAGCACGATCGGCGCGTCCGGGAACGCCTCGCGGCAGCGCTGGGAGTAGACCAGCACGGCGCGGTCCGGCCGCTTCCCGGGGGCGGCGTCCGGCGTGTAGTTGTCGTCGGTGCGGATGCGCTTGTCGGCGGTGTAGTTGTTGACGAGGCTGTCCATGTTGCCCGCCGTTACCCCGAAATAGAGGTTCGGCCGGCCGAGTTCCTTGAACGCCTCGGCACTGGTCCAGTCGGGCTGGGCGATGATGCCGACGCGGAAGCCGTGCGCCTCCAGCGTGCGGCCGATGACGGCCATGCCGAAGCTCGGGTGGTCCACATAGGCGTCGCCGGTCACCAGGATGACGTCGCAGCTGTCCCAGCCGAGCAGATCCATTTCGTCCCGGCTCATCGGCAGGAACGGCGCCACCCCGAAACGGTGGGCCCAGTACTTCTTGTACTTGAAGATCTCCCGCGCGCCTTGGCGGGGCCGGGCGGGGGGGACAACGGCGTTCACGGCAAAAGCCTCGTATGATGGAATTGGCGCGGGTTGTACCTGCAAGGCTCCAGTTTAGCAAATCGAGGGCCGACTCGCGACCTTCTTGCCTGTCTGCCTTGCCTGTCTGCGGCGGCCGCGCCCGGCGAGGGGCTCTCTGCGAGGGGCTCTCTGCGGGGCGCGGATTCTTGATGGGTTGCGGGCTGGGGGTGGCGGGCTGGCCTATCGCCGGAAAAGCACCATCCCCCCGTGGTACAGGACGCCGTCGATGAAATCGCCGTCGGCCGTGAATCCGGTGTCGTCCCAGTACTCGATATGGTCGCCGGTCACCTCATAGCGGCCCTCATAGGCCCGTTCGCGCGACCCACGGGCTTCCACATACCGGCCATTGGGCAGAAGTTCGTGGCGGACCCGTCCGTCCTCGGTAACCCACATCCCGACATACGGATGGTTCGCCTCGGCCTCGGTACCGGCGGCGCCGACCGGTTGTGCCAGCATGGCGACAGTCATGAGCGTGGTCAGAGTTTTCTGCATTACGGTCTCCCATACGTTCGGTTGGGATCAATGCGGCGACCGGGTGGGTCGGATGGTGATCTCAGTCGTGTCGACGCCATACGGCGCCTCGATCACCTGGCGCACGGCCCGGGCGATGTCCGAGGGCCGCAGGGCGATCGCGCGATACGCATCCATCAATGCCTTGGTCCCCTCATGAGTGATGGTGGAAGCGAGGTCGCTCTCGACGACGCCCGGATTCACGCAGGTCACCCGGATCGTGTCGCTCTCCTGCCGAAGTCCGTCCGACAGGGCCCGGACGGCGAATTTCGTCGCGCAGTAGACCGAGGCCGTCGGCACCACGGCCAGGGCGCCGATGGAGCCGATATTGACGATCTGTCCGAAGCCCTGCTTCTCCATGTGGGGCAGCACCGCCCCCATGCCCCAGAGCGTGCCCTTGATGTTCACATCGACCATCCGCTCCCATTCGTCATGCTTTCCGGCGGAAAGCGGCGATAACGGCATGATTCCGGCGTTGTTCACCAGCACGTCGATGCGGCCCCAAAGGTCCACCGCGGCTTCGGCGAAGGCGAACATCGCTTCACGATCGGTGACGTCCAGGACCCGGGCCCGGGCCGTGCCGCCGGCGCCACAGATGGCGTCCGAGACAGCCTCAATGCGGTCAAGCCGGCGCGCACCCAGAAGCACCTTCGCGCCTTGGGCGGCAAGTTCACGGGCAATGCCCTCGCCGATACCGCCAGACGCTCCGGTAACAAGAACAACCTTATCCATCGTCTTCTCCGTGATTGCGTGAAGCCTCGGAGGTGGACCTTCTTGATGGTTAGCGGTATCCATGCCCTGATGGACATTATGGTTAGCTTCATTTGACAATAAAAATCGACCTGAACCTCCTGCCCCTGTTCGCTGCAGTGGCCGAAGAGAAAAACTTCCGCGCTGCGGCCGACCGGCTGGGTGTCACGCGCTCTGCCGTAAGCCAGGGCGTGCGACGCCTCGAAGACAGCCTCGGCATCACCCTGGTAACGCGAACCACCCGATCGGTACGGCTGACAGAAGCGGGCGAGCGGCTCTACGCGGCCCTGTCTCAGCCGATGTCCGATATCGACGTCGCGCTGGAAGGGCTCGGCGGAGCGGATCGGCCAAGCGGATTGCTGAAACTCGCCGTGACCTCGATCGCCGAAGAGTTTCTGTCGGGCCCGTTCCTTGTCAGGTTCGCCAATGCCCATCCGGCGGTGGAACTCGACGTGACGGTGACGGACGAGGAGTTCGACATCGTCGCCGCCGGTTTCGACGCCGGTGTTCGCCTGGGCGAAGTGATCGAAATGGACATGATCGCCGTCCCGGTGACGGGCGACCAGCGCGAGGCGGTGGTTGCGGCCCCCGGCTATCTCGCCGCCCATCATGCGCCGGCCCACCCCCGCGATCTGGTCCATCATCGCTGTATCGGCTGGCGCCGCGCGCCCAACATCGCCCCGCACCGCTGGGAATTCGAGGAGGCTGGCGTTCCCTTCGACGTGGCCGTCGACCCCTACGTCACCACGAACGACCTGTGGCTCATGCTTCGGATGGCCCTCAACGGCGGCGGCATCACCTTCGCGACCGCCGATACATTCCGACCCTACGTCGACCGCGGCGAGCTGGTGTCGCTGCTCGAGGAGTTCCTGCCGCCGTTCCCGGGGCTGTTTCTCTACTACCCGCAGCGTCTGAACATGGCCCCGAAGCTGAGGGCCCTGGTCGAACACACCCGCCGTTGGCGCCGACCGATCTTGCCCGCGGACCCCGTCTCGTCCTCGCAGGACTAAGTCATGCCCGGCGCTTCAAGCGCTGGAAGAGCCGCAGGTCGGACGCCTCCCTGGCTCTGACTTCCTCACCGGACGGATGGGCGATTCTGGAGGGCGGTCCCGGTTGGGATGACGGGTCGTCGGCGATGGACGCAGCCCAAAAAAAGCGGCGGGCTCCCGAAGGAACCCGCCACTGTCGTCAGACTGACTTTCTCGGCGTCTACAGCACCAGGGCCAGCAGGATGACCACGGTCAGCGGCATGCCGAGCAGCCACAGGATCAGGTAGGGCATGATGTCTCCTCCAATCGCGGGGCGGCGTCAGCGACGCGGCCCGGAGAGCCACTTGATGACCGTCTGGTCATCGCGATGCGTGCCGCCGACGGCAGCGGCCCACCAGGCCCCCGCGCCGGAGATCAGCAGGGCCGCCGCCAACACGAAGGCACTCAGCACCGAGGCGACCCGGGCGGTCTCAACCGCGTCCTTCGCCTCCTCGACCGAGGCCTGCACGGTCGCGGCCATCTGGTTCACCCGCAGGATGGCTTCCTGCTCGCTGAGGCTCGTCCGCGCGGCCACCACGCCGGCCAGATAGGCGCGGTCCGGCTGGGAGATCTCACCGCGCTCCACCGACCGTTCGACGATCGGCAGCAGCTCGTCGACGATTGCCGCCCGACTTTCCGGCTGGGAGGAGAACCGGCCGGGCTCGGCCGGGCGCAGAAGCTGGTTCAGCTCGTATTCGTAGCCCGAGCCGGCCATCTCCGCGACCGCGCCGCCGGCCGCCGTGGCGAGCTGCGCGCCGGTCCGCGCGGCGGTATCGACGGTGGCGGCCAGCAGGAAGGCGCTGAACAGAACGCCCAGGGCCCAGACCGCCAGCCCGTGCACGCCGTCGCGCACGTCCGACTCATGCTCGGTGGCATCGAACGCGCGCCGCCGCATCCGGCCGGTGACGTAGGCGCCGGCCATGTAGCTCGAGACCAGCACCCAGATCATCCAGAGCGCCACCGCGATCAGCATGGCCGTCCCGCCGATGCCATCCGCCCCGAAGGGCGACACCACGGACAGCCCGATCGCCGCGCCGAAGCCGTTCAGGACGAAGGACACCGCCGTCGCCAGCAGAGCCCCCACGAAAATCGCCGCCCAATCGATGTGACTGGCGGCCGCTCCAGTATCGGAATGCACGACCCCCGCCGGTTCAGCGGCACGCAACGTCTCTGCCATTGTCGTCTCCATATGTAAGCCTGCCGCATGTCCGCGGCGTCCCCTCACCCGCGGCGCGGGCCGGGGCGGGCGGGCGTCAGCCGAGTCCGAGCAGCGAGAGGATCGCGAGCACGATCACGACGAGGCCGACGAGATAGATGATTCCATGCATAGGATTGTCCTTCCGACAGGATCTCAGTGCCGGAGGAACGAGCAGGCGGATTGAACGGTTCCCGCAGGCGTCAGTGAAACTGCGGGTCGGTCCGATTGTCTGCGGTCTTATGACGGTGTTTTGATAGGTATTCGGTTCTGTGCGGTGCCATCCGCACCGGCTAGTTCCGCCAGAGCTTATCCGGCGGCGGCGATCGCGTCGGCCATCAGATCCAGGCCCAGGTCGATCTCCGCGTCGGTGGCCGTCAGCGGCGGCGCGATGCGGAACACCGCCCCCATGGCCGGGATCTTGACGATGTTCATGCTCAGGCCCCGCGCCATCGCCGCAGCGGCGATCCGGTCTCCCCGGTCTAGGTCGGGCACCTTGCCGGCCCGGTCCTGCACGATCTCGAGCCCCAGCAGAAGACCGCGCCCCCGCACGTCGCCGATACAGTCGAACCGCTGCTTCAGCGCCTCCATGCCCGCGCGCAGGCGCGCGCCGGAGGCGGTGGCCCGCTCCACCAGCCCGTCGCGCCCGATCACGTCGAGCACGGTCAGTCCGACGGCGGCCGGCAACGGGTCGGAGACATGGGTCGTCAGGAACACGAATCCCTTCTCGTACGCCGCCTCCTCGATCTCGCGGCTGGTCAGGATCGCCGACAGGGGGAGGCCGGCGCCCAGCGTCTTCGACAGGGTCAGGATGTCCGGCGTGACGCCGTCGCGCTGGAAGGCGAACATGTGGCCGGTGCGCCCGATGCCGGTCTGCGCCTCGTCGAGGATCAGCAGCATGCCGCGCTCCTCGCACTTGCGCTTCAGCGCCGCCAGATAGCCCTCCGGCAGCTCGATGACGCCGCCGGAGGACAGGATCGGCTCGGCGATGAAGGCGGCGAGGCTGCCGGTCGACTGGGCGTCGACCTGGGCGAAGGCGTCGTCCAGCTCGGTCTGCCAGTCCAGGCTGCCGTCCGGATGGGCGAAGCGCGGCCGGTAGGCATGCGGCGCCGGGATCGCGAAATTGCCGACCGTCGCCGGGCCGTAGCCCTTGCGCGCCGAGCTGTAGGTCGCCCCCGCGGCCCCGCCGGTCATGCCATGCCAGCTCTTGGTGAACGCGACGATCTCGTGCTTGCCGGTGACGCATTTCGCCAGCCGGATCGCCGCCTCGTTGGACTCGCCGCCGGTGGACAGCAGCATCGCCTTCTCCAGCCCCGGGACCATGCTGCCGAGGCGGCTGCAGAGATCGACCACGGGGCGGGACAGCATGCCGCTGAACAGATGGTCGAGCCGCCCGACCTGCGCGCGCACGGTGCGCACGATGTCCGGATGGGAATGGCCGAGCACGGAGCTCATCTGGCCGGAGGTGAAGTCGAGGATCCGCGCGCCGTCCTCGTCGATGACGAAGCTGCCCTCCGCCCGGTCGATCACCCGCCGCTCGAACGCCGGGCCGTAGCGCATGACGTGGGCCTCCACGTCGGTCCAGAAGCCCTCCTGCGGCGTCGGCGTGCTGTCCTGCCGGGTCATCTGCGCGCTCCATCCGGGGCCGTTTCACATGGGACAAGACTACCCGCCCCACTGGCGTTAGAAAGTTTCATAGTACTAATGGCGGAATCGAGTTTTTCTTATAGCCATGGCCAATCTCGACATCCTGCTGCTGCGCAGTTTCGTCGCCGTCGCCCGGGCCGGGTCCATCCGGGCCGCGGCCGAGCGCGTGGGCCGCACCCAGTCGGCGGTCAGCCTGCAGATGAAGCGGCTGGAGGACATCACCGGCGAGCGGCTGTTTCACCGCACCGGCTCCGGCGTCACCCTGACGGCGGCGGGCGAGCGTCTGATGGTCGGGGCGGAGCGTATCCTCTCCGCCCATGACGAGACCCTGGCGTCCATCCGCGCCCAGGGCCTGCAGGGGGCGATCGCCTTCGGCTGTCCGGAGGATTACCTGACCGCCTTCTTCCCCGACCTGCTGCGGCGGTACGGTCGGGACAATCCGGAGGTGGAGGTGGAGATCGTCTGCGCCCCGACGGTGGCGCTGCGCCCGCTGCTGCAGCGCCGCCATATCGATCTCGCCATCGTGTCCGTGCCCCTGTCCGGACCCGGCTCGGCTCCGGCGGAAGAGATCTTCCGCCGGGAGTCCTTCGTGTGGATCGCCAACGCGCCGCAGCCCGAGCTGCTGCGGGCGCCGGTCCTGCCGCTCGCCCTGTCCGGGCCCGATACCCTGGATCACCGCATGGCGAAGAGCGCGCTCGAGGCGGCGGGACGTCCCTACCGCATCACCCATGCGAGCGACGGCTTCGCCGGTCTGCTGGCGATCGCGCGCTCGGGCCTGGCGTTCAGCGTGGTGACCCGCTCAGCGGTGCCGCCGGACCTTTTCGTGGTGGCGCGGGGCCTGCCCGCGCTGCCGGAGATCGGCCTGTCGATCGCCTACGCCTCGACACGACCGCCGCCGGTGGTCCGGGCGTTCGGGGAGTTCATCGTGGCGCGATTGGGGCAGCCTGAGAGCGCTTAACGGGTATTGGCGGACACAGAGTCCGGCGAAATATGGTCCTGGTCCTGGTCCTGGTCCTGGTCTGAGCCCCGTTTGGTCCCTCATTTGAATGGGGAGTCCGTCAACCTCCAGACGGCATTCTGCTACTGCTTCAAAGGGGCGAGGGCGGCAGCGATCTTCAAGTTCCAGCTTCCCCGCCATCGGAACGGCGGACGCATCATCGGAAAGCGCTGCGGCACGTCTCAGAATATCGGCACGAAAGCACGGCGAGGGAGATGAGAGGACCAGAGCTACCCGGCGCACTCCGTCCACCAGCGACCAGCCGAAAGCGTCGACGGTGCTGCTGCTCAATCCCAATGAGACCGAAAAGGCCGCACGGGCCCGCACTTTACTCGGCCAGGGCTCGGGCGGCGATGCCCTGCCAATCCCCGGCGGTCAGAGGTCGCAAGCGATGCAGTATGCACGGCGGAGCCAATCCGGGCGCTCCGACGGGTAACCGGAACGCTTGGAAACATGGCGCGCGGTCATGCGATACAATGACGATCGCCGGCTGGCTCTTAGTCCGCAATCGATCGGAGGCTTGATCAGACTGACCGCTCTGGGTCGGACAGGAGACGTGTGTGGCTTAGCCGGACGGGGTTCTCGCGATGCGGCGCGCCATCGCCGCGATCAGATCGGTTCGGGTGACGATCCCGATGAGCTTTCCACAGTCGAGCACCGGCACCGCATCGACATCCCGGTCGCCCATCATCGCCAGAAGGACACTCAGCGGGGTCGTGGCTACGGCCCGAGGGCCGGTCGCACTCATGATATCTCCCGCCAGAACCGGCCTGCCGCGCGCGCGGTCAACCAGCCGCCGCAGAGCGGGTGCGAAACCGCGATCGAGACGCAAGGCATCGTCTCGCGCACGGCCGATCAGATGTATCTGGAAGATCACTCCGAGGAACCTGGCGTCGGAATCAATGACGGGGAGCGAAGTGAAGCGGTGTCGCTTGAACAGGTCGGCGACGTCCCCGAGCGGGGTCGTCAGTCTCACGGTTGTCAGATTCCTCGACATGATATCGGCGGCGGTGAGCGGACCGGCTTGCTGGGTTGCCACCTGAACTTCCGCGGCGCCGATCAGACGGGCAAGGTCCTTGACGCCGAGATTGAACGACTGCCGGTAGCGTTCCAGGATGTCGGTCAGGTCCTGCTCAGACAGCCCCAGCCGCTCCGCAGGGTCCGTGTCACCGGATTCCTTCGAGTGCGGATCGTCGAACTGACGGAACGGGTACCGGCGCCCCGTGATCCGCGCGTAGGCGATCGCGACGAGCACCAGCGCGATCGTGCCGGTCGCGATGGGGGCGAGGGCAAACCAGAATCCCAGTCGCTCCATTGCGTCTGGGCTCATTGCGGCGGTCATCGCGACGGCACCCGCAGGCGGATGGACCGCGCGACAGCCGATTGTGGCGAAGACCGCAAGTCCGACGGACAGCGCTATTCGGGCAACCGGATCACTCACGACCATACAGACGGAGACGGCGACCAGAGCGGCAACGGTATTCCCGACGATCGCGGACCAGGGCTGGGCAAGCGGACTGTTCGGCACGGCGAACAGGAGCACCGACGTCGCACCAAGCGGCGCCACGAGGTACAGCCCATCCGTCAGATCGACGGTCGGAGACAAGATAAACTGACCGACCAGTCCCAGGCCCAGCAGGGCCCCGAACCCAGCCCGGAGGGGTTCCATCGACGACGTGCGGGCCACAACCGGCCCAAGCGCTCGCAGGATACTCAACCTAATTCCTTTTCACTCCCCGGAAACGGCGGTCGCAGAGGCAGGGTTGTTTTCATGAAGACCGCCTGACCCGACACCCAGCGGATCGGGCGTCGGTCTCCGTCGCAGCCGCGACCGCAGGGCGCGGCACTCAATGGCTCGGTGTGCTCAGTAGAGCGTGGGGGCTTCGTCCTGCAAGGCGTTTCCGTACCAGATCCCCTCTGCGGCGCGCGGAGGGTGAGACGGAAGGCCCATGCTCCTGTTAGTGCGGGGCGGACTTGACGATGCAGATCCGGCCGTAGAGCCCAAGGAAGCCGAGGAATCCGAGCGACCAGCACAGGCCCGCGAGACGGAGCCCAAGGGCCGGATCGATCAGCCCGGCACCGGCTCCAAGGCGCAGGAGCGTTGCCGCCAGGATCGCGCCGAAGACGACGACCGTGGCCGGTGGCGCGGTTAGCGGCAGACCGGAGTGCCCCCGGGTTGCGCGCACCATGATGGCGATCGGCATCAATCCGAAGGCACCCACGGTCCAGGCATGCAGGGCGGTGGCGCCGTCGATCCAGCCCGGCCGGAACACGGCCGAGGCGCCAAGCACAAAGCCCAGCGGGACGAAGAAGTATCCGAGATGCAGAACAGCCAGCAGCGGCGCGCGACGGACAGCGAACGGCGACCAGCGCGCCTGCCGGACCAGATGTCCGATGCCGGCCACGGCCAGCGCTACGCCGGCCGTCCGCTCCAGCCAGGGCGGCGCGCCCGGCTGAAGGATCCAGAGCACCAGCGCCACCGCGCCGGCGAACACGACAAGACGGTCCAGGGTTCCGAACGGTGCCGGTTCCGAGTCGCGTTCGCTCGACCGCAGCCAGTTCGCCGTGAAATTCGGCGTCACCCTGCCGCCGATCAGAGAGACGAGCATGACCATCACGGCGATCGCGAGCCGGGGCGTGTAGGGCGCGTAGCCGAGCAGCACGTTTTCGGCCAGGAATCCGATCTGCGCCAGGACCAGCACCACGATCGCGAGGCCGACCGGCAGGTTGCGCCGGCTTCCGCCGCCGATGATCTCGCGCAGGACAACGGCGGCAAAGGCGACCGGAAACAGCAGCGCCACAAGCCCGGCCTGCGGTAGGGCAAGCCCCGGCAGCAGCATCGCCCCGCGGCCGAGGACCCACAAACCCGCCAGGACCGCGAGCGGCGTGCCGGAGACCGGCGGCCGCTTCGTCCAGGATGGCAGCGCGGTCAGCAGAAAGCCGGCCAGCACCGCCCAGAGATAGCCGAACAGCAGTTCATGGGCATGCCAGGCCAGCGGATCCGCCGGGCCCGGCAACGTCAGCCGCCCCTCATAGACGGCGATCCAGAGTGCGACCGCCACCGCCGCCCAGACGGCGGCCAGCAGGAAGAACGGCCGGAAGCCAAGGGAGAGGAAAGCCAACCTCCCCTCGCCCGGTCCCTTTGCGGCCGGCGACCTGTCGCCGGTCATCGCCCGATAGCGTGCGCTGCCCGGAGCCGCCGCGTCGATCCTATTGCCACCCCTCGACCCCCGACATGTCCGGCAGTTCGTGGGCGATGCCCTTGTGGCAGTCGATGCAGGTCTTCTCGCCGGGGACCAACAGGGACTGGTGCGCATCGGCCGCCCGGCGACTCTGCCGCGTGAAGTCCATGGACTCCTCGCTGTGGCAGTTCCTGCATTCCAGCGAGTCGTTGGTCTTCAGGCGGTACCATTCGTGCTTCGCCAACCGCAGCCTTTCCTCCAGGAACTCGTCGCGGGTGTCGATCGTCCCGAAGATCGTCCCCCACACCTCCTTGGAGGCCTGCATCTTGCGGGCGATCTTGTCGGTCCAGTCGTGCGGCACGTGGCAGTCGGGACAGGTCGCCCGCACGCCCGAGGGGTTGGTGAAGTGCACGGTGGTCTGCAGTTCCGCATAGACGTTGTCGCGCATCTCGTGGCAGCCGATGCAGAAGGTCTCCGTGTTGGTCGCCTCCAGCGCCGTATTGAAACCGCCCCAGAACACGATTCCGGCCAGGAAGCCGCCGACCGTGAGGGTGCCGAGACTGAGATGGACCGCCGGGCGGCTGAGGGTCCGCCAGTAGGTCCGCAGCAGTGTCAGTATCTTGCGCATGACCGGCCGCCTACTGTCTTCCGGTGGGGTTGATCAGCGAGTCGATATCGACGAAGTCGTTCTCGACCGGCGGACGGGCGTCGACCTGCGGAACATGGCACTGGTTGCAGAAGTAGCGCCGGGGCGAGACCGTCGCCAGGAACTGGCCCTCCCGATCCATGAAATGGGTGATGCTGACCATGGGCGCGCCGCTTTCTCCGGTGCGGGCGCGGGCATGGCAGGACAGGCACTGGTTGGCGTTGCGGTCCACCTGATAGCCGTCGATGTGATGCGGGATGGTCGGCGGCTGTTCGGGATAGTTCCGCACCCGGCGCATGGCGCCGTCCTCGACCCGGGGCATGCGGGGCGAGTCGCTGTTGTCGGCCAGTGGCGCGGTACCCCGCAGACCCGCCACCTCAGGCGGCCGGGTTTCCTGGGTCAGGGCGACCGAGGTCAGCCCCGCGAGGATAAGGGCGGCGGCGGCCAGGATTCGCAGCATGGTTCCCTCCCGATCCCTATGTCAGACCTTCTCGATGCGGACGGCGCACTTCTTGAAGTCCGTCTGCTTCGAGATCGGGTCGGTGGCGTCGAGCGTCACCTTGTTGATGAGCTGGCTGGCATCGAACCAGGGCACGAAGACCAACCCCTGCGGCGGTCGGTTGCGCCCGCGGGTCTCGATCCGGGTCCGCATGCGGCCGCGGCGGGAGATCACCGCGATCTCGTCGCCGCGGCGCAGGTTCATGGAACGGGCGTCCTCCGGGTGCATGTAGCAGACCGCGTCCGGCACCGCCTTGTAGAGTTCCGGCACGCGTTGGGTCATCGAGCCGGAGTGCCAGTGCTCCAGCACCCGGCCGGTCGACAGCCAGAACGGATACTCCTCGTCGGGGCTTTCCGCCGGCGGCTCGTACGGCAGAGCGAAGATCCGCGCCCGGCCGTCCTTGTGGCCGTAGAACTCCACGCCCGCCCCGGCGGTGACATAGGGGTCGTGGCCCTCGCGGTAGCGCCACCGCGTCTCCTGCCCGTCCACCACGGGCCAGCGCAGGCCGCGCGCGGCGTGATAGGCGTCGAACGGTGCCAGGTCGTGGCCGTGATGACGTCCGAACGCGGCATATTCCTCGAACAGGCCCTTCTGGATGTAGAAGCCGAACGCCTCGGCCTCCCGGTTGACGTAATCGTCGGCGGTCTCCTCCAGCGGGTACCGGTCCACCTGCCCGTTGGCGAAGAGCACGTCGTAGAGGGTCTTGTCCCGGTACTCGGGCATCTGGGAGACCAGTTCCTCCGGCCAGACCTCGTCCACGCGGAAACGCTTGGAAAACTCGACGAGCTGCCAGAGGTCGGAGCGCGACTCTCCGGGCGCGTCGACCAGCTGGTGCCAGAACTGGGTGCGGCGCTCGGCATTGCCGTAGGCCCCCTCCTTCTCCACCCACATGGCGGTGGGCAGGATCAGGTCGGCGGCCTCGCAGGTGACCGTCGGATAGGCGTCGGACACGACGATGAAGTTCTCCGGATTGCGGTAACCCGGGAGGGTCTCCTCCATCATGTTCGGCGCGGCCTGCATGTTGTTGTTGACCTGGACCCAGTAGGCGTTGAGCGCGCCGTCCTTGAGCTTCCGGTTCTGCAGAACCGCGTGATAGCCCGGCTTGTCCGGAATGGTCCCGGCCGGCAGCTTCCAGATCTTCTCGGCTGTCGCCCGGTGCTCCGGATTGGTGACGACCAGATCGGCCGGCAGGCGATGGGAAAAGGTCCCGACCTCGCGGGCGGTGCCGCAGGCCGACGGTTGACCGGTCAGCGAGAACGGGCTGTTCCCGGGCTCGGCGATCTTTCCGGTAAGCAGGTGGATGTTGTAGATCAGGTTGTTGGCCCAGACGCCGCGGGTGTGCTGGTTGAAGCCCATGGTCCAGAAAGACGTCACCTTGACCGTCGGATCGGCGTAGAGCTCGGCCATCTCCAGCAGCCGTTCCTTCGGCACCCCGGACATCTCATGTGCCTTGTCCAGGGTGTATTCGGAGACGAACTCGGCGAATTCGTCGAAAGTCATGGCCGTGGAGCCGCCGACGGCGTTGGCGTTCTTGGCGGCCATTTCCAACGGATGCTCCGGACGCAGGCCGTAGCCGATATCCGTATTGCCGCGCCGGAAGATCGTGTGCTTGTCCACGAAATTCCGGTTCACGCGGCCGGTCTGGATGATGTGGTTGGCGATGAAGTTGAGCAGCACCAGATCGGAGTGCGGCTTGAACACCATCGCGATGTCGGCGAGGTCGAAGCAGCGGTGCTCGAAGGTCGACAGGACGCCGACCTTCACATGGGGCGCGCTGAGCCGGCGGTCGGTCACCCGGGTCCACAGGATCGGGTGCATCTCCGCCATGTTCGAGCCCCACAGGAAGAAGGCATCCGCCGCCTCGATGTCGTCGTAGCAGCCCATCGGCTCGTCCATGCCGAAGGTGCGCATGAAGCCTCCGACCGCCGACGCCATGCAGTGACGGGCGTTCGGGTCGATGTTGTTCGAGCGGAAGCCGGCCTTGAACAGCTTGGACGCAGCGTAGCCTTCCCAGACGGTCCACTGGCCCGAGCCGAACATGCCGACGGCGGTCGGTCCCTTCTCGGACAGCGCCTTCTTGAACTTCTCCGCCATGATGTCGAAGGCCTGATCCCAGCTCACCGGCGTGAACGCGCCGTCCTTGGCGAACGCCCCGTTCCGCATCCGCAGCAGGGGTGTGGTCAGGCGATCGCGGCCATACATGATCTTCGACAGAAAATAGCCCTTCACGCAGTTCAGGCCGCGGTTCACCTCGGACTTGGCGTCGCCGTGAGTGGCCACCACCCGGTTCTCCTTGGTGGCGACCATCACCGAACAGCCGGTGCCGCAGAACCGGCAGGGCGCCTTCGACCATTTCAGATCCGTCTGCGACCGGTCGGTGACCAGGTTCTGGGCCGCGGCCGGCGCCGGCAATCCCGCGGCCGCCGTCGCGGCGAGAAGCGCCTGCGCCTTGAGAACGTCCCGTCTGCTCGTCTTAAGCTCGCTCATCGTCCACTCCCTCAGCCTTCCCGTTCCCGGCAAGCGCGGTCGGATCGGGCTGACCCGCCTCCCCGTCGATGCCGTGGAAAACCAGATTGCAGCTCAGTACGCCGGCGAGGCCGGTGAACCGGTGTGCCAGATCGGCGATCGTCCCCTGATCGGGGCTCTCCAGCATGGCGATCAGGGTGCCCGTCGGATCCGTGATCGGCACCTCGACCCCGGGCTCGGCCCCGATCGTGGCGGCCAGCGCTTCCAGTGCCGTCGGGCGGCACTGGATCAGCAGGCTGGCGATGTGGCATTCGGCGCTCATGCTGCCTCCGGTTGCAGGGTGATGGCGTCGGCCGGGCAGGTTCCAGCGCAGGCCCCGCAGCCGGTGCACCGGTCCGGCTCCAGTTCCGGGCGCGGCGGCCCGCCGAGCCGCGGTCGGAACCGCACGGCCGCCTCTCCGCAGGCATCGCGGCAGGTCTCGCAATGGACCCCGGCGACGGCGAGGCAGCGCTGCTCGGAAATAACGGCTGTTACGGTCCAGGCAGGGTTGCGGGCGGGCTCGAACACCTCGGCCCGACAGGCCCCGGCGCAGGCCCCGCAGAATGTGCATGTGCCGGATCCGGCGCCGAAATCGACCTCGGGAAAGCCGCCGTCGCCGGCAATCAGGATGCCTTCGGGACAGGCGCGCAGACAGTCGCCACACCGGGTGCAGGCGTCGAGCACACGTCCGTCGTCGGTCCAGGGCGGTCGCAGCGGCTCAGGCGTCGCGTCCGCTCCACCCGCAAGGAAGGCGCCTCGCAGAAAGGCACGCCGCGCCCGGTCCGGTCCGGCCGGCTGCGCGGGCGTCGATGTCCTCGAGCGGCTCATCCCGCGGGCGGCCCCGGTGGGCCGAGAATCATCTGCGAGATCCAGATGACGAATCCGTAGGCTCCGACGAACCCGACGGCCAGCCCCGGGAAAACGAGGAAGGTGGTCACCAGAAACGCCGTGATCTCGCGGTTGCGGGTTGCCGGCGGTTCCGCTCGCCCGACACTGCTCTCAAGGTCGGTCATCAACCCGAGCCCTCCCTGGTCGCGTGGCTCTTGTTCTTTCGGCGACAGCACGCCGTTTGTTGGTGCAGACCTTACGCCTGCGGCAGCGCACCCGCCTTGACTTTGGTCAAGTGGATCGATTTCCTGGCGGTCTCACCGAGCCACGGGGCGCTGCATTCATGCTTGCCGCCGACGATCTCAGGGCCGCGACACTGTTCTCCCGCCTTTCCGATCGCGAGATCGACGCCCTGATTCCGATCGTTCGGGAACAGACACTGGCCAAGGGGACCCCGCTGTTCCACGAGGGCGAGCCGATGGACCGCCTGTATCTCGTCATCAGCGGCTGGGTGACCCTGTTCCGCGACACCAACACGGGTCAGCGTGTCGTCATCCGGGTCTTCGGGCCGGGAGAAACCCTGGCCGAGGCGGCCCTGTTCCTGGACAGCGCGTTTCCGGCCAGCGGCGAAGTGGCGGAGGATGCGCGGCTGGTCTCCATCGATCGCGCGGCCTTCGAGCGTCTGTTGGCCGCCTCTCCGCGGGTGGCCACGGGCATGATCGCGTCCCTGGCCATGCACTTGCGCGCCCTGACCGTCGAAGTCGAGCAGCTGAAGACCCGCACCGCCACGGAGCGGATCGCCGCCTTTCTGCTGACATGTTGCCCGAACGGGCGGAAGGCGCGCTCGACCTTCGAGCTTCCCTACGACAAGAGCCTGATCGCCCAGCGCCTTGGCATGCAGCCGGAGAGCCTCTCCCGAAATCTGGCGAAGCTCGGCTGCCATGGGATCTCGATCGACCGCAACCGGGTCACGATCGACGATCCTAAGGTTCTGGAGAATGCGCTGGGTTCGGGCACTTTAGGACGCCTCTCGTCGGGTTAGTCGTATCTGGATGCGTCGGCTAACCCGGGCACCGACGTTCGTGTTTTGAACGATTGTATGTTCCAACATACCGTTACGTTGAACGTCCACTCTTGGGGCTGAACGGCTCATAGACCTCCAACGTCCTCTGTGGATGGCTCCCTGGTTGCAAGAGGTTTTTCGATGTCGGCGCGTTGGTCGGGTGCAGTCTTCTGTCCGGCCTGTTGATGCAGCCGTTGGAGACTGCTGGCCCTGATGGGGTCGGCGAACAGGGTCCCTATCTGCTAAGCAGGCTATGACGCCTCGGACGTTGGACGGGTTGTCCCTGTTTCCGGCCTGACCGGTTTCGCCATCACATCGCGTCGCTCTCACAACTTCCTTGAGCCGTTAGGTGGCTCGTTCTGTTCCCGGTATTGCTATGCAGCGCCGAGCGGGGCATGGCGCGCCTGGTAGACCTCGCCGCGGTTCATCAGCGCCCAGATCACGCGGGCCATCTTGTTGGCCAGGGCGACACTGGCCACCCGCGTCGGCTTGCGGGCAAGCAACGCGAGGATGCGCGGATCCGTCGCCTCGGGCTTGTGTTTGGCCCGGCGGATCATGGATGTCGCCCCGAGCACCAGGAGTTTGCGTAGATACCGATCGCCCATCTTGGTGATGCGGCCGAGCCTGTCCTTGCCGCCGCTGGAGTTCTGCGAGGGAGTGAGCCCCAGCCAGGCGGCGAACTCCCGGCCGGAGCGGAACTGCGCCGGGTTGGCGACGGAGGCGGCAAAGGCCGTCGAGGCGACCGGACCGATGCCCGGGATGGTCGCTAGCCGCCGGGCCATCTCATCGCTCCTCTGCAGGGCCAGGATCGCGCGGTCGATCGTCTGCACCCGGAGATGGGTGTCGAGCGCCTGGGCGCTGAGCAGCTCGAGGATCTGAACGGCCGTCGGAGGTACGTCGGGTGTTGTGTCCTTCGATGCGATCCGGTGCGCCAGCCCGAGGGCGCGTTCCAGTCCCTCGGGGATATCGATGCCGAACTCCGCCAGGAGCCCGCGGAGCATGTTGACCAGTTGCGTGCGCTGCTTGACCAGAAGATTGCGGGACCGGTGCAGCGACAGGGCTGCCTGTTGTTCGGCGGACTTGATGGCCACGAACCGCATGGTCGGGCGTGTCACCGCTTCGCAGATCGCCTCCGCGTCGGCCGCATCGTTCTTGCCGCGCTTCACATAGGGCTTCACGTAAGCCGGCGGCATCAGCCGGACCTCGTGGCCGAGCTGCGTCAACACGCGCGCCCAATGATGCGACGTCCCGCACGCCTCGATGCCGACCAGACAAGGAGGCAGCTTTGAGAAGAACGGTACGACCTGCGAGCGCCGCAACGTCTTGCGCAGAACAACGTCACCAGACGCGTCAACGCCATGAACCTGGAACACGTGCTTGGCCAGATCGAGGCCGACAGTGGTAATCTGCATGGTGGATGGCTCCATCGCTCGGGTTGCCTGATAGCCAACCCACTGTGGCACTACGATGCCGGGAGCGGGAGCCATCCACCTCATCTGATATGGGTCGCACGGAGCCGGTACGTCGAACGACCGCATCGGGTCGACGGCAGATCGCCCTGCGCGTTGGAAGAGCGGCAGTATGCCCGGATCGTTCATACCTCGGTGGAGAGTGCCGGGCTCGACAGTTCAGCCTACGGAACCCACACGTTCCGACGCATGTAAGCCGCTCAGATATACCGCAAAACCGACAATCTCTGAGCGGATCGCACTCTAAGCCCGATCTGGGTCGACCATTGCGTGACGTAGGAGGAGCTACTTTAGGCAGAATGAGCCTCGGACGTTCAGGGCGCCATTCCTACTGCCCCAGGAGCGCCGCCACCATTGGGCGATCTGAGTTGAGCCATTTAGGTGACCAACCAAGGCCAGCGGTTCCGCCCCGGGACTCTATACAAATCGGTAATCCTGAAGCCATACGAACGTGAGGTTCGCCGCCGACAGTGCGGCGGTCCGGCCATGCTGTGTCTCTGGCCTCTTTCCCCGATCTCCACCAGTCGCTTGGGATGGCCGGACCCCTGTCTCAGTCGGGCCCGCGGGGAGCACCTTGATGCCTTACCGATGTTCCGCACGGTCTCGTGCCAGCTCTAATCGCCACCCCCAAGATGTGACGGGCTTGCGCGTGTTGCATGTGATCGCGGGAGCCTCCACTGGCGGAGCGGAGACTTTCGCCTTGGACGCGATCGAGGCCCTGGCGGATCTGGGTGTGGAGCAAAAGGTCATCTGCAGGCCGCATGACCTGACCGTGCAGCGGATGACCGCGTTGGGTCTGCCGACCGTCACGATGTCGTTCTCCCAGGTCTCGCGGCATCTCGGCGGTCAAGCCAGGGTCCGATCCGTGGCAGAGGACTGGGGTCCGGACATCGTCCACGCCTGGATGGCGCGAGCGGCATCCTTCGTGCCCAGGTCCGGTGTCGGTGCCGCCGAGATGCCGTGCCCGGTGGTGGGATGGATGGGAGGGTACTATTCGGCAAAGTATTTTGGGCACTGCGACGCCTTTATCGGAGTGACCCCGGACATCTGCCGGCACATCCGCGCGACCTGCGATGGTCACGGACGAACCTACCTCTGCCACACCTTCGGCACCTTGCGCGACGATCCCCCCATACTGCGTGACGACTTGGCGATCGCACCAGCTGCGACGGTCCTGCTGATGCTGTCCAGGATGCATCAAAAGAAGGGTATCGACACCGCGATCGAGGCCATTCGCCATCTTCCCGATGCGGTCCTGCTGCTAGCCGGCGATGGGCCGGAAATGCTCCGATATCAGCGCCTGGCGACCACTCTGGGCGTGTCGGATCGGGTCCGCTTTCTCGGCTGGCGGACCGATCGGCGCGCGTTGCTGGAGCTCTGCGACATCTGTCTTCTGCCGAGCCGGTACGAACCGTTCGGAACCGTCATCGCCGAGGCATGGTCGATGCGTCGCCCTTTGATCACGACGCCGGCGGACGGCCCACGTCAATACGTGGTCGATGGAGAGGACGCCCTGGTTGTACCGTTCGACGGGCCTGCGGAGCTGGCATCGGCGGTGAACCGGCTGTCGCAGGACCGTGATCTCGTTGCGCGGTTGGTTGACGCCGGATACCGCAAGTATGTGCAGCAGTTCTCACGCGAGCGGGTGCTGGGCAATCTCCTGGCCATTTATCGGCGGGTGGCAACCAGCGGACAGGTGCGGATCGATGTGTCGGAACTCAACGCTCGTCTGATCTCGGCAGTGACTGCAGAGATGCTGAAGAGCGAGCCCGGTGCGGATGCCCGGCGGATCTCGGCGGCGGTGCTCGCCGCAATCGCGTATTGGACATATGACGAAGGACAGGACACATCGCTGGCGCGCGATGCGGCACTGGTTGAACTCTCGGGATTGCGACGGCTCGTAGACCGCCAAGTATGCGGCCGATCGGTCCTCATCCTGGATGCGGATCAGCTCGACGCTACGCTGGCCGAAGGTGACCGGGAGGCTTTGGCGAAGTGGGACGCGACCATTTGTGACCGCCTACTGACGTTGCTGGACAATCCATACCGCGCCCGGACCGAGAACCTCGCGCGATCCCATCCGTCACCGGCCGACTGATACGGCGCGGCCAAGATGCTTTTCCGCAACGGCGTAGCCGGAAGACGCCATATCTCCGCCATTGCTGTCGCACTGGCTTGTGTCCTATTGCCGACGTTAGGCCTCATCAACGGCGCCGCCTATGCGCCGATTATTTTCGTGCTGGCAGTGGTGCTGGCCGTGGTGCAGCCCCGCTCAATGGACCCTCCAGTACGCATCGACCCTCCTCTCGCCTGGCTCTGCGCAGCATTCTTGATCTGGTCCGCAGCGAGCACGATTTGGAGTATCGATCCCATAGCGTCGTTGGACGGCATCATGCAGATGGCGCTGATTTCAGCAGGAACGCTGGGACTGCTGGCCTTCGGGTGTGACGACAGGACGTTCGCTGAGCCGCATCGCCGTATCGCACTTCTGGTCGCAGCGATCGGACTGCCGACTGGTTCCGCTCTGGCCGCCGTGGATCTGGCGACCGAACACCGACTACTTGCCATCCTCGCACCTGGTGCCGCGGATTGGGCTCCGAGCGACTATAACCGGGGCATTGCCTATCTGGCTGTGCTTGCCTGGCCGATCTTGCTCGCAGTGCGCAACCGTTTGGGCTGGACCGGCGCTGTCGCGGCCGCGCTGCCCCTCGTCGTGCTGACGTTTCTCTCGCAGAGTGCCGGAGCCAAGCTTCAGCTGGCCGCCGGTACGCTGGTGCTCTTGGTGACCCTGTGGCGGCCGCGTCTGGTCACAACGGCGTTCTGGGTCGGACTGCCGGTGGCGGCGTGGATGGGACCGGCAGTTATCAGGTGGACGTTCCCATACGCTGCCTCGGCGACCAGTGGTCTCGAGCGATC
The DNA here is from genome assembly GCF_900102465.1 of Thalassobaculum litoreum DSM 18839. Classification (GTDB taxonomy): domain Bacteria; phylum Pseudomonadota; class Alphaproteobacteria; order Thalassobaculales; family Thalassobaculaceae; genus Thalassobaculum; species Thalassobaculum litoreum. The sequence continues at coordinate 5,107 of NZ_FNBW01000003.1, read as the reverse complement.
CTGGCTGCACCGTTTGGAAATCTGGGATTACATGAGTGCCCGGATAGTGGAGCGGCCTTGGGCGGGTTGGGGTTTCTCCACCGCCAAGCAGATCCCGGTTACCCCCGAGGAGCTGGTCGGCTTCTCGCAGGTGGCCGAAGCCGGTATCTATCCGCACAATCAGTGGATCGAGCTCTGGGTGTATGGCGGTGGGATTTCCGTCTGTATCGCACTGTCCTTCGTTCTCTTGATCGTGCGTCGGGTCTCCCGGATGCCGAGGCAGAGCCAGCCGTTCGCGCACGCCGCGCTCGCCAGCGCGCTCGTGGTGTCCGCGGTGAACTTCGAGGTGACGACGGATTCCTGGTGGGCCGCGTTGGCCGCGACCGCGCTGCTCTTCCGGTTCGCCGCCGGCTATCGGACCCCCGCGTCCACGGAACCCGTTCCGTCCGGCAACGGCCCTGAGCCGGGGCTCAACCGGGATCGATCGCCGGTAGAACGATTGACACCTTCAATCCCGGGTCATTGTCGGACAGGCGGATCGTCGAGCGGTGCAGAGAAACGACGGCCGCTACGAGACACAACCCAAGGCCGCTGCCTTCGGAGTTGCGACTCCGCTCCAACCGGTACAATCGGCGAAATACCTTATCCCGTTCCGCTTCCGGAACGCCCGGCCCGCGGTCCGTTACCTCCAGGAGGAGTTGGCCGATCGGCTTATGCGCGAGGCGGATCGCGATACCGGTTTCGGGCGGTGTATGGCGGAGCGCGTTATCGAGGAGGTTCGCGATCATTTGCATCAGCAGATCGCGGTCGCCGGCGACCCAAGTGGCTGCGGACGCGCAGATCTCGACGCTAAACGGGCGCCCGTCGGCTTCCAGGATCGGCTGGTAGAGTTCCTCCACGGTACGGCACAGGACCGCGAGATCGATCGGAGCGAAGCGGCCACGGGGCGACCCAGCCTCAATCTGGGCAATCTGTAGTATGGAGTGAAAGACATGGATGATGGAGTCGAGCTGCTCCAGAGCATCCTTGGTGGCCGGTCCTTCCATACCCTCCAGCGTGGTCCGGAGCCGGCTCAGCGGTGTGCGAAGGTCGTGGGCGATATCAGCCGAGACCTGACGCAGACCCTCCATCGTTTCGGCAAGTTGGTCGAGCATCCTGTTGACGGCGTGCGCGACCCGATCGAGGTCATCGCTTGCGGATCCAACCGGCAGTCTTCGTCGCAGATCTCCCGCCGCCACGGCATCCAGCGCCTTGCCGATAGCAACAATTCGCCTTTCCGTTCGGGACGAGAACCAGATAGTGCCGGCAGCCGCTAGGGCCGTAGATGTCGCGGGCCCGGTGAGTCGGGGGGCGGGCGCGTTGGCGGTCAGGAACAGACGCATGACGGGTGCGCCGACCCACCCCAGGCCGGAACACATCAGTAGCCGGTGCAAGCCTTTCCCAGTCATCAGCGCCCGCCCGGCTGCAAGACATAGCCTGCGCCGCGCACCGTTCGGATCATCTCCGTGCCGTACGGCCTGTCGATCTTGCTTCGCAGGCGGCTGACATGACTCTCGACCACATTGGTCTGCGGATCGAATTGAATGTCCCAGACGGCCTCCAGCAGCATCGTCCTCGTCTGGACCCGACCGGCGGTGCGCATGAGGTGCTCCAGCAGGACGAACTCGCGACGTTGCAGATCGATTGGCTGACCCGCCCGGCTGACGATCCGGCGAATGAGGTCCATCTGAAGATCCCCGACCGTCAGAACGCTGACCTCCTCGCGCAAGCACGGACGTCGCGCTAGAGCGCTGATACGGGCGGAGAGCTCGGCGAACGAGAACGGTTTGGCGAGATAATCATCAGCTCCGGCATTCAAGCCTTCGACTCTGTCGTTGACGCCATCCATCGCGGTTAAAAAGAGTATCGGCGTCAGAATCCTGGCGCCGCGCAGAGTGCGGACCAGCGCGAGGCCGTCCAGCTCGGGGAGCATCCGGTCGACGATCAGAACGTCGTAATCGCCCACGGTCGCCTGGAGAAGGCCGTCGCGACCGTTCTCCAGATGGTCGACGACGTGCCCGATCTCGCGCAGGCTTGAGGCAATATAGGCGCCGGATTTCGCGTCATCTTCGATAAGCAGAGATCTCATGGTCAGCCTCGATTCAGACAGCACGGCTCGGCGGAGGGACCTCGGCCGCCACGTCTCCCGGCTCCGCGACGCCGTCAATCCGGCGCGGTCCCGCACCGAGAGCGAGCGCCTGCCGAGGCCGATAAGTCAGACCTTTATGCCGAACAGCTTTTCGGCATTTCGGAACGCGATTTTTTCCTTGGCCTCACGGGGCAGGTCCACCGCCCGAAACCAGTTGGTTCCTTGCTTCATGTCCGCAAACGGGTAATCCGTGCCAAACATCACTCGATCCACGCTGATGTACCTCAGCAGAAGATGAAGCAGTTCATCTTGGAAGAACGCACTGGTTGTGTACCAGAAATTGTCATTGAAGTATTGCCCGAGAGGCTTGTTCAGCGCACCTTCGGCCACGTCGCCCATATCCCCCACGATACGTTCGTAGAAGAATGGAAGGCCCTCGCCCATGTGGCCGATAATCATCTGCAGTTTGGGGAATCTGTCGAACGCTCCAGTCATGATCAGGCGAAGGCATTGCGTAATGACTTCCTGGTGCCACCCATATCCTGAACCGCTGAAGATGTAGTCTTGATACTCTTTGTTATATTCCGGCCGCGTAATGCGGTAGTAGATGTCGAAGACTTCATCAGGCGGGAAGCCGGGATGCAGGTATATCGGCACCCCGAGTGCCTCGGCCCGCGCCAGAACCGGCTCGAAATCGGGATGGTCCAGGAATCTCTTGCCAATGAAGCCATTGGTCATGGCTCCCACAAAGCCATCTTCCCGAACGGCGCGTTCCAGTTCGTCCGCTGATGCCTCGGGATCCTGCAGCGGCAAGGTCGCGTAGGCCTGGAAGCGCCCCGGATAGGTGGCCATCGGGCCATCGGCAATCATCTTGTTGAGACGATACGCGAAATCGATGCCTTCCTGGCCGGGGAGATTCTGCACGCCCGGCGTATGTGCGGAGAGGATTTGAACGTTGATTCCGGCGTCGTCCATTGCGCCGATGCGGCCAGGGCCGATTTCGGCGAGACCCGTTTCCTTGAGGTACTCTACGTGATCGTCATTGATCGCGTTCAGCGCGATCAGTTCGTCGGTGGTATAGGTCTCTTCCGTGGCGATAAAGGGCAGGTCCAGGTCTCGCAACGAGATGACCGACGGCTCCGCCGCGGCGGCGCGGGAGACGATGGCGGGTGCGGACAATCCCGCACCGACACCAAGTGCAGCCGTGCCACCTAGAAAGTCGCGGCGCCCCATCAACAGTTGCTCTAGGGACTTTAAGATCGGCTTCATATCGGTATCCGCTCCGGTGTTTGTGCTGTGCGGTTTGGGCGCAGCTTTCGCTGCTCAAGAATTTCGATTGGATCCATAGACCTAGGGGTCAGCGCAGCACCGAGCCTTTGCCGCTGATGCTTGCGCAAAGAGGCGTGCGTCGCTGCTGGTCGGTGAGGGATCATTGGGTCAACTGGTGACCCACGAAGACCGCTCAGAATTTGTAGGAAACGGTCAGCCCGCCGAAGACAACACCATCGTCCTTGCTGATCGGGCTATCGGCCGCGTCACCGATCAATCGGCTGGATTCGATCATGGTCATGACCTCCCAGTTCTCGTTGACCGGATACAGGAACGCGAGTTCCGCGGTGACTGACTTGAGGCCGGACTTAGCCGTGTACTGCTGTAGGCCGGAGCGTGCCGACTGCGTCGAGTTAACGCCGAAGTAGTTCTTCATGTATTTGTCGTCCGACCATGTCGAGGACAGTCCGGCCAGGAACGCCGGTCCATTCGCGCCCTCGTCGTCAGATCCCATCGCACCCGACCCGGAGCCCTGGCCCGTCAAGGCACTCAGGGGGATCATGGTATCGACACCGAAGGACGCTTCCAGTCCGTTGGTACCGCCGAGATGTCGGGTCAGTTCGATGAACGGGGTCACGGGGCCGATGTCATATTCCAGGCTCAGGTTTGCCGTTGCCGCGCCATCGACGTCACCCAGTCCGTTCAGGTCGGAACTGTCGCTTTCGTCGCGACCCCAGTCGTAGTTGAAGCTGACATTCACGGTAAAGTTGTTGTCATCGTAAACGACGGCGCCCAATCCATCTTCCGTCGAAAGGTACACGGTGTCCTTCCACGTAATGCCCGCCACCGGAAGGAACATGGCCTCCATTTCATCGGAGCCCTCGTACTTGGATCCATATCCCAAGCCGCCACCGATCACGAACTCCCAGTCGTCCGCGGCAGACGCGATCCCGGGGAGTGCAACGATCGCCATCAGCAATCCCGCTGCGACGCCCTTGCGACAAACCATGTAGTTCATGTCCTAGCCCCTCGTTCAGCTTTGACGTTCATGTCTCGATGCTGGACAGTCTGGGGGCGACATTTCACACGCGTGTGCCAGAAAGGCCGTAAAGTTGTAAAAAAGTGTGACGGCGAGTCTACGCTCCGAGCGCCCTCAGAGGCACGTCGCGGCAGCGTTTTGCACTCCACCGATAGTCCCCGCTGCCGGTCGAACGAGGTGCCGACGGCACGCGTTCCGCGACGGCCAGGGCGCCGACCTGGAGCCGAAACCGACCATATCGACTCGTTTCATGACTCAATATGGTCGGTGAATTTGTCTCTAGAACAATAAGATAGAGCAGATTCACACCCGTTGACGCGATCATGAGGTGATCCCGTCACCGCACGATCTGCTCTAGGCTTCATGCCCGCGTTCTAGAGCGTTTTCGGATCACTCATGATCGTACCCTGTAGCGGTGAAGTAGTTTCTGGCCTCTTCCGGCGTGACGGCATCGATGGCCTGAGCGATTGCGTCCCAGAGGTCTTGTAGGGTTCGGGCGGCGGCCTTTTTGAGTAGCGCCTTGATCTTGGAGAAGGCCAATTCGATCGGGTTGAAGTCTGGGCTGTAGGGCGGCAGGAAGCGGAGCTCGGCGCCGGCCCGCTCAATCGCGTCGCGGACTGCGGCGGGCTTGTGAGCCGGAAGGTTATCCATCACGACGATGTCGCCTGACCGCAGTGTCGGTACCAAGACCT
>NZ_FNBW01000032.1 GCF_900102465.1 Thalassobaculum litoreum DSM 18839 | reverse complement strand
AAGCCGGCAGCAGGCCACTTCGGTAAATCCGGCGCGGTTCAACCTTCACAGGCTGAGCCCTATGCCTGGGGCCGTTCATAAAGAGACGGATAGGCGAAAATCCGAGACGTCGAGCACGGCAACTGTCCGTCGAAGCGCTCATCATTGAGGGTAGATGGCACGAGCTTGGAGCCAACCACAATGACAGCGCCCAAAGGCCTTGGGAGTCTTCGACCCAAAGGCGGCAACGGCTGGGCAATCACCTTCGGTGACCTCACACCGATAATGGCTCTGTGATGGTCACCGTAACGCTCTCTGAAGACCAGAACACTCCCAACCTGTCCAGTGAGGCCGATACGGTCAACGCTTCCCTTGCCGGCACACTTAATGGCAACGACGAAATCGACGGTCTCGCCGGAATTGACGCGTTGATCCTGTCGGCGGCCCAGAGTGTCACCTTCGAGGCTGACACCCTGATCAATTTCGAGAATGTGAGCATCACCGGCGGTGCTCAAGTTATCACCACTCATGATGCTACCGTTGCCAGCGACAAGAGCTTGATCGTCAATGCCGCCGCCAGTGCGGACTCGGTGTTCTGGGACGGCTCAGCGGAAACTGACGGGCAGTTTGAGATCACCGGGGGTAGTGCGGGCGATACCTTAATCGGGGGCGCCCAGGGCGACACGCTGAGCGGTGGCGGCGGTGAGGATGTGTTCCGCTACACCAATGCCTTCGCAGATGGCGATGTGATCGCCGGCGGTGCCGCCAGTGACACTCTGCAGGTGGTCGGCGAGGGTAATTTCACAAGCGTTAGCAGCATATCCAGTATCGAACGGATCTCGATCAGTGGGACCAATGCCTCTGCTGTCTTTGCGGACCACCTCACCGCGGGATCTTTGACACTCAGCGGCGCTGGCAGCTTCGCCTTCATCGTGATGAGCGGGGTCGAATATGATCTCTCAAACCTGGACACCAGCGCGCTTAGTGAGGACGAAGCCACTATTCAGGTGGGTGTGCAGGTAGGGGCCGCCACCACGCTGATAGCACCGACGGCGTTTGCCGCGATCATGGTGGGGGGCACAGGCGATGATCGTTTGAGCGGCGGGGGCGGCCACGATTGGCTTTCCGGTAGCGCCGGGGCGGACAGTATCTACGGCGCCGCCGGCGATGACACGATGAAGGGCGGCAACGGCGATGACCTACTCGTTGGCGGATCAGGCGAAGATCGCCTCTTCGGAGGCGACGGTCATGACCTGATCAAAGGCGGGAGCACCGGAGATGTTCTGAGCGGTGGCGAAGGGGATGACACCCTGGTTGGTGAAGACGGTGACGACAACCTCACCGGCGATACCGGCGACGATCAGCTGAGCGGTGGGGCCGGCTTCGATTTTCTGACTGCCGGTGATGGTGACGATACGCTCGTCGGCGGCGAGGACGGCGATGAACTCTATGGCGGCGAGGACGATGACGTTCTACGCGGTGGGGCGGGTGACGATGATCTCTGCGGAGAGGATGGCGACGACCACTTGAGCGGTGGGACCGGCTCGGACTGGCTATGCGGTGACGCCGGGAATGACACGCTTAGCGGTGGATTAGGGGCTGATCTGCTGATTGGGGGCGCTGGCAATGATCTTCTCGTCGGCGGGGCCGGCGACGACAGCTTGGCCGGCGTGTCGGGTGCAGACACATTAGCGGGAGGGGCGGGCAGTGATGAATACGCTGCCTCTGATGGTATTACACTGTTGGACTGGAGCCCTGGCGAGAAGCTGATATTCGATAGTGCAACAGCACTAACGACGCGCGGCATTTCGCGTTCGGGCAACACACTGACCTTCGATACCGACGCAGACAATACCAGCGATATATCGGTGACGATCTCAGGCGTGGCTCTCGGAGCCAGTTTCTCGGTCGCCATCGCCGACGGTGATGCTGAGGTCACCTATACCGCACCGTCCCCCAACAGCGGCTCCGAGGGAAACGACGACGATGGTGTGGTCGTCGTCGATGAACCAACCGATAGCGGGTCGGGCTCGAACGTTCGCACCGTCACCAATACTGGCTCGACGCCAGGTTCGGCGGCGATTGTAGAGGGGACGGAGAACAACGGAAACGTCGTCACCGCTACTATTCCAACAGGCGTAACTCTCACCGCCGAGGGGCCAGAGCTCGCGCAAACACCGGATACCACACGACCAAACCTTCTTGGCGCCATTGACGCGCGCGATCCCTCTGGCAAGCCCGGCCTTCTGTCGGGGGCGTCCAGCTTCCTCGATGGGCTTGATCCAAACACGGTTCTCGACGTGCGCACGATCGTCATCAGTGCTTCGTCGCAGTCCCTGTCGGCACCGATTGTGTTTGAAGGCAGTGTCTCGGGAACAGACGAGACTCAGAGCGAGGCGTTTGTCATAGACCTCCACGCCCTACCAACGGGGTCACAGGTTGTCCTAGACAACATCGAGTTCGCCTCGATCATTGGTTCAGCCACCATCACAGGCGGTAGCGGGGACAACTACGCGATCGGCGATGATGCGGCTCAGTTCATTTCCCTAGGGGTCGGTGATGACACACTCTTCGGAGGCGGCGGTAGCGACACGGTAGCCTCGGCAGGTGGCAATGATCGCTTGTTCGGCGACGGCGGTGACGACCGCGTTACCGGCGGAGAGGGCAGCGACACGCTGGAAGGCGGTACGGGAGACGATACGCTTGTGGGAGGCAGCGGGGACGACCAGCTTGTGGGTGGCTCTGGTCTCGACGTCGCTCAGTTCTCAACAAGCGCTCCGGTCTTCGCCGACCCAATAGCACGCGACAGTGGCCGTGTAACGGTTGAGGGCAGCGACAGCATGGAGAGCGTTGAAGTGCTGGTTTTTGCTGACCGAAAAACGATCGTCACGCATGACGCTGCCACAAGCGCGACCGCCTTTGATGAGCTCGGATATCTCGCCGCTAATGACGACGTCGCTGCCGCAGTGGCCGTTGGCATGTTCTCGTCCGCCCTCGAGCACTATACGCAGTTCGGGCGGTATGAAGAGAGGTCAGGTGTGGCGAGTTTCCCGTTCGATGAACGCTATTATCTTGATGCCTACAGCGATGTTGCAGAAGCCGTAATGGGTGGGTCTTTCAGCTCTGGCCTCGACCATTATCAGCGTGTAGGGCACGCAGAATCACGTGATCCAACAGCGGCTTTCAGTTCTGCATATTACCTGACCCGCAATCCGGATGTGGCGACCGCCGTCGCACGTGGTCAGTTTGCAAGTGCCTATGAGCATTACCGAGAGGTGGGTGCTGGTGAGGGCAGAGCCGCATCAGCATTCTTCGACACGGCCAAGTACCTCGCTGCCTACAGCGATGTTGATGCCGCGGGCATAAATCCGCTGGATCATTATTTATCGACGGGGATCTTCGAGGGCAGGACCGGTTTTTTGACGGACGATTACACTCTGTGAGGATTCAGGCTCACCCGTCATCCGCGTGACGTCCCACAAGGGGCGATGCGGACCAAGTGGGAGTGGCTGTGCCGCCGGTGTGGATCGCCTACCACGGCTTCAGGAACGGGTGTTGCTGCGCTGAGGGGGTGTTGGTTGCTCCAGCGCATCGCCCTGGTCGGGGAACGAGAAGTTCAAAGGTCTGCGCAGATTAGCCGGTCTGCGCCAGTTCGCTGGAGCTCGAAAGCCGGGCAGGAAAGGGGCAACCTCGGCGATGCGGTCCATGGCCGCGGCTGCGTCGCTGCGTTGCTTGGCGCTCTGGAAAACCGGATCCCCGTCAAAGTACCGCAATTCAATGCCATTGCCGGGTGAGCGGCCTTCCCAGATGCCGTGGATCGTGTAGTGCAGCCAGGGTGCTGTGACGTCCTTGACGACGGCATCCGCCACGTCGGGGTTCTCGGCCAGGTAGTCTTCGGAGTTGAAGAAGGGCGTGTCGCCGAAATGCCGATAGTAGCCATAGACATGGTCAACCGATCCCTGCGCCAGCACACGGCCTTGCCCCATCAAGATGGCCTTGTTGCACACCTCGCGGATCAGCGTCTCGGAATGGGACGCCAGAACAAGAATGCTGGAGCCGGCAATGAACTCGTCGAGGCGCGCGGTAGCGCGCTCGATGAAATGGGAGTCGCCCACGCCGATCCATTCGTCCATGAGAATGATGTCCGGACGCACCGCCGTTGACACCGCGAAGGCCAACCGCAGCAGCATGCCGCTGGAGTAGGTACGCAAAGGCATCGACAGATAGGCGCCCAGTTCGGTGAAACTGGCGATCGAGTCGACCTGCTCTTCAATTTCCGGGCGCGTGAGCCCAAGAAAGAGGCCGCGCAGGACAATATTGTCATAGCCACTGCGCTCCATGTCGAAGCCAAGGCTAATGTCGAAGAGAGGCGCCACCGTCCCGGCCCGACGCATCCGTCCACTGGTCGGTGCATAGACCCCGGCGAGAACCCGCAGCAAGGTCGTCTTGCCGGCCCCGTTATGTCCGACCAACCCAACGCGATCACCATCGCGGAATTCCAGATCGAGATGGTCGAGTGCGCGCACCCATGTCTTGTCGCCTTCGACACCCGAGATCCCTGAGCCTACGGCACCCTGCAACAGGCGATGGCGGATCGATCGGCTGACCGTGCTGTAGATCGGAAAATCGATCGTCACGTCTTCAAGCTGGATATAGGTCATAACCGAGCGCCCTTCAGAGCCAGTATACAAGCTTGGCGCGGTAGTAACCGACCACGGGCAGGGTGATCGCCCAGCCGACGACGACCAGGGCGATGCTAACGAGCCACGACATCGGTTGCACGACATCGCCAAGCAGTGGGGCGCGTACGAGTTCGATGGCGTGATAGAGCGGGTTGGCGACGAGGAATATGGCACGATCCGGCAGCATTTCCGGCTTCCAGATGATCGGCGTCAGGAAGAAGCTCAGCTGAATCACACTGCCCATGATGGGTGTGGCGTCGCGGTAGCGGGCGCAAAGAAGGCCAAGCAGCGTTGCTACCCACAGCCCGTTTGCAACCACCAAAACCAGACCGGCCAAAGCCAGAAAAGCCGACCAGCCTATCGGCGTACCGAAGATGAGAGCGACGACGAAGAACACCACCACATTGTGCAGGAAAATCAGAATGTTCTTCCATACCATGCGGTAGATGTGGACGCTGAGTGGGATCGAGAGTTGCTTGATGATCCCCTCGGCCTCAACGAAGACCGTACAGCCCTCGGCAATCATCCCGGAGATTAGTCCCCAAAGGACAAATCCGATGGCGAGGAACGGCAGGTATTCCGCCAACTCCATCTCGAACAAGAAGGCATAAAGGATGCCGAGTGCGGAGATCAGGACAGCCATGCTGAGCGTGATCCATAGCGGCCCGAGCACGGAGCGTCGATAGCGCTGCAGGATGTCCGTCCAACCGAGCAGGCCCCACAGGGGCCACCGGCGAATGCCGCCGACGATGTCGTCGATGGCCTGTGAGAGTGGCGGACGCGCGCTGTCCAGAACTTCGGTCGACATGGGGACTCCGTTCACTCAGCGAGCCATAGCGATAATCCGCCACAACGACGTTACCGGTCGATTTGATAGGGATTGGTATGGGACAGACCCGGCTAGGTCAGCGTACATGGGCAGCGAGTGTCTATTCGACAGATCGGTGATGGACGTCGCCACCCAGAAGTGGTCGCCCGGGGCGTCAGCAGGCCAGTGGTATAGCCCACGGTCTGCCATCTTTCCAGCGCCGCGGTCCCAGTGCGCCATTATGTACCCAGCGTGCGCCCCGAAACGCTGCCATTAGGCATTGCACAGCCCCGCGGGCCTAATAATCACATCGCCCCTCCAGCGCCAGGTGCAACCAGCACTCAGCGAGCCTCGCCAAGCTCATGATCGGGCGTCAAACGAAGGTATAAGGAGCGTCCGGCGTCAGGACATCGTGCAGTGTCAGGGTCTCTCCGGAGGCGAATTCCATAACGAGATCGCCATCGGTCCCGAGATGATAGCTCGCCGCTGAAACCTCATCTGCATCAAGGTAGAACCATAGCCGATCCTTGCCGAGCTCGAAGTTGTGCACGTCCACGTCGCCGCCCTCATACAACAGCACATCAATTGCGTCCGTCAGAACGAGCGAGCGAGCCTCGCCTTGACGCAAGAGATGACCAATGGCTGTCGGGGCCTCCGGGGTGCTTGGGGCAGGATTGCTGGTGCTCGTCGCCGGCGCGGCCCCACTATTATCGGAGGGATCAGCCGCAGCTGCCTCGTCTTCCGGGCTAGAAGCCGTGCCTTTTTCTGGGTCCTTTGCTGGGGCCGATGCGCGCTGCGCGCTCGAAGCTGCGTCCCCAGCATCGTCAACCGCTCGCTCTTCAGTCTCGGCAAGGAAGGTCGTGACGAGCGTTTCATAGCCGTCAGGCAATTCCTGAAGGTGCTGGGACAACACCAAGTCGATGCCGTAATTGTCATGCGGCAGACCGAAGCTGGTGACGAAAGTGTCTAGCGATAGCCCACCATTTCTCTGAGCCGCGCCGACAAGGTCCAGCAGGTCGACCAAGATCATCGAGGTGCCGGCAAGCGTAGCGATGGATTGTTGTCCATCAAGCGGCGACCCGGCTGCCTGCGAAGTCGCTTGTACCACATCAGTTGGGTGATACGAGCTTGGACGGTCGTGAGCTCCACCGCCCATCAGCACGTCCTCGCCAACTGCAAACACAATCACATCGTCGCGCGAAGATCCCGCGGCATCGACCGCCATTGTTTGAGCGCGTGCGATGAGGCTCGCTTGCGGGCTGACGGTGCTCTCGTCTGCGCCGTCGACTTTGTCCGATATCTGGTTGGTGAACGTAATTGTGGTGATAAGGGCATCGTTATCACCGGATTGAAGCGCGCGCTCCCCGTCGAAGGACGCCCAGTTGGCGGCGATTTCGGGATCAGACACGCTTGGCACAGGGTGCGAAGAGAGGCTCAGCGCGCCCGGCCCCTCGCCCAGCAAGTCCAAGCCAGATTGCGTATCGCTGATCGTCGCCGTCTCGCGCGCTGCCAAGTCGCAGGCCATGATCAAAGCGCTGATCAGGGCAAGCTGATTGCCTGTCGAGCGCTCCGCTCCGGGCTCCAGCAGTGCTTGCGAATGGAGGGCGGCCGGCTTGCGCACAGTGGGGTCGACATCTGGGGTAGTGGCATCGGGGGCATCGATACCCGGGGCGATGACAGCGCCGTCAGCAAAAAACTGGTCTGGCGTGCCATCGTCCGGTCCACCAAAGGTGGTTTGCAGGACATCGTCGAGTGTATGCGCCTGAGCATCGTCGCTCGCCATCACGAACGCCGCCGCCACGAACGCGGTCAGAACCACGCTCGGGTGTAGCAGCAATCGCGCACCGTTCGGGCGCCGCGGAACCATCAGCGGGTGGCGTTTGAGCATCTGGTCGATGACATGGCGCACATCAAAGCCGCGGAAAACTTCCTGCGTCAGCGCGCTCGCCGCCACGAACATGCCGTCGATACGAGCAAAATGCGCAATGACGTCGCCGGTTTCCGCGCGCACGAAAATGAACCAGGGATCACCCTCATCGGAGGCGCCGCTTTCCGCTTCGACCGCCAGACCTGCCTGCGCCATGATATCGGCGATCCGGTAAAACTCGGCGATTTCCTGGTTTCTCCACCCGCCCTCGTAACGGGGAGGCTCCGGATATAAGCGGAATTGGGTGACCGACATTCATTCCCCCGTGCAGCGACGGCTGCAGGACTGGCAAATAGTCACATCTGCATGGTTTAACGCCAACCTAAATTAGGCGGACCTTGCCACAGTTTCCGGGAAGAGCAACCCGTAAGTGATCGGATCATAGAAGCGCATCAATGTCTTAACGAACGACTGGGTGTCCATCTGCAATGCGTCGGCCCACACGGACAGACGATCGGGGGGAACGCGCCCTCGGCCAGCCTCGATCTGCGAAATAAAAGTATAGTATTCGACATTGACAAGCTGTGCCAATTCCCGCTGAGACAGCCCGCGTTCTTCACGGCATGCTCGAAGCCAGACGCCAGCCTCCTTGCGCAGCTGGGCCGAAAGAGCGGCGTCCTTGGCCTTAAGCGTAGAATGTTTTGCCATCTCAACTCATCCCCACTGCCGGATCCCGCCCGGCATCAC
>NZ_FNBW01000002.1 GCF_900102465.1 Thalassobaculum litoreum DSM 18839 | reverse complement strand
ATGTCCGGGCGCGCATCAACAAGATCGAGAATCTCGTCGCCAACGGCCTCGATCCGACCAGATCGCCGATCACCGCCCATCGGACGTGCTGACCAGGTCCCCGTCGATCGCCATTTCTGCACCCATTTGATCGCGGTCGACACACCGACGCCAAAGCGCTCTGCCGCCGCACGGCGGGACATCCCGCCCTCGACCGCCTGGATCACACGTTCTCGAAGGTCATCGGAAAAGGCTCGCGTCATCATGGCTGGCCTCCAATCCCCAGCCATGATGGTGAATCAGATTCGTGCCAAAAACGGAATCCCCTACGATTCCCTCAGGTGCGAAAATGCTCTAGATTGGACGGTTCGCCGGCTCCCACCCCGTCCATCCCGATCCTCACCCCTCATCAACTGCGGCTGGGCGGTACCCCCGCATTTCGAAAAAAGGGGGGGGCACAGGGGTTGCCCCCGCCGATGGCTTTGGCCGGAGGGGGATCTGGTGGCCCGGTAGTTTTGGGCAATTTCTAAATGCTTTAGGTTGGTCTTGGCGGCCTGCTGCGGTTTGTCCGCACAATGGAGGTGTAGATGAAGTGCTTGGCAGGCGTCGTTCTGGGCTTGATGATCGGGTCGGCAGCCGTGGCCACGGCGCAGTTCTCAGGTCGGTTTTCAAGAAACGTGACCCAACTGAACGCCGACGATATCGAGCAGATCATGGAGACGGCATTGGAGGCCTGTTCCGTGGGCCTTACGGGCGCGATCAGTTGTAAGTAGGGGCGGTGCTCCGCTTGCCGGGCCTCTAGCTGTCCCCGCCGGCCGCGACGGCTTCAATGGCCTCAATCTCGGTCACAAGTAGCGGCCGGATGTGGTGGAGCGTGTCCTGGACATTGTTGTTCGAGATTGCTGAAGTGGCATCAAGGACCGCCGGCGTGGCCCAACTTTGGAAAGGCCTAGGACGTCTGCTGGGTCCATTGGTGGCGCGGTAGGGGCAACCCTCTATTTCCCGAGATGTTGCCGTGAGCCGAGTATTGGGTAGCAAGTGCACCTCGCTCGGAGACTGATGCTTACCCTCATATTCGGATGACTTGGGTGGTGTTCGAGAACGAGGACGCGCAGGTATCAATCTTGCCAGTCGCTGAACCTAGCAGAAAGTTGAACATTGCAGACCCAGTATTTGTTCGCCATAAGGCCCCCAAAGGAATGTGGGTCGTCATTTTTGACTGCTAGTCCAGAAAAAAATTGCTCCCCATAAATTACATTTCTAAATATATCTTCAGAAACAAATACAATTTTTCCCCTAACAACGACATGTTTATTTTTTCCGGCAAAATTATCAATTGACATATTTGGCACCATGCAGCTCTCCTTTATTCCGGTTTTATCTGGTGGAACGGAGGGTCCATGGCTTTCTTTCCATTTTTTATTAAATTCTCCTCGAAGGGACATTTTTTCTTTGGTGTTATACTCAATAATTACATTCCACCTAAAGTTACGCGCCGGAGAGTATCCGTCATTCTGTGCTATAACTGTAATGTATGGATGTGCCTGTGGAGAATAAAAATGAAAAATACATTCACGTATTCTTGTGTATGGACTGATTTGTGCTTGTCCAATTTTCGTGACTGCGTTTGTCGCTGCCAAGGTCCAATGTAAATAGCATATGCCGACGAAAGTAAGGAGGGCCTGTACAGCAGCAATGATGGCCATCGCTTTAGCCGAGTAGGCCATATCGCTCTGAGCGTGCAAATCCTTCTCTGCACGCTGTTGAGTCGTTTCAGCATATGGGTCTGTGCCTATGGCTTCAAGCGCGACAGCGATGCGCTCCAGAAGATCTACAGCAACGAGGCTGGTTCCTTGATTAGCTTTTTGTGCGGACTGTTGCTCAACCTGTTCGGCGTTACGGTTATCGCTTTGGCTTTCACTTTCCTTTTGCCGGGCCTCAGGCTCTTGTGAAAAAGCCGTTCCCGATGCCGCTAGGCATCCCCCAAGGGCAATGATGAGCAACCAATAGCGACCGGACATTGCACCATGAAAGCAGCAGTGAATTTTCGGTGCGATAGTTAATGTGGGTATCCACCCCTTTTTGGGCCAAGCCGATATCGGCATGCCGGTCCACAAGCTGGGTATATGTCGTGCCCTACCGCCTTATTCCGTTGTTAGTGAGTTGCGCCTTGAGAAGCAAATAAGAGCATATGTCCTCCAATCTAGACCGCCGTCTTCTCGCGCGACAGGGCCGATATGGCGTGTTCCGGCATGCTGCATAGACACCAAACTGGCGGCCGCTGCTGATATGGGGCTAGGGGTATATGATGCTCGAGACCGAGTGAGTCTCCGGGTCGGGGCGCTTTAGTTGTGGTCAGCCGTGCCTGGGTGAGTGATTTGAAACTTCATAAATAGTTTCAAATGATTGGACGCGTACCCCTTTGGGGTATCGAAGCCCCGACTAGCTCGATGTCTTTCAAATCATCCGCAGTTACTGGACGATCCGCCTGGGATTCTGGTGATCCACTTAGGCGTTCGAAGAAACACACCTTGGAGAACCAACCCATGGCCACCGAACTAAAGCAGGACGCAGCCTCCGGCCCCTTTACAGCCCCCCCCCCCTCCCTCCGGGCAGCCAGCCTTGGTAGGCCCACAGTTGGCCGACTTCTGACTGATCAGGAGCGGACTTTTGCGAAGGTCTACGCTCAGACCCGTGACATAGCCAAAGCCTATGAGGAGGCCGGCCTTTCGACTGGGCAGGCGGTACCTGACGCTCTGATGGCCACTGGCCTGTTGGAGGAACCAGAACTCCGCCATGAGGTATTGAAACACATGGCCCGCGATGGGCTTGCCCTAGTTGGCACTGCCATCTCCGCCCTGGATGACATGATGACCGACCCCAAGGTGCCGGCCCCGACCCGGTTGGAGGCGATCCGCATGGCCTTCGAGGTCGGCAGATCAGCCCAGGTGGCCGTGATTAAAGACGAAGCTGCCAAACAGAGGGATACACCGGAGATGTACCTGTGATCGGTTGAAGGCCTTCAGCCTCTTTGCTGGACACCAGAGGTGGGGACAGGTGGGCGGACATGTGACACCCCTTAAGGGGGGTGTCCATGTCCGTCACAGCCAGCACCTCGCGACAATGTCCGACATGTCCGTGACATGTCACGGATGTCACTCCGCCAGATACAGGTGGTCTTCATGCTGGCCAATGTGATCGGGGGCAAGCCTATCCAAGGAACGCCGCCAAGCTTGGCGCGCTGCATCGTCTTTCATCCCCTGTTCGGACCGCAGCTTTTCGATCACCTGTTGCCTTGCCTCGGCCACAGGGATTGCGGGTAGTGTCAGAGGTCCAACTTGGATGGGGACGCCGTTGGCTTGGATTAGGCCCTTGAGCACTTCGAGAACCAATTTTGCCTGATCACTGAGGACTGTAGAACCGGGTGTACCTGCCAGTGAGTCGGCCTCACGGAGTACTGGAGCGGTCACCGTAGACTTGATCACCGTGCCGTCTCTCCTATGCCACTCGGTCTCACCCACATTTAAAGCGTCAATCTCGAAGTGCCCAAGGTCGTAGCCCTGAGGGCCGCGCTTATTTTTTTCCACATGGACGCAATGGCGCCCATTCTTCGCTTCCGCCTTGAGGACCGTCTGACTGTTGGTGTTGGCCACAATGGAGCCCAGCATGCCACGCCCCTGGTCCTTGCCAGAATGGTGTACGACCAAGACGCAGGCTTTGGTGTTGTGGGCCACTTGTTTAAGCAGGCCTTCAATCTTGCCCATCTCCTCCATCGAATTGAGGTCCACGCCGCGTGCGGCAGCCAGAAGGGTGTCAAGGATGACGAGTTGGACCGGACGGCCAATATCCTCTGCCTCACGCTTGATCAAAGCGGTCAGCATTTCGGCAGCATCAAGAGACGGAACACAGAATAGGTTGTCCGCTGCCGCGAAGCGGATGGGCAGATGATCGTTGTCCTCGCTGGCGCCCGACGCGACCAGTCGCCAGCCGAGGCCTTCAGAGTCTTCGCTAACAAGCATTAGCACCGCGCCGCCCCGGACTTCCTTGCCGAACCAGGGACGCTCCCTGGCCACGCACTCGGCCAAGTGGCTAGCAACCAGAGTCTTACCGCTTCCCCAGGAGCCGTATAAGTGGGCGACGGTCCCCTTGAATAGGAGCCCTTGAACCAGGTCGGTGTTATGACCGCTCCGCGCCATGGACTTCATGTCAGCGATTGTGTGCGTCTTGAGTAAGGCCTCGCCTTCGGTGGATGGTTGGTCGTTCTGATTATGGCTGCCACCAGCCACCATGGCCTCGACGTTGGCCACAGTCATTCTGACCATCTCCTGAATTCCGTTCAGAGCCCCTGGCCCAATCGGAATTCCCTCTGTCGACCAATAGAAGTCATTGGCCCGTGCCTGATCGAAGAGGTGCCCCACCCCCTTGCTGCCGTTGGGGTTGAGGGTGTCCCACTGGTGGTCAGCTTCCTCCCGGTCGTACTTGTCGGAGAGAGCGGACCACGCATGAAAGAACTCTCGGCCGTGCTCGCCGCATTCGGCCTTGATACCCGTGGCACCCGCGATCCATACAGCACGATCATCTGGCACCTCAAAGACCGGCTTGTTCAGTCGCTCGCCTTCCCGCAGAACCCCCAGAAGGCGCTGCGCTTTACAACGAGCGTCGGTGTTGGCGATCACCCCACCCCCTCCGTCCGATCCTCCCCCGGTCTCGGACCTATCGGAGCCTGTCGCTCGTGGCAGGGGGGAGGTCGCCGGCGAGGACGGCGCGTCACCCCAGAGCTCCAACAAAACTTCGACCGACGCGGGGTCTACTTCGTCAGGCAGCGCGTTGTTGGGGCTCCAAACTAAATGAGTTTGGTAGGGGTAGGTGTCGGGATGCCCTGCGACCTTGTCTTTGCTGCCCCAATTGATGGAGCCCGGAAGCCGCCATGCCTGGACCGGCTTGAAGCTGGCCCCGTCGACGCCGCTGTTGGGGTTGTTCCACCGGGTAGCGAAGTATCGAGCCGTGGCCACGCCAACGGGTCGGTCCAGGATCAGGTGGGCCTGGAAGTTTCCGGGGCTGGTCTCGACAATGAACGACGGAGGGAGGGTGAGGGCGTCGCGGACGCGCTCCACAGTCCAAGTCCCACCATCGAAGTCCGAGACGAGAGCGGGGACCGCAACCGCTTCCTTTTCAGTGCCAGTAGGCGCTTCGCCGCAAAAAAGTGGGTATCGGAAGTAGACGTTGAGTCGATGCTTTGGATCGAAACTTTTTTTGACCGCACCACGGTTGACCTTCGGTAGTTCGCTGGGGAGGAGCGGCGGCAGGGGCTCCCAACGGCCGTCGAATGCCTTCATTCCCCATACAGCCATGCCCTGGTCATCGGGGGCCATGACCTTGCCGAGCCGGGTGAGCAGTCGACCAAATGAGTCCACCAGTTCCTGATCCAGGTCATTCGGGTCAGGGTGGTGCCCTGCGGAGGGAGCGGGGGGGTCGCTCACGTCTGCCTGCGCGGTGCTAGGAGACTTCTGGGCGGCTTCCGTCGCCATTTGGGCAGTAGGGGCGGTGCCGGGCTCTAGGGGCTGTCCGTGGGCTTCCTGGGGGCGCTGAGGGGTATCGGCTTCAGAGAGGCGGTCTGTGGCCGATGCTTCGAGGGCGGAGTGGTCATTGAGTGCATTGGTGGGCGTCATGGTCTCATCCTCTCGGAGAGGTCGCCCGGTCCTTCATTGAGGATGCACATACCGTACAATCGTCCTAGTATTAGGACTGCTGGAGTATGGTGCGCTTTCGAGCGACGATTAAGGAAGAGGCCGGGGAGGGTGAACCCCGGCCTTTTTCATTGGCGAGGGTCAGGCCGCCTGCGCGTCGTCCTTGGTCGGCAGGCCAGCCATCCAACGCTCGAAGTCGGCGGCAGAGATCAGGGAGCGGTGCCCCAGCTTTGTGATTTTCAACCCACCCTCTTTCGCGCGGCGGTACAGGGTGGGTTTGCTGATGCGGGCAGCGTTGGCGGCTTCTTCGATAGTCAGGTACGTTTGAACGGTGGGCATGGCCTACCTCCAGGGTGTGAATGCAGGCGCCCTGTCGGCGCCCGCTCCACCCGTTCACTAAGCGGAGGTCAGCGGGGCTATCGTCCTGAATTTTGTTGAGTCGAGTTTTTTTATCCGGCCTTCATAATCGGTACGACGTTGCCCGCCACCTGAGACTTGGCCACGCTGGCCAGTAGCACGTTTTCCCAGCGCCGCAGGGCCGCGCCGGTTTCGTCCAGGCGCTGTGAGCGTTCATAGGTCGCGGTTACCCCCATCATGGTGCGGGGGGAGTGGGCGAGGATGCGGCCGATGGTGCTCTCTGCGATACCGGCTTCGCCCATGGCCGTGGCCACCCCCCGCCGGATATCATGGACTGTCCATGGCGCTGCGAGGTCTGCGGCTTTGGAGATGCGCGCGGCGGCCCTGCGCCAGCCGGCAAAGGCCTTGTTCCCCTTGTCGGTGAAGATCCAGCCCGCGTCGCCAACGCGGGGCATTGTGCTCAGGATCGAGGCGGCAGTCGGAGGGAGGAGGAGGGCGTGAGGTCGCTTCCCCTTCATCCGGTCGGCGGGGATAGAAAGCAATGTGCGCTCGCCTTCGGTCGTAACCTCGCCCCATCGAGCCTCCGTCCACTCCTGGCGTCGAAGGGGTACCAGTAGAAGCAATCGCAAGAGGGCTGAGACGTTAACCGAGGTGTCGGCTTCTGCGGCCCGCCAGATGGCCGCCAGTTCGTCTAGGGAGAGGGTGCGGGCAGTCCCCTCCTGCTGGCGCTTCAAGCTTGGCTCCGTGGCCTTCTGAGTTCCAGCGACGGGGTTGTGATCGGCTTCGCCTTCCTGGATCAACCAGTTGAACAGCGCAGAGAGAGAGGCCCGAACGCGGTTGGCTTCGGCGGGTAGGCCTTTGGTGTTACGGACATGGGCCAGAACCCGCGCCACATCCTTCCGTTCAATGGTCGCCACATCGCGTTCCGCCAGCTTCTCGAAGCCCAGCACATGCAACTCGAAGCGACGCTTCTCCTGGTCGCGAGAGCGCTTAGTGCTGTCGTCGTGGAACTTGGCCACCGCCTGTTTCAGCGTGAGTACGGGCCGGGGTGCGGGCTGAGGCCGGGGGTCGATGCTCTTGCGGGCGATCACCTTCTTTTCTTCGCCCTCTTGGCGGGCTTTGGCGAGGCCTAGAGCGGGGTATTCGCCCAGGTCTACACGGACGCGCTGGCCGCCCTTCACGTTGGCCCTGACGGACCATGAGGCGGTACCGCTGCCCCCCTGCACCCGAAGCTCCAGGCCACGCACACGGTCATCTCGGATGGCCTGGTCGGCGCCGGAGGTCCTGGCCACGGCAATGAGGCGGCGGATGGTGGTGTCGGTGACGGACATGGGTGGCTCCTGGCCAGCTTCTGGTCCGTCTCTGGTCCGTAAATCTGTGAGCGTTGATGAAATCTGACGGACCAGACTGAGACGGCTTGATCCATAAGCATATGGGTTTACAGGGTATATATCGTCAAGGCCTTACGTGTTGATACGCCATGAAATGATAGGATCAACGTCTCCCAGACGTGAAGCCTCCCTGTTCAACTTGCCGGGAACCTCGTGTTCCCGGCAGTTTTTTTATGTGCGACAGGCACATAGCCTCCGATCGATATCCGGCCCGATTGATCGATTCGGACACCGTTCCCGCCGTCGATCGATAGATCGTGGACGTCGACCAGACCTTTGCTCCCGCGGATCCCGGACCCATATCCCTCGAAACGGATAGTTCGGGACGCGAGCGCACGGATGCAGGTCGACGCAGTCATCGTTGGAGACGGGCCTACCGGCCGTCTCGCCTACAGGGTCCTGAGCGCGCTGGGCCTTGATGCCGTCGTCGTTGCACCCGCGAACGCGCACGGGACCGATCCGCGCACCACGGCCCTGCTGCCGTCCAGCGTCGAGGGCCTAGACCGCCTCAGGATCGACGTCCGGCCGAAGGCGACGCCGCTGCCTACGATGCTCATCGAATCCGTGGGACCGTTCGGGCTTACCGCGGAGCGGTTTTCGGCGGCGGAGGTCGACACCCCCTATCTCGCCCTCAACCTGCCGATCGGCGATCTCGTCGCGCTCATGCCGGTGGCGCATCGGGTGGAAGACAAGGTCGTCGGGGTCCGTCACGGTCCCGGCCGTGTCTCCGTCCTCACCGAGGGTGGCGCCCAGATCTCCGCGCGGCTGGCGATCGCCGCCGATGGCGTCCGCTCGCCGACCCGCGAGGCGGCGCGCATCCGCATGTGGCGGCGGCCGCTCGGTCTGAGCGCCCTCTGCGCGCCGGTCGAACTGGACGCCCCCCATCAGGGGCTCTGCATCGAGCGCTATGACGATACCGGGTCGATCACCGTGATCCCGGTCGGAGGCCGGGAGGGCTCGCTGATCTCCATCGCCCCGACCGCCGAAATCCAGCGGCTCGCGGCCGCCGGCGCCCCGGCGATCGAGGCGTCCGCCCGGATGCGCCAGCCGGCCTATGGCGCGATCCGCCTGGCCGCGCCGCCGGTCGTCTTTCCGGTGTCGCTTGGCTGGGCGCCCGCACCCGTCCGTCGCCGCGTCGTCGCGGTCGGGGAGGCGGCCCACACCGTTCCCCCCATCGGCGCCCAGGGATGGAACCTGGCGGTGCGCGACGTGCTGGCCCTGGCGGACGTGCTGAGCGACGCGGTGCGCACGGGTGGCGATATCGGCGGCAGCGACGTGCTCTCCCGCTATGCCCGCCGGCGCCGCTTCGACCTGCCCGGTCGTCTGGCGGCGGTGGGCATGCTCGCCGGGGTGGCCACCGATACGTCGCTTCCGGGGCGTCTGGCGCGCCAGGTGGGGCTGGGCATGCTGTCCCGCGTCACGCCGATCAAGCACGCGCTCATGCGTCGAGGGCTTGCCTGAGGCCCCCCAACCGGAGCCGAGCCGGCTGGCTACATGCCCGATCCCGCGGCCCTGGGACGGCCGCATCGAGATCGCAGTCTGTACGCCCGCCGGCCTTAAGACCATCCCGGTCGCCCTTTGCACAGCCGGCCCGATCGACTTGGGGAAGGCTCACCGTCTACTACCTGTCTTTACTGTTTTGCAAAAATCCATCGGATATCGTTAAGAATCCATACCAGATATATTAATGGAACGACTTCGGACGTGGGCGTAAAAGACATCATGGACAAACAAAGACGAGTCGTTGTTGCCGGTCTCGCCACAGCGTTAGCTGGCAGCGTCATTCCCGGAATCAGCGCGACTGGAGCGCCTATCATGACCGATCCGGCACTTATCAAGAAACTCGATGCTGTCTTCAATGCGCACATGGACGCCGAGCTGGCGGGCGATCTCGACAAGACGCTGGCCACCATGTCCCCGAATCCGCACCTCGTGAACATCCCGACGATGGTGGGCGGCCAGGGGACGGATGGTGTGCGGACGTTCTATGCCAATCGGTTAATCGGTCAGTTCTTCCCGCCGGACGTGACGTTCGAGACCATCTCGCGTACCTACAGCGAGGAGCGTCTGATCGACGAACTCATCATCTCCTTCAGTCATACGACGAAGATGGACTGGATGCTTCCGGGGGTCGAACCGACCGGCAAGAAGGTCGAGGTTGTGTTCGTGGTGATCGTCGGCATCGAAGACGGCAAGGTCTCCTATGAGCACATCCTGTGGGACCAGGCGAACGTGCTGGTGCAGCTCGGCCTCATCGACCCGACAGGGCTGCCGGTAGCCGGTGCGGGAGCCGCGGCCAAGCTGCGTAACCCCTCCACCCCCGACCCGTTCTTCAACGAAGGCTGAGGCCGAGGCGTCCGGATCCTTTCTAAGATGCCCACGGGGGTGACCGACGGGCGGGCCGCGCCTCATGCCCTACACGTCGCCCTTGGGTGATCCATCGCGAGGCTTCGGTGCCGGACAGCCTGGAGGCCTGCCGGGTCCCCAAGAGGGGCTGCGGCTACGATTGCGCGCGTTCGAGGCTAACCGTTTCTTCATAAATCTGCCTTAACCTTTAAAAAGAACCATAGGTGCACATCAAAGGTCACTCGTTATCAGGCGAGGCCACATGTAGCTGCCGGGCCTGTGCCGGCGGCAGCGGCCCCGGTCGGTACGGCATCTGAGTCAGGTAGGTCGGTGTCCATTCGAGATAACAACGCAATTATGGCGCTTCGTGAGAGCTGGCCCGGTGCCTTTCTCGGCGAGCCTCCGGCGCGCGACATGCGCCTGGAAGCGGAACGGGTGGCGACCGGGTTGGTGGAGGGCGATCGCCGCGAGCTCGACCGGCTGTTCGACACCATGGACAGCAACGCTCCCGAACTGGTCTGGTCGCCGGATCAGGCGGAACTGTCCTGCGACATCCTGGGGTTCCTGCGGCGCTACTGGATCGAGCGAAAGCGCGGCGATGACTTGCCGCTGTCGAGCGGGATCGACGCCATGGATCTCGTGCCGGCCCTCGGCTACGTCATGCTGATGGAACCGATGGACGGTGGAAGCGACTTCCTCTACCGGGTCTACGGCTCTCGGATCGTCGACTACTCGAAGACCGAGATGACCGGCAAGCGGGTCTGGGACGTGCCGTCGCCCCTGGTCGCGGCCTATTTCATGGCGACGTACAAGGCTGTCTGCATCCGGCGCGAGCCGCTGTACACCTTCCACCGGTCGCGGCTCGCCCAGTTCCACGCCCAGTGGGAGCGGCTGATCCTGCCCTTTGCGAATGCCGACGGACAGATCGACCGGCTGCTGGTCGGCAATGTGCCGCGCCTGCAGCGCTGATTAGCAGGGCCGGTCCGGGCCAGGACGACCCGGCCCGGACGCATGCGGCGGCGTCAGGCCGCGTGGGGGGTGAGGATCTGGCGTACCGCCTCGCCCGACACCAGCTTGTCGAAGCCGGCATTGACCCCGTCGAAGCCCACATGCTCGCCGATCAACCGGTCGACCGGCAGGCGGCCCTGGCGGAACGCCTCCAGGTATTTCGGGATGTCGCGCACCGGTACGCAGGAGCCCATGTAGCTGCCGCGCACGGCGATCTCGCGGCTGACCAGATCGGCCGCCGGGATCGGGAAGTCCGCGCCCTGGGGCGACAGGCCGACGGTGACGAGCTGACCGCCGGTCTTCAGGATGTCGTAGCCGGTCTTCAGCGCCGGGATCACGCCGGCCCCTTCCAGTGACACGTCCACACCGCCGCCGGTCAGGTCCTTGATCTGCTGGACATGGTCCGGCTCGCGGGCATCGATCGTGTGATGGGCGCCGAGCTGGCGGGCGAGGCCGAGCTTGGCGGGATTGATATCCACCGCGATGACCTGGGCCGCCCCGCCGAGAATGGCGCCGAGCATGGCCGAGAAGCCGACGCCGCCGAGGCCGATGACCGCGACCTTGTCGCCCGGTGCGACGCGGGCGGCGTTCAGGGCCGCCCCCACGCCGGTCATCACCGCGCAGCCGAAGATGGCCGCGGTCTCCAGCGGGATGTCGCTGTCGATCTTCACCACCGAGCCGCGGTCGACCACGGCGTATTCGGCGAAGCAGGACACGCCGGTCTGGTGGTTGATCGGCGCGCCGGTGGAGTCCTTCAGGCGCTTGCCGCCGCCCATCAGGTCGCCCTTGGCGCGGGCCACGGCATGGGCCTCGCAGATCTGCGGCCGGCCTTCCAGGCAGCGGATGCAGCGGCCGCAGGAGGCGGAGAACTGGAACACGACCGGGTCGCCCGCCTTGATGTCGCGGATGCCGGGGCCGACTTCCACGACCTCGCCGGCCCCTTCGTGGCCGAGCACTACGGGCAGCGGCCGGGGACGCGATCCGTTGATCACTGACAGGTCGGAGTGGCAGAGACCCGCGCCGATGATCTTGACCAGCATCTCGCCCGGACCGGGCGGATCCAGCTCCACCTCCTCGATGGCGAGGGGGACGCTCTTGGCATAAGGCATCTCTGCCCCGATCTCGCGCAGGACGCTGGCACGCATCTTCATCTGAATTTTCCTCCGGGCGCCCTGGAAAGGCGTCGATGCTTGGTGGGTTTGTGTGCGAGCCTATCGCGGTCCGTCGCCTCCCGCCAAGCCACGGAAACGCCGATCGTGCTTCAGCCTTCAGCCCACGATCGTGCGCAGATAGGGGGCGATGCCGCGTCCGTGGTCCCATTGCCGGGGATAGCCCAGCGACACCTCCTCGAAGCGGGTGTCGCCGCGCATGTCGGTGCGTCTCGTGTGCAGATGGCCGGTCACCACGGCATAGGCGTCGAAGCGGGCGTGCCAGTCCTCGGTCCGCACCGTGCCGCACCAGGGGGTGAAACGCGGCACGCGGGGGATGCGCACGAGGTCGCGGCGCAGCGGCCAGTGGTTCACCAGCACGGTGCGGGTGCCGGCGGGGATTTCCGCCCGCAGCCGCCGCTCCGTCCGCGCCAGCCGGTCGTGGCACCAGGCGATGCGGCTTTCAAAGGGGGCGGGCGACAGCAGGATCTCGTCGCTGCACACGTTGTGGGTCTCCTCCGCCCATTCGACCACCGCGTCCAGGGGCACGTCGTCCGGGCGGAAGCTGTAGTCGTAGAGCAGGAACATCGGCGCGACGGCCAACCGCCCGACCCCGTGCGGCAGCGGGCCGGGCCAGAGCGGGAAGGGGTCTTCCGGCGTGACGACGCCGAGGGCACGCGCACGGTCGACCAGGGCCTCGTAACGGGCGGCGCCGACCGGTTCGTCCGAGCTGGGCCGCGACCAGAGCTCGTGGTTGCCGGGCACCCAGATCACCTTCGCGAACCGGTCGGCCAGCAGGGCCAGAGCATCGGCGACCATGTCGATCCGTTCGGCCACGTCGCCGGCGACGATCAGCCAGTCGTCGGGGTGCGGCGGCAGGGCGTCCAGCGCCTCGCGGTTGACCGCCCCCGCCAGGTGCAGATCGGCGATTGCCAGCAGTCGCATCCGGCCCGCTCCCCGGCGCTCAGCGGTATGGGTCGTCGGAGGTGAGGAAGCCCTTCACATAGCGCCGCACCCCTTCCTCCAGGGTGGTGAACTGGTCCGGGTAACCGGCCTCGCGCAGCCGGTCCATGCGCGCCTGGGTGAAGTACTGGTAACGGTCTCGGATCGCCTCGGGCATGTCGATGAACTCGATCCGCTCCTCCTGGCCGAGCGCCGAGAACACGGCGCGGGCCAGATCGGCGAAGCTGCGCGCCGAGCCGGTGCCCAGGTTGAAGATGCCGTTCACCTTCGGCGACTCCAAGAGCCAGAGCATCACCCGTACGCAGTCGTCCACATAGACGAAGTCGCGGAGCTGGCCGCCATCGGGATAGTCCGGGTGATGCGAGGTGAAGAGCTTGGCGGGCTCCCCGGCGGCGATCTTCGGGGTGATCTGGGCGACGACGCTCTTCATCGTGCCCTTGTGGTACTCGTTGGGGCCGTAGACGTTGAAGAACTTCAGGCCGACCCATTGCGGCGGATGCACCCCCGCCGCCGCCAGCTTCACCGCCTGGCGGTCGAAGGCGTGCTTGGACCAGCCATAGGCGTTCATCGGCCGCAGCCTGGACAGACCCGCCGCACTGTCGTCGTCGTCGAACCCGGCGTCGCCGTCGCCATAGGTGGCGGCCGAGGAGGCGTAGATCAGCCGGGTGCGGGTCTCCGCGCACCAGTGCCAGAGCTTCGTCGGCAGGGCGATGTTCTCGCGCACGATCAGGTCGGCATCGCGCTCGGTGGTGGCCGAGATGGCGCCCAGATGGAAGATCGCCTCCACGTCGCCGCGATGGTCGTCCAGAAACGCGAAGATGTCCTCCGGCGGCACGATGGCGGCGAGGTCGCGCTTGGCGACGTTGCGCCACTTGTCGTCGGTGCCCAGCCGGTCGACCACGACGATGTCCCCGCCTACCGCCTCCTCCAGGCCGGCGACGAGGTTTGACCCGATGAAACCGGCGCCGCCGGTGACGATGATCATGGCTTGGACAGGCTCCTGCACGGACGGATCTCAGTTCGGCGACACGCTACACGAAGCGTTCTCATGACCCAACGGTTTGCGGCCCGGCCAACCCCGTGCTTGATCCCGCGGGCCGCCGGTGACATATCCACATGATCCAGGAGGTGAGCCATGCAGACCCGCAGCCGTTTGTTCGACGATCTCGCCCGGGTGGCCAACGGGGCGCTGAGCGCCGCCGCCGGCGTGCGCGCCGAGATCGAGCAACTCGTCCATCAGCAGTTCGAACGTTTCCTGGCCGACCGGGATCTGGTCACCCGCGAGGAGTTCGAAGCCGTCGAGGCGATGGCCGCCAAGGCGCGCGGCGAGCAGGCGGCCCTGGAAGCCCGCATTGCCGAACTCGAGGCGAAGCTGGGCGAGACGAAGAAGCCGGCGCCGAAACGCAAGGCCGCGGCCGGCGATCGGCGGCGCACGACGGCGGCCTCCCGACGCACGCCGACGCGCAAGACCAAGAGCGACGATACCCCGCCGAAAGACGAGTGATTCGCCGCTTTGCCGGCGGCACGCCGGGGTGGCGGCGACCGCGGCGGGCGTAGGCGCGATTTTTCGCCGAACGGCTTTTCTTCCGATATCAATGGCTTCCAACGCGCACTGAATATCGAGTGTGAAGCATCTCGCTGACGCAAAATCTTGTGTTGAATGCGCGAGTCCAGTTTGTGAGGCTATTCCTCGTGGTGATTCGGCGGCCCACACCACAAGATGTGGCCGACCTGAACAGAGTGTCGTCCGCTCTTTCCCGACCCCGGGCTGTCCCGACGCGCCGGTTCGCGCGCCAAAGGGGGACCATTCCGCCATGTCGGTCACCTATGTCGACTCCACCGTCGTTCATCAGAATCCGCTGGATCTGCTCGAAGAGCTGGTCGGGGCCAACGAATGGGCTTTCGATCGCGCCGGATCCGACGAGATGGCCGTGGAGATCTCCGGTCGCTGGTGCGACTACCGACTGTACTTCCTGTGGCAGGAGGACCTCGGCGCGCTGCATTTCTCCTGCCTGCTGGAAAGCAAGGTCCCGGTCGAGAAGCGGCGCGAGGTCAGCGTGCTGCTCACCTTGCTGAACGAGAAACTCTGGCTCGGCCATTTCGACCTCGGCTCCGATGACGGGGTGCCGCTGTACCGCCACACCCTGCTGGTGCGCGGCACCGGCGGCGTGTCGGTCGAGCAGATGGAGGATCTGGTCGAGGTCGCCCTGAACGAGGCGGAAAGGTTCTTCCCGGCCTTCCAGTTCGTAATCTGGGGCGGTAAGACGGCGGAGGAGGCGGTGGCCGCCTCCATGCTCGACGTCGCGGGAGAGGCCTGACAGCCTCTCCTCAACGGAGGCTGACAAGAAAAGGCTGAGGAAATGTCCAAACCCCTGGTGCTCATCGGCTGCGGCAAGATGGGCGGAGCGATGCTGGCCGGCTGGCTGGAGAGCGGAGAGGCGGCCGGCGGCGTGCATGTCGTGGAGCCCCATGCCCAGGCGATGGGCGATCTGGCCCGGCGCGACGGCGTGACCGTCTATGACAGCGCCGAGGCCCTGCCGAACGATCTGGCGCCGGGCGTCGTGATCCTGGCGGTGAAGCCGCAGATGATGGACGAGGCGCTGGTTCCGCTGGCCAGGTTGACCGGGTCGGGCGCCTATTTCCTGTCGATCGCCGCCGGCAAGACCATCGGCTATTTCGAGAAGAAACTCGGGGCTTCGGCGCCGATCGTGCGGGCCATGCCGAACACCCCGGCCGCGGTCGGTCGGGGCATCACCGCCTATGTCGCCAACGACCATGTGAGCGAGGCCCAGAAGGCCCAGGCGCACCGGCTGCTGGAAGCGGTCGGCGAGGCGGTCGAGGCCGAGACCGAGGACCAGATCGATGCGGTGACCGCGCTGTCCGGCGGCGGACCGGCCTATGTCTTCCTGCTGATCGAGACCCTGGCGGCCGCCGGCGTGAAGGCGGGCCTGCCCGAAGTCATGGCCATGCGTCTGGCCCGGGCGACGGTGTCCGGTTCCGGCGAGCTGGCGCGGCAGTCCTCGGAGGAGGCCTCCCAGCTTCGGATCAACGTCACCAGCCCGGGCGGGACCACGGCCGAGGCGCTGAAGGTGCTGATGGCCGACGGCACCGGCATTCAGCCGATCTTCGACGCCGCCATCGCCGCCGCCACCGCGCGCTCGAAGGAACTGGCCGGCTGAGCGCGGAAGACCGGCTTGGTGGTGCCGGCGTCTTGATGCCGGGCCGCGCGGAGACATATTCACCGGTATGACAGACGCAAGCGACATGGCGGGTGAGCCCGCGACGGCTGCCGACCTCCTGGCGGACGCGGCCCTGGAGATCGCCGGAACCGAAGGCTGGCGGTCGGTGACCCTGGCCGGAGCCGCCGCGCGCGCGGGCATCGATCCGCTGACCGCGCGGCGCACCCTGCGTTGCAAGGCGGGACTGCTGGCGGCGATCTCGGCCCGGGTCGATGCCGGCATGCTGGCCGCCCTGGACGAGGACGCGACCGACCCGGCGATTCCGGTGCGCGACCGCCTGTTCGAGGCGCTGATGGCGCGGCTGGACGTGGTGTCGGCCAACCGGGCGGCGTTCGTGTCGATTCTCGACGGCCTGCCGCGCGATCTGGGCACGGCCCTGGCCAGCCTGCCGAGCCTGGGCCGCTCCATGGCGCGCACCCTGGACGCGGTCGGCGAGCGCACCTGGCCGCCTTTCGGCCCGTTGAAGGTGAAGGGGCTCGCGCTGGTGTGGCTCGCGACTCTGAGGGTCTGGCACCGGGACGACAGCCCGGATATGGCGGTCACCATGAAGGCGCTGGACGGATATCTCGCCCGGGCCGAAGAGATGGCAAACACCTTCATACCGGGGGCCCGGGTGGTTAACGGGCCGGCCGATGCCCCGGAAGCGGTGTAACCGAACCGACTTCTAACTTGCGGGCCGGGATGACGCTGGGTAAGGTCGCGCCGCTTTTCCTGGGTGCGCTTTCGCCCCGCCCGTTACCTCGTCGGTAGGTCCATGTCGACACGCGCCCCGAAGATCCTGGCCTGCAATTCCAACAGGCCCCTGGCCGAGGCCATCTCCGCCTATCTGAACCTGCCGCTGACCAAGGCGGATATCCGACGGTTCTCCGACATGGAGGTCTTCGTCGAGATCCAGGAGAACATCCGCGGCGAGGATGTGTTCGTGGTGCAGTCCACGAGCTATCCGGCGAACGACAACCTGATGGAGCTGCTGGTCACGCTCGACGCCCTGCGCCGCAGCTCGGCCCGCCGCATCACGGCGGTGATCCCGTATTACGGCTATGCCCGCCAGGACCGGAAGTCCGGCCCGCGCACGCCGATCTCCGCCAAGCTGGTCGCCAACCTGATCACCAAGGCCGGCGCCGACCGGGTGCTGACGATCGACCTGCATGCCGGTCAGATCCAGGGCTTCTTCGACATCCCGACCGACAACCTGTTCGCCGCCCCGGTGTTCATCGACGACATCAAGGCGCGCTACGGCGACGAGCCGCTGGTCGTGGTCTCTCCCGATGTGGGCGGCGTGGTGCGTGCCCGTGCAGTGGCCAGCCGCATCCATGCCGACCTCGCCATCATCGACAAGCGGCGCGAGCGGGCCGGCGTGTCGGAGGTGATGAACATCATCGGCGACGTGGACGGCCGGCGCTGCGTGCTGGTGGACGACATCGTCGACAGCGGCGGTACGCTGTGCAACGCCGCCGAGGCGCTGATCCAGGCCGGCGCGATCTCCGCCGACGCCTATATCACCCACGGCGTGCTGTCCGGCGGTGCGGTCGCCCGCGTGACCTCCTCGCCGCTGACCTCGCTGGTCACCACGGATTCGATCCAGGCGACCGAGGCGGTGCGGGTGGCGCACAACATCCGCAAGCTGACCGTCGCCCCGCTGCTGGGCGAGGCGATCCAGCGGATCAGCGAAGAGCGCTCGGTCTCCAGCCTGTTCAACTGAGCTGGATCCGGCAGGCCGCTGCCGTTTTGGGTGGCGTCGCGCGAGGTTTCGCGCTATACGCCCCGCCTTGTCCGCCCGGCACCCCTGGAGGCCGGGCTTTTCATAGGAGACTAGCATGGCTGACGTTGCCACGTTGAACGCCAGCGTGCGCGATCGGGTCGGTAAGGGGTCCGCCCGGGCTGCGCGTCGCGAGGGGTTCGTTCCCGCCGTTATCTACGGCGACAAGAAAGATCCGCTTCCCATTCAGCTGGAGAAGCGCGAGCTCGACAAGCTTCTGAAAAAGCCGGGCTTCTTCTCGCACCTGATCGACCTGAAGGTCGGTGGCGAGAGCCATCGTGTCCTGCCGCGCGACCTGCAGCAGCACCCGGTCAGCGACTTCGCCTGGCATGTCGATTTCCTGCGTGTGTCGGCCACCAGCGAACTGACCGTCGACGTTCCGGTCGAGTTCATCAACGAAGACAAGGCCCCGGGCCTGAAGCGTGGCGGCGTGCTGAACGTCGTGCGCCACACCGTCGAGATGAACTGCCGCGCCGACAACATTCCGGAGAAGCTGGTCGTTGATCTGACCGGTCTCGCCATCGGCGATTCCGTGCACATCTCCGCCATCGCGCTGCCGGAAGGCTCGACGCCGGTGATCGACGATCGCGACTTCACCGTCGCCACCATCGCCGCGCCGACCGTCGTCGCCGAGGCCGATGCCGAGGAGACTGCCGCCGCCGAGGAAGCCAAGGCTGAGGACGAAGCCGAGGACGAGGCCGAGGGCGAGGGCGAGGAGGAGAGCGAGGAGAGCTGATCTCCGCGCCCTTCCGCATGAGCTTCGGCGCCCGCGATCCAGACCCCGGATCGCGGGCGCTGGCATTTTGAGCCTCCGGATGGCATCACCAGCCTGATCTTTCCGAAGCGCGAGGATTCCCCATGCTGCTGTTCGTCGGCCTCGGCAATCCCGGACCGAAATACGAAGGCAATCGCCACAATATCGGTTTCATGGCGGTGGACGAGATCGCCCGCCGCCACAGTTTCGGCCCCTGGCGCGCCCGCTTTCAGGGGCTGGCCAGCGAAGGCGTGATCGCCGGCGAGAAGGTCATGGCCCTGAAGCCGATGACCTTCATGAACGAGAGCGGCCGCTCGGTCGGCGAGGCGGTGCGGTTCTTCAAGCTGCCGGTGGACGCGGTCTCCGTGTTCTACGACGAGCTCGACCTGGTGCCCGGCAAGATGCGCCTGAAGCGCGGCGGCGGCTCCGGCGGCCATAACGGCATCCGCGACATCGACCGGCATATCGACACGAACTACCGCCGGGTGCGGCTCGGGATCGGTCATCCGGGCGACAAGAACAAGGTCCACAGCTACGTGCTCTCCGACTTCGCCAAGGTGGAGCGGAGCGCGTGGCTGGAGACCCTGATCGACGCGGTGGCCCGGGAAGTGGGCGAGCTGGTGCGCGGCGACGAGGCCCGGTTCATGAGCCTGGTGGCCCATGCCGTGTTCCCCCCGCCGCCGAAACCGGCTAAACCCGCGCCGGACAAGACGACAGACACACCGAAAGACACTCCAGCCAGCGACGGAGCGTGAGCCCATGGGCTTCAACTGCGGCATCGTCGGCCTGCCCAATGTGGGCAAGTCGACGCTTTTCAACGCGCTGACCGCCACCGCGGCGGCCGAGGCGGCGAACTACCCGTTCTGCACCATCGAGCCGAATACCGGTCGGGTGGCGGTACCGGATCCGCGTCTCGACGATCTGGCGCGCATCGCCAAATCGGCCAAGATCCTGCCGACCCAGATCGAGTTCGTGGACATCGCCGGCCTGGTGAAGGGGGCGAGCAAGGGCGAGGGGCTGGGCAACCAGTTCCTGGCCAACATCCGCGAGACCCACGCCATCGTCCATGTGCTGCGCTGCTTCGAGGGCGACGTGACCCATGTGGACGGCTCGGTCGATCCGATCCGCGACGCCGAGACGGTTGAGACCGAGCTGATGCTCGCCGACCTGGAGAGCCTGGAGAAGCGCATCGTTGCGCTGGAGAAGCGGGTACGCGGCCAGGACAAGGAAGCCAAGGCGCTGATGCCGCTGGCCCAGAAGGCGGTCGAGCTGCTGCGCGACGGCAAGCCGGCCCGGCTGATGCTGGCCGACCTGGACGCCGAGGAGACCCGGCAGTTCAAGCTGATGCAGCTCCTGTCCGCCAAGCCGGTGCTCTACGTGTGCAACGTGGAGGAAGAGAATGCCGGCATCGGCAACGCGCTGTCCGCCAAGGTGGCCGAGAAGGCTGCGGCCGAAGGGGCCGAAGCCGTCGTGATCTCCGCCGCCATCGAGTCCGAGATCGCCCAGCTCACCGATCCGGAGGAGAAGCGGGAGTTCCTGGACAGCCTGGACCTGGACGAGCCGGGGCTGACCAAGCTGATCCGTGCCGGCTACAAGCTGCTCGACCTGCTGACCTTCTTCACCGTCGGTCCCAAGGAGGCGCGGGCCTGGACCGTGCGCCGGGGCGCGAAGGCACCGGAAGCGGCCGGCGAGATCCATACCGACTTCCAGCGCGGCTTCATCCGGGCGGAGACCATCTCCTTCGCCGACTACGTCGCCACCGGCGGCGAGCAGGGGGCCAAGGACGCCGGCAAGATGCGGGTGGAAGGCTCCGAATACGTGGTGCAGGATGGCGACGTCTTCCATTTCCGCTTCAACGTCTGATCACAGTTATCCGAGGGGAACTTCATGGCCGACACGCTCAAGCTGAAGGCGTCCGACGGGCACGCGTTCGACGCCTACCTCGCCCAGCCGTCCGGCAAGCCGCGCGGCGGCCTGGTGGTGATCCAGGAGATCTTCGGCGTGAACAGCCACATGAAGAGCGTGGCCGACGCCTTTGCCGAGGACGGCTATCTGGCGATCTGCCCGGCCCTGTACGACCGCTACAAGCCGGGCATCGACCTCGGCTATGACGAGGACGATGTCACCGAGGGCCGCGAGATCCGGGCCAAGGTCGGCAACGACGATCCGCTGCTGGACATCGCCGCCGCCGCCGATGCCGTGCGCTCGGCCGGCCGGGTCGGCGTGGTCGGCTACTGCTGGGGCGGTACCCTGACCTGGCTCGCCGCGACCAAGCTCGACGGCTTCTCCGTCGCCTCCAGCTACTACGGCGGCGGCATCGGCGGTCTGGTCGACCTGCAGCCGAAATGCCCGGTGATCTTCCATTTCGGCGAGCAGGACCACGCGATCCCGATGGATGAGGTCGAGAAGCTGCGCCAGGCGCATCCGGACCTGCCGGTGCATGTCTACCCGGCCGGCCACGGCTTCAACTGCGACGCCCGCGGCAGCTACGAGCCGAAGAGTGCGGAGATCGCCCGCGAGCGCACCCTGGAGTTCTTCAAGCAGCATATGGGCTGAGGTCCCGCCGCCTCTTCGAAACCGGTTCCATCGACTGCCCCTGCCGCCTAGAGCAGATCGTGCGGTGACGGGATCGCTTCGTGATCGCGTCAGCGTGCGTGAACCTGCTCGATCTTATTGTTTTAGAGACAAATTCACCGACCGTATTGAATCATGAAATGAGTCGATACGGTCGGATTTGGCTCTAGAATGGGTGCATGGGGAGAGGTGCCGAGGACGGCGGGTGGCCGACTGACTGCGCCCAGTGCTTTGGTCTGTGCTGCGTCGCGCTTGCTCATCAGCCGGCGGCCGGGTTTCCGGCCGTCAAGGCGTCCGATACTGTCTGCTGTCACCTGAACGACGACTTCCGCTGCTCCGTCTTCGAGCGCCTGGAGGCGGAAGGCTTCCCGATCTGCCGCGCGTATGACTGCTACGGGGCCGGCCCGGTCGTCAGCGACCGGCTGCGCGCCGAATGGGGGCCGTGGACGCCGCCGATGGTCGCCGGCGCCGCGGGCCATCTGCTCGGCTTTCGCGAGTTGGCGCGTCTGCGCATGCTGATCGTCGCCCTGCGCCGGGAGGGGTCGCCGGAGGCAGTGGAGCTCGCCGCGCGGCTCGATCCGGTCGCCGACGCCTTCCGCCGGACCGGTCGCGTCGAGATCGATGCCGAGACCGCGCAGTTCATGCGTTGGCACGAGCCCTTGATCTCGGCCATTCTGGCACCGCTCAAAGAACAAACCAAACCCAGGGAGGGACCATGAGCGGTCTTGAAGGCAAGGTCGCCGTCATCACCGGCGCGACCAGCGGGATCGGCCTCGCCACCGCCGAGGCGCTGTCCGAACGCGGCGTGAAGCTGGTGCTGCACGGCCGCCGCGGCGAGATCCTGCAGGCCCATGCCGCCCGTCTGCCGAACTGCGACGTGCTGGCCGGCGACATCGCCGATCCGGCTACACCCGACGCCCTGGTCGACCTCGCCATGAAGCGCTTTGGTCGGATGGACATCGCCTTCGCCAATGCCGGGCTGATCGCCAGCGGCCCGGTCGACGACATCGACCTGGACGCGATGTCCGACATGCTGCGGGTCAATATCGACGCCACCTTTCGCTTCGCCTACACCGCCCTGCGCCACATGAAGAAGGCGGGCGGCGGCGACATGCTGTTCACCGGCTCGGTGCTGGGCACCAAGACCCGGCCGAATGCCGGCCCCTATGCGGCGACCAAATACGCGGTCGAGGCGCTGGCGGAATCCCTGCGCATGGAACTGGCGGGAACCGGCGTCCGGGTCGCGGTGGTCGAGCCGGGGCTGGTGCGCACCGACCTGCACCGCGACTACGAGGTCCGCCCGGAGATCGCGCAAAGCGTCCCGCAGCCGCTGACCCCGGCCGACGTCGCCCGGGCGGTGGTCTTCGCGGTGGAGCAGCCGGCCTCGGTGCTGATCCCGCGGATCATGGTCCTGCCGTCCGGCCAGAACGTCTGAGGAGCCCCCCCGTGAAGATCACCGGCCTGCGCACCCGCGCCATCGAGATTCCGTTCGACAAACCGATCGGCACCGCCATCCATCGCATCGAGGGAGTGGCCGGCCTGCTGGTCTGGCTCGACACCGACGAGGGCATCACCGGGGAAAGCTATCTCTGGGCCATCGGCGCCCACCGCCTGCCGGTGCTCGACGCCATCACCCGGATGCTGGGCGAGCGGATGATCGGCAAGGACCCGCGCGACACCACCGCCCGGTTCGACGAGATGTGGGGCGAGATCAACTTCCTCGGCCATAAGGGCGTGTCGCTGTTCGGCATCGCCGCGATCGACTGGGCCTGCTGGGACATCCTCGGCCAGTCGCTCGGCGCCTCGGTGTCCCGCCTGCTCGGCCGCCGGCGCGACCGGGTGCGGACCTATGCCTCGGGCGGGCTCTGGGCGTCGATGACGATCCCCGAACTCCAGGCCCAGGCCCGCGACTTCCTCGACCAGGGCTTCCAGGCCATGAAGATGCGCATCGGCAAGCCGGATATCGGCGAGGATATCGAGCGGGTCGCCGCCGTGCGCGACGCCATCGGGCCGAAGGTGGACCTGATGGCCGACGCCAACCAGGGCCTGAGCGTCCCCCATGCCACCCGCCTCGGCCGGCGGCTGGAGGACTTCAACCTGGTCTGGTTCGAGGAGCCGGTGCAGGCCTACGACCTGGAGGGCTCGGCCCGGGTGGCCGCGGAGATCGACACGCCGATCGCCAGCGGCGAGACCGAATACGGCCGCTACGGTTTCCGCGACATGCTCGAGCGCAAGTCGGCCGACGTGCTGATGCCGGATCTGGAGCGGGTCGGCGGCATCACCGAATGGATCCGCGTCGCCAACATGGCGGCGTCCTACGACGTGCCGGTCAGCCCGCATCTGTTCACCGAGCATTGCCTGCAGATCTGCGGCGCGGTGTCGAACATCAGCTACGCCGAGCACATGCCCTGGTTCCGGCCGCTGTTCAGCGAGCAGGTTGAGCTGGTGGACGGCGACCTGCTGATCCCCGACGTGCCGGGTCTGGGCTTCCGGTTCGATCCGGATGCGGTGGAAAGGTATGCACTGGACCGCCGGGCCCAGGGATGAAAAACATAAGCTGAAGAGATTGAGACGGGTCGGCGGGTTCTCCGCCGCCGCGATAATCCGGAATCTGGAGGAAATGGACGCATGAGTGGCGTCGAGAAGGAGTGGGTGGGCGACGTTCCCGGCGCCCTGGATGGAATTCGTGTCCTCGACATGTCGCGCCTGGTCGCGGGCAACGCGGTGACCCATCTGCTGGCCGATCACGGGGCCGAGGTCATCAAGATCGAGAAGCCGGACGGCGGCGACGACCTGCGGGCCTGGAACACCGCCGGGGTCACGACCCACTGGAAGGTGATCTGCCGCAACAAGAAGAGCGTGACCCTGAATTTCCGCCAGGAAGGCGCCATCGATCTGATGCTCGATCTGGTCGCCTCGGCGCGGGTGCTGGTGGAGAACTTCAAGCCCGGCACGCTGGAGAAGATGGGGCTCGGTCCGGACGTGCTGCTGGCGCGCAACCCTAACCTGATCATCATCCGGATCTCCGGCTGGGGTCAGGACGGGATGTGGTCGCATCGCCCGGGCTTTGGCTCGCTGGTCGAGGCGATGAGCGGGTTCGCCGCCATGAACGGCTTCGCCGACCGGCCGCCGGTGCTGCCGCCGCTGGCCCTGGCCGACATGATCGCCGGCCTCTACGGCGCCTTCTCCGCCATGGTCGCGATCCGCGAGATCGAGGTGAAGAACGGGCCGGGGCAGGTGATCGACCTGTCGCTGTTCGAGCCGGTCCATTCGGTGCTGGGCCCGATCGTCGCCAATTACGACCTCACGCAGACGGTCCCCGAACGCACCGGGTCGCTGTCGAACCAGTCGGCCCCGCGCAACGTTTACCGCTGCAAGGACGGCAAGTACGTGGCGCTCAGCGCGTCCATGCAGGCCATGGCGCAGCGGTTGCTGCGCACCATCGGCCGCGGCGATCTGGTGGACGACCCGAGGTTCCGCACCAATACCGACCGGGTCGCCAACCGCCACGAGCTGGACCCCATCGTCGGCGCCTTCATGGCCGAGCGGACCCAGGCGGAGAACCTGGCGATCTTCGAGGAGGCGGGCGTCACCGTGGGTGCGGTGCCGGATGTGGGCGAACTCGCCGAACATCCCTATCCGATCGACCGGGAGGCCATCGTCTCCATGCCGGATGCCGATGCCGGACGGATCGCCATGCACAACGTGATCCCGCGCATGTCGGGCAGCCCGGCGCAGCTCCGCACGCCGGCGCCGGAACTGGGCGAGCACAACGAGGAAATCTGGCCCGCACTCGGCCACGAAACCGATGCCCTGCGGGCGAAAGGACTGATCTGATGACCGCTGAATCTTCCCGCGCGGCACCTCTGTGGCGGTCGCTGCTCTACGTCCCGGCCAATGCCGACCGCTTCGTCGCCAAGGCAGGCGAACGCGGTGCGGACGTGGTGATCCTCGATGTCGAGGACTCGATCCCGCCGGACCGCAAGGAAGAGGCACGGGCGGCTCTGCCGGGCTCCATCGCCACCGTGGCCAAGGCGGGGACGGTCGAGGTCATGGTCCGCATCAACCGGCCCTGGCGGCTGGCGATCGCCGACCTGGAGGCCGCCGTGATCCCGGGCCTGGACGCGCTCTGCCTGCCCAAGGTGGACAGCGCCGACCATATCCGCGCCATCGACGAGGTGGTCGGCGAGCTGGAGGCCGAGCGGGGCCTGCCGGTCGGCCATGTGCGCTATGCCGTGCTGGTGGAGACCGCCAAGGGCGTGCACGAGGCCCGGGCCATCGCCAAGGCCAGCCCGCGGGTGGCGGCGATCACCCTGGGGGGCGAGGACATGGCCGCCGATCTCGGCCTGCCGGAGCCTGACCCCGCCGTGCTCGATCCCTATGATGCGCTGGTGCGGCTGGCGGCGCGGGAGGCGGGCGTCATCCCGCTCGGCTATCCCGGTTCGATCGCCGAGTTCAGCGATCTCGACGCCTTCCGCCGCGGCGCGGAGCAGGGACGGCGCAACGGCTCGGAAGGCGGGATGGGCATCCACCCGGCGCAGATCCCGGTGCTGAACGCCGCCTTCACGCCGAGCGAGGAGGAGATCGCCAATGCCGAGGGTCTGCTCGCGGCCTTCAAGGACGC
This sequence comes from Thalassobaculum litoreum DSM 18839, assembly GCF_900102465.1. GTDB lineage: Bacteria > Pseudomonadota > Alphaproteobacteria > Thalassobaculales > Thalassobaculaceae > Thalassobaculum > Thalassobaculum litoreum. Next base: position 398,780 of record NZ_FNBW01000002.1, on the reverse strand, counting down.
GCTGGCCCAGGGCAAGGGCGCGGTGGCCTACAAGGGTAAGATGATCGACAAGCCGATCGTCGACCGCGCCGAGCGGATCATGGCGGTGGCCGCGCGGCTGAAACGGTAGGCGACTTCCCCGCATCCCCCTCTCGTCTTGCCGGCGCAAGGTCAGGAAGACGAGAGGGGGAGGGCACCGTCACCCCCAGGGCTTGAAGAACACCAGCGCCGCGCCGCCGGCGATCATCGCCAGGCCGAGGAGCTGACTCGGGGCGATGCTCTCCTTCAGGTACAGGAAGGAGAACGCCACGAAGACGGCGATGGTGATGATCTCCTGGATCGTCTTGAGCTGAGCGGCGCTGTAGACCCCGTGGCCGATCCGGTTGGCCGGCACCGCCAGACAGTATTCCGCCAGCGCGATGCCCCAGCTCACCAGGATCACGACGAGCAGCGGCGTGGCCTTGAACTTCAGGTGGCCGTACCAGGCGAAGGTCATGAAGACGTTGGACGCCACCAGCATCAGCGGCGGCAGCAGATAGCTCATGGTCGGGGTCACGCGGGTCTCCGGGGATCATGGCGGCCGCCTCCGGCCGACCGGGGAAGGAACACGCCCCAGCATATGCCGCGCGGCGGCTCGATTTCGACGCGAGACCGCGGGGACGTACGGTCAGGAGCTGATCCTGGGCTCCGGATCCAGCTCGCCCGACCCGGCCGCCACGACCGCGCCGTCGGCCGGACGCTGCACGGTGAAGACATGCGCCGACAGCGGCTTGCCTGCCTCCAGGCGCAGGACCTCGGTGCGCTGGTCGAGCACGGTCAGCCGGGCCGCCGCCGCCATCGCCCGCACGTACTCGGCCGAATGGCCGTAGCGCAGGGTCGGCAGCAGGCGCATCACCTCGCGCTCGGCCGCGCCGGACGTGTCCAGCGCCTCCACGGTGAAGACGGCACGGCCACCGGAACGCAGGGCCAGGCCGAGACCGGTCATGACCTGATCCAGCGCGCCCACATAGTTCAGCACATCGACGGCGACGATCCAGTCGTAGAGCCGCGGCGGGTCGAACAGGAAGGCGGCGACGTCGCCCTGGTACAGGCCGTCATAGATTTTCTTCGCCCGCGCCTTCTCCAGCATGCCGTCCGACAGGTCGATGCCGTCGAGCCAGGCGCAGTGCACGCGCAGGCGTTCGCCGACCAGACCGGTGCCGCAGCCGAGATCCAGCACGCTGCCCAGGCCGTCCGGCCCGCCGGTGCCGATCAGCTCGGCCGCCAGGGCCGGCCCCCGATAGGCGAGATCCTGCAGCAGCGAGCGATCGAACCGGTCGGAGAAGTCGTCGAACAGCGCCCGGACATAGGGCGTCTGCGTCATGTCCGGCGCCGGGGCTGCGCCGAGCAGGGCGAGATGGAGCATCGCCCCATGGCGGTCCGCATCGCTGAGGCCGAGATAGCGCCGGAAGCTGGCCACCGCCTCGTCCCGCAGGCCCAGCCTGGCCTGGGTCTCGCCGGTCAGGACGATCAGATCGACCCAGTCCGGCGCCAGTTCCCGCGTCTGGTCGAGCAGCGACAGCGCGCCGGCCAGGTCGCCCTGGTCGATCAGCATGCGCGCATAGCCGACGCGACGGTCGGCCCTGGGATCCCTGGATGTCATGATGTGAGCGACGGTACCTGCGCGCGCGGTCTACGCGCCTGGGCTGCCCGACCCTCCGAAAAGCCTGAGATGACGAAACGTTTACTCCCAAGCGCCCCCGGCGGATAGGGCCTTTGCTGCGTATTCGGATCCGCTCAGGCGCATGGGTCGGGGCGACGCCCGGCATTGATGCTCGCGGCGTCATTCGCGGGGCTGCTGTCGGCCGTGGCGGCGATCCGATTGGAGCGCCGGCGGTAGGGCCGATCAGGGCAGGCGGCGCAGATCGGCGCGGAAGGCGTAGCCGCGGAAGATCGGCCGGATATCGACCTCGGCCCGCCCGGACGCCTTCAGCTCGCGCAGATAGCCGAGCAGCTCCGGGCGCACATGCACGCCGAACAGGTCGAGCCACCGGAACAGCATACCCCGGAACCAGCCGGGCAGGCCGGCCTGGTCGCCGAAATCGACGATATGGACACGGCCTCCCGGCTTCAGCGAGCGCAGGGCGTGCTCGATCGACTCCCGCCAGGGCGGGATCATCGACAGGGAATAGGAGAACACGATCCGGTCCAGCGGCTCGGCCAGCCCGAAGGCGGCGGCCGGGTCGAACTGCTCGGCGAAGCCGTGCACCAGCGGCAGGCGGCCGGCGAGCCCGGCGCGGTCTGCCTTGGCCCGGGCGGAGCGCAGCATCTCGGTCGACGCGTCCAGGCCCATCAGCCGGGCCTGCGGGTATCGCCGGGCCATCAGCACCAGGTTGCGCCCGGTGCCGCAGCCGATCTCGCACACCGTCTCGCCCGGGTTCAGGTCCAGCTCGGCGATGAGCTGGTCGCGACCCAGGAGATAATAGGCGCGGCTCAGGTCATAGATATGGCGCTGCAGGCGGTACATGTCGTCCATCTTGCGATGGACGACACTGGTATCGCCGCCGGTCCCGTCCTGGCCGCGGACATCGTCCGCCATGCTGGTCAGTCCTTGAGCGTGTACAGGTGGAAGCCGCCATAGATCGACGAGCGGTCGGCGGCAGTGTGCAGCTTGCTCTCGGCCTCGTGGTACTGGAAGCGGTCGAGCATCTCGTTGGGGATGCGGCCCGGCAGGATGCTGTCCTCGCCGGCGGTGCGGAAGATCACCCGGGTCCCCGGCTTGGCGGTGCGCAGGATCTCGCCCCACAGCTCGTTGAGCTGCTCCGTCGTCATCCAGTCCTGGGCGTCGAGCAGCACGTAGCGGTCCAGCGACTGATCCGGCTGGGTCTCCAGGTAGGAGGTCACCGACGTCTGCTTGAACTCCACCCGGTCGAGCTTGGTCTGCAACTCGTCGTAGTGATGCTCCTGCAGGTAGCGCGGCACGGCGATGCGGTCGACCTTGTCGTAGCCGCGGCCGAAGGCCTGCCAGGCGAAGTAGTTGTCGGTGAACGGGAAGTCGCAGGCCAGCCGTTCCAGCCGGGAGCGCATCAGCCCGGCCATGTTGCCGCCGGAGGAGGCGGACAGCTCCTGGAACTGTGCCGGCGGGATGCCGAGGCCGAAATAGCTCACCGGCAGGCGGCAGATGGCTTTCATGACCGCCGTCTCGAAGATCGGCTCGATCAGCGTCTCGAACAGCCAGCGCTGCTCCGCCAGATTGCGCGCGGTCAGCAGCCGTTTGGGGTTCTTGCCGCTCAGCCGGGCGACCAGATGCAGCAGGCCGATGAACCGGCCGAGCACCCCGTGCTTGTAGATGTTGCGGGCGAACAGGTTGATCCGCCGGCCGGTCAGGCCGCGGCGCATCCAGTAGGCATGGGTCTCGGGGTCGAGATGATCGCGCACATGCTTGTGGAAGGCGCGCACGTTGCCCTTCTCGTCGGCATGGCCGAACAGCCGGAAGAACGACTCGTAGCTCGGCAGGTGCTTGAGCGCGGCGATCTTCAGGTGGCACAGCGCGATGTGGTGCGGATTGAGATCGACGGCGGTCACCCGCTCCGGGCTCTCGGTCAGATAGTTCAGAACGTTGCAGCCGCCGGACGCGATCGTCAGAATCCGGCTCTCCGGCGTCAGGCGCAGGGCCTTAAGGTCGACCTCCGGATCCTCCCAGATCTGCGGATACACCAGGCCGTGGAACATCACGATGAAGGCACGATCGAGCACGCCCCGCTTGGTGAAGCGGCGGTGGGGGGTCACGGCGTCCGACAGCAGGGGGTTCTTTTTCATCTCTCACGCCTCCAGGGATCGACGGCACACACTAGCCGAGACACGGGTTCACAGCGTCCGATCGAATGGCGATTTCATCAAATCTTCACGCCTGCCGCCATTCACCACGGAACACGGCCGTTTTCAGGCTATTTGCCGGGCGCTTTCGCGGTCTCGGGCTTCCCGGCAGCGCCGCCTTCGAGGGGATAGTACCCTATTCTGAGCGCGAATCGATTGCGGATCGACTCCAGCACCTTCTCGCTGTCCCGCGGCATCGGGATCTTGCGGTCGAGGGCGAAGAGGAGCAGGGCGCCGACGACTTCCTGGGGCTCGAACTTGACCTTGATCTCCACGCCGGAGTCCGGCAGCAGACGCAGCAGGCCGGTCGGGGGCGCCTCGCCGGCCACCCCGCCGACCGGGTCCGCTCCGACGACGGTTCCGATCGGCAGCTTGCGGCCGCTCTTCTGGCAGAACTTCACCAGGGCCTGCGCCGCCTCGTGCGGCGTGAAGACGATGAACCGGAACTCAGAGGGCATGGGAGGGCCTTCGTCGGGAAGCGGGCAGTCGAGCAAAGCTGTAGGGGACCGACGGTTAACGTCCCCATAACGCCGTCTGAAAAATGGCGGGGTGACGGCGGTTTCTGAATGCTTCGAGGGGGTAGCGTGAAAACGACCGCACCGACATCTCGAAGTGAGACGTCGGTGCGGAAGGTGTGGGACGTGCGGCCGCGATCAGTCGATCGAGACGTACCGCATGTCGAACTGGTTGTCGGCCCGCTGCTCCAGGGACACGTTGGCGCGCTTGCCCCAGGCCAGACCCTGCTGGTGCAGCGGGATGTAGCCCCGCTCGTTGTGCAGGATGGTGAAGGCTTCGCGGATCATCGCATCGCGCTTCTCCGCATCCGTCTCCGACAGGACCATATCGGTCAGCTCGTCGAAGCGGGCGTTGGAGTAGCCGCCGATGTTGAACTTGCCGCGGCCGCTCTCGTCCGGCGTGGCGATGATGTTGTACATCACGTTCCAGCTGTCGAACGAGCCCGGAGTCCAGCCCAGCAGATAGAAGCTGGTGTCGCGCTTCGGCGCCAGGATCTTGGCGAAGTACTGGGCCTTCGGCTGGGCCAGCAGGTTCACCTTCACATTGGCCCGGGCCAGCATCGCCACGACCGCCTGACAGATCGCCTCGTCGTTGACGTAGCGGTTGTTCGGGCAGTCCATGGTGACTTCGAAGCCGTCCGGATAGCCGGCGTCGGCCAGCAGCTTCTTGGCCATCTCGGCATCCGGCTCCAGCCGGGTGAACTCGTCCGAATGGGTGAACAGGAACGGCGAGATCATCAGGGCCGACGGGGTCGACAGGCCGCGCATCACCTTCTTCTGGATCAGCTCGACGTCGATCGCGCGGTAGAACGCCTCGCGGACGCGGGCGTCCTTGAACGGGTTCTTGCCCTTGATGTTGGAGTACAGAAGCTCGTCGCGCTCCTGGTCCATGCCCAGGAAAATCGTCCGCAGCTCGGGACCGGCCAGGACCTCGGCGTTGGGGTCGCTCTCGATGCGCTCCATGTCCTGCACCGGGACCGGATACATCATGTCGATCTCACCGGAGAGCAGAGCCGCGACGCGGGTCGCGTCCGAACCGATCGGGGTGAAGATGACCTCGGTCAGGTTGTGCTGCTTGTTCGCCGCATCCCACCAGCCCTCGTGAGGGACCAGGACGGTTTTAACGTCGGTCTCGCGCGACTGGATCATGAACGGCCCGGTGCCGTTGGCGTTCCGGGTGGCGTAGTTCTCGGTGCCGCCGGTGACGTCGGTCGGAGCCTCGGCGCCATTCGCCTCGGCCCATTCCTTGTCCATGATGTACCAGGTCGCCCACTCGTAGTGGAGGATCGGGTTCGGGGCCTCGGTGACGAAATCGACGGTGTAGTCGTCGACCTTGATGATGTCGGTCACGCCGGCAAGGCGGGTCTTCAGGTCCGAGCCGTCCTTGCGCACGCGCTCGGCCGAGAACAACACGTCGTCAGCGTTGAAATCGTTGCCGTTCTGGAACTTCACGCCCTGGCGCAGGTGGAAGCGCCACTTGGTCGGCTCCAGGATCTCCCAGCTCTCGGCCAGCCCCGGCTGAATTTCCAGCGACGAGGAGCGCCGGATCAGGCCCTCGTATACGTTGCCGAGCAGGCTGAGGGTGAAAGTTTCGTTCAGCGAGTAGGGATCAAGGGACTGGGCGTCACCCTGGAAGGCCCATTTGAATGTCTTGGCCTCGGCGAATGAGGCCGTCAGGAGCATAGCCCCGGCCCCCAGTCCAGCGATCAGGTATTGGGCGATTCCGCGTTTAGACTTCATAGTGGTTTTCTCCTCCATCCCCTGCTTAATGGTCGATCATAACCAGCGAACCTACCGTATGGAGAGAATGTCACCTATTCAAGCGGATGTCTGCATATTCGGGTACCGGGATCGGTCCGGTTTCGGGCGTCCGCGCCGCGGCAACCCGCGCGGCCCCACACCCGCATTGCCGCACCCCCGGCCTATGGGCTAGAACCGCCCCGTTCACACATCTTCGCCGTCAAAGGATCGTGCCGCATGGCCTCCTACCAGTACATCTATGTCATGAACGGGCTCTCCAAGGTCTATCCTGGAGGGCGCGAGGTGCTGAAGGACATCCGTCTGTCCTTCCTGCCCGGCGCCAAGATCGGCGTGCTCGGCGTCAACGGCGCCGGTAAGTCGACCCTGCTGAAAATCATGGCCGGCGTGGACACCGAATATAATGGCGAGGCCTGGGCCGCCGATGGGGTGAAGGTCGGCTACCTGTCGCAGGAGCCGCAGCTCGACACCGACACGGACGTCCAGGGCAACGTGATGCGCGGGCTCGGGCCGATCAAGGAACTGGTCGACCGCTTCAACGAGGTCAGCGCCCGCTTCGCCGAGGAAATGACCGACGACGAGATGACCGCCCTGCTGGCCGAACAGGCCGAGTTGCAGGAGCAGATCGACGCGGCCGACGCCTGGGACCTGGAGCGCAAGGTCAATATCGCCATGGACGCCCTGCGCTGCCCGCCGGGCGACGCGGACGTGAGCAAGCTGTCGGGCGGTGAGCGCCGCCGCGTGGCCCTGGCCCGCCTGCTGCTGTCGCAGCCCGACATGCTGCTGCTCGATGAGCCGACCAACCACCTGGACGCCGAGTCCGTCGCCTGGCTGCAGCGCATGCTCGCCGACTATGCCGGCACCGTCGTCACCGTGACCCACGATCGCTACTTCCTGGACGAGGTGGCGGGCTGGATCCTGGAGCTCGACCGCGGCCGCGGCATTCCCTACGAGGGCAACTATTCCGGCTGGCTGAAGCAGAAGCAGAAGCGGCTGGAGCAGGAGGGTCGCCAGGAAGTGGCGCGGATGCGCACCCTCAGCAACGAGCTGGAGTGGATCCAGCAGGGGGCGAAGGCCCGCCAGGCGAAGTCCAAGGCGCGCGTGCAGGCCTATGAGGAGCTGCTGGCCCAGAGCAAGGAGAAGGCGCCCGATACCGCCCAGATCGTCATCCCGGCCGGCCCCCGCCTTGGCGACGTGGTGATCGAGGCCGAGGGGCTGAGCAAGGCGTTCGGCGACCGGCTGCTGATCGAGGACCTGACCTTCAAGCTGCCGCCGGGCGGCATCGTCGGCGTGATCGGCCCGAACGGCGCCGGCAAGACCACCCTGTTCCGCATGATCACCGAGCAGGAGACGCCGGATGACGGCGTGATCCGGATCGGCGATACGGTGAAGCTCGGCTATGTCGACCAGAGCCGCGACAGCCTGGATGCGAACAAGACGGTCTGGGAGGAGATCTCCGACGGACTGGACGAGATCGACCTTGGCCGCCGCAAGATTCAGAGCCGCGCCTATTGCGGCCAGTTCAACTTCCGCGGCGGCGACCAGCAGAAGAAGGTCGGTCAGCTCTCCGGCGGTGAGCGCAACCGCGTGCACCTCGCCAAGATGCTGAAGTCCGGCGCCAACGTGCTGATGCTCGACGAGCCGACCAACGATTTGGACGTCGATACCCTGCGCGCGTTGGAAGAGGGCCTGCTGGAATTCGCCGGCTGCGCGGTGGTGATCAGCCACGATCGCTGGTTCCTGGACCGCGTCGCCACCCACATCCTGGCCTTCGAGGGCGACAGCCACGTGGAGTGGTTCGAGGGCAACTTCGAGGCCTACGAGGCCGACAAGAAGCGTCGCCTCGGCGAGGATTCCCTGCAGCCGCACCGCATCCGCTACAAGCCGGTGGTGCGCGCCTGATCCGGCCGGGGCTCATCGGAGCCGATTTCTTCAACGGGCGGGCCTTCGGGTCCGCCCGTTTCGCTTCGGGGGATGGACGGTTCGGTTCCCGTGGTTCCCTTCCAGCGCTCCCTCTCCGGCGCTCTCTTCCCCCACCACACACTCCCCGGAGTGAATCCGGGGAGTGTGTGGTGGGAAGAGGGACGGCTTCTCGCGCTCTCCTGAAACGCAAAGAGCCGGCCCAGGGCGATCCGGACCGGCTCTCGATGCTTCAGCAGTGGACAGGCGTCAGCCTCCGGACGACCTCAGGCCGGCCATCTGGCGGTTGAGCGCATCGATCAGCGCCTGGACCTTGCCGCCGTTGTTCTGGATCACCGAGGCGTATTCCTGACGCTGGGTGACGCTCATGCTCACCCCTTCGATCACGATGTCGACGATCTTCTTGCCGCCCTCGGTCTCGATCACCCGCCACTCCAGCCGGTATTCCTCGTTGCTGTTCGGGGAGACGATGCGGCTGGAAACGACGTCGAACCGGCCGTCCTCGCGGGTGCCGTCGATCACCAGCTTCTGGCCGCCATACTCGTCGAACCGGCGCGAATAGGTGTAGATCATGTTCTCGGTGAAGGCCTTCAGATAGGCCTCCTGCTCCGCTTCGGTGGCGGTGCGCCAGTAGCGGCCCAGCAGGAACCGTCCGATGCCGGGCATGTCGAAATAGTCCCGCACCAGCTTGCTGAACGCGTCGCGACGCTCCGCCGTGCTGACGTCCGCCGACACCAGGGCGATCGCCTTGTCGGCGAACTCTCCAACGAAGGCGCCGGCATCCGACGCCGCCCGGGCGGGGGCGGCCGGCCCGGCGGTCAGACCTCCGGCGATCAGAACAATGAGGGTCAAAGCCCGGAGAATACTGCCCATTTACCGATCCTCGCGTGTCAATCGAGTTTGCGTGACGGCGTCAGTGCTGCAATGGTCGGAGCTGGCTGCGGGTGCAGGACCGGTCCGGGCCGTCAATCGATCGACCGGCTTCCGCTCTGTTCGATCGGCGCATTGGACGGCTGGTACTCCTCGAACTCGCCGGACGACGAGCCGCCGGCTGCCGCCATCGGCGGAGGAGTGTTGTTGCGGATCAACGCCTCCCGGCGCTGCTTGTAGATCGTGCGGACGCGGGCGTAGTAGTCGACCGACGTGGCCTTCAGGTCGTTGATCTGCTGGAAGTTCTGCGCCCGGAAATCGACCGCGCCCACAACCCGACGCGCGACCTGGAAGCGGAAGCGGGCGTCTTCGTCGTCACCGATATAGTTGATCGGATCCATGAAGTGATCGACCACGAGGCCGCCGGTGTCCCGCAGGTTGGAGGGGCCGAACAGCGGCAAAACGATATAAGGGCCGTCTTCCGCACCCCAGACGGCGAGCGTCTGGCCGAAATCCTCCGGCCGTCGCTCCAGGCCGAGCCCGGTGGCACTGTCGACCATGCCGAACATCGGAGAGTTGGCAACGAAACGGGCGGCGTTGTGCTTCAGGCCGTCGAGATCGCCCTGCAGGGCGCTGTTGGCGATGTAGACCGGAGAGCTCAGCCAGTCGAGGAAGTTGCGCACGACCTCGCGGATCGGCGCCGGAACCACTTCCTTGTAGACGTAGGCGGTCGGCTGCAGCACCACCGTGTCGACGGCGTCGTTCACCGCGAAGACGAGACGGTTCGCTGGCTCGATCGGGTCGTAGACGGCACCGTCCTCGACGGTACCTTGCGACGCGCAACCGGCCAGCAAGAACAGGGCCAATGAGGTTCCAAACGTTACCCGACGCATCGAGGCCTAGCCCTTTCAATCCGCGCGGCTCAGATCCACGCCTATTTACACTGCAAGCGAACCAATGTCGCCACCGTCGATCTCGACGCGACTGCTCCCAGCGACGTTCAATTCGAGTATCACAAGGTGATTTCGTTTGCCAGTCTGCGGCAGGGCAGCGCCAAGGCTTAGGCGGGGGTGTTGCAGAAATGTCGCGTTTTCCGCAAGTATTTGTGGGTTACCTCACTCGACGTGCAAGGCCGTGCGCTTTGCGCTGCCATTCCACTGCACCCACCGCTCGATAAAGTCGCCCGGCCTGCACCAAAAGTGCCGCAGCGGTGGCGTTGTCCCGGTTGACGGCCAGCAGCCCGATCTGCAGCGCGGCGTCGGCCTCGGCCAGCCGGTCGCCGACGCTCTGGAACAGGATGCGGGCCTCGGCATAGGCCTCCTGCGCCTGCTGAAGGCGTCCCTGGGCGGCCTCAAGATCGCCGATCGCCCGCACGGCCGTGCCCTCGCCATGGGGGTCGTTGAGCTTGTGGTACATGCCGCGCACCTGGGCGTAATCGACCCGGGCCCGGTCGAAGTTCTCCATCAGCATGTCCAACTGGCCGATGTCCATCAGCGCCTGGGCCGCGTCGCGGGCGCCGCCGGCATTCTGGTAGTGGCCGTAGGCTTCCTTCAGCACCTCGCGGGCGGACCGCTTCTGATCGCGGGCGATATCGACATGCCCGCGTCCCTTCTGGGCGTCGGCGAGGATCAGAAGGTCGTTGGAACTCTTCGACTGGGCGATCACCCGGTCGAACAGGTTGCGGGCGTCTTCCAGGTTCCCGGCCATGCGCTCCATCTCGCCCAGGCCGATCATGATGCGGCTTTCGTTGTCCCGCTCGCCGGTTTCCACGAACAGGTTGCGCGCGGAGGTGCCGTTGCTGCGGGCCCATTCGAAGCGGATTCGGGCGCGCCGGGTATCGCCCCGGCCGGCGATCAGCTCGCTGTTGCCGACGCGGCGGCCGGCCTGTTTGAAGCGCAGGCAGGCTTCCAGGGCGGTCTCGCGGGCGTCGTTGCCGCGCTGCATCCGTCGGTAGGCGTCGGAGAGACAGAGCCGCACCATGCCTTCGCCCACGTAATCGCCGGTGCGCCGGTACAGGGCGAGCGCGCGCTCGAAACGGTTCTGCGCCTCGGCCATGTTGCGCTCCTGGCGGAACACTTCGCCTCGGGAATAGAGCGCGTGGGCCTCGCCGATCCGGTCCCCGACCTGGCTGAACAGGAATCGGGCCTGGTCCAGATGGCTGCCGCCTTCCTCGTTCTTCGACAGTCTTATGCAGGCCTCGCCCAACCCCATGAGGGCACCGGCCTCGCCGAACCGGTCGATATCGGCGGAGAAGGCCCGGCGTGCGTCCTCGAACTGCTGACGGGCGGCCTCGTAGCTGCGCCGCTGCAGGTTCATGGAGGCGAGGCCGACAAGCGCCCGGCCCTCGCTGCGCACGTCCTTGAGGTCCTTGGCGCCGGTCTCGGCGGCTCTGTAGTGGCCTTCGGCGGTCTCGTATTCGCCGGTCTCGGCGGCCAGATCCGCCTGGCTCAGTTTGACCAGGATCTCTCCGGCCCGGTCCTTGACCTCGCGGAACAGATTGGACGCCTCGTTGAAGTTCTTGCGGGCGTCGTCGGCGAGGCCGCTGAGCCGGAACCCCTCGCCCTGGGCCCAGAGCCGGCCGGCGGAGGCGCCGGGTCCGGTGGACAGCATGCCGCCGGAGCGCATCGCCTGAACGCCGCCGGCGCGCTTGATGTCGCGCCCGATCCACCAGTCGATGGCGATCACGATCAAGCCGATCAACCCGACCGTCAGCGCCGCCATGTGCTGGAAGTTGATGTTGCTGTCGATCGTGAAGATGTAGCTCACGCCCGCCGCGAACAGCGTGAGCGCGAACAGCACCAATCGGCGACGGAGAGCGCCCAGGTTCCCGCGTCTGCGGGCACTGTTGATAGCTCTCACCGTCCGATGTCCCTGTTGTTGAGCGTCGTCGCTGCTGAAACGCCTGCGCCGGGCTGACGCGGGATCACGGTCGGAACCGGAAATGCGTGCCAGGGTCACGAGTGAACAGTATCGCCGATTTTGCCGTCCCCTCCAACCGCAAGCCGCCCGCGAGGGCGCGATTCCGTCAGGTGGAAAGCCGGCGATAGACCGGCCGCAGGAGGGCCGGCAGCAGATAGATCGGAAACTGCAGGACGGCCAGATACAGGAAGGCGTCCGGATGAAATGCCGCAGGCGCGGCGCCCAGCACGATCGCCATGTTCCGGTTGCCCGCGATCAGCGCCACCGTCGTCGCGGTCCGGCGTCCGGCCGGGAGGAACAGCAGAAAGCCGAGTCCCTGCAGGATGAGGCTGACGGCGAACACCAGGGCGATCATCCCGGCGACCTTGACCGGGTCGGCGATCGCCGCCTGGGTCACGCCGTCCATGACCGCCACCGCGAAGACCAGCATGACCAGGACGAAGGCGCCGTCGAGGGCGTCGGAATAGCGCTGGATGCGGGCGCGGCCGGCGACCGCGCGGATCACGGCGGCGATGCAGCCGGCCAGGGCCAGCATGCCGGTCAGCCGCAGCATCAGCTCGCCCACCCCGATATGCAGATCGACCCCGATCAGACCGAGGATCAGCGGCGGCAGGGTCAGCGGCATCAGCAGCCCGCCCAAGGTCATCACCATCAGCGACAGCGCACCGTCCAGGCGCAGGATCGTCGCCAGCGCGGTGACCGAGACCAGCGGCGGCGAGGCCGTCCACACCACGACTGCGACCGCCACGCCGATGCCGAACATGCCTTCCAGGTCGAACGCCGAGACCCCGGCCCAGCCGATCGCCGGCGACACCAGCAGCACGAATCCGACCACCGGCAGCACCCGGCCGGGAGACCGGGCGGCCTCGACGATGGCGGCGGGCTGCAGGCGCAGCAGCGAGAACACCAGCATCACGACGATCGAAGGCACCAGCAGTGGCCGCGCCATCGTGGCGAGGTCCGGCAGGGCGAGGCCGACGAAGACGCCGGCGGCCAGCAGGGCCGTCGCGTGTTTGCCCATCCAGGCAAGCGCGGTCATGATCCGCCGCTCAGACGGATCTTCGAAACGGAACTATTGGAGCAAGGCATGAACGACGCGGGATGGTTCGACTCGGGGGCGGCCAAGGTGCGCCCGGATTGGATCGACTACAATGGCCACATGAATGTCGGCTACTACCTGGTCGCGTTCGATATCGCGACCGAGGAAGTGTGCGTTCATCTGGGGATCGGCGAATCCTACCGTCGGGCCAAGGACGCGTCGATCTTCGTTCTCGAGGCGCATGTGACCTATGACCGGGAGGTGGGCGAGGGCGCGCCGCTGGCATTCCGCTCGCGGATCGTCGACCACGACGCCAAACGCTTCCACCTGATCCATCACATGTACCATGCCGAGGAAGGCTTCCTGGCGGCGACCAACGAGCTGATGTGCATGCATATGGACCTGACGGCCAAGCGCTCGGCGCCGATGCCGGCGGAGGCCCTGGCCAAGGTCGAGGCGCTGTACGCCCAGCATCGGGCAGCGGGCGAGCTCGACGGTATCGGCCGCAAGATCGGCATCCGCCGCAAGGGCTGAGGTGGGAGAGGGCCGCCGCCCTCTCCCCCTGAAGTTTACCGGTTGGCGGCCCAGACCTGCTTGTACAGCTCGACGATCTCGCCGTGCTCCGGGATGCGCGGGTTGTTGGCGTGGGAGCCCGACGCGATGCACTGGGACGCCATGGTCTCCATCAGCCCGGTCCACTTCGCCTCCTCGATGCCATAGGCCGGCGGCGTGGGGACCTGCAGATCCTCGTTGGTCTGGTACAGCCAGTCCAACAGCTTGTTGGCGGCATTCTCGTCGCTGTCCTTGGCGTCGGCCGCCCCGATCAGACGGCCCGCCTGGGCGTAGCGGTCGAGGGCCGCCTCCAGCGAGAACTTGGTCACCGCCGGCAGCAGCATGGCGTTGGACAGGCCGTGCGGCACATGGAAATGCGCGCCGATCGGCCGGCTCATACCATGCACCAGGGCGACCGAGGCGTTGGAGAAGGCCAGGCCCGCCTGGGTCGCCCCCAGCATCATCTGCTCGCGCGCCGCGCGGTTGTCCGGCTCGAAGCAGGCGGTCTTCAGGTTGGCGCCGATCCGCTGCATGGCGGCGATCGCCATGCTGTCGGAATACGGGTTCCGCTTCTGGCTGACGAAGGCCTCCAGGGCGTGGGTGAAGCTGTCGATGCCGGTATCCGCGGTCAGGCGGAACGGCTTCTTCATGGTCAGCTCGAAGTCGACGATGGCCGCGTCCGCCTGGCCGGCCAGGCACATGACCAGCATCTTCTCGTCGGTCTCCACATCGGTGATCACCGTGCCGCGGGTGACCTCCGAGCCGGTGCCGGCGGTGGTCGGGATGCAGAGCAGCGGCACGGCGGCGGTATCGACGCCGTTCGGCACCTTGTAGTCGCGCATCTGCCCGCCATGGGCGGCCAGGATGTTCATCGCCTTGGCGGTGTCCATCGGCGAGCCGCCGCCGAAGCCGATCAGCCCGTCGAACCCGCCGGAGCGCAGCCGCTCGGTGCCGGCCGACACCACTGTGGTGGTCGGGTCGGGCACGGTGTCGGAGAACACGTCATAGGCGATGCCCGCCTTGGACAGCGGGTCGGTGAGCTGCGCGATCATGCCGGAGGAGACCATGAACGGGTCGGTGACGATCAGCGGCCGGCTGACCTGCAGCTTCGCCAGCACTTCGCCGACCCGGCCGATCGACCCGCCGCCGATCAGCATGATTCTCGGCCCAAAGATCGTGGCGCTCATGACGCATCCCCCAATAGCATTGCGATGTTTGATGATTGTGTGGGCGCGCACGATACGCGAGGCACGGAAAAAGCCGCAAGCGCCGCTGCAGCACTCCCACTCGCGGGTCTCTCACCGCGCCGAGGCCCATCCATGTTAAACTGATCCGACCGGGCATCAATTCGGCCCGACACCGACGATTGAACGGGAACGCGCATGGCCGGCATCCAGGACACGGTGGTCTTTCTGACGGCGGCGGTCATCGCCGTGCCCGTGTTCCGTAAGGCCGGCCTCGGCGCCCTGCTGGGATATCTCGGCGCGGGGATCGCGATCGGCCCGTCGGTGCTGGGATTGATCGACGACGTCGATGCGATTCTGCACTTCGCCGAGTTCGGTGTGGTGCTGCTCTTGTTCATCATCGGGTTGGAGCTCATGCCGGCCCGTCTCTGGGCCCTGCGGCGGCCGATCTTCGGACTGGGCACCGCCCAGGTGGCGATCAGCGCGGCGCTCATCGGCCTCGGCTCCTATGCGCTTGGATTCGGCGTGCAGACGGCGATCGTCATCGGGCTCGTGCTGGCCCTGTCGTCCACAGCCTTCGCCGTGCAGACCCTCGCCGACCGGGGCGAGCTGCGCACCCAGCAGGGCCGCGCCGCCTTTTCCATCCTGCTGTTCCAGGACATGGCGGTGATCCCGCTCCTGGCCGTGCTGCCCTGGATCGCCCAGGCGCCGGGGCTGGTGGAGGAGGGGGCGACCGAGGCGGTGCTGGCGGATACCGACTATCTTTCCATCGCCTATTCCATCGTCACCGTCGCGCTGATCATCGTGGTCGGCCGCAAGGTGCTGCGGCCGCTGCTGCGGGTGGTGTCCAGCACGGGGGTGCAGGAACTGTTCACCGCCGCCGCCCTGCTGGTCGTGCTGGGCATGGCGCTGGCGATGGAGCGGATCGGCCTGTCCATGGCGCTCGGCGCCTTCCTGGCCGGCGTGCTGCTCGCGGACAGCGAATACCGCCATCGGCTGGAAGCGGATATCGAGCCGTTCAAGGGCCTGCTGCTCGGCCTGTTCTTCATTGCCGTCGGCATGTCGATCGACCTGGCGCATTTCTTCGACGCGCCGCTCAAGACCTTCGGCGCCGCACTCGGCCTGGTCGCGGTCAAGGGGCTGGCGATCTTCGTCCTGGCCCGGGCGGTGCGGATGAAATGGGAGGCGGCCCTGGCGCTGGCCGCCGTGCTGCCCCAGGGCGGCGAGTTCGCCTTCGTGCTGTTCGGCGAGGCGATCAATGTCGGCGCGGTGGATCGCTCGACCGCCGATTTCCTGATCCTGGTGGTGGCGATCTCCATGGCGATGACGCCCTTCGCCGTCCAGCTCGCCGATGCGGCGCGAAACCGGTTCTCCCGCAAGGTGGCCGGCCCCGCGACGACGGAGGAAATGGAGGATCACGACGCCCAGGTGATCATCGCCGGCTTCGGCCGCTTCGGTCAGATGATCGGCCGTATGCTGAACATGCGCCGGATCAAGTTCGTGGCGCTGGACAGCGACCACGATCGCATCGCCATCGCCCGGCGCTTCGGCAACGACGCGTATTTCGGCGACGCCTCGCGCCTGCAGATTCTGGAAGCCGCCGGGGCGGGGCGGGCCAAACTGCTGGTGATCGCGGTGGACGATCCGGAGCGTGCGGATTCGGTGGCGCGCGTCGCCGGCATGCATTTCCCGAACCTGAAGCTCTTCGCCCGCGCCCATGACCGGTTCCACGTCTACCGGCTGATGGAACTCGGGGTCGACCAGGTGGTGCGCGAGTATTTCGACAGCAGCCTCGACATGGCCGGTCGGGTGTTCCGCGAACTCGGCGTTCCGGGCCGCAAGGCCGACCAGATGGTGAAGCGCTTCAAGGAATACGACGAGCAGCTCCTGCGCGAGCAATACGCCATCCATCGCGACGAGGCGGAGATGATCCGCACCCAGAAGGAAGCCGCCGCCCATCTCGCCAGCCTGTTCGAGCACGACCAGGAAGCGGCCGAACTCGAGGCAGAAGAGGAAGCGGCCAAGGCCTCGGGCGAGGCCCCGCGTCCGGTGGAGCGTCCTCGTCAGACGGCGGCGGAGTGACGGCACAAGGAGCGGGTGGCAAAGCTTCTTACTAACTTGTCCCGTCATCCCGGATCATCCCCGGGCTTGCCCCGGGGTGAGGCCGGGACCGTGCTTCACCCGCTGGGTCCCGGCCCGCCCCCGGATCAAGTCCGGGCGCGTCCGGGATGACGATTATTTTCGGAAAAGGTCGACTACGCCGCCGTCCGATACGCGTCTCGTCCTTCAACCACCGTGGCCAGGACCTTCGCCGGCACGCCGTTGCGCTGGTCGAGCACCACCAGATCGGCCCGCTTGCCCGTCTCCACCGTGCCCCGGTCGTCCAGCCCCGCCGCCCTTGCCGGGTTGGTGGAGACCAGTCCCCAGGCCGTCGCGAAATCGCAGTCGCCGTCCTGCACCAGCCGGAACGGCGCCTGCACCAGCGCCGGATAGTAGTAGTCGGACACCAGGATGGTGCAGCGTCCTTCCTTCACCTCGGTCGCCGCCCGCACGCCGCGCGTCCCCATATGGCTGCCGCCGCGGATGATGTTCGGCGCGCCGCAGATCACCGGATCGCCCAGCGCCACCGCCTTCTCCGCCGTCGGCGTGTTCATCGGAAACTCGGCGATGCGGCAGCCCAGGCCGTGGTACCAGCTCCGCAGATCCGGATCGTCGTCGTCATGGCTGGCCAGCGCCACGCCGTTGTCCAGCGCCGCCTTCGACAGCCGCTCGATGGAGGCCGGCACGTCCGGCTGGCGGCCGCAGACCTCGCGCAGCAGGTCCATGAACTGGTCGTGGCTGAGGCCGGTGCGGCCGACATAGGTGGCGGTCGACTTCCCGTTCTGCTCGATCTCGCGCAGGCTCACATGGCTGTGGTCGTTGAAGGCCAGCAGGTCCACCGTGCCGTCGGCCAGCCAGTCCAGCACTTCCTTCTCGGCGGCGAGGTTGTGGGTCTCGTGGCGCAGGTGGAAGCGGGTGTCGCAGCCGAGACGCGGCTTGGCCGCTTCGATCGCCGCCTTGACCTTCAGGGTCGACTCCCGACCGCGCAGACCCGGCTCCCAGGAATAGGTGACGCCGTGATAGGCGGTGGAGATACCGTTCGCCAGCATCTGCGCGTCGGTATCCTGCAGGGCGAGGTCCATCGGGAAATGCACGCCCGGCCGCGGCATGATCTGGCGCTCGAAGGCGTCGCCGTGCAGATCGATGACCCCCGGCAGCACCCAGGCGTCGCCCGCGTCCCAGACATTGCCGGAACTTTCGGCGCCGATGGCGGAGATCGCACCGTCCTCGATCGTGACCACCGTATCCGCGACCGTGCCGTCGGCCAGCAGCACGCGCCGGCTCGCGATCCCTCTTTTCATCGCCGTCTTCTCCTGTGGGGGCACGCATGGCATAACCGGCGCGCCGAGAGGCTGGTGCTTCTAGATACCCGTTTCGGGCCGGTTCGCGCCATATGCCAGAGTGAATTTCACCGGAGTGTCACAATGGTCGAGTTCCCCAGCTTTCCTGGCGGCGCAACAGACGAACCGGACCCGGCGGCGCCGCGCTACGCCCTGTATGTGGCGCCGGAGCCGGGATCGCCGCTGGCGGAGTTCGGGGCCGACTGGCTGGGGCGGGACTGCGCGACCGGCGAGCGCCGGGTTCAGCCGGCCGTCGAGGGGCTGAGCGCGGACCGGTTGGCGGAACTGACCGAGAGCGCGCGCGGCTACGGCTTTCACGCCACCATCAAGCCGCCCTTCTACCTCCGCGCGGGACGCAGCGAAGACGAGCTGCTCGCCGCGTTTGCCGACTTCGCCAAGGGGCGTGAGCCGTTCGAGGTACAGCTCGGACTGCGCTCGCTCGGCGGGTTCCTGGCGCTGATGATGACGCCGCCGGACCATCGGATGAGCGCATTGGCCGCCGATGCCGTGCGCGATCTGGACCCGTTTCGAGCCCTGCCCGGCGACTCGGAGCTGGCGCGGCGGCGGACGGCCGGCCTGTCGGCCCAGCAGGAGACCCTGCTGCAGCAGTGGGGGTATCCCTATGTGATGGGCGAGTTCCGCTTCCACATGACCCTGTCGGCCCGCCTGCCGGACGGTCCGGAGCGCGACGCGATGGTCGCCGCCCTGACCCCGCGCGCCGAGACGGTCACCGCCGAGCCGTTCCGGGTGGACGCGGTGGCGCTGTTCAAGCAGCCGCGCAAGGGGGCGGATTTCATCCAGGTCGAGCGGTTCGGGTTTGGAGGGTAGCGACCGCCCTCACGCTCATCCCTCTCCCGTCATCCCGGAGAGCCCCGGACCTTATTCGGGGCTGGGGGCCGGGACCCGGTATACGGCGTTGGGGACTGGGTCCCGGCCGATCTCCGGGTCGAGCCCGGAGGTCGCCGGGATGACGGTGTTTTAATTAGTTAAATCATAGCTCTACCCGTCATCCCGGACGACGCCGGACCTGATCCGGGGACGGGCCGGGACCCGAACGTCAGCAGCTCGGTCCTGAATCAAGTTCAGGGCGACGATCGGCTATTTGACCGCAGCCGCCTTCGCCAGCCCGTTCACCACGCCGCAGAACGGATCCGACGACACCAGCTTGGCCCCCGGAACCCCGGCCGCCAGGGTGTCGCGCACCACCGGGAGCAGCGTGGTGCCTCCCGTCAGAACCATGTGGTCGATGTCGCGCGCGTCCACGCCGGCAAGCTCCAGCGTATGCGTCACCGCATGGCGCAGGCTCTCCAGCTCGTGGCGGATGGCGTGGCGCAGCCGACTTTCGTCGACCACCGGCGCGGGCGCACCGTCCAGATCCGGCAGGGCCAAGGTGGTCTCACCGCCGGAGCCCAGGCGGATCTTCAGCGCCTCCACCCGCGCCGCCAGCCGGTGACCGAGCCGGCGATCCATCACATGCAGCAGCCGGTCTATCTTCTCCGGCTCCAGCGCCAGGCGCTGGATATCGACGATCTCGCTGCGGTTCTTGGCCGAGTAGAACAGGTGGATCTTGTGCCAGGTCGCCAGGTCGCTGAAATACGACGCGGGCACCGGCAGGATCTCCTTCGACGTCAGGCTGCGGGTCTGCGAGCCCAACCCGAGCAGCGGCATCGCCGTGTCCAGGGAGATGCGCCGGTCGAGATCCGTGCCGCCGATGCGCACGCCGAAATTCGCCAGGATCTCGAACCGGTTCTCGCTGCTGCCGGTGCCGACCGGATGCCAGCGCGCGACCGAGAAGTCCGAGGTCCCGCCGCCGATATCGGCGACCATCACCAGCCTTGGATCCTCCATCAGGTCGCCCGCGTCGATCATCGCGGCGACCGGCTCGTAGACGAACCGCACCCGGGAGAAGCCGGCATCCCGGAAGATCCCGTGCAGATAGGCCTCGGCCTCGGCGTCGCGCTCGGGGTCGTCGTTGAACCGTACCGGCCGGCCGGCAACCAGGGTGGTGACGGAGGCGCCCTCCCGGCGTTCGACATCCGCCTTCAGGAAGGCCACGAAGCGCAGCAGAAGCTGGCGGAACGGCCAGGGGCGACCCCCGAGGATGGTGCGCTCCTCCGTCAGGCTGGTGCCCAGGATGCTCTTCAGCGCCCGCAGATAGCGGCCGTCATCCTCGGCCAGGAAGCAGGCTTCCGCCTGGGTTCCGAACAGCAGGGCGCGTTCGTCCTCGCTGTAGAACAGGGCGCTGGGGACCAGGGTGCGGCCGTCCTCGAAGCGGTGCAGCACCGGCGCGCCGTCGCGCACGAATCCGATCGCGGAATTCGACGTGCCGAAATCCAGCCCGGCCGCCAGCCCTTGCGCGCCCATGAACCCGTCCCCCCGCCCGATCGACCAAAGCATAAAAGGGCCCCTGCGTCGGCAGGGGCCCGTGAGATGTCCTGAAAATCGAGGCGGACCCTAGTCGATTTGCCGCCGGGCTGTCACTCGGAAGTGTCTCGGCTCAGGCCTGTCCGGCCAGCACCGGCAGCTCGTCGGCAATCAGCGCGATCCGCGCGCTGCCGGTCACCCCGCCGATCGCCCGCTCCGCCCGCGGCGTGCGGCCGAAGCATTCGCGGTAGCACTTGGAGAAGTGGCTGGCCGACACGAAGCCGCAGGCCAGCGCCACCGACAGGATCGACATCGACGTCTGGGTCAGCAGCTGCCGCGCCCGCTGCAGGCGCAGGGTCAGGTAATAGCGGGTCGGCGTGGCATTCAGATACTTGCGGAACAGCCGCTCCAGCTGCCGGGTGGACAGGCCCGCCCGCTCGGCCAGATCGGTCTGGGTCAGCGGTTCCTCCAGGTTGGCTTCCATCTCGCTGATCACCGAGATCAGCTTGGGGTGGCTGACGCCGATCCGGGCGCGCAGTTCCATGCGCTGGTGGTCGTGCGGCTCGCGGATGCGATCGTGGATGAACTGCTCGGACACCTGGTTGGCCAGGGTCTGGCCGTGCTGCCGGCCGATCAGGTGCAGCATCATGTCCAGCGACGCGGTGCCGCCGGAGCAGGTGAAGCGGTCGCGGTCGATCTCGTACAGGTCGGAGGAGACCTCGATCTCCGGGAACTCCTCGGTGAAGCCGCCCAGGTTCTCCCAATGGATCGTGCAGCGCCGGTCGTCCAGCAGCCCGGCCTTGGCCAGCACGTGGCTGCCGGTACACAGCGCGCCCACCGCCCGGCCCTGGCGCGAGGCGCGGCGCAGGAAGCCCAGCACCCGCTCGTCCTCGAATTTCTGCACGTCGATGCCGGCGACCACGGCGACCACCTTCTCGCGGTCGAGCTGCGCCATCGGCCCGTCCGGCACCACCTCGATGCCGTTGCTGGCGGAGACCGGCCTGCCGTCGACGCTGTACACCCGCCACTCGTAGAGGGTCTCGTTCGCCATGCGGTTGGCCGAGCGCAGCGGTTCCACCGCCGAGGCGAAGGCCATCATCGAGAAATTGTTGACGAGCAGAAACCCGATGCGCGTCGGAATTTCGTTTGGATCATCAAACATCGCGAGACTGCACTCCCAGCTAGCCTCATTGGACGCTTTGACGGCCCGGGTGCGTGAGCATCAGGTGTCGGGCGCAGACTACTGCGATTCCCGGATCCCACGCATTCACAAAATCGTCTCAGGTCCCGAAAAAGGGTTAACGCCGTATACACTTACAGCGGCCGAGAGCAAGTGCGATCATGCTTCGGCCGCCGGGAGACGGTCGCGCGAGGCCGGCCGGCGCCCGCGTCTTGGTCGGATCCTGGCAAGAGAGTTGCCGTCGGGGAGGGCGTCCGGGAATGATCGTGTCGTCCTATGCCGATCTCGCCGCCGAGCTGTCCGCGCTCGGCCTGATCGCGCGCGGCGGCCTCGCCGTTCGGCCCGAGGACGGCCTGGATGGCGTCGCGACTCTGGTGCTGGTCGGCAACGCGGGACCCGCATTCTGGCCGGCCTTCGCGGCGGGGCGTCGGGTCGAGCCGGATCCGCTGGATGCCTGGGTGCGCCGCGCGCTGGAGCCGGTGGCGCGCCGCGTCGGCGCCCGGGTTGCGATGCCGAATGACGGGCCGCCCTATCATCCGTTCCAGCAATGGGCGATGCGCGCCGAGCCGGTGCATCCCGCGCCGCTGGGCCTGCTGATCCATCCCGCGTACGGGCTCTGGCACGCCTATCGCGCGGCGCTGCTGTTCCCGACCGCGATCGGGCTGCCCGAGCCGCCGACGGCGGCCGGTCCCTGCGAGACCTGTGTCGGGCGGCCGTGCCTGTCGGCCTGTCCGGTCGGCGCGTTCGACGCGTCCGGCTACGACGTCGCCGCCTGCCGCAGCCATGCCGGCGGCCCCGACGGAGCGGCCTGTCGAGACGGCGGCTGCCTGGCCCGCCATGCCTGCCCGGTGGGCCGGGACTACGCCTATGGCCCGGAGCAGCAGGCCTTCCATATGGCGGCCTTCCTGCCCCGGTCCCGACAGCCTTAGATACGGGCCTCGGAGAATGGAGGCTGGCCTTAGAGGCCGGCGTCGCCGACCAGCCCGCGCAGCAGATGGCCGACCGCATAGGCCAGCCCGGCGGCGGCGAGGCCGATGGCCAGGGTCTCCGCACCCGAGCGCCACCAGGGGGCCAGGGACCAGCGCGCCTTGGCCGAGCCGATGGCGAAGAACACCGCCGCCGTCACCGCCGTCGACACCGCGAGTCCGCCGCCGGCCATGTACGGGATCAGCGGCACCAGTCCGCAGACCACGAAGGCGGAGAACGTCACCCACGCCGCCGTCCAGGGCGAGCGGGTGACGGGAGCCAGGTGGTGCTCCTCGACCAGCATGGTCTTGGCCCAGCGCTCCTCGTCGGCGGTGATGGTGTCGACGGCGCGCTCCAGGGCGCGGCCCTCGAACCCCTTGGCGGCGAAGATCTGCCGGATCTCCTCGCGCTCGCCGTCCGGTTCGGCGGCGATGTGTCGGTGCTCCATGGCGAGCACCCGGGCGGCGTCGTCCTTCTCGGCCTTGGTGCCGGAGTAGTTGGCGGCGGCCATCGAGAACCCGTCGGCGATCAGGTTGGCGAAACCGAGGATCAGGATGACTCCGACCGACAGCTCGGCTCCGGCCACGCCGGCAACGATGGCGAAGGTGGTGACGGCCCCGTCGATCCCGCCATAGATCCAGTCGCGCAGATACATCGCGTCCGGCCGCCCGGCGATGCGGCGGCGGATGGAGGCGGGGTCATGGGCGTGTTCGAGCGGCATGGGCGGTAGTGTAGCGGCGAACCCCGTTTCGCGACACGGCGTCCCTAAGCCCATGAGTGTCGCAATTCGGCAACCACATCCCCGGCCGTTGCCGCTAGTCTCCGGCGCGTAGCGTCAATCAACCCATCGAAACCGCCGATGGGGATCGCCCGAAGGGAGGGGCCGGCCATGGTGAAGTCCGACATCGAGATCGCCCGCGAGGCCAAGATGCAGCCGATCATGGAGATCGGCGCCAAGCTCGGCATCGCGCCCGAGCACCTCATGCCCTACGGCCATACCAAGGCGAAGATCGATCTCGGCTATATCGAGAGCCTGGCCGCCAATCCCGACGGCAAGCTGATCCTGGTCACCGGCATCAACCCGACGGCCGCCGGCGAGGGCAAGACCACCACCACCGTCGGCCTCGGCGACGCGCTGAACCGGATCGGCAAGAAGGCCGCCATGTGCCTGCGCGAGCCGTCGCTCGGTCCCTGCTTCGGGGTCAAGGGCGGGGCGGCCGGCGGCGGCTATGCCCAGGTGGTTCCGATGGAGGACATCAACCTCCACTTCACCGGCGATTTCCACGCCATCGCCGCGGCCAACAACCTGCTGGCGGCGCTGATCGACAACCACGTCTATTGGGGCAACGCGGTCGGGCTCGACCCGCGGCGCATCGGCTGGCGCCGGGCGCTCGACATGAACGACCGGGCCCTGCGCTCGATCGTCAACTCGCTCGGCGGGGTGGCCAACGGCTTCCCGCGCGAGGACGGGTTCGACATCGTCGTCGCCTCGGAGATCATGGCGATCCTATGCCTGTCGACCTCGCTGGACGACCTGAAGCGCCGGCTCGGCCAGATCGTGGTCGGCCAGACCCGCGACCGCGACCAGATCTTCGCCCGCCAGCTCGAGGCCGACGGCGCGATGACCGTGCTGCTGAAGGACGCGCTGTCGCCGAACCTGGTGCAGACGCTGGAGAACAACCCGGCCTTCATCCATGGCGGCCCGTTCGCCAACATCGCCCATGGCTGCAACTCGGTGATGGCGACCCAGACCGCGCTGAAGCTAGCCGATTACGTGGTGACCGAGGCCGGGTTCGGCGCCGATCTGGGGGCGGAGAAGTTCTTCGACATCAAGTGCCGCAAGGCCGGCCTGTCGCCGGCGGCCGCCGTCGTCGTCGGCACGGTGCGGGCGCTGAAGATGCATGGCGGGGTGGCCAAGGAGGATCTCGGCCACGAGAACCTCGAGGCGGTGCGCAAGGGCGTGTCCAACATCGCCCGCCACGTGGAGAACACCCAGAAATTCGGCGTGCCGGTGGCGGTCGCCCTGAACCGCTTCATTACCGACACCGATGCCGAGATCGAGGCGGTGCGCAAGGAGCTGGAGAGTCTGGGCGTGGAGGCCATCGAGTGCACCCACTGGGCCGACGGCTCGGCCGGTACCGAGGCGCTGGCCCATCATATGGTCGGTCTGGTCGAGGGCGGCACGGCGGCGTTCAAGCCGCTCTACGGCGACGAACTCGGCCTGAAGGACAAGATCCGCACCATCGCCAAGGAGATCTACCGGGCCGACGACGTGGTGTTCGAGGGCAAGGCGTCCACCGCCATCGCCGATATCGAGAAGAACGGCGGCGGTTCCTACCCGGTCTGCATCGCCAAGACCCAGTACAGCTTCTCCACCGACCCGAACGCCAAGGGCGCGCCGACCGGCCACACCCTGCCGGTGCGCGAGGTGCGGCTGTCGAACGGGGCGGAGTTCGTGGTCGCGGTCTGCGGCGAGATCATGACCATGCCGGGCCTGCCGCGCGTCCCGGCGGCGAACAAGATCACCCTGAACGCCGAGGGTCAGATCGAGGGGCTGTTTTAGGCCCGACCCTCTCCCCACAACTTGTCATCCCGGACAAGCCCGGACCCGATCCGGGCTTGGGCCGGGACCTTGATGGGCGCGGCGGTGCTGGGTCCCGGCCCGCCCCCGGATCAAGTCCGGGGCCGTCCGGGATGACGGGTTTGGTTTTCGGCCGTCCTATTCCTCAACCCCTCCCGTCGTCCTGATGAAGGTCAGGACCAAGCTGCCGGCGCCGGTGCACCGCAGATCCTGATTGCCATCAGGATGACGGGGGGAGATGCGGAGCTAGCCTCCCGCCCGCAGCTCCTCCAGCAGCAGCGCCGTCGCCGCGGTCACGTCGCCGCGCTCGCGTTCGACCAGGGCGACCCGGCGCACGACCGCCGGATTGCCGAACGGCACCGTGCGCACCGTCTCGCGCAGTTCCTCGGTCACCGACTCCGCCGGGGCCACCGCCACGCCGAGGCCGCGCGAGACCATCGCCAGGATCGCCTCGATCGAGTCCAGCTCCATCGCCTCCGACACCACGATCCGGCGCTGGCGTAACGCCGTGTCGATCACCCGGCCGACCCCCGTGCGCCGGTTGAAGCGCACGAAGGGCAGGGTGCGCAGCAGGTCCCGGTCGGTGCGCCCAGTGGCCCCGATCGGGGCGGCGACCACCAGCGGCTCCTCGTGGATCGGGTTCAGCACCAGTCCGCGCTCCAGCCGCGGTGTCTCGGTCACCACGGCGGCGTCCAGCGCGCCCTGAGCCACCCGGCGCAGCAGGTCGGCGGACAGGCCCGATTCCACCCGGATGCGCAGCTCCGGTGCCCGCACCGCCAGCCGGGCCAGGGCCGCCGGCACCAGCCCGGTCGCCGCCGTCGGGATGATCCCCAGCCTCAGCCGGCCCCGCGCGCTCGTCCCCGCCGCGACCGCGCGGATATCCTCCGACAGCCGTACCAGCTCGCGCACCCGGGACAGCAGCCCGTCGGCGGTGTCGTTCAGCACCGGCGGCCGCCGCGCCCGGTCGAACAGGGCGGCCCCCAGCTCCTCCTCCAAGGTCTTCATCTGCATGGAGACGGCCGACTGGGTCACGCCGACCCGCTCGGCGGCGGCGGCAAAACTGCCGCTGTCGGCGATGGCGAGCAGGGTCTCGAGATGCCGGATGTTCATGGCATAAAGTAAGGATAACTGAAGAAGATGATCAAGATTATTCGCTTGTTTGAAGTCGGGTGCGGCGCGAGGATAGCTCACGCTTTCGTGAGGGAGGAAATCCATGAGCTTTGCCCTGACCGCCGCCCAGGAAGAGTTGCGCGCCAAGGCCCGCGATCTGGCCGAGACCGTGATCGCGCCGCGCGCCGCCGAGGTCGACCGCAGCGAGCAGTATCCCTGGGACAACGTGAAGGCGCTGACCGAGGCCGGCTTCATGGGCATGACCGTGCCGAAGGAACTGGGCGGCGCGGGCCACAGCTTCCTCGACGTGGTGCTGGTCATCGAGGAGATGGCGGCACAATGCGGCGTCACCGGCCGCATCGTCGTGGAAGGCAACATGGGCGCGATCTCCGCGCTCCTCCAGTACGGCAGCGAGTGGCAGCGCAGGATCGCCGCCGAGCATGTGCTGTCCGGCGACAAGCTGGCGATCTGCATCACCGAGCCCGATGCCGGCTCCGCCGCCACCCAGATGACAACCCGCGCCGACCGGAAGGGCGACGCCTACGTCCTGAACGGCAAGAAGCACTGGATCACCGGCGGCGGGGTGTCGAAGCTGCACCTGATCTTCGCCCGGGTGTTCGACGAGAGCGGCGAGGAACTCGGCATCGGCGGGTTCATCGCCTTCCGCGACGAGGACAAGGGGCTGGTCATCGGCACCCGCGAGCCGACCATGGGCCTGCGCGGCATTCCCGAGACCGAAGTGCTGTTCCAGAATCTGGAACTCTCCGCCGACCGGCTGGTGATGCCGCCGAGCGGGCTGAAGCGCGGCTTCGCCGACCTGATGAACGCCTATAACGCCCAGCGAGTCGGCGCCGGCACGGTGGCGCTGGGGCTGGCCGAGGGCGCCTATCGCCGGGCGCTGACCTTCTCCAAGGAGCGCGAGCAGTTCGGCCGGCCGATCGCCGAGTTCCAGGGCCTGCAATGGATGCTGGCCGACATGAGCGTGCAGGTGGAAGCGGCCCGTGCCCTGATCTGGCGGGCGGCGGCGACCGAGGGCACCAACGGCAGCCCGTTTCCGGATAGTCTGGCGGCGGCCCAGTCGAAGATCTTCGCCTCGGAGATGGCGATCAAGGTGACGACCGACGCCCTGCAGGTGTTCGGCGCGCGCGGCTATTCCCGCAACTACCCGATGGAGCGGATCCAGCGCGACGCCCGGATGTTCACCATCGGCGGCGGCACGGCCCAGATCCTGCGCACGGTGGTCGCCTCGCGCCTGCTGGAGCGCAAGCTGCCGCAGACTCGCGACGGCCACCACAAGCTGGCCGAGGCCGAGCAGGCCGCCCGCATCCAGGCCGCCGAATAAACGCCGCCATATAGCCGCCGCCATACAGCCGAGGACTCCCATGACCGAGATGGTGCGCGCCGCCGACCTGCTCGCGCGGCGCCTGTACGAAGCCGGTTGCCGCTACGCCTTCGGCATCCCCGGCGGCGAAGTGCTGACCATCGTCGACGCGCTGGAGAAGGCGGGCATCGAGTTCCGCCTCGCCAAGCACGAGAACGCGGCTGGCTTCATGGCCGAGGGCGTGCACCACATGACCGGCGCGCCCGGCATTCTGGTCTGCACCGTGGGTCCGGGGGCGGCGAACGCGGTCAACGTCGCCGCCAATGCCGAGCAGGACCGGGTGCCGCTGATCGTCATCACCGGCTGTGTCGACGAGGACGAGACGGTCACCTACAACCACCAGGTCTTCGACCACCAGCAGATCTTCCGCCCGATCACCAAGGCGAGCTTCCGGGTCAGCGCCGGCGCGATCGACGCCCTGGCCGACAAGGCGGTGGCCATCGCCCTGGACCAGCGTCCCGGCCCGGTGCATCTGGATCTGCCGATCGCCGTCGCCGCCGCCGAGGTGCCCGTCCCCGCGCGGCCGATCCGCCGGGTGCCGGACATGGCCGCCGTGCCCGCGGCAGGCCCCGACCTCGAGACCGCCTGCGCGTGGCTGGCCGAGGCGGAGAAGCCGGTGATGGTCGTCGGCCTCGACGTGGTGACCCAGGGTTGCGCCGACGAGGTTCGGGCCTTCGCCGAACGGTTCGCCATCCCGACGGTCGCGACCTACAAGGCGAAGGGCGTGGTGCCCGACGACAGCCCGCTGTCGCTGGGCGGGGCCGGGCTCTCCCCGGTCGCGGACAAGCAGATCCTGCCGCTGCTGAAGCAGGCCGACCTGATCCTGCTGGCCGGCTACGATCCGATCGAGATGCGGGTCGGCTGGCGCGATGTCTGGGACCCGGCGGAACAGCGGGTGATCGACATCACCGCGGCGCCCAACACCGCTTATATGCACCAGGCCTCCCTCGCCTTCGTCGGCCATGTGGGCAAGACCCTGTCGGTAATCGGCGACCGTGTGACGGCGAAGCCGACCCGCTGGCCGGGGGGAGAGCCGGCGGCGGCCCGTCAGGCCCTGGCCGGCGCCTATGGCCAGAACGAGGCCTGGGGTCCTGCCGCCATCGTGACCACCGTGCGCAAGGCGCTGCCGCGCGACGGCGTGATCACCGTGGACAGCGGCGCCCACCGCATCCTGGCGAGCCAGGTCTGGGAGAGCTTCGTGCCGCATGCGGTGCTGCAATCCACGGGGCTGTGCACCATGGGCTGCGCCCTGCCGCTGGCCATCGGCGCGAAGATGGCGGCACCCGATCGTGGGGTGGTCGCCTTCACCGGCGATGCCGGGCTGGAGATGATCCTGGGCGAGCTGGTCACCCTGCGTGACGCCAAGGTGCCGGTGGTGGTCGTGGTCTTCGTGGATGCGTCCCTGGCGCTGATCGAGCTGAAGCAGCGCGCGATGACCTATGCCAATGCCGGGGTGGACTTCCCCGAGACCGACTTCGCCGCTCTGGCGAGGGTGCTCGGCGGCCGCGGCGTGGTCTGCGAGGACCGGGAAAGCCTGGGGACGGCAGTGAGCGAGGGTCTGAAGGCTGACACCTTCACCGTCTGCGCCTGCCGCATCGATCGCAAGAGCTACGACGGCCGGATTTGACGCGGGGGGACGCTCACCCTTCGGTTCAAATTTCGTCATCCCGGCCAAACCCGGACTTGATCCGGGATTGGGCCGGAACCCAGCACCGGAGACCGACATGTCCGATCCCGTCTGGACCGAAGACACCAGCGCCGCCTTCCGCGACCTCGCCCACTACGCCGTGCCGGAGCGCGAGCTGCAGGTGGAGACGATCCTCTCCCTGATCCCGCAGCCCGATGGTGCGGCCCTGGCGATGGATATCTGCTGTGGGGCGGGTGGGCTGACGGCGGCGATGCTGGAGCGGATTCCGACCCTGCGGGTGCTGGCGCTGGACGGGTCGCAAAGCATGCTGGAAACCACCCGGACGGCGGCCGGCAGGGACGCGGAGCGGCTGGACGCGGCACTCATCGACATCGCCGACACGGCCTGGCGAACGCCTCCCGAGCCGTTGCACGCGGTCGTTTCGTCGCTGGCGATCCACCATCTGGACGGGCCGGGCAAGCAGCGGCTCTTCGCCGACATCCATGCCGCGCTGAAGCCCGGCGGCGTGTTCGTCATGGCCGATCTGGTCGAGCCCGTGACGGCGGCGGGTCGCAGGATCGCCGGCGATGCCTGGGACGCCGAGACCCGCCGCCGGGCGCTGGACACCGACGGCACGCTGGGCGGCTACGAGCGGTTCGTGGCCGAGGACTGGAATTACTACCGCCTGCCGGGGCCGGACCCGTTGGACAAACCGTCGAGCGTGACGGACCTGCTCGACTGGCTGCGCGGCACGGGGTTCCAGGGCGTCGACCTGCACTGGATGAAGGCCGGCCACGTGATCATGAGCGGGGTCCGGGGCTAGGACCCGGTTCTGTTGCGCGTTCACCGTCATCCCGGACAAGACCGGGCTCGACCGGGGCTTGGGCCGGGACCAAGGGTTTGTTCGGCTGGGTCCCGGCCGACCTCCGGGTCAAGCCCGGAGCTCACCGGGATGACAAAGGTAGGAGTGATAAGGGCGTTATTCGCTGGGCCGCGTCGCCAGCAGGTGGTGCATCTCACAGGTCATCACCACCTCTTCGTTCTGGTTCTTCGTCGTATAGGCCAGCTTCACCCGGCCGAACGGGCGGGACGAGGAGGGTATCAGCTCCATCACCTCGGCCGTCGCCGACAGGGTGTCGCCCGGACGCACCGGGCGGGGCCAGCGCAGGTTGTCCATGCCGGTGCCGCCGACATTGGTCTCCTGATGCGGGCCGGCCTGCCAGATCAGGCGGAAGGTCAACGCCAGGGTATGGAAGCCGCTGGCGATCAGGCCGCCGAACATCGTCGCTTCCGCATCCGGCTTGGAAACGTGGAACGGCTGCGGGTCCCATTTGAAGGCGAAGTCGACGATCTGGCTTTCGGTCACCGTCACCCGCTGGCCGGTGAGCACGTCGCCGACCTGGAAATCCTCGAAATACTTCTTCTCGCGCACGCGGCCTACTCCATCAGGGCGTCGAGGCTCTTCAGCCCGTTGCCGGTCATCACCACCACCGTGTCCTGGTCCGGGGAAATCGTCCCGTCGGCGACGAGCTGGTCGTAGCCGGTGGCGGCGAGCGCGCAGGACGGCTCCACCAGCGCGCCCTTGGACGCCAGCATGCGGACCGCCGGCAGGATCTTCTCCTCGGCGACGGCCACGGCTCCGCCGCCGGTATCCCGCAGGGCGGCGACGCATTCGGCCGTGCGCACCAGCTTGGCGGCGGCCACGCCCTCGGCGATGGTGGGCTGCGGGGTGAAGTCGACCGGCGTGTCGGCATTCGCCACGAACGCCCGGACCAGGGCGCCGACATTGGCCGGCTGGGCGGCGAACAGGCGCGGCACCCGGTCGATCTCGCCGCGCCGCTTCAACTCGTCGAAGCCGATCCGGCAGCCCAGCAGGTTGGAGCCATAGCCGACCGGGATCACGATGTTGTCCGGCACGGTGAAGCCGGACTGTTCCCAGATCTCGTAGGCCAGAGTCTTCGTACCTTCGATGAAGAACGGCTGCCAGTTGTGGGAGGCGTAGAACACGCCCGCCTCGGCCAGCTTCAGCGCCTTGGCAGCCACGTCCTGGCGGGTGCCTTCGACCAGCTCGACCACGGCCCCATAGGCCCGCATCTGCGCCACCTTGGCGGCAGAGGTCCTGGCCGGCACCAGCACCGTGCATTTGATCCCCGACGCGCCGGCATAGCAGGCCAGCGAGCCGGCGGCGTTGCCGGAACTGTCGAGCATCACCTCGCTGATGCCGTGGGCTTTCAGGTAGGCGACGAGCACCGCCATGCCGCGGTCCTTGAACGAGCCGCTGGGCATCAGGGATTCCAGCTTCAGGCGGACATTGCCGCCCTCCAGCGCCATGGGGATCAGCGGGGTGCAGCCCTCGCCCAGCGGCACCCGGGACGCCTTGTCGACCCGGATCGCCGCCGCGTAGCGCCACAGCGAGCGCTCGGTCGTGTCGATGTCGCCCCGGCTCAGGCCCTCGCCCTCGGTGAGGTTGACCGGCGCCCCGGTTTCGGGGCACCGCCAGATCGGCGTGTCGACCGGATAGCGATGGGCGCCGTCGCGGGTGACATAGGCGGTCAATTCTGGCGCGCTCACTTCACGGCAGCCGCGATCGCATCGCCCAGATCCTTGGTCGCCGCCTGACCGCCGATATCCGGGGTCTTCGGGCCGGCCTCGGACAGCACGGTTTCGATCGCCTTGACGATGTCGTCGGCCGCCGCCTGATGGCCGAGATGCTCCAGCATCATCGCCCCGGACCAGATCTGGCCGATCGGGTTGGCGATCCCCTTGCCGGCGATGTCCGGAGCGGAGCCGTGCACCGGCTCGAACATGGAGGGATAGTCGCCCTCCGGATTGATGTTGGCCGAGGGCGCGATGCCGATGGAGCCGGCCACGGCCGGGCCGAGATCGGACAGGATGTCGCCGAACAGGTTGGAGCCGACCACCACGTCGAACCAGTCCGGATGCAGCACGAACTGCGCGGTCAGGATATCGATGTGGAACTTGTCGGTGGCGATGTCCGGGTATTCCTTGGCGATCGCCTCGAAGCGCTCGTCCCAGAACGGCATGGTGTGGATGATGCCGTTCGACTTGGTGGCCGAGGTGACCTTCTTCTTGCCGACCCGCTGGCACAGGTCGAAGGCGTAGCGCATGACCCGGTCGCAGCCCTTGCGGGTCATGACCGTCTCCTGCATGGCCATCTCGTTGTCGGTGCCCTGGAACAGGCGGCCGCCGATCTCGGAGTATTCGCCCTCGTTGTTCTCGCGCACGACCCAGAAGTCGATGTCCTCGGGGCCGCGGCCGGCCAGCGGGCACTTCATGCCCTTCATCATCCGCACCGGGCGCAGGTTGATGTACTGGTTCATCGACCGGCGGATCGGGATCAGCAGGGACCACAGGGAAACGTGATCCGGCACGCCGGGGAAGCCGACGGCGCCGAGGAAGATCGAGTCGTGGGTCTTGAGCTGCTCCAGCCCGTCATCAGGCATGAACTTGCCGGTCTTGTGGAAGCGCTCGCAGCTCCAGTCGAACTCGGTGAAGTCGTACTCCAGGCCGTGCTTGGCGCCGACGGCCTCCAGCACCTTGATGCCCTCGGGCACGACTTCCCAGCCGATGCCGTCGCCCGGAATCACCGCGATCTTCAACTTCTCGGCCATGCCGCCTGTCCTCCCGCGTGTCGATTGGCTCTCTTAAGACCTTGTCCGCGGTTATAGAGGGCAGGCGTTGGCGGCGGAAGGGGGCGACTCACACCCCGATATTGTCGATCAGCCGGGTTTCGCCCAGACGGGCGGCGGCGAACAGGCGGGCCGGACGGATGACCGGATCGGTGCCGGTGAGGGCGGCCAGGGTCTCGGCGTCGCGCAGCTCGATATAGTCGATCGGCCCGAAGCCCTCGGCGGACAGGGCGGCGATCGCATCGGCGCAGGCGGCGGAGATGTCCCCGTCGCCTGAGCGGATGCGATGGGCCACCTTCACCATCTCCTGGTGCAGCCGCGGCGCCTGGGCGCGTTCGGCGGCGGAGAGGTAAGTGTTGCGCGACGACAGGGCGAGCCCGTCGGCCTCGCGCACGGTCGGGCAGCCGATGACGTCGATGGGTATGTCCAGATCTGCGGCCATGCGGCGGACCACCAGGAACTGCTGGAAGTCCTTCTCGCCGAAGAACGCCTTGTCGGCGCCGGACTGCAGAAACAGCTTGGCGACCACCGTGGCCACCCCGTCGAAGAAGCCGGGGCGGGCGATGCCGTCGAGACAGTCGGTCAGGTTGGCGACGGAGACCGTGGTGGCATGACCCGCCGGGTACACTTCGGACGGGATCGGCGCGAAGACCGCATGGGCGCCGACGTCGCGCAGGGCGGCCAGATCGCTATCCCAGGTGCGCGGATAGGTGTCCAGATCCTCGCCCGGCGCGAACTGCTTCGGATTGACGAAGATCGACACGATGGTGCGGTCGCAGACGTCCTGGGAGGCGGCCACCAGGCTCAGATGCCCGGCATGCAGGGCACCCATGGTGGGGACGAGGCCGACCGATAGTCCCGCGCGGCGCCATGCGGCGACGAGGGAGCGGAGATCGGCAATTGTGCGGGCGACGACCGGCTCATCCTTCGGCGAGCGGGAGGCGGCCCCGGGGGCGGGGGTCTGGGTCATGGCGCCGGTCTATCAAACCGGTCGGCGGGCGAACAGTCTCCGACTGCGCATGACGTGATGCCCCGTTCCGCATACCGCCCCCGCATACCGCCCCGACACTGGCCGGGGCGGATGCGACGGGGTGTTGCCGCTCAGTGGTGCGGCTTGGCGGCGGGCGGGTTCAGATAGGCGCCCAGCGCCCGAAGGCCGATGATGGGCAGCCGGAACAGGCCCACGACACAGCGCCGGACTTCCTCGGCGCGCATGCGCTCGCCGCGGCGCATGTGCATGCGGATCACGGCGTCGTCGATCACGGCGACCGGCTTGGTGAGAGGGGGGACAGAGGCGCTGCTGGCCGAGGCTTCGCTAGCATTGCGGCCGGACAGCCACTCGTTTTCCTGCGCGGTATAGGGATGCATGTGGATCACCTTGGTGTGTTGGCAGACGTCCACCTCCCGGATCTAGGCTTCTTATTGCTCCCCTGACCATCGTTTCTCGACGGCTCACGCGATTACGTCCTGACGCTGAAGATAGCCTCTTTGCTGCGATGCACAAGGGAAATTGTGCATCGCAGCAAAGGTCAGTGATGCAGACCTATTTTGCAGTTTTGTGTCGGTCGCACGTTCGGCTTGTCACGATGCGCCGGTGTGGCTATCAATCGGTGTCCCTGATGCCGAAGAAAGAAGGGGGAAGCCGGTGCTCTACCAGCGCTTCCATGACCGTACCCGAGGACCTGTCCACGCCCCGCGCCTGATCTCGCGGGGCTGACCGGGAAACGCATCGCCGTCTCATCCGTCAGCCTCTCCGGCGCGCGTGTCGCGCCATCCTGACTTCCGATGAGACCGTCATGTCCCTGATCGCCGTCAAAGACCTTTCCCTGATTCGCGCCGAGCCCCTGTTCGCCGGGCTCGACCTCTCGATCGCCCGGGGCGACCGCCTCGGCCTTGTCGCCGCCAACGGGCGCGGCAAGTCCTCCCTGCTGCGCATCCTGGCCGGCGGGGAGGACGCCACCACCGGCGGCGTCACGCGCTCCCGGGGGCTGGTTGTTGCCTTCGCTCCCCAGGATCCGCCCGAGCGCCTGCTGTCCCTCAGTCTGTACGATGCGGTGCGCGACGCGCTCGCGCCGGAGATCGCCGACACGGAAAGCTGGCGGGTGGATATCCTGCTCGAGGACCTCGCCGTGGAGCAGGCGACCCGGGACACCGCAGTCGGCCGTCTGTCCGGCGGGTGGCAGCGAACCATGCTGCTCGCCCGCGCGGCGGTGGTCGAGCCGGACCTGCTGCTGCTGGACGAGCCGACGAACCATCTGGATATCGGTCGCATCGGCGTGCTGGAGCGGTTTCTGGCCGGCCTGCCGCGGGATTGTGCCGTGGTGGCGGCCAGTCACGACCGCGCGTTTCTCGACGATGTGACCAACCGCACCCTCTTCCTGCGCCCCCAGGAGAGCGCCGATTTCGCCCTGTCGTACACCGCCGCCCTGCACGCGCTGGAGGAACGCGATGCCGCCCGCGACCGGCAGTTCGAGAACGACATGCGCAAGGTGAAGACCCTGCGCCAGCAGGCGGCCAAGCTGAAGAACATCGGCATCAACTCCGGCTCCGACCTGCTGGTGGTGAAGACCAAGCAACTTTCCGACCGGGCCGACCGGCTGGAGGAGCGGGCTCGCCCCGCCCATCACGAGCGCTCCGCCGGCAACATCCGCCTGACCGCAAGCGGTACCCATGCGAAGGCTCTTGTCACGGTGGAAGGGGCCGAGATCGCCACGCCGGACGGACGCGTGCTGGTGAAGATCGGCAAGGCGCTGATCAAGAATGGCGACCGGGTGGCGCTGCTGGGTGAGAACGGCAGCGGCAAGACCCGGCTGGTCGAACGGATGCGGGCCGCCCTGTCGGACGCGGACCCGCAGATCCGCGGCGCGGCAAGCCTCAGGCTCGGCTATTCGAACCAGGCGCTGTCGCAGCTCGACGGGTTCGCCACGCCGTGGGAAGCGGTCAAGCAGTCCAGCGGGCT
Source organism: Thalassobaculum litoreum DSM 18839 (assembly GCF_900102465.1). GTDB lineage: Bacteria > Pseudomonadota > Alphaproteobacteria > Thalassobaculales > Thalassobaculaceae > Thalassobaculum > Thalassobaculum litoreum. Next base: position 362,931 of record NZ_FNBW01000002.1, on the reverse strand, counting down.
GAGCGACCATGTGGCGCGTTCGCAACTGGCCGGGGCGGGGATCGGCGTCGATGCGCAAACCGCCCCCATCGCCCGTCTGTCGGGCGGTCAGCGGGCGCGGTTGGCGATGCTGCTGCTTCGTCAGACGGAACCGAACTTCTTCCTGCTGGACGAGCCGACCAACCACCTGGACATCGAAGGGCAGGAGATGCTGGAGGAGGAACTGATCCGCCACCAGGCCGCCTGCCTTCTGGTCAGCCACGACCGCGCCTTCGTGCGGGCCGTCGCCACGCGGATCTGGGTGATCGAGGACAGGCGGCTGGTCGAGGTCGACGATCCGGATCCGGTCTTCGACCGGCTGATGGCCGGATGATCCGGTGCCGTGGGAACCGGGCGGCCGGGAGACGGCGCCACCGGGTCCCGTTCCGGGGCGCCTGTCATCGGCCCCGATGCGGGCGACGAAAGCGGCCCGGATGCGGTCGATCCGGTTACGCGCGTTGACAATGTGGCGACAGCGCGACGATAAGTGGTGGCGGAGGTTGCGGCTTCGCGCCGCGGCCGGGGGCCCGTAGTTCAGCGGTCAGAACGCGCCGCTCATAACGGTGTTGTCGCAGGTTCGAATCCTGCCGGGCCCACCATTTCCAGGGTGGCCCGGCTATCGGGCGTCGGACCTTGCGGGGGCGGTTCGCCCCGCCGTGTGGCAGCGCCGGTCGAGGTAGCCCCTCACAGCATCAGGCAGCCCGGGCAGGGCAGGTTGCGGATCGGCAGAACGATCGGCTTTGCGCCGTCGATGAATTCGGTGTCGGTGCTCGGCGCGGCGGTCGGACGGCGATACAGCGTCGCGCCGTAGACAGACGTCACCACGCCGTCCTCCGCCATCGGCAGGGCCAGGCGCTCGGTGTGCAGGGGATACATGCCGGCCCGGTAGAGCGGCCCCACCGCATAGTGGATCGCCGGGGTGTCGATCACCTCGCTCAGGGCGAGGTGCATCTCCGTCTCGTGGTCCTTGAACAGGTCGTCCACGTAAATGTCCGCCACGCGGCGGTTGAACAGCGCGCGGATCTGCTCGCCGGCCAGCAGGAACTTGTAGCGGCCGGTGCCGGGCTCGCGCTGAATGATCCAGAAGCGGCTCAGCAGGGACGGGACGCGCGTCGGGTCGAAATCCTTGCGCTCGGGCACGCGGCCGTCGACGTACAGCGTCAGCCAGTACCGCAGGAACCCCTTCAGCGTGTCGTCGCCGAACCTGGGAAAGGCCGCCGGGATGTCGCCGCGGTCGCACGCGCAGGCAGGCACGTATTCTCCGAGGGGCAGCTTGCGGCCGGCGCACAGCTCCCCACACTGAAGGTTATTGGTCCCAGGGTTCGGCACCTGCACATCCTCCAATCGCGATCTGTTGTGGACCGTAAGGGCCAAGTCATAAGAACTAATTAATTTAAATTGCTGCATATTCGTTACCGTCGAATCCCGCCCAGCGGAAATGGGGCGCGCGCGCGTTAAGCCATTGATGGGGAGCCAGGTTGGCTCTACGGATGGTAAAGCCCGCCTCAATGCCTCCCGGAACGGGCCGGACTTCTTCGGAGTTGACGCCCATGGCCTTCCCCGACCGCCAGACCCTCGACCTCGACCATGGCCGCATTTCGTACCGGCAGGCGGGATCCGGACCCGATCTGGTCCTGCTGCACGGCCTCGCCGGAAATTCCCGCACCTGGGAGGAGCAGATCGAAGCGTTTTCCGGCTCGTGGCGCGTGACCGCGTGGGATGCGCCCGGATACGGGCTGTCCGACACGGTCGCCCCGACCGCGGACGCCTATGCCGCGACGCTGGCGGCACTGGTGGACGCGCTGGATCTGCCGACCTTCGTTCTGCTCGGCCATTCGATGGGCGGCGTCGTCGCCGGACGCTTCGCCGGCACGTATCCCGGCCGGCTGCGCGCGCTGGCCCTGTCCTGCACGCTGCTGGGCCGGCGCCAACCGGCGGGCACGCCGCTCAGCGAGCCCTATCTCGCCCGTCTGACGGAACTGGAAACCCTGCCGGCACGGGAATACGGCGCGCGGCGGGCGAAGAGCATGGCGGCGCCGGGCTGCGCCCCGGAGATCATCGAGCGTCTGACCGGCATCGCGGCGGAGACCCGGCGCGAGGGGCTGGCGGAGGCCATGCGCCTGATCGCCGAGGCCGACAACGCCGACGCCCTGGCCGCCCTGTCGCTTCCGGTCCTGGTCCTGACCGGGGAAGAGGATCGCACGGTCACCCCAGATCTGAGCGGCGCTCTGCTGGATGCCCTGGCGCGCGGGTCGGCGCGGGTTCGCACCGCCGTCCTGCCGAGGGTCGGCCACGCGCCGTATCTGGAGGACACCGCCGCCTATAACGCCGCGCTGAAGTCCTTCCTCGACGGCCTCTGATCGCGTTCCGCTCACCCGTTGGTGCCGGAGCGGAACTGCTCAATCTGCTGCTGGGTCTCCGAGATCAGGCTGGCGATCTCCGTGGAGAGTTCGGCCGAGCGCGACGCCAGGATCTTCACCTCGGAGGCGACGACGGCGAAGCCGCGACCCGCATCCCCGGCCCGCGCCGCCTCGATCGTGGCGTTCAGGGCCAGCAGATTGGTCTGTTCCGACACGCCCGAGATGTTGCCGGCGGTGACATGGATGCGGTTCAGCACCTCGTCCATGATCTCCCGGGTCTTCTCGATCGAGGTCCGGCTTGCCGTGGTGTCGGTGGCGTACATGACCACCCGCTGCAGAGAGCCGTGCACGTCGCGCAGCGGCTGGACGGTCGCGGCGAGATAGAGCCGGGCTGCGTTGTCGATATTCACCGACAGTTCGCGCACCACGGCCTCTCCGGCATGGAGCTGATCGCGTGCCGCCGGGTCGAACAGGCTGTCGAGCGACAGCCCGGCGATGCTCCGCGCGGCGTCGACCGACCGCGCGCCGAGCGCGCTCAGGGCCAGTTCGTTCGCCGCCGACAGCCGGCCCTCGCTGTCCCATTCCAGGACGAGGTTCGACTGCTCGATCGCGGTGATCCGGGCGCCGGCTTCCAGGGCGCGCAGCTTCGTCTCGGTGATGTCGACCTGCACCGACACATAGCGCTCGAGCTCGCCCGTCTTGTCGAAGACCGGGTTGATCGACAGCGAGATCCAGTGGGGCTGGCCGTCCTTGGTGTAGTTCAGGATCTCTTCGACGAAGGGCTTGCGCAACGACAGGTTCTCGCGGATCCGCCGCACCGTCTCGGAATCGGTGTTCTCGCCCTGCAGCATCCGGCCCGGGATCTTGCCCATGGCCTCGTCCGCGCCGTAGCCGGTGAGCCGGGTGAAGCCGGCGTTCACATACTCGATCCGGCCTTCCGCGTCGGTGATGATGACGCTATTGTCGGTCTCGTTGGCGACCAGGGACAGGATGTTGAAATGCTCTTTCTGGCGGATATCCGCGGTGATGTCCGTGGCGTATTTCACCACCTTGAACGGCCGGCCGCTCATATCGAGGATGGGATTGTAGGAAGCCTCGATCCAGACCTCCTGGCCGTCCTTGCCGATCCGCTTGTACTGACCCGACTGGTAGTGGCCGAGGCCTAGATTGGTCCAGAAACTCTCATAGGCGGAGGCCTTGGCCTCGTTCGGCGCCACGAACATCCGGTGATGTCGACCGACCACCTCGTCGGCCGAGTAGCCCATGGTCTTCAGGAAGTTCTCGTTGGCCTTCAGGATCGTGCCGTCGAGGTCGAACTCGATGACCGCCTGGGATTTGTTGATGGCCTCGATCTGGCCCTCGACATCGGCGAACCGCAGCTTGGAACTGGTGATGTCGGAGGCGAACTTGACCACCTTGTACGGCCGGCCGGCGGCATCGAGGATCGGGTTGTAGGTCGCGCGGATCCAGATCTCGCGCCCGCCCTTGGCCAGCCGCCGGAATTGCCCTTCATGGAATTCGCCGCGGCCGAGGGAATCCCAGAACTGATTGTATTCGCCGGAGTGCTTTTCGGTGTCTTCGACAAACATCGAGTGGTGTTTGCCGACGACCTCCTCGGCCGAGTAGCCCATGGTCGTCAGGAAATTCTCGTTCGCTTCCAGGATCGTGCCGTCGAGCGCGAAATGGATCACCGCCTGGGACCGGCGGATGGCGTTGATCTGCCCCTGGACTTCGGCGGCGCGGCGCTTTTCCTCCGTGATGTCGGTGGCCAGCTTCACCACCTTCACCACGCGCCCGCCCAAGCCCTTGACCGGGTTGTAGGAAGCCTGCAGCCAGATCTCCGAGCCGTCCTTGCGGACCCGGCGGAATTCGCTGCGCAGGAACTGACCTTTGGCCAGCGTCTCCCAGAATTCCCGGTATTCCTTCGATCCCGCATAGTCCTTGCTGACAAACATCGAGTGGTGTTTGCCGATGACGTCGCCCGGCCGGTAGCCCATCGCGTCCAGAAAGTTCTTGTTGGCCCGCAGGATCTTGCCTTTCGGGGTGAACTCGATGATGGCCTGTGATTTGCTCAGCGCGCCTAGAGTCGCGCCAGTCGAGCGCATGCCCAGACCGCCGGTCAGAAGCTCAAACAATGCAACTCTCCTAGTGTGTGTATTCCGGAGTTCCGATCAGCCACATGCTGCTCTCTTGGGCGGAGCGGTGATGGGAAAGTTGAACGGGCGAAGATTGGCGCCGAGTGCTTAGCACTACTCTGCCCGCCGAGGGAATGGATTGTTGAATACAATCATACGATCCTCGGCTTTGATCGGATCATGCGAGGCCCAGGATTTTACAGCTGCCTATATTCGTAAAATCCTAGATATATTGGTTAATTTCTCCGTTGGGGTGAAATTTTCCGGCGGTCGTCGCATCCCCGGGCTCCGCGCATCGACGCGGTTTCGCGGCGCGCTGATCTCTCCTACGGTCTTGCGACAGCGACGAGGAGACACCCGATGCATTACGCCCCCGCGAGCGAGCCCTGCCCGCTGCCGTTCTCGCCCTTCAAGAGCTGCACGGTGCCGCGGCCGATCGGTTGGCTGTCGACGGTTTCCACCGACGGCGTGCCGAACCTGGCGCCGTACAGTCAGTGGCAGAATCTGACCTTCGATCCGCCGATGGTCATGTTCGCCGCCAACCAACTCAGCGACGGGCGGCGCAAGGACACGGTGGTCAACGCCGAGCAGACCGGCTGGTTCGTCTGGAACATGGCCACCTACGACCTGCGCGAGGCGGTGAACATCACCGCCATGGAACTGCCGTGCGAGGTCGACGAGTTCGAGCGCGCCGGGGTGACCAAGGCGCCCTGTATCGACGCCCCGGGACCGCGGGTCGCCGAGAGCCCGGCGCATTTCGAGTGCCGTTACCTGTCCACGCACCGTCTTCAGGGCAACTCGAACCACGGCTGGGTCGACGTGGTCTATGGCGAGGTGGTCCGTATCCACGTGGATGACGCGGTGGTGACGCCGGAGGGCAAGCTCGACATTCCCAGGATCCGGCCGCTCGCCCGCCTCGGCTATTACGACTACACCAGCGTGACCGAGGTCTTCGAGATGCGGGTCCCGGGAGCGAGCGGCGCGGCGGCGGCCGGGTTGGAGGGGCGGTCGCGCTGAACCGGCCCGGCCTCGGGAAGGCGACCGGTTGAAGCGACGGTCCGTGTGCTCCAGAGCCCGATCAGGTGTTTCCATCCGATCGGGATTTGCTCTAGGAGGCCATATCCGCATCCACCGCGCCGAGGCTTCCCATGTATAGCGAAGACACGTTCCGCGACGCCCGTGTCGTCATCACCGCCGGCGCGTCCGGGATCGGTCTGGTCTATGCCCGCCGCTTCGCCGCCGCGGGGGCCAGGGTGGCGCTGTGCGATGTCGACGCGGCCGCCGTGGCCGCCGCCGGCGCGGACATCACCGGGTCGATCGCCCGTCCGGCCGACGTCACCGACGAGGCCCAGATGGGGGCGTTCTTCCTGGAGGTGGAGGAGCGATGGGGCGGCGCCGACGTGGTGATCGCCAATGCCGGCACCGGAGGGCCGGCCGGCCTGATCGAGAGCCATAGCCTGGAGGCGTGGCGCGCCTGCATCGCCGTCAACCTCGACGGTGCCTTCCTGACCTGCCGCTGGGCGGCCCGGGTGTTGAAGGAGGGCGGCGGCGGCTCCCTGATCCTGATGTCGTCCTCGGCCGGGCTGCACGGTTATCCGAACCGCAGCCCCTATGCCACGTCCAAATGGGGCATCATCGGCCTGATGAAGACCCTGGCCATGGAACTCGGGCCTTACGGTGTGCGGGTGAACGCGATCTGCCCCGGCTCGGTGGAGGGCGAGCGCATGGACCGGGTGCTCGCCAACGAGGCGAAGGCGACGGGCCTGACCGAGGCGGAACTGCGGGCGCGATACGTCGCCGGCGTGTCCCTGCGCAGTTGGGTGAGCGCCGACGATGTGGCCGATGCCGCCCTGTTCCTGGCCTCGCCGGCGGGGGCGAAGATCTCCGGCCTGGCCCTCCCGGTGGACGGGCACACCCATTCCCTCGCCTGACGGTTCCGGCCCTGGCCTGACGGTCCCGGCCCGAGCCATCATACTGCATTCAGCCCCTGGCGCCCGGCCCGGGCATCTTCGAAGATGGCGCCGTCGCAACGGTACGGCCCACGGGAGATCGCATGACCCTCATCATCGGCGGCGGCGTCTACGGGGCGGCCGTGGCGTGGCATCTGGCCAAGCGTGGCGAGGCGGTCGAGCTCCTGGAAGCGAAGACGGTCGCCTCCGGCGCCTCCGGCGGGCCGGGACGGCGCGGCGTGCGGGCCAACTGCCGCGATCATCGCGAGCTGCCGCTGATGGCACGGGCGCGGCGGATCTGGCCCGAGCTGCACGAGACCCTGGGCACCGAGCCGCTGTTCGAGCAAACCGGACATCTACAACTGATCGAACGGCCGGTGGACCTGCCCAGGGCGCAGACCCGCGCCGCCCTGCAGACCCGGTTCGGCATTCCCACGTCGTTCCTGAGCGAGGCGGAAATGCGGGAGCTGGAGCCCGGCGTCGCGCCGTTCGTTCAGGCCGCCCTGCACTGTCCGGGGGACGGGGTGGCGTTCCACGCCCGAACCACAAAGGCCTATGCCGAGATGGCCGTGAAGGCGGGTGCGACGATCCGCGAAGGCGTGAAGGTTGAGCGCCTGGTGACGCGGGACGGCAAGGTGGTCGCCGTGGCGACCGCCGACGGCGATGAGATCCCGGTGCCGGGGCGCCTGTTCATCCTGGCCAACAGCGGCGTGCGGTCGCTGATCAGTCCGTGGCTCGACCTGCCGACCTGGAACCTTGCGCTGCAGGTGCTGGTCTCCAAGCCGCTGACCGACAACCCGGTTCGCCACCTGGTCGGCCATGCCAGCCGCATCCTCTCGCTCAAGCGCGAGCCCGACGGGCGGCTGATGATCTCCGGCGGCCGGCTCGGCTCCTGGAACCACGCCACCGGCCGCGGCACGCCGATCCCGGAGGAGGTCGCCGCCAACGTCGCCGACGCGGTCGCGGTCTATCCCGCCCTGGAGGGCATCGAGATCGACGCGGCGGATACCGATCACCTGGAGGCGGACTCCATCGACGGCATTCCGGTGATCGACCGGCTGCCCGGCAATCCGCATGTGATCTACGCGGCAGGCTGGACCGGCCACGGTTGGGCGATCGCGCCGGCGGTCACCGAACTGCTGGCCGACTGGGCGCTCGAGGATCGCCGCCCGGATCTGCTCGCCCCGTTCGCCTTTGGCCGTTTCGCGGCCGGCTGACAGGTCGTCGGTACGCGCTGTCCAGATTGCAGCGGAACTGTCGACCGCGTTGCTCCGGGAAGGTAGAGTTCCGCCTTAGCCCGCACGGGGGTGGGGGCAATAAGAAACGGACAAAGAGACAGAAAATGCGTGGGTTGCTCTTGGGGCTTCTCCTCGCGCTCTCGGTCGTGTTGCCGACAAGCGCGCAGGATTTCGGGCCGGCCATCGGGACGGTCAAGGTAGTAGATGGCGAAGCGGCCGTGGAACGGGCCGGCGCTGTGATCGTGGCGGTCGAGGGGCTGGATGTCCATCGGGCCGATACCTTGCGGACCGGTGCGGCCGGCGCGGTCGGCGTCACGTTGAACGACGGCACTCTTATTTCGTTGGGCCCGAACTCGCGGTTCGAGCTGTCCTCCTTCGAGTTCGCGCCGCAGCGCGACGCGTTCGGCTTCTTCGGCCAGATCCTGCAGGGAACCATGGTCTATCAGTCCGGCCGGATCGGGAAGATCGCGCCGGAGAACATCCAGATAAAGACGCCGCTCTCGGTCGTCGCGGTCCGGGGCACCCGGTTCGCGGTCCGCGTGCCGGCGCCGGCGGGGAACTGATGCCATGACCGTTCATCTCGCACCGCTCGTCCTTCGCCTCCGCCGCCTCGCGGTCGTGGGGGCGCTCTTGAGCCTTGCCGCCTGCGCGGTCGGCCCCTACGACACCGACGGCCTGTCGGACCTGCCGCCGCAGGACTCGCCGTTCCTTCGGGATCTGAGCCGCGAATACGCGGCGCTCGGCGACATGGAACGCGCCGAGTACGACTGGCCGGACACGGCCCGCTTCTACGACCGGGCGATCCGCGCCGCCAAGGGCGAGGCCTTCCCGCCGGAGCGGCTCGACGACCGCGCCCTGTCCGACGCGGCGCAGGAGGAACTGGGCGCCGCCCGGGCCCGTCTGGTCGCTCTGTTCGGCGCCGGCGCGCGCTCGATCGTGGGGCCCGACAGCGCCCGCGGCCAGGCGGCGTTCGACTGCTGGATGCAGGAACAGGAGGAGGGGCATCAGGCGGACGACATCGCCCGCTGCCGCGAGATCTTCCTGGCCGCCGTGACGGCGATCGAGTCGGCGGTCGACGGGGCGCTGATCGTGCTGCTGCCGGACACCGACGGGGTGGTCGGCATGATCCGGGTGGAGACCCCGCAGGGTTCTGTGGTGCTCGAGCGCGAGCGCGAAAGCGCGGTGACCGGCGATACCCAGAGCGCGCCGCAGTCGACCGGAACCTTCCTGGTCGCCGATGTGGAGGCCGTGTTCGGCGCGGCCCTGGCCGCCGGACCGACGCCGCCGGTCGCCTTCCTGCTGTATTTCGAGCAGGGGACGGACCGTCTGACGCCGGACTCGGCCCGCAAGCTGAGCGAGGTGCTGGAGGTCGTGGGCCAGCGCAAGCTGCCTCAGGTCGAGGTTTCCGGCCATACGGATCGGAGCGGCTCGGCCGCGTTCAACGACCAGCTCGCCCAGGATCGGGCGGAACTGGTGGCCCAGGAGGTCCTCGGCCTCGGCGTGCCGGAGCGGGTGGTGACGGTCGTCTCCTATGGCGAGCGCGCGCCGGTGGTACCCACCGCCGACGGCGTGTCCGAGGCCCGCAACCGCCGGGTCGAGATCGTGGTCCGGTAGGACGGGAGACGGGTCGCACGTATGGGTCAACGGCTGAGGGAGCGATGGAGAGCAGGACACCGGGCAGCGCCGACATCCGGCAGGTCGGGGTGACGAGCGAGTTCCAATGGCTCGACGAGCCGGAGGACGGCCGACTCTCCCGGCTCGTGCGCCATGGCCGGCTGATCGCCGCCGGCCTGCTGGGGGTTCTGCTGATCCTGCGCGTCCTCGACGTGGCCCCGCTGCAGATCCTGCGGCTCTGGGGGTTCGATCTGCAGCTGCAGACGCGCGCGCCCGCCGCCGATCCCTCGCCGGTCCTGGCGGTGGACGTGGACGACCGCAGCCTCGCCGCCATGGGCCAGTGGCCCTGGCCCCGGCGCCATCTGGTCGATCTCGTCGACCGGCTGTCCGCGGCCGGCGTCGGGACGGCCGCGTTCAACATCCTGTTCGCCGAGCCGGACCGGATGTCGCCGACCGTGCTGGCCCGGTCGCTGCCGGACCTCGACATCGAGCTGCGCCGGGAACTGGAAGCCCTCGGCGGATACGACGAGGCGCTGGCCCGCGCCATGTGGCGGGTGCCGAGCGTCATCGCCGTCGCCGCCATTCCGGGATCCGGCGATGCCACGCCCGGACAGGGCGCCCACAACCGGATCGCCGTACGCGGCCATCAGGATCTCGAGAATCTTCCGGCCATCGGCGCGATCATCGAGAACGTCGCCCCGATCCATCAGGCAAGTCGTGGGCAGGGGGTGGTCAGTCTGCTGCCGGAGCCGGACGGCACGGCCCGGCGGGTTCCGACGATCTTCCGGGTCGGCGCCACCCTGCAGCCGGGCATGGCGCTGGACATCGCGCGCGTGGCCCTGCAGCAGCCGAACATGCTGGTCGAGATGCCGTCGCCCCTGGGCATGACTGGCGTGTCGGTCGGCCCGCTGTTCGTGCCCACCGATTCCCAGGGCAGGCTGTGGGTCGATACCGCCCGGCCGGACCGCGTGCCGACGGTCTCGGCGCTCGATGTGCTGTCCGGCGGGGTTCCGGGGGCGGACGTCGCCGGGCGCATCGTGGTGATCGGCAGCTCCGCCGCCGGGGTGGGCGACCGGGTCCGCGTCGGCTTCGGGGGGGCGGTCTCCGGCCTGCAGTTTCAGGCGCTCGCGGTCGACACCATCCTCACCGGCCGCGCACCCTGGCGCGATCCGATCTTCGGCTGGGTCGAGCTTCTGGCCACGGCCCTGGCCGGGCTGCTGCTGATCGGCCTTCTGCCGCGCCTCAGCCCGCATCTGAAGCCCGCCGTCGGCGTCGGGCTCATGGCGGCCGCGCTCGGCGTGTCCGCCTATGCCCAGGCCGGTTTCGGCGCCCTGGTGGACCCCACCTTCTTCTCCGCGACATCGATCCTCCTGGTCGGCAGCTTCGTGATCGGCGACTACCGTACCGAGACCGTGCTGCGCCGGCGCAACGAGGCGGCCCTGAAGCGCCACGACGCCTATATCCGCGAGGTGATCGACGCCAGTTTCGACGCCATCGTGACGATCGGCGACGACGCCCGGATCCGCACGGCGAACCGGGCGGCCTGCGCCCTGCTGGGGTACCCACAACAGGGGCTCTTCGGTCAGCCGATCTATCAGCGGCTCACGGGGCCCTGGGCGGCGGAGCTGGAGCGGGAGCCGGTGGCGACCCTGTCACGCGCGGCCGACCGGCCGGAGACCATTGAGGTGGAATCGCACGGGCCCGAGTGTTCCGGGACGGTGCCGACCGAAATCACCCTTGCCGAATCCATGGCCGGGTCGGAGCGGATCTACATCCTGGTGCTGCGGGACGTCAGCGCCCGCCGGGCGGCGGAGGCCTTCGCCGCGCTGTCCACCCAGCGGCTGCACGACGCGGTCGATGCGATCTCCGACGGCTTCGCCCTGTTCGCGCCGGACGGACGGCTGCTGCGCTGCAACGACGCCTATTGCGACATGCTGGATGCCGAGATCGACGGCTCGGACGGTACTCCCTACGGCACGCTGCTGCAGACCCTGGTCGCCGGGCGCCATTGCCCGGCCGAGGCGGTCGGACGAGAGGCGGAGTGGATCGAGGCCCGCCTGTCGGTCTTCGCCGCCCACAGCCAGCGCTACGAGATGGCGACCACGGACGGCCGCTGGTACCAGGTGGACGAGCGGCGCACCGCCGAGGGCGGCATGGTCTGCATCTACTCCGACATCACGGTGATCAAGGACCGTGAGGGCGAGCTGCGGACGGCCATGGAGCGGGCCGAGCTGGCCAGCCAGGCCAAGTCCCAGTTCCTGGCCAATATGAGCCATGAGCTGCGCACCCCGCTCAACGCCATCATCGGCTTCGCCGACATGCTGCGCAGCCAGCCGTTCGGTCCGCTCGGCAGCGACCGCTATCTCGGCTATGCCCGTGACATTTCCGGCAGCGGGTCGCGCCTGCTGAAGATGATCGAGCAGATCCTGGAATTCGCCCGGCTGGAGCGATTGCAGTCGAATATCGACGAGAGCGGCATCGACGTGACGGCGGCGGTCCTCGCGGCGGTGACCGACCTGACCCCCACGGCGCGCACGCACGGCGTGCAGATCGATCCCTCGATCCAGCCGTCGCTGCCCGCCCTGCGCGCCGACCCGCAGATGCTCTACCAGATCATCCAGAACCTGCTGGCCAATGCCGTGAAGTTCTCCGCCGAAGGGTCCCGGGTCCGGGTCGCGGTCGGCCTGGACGAGCAGCGCCGCATCGTCCTGACCGTTGCGGACGAGGGCATCGGCATTCCGCAGGACCTGATCGGCCAGATTACCCAGCCGTTCTGGCAACACCCCGACGCGATGACCAGCTCGCACGAGGGGGTCGGGCTGGGCCTTGCCATCGTCAGCGGTCATGTGCAGGCCCATGACGCGGACCTCTCGGTGGACAGCAGGCTGGGAGAGGGCACAACCATGACGGTGACCTTCCCGTCCTATCGGACGGTCTGAGTCGGCCCGCCATGCTGCACGCGCTCAAACTGCTGATGCCGGCCCTGTTCCCGTCCTGGCGGTTCTTCGATGTGATCGCGCCGTCGCCGCGCATCGAGGTGGCGATGGTCGACACTCCGGCGCTGGGCGAACCGGACGAGGACGCCTGGCGCACGTGCCGGCCGGCGCCGGCGCGCCTGGGTCCGATGGACCGGATCGTGTCGTTCTTCTGGAATCCGCACTGGAACGAGACGCTGTACCTGGCCACCTGCGCCGAGCGGCTGATGCAGGACGCGGGCGAACACCCCGGCCGGGAGATCCGCCGCCGGCTGCGGCGCGATCTGGCCTCGCAGAGGGACGAGTCTCAGGCGGCCGAGGAGCCCCGCGCGGCCTATTTCCGCTTCCGCCTCGTTTTCGTCAGCCGGCAAGGCGAGCGCCTGCGCCGGGACGTGGCCTATGTCTCGCCGGCCTATCCCACGGTCGATCCGCAGGACCGATGATCCTCGACGACGCCATCCGCCTGACCGAGATCCTGCTCTCGGTCGCCCTGATCCAGCAGAGCCTGGAGCACCTGTTCGGCCTGCCGGACGAGCGCCCGCATTACGCCCTCCGCCTGATCCTGGCGGCCCTGCTGATCGCCGGCGTCCAGCCCGCCTGGATCTGTGCCGCCCTGTTCGTCAACGCCCTGTTGATCCTGCGCCGGTTCCAGGGGCCGTATAACGGGGGCAGCGACCTGCTCAGCCTGCTGCTGATCACCGCCCTGTGCGCGGTTCATCTGATGCCGACCGCGCGCTGGCAGGAGTATGTCTTCGGCTATCTCGCCCTGCAGGTGATCTTCTCCTACTTCAAGTCGGGCTGGTCCAAGGTCGTGCAGGCGGACTGGCGCAGCGGTCGGGCGCTGCGGGACGTATTCCTGTTCTCGGCCTATCCGGTCAGCGCGGCGACGCGCGGCTGGACCGGTTGGCCGCGCCTGCTCTGCGCCATGTCCTGGGCGGTGATCCTGCTGGAGCTGCTGTTCCCCCTGGCGCTGATCTCCCAGCCGGCGCTGGTCGCGGCCCTGGCGGCGATGCTCCTGTTCCACCTGGCGAATTTCGTGCTGTTCGGGTTCAACCGCTTCGTCTGGGTGTGGGTCGCGGCCTATCCGTCGCTGATCTGGCTGCAGGCCCGGCTGGAGCCCTTCTGGCAAGGGTGAGCAGACGGGGTTGAGCAGACGGGGTTGAGCAGGCGGGGTGAGCAGACGGGAGAGCCGGGGCATGGCGCCGCCGGATGTCGAGGCCAGGGACCGCGTCGTGAGCCGGCCCGGAGCTTTTTTCGGGGAGGCTGCGCGCAAGGCAGACACGTGCCTCGGGCAGCGAGAAGATGGTCGGGGAGAGAGGATTCGAACCTCCGGCCCCTGCCTCCCGAAGACAGTGCTCTACCAGGCTGAGCTACTCCCCGACCGGACCTTGAGACGGGCCGAATGATGGCCCGCCGGGAGGCGAGGGCGTCATATAGCGGACCGGCTGCGGCGCATCAAGAACGAACTCACCGCTCGATGCACTTCCTTGGCGATCGGCCCGGGCTTCGCGATCGGCGCGGATCCGGCAAACTCCGGGGTTCCGCCGGCCGCCCGGCTCTGCTTTGCTGGCTGCCTGGTCGGCGGGGCGCCGGCCCGATCCCAACGGCACCACGGAGGCCCGCCCATGTCCGCCGGCGACAGCGCGACCGTCACCCTCACCCTGGACGAGGTCCGCGACCTCACCATCCGGTGTTTCCTGGCCAATGGCTGCGACGCGGCCAATGCCGAAGCGGTCGCCGACGTGATCCACAATGCCGAACGCGACGGGGCGAAGAGCCACGGCCTGTTCCGGGTGCCCGGCTACGTAAAGTCGCTGAAGAGCGGCAAGGCGAACGGCCATGCCGTGCCGGTGCTGGAGGACCTGGCCCCGGCGGTGCTTCGGGTGGCGGGCGACGGCGGTTTTGCCCCGCTGGCCCAGCAGCTCGGCCGCGAGCCGCTGATCGAGCGCGCCCGGTCCCAGGGCGTGGCAGCCCTTGCGATCACCAACGTCCACCATTTCCAGGCCCTGTGGTACGAGGTCGAACCGCTGGCCGAGGCGGGGCTCTGCGCCTTCGCCTTCACCGCCGCCTTCCCCTATGTGGTCCATCCGGGCGGGCGCACGCCGATCTACGGCACCAACCCGATGTCCTTCGGCTGGCCGCGGCCGGGTAAGCCGCCGATGGTGTTCGACCAGGCCTCCTCCGCGCTTGCCCGGGGCGAGATCATGATCGCCGCCCGCGACGGCCACGACGTGCCGCCGGGCACCGGGATCGACCGGGACGGCAACGAGACCACCGACCCCAAGGCGATTCTGGACGGCGGCGCTCAGCTCCCCTTCGGCGGCTACAAGGGGGCGTCCATCGCGCTCATGGTGGAACTGCTGGCCGGCGCGCTGATCGGCGACAAGTTCAGCTTCGAGGCGTTCGAGAGCGATCCCAAGGACGGCGGCCCGCCCAATGGCGGCGAGTTCATGCTGGCGATCGACCCGGGGCGTCTCGGCGACACCAACGGCTGGGCCGCCCATGCCGAGCTGCTGTTCGAGCGCATCCTGGCCGAGGCGGGAACCCGCCTCCCGGCGGGCCGCCGCCACGCCAACCGGGCGAAGACGGCGACCGAGGGTGCCGCCATCCCGGCGGCGCTGCATGCGGAAATCGTTGGGCTCTGCGGGTAGGGAGCCGTTGTTCTGCGCGAGTCACCCACCGTCGTCCTGAATTCAATTCAGGATGACGGGTGGGGCCCGGGAGTGACCCCTTAAGGCAGCCCGTTCCTTCCGTGCTTCAGATAGGCCGGCCGTTCGCTCAGGGTCTCGTAGTATCGGGCGACGCTCGGATAGTCCGGCTTGCCGTCGAAGCGCAGGTTGAACCAGCGGTTCACCACCAGCCCGATCGGGATGTCGGCCAGGGTGAAGCGTTCCCCGGTCATATACGGCCCGGTCCGGGAGAGATGGGCGTCGAGCTGGCCGACTTCCCTGGTGATGTGCGCGCGGCCCTGCTCGACGAACCAGGGGTGGTTCCACGGCGGCTCGTCGAGCTGGCCGCCGAGAAAGGCGCCGCGCAGGGAGATGGAGGTCTCGTAATTCGCCCAGTCCATCCACTGTTCCACCCCGGCGCGGGCGACCGGGTCGACGGGATACAGGGCGGTGTCGCCGGACACCGTGGCCAGGTAGCGGATGATCGTGTTGCTCTCGCGCAGCACGGTGCCGTCCTCCAGCACGACGGCGGGGACCAGGCCGATCGGGTTGATCGCCTGGAACTCGGGATCGGTGGTCGGCCGGAAGCCGCGACCCCAGTCCTCGCGGGTATAGGCCACGCCGAGCTCGTCGCTGGCCCAGAGCACCTTGCGTACGTTGAAGGAATTGGCCCGGCCGAGAATGCGGATGGTCATGGGGTTTGCCCCTCTCTGTTGAGGAGCCATGCTCGGTTGCATGCGGTTGCCGGACAAGGGCGCTTCAGCGCATGAGGTCCATGCTTGCTGAGAAGAGGCGGCCGCCGCTCAGTACGCCCGGTCGACGCAGAAATCGATGACCTCCTCCATGGCCCGGCGGTGGGCGGTGGGGGCGAAGAGGTCGAGGTCGCGATGGGCCGCCTCGGCGTAGTCGCGGGCCCGGTTCAGGCTCTTCGCCAGGGTCCCGTGCTTGGCCATCAGCGCCTGGGCGAAGGCGAGGTCGCCCTCGTCCTGCTCCATGTCGCCGATCACCCGGCTCCAGAACGCCCGCTCTTCGGCGTCGCCGGCGGCATAGGCCAGGATCACCGGCAGGGTCATCTTACCCTCGCGGAAATCGTCGCCGACCGTCTTGCCCAGCGCTTCCTGCTGGGCCGAGTAGTCGAGCACGTCGTCGACGAGCTGGAACGCCACGCCCAGGTTGCGGCCGAAGGATTCCAGCGCCCGCTCCTCGCTCTCCGGGCGCTCGGCGACCACGGCGCCGATCTGCGAGGCGGCGGCGAACAGCACCGCCGTCTTGCTCTCGATCACCTGGAGATAGGCGGCTTCCGTGGTCTCGATGTCGTTGGTGGTGACGAGCTGATGCACCTCGCCCTCGGCGATGACGGCCGAGGCGTCGGACAGGATCTTCAGCACCTTGAGCGAGCCGTCGGCCACCATGAGCTGGAAGGCGCGGCTGAACAGGAAGTCGCCGACCAGCACGCTGGCCTGATTGCCCCAGACCGCGTTGGCGGTGTCCTTGCCCCGGCGCAGGTTGCTCTCGTCGACCACGTCGTCATGCAGAAGGGTGGCGGTGTGGATGAACTCCACGCAGGCGGCGAGGTCGATGTGCCGGCTGCCCTCGTAGCCGACCAGGCCGGCGGCGGCGAGGGTCAGCATCGGCCGCAGCCGCTTGCCGCCCGACGCGACGATATGGCCGGCGAGCTGCGGGATCAGCGCCACCGGGCTGTGCATCTCGCGGATGATGGTCTCGTTGACCTTGGCCATGTCGTCGGCGACCAGGGCGCGCAGGGCGTCGAAGCTGGGCCTGCGGTCGGCGGCCTCGGGGCCGGACTGGGATGCCGATGCGGTAACGGACACGGGTTCGCTCCTGCGGCGTCGCTTGACGCCTCTGTGTGCTGTGCGAGCATAGAAAGAGCGGTCGCGAGGCGAAGTCAACCGCGTCTCGCCCCGGCCCTGCGCCACAACCGTCCACCGCGAACGTCCGGAGGCAGTGCCGTATGCGGGAACTTCTGCGCACCAACGATCTGGTCCGGCTTTCCTATCTTCAAGCCCTGCTGACCTCGGAAGGCATCGAGCCCCTGGTGCTGGACGGCGGGATGAGCGTCATGGAGGGCAGTGCGGGGGCGATTCCACGCCGGCTGATGGTGGCAAACGACGATTTCGCCGCCGCCAAGGCGCTGCTGGAAGAGGCGGGCGAGGCCCTGGACCCGAAATAGGGCTCAGACTCCTTAACCTTCCTCCCCATACCCTTGTTTCACTCCCCGGATTCATTCTGGGGCCTACTTGTGGGCTTTCCGGATGCCGGCGTTCTATCTTCCGCAATCAGTGCCGCGTTTTGGGTAGGCCCCGGAATCAATCCGGGGAGCGACTGGAGGTTGGGGGTGAATGGTAGGTGAGTGATTTGGGCGCTATGGAAACCACCGAGGATCTGCTGCTCGACGGCCGGGTACGGCTGATCCAGCCGAAGACCGGATACCGGGCCGCCGTCGATCCGGTGCTGCTCGCCGCCTCGGTCCCGGCGCGGGAGGGGGAGCGGGCGGTGGATCTCGGCTGCGGCGCGGGGGCCGTCTTCGCCTGTCTCGCCGGCCGGGTGGCCGGGGTGGAGGTGATCGGCGTCGAGCGCGATCCGGCGATGGCCGATCTCGCGCGCCGCGCCCTGGACCTTAACGGCTTCACCGGACGCATCGAGACCGCCGATCTGACCGACCTGCCGGCCACCTGGGAGGCGGGCAGGATCGACCACGTGGTGGCCAACCCGCCCTATCTGCCGTCGGACCGGGCCGACCCCTCGCCGGATGCCGGTCGCGCGGCTGCCGGGGTGGAGGCGGGGGCCGACCTCGCCGACTGGATGGCGGCGGCGCGGCGCTGCCTGCGGCACAAGGGGACGGTGACCGTGGTGCACCGGGCCGACCGGCTGGACGACATCCTGTCGGCCCTGTCCCGGGGCTTCGGATCGGTCGTGGTCTTCCCGCTGTTTCCCAAGGCCGGACGGGATGCCGGGCGGGTGCTGGTGCGCGCCGTGCGGGGCGGGCGGGCGCCGCTGCGCCTGGCGCCGGGGCTGGTGCTGCACGAGGCCGATGGCGCCTATACCGCGGCGGCGGAGGCGATCCTTCGGGGCGCGCCTCTCGATCTTTGAGGTCCGCCGCCTTATCTATCCGCCATGGCAATTCTAGATCCCATTCTCGACCGGTTCCGCAAGCGTCCGCCGACCGTGTCCGTCGTCACCCTGCGCGGCGTCATCGGCGGCCTCGGCCCTACGCGGCGCGGCCTCTCCCTGGAAACCGTCGCTCCCGTGCTGGAGACGGCCTTCAAGGACAAACACACCACCGCCGTCGCGCTGATCGTCAATTCCCCCGGCGGGTCGCCGGTGCAGTCCGATCTGATCGCCCGGCGCATCCGCGACCTGGCGGCCGAGCACGAGAAGCCGGTCACCGCCTTCGTGGAGGACGTCGCCGCATCCGGTGGCTACTGGATCGCCTGCGCGGCCGACGAGATCCTGGTCAACCCGGCCTCCATCGTCGGGTCGATCGGCGTGGTCAGCGCCGGGTTCGGCTTCGTGGAGGCGCTGGACAAGCTGGGGGTCGAGCGGCGCATCCATACCGCGGGCTCGCGCAAGGCGCTGCTCGATCCGTTCAGCCCCGAGCGCGAGGAGGACGTCTCCTACCTCAAGGCGGTCCAGGTCGAGCTGCACCAGCTCTTCATCGACTGGGTCCGCAAGCGGCGCGGCGACAACCTCAAGGCCGAGGAGGAGCCGGAGCTGTTCGAGGGCAAGTTCTGGACCGGAACGCGCGGCATCGCCATCGGGCTGGCCGACGGCGAGGGCGAGCTGCGCAGCGTGATGCGCGCCCGCCATGGCGACAAGACCCGGTTCCGGCAGGTCGAGCGCCGCCGCTCGCTGTTCGAGCGCCTGCGGTTCGGCGCGTCGGCGGATCCGGTCGCGATCGGCGAGGGCACCCTGACGGCGATCGGGGAGCGGGCCGTGTGGTCCCGGTTCGGCCTGTGAACACGACGGCGGCGGTATTCGCCACGGTCGAGACCGACCGGCTGATCCTGCAGCCGGTGGACGAACGCCACCGGGCCGACCTGATCGCCTTTCTCGGCACGCCCGAGGTCATGAGCGTGCGCAAGCTTGGCGTGCTCGACGCCGCCGCCGCATCGGCGGTCGTCGATGACATGATCGTCCATTGGCGGGAGCACGGATTCGGCATGTACGCGGTGATCGAGCGCGACAGCGGCGCGTTTCTCGGGGAGTGCGGCCTGCGTTTCCTGGAGGACGGGACCGTGCCGGAGATCAGCTACGGTCTGCACACGTCGGGGCGCGGCAAGGGCTATGCCCGCGAAGCGTCGGTGGCGACCATGGGCCACGGCTTCGGCCCGCTTGGCCTGCGACGGATCGTGGCCTTCGCCCGCGGCGACAACGTGATCTCGCGCACGCTGCTCGAATCCCTAGGCTTCTCGCTCGTGTGGGAGCGGGAGAAGGGCGACTATTCGGTCGTCCATTATGAAGCGCTGGCACCGGCGGGACCGTGACCATGGGTCTTGCGCGGGGCCAGCTCCTGGGTCAATTCTAGGTTCATGTTCAGTATCTCTAAACTCGTAGCCCTTGCGGCCATCATCGGCATCGTCTGGTTCGGCTTTCGCCTGATCGGTCGCCTCGACGCGGCGCGCAAGGCCAAGGCTTCCGAGAAGACCGACGGGCGCCAGGATCGCGGCCGGCCCGAGGGGACCCATGGGCGCGACGATGTCGTCGACCTGGTCCGCGACGAGCGCACCGGCGAATACGTGACCCGCGACAGACGGGACGAACGGACCTGACCGAGCCGCCCTCCGTCGCCGCGGTGCGTCCGTTTTCCGACGCCGAATACGACGCCCGCCTCGCCATGGGCCTCGGCGAAACGGTGGTGGTCACCGACGGCGCGCCCGAGGTGCTGGATGGGTTGTCGCGGGAACTGGTGCGCGCGTAATCCGACGGTCTTTCTTCTGACACATCTCCTTATCTTCCAGCACTCCCCGGATTAATCCCGGGGCCCACCCCTCAGCGTGAAGGGTCGCCGGGAGCAGCTTTTCGGGTGCCGGTGCCATCCGCTTGCGTAGGCCCCGGAATAAATCCGAGGAGTGCGCGTGGAATCAATGAGCTACCGCTCCCATACGATCAGCGCCAGCCCGCCGACCAGCAAGGCAATCCCGACCATCTTCGTCACCGTCAGCGCCCGCACCGCCAGCCCGAAGGCGCCGAACTGGTCATAGGCAATGGCGGCCATGAGCTGGCCGGCGATGACGGCGGTCAGGAACGCGACGACGCCGATCTTCGGCACGGCGGTGATCGACAGCATCACCTGATAGGCGCCGATCAGCCCGCCGGCCCAGACCCAGACCGGGGCCGCGCGCATGTCGGCCAGCTTCGGGAACGGCGCGCCGGCGACCAGGATCAGGCCGATCAGCGCGCTGGTGCCGATGGTGAAGGACAGCAGGGCCGCCGGCAGGGTGCCGCCGACACTGCCGGCCAGCCGGGCGAAGATCGGCCCCTGGGCGGCGATCAGCGCGCCGCCGATCACGGCCAGCAGGATGAGCAGGGCGGTACCGGCCCCGGGAACGGCGGCCATCGCGCTACACCAGGAACAGCAGGTACCGGGCCGGCGCATCCGGTCCGGCCTGGAAGACGGTCGGCCCGTGCAGCCGGTAGCGCAGGCAGTCGCCGGGACCGAGCACGTGATCGGCCCCGTCCACCGTCAAGGTCAGGCCGCCCGACTGCATGACCAGATGGTGCTCCAGTCCCTCCACCGGCGGGACCTCGTAGGCGATCCGAGCACCGGCCGGCAACGTGCCCTCGATCACCTCGCCGCGCAGCGCCTCGGCCGGCGGGGAGACCGCGCGGCGGGCGAATCCCGTGGCCGGGTCGTGCCAGGCGGTCTGGGCTTCGGCCGGCACCTTGGCGGCGAAATCCTGCTCCACCATCTGGATCAGCCGCGACATCGGCATCCGGTAGGCGGCGCAGAGCTTGCCCAGCGCCTCCGCCGAGGGGCTGACCTCGGCATTCTCCATGCGAGACAGGGTGGCGCGGCTGACCCCACTGCGTTTTGCCAGGGTGTCCAGCGACCAGCCGGCCTCCTGGCGCAGACGCTTCAGCCGGTCGGCGAGGCGGGGAGTGAAGTCGTCGAAAGGCATGAGATTCTCATATCGGGGAGTATTTCCCGATTATGGGATAATGCGACGGCCGTCAGTCAAGCGACTTTCGCTCTCACGCTTCACCTTCCTCGTCTTCCCGGCCCTGAGCCGGGATCTAGAAGCGGGAGAAGCCGGAGCGGTCGAGAACGCTCTGCGGCGCTCCGGCGGGCGTCACCCTCGGTCCCGGCGCAGGGCCGGGAAGACGGGCGAGGGGAGGTGCGGCGGTCCTCTGCGGTGGGGCGGTCCTCTGCGGTGGGGCGGTCCTCTAAAGGATCAGGCACGTCGTCGTCGCGTGCGCGAAGACCTTGCCCGTGCCGTCGACCAGTTTCGCCTCCGCCGTTGCGGTGCGGCGGCCGCTGTGGACGACCTGTCCCTCCGCCCGCAGCACGCCCGTGTCCGGTCCGGCGCCCCGGGTGATGTGGACCTTGTATTCCAGCGTCGTATAGCCGGTGCCCGCCGGCAGCGTGGAATGCACCGCGCAGCCCATGGCGCTGTCCAGGATCGTGCCGTACCAGCCGCCATGCAGGGTGCCGGCCGGATTGGTGAGAAACGCCTGCCAGTCGCCCTCGAACACCGCCCGGCCCTGGCTGACCTCGGCCAGGCGAAAGCCCATGGTGGCGGCGATGCTCGGCGCCGGCAGGTCGCCGTCCTTGATCCGGGTCAGCAGGGTCAGGCCGTCCAGGGTACGGGTCGCCTCGCTGAGCGGGGCGGGGTCGGCCCAGGAATAGGTGCGGCTGCGCTCGGACATCGGGTCTCGCCTTCGTAAGAGTGATGGTCGCCGAGGTTCCTGTGCCCCAGGCGGTGCGGGCGCGCAATCCAATCCTCGTCATGGCCGTTTGTCGGATTTGGGATTGAGGATGGCGAGATGCGGCAATCCGTCTCGGCCGGCTGGCCTCATATAGGGCGGGAGACCGGCGCGACCCGAACGAACTGGGGCCGGCAGGGAAAAAGGGGATTGGGATGGCACCTGCGAGCGCGCGTGACGTGATCAGCCTGATCGACGGCTTCTCCGTCGAGACCACGCCGGCCTCCGCCGCGAAGGTCGACTGCTTCGCCGACCATCTGGCCCCTGGAACCACGGTCAACGTCACCTTCCTGCCGGGCAGCGCGATCGACGACACCATCGCCGTGGCGACACGCCTGCGCCGCGAAGGCTTCGAGCCGGTGCCGCATATCGCCGCCCGCTCCATCGCCGACAGCGCGATGCTGGACCGTACGCTCGGCCGGCTGAAGGACGAGGCCGGGGTGACCCAGGCCCTGGTCATCGCCGGCGGGCTCGACCACCCGCTGGGCGCGTTCGCGTCGTCCATGGATCTGCTGGCCACCGGCCTGTTCGAGGCGCATGGGATCGCCAAGATCGGAGTCGCCGGCCATCCCGAGGGCAGCCCCGATATCGACGAGACGGCCCTGAAGGACGCGCTGCTCTGGAAGAACCGCTTCGCTGCCGAGCGCGGGCTGGAGATGTATATCGAGACCCAGTTCTGCTTCGACGCCGCCGCCATCACCGCCTGGGACAGGCGGATCCGGAGCTGGGGCAACACCCTGCCGATCCATCTCGGCGTGCCGGGCCTGGCGACCCTGAAGACCCTGCTGAAATTCGCCCAGATGTCAGGCATCGGCCCGTCCATCCGCGTGCTGACCCGACAGGCGCGGAACCTCGCCAAGCTGATGCTGGTGCAGGCGCCCGACCGGCTGCTGCTCGATCTCGCGGCCTACCAGGCCGGCGACCCGGATTGCGGCATCGAAAAGCTGCACTTCTACCCGTTCGGCGGCCTCGCCAAGACGGCGGAGTGGGCCAACGCGGTGGCATCCGGCGACTTCATCGTGGACGACCGCAAGGCCGCTATCCTTCTCGGCGCGTCCGACCAGGCCCACGCGGCCTCCTGACCCCGCCATCCCGCATCCGGAGACGCGCCCCATGGTCGATACCATCGTCAGTTCCGCCACCAAGGAAATCGCCATCGGCTTCGAGCGGCCGTTCTGCGTGATCGGCGAGCGGATCAACCCGACCGGCCGCAAGCTGCTGGCCGCCGAAATGGCCGCCGGCGACTTCAGCCGGGTCGAGTCCGACGCCCGTGCCCAGGTCGAGGCCGGCGCCACCATGCTGGACGTCAACGCAGGCATCCCGCTGGCCGACGAGCCGGCGATCCTGGCCCAGTCGATCAAGCTTGTGCAGTCGATCACCGACGTACCGCTGTCGATCGACAGCTCGATCGTCGAGGCGCTGGAGGCGGGGCTCGCGGTCTATCAGGGCAAGGCGCTGGTCAACTCCGTCACCGGCGAGGAGGAGCGCCTGGAGGTCGTCCTGCCGCTGATCAAGAAATACGGCGCCGCCGTGGTCGCGATCTCCAACGACGAGACCGGCATCTCCGAGGACCCGGACGTGCGTTTCGAGGTGGCGAAGAAGATCGTCGAGCGAGCCGCCGATTTCGGCATCTCCCGGGCCGACGTGGTGGTCGATCCGCTGGTGATGCCGGTCGGCGCGCTGAACAGGGCCGGCCATTCCGCCATGCGCCTGATCCGCCGGCTGCGCGACGAACTCGGCGTGAACACCACCTGCGGCGCCTCGAACATCTCCTTCGGCCTGCCGAACCGCCACGCGCTGAACGCGTCGTTCCTGTCGATGGCGATCGGCTCCGGCATGACCTCGGCGATCATGAACCCGCTGCATGCCGAGGAGATGGCCGGCGTCATGGGCGCCGACGTGATGATGGGCCACGACCCCGAGTGCCGGCGCTGGATCAAGCGCTTCCGCGAGCCGGCGGCGGAAGGTCAGGACGCACTGGGCGCGCGCGGCGGCCGCGAGCGCCGGCGCCGCCGGGCCTGAGGAGAAACCGACGAGCCACACACCGGAGAAACGCCGCAGCGCCTATGGATGACGTGATGCCCACCGCCGGCCCGACCGGGCCCGCCTCGAACGACGAGGCGGGGGAGGCTTTCGTTGTCTTCACGCCATCCGGCCGCCGCGGCACCTTCCCGATCGGAACGCCGGTGCTGCAGGCGGCCCGGGCGCTCGGTGTCGATATCGACTCGGTCTGCGGCGGGCGCGGCATCTGCGGCCGCTGCCAGGTCACGCTGAGCGAAGGCAGCTTCACCAAGTTCCAGGTCGACAGCCGGGCCGCCAACCTCTCCGAGCCGGCGCGCAACGAGCTGCGCTACCGCGACAAGCGCGGCCTTGCTCCCGGCCGGCGGCTGTCCTGCTCGACCCAGCTTCTCGGCAATGCCGTCATCGACGTGCCGGAGACCAGCCAGGTCCACCGCCAGATCGTGCGCAAGCGCGCCGAGGTTCGGGCGATCGAGATCAACCCGATCCACAAGCTGCATTACGTGGAAGTGCGCCAGCCCGACATGCACGAGCCGTCGGGCGATTTCCGGCGCCTGTGCGAGAGCCTGCGCGAGCAGTGGCCGGACTGGGGCATCGCCGACGACGTGAGCTGCGACCTGCCGGTGCTGGGCTATCTGCAGAAGGCGCTGCGCGAGGGCGACTGGAAAGTGACGGTCTGCCTGCGCGAGGGGCGGCGGGTCACCGGCGTGTGGCCGGGCTTCAAGGGCAAGATCTACGGCCTGGCCGTCGATATCGGCTCCACCACCATGTCGGCCCATCTCTGCGATCTCGCCACCGGCGAGGTGGCGGCGTCCAGCGGCGTGATGAACCCGCAGATCCGCTTCGGCGAGGACCTGATGAGCCGGGTCTCCTACGTGATGATGAACCCGGGCGGCGAGGTCGAACTGACCAAGGTCGTGCGCGAGGCGGTGAACCACCTGTCTTCCCAGGTCGCCCAGGAGGCCGGGATCGACGTGGAGGACATCGTCGATCTGGTCTTCGTCGGCAATCCGATCATGCACCACCTGATGCTGGGCATCGATCCGACGGAGCTGGGCGGCGCGCCCTTCGCGCTGGCCATCGACACGGCGGTGAACGTGCATGCCGGCGAACTCGGCATCACCCTGCATCCCGACGCCCGCGCCTACGGGTTGCCCTGCATCGCCGGGCATGTGGGCGCCGATACCGCGGCGGTGATCCTGTCGGAGGGCCCGCACCAGCAGGATGAGATGACCCTGATCGTCGATGTCGGCACCAACGCCGAGATCGTGCTGGGCAACCGCCAGCGGCTGCTCGCCGCGTCGTCGCCCACCGGCCCCGCCTTCGAGGGCGCGCAGATCACCTGCGGCCAGCGCGCCGCCCCCGGCGCCATCGAGCGGGTGCGCATCGATCCGGAGACCCTGGAGCCCCGGTTCAAGGTGATCGGCGTCGATGTCTGGTCGGACGAGGACGGCTTCCAGTCCGAGGCCTGGCGCACCGGGGTCACCGGCATCTGCGGTTCCGGCATCATCGAGGTACTGGCCGAGATGGTGCTGACCGGGCTGCTGAAGACCGACGGTACGATCGACGGCGCCATGGCGGCGCGTACGCCGCGGATCGAGAGCGACGGCCGCACCTTCTCCTACCGCCTGTCGCCGGAGGTGGTGATCACCCAGACCGACGTGCGGGCGATACAGCTTGCCAAGGCGGCGCTTTATGCCGGGGCGGCGCTGCTGATGGACAAGCTGGGGGTGGAAACCGTCGACCGGATCATCCTGGCCGGCGCCTTCGGCAGCCATATCGACACCAAATACGCCATGATCCTGGGCATGATTCCGGACTGCCGCCTGGACAAGGTCTGGTCGGTCGGCAACGCCGCCGGTACCGGCGCCCGCATGGCGCTGCTCAACGCCGAGGCGCGGCGCGAGATCGAGCGCGTGGTGCGCCGGGTGGAGAAAGTGGAGACGGCGGTCGAGCCGAAGTTCCAGGAGCATTTCATCGATGCGATGGCCTTGCCGCACCGCACGGCACCGTTCCCGAATCTGTCGGCAGCGGTGACTCTCCCCGAGCGGTCCGACCCGGCCGAGGCGGGCAGCGAGGGCGACGGCCGTCGACGCCGGCGCAGACGGGGGGGGTAGGGCGGCTTCTTTCAGCCTCCCACCCGTCTTCCCGGCCTTGCGCCGGGATCCAGGGGGACGCTTGCCGGAACCCCTCAGAGATTTCTCGACCGCTCCAGCGGCTCTCATTCTCGGTCCCGGCGTAAGGCCGGGAAGACGGAATAGGGAGAGTGAGAGGGTGAGAGAGCGGGTAGAGAAAGCGCCCCCCTCACATCCCGCTCAGCTTCTTCGCCAGCTTTACCGACCCCCGTCCAGCTTCGGCCATCTCGACCCAGCCCTGGGCGCGGTAGAACCGCTCGGCCCGGGTCTCCCGGGCGGTGACCAGCCAGGCGATGCGGTGGCCGAGGCGGATCAGATCGCCCAGGGCCCGGCGCATCAGGGCACGGCCGATGGTCTTGCCCTCATGGGCGGGATGCACGTACAGCATCTCCACCGACCCGGCCCTTGCGTCGACGGCGACGAATCCGACGATGGCCGGCCCGATCGACAGCACCCAGCACAGCCCCGCCTTCAGAAACGGATGCACCGCCGCGTCGAAGCTGGCCGCCGTTTCGAACTGACGATTCTCGCGCACGGCGGCGACGATCTGGTACAGGCGCTCGATGTCCTCCGGCACACCGCGCCGCGACCGTGCCTCCACCGGCGGCGCTGCCTGTTTGCGTCCGATCAATCCCATGGCATCGACGATACCCGGGTGGCGGCGGGTGGCAATATGCCGAACGCGTGACATGTTGAAGGCGTCCCGTTTGATCCAGAGGCGCCGCCATGCCCGACCTTCCCGCTCCGACCGTCGCTCCCGGCCACGTCTTCTTCTTCGGCCTCGGCTATACCGCCCTGCGCCTCGCCCGACGGATGTGCGATGCCGGCTGGAGCGTCTCCGGCACCGTGCGCTCGGCGGAAAAGGCCGCCGCCGTGTCGCAGGCGGAAGGGATGACCGTCCACGCCTTCGACGGCACGGCCCCCATCGCCGCCGCCGACCCGTTCGCCGGGGTCACCCATCTGGTCGACACGGTGCCGCCGCGCGAGATCCTGGTGCCGGCACTGGACCGGCACGGCACCGACCTGCGGGCCTGCGAGACGTTGCGCTGGATCGGCTATCTCTCCACCCCGGCGGTCTATGGCGACCGGCAGGGCGGCGTGGTGACGGAGGACGAGCCACCGACCCCCGGCAGCCGACGCGGTGAGCTGCGGTCGGCGGCGGAGCGCGCCTGGCTCGACGCCTTTGCCGACTCGGACGTCGCGGTGCAGGTGTTCCGGGTCGCCGGCATCTACGGTCCCGGCGAGGGGCGCAACGCCATCGAGCAACTGAAAGCCGGCAAGGCGCGGATCATCGACAAGCCGGGGCAGGTCTTCAACCGCATCCATGTGGACGATATCGGCTCGATCCTGCTCGCCTCCATGGCCCGGCCGCGCGACGGGGGGATCTATAACGTGGCCGACACCGAGGCCTGTTCCCCCGCCGACCCGATCGTCTTCGCCGCCGGCCTGCTCGGCATCGACCCGCCGCCCGCCATCCCCTTCGACAGCGCCGAGCTGTCCGAGATGGCGCGCAGTTTCTACAGCGAATGCAAGCGGCTCGACACCAGCCGGCTGACCGGGGAACTGGGCGTGCGCCTCACCTATCCGACCTACCGCGAAGGCCTGCGGGCCATCGCTCGGGAGGCCGGTGTGTCGTCATGAAGACAGTTTCGGTCGAATGAGAACGGAATTCGGTCTTGCTTCGATAAACACATAAAGATATCCTTATGTTGTTATTGGAGGTGACCGCATGGATGACGTGCTTGCAGGACTGAGGGCGATTGCCGAGCCGACCCGGCTGCGGATTCTCGTTCTGTGTGCGCGCTCGGAGCTGTCGGTCACCGATCTGGTCGACATCCTGGGCCAGAGCCAGCCGCGGGTGTCGCGCCATCTCAAGCTGATGGTCGAGGCCGGCGTGCTGGAGCGGAACCGCGAGGGCGCTCGCGCCTACTACCGGGTGGCGGAGCGGAGTTCGGGCGGCGCTGTCGCCCGGGCGCTGACGCCGCTGGTGCCGGTGGACGACGCGATGATGGCCACCGATCTGGCCCGGCTGGAGACGATCCGTACCCGCCGCTCGGAGCGGGCCGTCGCCTATTTCCAGGAGAACGCGGTCCGTTGGGAGGATCTGCGCGGCCTGTATGTGGACGACGGTCTGGTGGATGCCAGCCTGATGGAAGCGGTGCGGGCCGAGCCAGTGGACAGCCTGCTCGATATCGGCACGGGCACCGGCCGGGTGCTGGAGCAGCTGGCCGATCACGTGACCAGTGCGGTCGGCATCGACAACGCCAAGCCGATGCTGGAGATCGCCCGCGACAAGCTGGACCGGGCCGGCGTGAACAACTGCCAGGTCCGCCTGGCCGACATGTATCACCTGCCGTTCCCGGCCGACCGGTTCGACGCTGTGACCCTGAACATGGTCCTGCATCACGCCGAGATGCCGGGCGAGGTCCTGCGCGAGGCAGCCCGGGTGCTGAAGCCGGGCGGCCGGGTGATCCTGGTCGACTTCGCCCCGCACGAGCTGGAGGAACTTCGCGAGCAGCATACCCATCGCTGGCTCGGCTTCTCCGGCGAGGAAATCGGCCGGATGGCGCACAGCGCCGGTCTCGGCCTGGAACCGGCGGTGAGCCTGACCGGCGACCCGCTGACCGTCTGCCTGTGGAGCGCCCGCAAGGCCGACAGCACTGATCTGACAACCGGAAACACCGGCGCCGCAGAATTGCGCGCGGCGTCCTGAGGGGATGAGCGTCATGTCCGACACTCCACGCGTTAGCTTCGAATTCTTCCCGCCCAAGGACGAGGACGGCGAGGCCAAGCTGTGGCACACGGTTGCCCGGCTGGAGCCCTACTGCCCGTCCTTCGTCTCGGTGACCTACGGGGCCGGCGGCAGCACCCGCGAGCGCACCAGCCGCATCGTCAAGCGTCTGGCCCGCGAGAGCAGCCTGACCCCGGCGGCACATCTGACCTGCGTCGGTGCCACCCGTGAGGAGGTCGACGACATCGTCCGCGAATGGCAGGCCGCCGGCATCAAGCATATCGTCGCCCTGCGCGGCGACGCCCCGGCCGATGCGGAGAAGTACGAGCCGCATCCCGGCGGCTACGCCAACGCGGCGGAGCTGACCGAGGGCTTGCGCCGCATCGGCGATTTCGAGATTTCCGTCGGCGCCTATCCGGACGTCCATCCGGACAGCCCGACCCCGGCGGCCGACCTCGACAATCTGAAGCGCAAGATCGATGCCGGGGCCACCCGGGCGATCACCCAGTATTTCTTCGACGCCGACACCTTCCTGCGGTTCCGCGATGTCTGCGACAAGGCCGGGATCACCGTGCCGGTCGTGCCGGGCATCCTGCCGGTGACCAACTTCAAGACCGTCGTGCGCTTCTCCAACGCCTGTGGCGCGATCGTTCCCGCCTGGATGGCCGAGCTGTTCGACGGTCTGGACGAGGATCCGGAGACCCGTCAACTCGTCGCTGCCACCACGGCCAGCGACCTGTGCATGAAGCTGATGGAAGAGGGGGTGGAGGATTTCCACTTCTACACCCTCAACCGGCCCCAGCTCACCGCCGCGATCTGCCGACGTCTCGGCCTGCGGCCGGAAATGGAGGCCGCGGCGTGACAACTCGCTTCACCGAACCCAAGGCTGGCTCCAGGACCGGCCCCGCGCTGGTCTCCGGCGGGTTCGGGGAGCTGTCGGCGCGTGCCGGGTCGTCCTGCCTGGAGGAGCTGAACATCACCGACCCCAAGGCGGTGATCGACGTGCACCGCCGGCATCTGGACGATGGCGCGGAGATCCTGCGCACCAATACCGGCGGGGCTTCGCCGGAGCGGCTGGACCGCTACCGCATGCATGACGAGGCGTTCATCGTCTCCTACATGGCGGCCGAACACGCCTCCAAGGCGGCACGGAGCCATGGCGGCGACCGGCGGGTGATGGGCGTGGCCCGGGTGGAAGCCCTGGCGCCGCTGATCGGCTTCCTGCCGCTCGACCGTGTGGAGGCGGCGTCGCGCACCATGGCCTCCGGGCTGGTGGGCGGCGGTGCCGACCTGCTGCTGCTGGAGACGGCGCAGTGTCCGGCGCGGATCGTCGCCGCCATGGCCGGCGCCCGGCGCGGCATGGCCGATGCCGGCCGCGCGGTCCCGGTGCTGGTGAAGCTGCGCTACGAGACGCGGCTGGGCGCGCTGGCGCGCGGTGCGATCACCGACGGGCTGGCCCGGGCGGCGGCGGCCGTCGCCGGGATCGGCGCCCAGGGCCTGGCTCTGGCGCCGGACAACCTGGACCGGCCGTATGCGGAGACCCTGCGGGCGGTGGCCACGGCCTATGGCGGCCCGCTCTTCGTCGATCTGTCGCCGTCCTCGCCCCATTGGGCGGCGGTGGCGGAGACGGATCTACGGCGCCGGATCGCCTGGGCTGCCGGGCGCCGCCTGGAGCCGTTGGACGATACCGAGGCGCCGGCCCGTCCGGCGCCGGCGAACGATGCGGGCCCGAGACCGGCCGCCCGCAGCTACTGACCGATTTGGAGAGTCCGAATGACTGAAGCGGCACGAGAACTCTCGCGCCTCGCGGAGCAGAGGGTTGTGATCCTGGACGGTGCCATGGGCACCATGATCCAGGGGCTCAGCCTGACCGAGGAGCACTTCCGCGGGGATCGCTTCACCGACGCGAACCACGACCTGAAGGGCGACAACGACATCCTCAACCTCTCCCAGCCGGAGATGATCGAGGATATCCACCGCCAGTATTTCGAGGCCGGCGCCGATATCGCGCAGACCAACACGTTCAACGCGACCTCGATCAGCCAGGCGGATTACGGCCTGTCGCACCTGGCCAAGGAGATCAACGTCGAGGGTGCGCGGATCGCCCGGCGCGCCGCCGACAAGGTGCGCGAGGAGGAGGGGCGCCCGACCTTCGTCGCCGGCGCCCTCGGCCCGACCAACCGCACCGCCTCGATTTCGCCGGACGTCTCCGATCCGGGCGCGCGCAACACCAACTTCGACGAGCTGCGCGAGGCCTATCTGGAGGCCACCCTCGGCCTGATCGAGGGCGGCGCCGACATCATCCTGGTGGAGACCATCTTCGACACGCTGAACGCCAAGGCGGCCCTGTTCGCCGTGGAGCAGGCGTTCGACGAGAGCGGCACCAGGCTGCCGATCATGATCAGCGGCACGATCACCGACCGGTCCGGCCGCACCCTGTCCGGCCAGACGCCCGAGGCGTTCTGGAACTCGGTGCGTCACGCCAACCCGTTCAGCGTCGGCTTCAACTGCGCGCTGGGCGCCAAGGACCTGCGCCCGCACGTGGCCGAGCTGTCGCGGGTGGCCGACGTCCGGGTCTCCGCCTACCCCAATGCCGGTCTGCCGAACGAATTCGGCGGCTATGACGAGAAGCCGGAACAGACCGCCGCCCATCTCGGCGGCTGGGCGGAGGACGGCTTGGTGAACGTCGTCGGCGGGTGCTGCGGCACAACGCCCGCGCACATCGCCGCCATCGCCCGGCAGGTCAAGGCGGCCGCACCGCGGGTGGTGCCCCAGCTCTCAATCCGCATGCGTCTGTCCGGCCTAGAACCTTTCGATCTGAGGAGTGCATTTTGACCGAGCGCCAGGGAACTTTTGTCAATATTGGCGAACGGACCAACGTCACCGGCTCCGCTCGCTTCCGCAAGCTGATCGCCGAGAGCGAGTACGAGACCGCGCTGGAGGTCGCCCGGCAGCAGGTCGAGAACGGCGCCCAGATCCTCGACGTGAACATGGACGAGGGCCTGCTCGACAGCGAAGCGGCGATGACCACCTACCTCAACCTGATCGCCAGCGAGCCGGATATCAGCCGCGTGCCGATCATGGTCGACAGCTCCAAGTGGAGTGTGATCGAGGCCGGGCTGAAATGCCTGCAGGGCAAAGGCATCGTGAACTCGATCAGCCTGAAGGAGGGCGAGGAACAGTTCCTGCAGCAGGCGCGTCTGGTCCGCCACTACGGCGCCGCCGTGGTGGTCATGGCCTTCGACGAGCAGGGCCAGGCCGATACGGCTGCGCGCAAGTTCGAGATCTGCAAGCGGGCCTACGACCTGCTGCTGGAGAAGGTCGATTTCCCGCCTGAGGACATCATCTTCGACCCGAACATCTTTGCCGTCGCCACGGGCATCGAGGAGCACAACAACTACGCCGTCGATTTCTTCGAGGGCACCCGGATGATCAAGGAGAACCTGCCGCACGCCCTGGTTTCCGGCGGCGTGTCGAACGTGTCCTTCTCGTTCCGCGGCAACAACGCGGTGCGCGAGGCGATGCACGCCTGCTTCCTGTACCACGCCATCAACAATGGCATGGACATGGGCATCGTCAACGCGGGCGCCCTGCCGGTCTATCAGGACATCCCCGAGGATCTGCGCGAGCGGATCGAGGATGTGCTGCTGAACCGGCGCGAGGACGCGACCGACCGGATGCTGGAGATCGCCGAGCAGTATCGCGGCGCCGGCGGTGCCGCCAAGGTGATCGACGACAAGTGGCGCGAGGAGCCGGTCGAAAAGCGTCTGGAGCATGCCCTGGTCCACGGCATCGGCGATTTCGTCGAGGCCGACGTGGAGGAGGCGCGCCTGAAGGCGGACCGGCCGATCCACGTGATCGAGGGCCCGCTGATGGACGGCATGAACGTCGTCGGCGACCTGTTCGGCGCCGGCAAGATGTTCCTGCCCCAGGTGGTGAAGTCGGCCCGCGTGATGAAGAAGGCGGTCGCCGTCCTGCTGCCGCATATCGAGGCGGAGAAGGACGAACATCAGAGCGCCAAGGGCAAGATCCTGATGGCGACCGTGAAGGGCGATGTCCACGACATCGGCAAGAACATCGTCGGCGTGGTGCTGCAGTGTAACAACTACGAGGTCATCGACCTCGGCGTGATGGTGCCCTGCGCGAAGATCCTGGAGGTCGCCGCCGAGGAGAAGGTGGACGCCATCGGCCTGTCCGGCCTGATCACGCCCAGCCTGGATGAGATGGTCTATGTCGCCTCCGAGATGCAGCGCGAAGGGCTCGACCTGCCGCTGCTGATCGGTGGGGCGACGACCTCGAAGATGCACACCGCGGTCAAGATCGACCCGGCATATGCCAAGGGTCCGGTGGTGCATGTGATCGACGCCAGCCGCGCCGTCGGCGTGGTGCAGGAGCTGCTGTCGCGCGACCGCAAGGCGGCCTACGCGGAGGGCATCCGGGCCGACTACCAGAAGATGGCCGAGAAGCGGCGCACCGGCCGCGTCGATCGCGACCGCATCAGCATCGCCGATGCGCGGGCCAACAAGGCGAAGATCGACTGGAGCGGCTACCAGCCGCCGAAGCCGGCCTTCGAAGGCATCAAGACCTTCGAGGATTATCCGCTGCAGGACCTGGTCGACCGGATCGACTGGCAGCCGTTCTTCGCCACCTGGGAGCTGCGCGGTCGGTTCCCGGACATCCTCGACGACCCGAAGGTCGGCGAGGCCGCACGGCCGCTGTGGAACGACGCCCAGGAGATGCTGAAGCAGATCGTCGAAGGCGGCTGGGCCAAGCCGCGGGCCGTGATCGGCTTCTGGCCGGCCAAGGCCGAGGGCGACGACATCCGCCTGAAGACCGAGGCGGGCGAGACGGTGGTGCACACCCTGCGCCAGCAGATGCCGCGCGGCGCGGAGTCCGAGAACCGTAAGCCGAACCTGGCCCTGTCCGATTATATCTCGCCCGAGGGCGGCGACTGGCTCGGCGGCTTCACGGTGACCACCGGCCTCGAGATCGAGCGCAAGGCCAAGGAGTTCGAGGACGACGGGGACATGTACAACTCGATCCTCGTGAAGGCCCTGGCCGACCGTCTGGCGGAGGCCTTCGCCGAGCACATGCACGAGCGGGTGCGCCGCGAGTTCTGGGGCTATGCCGCCGACGAGACGCTCACCAATGAGCAGCTCATCGCCGAGGATTACCAGGGCATCCGTCCGGCGCCCGGCTATCCGGCCTGCCCGGACCACACCGAGAAGGGCACGCTGTTCGAGCTGCTGGACGCGGAGAAGCAGACCGGGGTCGAGCTGACCGAGTCGTTCGCCATGTGGCCGGCGTCGTCGGTCTCCGGCTGGTACTTCTCCCATCCCGACGCCCGCTATTTCGGACTCGGTCGGATCGAGCGCGACCAGGTCGAGGACTATGCGCGCCGCAAGGGCATGTCCGTCGAGGAGGTCGAGCGCTGGATGGCGCCGTCGCTTGCCTACGATCCGGACGAGGAACGCAACAAGCGCGAAGCCGCCTGAGGCGTCGCGCGAGAGATCTGGGTCCCGGACGCCCCTTTGTGGGGACTCCGGTCGGACGAGGGAATGGCCTCACCTCTCCCTCGATCGGAGACGCGACAGCGTCGTCCGGGACCTGGTGCCCATTTTGGATGGTTTGACCTATCCGGTTACAAACCCACCCCGTTGCTCTCGGATCACTCCCCGGCCTTGTGCCGGGGTCGACCCGTCAAACGCGGATCGGCTGGACTTCCGATCCCGACCGCCGGTGCCGGGTGAGGCGTGGCCCCGGCACAGGACCGGGGAGTGCGGGTAGGGGGTACGGCAGCAACTCGCCGCTGCGGTTACCCCACCCCCGCCTGCCATCCCGCTTGCAGCCTTTGGCGTCCCGTGGTTGAAGCCTTGGGTCTTCGATCGCCGTCCCGTGGCCCATGTCCCGTCTGCTCAGCTTCCTCGACCGTCCCATCGCCGCGGCGCTCGCGCTGAGCCGTGTGCGGGTGTTCCTCGCCGCGGTCGCGCTGTACTACGGCGCCGGCTGGCTGATCCGGATGGTGCTGCTGTCGGGATCGTCGGGGGACGAGGCCCAGCTTATGCTGTACGGCCAGAGCTTCGCGCTCGGCTACGATTTCGGGAATCCGCCGGTCGCCGGGTGGCTGGCGGCGGTGGCGGAGTGGGCGGTCGGGCCGACCCTGGGGGCGACAGTGGCGATCCGCTACGGCCTGCTGGCCCTGTTCTTCGCCGCCATGCTGGGCGCCGCGCGCGAGGCGATCGCCGACCGCCGGCTGGCCGTCGCCGCCGCCCTGTCGCCGGTGGCGTTCTGGTTTCTCGGCTGGGCCTCGCTGACCGTCTACATGGACAGCCTCGCCCTGATCGTCGCCCTGGCCACGACCGTCTGGCTGATGCTCAGGCTGTCGCGTCTGCCCACGACGGCGGGCTTCCTCTGCCTTCTGCCGGTGATCGGCTTGGGGCTGCTCAGCAAGTTCAGCTATGGGCCGGTCCTGGTCCTGCTGATCCTCTCGGCCCTGGCGGTGCCCCGGATGCGGGCGGTGGTGGCCGACCGCCGGTTCTGGATCGCGGTCGCCGGCGGCGTGATCCTGGCCGCACCGGCCCATGGCTACGTCCTCGCGCAGATGGAGACCTGGCTGGCGGTGGCCGAGGCCCGCATCCTCGACGGTGCGATCGCCGAGCATCCGCCGGAGGGGCCGCTGGAGCGCGGGCTGCTGGCGCTGAAGGCGGCCTTTGACTTCTCCCTGCCGCTGCTGCCGCTGTTCGTTCTGTTCTTCGGCCGGGCGCTGTGGACGCTGCGCACGCAGGCGCTGCCCGACACCCAGCGCCCGATTGTCCTGTGGCTCGGCCTGTGGGTGGTCCTGGTGCTGTTCTCCCTGGGCCTGGCCATGGCGGTCGCCGGCGTCGACAAGCTGCGGGAACACTACCTGTTCGTGCTGATCCCGCTGCCGATCCTGCTGTTCGCGCTGGTGCCGCCGGGCGGGGTCGGGGGCCGGGTGGTCGGCGGGTATACCGCCGCGCTCTGCCTCCTGGCGGTCGCCGCGCTGGGCGGTCTGGCGGCCCAGGCAATGGTCGCGCCGTTCGACTGCAGCAAATGCCGCCTGGTGATGCCGTGGTCGGACTATGCAGGGCAGCTGCGCGCCGCCGGTTTCGAGCGCGGTACCATTGTCAGCTTCGACTCGCCGTCGACGGATGCGGGACCGAATCTGCGGCGCCATCTCGAGACCGTCCGCGTGTGGACCAACAAGCGCCCGTTCTATTCGCCACCGCCTCTGGCGGAGCCCGGCGGCTGCGTCGTCGTGTGGAACGAGACGCGCTATCCCGCCACACTCGCCTCGCTGCGCGCGGCGCCGGTCAGTCAGATCGGAGAGCCCCTGCCGGCGCATGCGGTGGTGGGCACATTGACCGCGGACCTGCCGCTGACCGGCCGACCCGCCCCCGTGCTCGGCTACGCGCTGATCGCCGAGGGGATCGGCGGCTGCCGGTAGTCGCGCCGGCGCGCGGCACCGATCAGGGTCGAGAAGACCGCCCGATGGCGGCTGCTCCAGGGCATGAGCTCCGGATGCCACTGGACGCCCAGCCGCATCGGCCCGTCCGTCGTCTCCACCGACTGGATGAACCCGGCGGTCTCCCGCGCGGCGACGACCAGCCCGTTACCGACCACGTCGACCGCCTGATGGTGCAGGGCGTTGATGGTCAGCGGCTTGGTTCCGGTGATCCGCGACAGCAGGGTCTGTTCCTTGATCTCCACCGTCTTGCAGGGGAACAGCGATCGCTTGTTCCGATAGCCCGGCTTGGCGGTCACGATATCGCGCAGCAGGGTGCCGCCGCGATGGACATTCAGAAGCTGCATTCCGCGGCAAATCCCCAGGATCGGCGCGCCGACCGCATCGGCCCAGGCGATTCCGGCCAGTTCCAGCGCATCGCGGTCCGGGTCGTAGGGCCATTCGTCGCTGGTGTCGACGCCGTAGAGCCGCGCCTCGATATCGACGCCGCCGCCGATGATGAGCCCGTCCAGATCGTCGAAGCTCTCGCGGATGCCAGGACCGATGGTCACGGGCCAGCCCCCGGCCAGCAGCACGTTGAACGCGTTGGCCAGACGCATCGCCCGGCCCTTGCGCTTGCCGGTGGTGATGCCGATACGCGGGCGCATCAGATGCGTTCCAACCACGGTCGGGCCCGCTCCCGGGCCCAGGTGTCGATCCGATCCGACAGCGCCCGGTCGTCGAGCGCCAGCGCCTCCACGGTCAGCCAGCGTTCCCACTCGCGGGTGATCGACCAGAACGGGCTCTCGAGATCGGCGTTCGGCAGGCGCCAGTGGAAGGTCGGACGGCTGGAGATCTTCTGGTCGTGCAGCCGCGCACGCACGCGCCGGCCGTCGATATGCGCGAAGACCGGCAGCATATCCAGCTCGCGATTGCGCGTCGGATTGAACGAGATGTAGTCGTCAATCAGGGTATCCATGTCCGGAGCATAGTCGTTGCGGAGCATATGACGCATGTAATCGTCGCCGAACGTGGCGACGAAGGGCAGAAGCGACCGGGTGAAATCGACCTGTATCGCCTCGCGCAGGCCGGCCGACATCAGCAGATAGGCCTGCAGCACTTTGCGGAGCGCCGTGGCGTTGAGGTCGGTTTCCCAGAGTTCCGGGTTGAGATGCATGCCGAAGCCGTTCAGCAGCCCGGCGCGGGTTCCCTTGGCACCGTTTTCGGCCAGCGCGCGCACCAACTGGTCCAGCTCCCCGATCCTGTCGCCCTCCAACGGTGGAGCCACGATCTCGGTCGGGACCACGTCGCGGCCGAGATCGGCCAGCAGTTCCTTGGTCTGATCGAGGATGCCGCCGTCGTCGCCGGCCTTCTGGATCCACGACCAGTCGAGCTCGACGGACACGTCGCCGATGGAGGTGTCGCGGATCACGGCGGCATACGGGCTGGAGTGCTCGACGGTGCCGCCCAGCCGGTCGGCCACGATCCAGGCGGTTTCCAGGGTTCCGACACCGCCGAATTCGATCTCGACGCCAACCTTTCGGTCGACGCTCCGGCCCAAGGCCGAGGGAGGGGGGACAGCCATAGTCTGGGAAATATGAACTTCTTTAGCCTTATCAACCAGCCCCCCGGAATACGGGCGGGTTTGACACTCCCCCGCCCCCGCGCTACCGCAACGCCGATGGTCGAGATCTCCGCTTCCGCCCCGGCACCCGCCGCCGCATCGCCTTCCACCGCCGCCGCCGGCGATCGACCGGCGGAGCGTCGGCGCACGGCCTGGTTGAAGCGGCTTGCCACCGGTCAGGGAGCGGCGCTCGCGGCGATGGTGGGCGCCGGTCTGCTGGCCGCTGGCGTCGCGGTCGTCCAGGCGTGGGTGATCGCCGGTCTGATCGCCGATGCCATAGACGGCGCCGGTCTCTCCGCCCTGTGGCCGCCGGCATTGTTGGCTCTTGTCCTGATCGTCCTGCGCGGTGCGCTCGCTGTCGCCTCGGAGGTCGTCGGTGCCGCCGCGTCCCATCGGATCAAGCAGGCGGTGCGCGGGCAGGTTCTCGCCGCCCTGTCCGATCTCGGTCCCGCCTGGTTCGACCAGCGCGCCAGCGGCGCCGTGGCGACGACGGCCGTCGATCAGGTCGAGGCCCTGGACGGATTTATCGCCCGCTTCTATCCGGCCCAGATCCTCGCCGGCGCGGTGCCGGTCGCCCTGCTGGTGCCGGTGTTCCTGGTCGACCCGCCCTCGGGCTGGATGCTGTTGGCGGCGGGGGCGCTGACCCCGGTGATCATGGGGCTGGTCGGCTGGCGCACCGGCGTGCACGCGCGCTCCCAGGTGACCGCGATGAAGCGCGCCAACGGCTACTTCCTCGACCGGCTGCAGGGGCTGGCCACCCTCAAGCTGTTCGGCGAGATCGACCGCGAGCGCGGCCGCATGCGCGCCGTCTCCGATGATCTGCGCCGCCGGACCATGGGCGTGCTGCGGCTGGCCTTCCTGTCCTCCACGGCGCTGGAGCTGCTGTCGTCCCTGGCCCTCGCGCTGGTGGCGGTGCATCTTGCCGGCGGCCTGCTCCAGGGCGACGGCATGGCGCTGGCCGAGGGGCTGTTCCTGCTGATCCTGGTGCCGGAGATCTTCCAGCCGCTGCGCCGCCTCGGCACCCACTATCACGACAAGGCCGCCGCCGTGGGCGCGGCCGAGGCGCTCCTGGAGATCCTCGACGCCGCTGCCGACCTGCCGGCACGCGCCGTCCCCGTGTCGCGCACCGGGGCGCCGGGTCTCGCGTTCGAGGGTCTGTCGCTGGCCTATCCCGGCGGGCGGCGGACGGCGCTGGACGGCGTGAGCTTCCAGGTGGCGCCCGGCGAGGTGGTGGCTCTGGTCGGAGAGAGCGGGTCGGGCAAGTCGACCCTGCTGTCCGTCCTGCTCGGTCTGCGCCGGCCGACCGCCGGTCGGGTGCTGGTCGACGGCGTGCCGCTGGACGGCAGGGCGCTGGTGCCGTCGCTCGCCTGGGCGGGGCAGCGGGTGCGCATCCTGTCGGCCAGCCTGCGCGACAATCTGACCCTCGGCCGGCCGGGCGCGGCTGATGCCGTGCTGACCGAGGCGCTCGACGCCGCCTCCCTCGGTCCGGTGGTCGACCGGTTGCCGGATGGGCTCGACACCGTGGTCGGCGAGGGCGGGCGGGCGCTGTCCGGCGGCGAGGCGCGGCGGGTGGCGCTGGCCCGGGCCCTGGTCCGCGACGCCCCGCTGGTGTTGCTGGACGAGCCGACGGCCAATCTCGACCGGGACAGCGAGGCGGCGGTGCTGTCGGCGCTGCGCCGCCTGACCCGGGGCCGCACGGTGCTCGTCGCCACCCATTCCCCCGCGGTGATCGCCCTGGCGGACCGGGTGGTGCGGCTGGAACGGGGCCGCGTGGTCGAAACCCGCGCGGCCGGGCATACCGAGGGGGCGCCGAATGGCTGACCTCCTGTATTTCCTGGGTCTGACGAAAGGTCGGGCGGGATGGATGCTGCTCGGCACCGTGCTTGCGGTGCTGGTGGTCGGGCTCGGGCTGGCCCTGCTCGGGCTCGCCGGGGCGGTCGCGGTCGGCGCGTTGGCGGGCGGGGCATGGCTGCTGCGGCCGGTGGCGCTGGGCCGGTCGGCGGCGCGCTATCTGGAGAAGCTGACCACCCACGAGGCGACCTTCCGCATCCTCGCCGATATCCGGCTGTGGTTCTTCGACCGTCTGGTGCCGCTGGTACCGGGGCGGATCGGCGGACAGGCGACGGGGGGATTGCGTGCCGGCGATCTGCTGTCCCGGCTGGTGGGCGACGTGGACGCGCTGGACGGGCTCTACATCCAGCTCGTGACGCCCAGCGTGGTGGCGCTGCTGGCGGCGCTGGCCCTGGCGGCGATCCTGTCGGCGGTGGCCCCGCCGGTCGCCGTCGCCGTGCTGCTGATCCTGGCGCTGGCCGGGCTCGGCGTGCCGGCGCTGACGGAGCGGGCGGGCCGGTCCGCGGGGCTCGAGCAGGTGCGGCGGGCGGCCGAGCTGCGCCAGCAGGTGATCGACCTGACCCAGGGTCTCACCGACCTGATCGCCCATGGCGCGGTCGGTCGGGCGCTGGCCGAGATCGATCGGGTGTCCGAGCGCCATGGCGCGGCGGTGCGCCGCCAGGCGGTGATCGCCGCCGTCGGCGCCGCGGCGACGCAGATGCTCACCCAGGCGGCGCTGGTCGCCGTGCTGCTGGTCGGCGTGGCGGTCGCCGGCGGGGCCGGAGAGGGCGTCGGGCCGATGCTGGCCATCGGCGCGTTCGTGACCCTGGCGGCGTTCGAGGCGGTCGCCCCCCTGCCGCTGGCCTATCAGATGCTCGGCCGCACGCGGGCGGCGACCCGGCGCCTGCGCGAGGTGGCGGAGATGGCGCCGACGGTCACCGATCCGTCCCAGCCCCTGTCCCCACCCAAGCCCCTCTCGGAGGGCAGCGATATTCGGCTGGAGGGTGTGCGCTTCGCCTATCCGGGCGCCGTCCGGCCGGCACTGGACGCGGTCGATCTGGAGATCGAGGCGGGCGAGCGGGTGGCGATCGTCGGGCCGTCCGGTTCCGGCAAGTCGACCCTGTTCGCGCTACTGATGCGGTTCCACGATCCCGACTCGGGTACGGTGCGGGTCGGTGGCGCGGACCTGCGCGCGCTGACCCAGGCGGATCATCACGCCCGCCTGGGCGTGCTGTCCCAGGGCACGCCCATCCTGGCCGGCACCCTGCGCGACAACCTGCTTCTGGGCTCCCCCGAGGCGGGCGAGGCGTCCGTGGCCCGCGCCCTGCGCATCGCCGGGCTGGACCGGATGGTCGCCGATCTGCCGGACGGGCTCGACACCTGGCTCGGCGAGGCGGGGGTGGCGCTGTCCGGCGGCGAGGCCCGGCGGGTGGCGCTCGCCCGGGTGATCCTGCGCGACGCCCCGATCCTGCTGCTGGACGAGCCGACCGAGGGCCTGGACGCGGAAGCCGAGCGGGCGGTGCTGGCCGCCCTGGACGAGGTGATGGCGGGGCGGACCGTGGTGATGATCACCCACCGCCCGGCGGTGACCGCGGCGATGGACCGGATCGTGCGCATCGAGGACGGGCGGCTGGTTCCGTAGGTCGAGGGTCTGCGGCGTTCCGGCCGTGCGCGGTGATTTGCCGTGTGCGGGGATTTGGGGGCCATCCGCCGAGACGATATCGGCGGGGTTCCAGCGGTCTCCCCTCTAGGTCCCGGCGCAAGGCCGGGAAGACGAAGGAGGTTGCTACCGTCAACCCCCCCCCCCGTCTCCCCGGGGTCAAGGGTTGCGATCCGTTGGAGCGTCGACAGTGACGCGGGGGTGTTCCGGTTGTCCTGCGCCCCAACTCCGGGAAGCTAGAGCCAAATCCGACCATATTGATTCATTTCATGATTCGATATGGTCGGTGAATTTGTCTCTAAAACAATGAGATAGAGCAGATTCACGCACGCTGACGCGATCACGAAGTGATCCCGTCACCGCACGATCTGCTCTAGGTTGCGGTGAAGGGGGGCGTCGCCGCCCTATTCCCAGCCCTTGAAGCCGCTGACCAGCCAGACCTCCAGGCGCCTGGTGCGCCCGTAGCTGGTGATGGAGATCACCCGGACCTGCTCGGTGGCCTCGAAATGGTCGAGGATCGCCGCCGGCGTCTCCCATTCGGTGATCATCAGCGCCCGGTCGGTCTTTTCCGGGTCGTAGGGGACGGCAAGCTCGTAGTGATGTTCCGGCTGGCGGTTCCAGTCCCAGACATAGACCGGCCGCTTGCCCGGCTGCAGATCGCCGACGCCGAGCTGATCGCGCATGTAGTACAGCAGCGAGGCCATGGCGATGCGGTCGGTCATCAGGACCGGCAGGTCCGGATTGGTGAGGATGTCGGGCCGGGCGGCCTCGGCCACTTTTTCCCAGCCGGCCATCCGCGAGAAGCCGCGGTCGGTCAGCGGGATCCGCAGGGTCGGCCAGACCGCGACGACCACCGCGAAGGCGAGGCAGGCGACCACATGCGGCACCAGCGTGGCGTAGCGCATCCAGCGCGGCGCCTGTCCCACCAGCCATAGCGCCACCAGCACCGTCGCCGTGGGGTAGGCGGTGGCCGCCCAGTTGGCGTTGGCCCGCGACAGGAAGGCCTGGAAGGTGATGACCGCCAGCGGCGGCAGGGCGATGGCCAGCAGGAACTTCTCGGTGTCGCTCGCCCGACCGCGGATCCAGGCGATCAGGCGCCAGGCGAGGATGGCGAACGGGATTGGTCCGAACACGCCGGCCTGCTCGCCGAGGAACTGCAGCGCCTTGGAGATCCGGAACTTCTGCGACGGGTCGGCGCCCAGGTTGGTGTTGTCGCCGAGATGGGCGACCGTGGCGAAGTGGTTGGCGGCGTTCCAGTACAGGTTCGGCGACAGGATCAGCAGCGCCAGCGCCAGGACCAGCAGGCCCCGCAGGTCGCGCAGGATCCAGCGGTCGCGCGGGCTGACCACCAGATGCAGCGCGATGCCGAGAAAGGCATAGGCCATGGCGTATTTCGCCAGCATGCCGACGCCGATGGCGAGGCCGGCCACCACGGCCCAGCGCCAGGCGCGCGTGTCCAGCAGCCGGCGGTAGCCTGTGGCGGCCAGCGCCCAGCAGAACAGCAGCGGCACGTCGGT
Organism: Thalassobaculum litoreum DSM 18839; assembly: GCF_900102465.1. Classification (GTDB taxonomy): domain Bacteria; phylum Pseudomonadota; class Alphaproteobacteria; order Thalassobaculales; family Thalassobaculaceae; genus Thalassobaculum; species Thalassobaculum litoreum. The sequence goes on along the minus strand of NZ_FNBW01000002.1, from coordinate 320,050 downwards.
GGAGACGATCAGGCTGGAGAAGGCGATCGAGGGCAGGGTGATCCAGATCAGCGCCGACCACATGGCGACCCGGCTGTCGGCGACCGACCGGCCGAGCCCGTACAGCGCCAGGGCGGTGCCGGCATGCAGCAGCGGCGAGGAGGCGCGCACGCAGGCCTCGGCGTCGCCGCAGACCGAGGTGGTGGCGGCGATGATCCAGGCGATCAGCGGCGGCTTGGTGAAATAGCCGAGGTCGAGGGTCTGGGCCCAGGTCCAGTACTGCGCCTCGTCGCCGTAGAGCTCCAGCCCGGTCAGCGCGTTGGCGAAGAGCCTCAGCGTCGTAAGGCCGATCACCCAGGCCAGCGCGATGCGCAGATGGGTGGTCTCCGGCAGGGGCGGGGAGGGCTGGGTCGGCGTCGCAGGGGAGGTCATGCAGCCTCGGGGTCGGTCGCGTCTAGAGCCTTTCCCGATCACCCGTGAGCGGGAAAGGCTCGCCATCTATTGAAGATAGAGCAGACTCACGCGAGCAGATGATTCCATCTGATCGCGATCTGCTCTATGTGTCCCGCGTGGCGCGCAACACCGCCTGGAAGCCGAACAGCAGCAGGATGATGCCCAGCACGATCTGCACCGCCACCACGGCCCGTACCGCATAGGTCAGCGGAACGATGTCTCCATACCCCACCGTGGAGAGCGTGACGATGGAGAAGTAGAGGCTTTCGGCGAAGCCGATGTCGCGGGCCAAGCCGGAGAAGCTGAAGGTGTCGACGCCGTCCAGCCGGTCGATCAGCCGGTACAGGGCGGCGAAGACCACGGTGATCAGCGAATAGAAGGTCAGGAAGGCGAAGGCCGGTTTGATCAGCCGGGCCGCGGTCTCGTAGAAATCCTCGAACAGCAGGCCGGTATCGACCAGGAACACAGCCACGCTGTGCCCGGCGAAGAAAATCACCATGGCGATCACCGACATCGCCCCCAGCAGCCACGCCCCCCGCTGCAGCACATCCCAGTTCTCCAGCGGGACCAGGAAGTTCAGCACCCCGATCGCCGTCACCGGCAGCAGCCACAGAAACACCCGCCCGAACCGGGTTTCGATGCGGGGGTGTTCGGACAGGATCACCGACCGGATGCCCTGGCGCCGGAGATAGACCGCCAGCGCGAAGCCCAGGATCGGCAGCAGGAAGGCGACCACCTCGATCAGCCGGCTGGTCGGCGCGAACCGCGCCTCCAGAAAGGAGACGTAGACGCAGGCATAGACGCTGATCGCGTTGGCGAAGGTGATCGAGAAGAACCGGCTGCCGGGCAGCAGGCGGTGCAGCAGGGCCACGACCACGGCGACCGTGATAAGCACGACGGCCGTGAGCTGCCAGTTCGCGCCGCCCGCCGACGTCGCCACCAGGACGAGCAGGATGACGGTTGCGATGGCGGGGGCCAGCCAGTGCGGGCGGTGGTCGTCGCTCGGTCTCATGGTGTTCTTTTGCCACCAACGCGGCGTCGGGTCACGGGTTCTGCCGTTTCCGGAATGCGCTCGGTCGGTTGCCTCTTTGCTGAGCAAGTCGTATCTGATGAATGACGGTTCATGCAGAGACGGGCACGGGGACTGCCATGAGTGACGCCGATACCGAAGCGCTGACGCTCGCTGCCGATTTCCCGGCGGCCGATCGCGAAGCCTGGCGCAAGCTGGCGGAAGCCGCACTGAAGGGCGCTCCGTTCGACAAGGCGCTGACAAGGCGCCTGGCCGAGGGCATCGTCACCGACCCGATCTATGCCGCCGATACTGGTCAGACGCCGGCCGATGCCGCGACCCGCAATGCCGGGGCGCTGGAGCGGGTGGCCCTGGGCTGGGATATCCGCCAGCTCCACGCCCATCCGGACCCCGAGGCGGTGAACAAGTCTGCGCTGGCCGACCTGGAACGCGGCGTCAATTCGGTGATCCTGCGCCTGGACAAGGCCGGCCGGCGCGGCGGCACGGCGGCGGGTGATCCCGAGAATGCCGGTGTCGACGGCATCCTTCTGCACTCCGTGGATGCCCTCGACACCGCCCTGAACGGCGTGTTCCTGGAAGCGGCCACGGTCTCGCTGCAGCCCGGCGGAGCCTTCGGAGCCACCGCCGCGATGATGCGGGCGCTGTGGGAGCGGCGCGGGATCGGCAAGGCGGAGGTGCTGGGCCATCTGGGCGCCGACCCGTTGGGTGCGCTTGCCGCCGAGGGCATGCTGCCGGAGCCCTTGGACGCCTCGCTGAACCGGATGGCCAAGCTGGCCGCCGACACGGCGAAGACCTATCCCAACGTCACGACCGTCTCCGTCGATACCTCCGCCTATCATGGCGCCGGGGCGAACGAGGCGATGGATCTGGCCTACGCCCTGGCCACCGGTGTCGCCTATCTGCGGGCGATGGAGGCGGCGGGTCTGTCGGTGGAAGTTGCCGCCCGGCAGATCGAGTTTTCGCTCCCGGTGGGTGTGGACGTGTTCCTCGGCATCGCCAAGCTGCGCGCCGCCCGTCGGCTCTGGGCCGAGATCCTCGGCGCCTGCGGCGTGGCGCAGGACGCCCGAACGATGCGCCTGCACGTCGTGACGGCGCCGAATGCCTGGGCCGGCCGCGATCCCTGGGTGAACATGCTGCGGGCGACGGTCGCGACCTTCGCCGGCGCGGTCGGTGGGGCGGACAGCATCACCGTGCTGCCCTACAGCCATGCCTGCGGCCTGCCCGACGGCTTCGCCCGGCGCATCGCCCGCAACACCCAGATCATCCTGGCCGAGGAGAGCAATCTGGCGAAGGTCGGCGATCCGGCCGGCGGCAGCTGGTACGTGGAAAACCTGACCGACCAGCTCGCGGCCAAGGCCTGGGATCGGTTCCGCGCGATCGAGGCGGCCGGCGGCATGTCCAGGCACCTGACCTCCGGTGCCGCCGCCAAGGACTGCGCCGAGGCCTGGGCCGAGCGCGAGCGGCGGATCGCCGGGCGGCGCGAGGAGCTGACCGGCGTCAACGCCTTCCCGAAGGTGGACGAGACGCCGGTCGATGTGGAGAGCGTGGACCGTAAGGCGCTGGTCGCGGCCGCCGCCCAGGGGCTGGCCGGCGATCAGACGCTGGACGGGCTGCTGGGAGCCGAGGGTGCGCCCGAAACGATCACCGCGCCGACCGCCCACCGCCTGGGCGAGGCGTTCGAGATCCTGCGCGATGCCGCCGACGCCGCCGCCAGACGGCCGACGGCCCTGCTGGTGCTGCTCGGCGGCCCTGCCATGTCGACGGCGCGCGCGACCTTCACGCGCAACCATCTGGGCACCGGCGGCGTCGCCTGTGTGGATGCGGACGGCGACACGGGCGACCTGAAAGCGGTCCTGGCCAAGGCCGGGACCGATTTGGCCGTGATCTGCTCCAGTGATAGCATCTATGCCGAGCGTGCGGCGGAGACCGCCAAAGCCCTGAAGGCCGCCGGCGCCCGCGAGGTGCTGCTGGCCGGGCGTCCCGGCGACCACGAGGCCGCCTGGGCCCAGGCTGGGATCGACGGCTACCTCTTTGCCGGCGACGACACGCTCGCCACGGTGCGCGGCGTGCTCAGCCGTCTCGGCGTTCTGAACGAGGGAGGCCAGTGATGAGCCGGATACCCGATTTCGCCAGCCTCGACCTGGGCCGCGGCGCCGCCGCTTCTGCCCCCGACGCCGAGCCCTGGGTGACCCCGGAAGGCATCGCGGTGAAGCCGTTCTACACGGCGGAGGACCTGGAAGGCCTCGACCACCTGAACACCTGGCCGGGCATTCCGCCGTTCCTGCGCGGCCCGTACCCGACCATGTATGTGACCAAGCCGTGGACGATCCGCCAATACGCGGGCTTCTCGACGGCGGAGGAGAGCAACGCCTTCTACCGCCGCAACCTGGCGGCCGGGCAGAAGGGCCTCTCCATCGCCTTCGACCTCGCCACCCACCGCGGCTACGACAGCGACCATCCGCGCGTCGCCGGCGATGTCGGCATGGCCGGCGTGGCGATCGACAGCATCATGGACATGCAGACCCTGTTCGGCGGCATCCCGCTGGACGAGATGAGCGTGTCGATGACCATGAACGGCGCGGTGCTGCCGGTGATGGCGCTCTACATCCTCGCCGCCGAGGAACAGGGTGTGGCGCCGGAGAAGCTGAGCGGGACCATCCAGAACGACATCCTCAAGGAGTTCATGGTCCGCAACACCTACATCTACCCGCCGATCCCCTCCATGCGGATCATCTCCGACATCTTCGCCTTCACCTCGGAGAAGATGCCGAAGTTCAACTCGATCTCGATCTCCGGCTATCACATGCAGGAGGCAGGGGCGACGGCGGACCTTGAGCTCGCCTACACCCTGGCGGACGGCGTGCAGTACATCCGCGCCGGCATGGATGCCGGGCTGGACGTGGACCGGTTCGCGCCGCGCCTGTCGTTCTTCTGGGCGATCGGCATGAACTTCTTCATGGAGGTCGCCAAGATGCGGGCCGCGCGCCTGCTCTGGGCCAAGCTTGTGAAGGAGTTCGGGGCGAAGTCGGACAAGTCGCTGTCCCTGCGCACCCATTGCCAGACCTCCGGCTGGTCGCTGACCGCCCAGGACGTGTTCAACAACGTGACCCGCACCTGCGTGGAGGCGCTTGCCGCCACCCATGGGCATACTCAGTCGCTGCACACCAACGCCCTGGACGAGGCGCTGGCCCTGCCGACCGACTTCTCGGCGCGCATTGCCCGCAACACCCAGCTTCTCATCGCCCAGGAGACCGGGACGACCCGGGTGATCGACCCGTGGGGCGGCTCCTACTATGTGGAGCGACTGACCCGCGATCTGGCGGAGAAGGCCTGGGCGCATATCCAGGAAGTGGAAAGCTACGGCGGCATGGCCAAGGCGATCGAGGCCGGCATTCCGAAGATGCGCATCGAGGAGGCGGCCGCCCGCACCCAGGCGCGCATCGACAGCCGGCGCCAGACCATCGTCGGCGTGAACAAGTACCGGACCGACGATCCCGAGAACATCGAGATTCTGAAGGTCGACAACGCCAGGGTCCGCAAGGGCCAGCTCGAACAGCTCGCCCGCCTGCGGGCCGAGCGGGACCAGTCCAAGGTCGACGCCACCCTCGACGCGCTGACCAAGTCGGCGGAGACCGGGGAAGGCAACCTGCTGGCTCTGGCCGTCGACGCCGCCCGGGCCCGGGCGACGGTCGGCGAGATCTCCTTGGCGCTTGAGAAGGTCTGGGGCCGTCATGTCGCCGAGGTGAAGGCGATCTCGGGCGTTTATTCCAAGGAAGTGGGGGAGAGCGCCGTGGTGAACCAGGTCAAGCAGCTCGTCGCCGAGTTCGAGGAGCAGGAGGGCCGCCGGCCCCGCATCCTTATCGCCAAGATGGGCCAGGACGGCCACGACCGCGGCCAGAAGGTGATCGCCACGGCCTTCGCCGATCTGGGCTTCGACGTGGATATCGGCCCGCTGTTCCAGACCCCGGCCGAGGCAGCGCGCCAGGCGGTGGAGAACGATGTCCATGTGGTCGGCGCGTCGTCGCTGGCGGCGGGGCATCTGACGCTCGTGCCGGAACTGCGCGAGGAACTGGCCAAGCTGGGGCGCGAGGACATCATGGTCGTTGTCGGCGGCGTGGTGCCGCCGCAGGATTACGACGCGCTCTATGAGGCCGGCGCGGCGGCGATCTTCCCGCCGGGCACGGTGATCGCGGAGGCGGCCATCGACCTGCTGAAGAAGCTGCTCGACACCTTCGGTGACGAAACCCGCGCGGCCTGAGGGAAGCGCACACCCTCTTTCTCTTCACCCACTCCCCGGATTTATTCCGGGGCCTACCCGCCAGCGTGCCTCACCTTCAACGATCGAGCGAACTGACGGGTGGGCCCCGGAATAAATCCGGGGAGTGAGTGCAGGGGGAATGCTCAAGATACAGTTCATCCGAAGGATCCCATGACAGACGCCCCGGCCCCATCGCCCCGCCGCCGTACCCTGTCGGTCGACGACTACGTCGCCGGCGTGCGGTCCGGCGACCGGGCGGTGATCGCCCGCGCCATCACCCTGGTGGAGAGCCGCAAGCCGGCCCACCGGGAGCTGGCGCAGGAGATGCTGGTCCGCCTGCTGCCCCATGCGGGGGCGGCCCACCGGGTCGGCATCACCGGTGTGCCGGGCGTGGGCAAATCCACCTTCATCGAGGCGCTCGGCAAGCACCTGACCGGCAGCGGCCATAAGGTCGCCGTCCTCGCCGTCGATCCGACCAGCGGGCGCTCCGGCGGCTCGATCCTGGGCGACAAGACCCGGATGACCGATCTCGGCCAGGACGAGAACGCCTTCATCCGTCCGTCGCCCTCGGCCGGCACCCTGGGCGGCGTCGCCCGTGCGACCCGCGAGACCATGGTGGTGGTGGAGGCCGCCGGCTTCGATGTCGTGCTGGTGGAGACCGTCGGCGTCGGCCAGAGCGAGGTCACCGTCGCCGACATGGTCGACATGTTCATGGTGCTGATGCTGCCGGGCGCCGGCGACGAGCTGCAGGGCATCAAGAAGGGCATCCTGGAGATCGCCGACATGCTGGTGATCAACAAGGCCGACGGCGACAACAAGGACCGCGCCCAACGGGCGGCCCGTGAGTACAAGGGCGCCCTGCATATCCTGCAGCAGGCCGACCCCGATTGGTCGCCCCGGGTGCTGACCTGCTCGGCCCTGGTCGAGCAGGGGATCGACGAGGTCTGGGGCACGGTGAAGGAACACCGCCAGGCACTGGAGGCGGCAGGCTCCTTCGAGCGCAAGCGCGCCGGCCAGCAGGTCCGCTGGATGTGGGCCATGGTCCGCGACCGGCTTATCGGCGCACTGGAGGGCCACCCGGAGGTGAAGGCCCTGGTGCCCGAGTTGGAGGCCGCCGTGGTCGACGGCGATACCACCCCGGCGGTGGCGGCGACCCGCATCCTGGAAGCGTTCGGGCTCGACCACGCCTGAGCACCCCACAACCATCGTCGTCTTGACCCCGCATCGCGCCGCTCTCTAAGGTTTCGCCACCCGGCGACAAGATCGGGGTTCCTGCGGGGAGGTACTCGTGACGGCAGACCCACGCGCGCCACAGGCGGCGCGGAATCTCGATCTCGACCGGTTGCTCGCCCATCACAAGCTGATGTGGCGGATCCGCGCCTTCGAGGAGGCGGCACTCCGGGCCAATACCGATAAGCTGGTGCTGGGCGCCATCCATCCCTCCATCGGCCAGGAAGGGGTCGCCGTCGGCGTCTGCTCGAACCTGCGCACCGACGACATCCTGGCTTCCACCCATCGCGGCCACGGCCACACCCTGGCCAAGGGCGCCGATCCCACCGCCATGATGCGCGAGCTGTTGGGGCGCGAGGGCGGGACCAGCAACGGCAAGGGCGGGTCCATGCACATCGCCGACTTCTCGGTCGGGATGCTCGGTGCCAACGGCGTTGTCGCCGCCAACATCCACATCACGGCGGGGGCCGCCCATGCGATCAAGCTGCGCGGCGAGGACCGGGTCGCCTGCTCGATCTTCGGCGACGGCGCGATCAACCGGGGACCGTTCCTCGAAGGGCTGAACTGGGCCAAGGTGTTCGAGCTGCCGGCGCTGTTCGTCTGCGAGGACAACGGCTACGCCTCGACCACCCGCACCGCCGACATGACCGCCGGCAAGGGCCCGGCCGCCCGGGCCGAGGCGATCGGCCTGCCGGCGATGGAGGTCGACGGCAACGACGTGGTCGCCCTGGACGAGGCGGTGCGCGACGCGGTCGCCGCAATCCGCGCCGGCGGCGGGCCGCGTTTCATCAACGCCAAGACCTACCGGTTGACCGGCCATACCGCCGCCGACCCGGACGGCTACCGCGCGCGCGACGACGTGGCCGCCGCCTGGAAGCGCTGCCCGATCACCCGCCTGGCCCAGACCCTGGCCGATGCCGGGGTACGCGGCGACCAGCTCGCCTCCCATGAGCGCGACGCCATCGAGGAGATGGACGCGGTCTATGACGACGCCAAGGCGGCCCCCTGGCCGCCGCTCTCCCGCGCCTTTGCCGATGTCCAGGACGTCGGCGATCCGCGCAACGGCGCCTATTGAGGAGGCCCCGCATATGGTGACGATGACCTACGGCGAGGCCGCCAAGAACGCCCTGCACGAGGAGATGCAGCGCGACCCCACCGTCTGGGCGCTGGGCGAGGACCTGCGCCGCGGCGGGGTGTTCGGCCAGTACAAGGGCCTGCCCGAGATCTACGGCCCCGACCGGATCTCCGACGCGCCGATCTCGGAGGCCGCAATCATGGGCGTGGCGGTAGGGGCCGCCCTGTCCGGCACCCGGCCGGTGGTGGAGATGCGCTTCGCCGATTTCGCGCTCTGCGCCGTCGACGAGCTGGTGAACCAGGCGGCCAAGGCGCGCTACATGTTCGGCGGCCAGGCCAAGGTGCCCATCGTCGTGCGCGAGCCCATGGGCATGTGGCGGTCGTCCGCCGCCCAGCACTCCCAGAGCCTGGAGAGCTGGTACACCCATATCCCGGGGCTGGTGGTGGTCTGCCCGTCCAGTCCGGTGGACAATTACGGCCTGCTGAAATCCGCCATCCGCTGCGACGATCCGGTCGTCTACATGGAGCACAAGAACCTCTGGGCACTGGAGGGCGAGGTCGACAACAACGACCCGCTGCCGCTGGGGCGCTGCCGTTTCCTGCGCAAGGGGACCGACATCACCCTGGTGTCCTGGTCGGCGACGGTGCACGAGACCATGGCGGCGGCGAAGACCTTGAACGATGCCGGCGCGTCGGTGGAGGTGATCGACCTGCGCACGCTGTGGCCCTGGGACAAGGAGCGGGTGTTCGACAGCGTGAAGAAAACCGGCCGGCTGATCGTGGCCCATGAGAGCGTGCAGGCCGGCGGGTTCGGCGCCGAGATCGCCGCGACCGTGTCCGATGTCTGTTTCCGTGAGTTGAAGGCCCCGGTGAAGCGGCTGGGCGCGCCGCGGGTGCCCATCGCCTATGCCCCGCCGCTGGAGGATACGGTGCGGGTCACCGCCGCGATGATCGCGGAGACGGCGCGGAAGCTGATGAAGATGTGACGGACGGTTCTTCGACACGCCCCGGCCCCGCCCCATCCGTCGTCCTGACGCACGTCAGGACCAAGCCACGAACGGCGGAGCCGGGGGAAAACGGAAGCGTCGATGGTGGAGCGTTGATCCTGACGTGCGTCAGGATGACGTGAGGGTGGCCACGAGCGGATACAACGACACAGACGTTCGTCAGGATGACGACATGAAATTGCAGGAGTGAACGCATGACCACCAACGAGATGACCGGCGGCGAGGCTTTGGCGCGGATGCTGCAGGCCTTCGAGATCGGCCCGATGTTCGGGATGGGCGGCTTCCAACTCCTGCCGTTCTACGACGCCGCCCGCCGCCTCGGGCTCAAACATTACCTGATCAACGACGAGCGCTGCGGCGCCTTCGCGGCAGACGCCTATGCCAAGGTCACCGGCCGGGTGGGCGTGGTCGACGCCACCTTGGGCCCGGGTGCGACCAACCTGGTCACCGCCCTGGTGGAGAGCTTGAACGCCGGCATTCCCATCGTCGCCCTGATCGGCGACAGCCACCGGATGCATTCCTGGAAGAACATGACCCAGGAGTCCCGCCAGCTCGACATCCTGCGCCCCGCGGTGAAGGAGGTGCTGCGCGTCGAGTATATCGAGCGCATTCCCGAACTGGTCCGCCGCGCCTTCGCCGTCGCCACGTCCGGACGACCCGGCCCGGTCGTGCTCGACGTGCCGGAGGACATCTGCCACGGGACCTACGGCTTCGACGAGGAGGAGTTCGTCGTCGATCCGATCCACCGCGCCGCCCCGGCCCTGCGCAGCCGGCCGGACGCCACCGCGCTGGATACCGCCGTCGACATGCTGGCCTCGGCCGAGCGGCCTTTGATGCTCTGCGGCGGCGGCGTCCATATCAGCCGGGCCGCCGACAGCGTCACCGCCTTCGCCGAGGCGACCAACATGCCGGTGGCCCATACCATGTCCGGCAAGGGCGCCATCGCCTGCACCCATCCTCTCTCCGCCGGTCTGTTCGGCCGCTACGACCGGATCGCCAACAAGCTGATCGAGGAGGCCGACGTCCTGTTCGTGGTCGGCTGCAAGCTCGGCGAGATCGCCACCAAGCGCTACACCGTGCCGCCCAAGGGCAAGACCGTCATCCACCTGGACATCGTCGCCGAGGAGATGGGCCGCACCCTGATGCCGGCGCTGAGCCTTTGGGGCGACGCCAAGGCGACTCTGGACGAGCTGCGCGTCGCTCTGGGCAAACGCGGCCTGAAGGACAAGCTGGCCGACTGGGCCGCCGACGTGCCCAAGCGCATGGCCGCCTGGCGTCAGGACGTGGACGGCCGGCTGAACGACGAGTCCTCGCCGATCAACATGGCACGGCTGCTGAACGAGCTGAACAAGGCGCTGCCCGCCGACGCGACCCTGGTGGCCGATGGCGGCTTCGCGGCCCATTGGGGCGGGCTGGTTTACGACACCAAGCAGGCCGGGCGCGGCTTCGTGCCGGACCGGGGTTTCGCCTCCATCGGTTACGGCGTGCCGGGCGGGATCGGCGCGACCCTGGGCGCCCGGCATGACGGGCTCGGCCCGGTGGTGGCCCTGACCGGCGACGGCGGCTTCAACATGGTGCTGGGCGAGCTGGAGACGGCCCGGCGCCTGGGGCTGGCCTTCACGGTGATCGTGGTGAACAACGCGGCGTCGGGCTACGTGAAGGCGCTGCAGCACCTGATGTACGGCGAGGGCAACTACCAGTCCTCCGACCTGGCGGAGACCAACTACGCCGAGGTGGTCAGCGCGTTCGGCTGCCAGGGCATCCGGGTGGAGACGCCGGACGAGATCGCCCCGGCGCTGGCCAAGGCCCTGGCGGAGACCGGCCGGCCGACGGTGCTCGACGTGGTGGTGACGCGCGACCCGGCGAAGATGCTGCCGGCGGTCGATAACCGCACCGTGCAGGTCAAGAAGGGCGACCGGGTGGCCTAACGAGCGGCCCGTCCGCCGGAGCCGAGCCTTCAGCCTCGGCAGGTATAGTAGCCGCTATATCCCGCCGTCAGCCCACGCTCCAGATTCAGCACGAGATCCGCCTCCACGGGCTCTCCCGGTCCCTCGGATGCGAGCTCGCCACCGTCTCTGCCGGAGACACGAAGGGTGATGCCAGGGGCTGACAGGACCGGGGCGTTTGCGGTGGAGCGCGCGTCCGGCGAGAGCCGCACGAGGTCGCCGCTGATCTTCAGGAGCGCGGCTGCGCTTCCCTGCTGGTTGCCCACGGCCAGGACCGAATGGCTGTCCGGGGTGTAGGTGAAGATACAGTCCGGTTGTCCGGCAAAGAGCTGACCCATCTCCTCATCCCGCATGAATTCCGGGTCCAGGACGGACACCTCCGCGGTGGATAGCGCCTCCTCAAGGGAGACGATCGTGGCTGGAGCCGGATCCGCCTCCGTGCCGTCGCCATTGCGGTCGATATCGGAGATCAGATACCGCATCTCGGCGATTTCCTTATCCTGGGCGAAGATGATCTCGTCGGCCAGTTTCCGGACCCGCGGGTCGGAGATGCCGGCACGTGTCGACGTCATGATCGCGATCGAATGGTGAGGGATCATTGCGCTCATGTACGACCGGTCCTGGACCGTTGCCTGCCCTCGGACCAGCCAGAGCGAGCCGCCAAAGAGCAGGGCCGCTCCGATGAAGATCGCGGCATTCGCGGCGCGGTTCGTGTACATGGAGAGCATGAACGCCAGCATGACAATGGCCATCGTCGCGCCCATGAGGATCGCCATATACGCACGCGTTTCCGACCAGAAGACATGACTGAAGAGGTAGGTGTTCAGATACATTAAGCCGAGCATCACCACAGTCGACGTGGCGATCATTGCGAAAAATCGGCGGTATTTCATGACAACCTCCTGATAGTGTCATGAAGTGCCAACGTCGTTACCGCCCTGGAAGGTTGCGTAATTCGTGAAATTTCTTACGGGCAGTTAGACCTGGGGTGACCAGCGGCGAGGTGTTCCATCGCTGTTCAAATCTGTCCCCTGCCACGACGCGCGCACTGAGGTAGGGTGGCGGCCGCTCAGAAGAACCGACCGGGAGGCCGCCATGAAGCTCTACTACACCCCGAACTCGCCCTATGCCCGGATCTGCCGGATCACCGCGATCGAAGGCGGTTTGGGCGACCGGCTGGAGCTGGATTGGGTCGGGCTGCGCACGCCGGACAGCCCGGTCATTTCCATTTCGCCGCTCGGCCGGGTGCCGCTGCTGGAGGATGGCGACCTCGTCCTGTCGGAGGCGCGCCACATCTGCGCCTATCTCGACGAGAAATCCGGCAAGCGGACCGTCGCCCGCTACGGCGACTGGCACGCGGTGGCGGCCGAGGCCCAGTCGCTCGCCTTCCTCGACGTCGTCACCGTCTGGTCCCGCGAGACCCGGCGCCAGGAGGAGGACCGCTCGAAGTTCATGCTCGACGTGGCCGACATTCAGGTCCGGCGCGGCCTCGCCCACCTGAACAAGACCGTGACGGTCCCCGAGGGCGCCCCGCCGATCAGCTTCGACGCGCTCTGCCTCGTCGCCGGGATCGGCATGATGGAGTTCTACGAACTGGTGCCGGACTGGCGCGAGACCTATCCGACCCTCGCCGCCTGGTCGGACGCCTACGACACCGTCGAATCCATCGCCACCAGCAAGCCCAGTCAGGACGCGCTGCGGCCTCTGACGCGCTGAACAGCTCACCCAGACCCGCATACGAGGCCCCCATGTCCGCTCTTCCGCTCGACGGCGTCCGCATCTTCGATCTGACGCGCATCCTTGCCGGCCCCACCGCCACCCAGCTTCTCGGCGATCTCGGTGCCGACGTGATCAAGATCGAGCGGCCGGGCCAGGGCGACGACACGCGCAAGTGGGGCCCGCCCTATGTGAAGGGCCCGGACGGCGAGGACACTTCCGAGAGCGCCTATTACCTCTGCGCCAACCGGTCCAAGCGCTCGATCACCATCGACCTCGCCAGCGCCGACGGCATCGCGTTGGCGAAGCGGCTGATCGGCGAATGCGACGTGCTGGTGGAGAACTTCAAGGTCGGCTCGCTCGCCAGGCTCGGACTCGGCTACGACCAGCTCAAGGACGAGTTCCCCGGCCTGGTCTACTGCTCCGTCACCGGCTTCGGGCAGACCGGCCCCTATGCCGAGAGGGCGGGCTACGACTTCCTGGCCCAGGGCATGGGCGGGATCATGTCGGTGACCGGCACGCCGGGGGTGGAGCCGGTGAAGGTCGGGGTCGGCATCGCCGACGTGATGACGGGCATGTACGCCGCCACCAACATCCTGGCCGCCCTGCGCCACCGCGACCGCACCGGCGAGGGCCAGCATATCGACGTCTGTCTGCTCGACACCCAGGTCGCCTGGCTGGTGAACGAGGGGACCAACTACCTGGTCTCCGGCGAGGTGCCGAAGCCGCTGGGCAACGAGCATCCGAACATCGTGCCCTACAAGGTGTTCCCCACCGCCGACGGTCACGTGATCCTGGCCTGCGGCAACGACCGGCAGTTCCAGGGCTGGTGCGACGTGGCCGGGGCGGACGAGCTGAAGAACAATCCCGACTACGCGACCAACCCGCTACGCCTGAAGAACCGGGTCGCGCTATATGCCGCCATGCCAGACTACATGATGACCAAGACCACCGACGAATGGGTCGCGGCGCTGGAGGCGGCGAAGGTGCCGTGCGGGCCGGTGAACACGATCGACCGTGCCTTCGCCGACCCGCAGGTGCAGGCCCGAGGGATGCGCATCGACCTGCCGCATCCGCTGGCCGGCGAAGGGACGGTGCCGCTGATCGCCAACCCGGTGAAGCTGTCCGGCACCCCGGTGCGCTACCGCTACGCGCCGCCGACCCTGGGCCAGCATACCGACGAGGTGCTGGCGGAGATCCTCGGCCTGTCCGAGGCGGAGATCGCCGCCGAAAGGGACAAGGGTGCCGTCTGACCTGACGATTGAGCAGGTTTCCGCGCGCCGCCGGTTAACGGTCGCCGCCCTGTTCATGACCGGGGCGGCCTCGCTGGTGGCCGCCACAACGCTGATGGCCAAGGTGCTGGGCCAGGATCTGCTGGGACCGCCGCTGCCGGGCTTCATGGTCAGCGCAGGGCGCTTCCTGTTCGCCTGGATGGCGCTGGTGCCGGTGATCCTGGTGATGCGGCCCGGCTTCCAGGGCACGCGCTGGCGCCTGCACGCGGCCCGCTCGGTGGCGGGATGGGCGACGGTGACCTGCATCTTCACGGCTGCCGCCCTCATGCCGCTGGGGGATGCGACGGCGATCTCCTTCCTCAACCCGCTGATCGCCATGGTTCTGGCGATCCCGCTGCTGGGCGAGCGCGTGGGGCCGTGGCGCTGGGGCGCGGCGGGCATGGCGGTGCTCGGCGCGCTGGTTCTGATCCGGCCCGGCATGGCGGCGTTCCAGCCGGCGGCGCTGATCGCGCTCGGCGCGGCGCTGTTCGGGGCGTTCGAGGTGATCTTCATCAAGATGCTGACCGGCAAGGCGGAAGGCGGTGGCGAGCCCGCCATCCGCATCCTGTTCGTCAACAACACGATCGGTGCCACCGTGGCGCTCTGCGTGGCCCTGAGCGTCTGGCAGTGGCCGACACCGCAGCAGTGGCTGCTGTTGGTCGCCATCGGATTGGTCATGGTCACGGCACAGAGCCTGTTCATCCAGGCGATGAAGCGGGCCGACGCGAGCTATGTGATCCCGTTCTTCTACGCCGCCCTGGTCTTCGCCGCCCTGTACGACGCGGCGGTGTTCGGCGTGATCCCGGTGCCGCTGTCCATTGCCGGCGCGGCGCTGATCGTCACCGGCGCCATCGTACTGGTCTGGCGCGAGCGGGTGAACCGGGTGGCGGAGAGCTAACCGCCTCAAAAAAACTCCCCGGATTAATTCCGGGGCCCACGGTCAACCTGCGTTTCGCTTCAAGGGATCGTGCGACCCTGGGCGTGGACCCCGGAACAAATCCGGGGAGTGTGAAGGGGAGGGGGAGCGGCTCACCCCAACTCCAGCGTCATGAACACGCTGTACGGGTCCTCCCGGTAATCCCCGAACGGGCCGCACTCGGTGAAGCCGTAGCGCGCGTACAGCGTCCGCGCCGCCGCGAAGCCGTCGGGCGATCCGGTCTCCAGGCTGAGCCGCGTGTAGCCCCGCGCCTTGGCCGTCGCGATGGCGTGCTCGACGATCTTCCCCGCCACGCCCTTGCCGCGATGGGCGGCGGCGGTGTGCATCGACTTGATCTCGCCATGCTCGGACGACAGCTCCTTCAGCGCGCCGCAGCCGATCAGGGCGTCGCCCTCCCACACGCTCCAGAACGTCACCTCGGCCACCTGCAGGCCGCTCAGGTCCAGCGCATGGCGGCTTTCCGCCGGCGAGTGCAGCGCCATGGTGTCGAGATGGGTCTGCAGCAGGGCGTGGACCTCGGCCAGGTCCAGGCCGCCCTCGCGAATCTCGGGCAGGGCCGTCATCGTCACTCTCCCCCAAGGGCGCGCGCGGCCTCGGCGATCTCCGTCGGTATGGACGAGGGGCGCCGGGCGTTCATGTCCAGATGCACGCCGAACTGGGACAGCTCGGCCACCAGGTCGCCGGTATCGGCCCGGATCATCCGGTGCACCATGCGCATGGAGGAGCGGCCGATGGCGCCGATGGTGGACTCGGTGTCCAGCGGCACGCCGACCCAGGGCAGGGCGCCGAGCGTCATCTGGAACTCGAAGGTGGAGTAGCCGACCCGGTTGTCGCGCATATGGCTGGCGGTCCAGCCGATGGCGTTCAGCAGGTGTCCGCCGGCCGCGGTGAAACGGTGGACCATGGCGTCGAGGGTCAGGCGTCCGGCCGCGTCCACGTCCTTGGGCAGCACCACATCGGTGGCGGCCGGGACCCAGGTGGCCCCGGCGCCGACCGCCGGCCGTTCCTCGCGGACCTCGCCGTCCCAGTCGGCATAGCCGTCGAGGGAGACCGGGCTGTCCAGGGCGAAGGTCTGCTCGGTCGTCGCGGCGACGGCGTCCGCCTCCATGTCGATCAGCTTGTGGCCGATGGTCAGGCCGCCGCCCCAGCCGCCGCCAGCATCGCCGCCGGTGGCGCGGATCGGGGCGGAGACGATTCGGTAGGTGTCGCCGGCCCGCAGCTCCTTCTTGTAGCGGGTGTAGCAGGAGGTGGTCCGCGCCTCCTTGGCCAGCACGCCCAGGCCGAGCAGGGCGCGGTCGCCGGCGGCGCGGAACTTCTCGTAGTAATAGGCCACCGTGAAATGCTCGACGATGTCGCATTCCCAGGGCGGGACGGCGGATCGGAAGGTCTCGTGGAAATCGGTCACGCGGTCGTCCCCCAAAGGCTCGTGGCAATCTCAGCTGGTGGCAGTCTCAGTCGGTGGCAGTCACAGACGATAGAAGCGGGTGGCGGTGTCGTGGAAGACCGCGTCCAGCTCCGGCCGGGTCAGGCCGGACAGGATGTCGAGGAAGCCCTCCAGCTGGTCGCGGAAGCCGACGCGCAGGCTGGCCGGCGGGAAGTTGGAGGCCCACATGCAGCGCTCCGGGCCGAAGATCTCCAGCGCTTCCAGCACCACGGCCCGGTTGCTCTCAACGCTCCAGGGCGCATCCTTCAGCCCGAGTTCCGACAGCTTCAGGTGAACCCAGGGGATCCGGGCGATGCGCTTCATCTCGACCCGCCAGGCGGCGAGTCCCTCCGGCGAGCGGTCCCAGGGGAAACCGGTATGGTTCACCACCACCGGGATCTCCTGATGCTTCTCGATCAGCTCTGCGGCCTCGCCCAGATGCCAGAACGGCACCCGCAGGTCGTAGCTGAGGCCGTATCGTCCGAGCGCTTCGTAGCCGCGGCGCCAGGCCGGGTCGGTGAGGCTGCGCGGCCCGTCCGGACGGGGGGCGTCGAGTGTCGCTGACGTCACCGGTTTGGAACGGATGCCGCGCATCAGCGGCGAGCGGCAATGGCCCTCCAGCTTTGCTTCCACATCGGGGTCGTCCAGCCAGACATGGCCGACGATGGCATTCGGCATTCCGTCGCGTGCGGCGAGGCCCGTCAGCCATTCGGTCTCGGCGACCTGATTGTCCCGATCCCACTCGGCTTCGCAGTGCACGGTCTTGACGATGTTGAAACCGACCGCATCTCGCTTGTAGTCCTCTGGAAGATAGTTGCGTTTCAACGCACTGTAGTCGCCGAGGAAGAAATGCGGTTCCGGGCGGTCGCTGAGCCAGGGGTAATAGTTCGCCTCCAGGTCCCAGAGATGGTGGTGGGAGTCGACAATCTTCAGGTCGGTCATGCGGCGGGTCCGGCTCAATCCTGTTGATCAAGCATGGCACGGGCCGGCGCCGCGGGCCAAGGGATGCACCGGTAACATGAGCGAGGAACAGGCATGACCAAACGGATTGCGGTACTGACGAGCGGCGGCGACTGCGCCGGCCTGAACGCCGCGATCCGCGCGGTCGTCCTGCACGCCAATACGATCTACGGCTGGGAGGTGATCGGAATCGAGGATGGGACCCGCGGCGTGATGGAGCGTCCGATGCGGGTCCATCCGCTCGCCCCGTCCAATTTCGACGGCCACATGCTGCGCCGCGCGGGCACGATGCTGGGCAGCGTGAGCACCGGCGACCCCTTCGCCTTCCCCTCGCCGCACGGGCCGGTCGACCGCTCGGAGGAGATCGTGACCGGGCTGAAGGATCTCGGCATCGACGGGCTGATCGGCATCGGCGGCGACGGCAGCATGCAGATCCTGGACAAGATCATGCAGCGCGCCGATCTGCCCTTCGTCGGCATCCCCAAGACCATCGACAACGACGTCTTCGGCACCGACACGACCATCGGCTTCGACACCGCGGTTACCGTGGCGGTGGAGGCGCTGGACCGGCTGCATCCGACGGCGCAGAGCCACAACCGGGTGATGATCCTGGAGGTCATGGGCCGCGACGCCGGCCATATCGCCACCCATGCGGCGGTCGCCGGCGGCGCCGATGTCTGTCTGATCCCGGAGTTCCGCTATTCCATCGACGGCGTGGTCGAGGCGATCCAGAGCGTGGGCCATCACGGCCGCCGCTTCTCGCTGATCGTGGTGGCCGAGGCGACGCCGAAATCGGACGGCACCCAGGCCATGCGGCCGCGTCCCGGCGGCGGCGAGCGTTATGGCGGCATCGGCGAGTGGATCGGCGACGAGCTGGAGAAGCGGATCGGCGCCGACGTGCGGGTGACCACGCTCGGCCATGTCCAGCGCGGCGCCGAGCCGAACGCCGCCGACCGGGTGCTGGCCAGCGCGCTGGGCGTGCATGCGGTCGACCTGATGGCCAAGGGCAAGACCGGCCGGGTCGCGGTCTGGCGCAACCGGGGCGTGGGCGACGTGTCCATCGAGGACGTGGTGTCGAACAAGCGCCCGGTCTCGGCCGACGACATCGTCGTGCGGACGGCCCTGGGGCTGGGAATCTACCTCGGGGACGTGCCGTTGGCGCACCAGCCCTGAAACGGTCCGGACGGAGAGACGGCCCTACGTGACGTAGTCGACGAATGCCGAGACGTCGGAGACCGATACGCCGACCAGCTTGATGGTGGTGCCCGAGGTCAGACCGACATAGGTCGCGTCGGTTACGGGAGAAATGGAGGTGATCGAGACCGATCCGACGAGTTGCAGGCGGTCCTGTGTCACGTCGAAATCGACGATGTAATCGAACCCTTCGTTGGCGTCGGTAAAGACGAAGATGTCGGCGCCGCGATTGCCGTACATGTCGTCCTGGCCCTGTCCGCCGAAGATGCTGTCGTCGTCCTGTCCGCCGTAGATGGAATCCCACCCGTCGCCGCCGACGAGGACGTCGCTACCCATATTTCCGTAGATCACGTCGTTGCCGTCGCCGCCGCTCAGAGTATCCCAGCCGTCGCGCTGGGCGAGCGGGGCGCCTCTCGGTGTTCCGTCGTTCTGTCCGCCGTAGAGGGTGTCTGCGCCTGCGCCGCCCAAAATGTGATCCGTGCCACGGTTGCCGTAGAGGAGATCGCCGGCCCATCCGCCGGACAGGGTGTCCTGACCGCTGCCACCCCAGAGCGTGTCGCGGGCTCCTGTACCGACGAGGATGTCGGCCACGTCCGTGCCGGTTTGCTGGGTGACGATGGTCCCGCCGGCACCGTAGATCGACTGGATCACCTCAATGTCGTAGGCGGTCAGCTCCTCCTGCCCGTCGGCGAAGGTCGACATGATCGAGGGCGTATGGTCGATATGGCCGAGTCCGAGGGCGTGCCCCACCTCGTGCACCGCCGTCGCGTAGAAGATCCAGGTGTCGTTCGGGTCCATGGCGATCTGCGAGAACTCGAACTCGGAGGAGCCGAGAATGCCGTCGCTGTCGTAGTCATAGTTGGCAGCCCATCCGAGCACGCCGAGATAGCCATCGGAAAATGGGTCCCAGCCGATGATCCAGTCGGCAGTCCAGGGGTCCGAAATCTCCTGGTATGTGATATTGGCGACGGCCGACCATTGCGACATCGCCGCCTCGAACAGGGACCGGTAGGACGCCGAGAACTCGGAGGCTCCGGTCGCGCCGACGTTGAAGGAGTAGGTGATCGGCTGTCCCACTTCCCAGTGGGCGTCGAGATAATCGGAAGCTTGTGGCATGGCTCGATACGGCTCCGGTTGGCGGGGACAGGGCGTCCGACTGCGCATTGACGACAAGCAAAATCTGGACCAGTCCAGCCTAGACATTCCTGCGCACCGGGCATTTCCGATGGCGCGTGCAGAAACACCCGGTGACGTCCCATCCGGCTACGTTTACGCTCCCCCCCCATGCTGCTCGACACCGTCCCCTCCGTCTGCCCGCACGACTGCCCCAGCGCCTGCGCCCTGGAGGTGGAGCGGATCGACCGTTCGACGATCGGACGGATCCGCGGGGCCGCGGCGAACGACTACACGGCCGGGGTGATCTGCGCCAAGGTCGCGCGCTATGCCGAGCGGGTGCACCATCCCGACCGGCTGATGAAGCCGCTGCTGCGCACCGGGCCGAAGGGCTCCACCCAGTTCAAGGAAATCGCCTGGGACGAGGCGCTGGACAGGGTCGCCGGCGCCTTCGCCGAGGCTACGGCAAAGCACGGTGCCGAGACGGTCTGGCCGTACTATTTCGCCGGGACCATGGGCCTGGTGAACCGCGACGGGATCAACCGCCTGCGCAACGTCATGGGCTACTCCCGCCAGGACGCCAACATCTGCACCACGGTCGTGCGCGCCGGCTGGATCGCCGGGATGGGCGACGTGAAGGGCACGGACCCGCGCGAGATGGCCAAGGCGGACCTGATCATCATGTGGGGCGGCAACCCGGTCTCCACCCAGGTCAACGTGATGACCCATGTCGCCCGCGCCCGAAAGGAGCGCGGCGCCCATTTCGTAGTGGTCGATCCCTACCGCACGCCCAGCGCTGAGGCGGCGGACGAGCATGTGATGGTGCGGCCCGGCACCGACGGGGCGGTGGCCGCCGCGATGATGCATGTGCTGTTCCGCGACGGCCACGCCGACCGCGCCTACATGGCCCGCTTCGCCGAGAACGTGGCGGAGTTGGAAGCGCATCTGAAGCCCCGCACCCCGCAATGGGCCGAGGCGATCAGCGGCGTGCCGGCCGCCCAGATCGAGGCGCTGGCCAAACGCTATGGCGAAACCCAGCGGGCCTATATCCGGGTCGGCTACGGCTTCGCGCGCTCGCGCAACGGGCCGATGCAGGTCCACGCCGTCGCCTGCCTGCCGACCGTCGGCGGCAAGTGGCAGTACGAGGGCGGCGGGGCGCTGTGGAAGGTCGACGGCTACTACAAGGTCGACAAGTCGCTGATCGAGGCGACCGACCGGCTCGACCCGTCGACCCGGGTGCTCGACATGTCGCGCATCGGCCCGGTGCTCACCGGCGAGGACGCGGTCGTGTGCCAGGGCCCGCCGGTCACCGCCATGCTGATCCAGAACACCAATCCGGTCGCCGTGGCACCGGATACCGGCCGGGTGCTGAAGGGCTTCAACCGCGACGATCTGTTCGTCGCCGTGCACGAGCAGTTTCTCACCGAGACCGCCCGCCATGCCGACGTGGTGTTGCCGGCGACCACATTCCTGGAGCATGCCGATCTCTACACCGCCGGCGGGCACCCGCACCTGGAGGTGCACGACGCGGTGATCGACGCGCCCGGGGAGTGCCGCAGCAACCACCGGCTGCTGAACGAGCTGACCCTGAAGCTCGGCGGCGACCATCCGTCCTGCCACATGAACGAGGCCGAGCTGCTGGACGCCACGCTGAGGAGATCCGGCTATCCGGGCTTCGCCGAGATGGTCGAGCGGCGCTGGCTCGATATCGGGCCGAAGGAGGAGGCCGACAGGCGCTTCGCCAACGGCTTCCCGACGCCCTCGGGGAAATTCCGGTTCCGCGCCGACTGGTCCGCCCTAGGGCCGAGCGGTGCGGGGATCGAAGGATTCCCCGATCATGTGGACATCGTCGACCGGGCGACCGGGGACAAGCCGTTCCGCATGGTCACGGCTCCCGCCCGCAACTACCTGAACACCTCCTTCACCGAGACGGCGACCAGCAAAAAGCGCGAAGGGCGGCCGACGGTGATGCTGCATCCCGATGCCGCCGCCGAGCTGGACGTGGAGGAGGGCGCACGGGTGCGGCTCGGCAACGGGCAGGGCTCCGTGGTGCTGCACGCAAGGCTGTTCGATGGGGTGCAGAAGGGCACGGTGATCGTCGAATCGGTCTGGCCGAACGCGGCTTTCGAGGAGGGGGTGGGCATCAACCTGCTGACCTCCGCCGACAGCCCACCTCCGATGGGTGGGGCGGTGTTCCACGACACCGCGGTCTGGGTGCGGAAGGCTTAGGCGCTCGCCCCCACCTCCACCGTCTCCCTGGCCTTGCGCCGGGGCCCAGAGAGGCCATCGCCGGAGCGTCGGAGACTCATCCCGACCCCTCCAGCAGTTCTTGTTTTGGATCCCGGCGCGGGGCCTGGAAGACGAGAAGGCGGAACGGGGTCCACCCCCGTCCACCGCACCCCACGCTTGCGCCGAACCCGTTCCGCCTGTAACGAGTCATAGTGATGAAATCGCATGGAATAAAATCGCCGTGGCCGATACAGCCGTAGACTCGACCCCCGCCAACGACGCCCTGCCGGGCGAGCCGGCGCACGTCATCGTCGTCGGCTGCGAGAAGGGCGGGTCCGGCAAGTCCACCACCTCCATGCACCTGACGGTGGCCCTGCTGCGGCTCGGCTACGCGGTCGGCACCATCGATCTGGACGCGCGCCAGTGGACACTGACCCGCTACCTGTCGAACCGGGCGACCACGATCCAGCGTGAGAAACGCAAGCTGCCGATGCCCCGGCACTTCTTCCTGGCCCCGTCCGAGCAGCCGGTGCGCGACGAGGCTCGGGCCGAGGACCGGGCCCGGTTCGAGGCGATCCTGGAGAAGCTGCGCGGCTTGGTCGATTACGTGGTCATCGACTGCGCCGGCACCGACAGCTACCTCGCCCGCGTGGCCCATTCCTATGCCGACACCCTGGTCACCCCGGTGAACGACAGCTTCATCGACCTGGACGTGGTCGCCCACGTGGACGGCCAGACCGGCGAGATGGCCCGGCCCAGCGTCTACGCGGAAATGGTCTGGGATCAGCGCAAGGCACGGGCCCAGCGTGACGGCGGCTCGATCGACTGGATCGTGATGCGCAACCGTCTGTCCACGCTGGAGGCGAACAACAAGAAGGAAATGGCCGATGTGTTGCAGCGCCTGGCGCGCCGCATCGGCTTCCGCATGGCGCCGGGCTTCAGCGAGCGGGTGATCTTCCGAGAGCTGTTCCTGCAGGGGCTGACCATGCTGGACATGTTCGACGACAAGGCCCGCCCGGACGCCGCGCGCCCGCGCATGTCCCATGTCGCCGCCCGTCAGGAGGTGCGCGCGCTGATCAATGCGCTGCAGCTTCCCGAGCGCCGGCCGCGGGCCCGCCAGACCGGCTGACCTCTCCGCCCGCGGTGCGGATCGCCGCGACCAGTTTCGTCATTTCCTCCGCGTTGTGCGCCACGCGGCGAATCATCTCGGTGATCGAGGCCCGTGCTTCGGCGGAGAGCGTCCAGCCGAGCGGCGGCTCGATCTTGAACGTGTCCTCGCAGCCCGCCATCTGCCGGCCGGCAGGATAGAGGCGAGCGCCAGGAACAGCACCGGGGCCGAGCCCACCGCGAAGCCATAGGCGACCGGGTCGGCCAGTGCGAAGACCCCGCCGACGGCTGCGGTGAGCAGCGACAGTCCGACCGTCACCGGCACGATCAGTCCGAGGCTTCCCCGTCCCTTCCAGTTGGCCCCGGTCTGAAACCGCGGCTTGCCGATGGCCGTACGCTTCCAGACGGCGACCAGGTAGACCGCCGCAAGGGCGACCGCGACCAGTGTCAGCCAGTCGGCGACCCCGTGGGTGGTCGCCAGGATCGAGATGGCGCAGAGATAGGCGATCAGGCCGAGCAGGCGCCGATACCAGGAGACCACCCGGCGCTCGCCGGGAGAGAGGGGCGGTGAGACCGCCTCCGCCTCGACGGTCTCGGCACCCCCCGGCGCCGGTCCAGGCCGCGGGCGATCAGGATGTAGCGCGCCCAGAACCAGCTCTGCCAGGCCCACAGGCCCACCCCGAAATAGAACAGCCCGATCTCCTGCGCCACGCCGCGCGACAGGCCGAGGACGATGTCGGCTCCCTGGCTGGCGCCGATCAGGAAAAAAGGGCACCGACGGCGATGACCAGAAGTCGGACGCCATGGAAACCTCCCTCCAGCGATATCTGTCGCGGGAAAGAGTATCCTGTTATGTAGGTATAGATTAGTGAAATTGCCCGCTATGAGAGAGTGATCCGTGCCATTGCCGCGTCCGCCAGCTCGAAATCCGCAGCGGCATAGCGGCGGGCGCCGATCGCTTCGTAGAAGGCGATCGCCTCGACGTTGCGCGGATGCGCCTGCCAGGTCACCCAGTCGCCGTCGCGCGCTCGGGTGGCGCGGGCCACGGCGGCGAGCAGGGCGCGGGCGATTCCCCGCCGCCGGTGGCCACGGTCCACGTACAGATCCATCAGCACGCTTCCCGGTCGGGCCCGGCCGATATGAAAACTCTCGTGGAACAGGGCATAGCCCACGGCCTTGGCGCGCCGCTCGGCGACCAGGGCGGCGAACCGGGCGTCCGGCCCCAATCCCCAGCGGACGAGCGAGGCGGCGTCCATCGGCGGCGGCGGCGCGCCCTCATGGGCGGACAGGGCGGCGATCATGGCGATGACCCGATCGGCGTCATCCGCGTCCATGGGCCGGATCGAGAAATCCGGGCGGTCGGCCTGCTCCTGCATCGCTTCCTCTCCCCGGTCGCCGCGTTCTTGGCGCTATAGTGTTGGCATCGGACGCCGGAGCACCGATCTTAAGGGGACGGACCCCTGTAAGGGAACGCACGGCCCCGTATAGGCGGCGGTCAGACTCGCGAAACGGGCATGTGATGGGTACCAAGGAAGACCGCGACCGCAAACTCCCGGTGGAGCCTGGACAGGCCGGCGGAGAGATCTCCACCAGATCGGAGGTCGACGCCTTCCTGTCCACCGTCCGGTCCATGCCGAAACAGGAGCCGACCGGCCGGCGCGGCCGGCTGGTCTTCGCGCTCGACGCCACCGCCAGCCGCGAGCCGACCTGGGATCGGGCCTGCCACATCCAGGCGGAGATGTTCCACCAGACCGCCGCCCTGGGCGGGCTCGACGTGCAGCTCGTGTTCTATCGCGGCTTCGGCGAGTGCAAGGCGTCCAAGTGGCATTCCGACCCCAAGGCGCTGGGCAAGGTGATGACCGGCGTGCGCTGTCTCGGCGGGCAGACCCAGATCGCCAAGATCCTGAAACACGCGATCAAGGAGACCAAGCGCGAGAAAGTCGGGGCGCTGATCTTCGTCGGCGACGCGTTCGAGGAGGATATCGACGCGGTGTGTAATTCGGCCGGCGAGTTGGGGGTCCTGGGCGTGCCGGTCTTCGCCTTTCACGAGGGCGGGAACCCGGTGGTCGCGCGCGCCTTCCAGCAGATCGCCACCCTGACACGCGGCGCCTACTGTCCGTTCGACCTGTCCAGCGCCGACCGGCTGAAGGAACTGCTGGCGGCCGTCGCCGTCTATGCCGCCGGCGGGCGCCGGGCGTTGCTGAGCTACGGCGAGGGGCGGGGCGAGGCGGTGAAGCTGCTGACCCGCCAGGTCGGGGGCTGACCGGTGCAGTATGTGGTTCTGGCGCTCTGTGTGGTCGTCGGCCTCGCGCTCATGGGCCGATGGCTGCTGAACGCCGAGCCGCGTCATGTCCTGCGGGCGGCCAAATGGCTCGGCCTCGTCGTCGTGGCCGGCGTCGCCGGGTTCATGCTGTTCCGCGTCGGCCTGCAGGGTCTGGCCATCGCCGTGCCACCGCTCCTGGTGTTCCTGTTCCGTGGGCGGCGCATCTGGCAGGCGCTGCGCAATGCCGCCAAGGCGGCGCGCGGGCCGACGCCGGGGCAGAGCACCGGGGTCCGCACGCACTGGCTCGCCATGACCCTCGACCACGACACCGGCGCCATGGACGGGGAGATCCTGCAGGGCCCCTTCGCCGGACGGTGGCTCTCCGAGCTTTCTCCCCAGGAGCTGTCGGCCCTGGCGGATGAGCTGGACGGCGATACCGAGTCCCGCCAGGTGTTCGACGCATGGCTCGACCGGATGGGCCCGGAGACCGGGGATGCCGGGCCGGACGCGCCGCCGCCGCCCGGGAGCGACGACGAGTCGGTGATGACCGCCGCGCGCGCCCGCGAAATCCTCGGGGTCGGACCCGATGCGGACGACAAGGAGATCCGCGAGGCCCATCGTCGGCTGATGCTGGCAAATCACCCCGATCACGGCGGATCCTCGTGGCTCGCGACCCAGATCAACCTCGCCAAGGACGTCCTGCTGCGCCCGGGTTCATAGAGCGTTCACAGGGGCGCGCTTGCGCGAGACCTTGGCATTGCGCGATAACCCCCCAACTCATAGGCACATCCCGTCTAACTGATACCCGGATTGTGAGGAGACGATGCCTGTACCCGTCCGCAAGGCCATTTTTCCTGTTGGTGGCCTCGGTACCCGCTTTCTGCCGGCAACCAAATCCATGCCGAAGGAGATGCTCACCGTTGTCGACAAGCCGCTGATCCAATACGCGGTCGAGGAGGCGCGCGAGGCCGGTATCGAGGAACTGATCTTCGTGACGGGACGCGGCAAGAGCGCCATCGAGGACCATTTCGACGTCGCCTACGAGCTCGAGGACATGCTGACCTCGCGTCAGAAGCATGACGCGCTCAAGCTCCTCAGCGCCACCATTCCCGCGCCGGGCAGCACCGCCTTCACCCGCCAGCAGGAGCCCCTGGGCCTCGGCCACGCGGTGTGGTGCGGCCGCAACTTCGTCGGCTCCGAGCCGGTCGCCGTTCTGCTTGCCGACGACCTCATCCTGTCGGAGCCCGGCTGCCTGAAGCAGATGATCGAGGCCTATAACGAGGTCGGCGGCAACATGGTCGCGCTGATGGAAGTCGAGCGCGACGCGATCTCCGCCTATGGCGTGGTCACGCCGGGCGAGGTCACCGGCAATCTGGTCGAGGTCCGCGGCATGGTTGAGAAGCCGAAGCCGGAAGAGGCGCCGTCCAACTACGCCGTGATCGGCCGCTACATCCTGCAGCCGAAGGTGTTCGAGGATCTGGGCCGCATGGAGAAGGGGGCCGGCGGCGAGATTCAGCTCACCGACGCGATGGCCCGCCAGCTCGGCCTGCAGCCGTTCAACGGCGTGCTGTTCGAGGGCCGGCGTTTCGACTGCGGCAACAAGGTCGGCTTCCTGGAGGCCAACCTCGCCTTCGCCCTGGCGCGCGACGATATGCGCGATGACATCAAGGCGTTCCTCAAAGAGTACGTCTAGCGTCTGCTGACAGAGTTGCGGAGGGTCCGGCATGAGCGGCCGGGCCCGGGGACAGGGAGACATCGATGCGCATCGCGATGATCGGCACGGGCTATGTTGGCCTTGTCACCGGCGCATGCTTTTCAGAATTCGGCGTGGACGTTGTCTGCGTCGATAAGGACGAAGAGAAGATCCGCCGGCTGAAGGCCGGGGAGATCCCGATCTTCGAGCCCGGCCTGGACGATCTCGTCGCCAATAACGTCAAGGCCGGCCGCCTGTCCTTCACCACCGACCTCGCCGAGGGGATGAAGGGCTGCGACGCGGTGTTCATCGCCGTCGGCACGCCGAGCCGGCGCGGCGACGGCCATGCCGATCTCAGCTACGTCTACGCCGCCGCGGCCGAGATCGCCGACAACATGGACCGCTATACGGTCGTCGTGACCAAGTCGACGGTGCCGGTCGGTACCGGCCGCGAGGTTGAGCGCATCATCCGCCAGCGTCGGCCCGACGGCGATTTCGACGTCTGCTCGAACCCGGAATTCCTGCGCGAGGGCGCGGCGATCAACGACTTCATGCGCCCCGACCGGGTGGTGATCGGCGCCGGCAGCGACCGCTCCCGCGAGGTGATGCGCCAGCTCTACCGGCCGCTGTTCCTGATCGAGACCCCGATCGTCTTCACCGAGCTGGAGACGAGCGAGATGATCAAGTACGCCGCCAACACCTTCCTGGCGACCAAGATCACCTTCATCAACGAGATCGCCGACCTGTGCGAGCGGGTGGGCGCGGACGTGCACGACGTGGCCAAGGGCATCGGCCTCGACGGCCGGATCGGCCGCAAGTTCCTGCATCCGGGTCCCGGCTATGGCGGCTCGTGCTTCCCGAAGGACACCCTGGCGCTGGTCAAGACCGCTCAGGACTACGGCTCGCCCCTGCGGATCATCGAGACCGTCGTCGACGTGAACCACAGGCGCAAGCGGGCGATGGCCGAGCGCATCGTCGCCGCCTGCGGCGGGTCGGTCGACGGCAAGACGGTCGCCCTGCTCGGCCTGACCTTCAAGCCGAACACCGACGACATGCGCGACAGCCCGTCGCTCGACATCGTGCCCGAATTGATCAGGGCCGGTGCAACGGTGCGCGGGTACGACCCCGAGGGCATGGACGAGGCGGCCAAGCTGTTGCCCGACATCAAGTATTGCCAGAGCGCCTACGAGGCGATGGACGGGGCTGACGCGGTCGCCATCGTCACCGAGTGGAACGAGTTCCGCGCCCTCGACATCAACCGGATCAAGACCTTGCTGAAGGCGCCGGTGATGATTGACCTGCGCAATGTCTACGACCCCCAGGAGATGCGGGCCGCCGGCTTCGCCTATACCTGCATCGGGCGCGGTACCGAGCGGACCGGCGGCGCCGCCAGCGAGGCGGCCCAGTAAAGGGCCGGAGCGATGGCGGAGTCGGTATCGTCTTCTCACCGGTTCGACCCGACCATCCTGCGCGAGTACGACGTGCGCGGAATTGTCGGAAGCACTCTGCACGCGGCCGATGCCCATGCGCTTGGTCATGCCTTCGGCACGATCGTCGCGGAAGGCGGTGGGCGCCGCGTCGCCGTCGGCCGTGACGGCCGGATCTCGTCGCCGGAGATCGCCGCTGCCACCATCGAGGGATTGCAGGCCGCCGGAATCGACGTCCTGGACGTCGGCGGATGTCCCACCCCGGCGCTGTATTTCGCCGTTCACCATCTGGCGGCGGATGGCGGGATCATGATCACCGGCTCCCACAACCCGCCGGACTACAACGGCTTCAAGATGATGCTGGGGACCGCCCCGTTCTTCGGGGCCGACATCCAGCGGCTCGGCGAGATCGCGGGCACCGGGAGCTTCGCCACGGGGCAGGGGGCGGTCGAGGCGGCCCCGGTGCTGGATGCCTATGTCGCCCGCCTGCTGCGGGATCACCGGCCGGGGCGAGCGCTGTCGGTGGTGTGGGACTGCGGCAACGGGGCGACCGGTCCGGTGATCACGGCGCTGGCCGAGGCACTGCCGGGCACCCACAAGGTTCTGTATCCCGAGGTCGACGGCACTTTCCCGAACCATCACCCCGACCCCACCGTGCCGGAGACCCTGGAGGGCCTACGGGCCGCCGTGGCGGATGCCGGTGCCGACCTGGGCATCGCCTTCGACGGCGACGGCGACCGCATCGGCGTGATCGACGAGACCGGGCGGGCGATCTGGGGCGACCAGTTGGTGGCGATCTATGCCACCGAGATCCTTGCCGCGCAGCCGGGCGCGACGGTGATCGCCGACGTGAAGGCCAGCCAGGTGCTGTTCGACCGGATCGCCGAGTTGGGCGGGGTGCCGCTGATGTGGCGCACCGGCCATTCGCTGATCAAGACCAAGATGGCCGAGACCGGCGCGCCCCTGGCCGGCGAGATGAGCGGGCATCTTTTCTTCAAGGACCGGTACTACGGCTTCGACGACGCCCCCTACGCGGCGGTTCGGCTGCTGGCGCTGATCGGCGCCTCGGACCGGCCGGTCTCCGCCTGGCGCGACGACCTGCCCACCGTCCTGAACACGCCGGAGCTCCGCTTCCCCTGTGCGGAGGAGCGCAAGTTCGGGGCGATCGCCGAGGTGAAGGCCGCGCTCGACGGCCGGACCGATGTCTCGGTGAACGACATCGACGGGGTGCGGGTCAGCTCGGAGGACGGCTGGTGGCTGCTGCGCGCGTCGAACACCCAGGACGTGCTGGTGGCGCGCTGCGAGGCGCAGAGTGCCGTGGCTCTGGAGCGGCTGAAGGATCAGGTGCGCGACGCGGTCCGCGCCGTCGGCCTGGACGTTCCCGACTTCTGAGAAGCCAAATTCCGAGAGAACGGCGCCCGAGAGAACGGTGCCAGAGAGACTGGCGCCTGAGAGACCGGCTGGCGTTCAGCCGCCGGCCGGTACCGGCACGCAGGGGAGCTTGCGGCGCTTCAGATCGAGACAGACCGACCGGGCATCCTTTTCCAGCAGGCCGATGAGGCGGGCCCGGTAGATCGGGATGTCGCGGTTGGTCAGCGGCTCGACCTTGCCTTCGGTCTCGTTCAGCAGGCTGGGCAGCAGGCCGCGGGCGGTGGCGATGGAGCGTTGGGCGCGGACCTCGGTGGAGTAGGCGCCGACCTGCACGCCCCAGGCGCCGGAATCGTCGCGGGAGCCGACCTCCTCCTCCGGATTGTCGCGGGCGGCGACGTCGTCCTCGCGGGCGTCGCTGAGCGCGGCGACCAGCCGCGGCGCGGGCGCCGGTGTCGGCGCGACGGCCGCGGCCATGATGGTCGGGCGGGCGACCGGCAGGGGCGGCTTGAAGGACGCGATCCGGATCTTCTCGGCCTGCCTGAACCCGTCGGTCAGAATATCCTTCATATGGGCGTTGCGCCGGGTGCCGGAGCGACCGCCGAAGACCACGCCGATCAGCCGGCTTCCGTCGCGCACGACGGAGGCGACGAGGTTGAAGCCGGAGGCGTTGATGTACCCGGTCTTGATGCCGTCCGTACCCTCGTAGTGGCCGAGCAGCTTGTTGTGGTTGCTGTAGGTCCGACCCTTGTAGGTGAAGCTCCGGGTCGAGAACTCGCCGTAGTAGCCCGGAAAATCGCGGCGGATGGCGATGGCCAGCCGGGCCATGTCCCGCGCGGTCGTCACCTGCCGGCTGTCGTGCAGGCCGGACGCGTTCATGAACCGGGTCGAGGTCATGCCCAGTTCCCGCGCCCGCTCCGTCATGGAGACGGCGAAGCGGTACTCGGTGCCGCCCAGCGCCTCAGCCACCGTGACGGCGACGTCGTTGGCGGACTTGGTCACCAGGGCCTTGATGGCGTCGCGGACCTGAATGGTGTCGCCTCGGCGCAGACCGAGGCAGGAGCAGGCCTGCCCCTCGGCGCGGGCGGAGGCGGTCAGACGCTGGTTCAGCGACAGTTTGCCTTTCTCCAGGGCCTCGAACACCATGTAGAGGGTCATGATCTTGGTAAGCGACGCCGGATGGCGCTTGGCGTCCGCATGGCGGGCGAACAGCACCTTGCCGCTCTCGACGTCGAGAACGAGGGCCGCGTATTTCGTGGCTGCATTGGCTGGGGCCGCCGTCAACCCGGCCAACAGACCGAGGACGAGGAACGGTATTGCCAAGACCGGACCGATCCGCCGCATGCGTGCACTCCATTGCCGTTTGGGCTGGGGCTCGAACGGAACTGGGGTCGACGCTGCGACCACCGAATCAACAGACAGTACCCTAGACGTCGCATGAGCTTCTGTCCATAACCGATTGATTCAGTATCACGAGTTTGCCGAGGCCCCGGGTCGCTGGGTCTCTCGTTCTGCTGCGTTGCGGGAGTTTATTGTGCGGTGCACAAAAAATCCCTTGACCCTTTCGCCGGATTTCCTACATATCGGTCATGTTGCGATGCACAATTCCGGATCCCGTATCCGGATCGCGACGCGCCATCGACCGAATGGAGAGACAGATGACCACGAAGAAAACCACTGCACGCAGTGCCACGCCGGTCGACGCAGCCGTCGCCGCTGGTAAGGAGACCATGGAAAAGATGACCAAGCTGACTCAAGAGACCGGCCAGAAGAATTTCGACCAGGCCGTGACCGTCGCCAAGGAGAACATGGAGAAGGCCTCGGCCGCCGCGTTCAAGGGCTACGATCAGTACGCGACCTACTCCCAGGCGAACTACGATGCGATCACCAAGTCCTTCGGCATCATGACCAAGGGCTTCGAGGACGTCTCCAAGGCCTGGTTCACCTACACCCAGACCTCCGTCGACGCCGGCGTCGACTTCTCGAAGAAGGTGATGGGCGCGAAGAGCGTCAACGAGATCGTCGAAATGCAGAGCGATTTCGCCAAGTCGTCCTTCGACAGCTTCGTCGCCGAGAGCACCAAGCTCTCCGAGATGTCGGTGAAGACCGCCAACGAGGCGATCGAGCCGATCAAGGCCCGGGTCGACGAGACCGTGGTCAGCATCTCGAAGGTTGCCGCCTAAGACGGCCGGTGCGCGCTGCGGCGCGCCCGCCATAGCCATTGAGCATCAGAGGCCCGGGCGGTTATCGCCCGGGCCTCTGCGCGTTCTGGCCGGTGCTGCCGGCGAATTGACCCAAGTGCCACTGCGCCCCCTTCCCCCGGGGCGGTTGAATCTCATATTCTCAAGGGAGCGGCGCCGCCTGCGCGGTTCCACGGCCGCGCACCTTTCGGCGGCCGGGGGCTGCCGAACGCCGGGGATATCACCAGACGCCCACGGGTTTAGAATGAGTGACGACGATCGCGGAAACGGCAACGGCACCAACACCGGCGTGGTCGTTAAGACGCGTCCGAAGACCAAGAAACCGTCGATGTACAAGGTCATCATGCTGAACGACGATTACACTCCGATGGAGTTCGTCGTTCACGTGTTGGAAAGATTCTTCAATAAGAATCGTGAAGAAGCGACCCGCATCATGCTGCACGTACACCAGCGCGGGGTGGGGGTGTGCGGGGTCTTCACCTACGAGGTGGCCGAGACCAAGGTCACGCAGGTCATGGACTTCGCGCGTCAGCATCACCATCCTTTGCAGTGCACCTTGGAGAAAGATTGACGACATGCTGTCGAAGAACCTCGAAGAGAGCCTGCACCGCGCCCTCGGCCTTGCGAACGAGAAGCGCCATGAGTACGCCACGCTGGAGCACCTGCTGCTCTCGCTGACGGACGATCAGGATGCGCTCGCCGTTCTCAAGGCCTGCGGTGTGGACGTCACCAAATTGCGTGACGACCTGATCACCTACATCGACACCGAGCTCAACGGCCTGGTCGGCAGTGCGCTCGAGGAAGCCAAGCCGACCGCCGGGTTCCAGCGCGTGGTCCAGCGCGCGGTGATCCATGTGCAGTCGTCCGGCCGCGAGGAGGTCACCGGCGCCAATGTGCTGGTCGCCCTCCTGTCCGAGCGCGAGAGCCATGCGGTGTTCTTCCTGCAGGAGCAGGAGATGACCCGCTTCGACGCGGTCAGCTACATCAGCCACGGCATCGCCAAGGTCCACGGCCAGCAGCAGGCCGAGCCCAAGCGCTCGGTCGACGGAGCCGACGAGGAGTCCAAGGGCGAGCAGGTCAACAAGCAGGGCCACGAGGCGCTGGACGCCTATTGCGTCGACCTGAACAAGAAGGCCGCGTCCGGCAAGATCGACCCGCTGATCGGCCGCGAGCACGAGGTCGAGCGCACGATCCAGATCCTTTGCCGCCGTACCAAGAACAACCCGCTCTATGTGGGCGATCCGGGCGTCGGCAAGACCGCCATCGCCGAGGGGCTGGCCAAGCGCATCGTCGACGGCGACGTGCCGGAAGTGCTGATCGACGCCCAGATCTTCTCGCTCGACATGGGCGCGCTGCTCGCCGGCACCCGCTACCGCGGCGATTTCGAGGAGCGGCTGAAGGCCGTCGTCAACGAGTTGGAGCAGAACCCGCAGGCGGTGCTGTTCATCGACGAGATCCACACGGTGATCGGCGCCGGGGCGACCAGCGGCGGGGCGATGGACGCCTCCAACCTGCTGAAGCCTGCGCTGCAGTCGGGCGGCCTGCGCTGCATCGGCTCGACCACCTACAAGGAGTACCGCAGCTACTTCGAGAAGGACCGCGCCCTGGTGCGCCGGTTCCAGAAGATCGACGTCAACGAGCCGTCGATCCCGGACGCGATCAAGATCCTCAAGGGCCTGAAGCCCTACTACGAGGAGCACCACAAGGTCCGCTACACCAACGACGCGCTGAAGACCGCGGTGGAGCTGTCGGCCAAGTACATCGGCGACCGCAAGCTGCCGGACAAGGCGATCGACGTGATCGACGAGGTCGGTGCCGCGCAGATGCTGGTCTCGCCGTCGAAGCGCCGCAAGACCATCGGCGTGAAGGAGGTCGAGGACATCGTCGCCAAGATCGCCCGCATCCCGCCGAAGAGCGTGTCGACCGACGACAAGACCGTGCTCGCCAACCTGGAGCGCGATCTGAAGACGGTGGTGTTCGGCCAGGACGAGGCGATCTCGTCCCTGTCCACGGCGATCAAGCTGGCCCGTGCCGGTCTGCGCGAAGCCGACAAACCGATCGGCAACTACCTGTTCTCCGGCCCGACCGGCGTCGGCAAGACCGAGGTGGCCCGCCAGCTCGCCCTGATCATGGGTGTGGAGCTGATCCGCTTCGACATGTCGGAGTATATGGAGCGGCACTCGGTCAGCCGCCTGATCGGCGCGCCTCCGGGCTATGTCGGCTTCGACCAGGGCGGCCTTCTGACCGACCAGATCGACCAGCATCCGCACTGCGTGCTGCTGCTCGACGAGATCGAGAAGGCGCATCCCGACCTGTTCAACGTGCTGCTGCAGGTCATGGATCACGGCAAGTTGACCGACCACAACGGCAAGAACGTCGATTTCCGTAACGTGATCCTGATCATGACCACGAACGCGGGCGCCGCCGATCTCGCCAAGGAAGCCATCGGCTTCGCACGGTCGCAGCGCGAGGGCGACGACACCGAGGCGATCAACCGGATGTTCACGCCGGAGTTCCGCAACCGCCTCGACGCCATCGTCGGCTTCAAGGCCCTGGGACCGGAGGTCATCAGCCGGGTCGTGGACAAGTTCCTGATCCAGCTGGAGGCCCAGCTTGCCGACCGCGGCGTGACGATCGAGGCGAGTCAGCAGGCCCGTGCCTGGCTCGGCGAGAAGGGGTACGACCGGCTCTATGGGGCGCGGCCGCTGTCGCGGATCATCCAGGAGCACATCAAGAAGCCCCTGGCCGAGGAACTGCTGTTCGGCCGCCTGGTCAAGGGCGGGGTGGTCCGCATCGGCCTGGTCGACGGCAAGCTGGCCTTCGACTTCGACGACGACCCGACCCCGGAGAAGCCGGAAAAGCCGACCAAGACCAAGGGCCGCAAGGGCGGTGGCGGCGGCAAGGACACCGGCAAGGTCGAGGAACTGGTCGACTAGGCCGGGTTCTCCTGACACCAAGTTCGCGGCCCTCTCCCCCACGGGAGGGGGCCGTTTCGATTGACCAGCTCCCCCGTCATCCTGACGTGCGTCAGGACGACGGGGAAGGTCAGGGAAGGGAGGTACGCTGCTACCGGATCCAGCCGCTGTCCAGCGCGCTGGCCCAGGCCTTGTTGCCCCGCTCGGCCGCCAGGCGGGACATCGCCTGATTGTCGTAGGGCACCTGGCGGAAGGTCACGCTCCAGCGGCCGCCGGCCTCCTCGAGGATCGCATAGGCGGCATCGGGGGTGCCGGCCTGCATGACATGCGGATTGGGCGGTGTGGGGTCTTCGTAGCCGGGGCAGCCGACGCTGCCGGGGTTCACCACCAACCGCCCGTCCGACAGGCGCACCGCCCGTGGGATGTGGCTATGGGCGCAGAGCAGCAGCGGGACGTCGATCCCCGACGCCGCCGCCTCGATCGCGTCGATCCGGTTCATGGTCATGCCGCCGTCCAGCACCCGCTCCAGCCAGTAGGTGGTGTCGTCGGCCGGGGTGCCGTGACATAGGAAGATCCGATCCTCCACGGTCCGGGTCGCGGGCAGGGCGGCGAGCCAGGTCTTGTGCGCCTCGGTGAGCTGATCATGGGCCCAGCGATCCGACGCTCCCATCTGCTGCGGCGTCTTCTCCAGGATCCAGCGGTCGTGGTTGCCGCGGATCGAGATCATGTCGGTCGCCAACAGCAGGTCGGCGGTCTTGCCCGCCTCCAGCGGCGCACTCAGGTGGTCGCCCAGATTGACCGTCAGATCGACCCCGACCCGCGCGATATCGGCCAGCACGGCCTGGAGCGCCAAGTGGTTCCCGTGAATGTCGGCAATGGCCGCAATGCGCATGCATCTTTCCTCAACCGTCGGTTCGATCGACCGATCTTCGATTGGAGAGAGCCGGTTGGCAATCCGCGGAAGGGGGCGTCCGGGGAAGGTCGCTCAGCCCCAGCGGGCGGCGGCCGTGTCGTCGGCTTCGCGGGCATCGACCCAGCGCGCGCCGTCCGGTGTGTCCTCGCGTTTCCAGAACGGCGCCCTGGTCTTCAGCCAGTCAATGAGAAAGCCGGTGGCGTCCAGGGCGGCCTGGCGGTGGGCGGAGGCGCAGGCGACCAGCACGATGTTGTCGCCGGGGGCCAGGTCGCCGACCCGGTGGATGATCAGGCTCGCGTCCAGCGGCCAGCGGGCATGGGCCTCGCGCTCGATCTCCTCGAGCTGCCGCTCGGTCATGCCGGGATAGTGCTCCAGCGACATGGCACTCACCGACTGGCCGCCGGCGATGTCGCGCACCAGGCCGACAAACACGCCGAGCCCACCGATGGCGTGATTGCCGGCGGTCAGCGCGGCCAGCTCGCGGCCGATGTCGAAATCCTCCTCCTGGACGCGGACGGCCATGGTCAGCCTCCGGTCACCGGCGGGAAGAAGGCGACCTCGTCGCCCGACGCCACCGGGTGGGTCGGCTCGACATACTCCTGGTTCACCGCGTAACGGATGGCGCGGGTGTCCTTGAACGCCTCCGCGTAACCGGGGCCGCGGGTCTTCAGCCAGGCGACCAGACCCTCCACCGTGGCCGCCTCGGCCGGGGCCTCGACGGTCTCGCTCGCGGCGCCGATGCGCTGGCGCACCCAGGCGAAATACATCAGTTTCATCGCATCACCTCGTTGAACGGCAGATAGGCGGCCGTCTCCCCCTTCGCCAGCCCCTCGGAGTCCTCGCCCAGGTCGATCAGCCCGTCGGCGGCGGCCAGGGCGGACAGAATACCGGAGCCATCGGGGCCGGCCTTCACCGCGACCGGCGGCCGGCCCAGCTCCAGGCCCGGCTCCAGGCGCACCCGCAGGAACTCGCGGCGTCCGGGCTTTTTCGCATGGCTGAAGCCGGCCGTCACGGGGTAGCGGGCCGGTGCCGCGATCCGCGCGCCTGCCAGCGCCAGCAGCACCGGCCGGGCCAAGGTCACAAAAGCGACGACGGCGGCGACCGGATTGCCCGGCAGGCCGATGAAGGCGCGGCCGCCGATCACGCCGAGGGCGACCGGCCGGCCCGGCTTCACCGACAGCCGCCAGGCGTCGATCCGGCCATGGGCGGCGACGGCGGCGCGGACGTGATCCTCCTCGCCGGTCGATACCCCGCCGGAGGTCATCACCACGTCGTGGTCTTCCGCCGCCGCCGCCAGCGACCGGGCAATGGTGCCGGCGTCGTCCTCCAGGATGCCGAGATCGGTGACGGCGCAGCCGAGCCGGGCGAGCAGGGCCTTCACCGTGTGGCGGTTGGCGTCGAAGACGGCGCCGGGGCGCAGGTCCTCGCCCGGCTCGGTGACCTCGTCGCCGGTCGAGGCGACGGCCACCCGCAGGCGCTTGCGCACCGTCAGCGCGGTGCGGCCGATCGAGGCCGCGAGGCCGAGATCACCCGGGCCGAGCCGTCGTCCGGCGGCAAGCGATACCGCGCCGCGTCGCACATCCTCGCCCCGCAGCCGGACATTGGCCCCGGGGCGCAGGCCGACCGGCAGCCGCACCCGGCCGTCGCTCTCCCAGCAGTCCTCCTGCATGACCACCGTGTCGAATCCCTCGGGAACGGGCGCGCCGGTGAAGATCCGCAGCGCCGCCCCGGCCGAGGGCGTCCGGTCCAGCGGATGCCCCGCCGCCACCCGCCCGGCCACCGCCATCTCGCCGCCGCCGGGCGCGAGGTCGGCGGACCGCACCGCGTAGCCGTCGACCGCCGCATTGTCGTGGGGCGGGACGTCGATCGGCGACACCACGTCCTCGGCCAGCACCCGGTCCAGGCCGGCGTCCAGGGGCACGGTCTCGGTGCCGGTCACCGCCTGCAGCCGGTCGCGGATCCGCTCCAGCGCCGCCTCCACCGTCAGCGGGACGGGATCGGCGGCGAAGCAGTCGTCGGCCAGCCGCGTCATTGAGTCGCTTCCATTTCTGCGGCCCTGTCGAGCACCATGGCGGCGATCGAGGCGATGTCATCAAGACCGAAGACGGGGCGCTCGCAGTTCGGCAGGGGGACATCGGCGGCGATGGCGACGATATGGGGCTCGCCCGGCCAGATCGGCGGCTTGCCGAGGGCGGGGCGATGAACTTCAAGTTTGGGCACGGGGTCGAACTTGAAGCCTTCGACCAGCACGATGTCGACCGGCCCCAGCCGGTCGACGAGTTCGGCCAGGGTCGGTTCCGGCGCGTCGCGCAGCTCGTGCATCAGCGCGAAACGGTGGCCGGAACTGATCATCACCTCGTGGGCACCGGCGGTGCGGTGCAGGTAGCTGTCCTTGCCCGGCCGATCGATGTCGAAATCGTGATGTGCGTGCTTGATCGTAGACACGGTAACCCCACCTTCGCAGAGAGCCGGAATGAGCGCCCGAAGCAGGGTCGTTTTCCCACTGCCGGACCAGCCGGCAATCCCAAACACGCGTTTCATCGTACCGGATTTACGAGTTCGACATAAATGCTTGGATAAGGTTGTTTCGAGCGGATCGCAAATATAGGTTCGCCAGCGTTGTTGGTTCCGGGGTGAGGCGCGTGCGGCGATTGCAGATCAGAATGGTGGGCAAGATCCTGCGTCAGTGGCGCAGGACCAGCATGTCTCCCGGTGTGATCTCGCGATCCATGTGCATGGGCATGGCGGTCGGCTTTTCCCCGACCGTCGGGCTGCAGGCGGTGCTGTGCTTCGTGATCGCGCTGGTCTGCAACCGGTTCTGGCGCCCGGCGATGTTCGACTGGGTGATCGCCCTGGTCGGGTCGCTGGTGGTCAACCCGCTGACCATGGTGCCGACCTATACCTTCTACTACTGGATCGGCTGCCAGGCGATGACCTGCTCCAGCTTGGTCGAGTTCAAGGACGCCGAGCATATCAAGGACTTCATTTTCGCGCTCGGTGAGGGCACCGGCGCCATTCTGCTCGGCTCTGTGCCCTTCATGGTCGCCGGCCTGCCCGCCGGCTACTTTCTCGGTCGGGTGATCGAGCGGCTGCTGGAGGCCCGCGCGCAGCGCCGTCGGGTCCGTCTGCTGGAGCTCGCCCGCCGGCGCCGGGAGCAGGAACTGCGCGCCGCCCAGTCCATCCAATCCGCCCAATAGGTCACGCGGAGAGCAGCCGGACCTCGCGAATCGGCCAGTGCAGCACGGCCGAGAGAACGCCAAGCGCGACGCTGAGCTGCCACATCACGTCGTAGGACTGGAAGACGTCGAAGGCTACACCGCCGATCCAGGCGCCGAGAAAGCTGCCGATCTGGTGGCCGACAAAGACCAGCCCGAACATCATCGACATATAGCGGATGCCGAAGATCGTGCCGACCAGCCCGCTGGTGAGCGGGACCGTGCCGAGCCAGGTCAGCCCCAGCAGTCCGGCGAGCACCAGAACCATGGCAGGGGTCATCGGCAGGATCAGGAAGCCGGCGAAGACGGCGGCGCGGATCAGGTACAGGACGGCCAGCACGTTCTTCTTCATGTACCGATCGCCCAGGGCGCCGCAGACGTAGCTGCCGATGATGTTGGCGAAGCCGATGACGGTCAGGGCCGCCGCTCCTAGCCAGTGCTCGAAGCCGCGGTCGGACAGATAGGCCGGCAGATGGATGGCGACGAACGCCAGGTGGAAGCCGCAGACGAAGAAACCGCTGTTCAGCAGCCAGAAATCCCGGGACGCCAGGCCCTGTGAGAAGGCGTCGCCCATGCTCTGGCCGCTCTCGGTCTGGCCATCCAGGCTCTGGCCGTCCGGGCTCTCGGCTGGCCGGCCGGCGGTGCCGAGCGCCAGGGGGACGATCAGCAGGGCCGAGGCGGCCAAGATCAGCAGGCTGGTCTGCCAACCGGTGCCGTCGATCAGGAAATGGACATAGGGCAGGGCGAGGAACTGGCCCAGGGATCCGCCCATCGCCGCCAGACCGAGCGCCTTGCCGCGCTGCTCCGGCGGTGCCGCCCGTCCGACCGCACCGAGCAGGACCGTGAAGCCGCTGCCGCTGAGCCCGAGCCCGATGAGCACGCCGCCTGCCAGCAGCCCGTCCGCGCCGCCGATAACCATCAGCCAGAGCCCGAGCGCGTAGGCGAGGCCGCCGGCCGCCGCCACCCGACCCGGCCCGTAGCGGTCGGCAATCGCACCGGCGATGGGCGCCCCGAGCCCCCAGCACAGGTTCATCAGGCCCATGGCCAGCGCGAAGGTCTCCCGCCCGCCGAACTCATCGCTGAGGAAGGGCAGGTAGAGGCCAAGCCCCTGCCGGAAGCCGATGGCGATGCCCATGATGCTGCCGGCACACAGGACGAGGATCAGAAGTCTGAGGGCCATCGCATGGCGCTCCGATCAGTTTGTGTAGGCGAGACGGTAGCGACCGGTCTACCATTCCAGAAGCGAATTAATCTGATGGATTCATCATGAAAACTGATGTGAAAATCCAGCCCGAGGCTCAGGTACAGGAACAGGGGCTTGGGGTTTCCCTGCGCAGCCTGGATCTCGATGTCCTGCGCGCCTTCGTCATGGTGGCCGAGACCCGCAGCTTCACCCGGGCGGCGGAGCGGCTGAACCGGGGCCAGTCCGCCGTCAGTATGCAAATGAAACGGCTGGAGGATCTCACGGGCTGCCAGATCCTGTCGCGAGCCCGGCGCTGGGTGGAGTTGACCGCCGACGGCGCGCATCTGCTGTCCTATGCCCGCCGGCTGCTGCGGCTGAACGACGAGGCGCTGGGCTCGCTCGATCGGGGCGCGCGCACCGGGCGGGTGCGTGTCGGGGTGACCGACACCTCGATGATCTATGTCAGCCGGATCCTGCGGGCCTTCGCCGAACGCTGCCCGCTCGTCCAGGTGGAGATGACCTGCGGACGCAGCTGGGAGGCGCTGGCGGATCTGGAGGCGGGCAAGAT
Organism: Thalassobaculum litoreum DSM 18839; assembly: GCF_900102465.1. GTDB lineage: Bacteria > Pseudomonadota > Alphaproteobacteria > Thalassobaculales > Thalassobaculaceae > Thalassobaculum > Thalassobaculum litoreum. Next base: position 279,377 of record NZ_FNBW01000002.1, on the reverse strand, counting down.
CGACCTCGCCCTGGTCACCCAGCCCTGCGACCATGAGGGCGGGCGGTTGCTGTGGCGCGAGCCGCTGGTCTGGGTTGCTTCGGTCGATGCGGAGGCCGAGGCGCGCGAGCCCCTGCCGCTTGCCCTGTTCGCCCCGGGCTGCATCTATCGCGACGCAGTGCTGCAGCAGCTTGACGCGAATGGGCGGGACTATCGGCTGGTCTACAGCAGCGCCAACTCCCTGGGGTTGAGCGCGGCGGTGACGGCGGGTATCGCGGTCACCGTCATGCCGGTCAGCGCCGTCGGGCATGGACTTCGGATGGTCGGCGACGCGGCTTCCCTGCCGGACCTGCCGCAGCTCGATCTGCTGCTCTACTGCCCCGAGCCGCCGTCGGCCGGACCCGGCGCCTTCGCCGACACCTTGTGGGATCTGTTCACCTGAGGTTTCGGTGGCATAAGGTGCACACCGGATCGCCCATTTCCTTCGCCTGCATGCTATGGCGTAATGCCACTTCAGAGGCCGTTCGGCCTTAGGGCCGACAGACTTAACCGCCTGAAACGGCGGATTGGATCGAAATGCTAGCCCAATTGCCCAATCTGCTGACGATTTCCCGCATCCTGGCGGTTGTCCCGGTGGTCGTCTGCCTGTGGTTCGGTGGCGAGACATTGCGGTGGGTGGCGCTCGGCTTCTACGCCTTCGCCAGCATCACCGACTACCTGGACGGTTATCTCGCCCGGGCCATGCAGGTGCAGTCCGGGTTGGGCCGGCTGCTCGACCCGATCGCCGACAAGCTTCTGGTGGGGGCCTCGCTGCTGATCCTGGTGGCGCTGGACCATATCTCCGGGCTGACGGTGCTGGCAGCCCTGGTGATCCTGTTGCGGGAGATCCTGGTGTCGGGCTTGCGCGAATTCCTGGCGGAGCTGCGGGTCAGCATGCCGGTCAGCCGGCTCGCCAAGTGGAAGACGACGGTGCAGCTCCTGGCCATCGGCTTCCTGATCATCGGCGACGATTCGCCCGCGTGGATCGATTCCCGCCTGGTGGGCGAGATCGGATTGTGGATCGGGGCCGTGCTCACGCTCTATACCGGCTGGGACTACCTGCTGGCCGGCCTGCGCCAGGTCTCCGCCCAGGCGGATCGCGCGCCGGGGGAGTAGGGGCTCCCAATACCCCACCGATGATCTTCCTTCCGTCTCCCCGGCCTCGCGCCGGGGCCTAGAATAAGCGCAGCTGGAGCGCTGGCGCGTTCATCGAACCGTTCCGGCAAGCGGCGCCCTCGGTCCCGGCGCAGGGCCGGGAAGAGAGGCGAGGTGGAAGTGCACTGCTCCTTCCTCTTCTTTCACTTCCCGGATTCATTCCGGGGCAAGCGTTGAGGCTGGCGCGAGGCCTATCCAGGTCGCAGCGAGCTTGAGGGTGGGCCCCGGATTAAATCCGGGGAATGACCAGGTGGGGCAATCGAATGCTCCTCACCCGTCCTCGTGGAAATGGTCGTAGACCTTGCGGGCCACCGCCTTGCTGATCCCTTCCACCGCCTCCAGATCGCCGAGCCCGGCGCGGGAGACGCCGCGGGCGGAGCCGAAATGGTGCATCAGCGCCTTCTTGCGCTTGGCGCCGATGCCGGCGATCTCGTCCAGCGGGTTGGCGCCGATCGCCTTGGTTCGTTTGGCTCGGTGGGTTTCGATGGCGAAGCGGTGGGCCTCGTCGCGCAGCCGTTGCAGGAAGTAGAGCACAGGGTCGCGCCGCTCCATCAGGAACGGCTCGCGGCCGGGCATGAAGAACCGCTCGCGCCCGGCGTCGCGGTCCGGCCCCTTGGCGACGCCGACCACCGCCACGTCGTCGATGCCGAGTTCCGCGAAGACCTCGGTGGCCACGGTGAGCTGTCCCTGGCCGCCATCGACCAGGATCAGGTCGGGCCAAACGCCGGTGGTGCGGTCGGGATCCTCCTTCAGGGCCCGGCCGAACCGCCGGGTCAGCACCTGGCGCATCATCGCGTAGTCGTCGCCCGCCTCGACCTCGGCCAGGCCTTCCTGCGCCGTGCTCTCGCGGCCGGTGACATTGCGGATGTTGAACTTGCGATAGGCGCTCTTCATCAGCCCGTCGGGGCCGGCGACGATCATCGCGCCGACCGCGTTGGAGCCCTGAATGTGGGAGTTGTCGTAGACCTCGATCCGCTCCGGCGTGGTGTCCAGGCCGAAGGCGGCGGCGACCCCCTCCAGCAGCTTGCGCTGGGAGGCGCTCTCGGCCATGCGGCGGCCCAGGGCCTCGCGGGCGTTGGTCAGCGCGTGGTCCATCAGCTTGCGCCGGCCGCCGCGCTGCGGACGCGACAGCTCGACCTTGCGGTCCGCCCGGGTCGACAGCGCCTCGGCGATCAGGTCCTGCTCCGGAATGTCCTGGCTGATCAGCACCAGCCGGGGCGGCACCTTGTCGTCGTAGAACTGGCCGATGAAGGCGGCGAGCACGTCCTCCGGCTCGGTCTGCTTGTCATGGGCCGGGAAATAGGCGCGGTTGCCGAAGTTACTGCCCGCCCTGAAGAAGAACACCTGAATGCAGGTGTTGCCGCCTTCGCCGTACATGGCGATGACATCGGCCTCCTCCAGACCCTCCACGTTGATGTCCTGGTTCGCCTGCACGGCGGTGAGCGCGCGGATCCTGTTGCGGTAGATCGCGGCGGTCTCGAACTCCAGTTGCTCGGCCGCCTCCTGCATGCGGGCGGCGAACTCGCGCTGGATCTGGTTGCTCTGGCCGGTCAGGAAACGGGTCGCGTCCTCGACCTGGCGGGCGTATTCGGCCTCGCTCACATAGCCCACACAGGGGGCCGAGCAGCGCTTGATCTGGTACTGCAGGCAAGGGCGCTGGCGGTTGGAGAACATGCTGTCGGTGCAGTTGCGTAGCAGGAAGCCGCGCTGCAGGGCGGTGATCGTGCGGTTGACCGACCCGGCCGAGGCGAAGGGGCCGAAATACTGGCCCTTCCGCTTGCGCGCACCGCGATGCTTGGTGATCTGCGGGTAGGGGTGGTCGCCGGTCAGCAGGATGTGCGGGAACGACTTGTCGTCGCGGAGCAGCACGTTGAAGCGCGGTTTCAGGCGCTTGATCATGTTGCTCTCGAGCAGCAGCGCCTCCACCTCGGTGTGGGTGCGCACGATCTCCATGGACGCGGTCTCGCTGACCATGCGGAAGATCCGGTGCTCCAGCTTGGCGGCGTGGGTGTAATTCACCACCCGCTTCTTCAGGCTGCGTGCCTTGCCGACATAGAGGACGTCGCCGTTCTCATCGAGCATGCGGTACACACCGGGAGCATTTGGCAGCGTGCGTACCTGATTTCGGATGACGGAGACCCCGCGTTCGATATCCGGAACGGTCTTCCGGCCGCGCCGTGCCCGCTCGGTGCCCGAGGGGGGATCGCTAATATCGGGGTCTTCCAAGGACTTGGTCATGGACTCTTCAACGCGCTCTTCAAAGTGAATTCCAGGCCTGCCTGAACACGCACAACGTGCGGCTTCGTAATCCACTGTTCCTGTGGAAAACTGGGTGGAAAAGCCAGGAGGAGCCATCTGGAAACCGCAGACTCCGTGGCCCAACACCCGAATGCCTAAATTTTGGGCATCAAAATAACTCCTTGTATTTAAACGAATTTATTTGTCGTGCCCGGCCCTGCGTCATCTCTGTACGAAACTTCCATTACAGCTAGGTTACGCGCCTTCCCCGGACCAGTCCGTGTGAACAAGTGTCGGGGTGGACTTGGCCGCTATCGCAGTCCGTACAAGATCTTAACGAAAGGTATCTTGTCGGTTATTTCACGAAATCGAGTGGAAGATTAAACGATCGTCGGGACCGCCGCGCCACCTTTGTCCCGGGGGACGGTCGGATCAGTCGCGCGGCGTGTCCGGTCCGGGCGGCGCCCAGCCCAGATGCTGCCCGCCGTCGACGGCGATCATCTGGCCGGTGACCGACGGCGCCGCGGCCAGGAACACCACCGCCGCGGCGACCTCGTCCGGGCTGGCGCCGTGCTGCAGCGGTGTCGCCCGCGCCTGGCTGTCGAACCGGTCCTGGTCCTGGTGGACGCTCGGCAGGATCGGACCGGGGCCGACCCCGTTCACCCGGATCCTGGGCGCCAGTTCCAGGGCCAGGGTCCGCGTCGCCCCCCACAGCCCGACCTTCGACATCGTATAGGACAGGAAGTCCTCGTTCAGGTTCCAGACCCGCTGGTCGATGATGTTCACCACCGCCCCGTCATTGCCCTGCGGCAGGCGCGCGGCGAAGTCCTGCATCAGGACCAGCGGCGCCCACAGGTTCGGGTCGATGTGCCGGTCCCAGGACGCGCGCGTGGCCGTCGCCAGGCTGTCGCGCTCGAAGGTGGAGGCATTGTTGACCAGCAGCCCGACCGGGCCGAGTGCGGCCTCGCACCGTTCGATCAGGCTGCGGAGGTCGGTCTCGTCGGAAAGGTCGGCGCCGATCGCCTCGGCACGCACGCCCAGGGCCTGCAGCTCCCGGGCCGTCTCCTGTGCCGCATCGCCGGACGCGCCGTAATGAACGGCCACGTTCCAGCCGTCGCCCGCCAGAGCCAGGGCGATCGCCCGGCCAACCCGGCGCGCCGCCCCGGTCACCAGCGCTGTTTTCGGAACGGGCTGCGGGACGCGCTGTGCCATGGCGATACTCGACAGTAGCGGAACTCAGTAGGACGCGAAGTTCAAGGTGTCGACCGGGACGAACTGATTGGTAATGAATGCCACATAGGTGGCGAAGAAGACCAGCGCCCAGGGCCGGCTGAACGACGGCAGCTTGATCGCCATGGCGACGAACACGATGGTCACGCCAAGCATGAACCACAGGTCCAGGGACATCACCTCCGGCGGTATCGGCAGCGGGCTGACCAACGCAACCGTCCCTAGAATCCCCAGCGTATTAAAAATGTTCGACCCGATGATATTGCCCAGGGCCACGTCGCTGTGCCGGCGCAGCGCCGCGACCAGTGTCGTGGCCAGCTCCGGAAGCGACGTGCCGACGGCGACGACGGTGATGCCGATCACCGTCTCGGAAATGCCGGCCCGGTTCGCGACCTCCACGGCGCCGTCCACCAGCAGGCGGGCGCCGACCAGGACGCCGATCAGGCCGCCCACAGTATAAAGGACGCTGCGCCAGGTGCTGGTCGGCAGGGCGTCGAACTCCTCGACCTCCTTGGCGTGGACGCTGTCCGGGCGCCGACGCTCCTCGAAATAGCAGTAGAGGAGATAGGCGACGAGCAGCGCCAGCATCACCGCGCCGTGCCAGCGCTCGATGATGCCGTGGAGCCCGACGCCGACGAACAGGATCGTACCCAGCACCAGGGCAAGCCCGTCACGGCGCAGGGGCGCACCGCCGCAGACAAAGGGCGAGATCACGCCGACGGTGCCGATCATCAGCAGGATGTTGGCGATGTTGGAGCCGATGACGTTGCCGATGGCGATGCCGGGCGACCCGTTCATCGCCGCCTTGAGGCTGACGAAGAGCTCGGGCGCCGAGGTGCCGAAGGCAATGACTGTCAGGCCGATGACGTGGGGACTGATGTTCAGGCGCCGGGCAATGGCCACGGCACCGCGGATCATCGTTTCCGCGCCGACCAGAAGCAGGACCAGTCCGGCAAAAATCAACCCTGCCGATATCATGCCGCCCTCCAGGAACAATCGCCGGTCGAGTGCATTCGGACTTCTCTGTCTTGGCACGTCGGGGCGGTCTGGCGGGCTGGCGATCGGGTCATGTAAATCTGAGGGTTAGTGGCGGGATCGTGGCGCGCGTGACCCATAGGAATGGGGAGCGGCGACGAAATTTCAATGATTGTATACGCAGAGATTTCGTGGTGCCGGTAGCCCGTTCCGGAACGATTGTCTAGGATCGCTCCGCCGGTCGCCGGGACCGGCATTGTGCCGAGACCCATTTGGAGAAAAGTCGTTGGAAAGCCTGCTGGACGCCTTCGACACCATGCAGTCGAGCGGCCATGGCAGCCCGATTGGCGATGCTCTGATCTTTCTGGCGGCGGCGGTCCTATTCGCCCCGTTGCTGCGCCGCCTGAAGTTCAGTCTGGTTCTGGGATATCTCGCGGCCGGTGCGATGATCGGCCCGCACGGGCTGTCGATCATCGACGACGTCACCGAGACCCGCGAGCTGGCCGAGATCGGTGTCGTCTTCCTGCTTTTCACCATCGGCCTGGAGCTGTCCTTCGCCCGCCTGAAGGTCATGCGCCGCCTGGTCTTCGGGTTCGGCACCGCCCAGGTGGTGCTGACCGGCTTTCTGGTCGCCGTCATATCCCTGTTCATGGGCCAGACCTACGGGGCGGCGGTGACCATCGGCGCCGCCCTGGCCCTGTCCTCCACCGCCTTCGTGCTGCAGCTGATGAACGAGCGCGGCGAGCTGGCGACCCGTCACGGCCGCGCGGCGTTCTCCGCCCTGCTGTTCCAGGACCTCGCCGTGGTGCCGATCGTCATCGTCGTCCCGCTCCTGGGGCGCGAGATGGACGGCCTAACGATCCTTCTGGAACTGCTCAAGGTTACCGGCACCGCCTTCGTGGCTCTGGCGGTCATCGTCGTCGCGGGCCGCCAGCTCCTGCGGCCGCTGTATCATGTCATCGCGTCGGCCGGCGCGCCGGAGCTGTTCACCGCCATGACGCTGCTGGTGGTGCTCGGCATCGGCTGGGCGACCCAGCAGGTCGGGCTCTCCATGGCCCTGGGGGCGTTCCTTGCCGGCCTGCTGCTGTCGGAAAGCGAGTTCCGGCACCAGGTGGAGGCCGATATCGAGCCGTTCCGCGGGATCCTGCTCGGCCTGTTCTTCATGACCATCGGCATGTCGATCGACCTGGGCCTGGCGTTCCGCGAAGTGTTCACGGTGCTGGGCTATCTCGGCGGACTGGTCGCGCTGAAGTTCGTGGTGGTGCTGGGACTGGCGATGGCCTTCCGGATGCCCTTCGCGGTCAGCCTGCGCAGCGCGGCCCTGCTGGCCCAGGGCGGCGAGTTCGCCTTCGTCATTCTCGGCATCGCCGCCGCCTCTTCGGTGGTGGCCGACGATACCGTCAATCTCATGTTCCTGGTGGTCGCCATTTCGATGGCCGTCACCCCCGTCATCGTCTGGGCGATCGGCAAGGCGGCCGTGCTCTTCGAGAACCACGAGAACGCCCAGCTGTCGGCCGATTTCGACGGCGGCCATAAGATGCACGACCACGTGGTGATCGCCGGGTTCGGGCGGGTCGGCCACACCATCGCCCGCCTGCTCGACGCCAAGATGGTCCCCTATGTGGCCGTTGATACCGACGCCCAGAACGTACGCGACGGCCGGCGCGACGGGCACAGCGTCTATTACGGCGATGCCAGTCGGCCGGAGGTGCTGCACAAGCTCGGCGGCGAGAACGCGCGGGCGGTCGTCCTGACCATGTCCACGGGCGGTCATGCGGTCGAACGCACGGTACAGCATCTCGTCAGCCGCCTGCCCGACCTGCCGATCTTTGCCAGAGCCCGCGATCCGCTGCATGCCCGCCGGCTGGAAGAGCTCGGCGCCGCCGGCACCGTGGTGGAGACGATGGAGGCCAGCCTTCAGCTCGGCGGCGCGGTCCTGCGGCAGACCGGCACCGAATGGGGGGAGATCGAGGACCTCATCAAGAGCCTGCGCATGGTGGACGGCATCGGCCGCAAGATCGGCGAGCGCCCGGACGGCGACTCCGGGGCCGCGGCCCCGCCGGAGGATCCGCTGCTGGCGGCTGCCCTGTGGGCGGAGGAGGAAGAGGAGAAGGCGCGCAACCGCAAGCCCGACGCCTCCATGCCGGCGACCACGCCCGAGGTGGAGGCGTCCCAAAGTGCTCCCTCAAAGCAGGACGAGGCGATCGGCGACCCGCGGCTGACGGACGAGACGTCCGACGCCGACCGCTCCCGCGGCGCCGAGGCCGGGGACAGCGAAGCGACGGCAGCCCCGGTGCGTGACGACGCCGCAGAGAGACGCTCGCGGGATTGATCTTGGTCAAGGACCCGCCCACCTGACCCTCATAGCGTCACCGCATCACGACGCGAGAAGGGACACACCATGACAACGGATCTGCATCACGACATCGGCACGGAATTCCCGGAGCTGAAGGACAAGATCCACGTACTCAAGACCGAGAACGCGCATTTCGCAAAACTGTTCGACGCCTATCACGAGGTCGACCGCGAGGTCGCGCGCATCGAGGCGGAGGTCGCGCCGGCTTCCGACGCCTATGCCGAGGAGTGCAAGAAGAAGCGTCTGGCCCTGAAGGACGAGATCTTCTCCATGCTGAAGGCCGGCTGATCCCCGACGGCGGAAAGCGAGGGTCGGGAACCCGGCGACAGATCGCGCGTTCCCCAGAGCGTTCTCATAAAACAGGAACCCTGGGCGAATGCGCGTCCTGCTCATCATCTTGGGCGGCCTTGTGGTGGTCGTCACTGCCGCGCTCGCCACGGGAATGTGGTGGCTGACCACCGACGGCGGTCGCGACTGGGCCGCCGGTCAGGTGAGCGAGCGCGTCGGCCGCGACATCATCGTCGAAGACATGCGCATCGACTGGGGCTGGCGTCCTGAGGTCGAGGTGACCGGGCTGCGGCTCGCCAATGCCGACTGGGCCCGCGCCGACGACCTGATCCGGGCCGAGCGCGTTGCGTTCCAGATCCATCCCTGGCCGCTGCTGCGCGGCGACATCGTGCTCGACTACCTCACCCTGCAGGCTCCGCGGATCGATCTCGAGCGCAACGCCGAAGGCCGGGCGAACTGGAGCATCGGCGAGAACCCGTTTGCCGGGGCCGCGGCGGAGAGTGTCTCCCCGGAGGACCGCGACGATGCCCCGCGGATCGGCCGCCTGGAGATACGCGACGGGCGCCTGGCCTATCGCGATCCCGCACGCGGGATCGAGGTGGAAGGCACCGTGGCGACCGGCAGCGGCGAGATGGACGCCCCGGAACCGCTGGCCCTGAAGCTGGAGGGAACGCTGCAGGACCGGCCGCTCGCCATCGATTTCACCGGCGGTTCCATCCTGGAGCTGCGCGACGGCGACGAGCCCTATCCCGTCGAGCTGAAGATCCTCGCCGGCGGCACCGACTTCGCCATGACGGGCACCTTCGCCGATCCGATCGCCCTGGAAGGCGCCGATGTGGCGATCGATTTCAGCGGCCCGAACCTGGCCGACCTCTTCCTGCTGTTCGGCGTGCCGACCCCGCCGACCCCGCCCTACTCGCTGGCCGGCCGGGTCACCCGCGACGGTAAGGTCTGGCAGGTGACGAACCTGGACGGGCGAATCGGCGACAGCGAAATCGCCGGCTCCGCCACTCTCGACTATCGACCCGAGCGGCCGATGCTGACGGCCGATCTGGTGTCGCAGAAGCTGGATTTCGACGATCTGGGTCCCCTGGTCGGCGCCACGCCGGCCTATGGCGAGGGCGAGACGGCGTCGCCGGACCAGGAGCGCATCGGCCGCAGGCTCGTGGAGGAAGGCAAGCTGTTCCCGGACATTCCCATCGCCGTCGAGCGCCTGCGATTGATGGACATGAACGTCACCTTCGACGCGCCCAACGTGCTCTCCCGCACCGAGCTCGCCATCACCTCCCTGCAGGCGACGGTGACGCTCGATAACGGACGGGCGGTGGCGAATCCCTTCCGGATGGGCGTGGCCGATGGCGTGCTCTCCGGCGAGTTGGTGTTGAACGCCCGCGACGAGGTGCCGTCCGCCGACGCCGATGTGACCTTCCAGGACCTGGCGCTCGCGGCGTTCTTCGAGGACAGCAAGTATTTCGAGACCATGGGCGGCACCCTGTCCGGCGCGCTGTACATCATCGGCAGCGGACGGTCGCTGGCCGATATCATGGCGACGGCCGATGGCGACGGGGTGATCGAGGTGTCCAAGGGCGCCTTCAGCGGCCTGCTGATCGAGGCGGCCAGCGTCGATCTGGTGGAGACGCTGATCCTGTTCGTCGGCGACGACGCACGGGTTCCGATCCGCTGCGGCGCCGGACGGGCGGTGGTCAGGGACGGGGTGGCGCAGTTCGACCGGGTGGTGGTGGATACCGCCGACTCCGTGCTGTACGCCCGGGGCGGGGTGAATCTGCTGGACCAGACGGTGGATCTCTACATCACCGCCGACGCCAAGGATTTCAGCCTGATCGACCTGGAGGCGCCGGTCCGGGTCAGGGGCCCGCTCGGCAGTCCGGAGACCAGCATCGAGCCGGACAAGCCGGATCTGCCGTTCTTCGAGATGGGCGAGGCCCAGGACGTCGACTGCGGCGCCCTGCGCCAGCAGGTGATGCAGGGCGAGTGATGGAGCGCGGGTAATAGAACTCGGCTGAGGGCTCTCAGCGCCCCCGACGCTTCCGCGTCTTGCCCTTGCCGCCGCTGCCCTTCTCCGGCGGGCGGCCGCTGGGCGGCTGGATGGCGATCTTCAGGCGCACCACGCCGCCGCGGGGCAGGGGCTTGCCGTCGGTGGTCACGCCCAGTTCCGCCGCTTCGAGGCGCTTGAGTTCGTCGCGGATGCGGGCCGCCTCCTCGAATTCCAGGTCCGCGGCGGCCGCCTTCATGCGGACCTCCAGCTCCTCGATGATCTGGCGGATCGGCTTGTCGATCAGCTCGCCTTCGCCGGTACCGGTGTCGACCGACACGTGGTCGCCGCGCTCGTAGACGCTCTGCAGGATGTCGCCGATGTTCTTCTTCACGCTTTCCGGCGTGATGCCATGCTCGGTGTTGTATTCGATCTGGCGCTGCCGCCGGCGCTCGGTCTCGCTCAGCGCGTATTCCAGGCTGGCGGTGATGGTGTCGGCGTAGAGCAGCACCCGGCCGTCCACGTTCCGCGCCGCCCGGCCGATGGTCTGCACCAGGGACGTCTTGGAGCGCAGGTACCCCTCCTTGTCGGCGTCGAGGATGCAGACCAGGGCGCATTCCGGGATATCCAACCCCTCGCGCAGCAGGTTGATGCCGATCAGCACGTCGAAGATGCCGAGCCGCAGGTCGCGGATGATCTCGATGCGCTCCAGCGTGTCCACGTCGGAGTGGATGTAGCGCACCTTGATGCCGGCCTCGTTCATGTACTCGGTCAGCGCCTCGGCCATCTTCTTGGTCAGGACGGTGATCAGCACCCGGTGGCCGCGAGCGGCGGCGTCCTGGCATTCGGCGATGCAGTCGTCGACCTGGCTCTTGGTCGGGCGGATCTCGCAGACCGGATCGATCAGGCCGGTCGGCCGCACGAGCTGCTCGGTGAACACGCCGCCGGTCCGCTCCAGCTCCCACGGGCCGGGGGTGGCCGAGACGAACACCGTCTGCGGCCGCATGTCCTCCCACTCCTCGAACTTGAGCGGGCGGTTGTCCATGCAGGACGGCAGGCGGAAGCCGTATTCCGACAGGGTGTACTTGCGGGCGTAGTCGCCCTTGAACATGCCGCCGATCTGCGGAACCGTCACATGGCTCTCGTCGACGATCAGCATGGCGTTTTCGGGCAGGTATTCGAACAGGGTCGGCGGCGGCTCGCCCGGATTGCGGCCGGAGAGATAGCGCGAGTAGTTCTCGATCCCGGCGCAGGAGCCGGTCGCCTCGATCATCTCCATGTCGAAAGTGGTGCGCTGCTCCAGCCGCTGGGCCTCCAGCAGCTTGCCGGCCCGGTTCAACTCGTCGAGCCGCACCTTCAACTCCTGCTTGATCAGGCGCACCGCCTGCTGCAGCGTCGGCTTCGGCGTCACGTAGTGCGAGTTGGCGAAGACGCGCACCTGATCGAGGGCCGAGGTCTTCTCGCCTGTCAGCGGGTCGAATTCCTGGATCGCCTCCAGCTCGTCGCCGAACAGGGACAGCCGCCAGGCGCGGTCCTCCAGGTGGGCCGGGAAGATCTCCAGGCTGTCGCCGCGCACCCGGAAGGTGCCGCGGTGGAAGCTGGCGTCGTTGCGCTTGTACTGGAGCTCGACCAGCCGGCGCATGGTGGCCGTGCGGTCGACCCGCTCGCCGACCTTCAGCTTCAGGATCATGTTGCCGTAGGTCTCGACCGCGCCGATGCCGTAGATGCAGGACACCGAGGCGACGATGATCACGTCCTCGCGCTCCAGCAGGGCGCGGGTGGCGGCGTGGCGCATCCGGTCGATCTGCTCGTTCACCGAGGATTCCTTCTCCACGAAGGTGTCGGTGCGCGGCACATAGGCTTCCGGCTGGTAGTAGTCGTAATAGGAGACGAAATACTCCACCGCGTTATGCGGGAAGAAGCTCTTCATCTCGCCGTAGAGCTGGGCGGCCAGCGTCTTGTTCGGCGCCAGTATCAGCGCCGGGCGCTTCACCTCCTGGATGACGTGGGCCATGGTGAAGGTCTTGCCCGAGCCGGTCACCCCGAGCAGGATCTGATCCAGCTCCTCGGCATGGATGCCCTTGATCAGTTCCTGTATCGCCTGGGGCTGGTCGCCGGCCGGCGTGTACTCGGACACCACCTGAAACGGCACCCCGGCGTCCTGGGCGGCGACATCGGCCTTGATCTCGGCGGTGATCGCCCGGTTCGTGGCCGTCACCTCCTGACGCATGCCGCGGAGATGCTCAAGCTGGGCTTCGATCAGGTCAGTGCTCATGGGGGGAAGATAGGGCCGGGGGTACGAAAAGGGAACACCTTTGCGGCCTGTCTAAGGGCGGATCAGATCGGCAGCCGGATCACCGCCCTGAGTCCTCCGAGCGGCGAGTCCTCCAGGGTCAGGTCGCCGCCGTGGCTGCGCACGATGTCGCGGCTGATGGTCAGACCCAGGCCGGTGCCGCCGGTCTCCTGGTTGCGCGAGGGCTCCAGGCGCTTGAACGGTTGGAACGCCTCCTCGCGCCGGTCCTCCGGAATGCCGGTGCCGTCGTCGTCGACGGTGATCTCGACGATCTCGCCGGCGCGCACCACCGCCACGTTGACCCGTGAGCCGTAGCGTGCCGCGTTCTGGATCAGGTTGGCCACCGCCCGGCGCAGGGCGTCGTGGCGGGCCGGCAGCACCGCCGCGCCGTCGTCCGGCTGCTCGTAGACGATGCGGGTGCCGCCGCGCCGCTCGTTGGCGATCAGGTCGTTCACCAGAATGCCGACATCGATCTCGACCGGCACCTCCGCCCCCTCGCCGCGGGCGAAGGCGAGGTAGCCCTCGACCATGCGCTCCATCTCGGTCACGTCCGCCTTCAACTCGGCGATGTCCTCGTTGTCGCCGAGCATGGCCAGTTCCAGCTTCATGCGGGTGAGCGGCGTGCGCAGGTCGTGGCTCACGCCGGCCAGCATCTCGGTGCGCTGCGAAAGCTGCCGGTTGATGCGGTCGCGCATCTGCAGGAAGGCGGCCGAGGCCTGCCGCACCTCGGTCGCGCCCTCGGGCTTGAAGCCGGTGACGTCCCGGCCGAGGCCGAAGGCCCGGGCGGCGATCGACAGCCGGCGGATCGGGCGGATCTGGTTGCGCATGAAGACGATGGCGATGGCGAACAGCACCAGCGACGAGCCGATCATCCACAGCATGAAGACGTAGGTGGTCGAGGTGAACAGCCGCTTCTTGTGGGCGAGGACCTGAAGGACGCCGGAGGGGAGCTGCACCAGGATCTCGATGCGCCTGTCGATCAGGTCCGTGTTCATGATGTAGGGGCGGTGGACCTTGGTCTCCATCGCGTCCTTCATCGCCTCCTGGGTCTGGTCGAAGACCGAGTAGCTCGGCTGGTTCGGCAGGATCGCTTCGGGCTGCCAATGCAGCTCGATGTCGAAATGCCGGTCGGCGCGTTCCGACAGTTCCGCCACCCATTCCTGGCTGATCGGCGGCCTCAGTTCCTCGATCAGGAAGGCGATGTCGCCGGCCAGGCTGTGCACCAGACGCCGGGTCATGATCTCCCAGTGGCGCTCGTAGAAGACGTAGGTCGAGATGACCTGCATCAGCACAAGCGGGGTGACGATGATCAGCAGCGCCCGGCCGAACAGCGTCTTCGGCAGGTAGCGCTTCAGCCGCTTCTTCGCCGAACCGGGCGGGTCGGCGGCGCGTGGCCGGCTCAGCGAGGCCTCGTCGGTCCGTGCGCCGGGAAGGGAGGGGCCGTCTCGGGTGATCTCCGCCATGGGACAGATGCTCCGGGCCTGGGCGTTGTCACTCGACGTGACACCTGGGCGTTGTCACTCGGCCCGATAGTAGCAGGTCTGCGACCGTCTCGCGCGTGCGACGAATGTGATCAGGGGTCGACCCGGAGCCGTCATGTGCAGTGGCGGGCGGTCAGCCGAAGTTCTGACCGCCGTCCACGGCCACGGTCTGACCGGTGACCCAGCCCGCCGCGTCGGAGACCAGGAAGGCGGCGACCCGGGCGACCTCGTCCGGGGTGCCCATGCGGCCGAACGGGATCTTGTCGCGGGTGGCGAAATACTTGCTCGGGTCGTTGTAGCGCCGCCACTCCCAGCTTCCGCCGGGGAACTCGATCGAGCCCGGGGCGATGCAGTTCACCCGGATGCGCTGCGGGGCATAGTGCAGGGCATGGGACTGGGTGAGCTGGATCACCGCCGCCTTCACCGCGCCATAGGGGATCGACCCGCTCGGGCCGATGCCGGAAATGGACGAGATGTTCAGCACGCTGCCGCCGGTCTTCTCCGGATGCGGGGCGGCGGCCCAGGTGGCGCGCACCACGCCCATCAGGTCGACATCGATGCCCTTCTTCCAGCCGTCCTCGTTGTCGGTTGCGCCGAAGCCGGAGGGGTTGTTGACCAGCGCATAGAGACCACCCAGGGCCCCGGCCGCCGCGTCGACATAGGCGGCAAGCGCCTCGGCGTCGCCGACGTCGCAGATGGCGCCGTGGGCTCCTTCCCCTAGCTCGGCCAGGGCGGCATCCAGCGACTCCCGGCTGCGGCCGCAGATCGAGACCGTCGCCCCTTCCGCCAGGCAGGCCCTGGCGATGGCGAGGCCGATACCCCGTGTGCCGCCGGTCACGATGACGCCCTTGCCCGCAAGTCCGAGATCCATATCCGTCTCCTGAAAACGATGAGCGGTGACTTTAGGTGCGGTGCAAGGCAGCGCCAAGACACCCAATGCCCCTCCGCGCGATCGGCCGCAGGTCGGCGAAGAGCCGGTCTTGCCGAAACCGCCGCCCCCTGCTTCGATAGCGTTCCAACCGCTTGCCGAGAACCGACGATGACCGATTCACGCGCTGCCTCCTCCGGTGCCACTGCCGGGGTGGCGTTGCCCTATCGACTGCGCCTCCCGGGGCCGACCGCAGTGCCCGAGCGCGTGCTGAAGGCGGCGTCGCGGCCGATGGTCGCCCATCGCGGGCCCGAGTTCCTGGACCGGTTCCAGGCGATCCAGCGCCGGCTGCAGCCGATCCTGGGACGCAGCGGCGTGCCGCCCTTCCTCTTCGCCTCCACCGGCATCGGCGCTATGGAATCCGCCATGGTCAACGTCGTCGGGCCGGGCGCCAGGGTGCTGATCACCACCAACGGCCAATGGGGCCCGGTGTTCCGCCGGCTCGCCGAGGCGATCGGCGCCGAGGTCGACGAGGTCGTGTCCGACCGGGGCGCGCCGATCGACCTGGACGGCGTGCGTCGGGCGCTGAACGACAAGCGCTACGACGCCGTCTTCACCGTGCACAGCGAGAGCTCCACCGGCGCGCTGACCGACCTGAAGGCGCTGGGCGCCATCGTCGCGGAGAGCGAGGCCGTCTTGGCCTGCGACAGTGTCAGCGGCCTGGGCGGGGCCGAGATGCGGGCCGACGAGTGGGGCGTGGACGTGGTCGTCTCGGCCTCGCAGAAGGCGCTGATGTGCCCGCCGGGCCTCGGCATCGCCAGCATCAGCGAGAAGGCCTGGGATCTCATCAACCGCGACGACCGGGGGCCGCGCAGCTATTTCGACTACCGCCGCTTCCGGCCCATGGCGGAGAAGGGGGAGCCGACCTACACCGCCCCCGTCGCCATGCTGAATGCCCTGGACGAGGCGCTGACCATGATCGGCGAGGAGGGGATCGAGGCGGCGATCGCCCGGCACGCACGGCTGAACGCCGCGCTGACGGCGGGGCTGGAGGCCCTGGGCTTTTCCGTGTTCCCCACCGGCACGCCGAGCCCGACCCTGGTGGTGGCCAAGACCCCGGAAGGTCTGTCGGCGCCGGCGCTGATCGAGCGGCTGTCCGACGGCTACAACGCCATGATCGCCGGCACCCGCTTCGAGGACCTGAAGGACCGGCTGGTGCGCATCGGGACGATGGGATACGTCACCGACGGCGAAATCCTGACCGATATCCACCAGATCTCCCAGGCGATGACCGATCTCGGCCGCAATGCCGACGAGGGCGGCGCGATGGCTGCAACCGCCGCCAAGCTGTCGGCCTGACCCGTCGGCGCCCGTGCGGTGGATTTTTCGCCGGACGTGAACATTTTGATGCCGCTGTGATATAGGCATCGAAACGGTCAAAGCGCGGGTGATTAATGGACGAATTCGAGAAGATCCTGGATCGCAATCGCCAGTGGGCGGATCGCATCAAGGCGGCCAATCCCGACTATTTCGCCAAGCTGTCGCTGCAGCAGGCGCCGGACATCCTGTGGATCGGCTGCGCCGACAGCCGCGTCCCGGCCAACCAGATCCTGGACCTGCCGCCGGGCGAGGTCTTCGTTCACCGCAACATCGCCAACGTCGTGGTGCCGTCGGACCTGAACTGCCTCTCCGTCCTGCAGTTCGCCGTCGAGGTCCTGGGCGTCAGCCATATCCTGGTTTGCGGCCATTACGGCTGCGGCGGCGTGCGGGCGGCGATGGCCGAGGACGACAACGGCCTGATCGACAACTGGCTGAACCACATCCGGCTCGTCCACCGCCTGCATGCGCGCGACCTGCCCGAGGACATGCTGCAGGAGGAGGCGCTCGACCGCCTCTGCGAACTCAATGTCGTCGAGCAGGTGGACAATGTCTGCCGCACCACCATCGTCCGCGATGCCTGGGCGAAGGGCAGCAAGCTGCAGGTGCACGGGGTCGTCTACAGCCTGAAGGATGGCATTCTGAACGAGCTTTGCCTGCGCCAGTCGTGACCGGAACGGGCGTGATCCCGAGACCCGGAAAGGATTTGTTAACCAGTTAAGCGCTAGTCTGAGCGGAAGAGTGAAGACGCATGCCGGCAGATGGGTTGGGGGCCCGTCGGTATTGTGAACCAGGGGGATGCATGTACGGCTTGCAGCTTGAGGCGTCGTCGCCGGACCTTACCGAAGGTTGGGCACGGGCCGCATATGGGCGGGTGTCCGCCGATACACTCGACCCGGACAACCCGGTTCGGCAGTTCGACCGCTATTACCGGTCCTTGGCCGGGGGCGGGCTGCCGCGCTGGGATCAGTTCGACATCTGCGCCGTCCCCTCGCATGTCGTGGCCCATATCGCCCTGGGCCAGCCGGCCTACGAAGCCGACGATGCGCCGACGCCCGACCATTTCGTCTACACGCTGCAAGGTGGTGCGGTGCGGGCCCTGCTGGGCACCTCGGTGATCGGCCAGAAGGTCGGTCACGTCCTGCAGTACAACATCACCTACACCCTGCGCGCCGAGATTGCGGAGGCGGTGGACAGCGGACGCGCCATCCTGTCCCGCTCTGACATCGCCAAGGGGGATTGGCCCGCGATTCAGATCACCCGCGGGCTGTTCCTGTTCTCCGGGGTCGAACGGCCGATCGGAAAACTCGTGCTGGTGCTGAACAAGCGGTACACCGCCGACTCAGCGCCCTGACGCGCTATCCCCGCAGCTCGGCGATCCGGGCGAGTACGGCGGCGTTCGAGCGGATGCCGTTGTGGAAGCACACCAGCTCGAACTTCTCGTTCGGCGAGTGCACCCGGTCGTCGGCCAGCCCGAAGCCGAGCAGGATCGACTCGATCCCAAGATACCGCTTGATCGAACCGACCGCCGGGATCGAGCCGCCGGAGCCGATCAGGTAGGCGTCGCGCTCGAACACGTCCTTCAGCCCGGCCTGAGCCGCCTGCAGGAACGGGGAATCGGTCGGCACGCGGATCGCCGGCGCCTCGCCCAGCTCGACGAAGGAGGCGGTGTATTCCTCCGGCAGCCGGTCGGTGATGAATTTCTTCAGGTTGTTGAGCACGGCACGCGGATCCTGGTCCGGGACCAGGCGGCAGGAGATCTTCACCATGGCCTCGCGGGCGATCACGGTCTTCGCCCCGTCGCCCACATAGCCGCCGAGGATGCCGTTCACATCGCAGGTGGGGCGGCCCCACTGCCGCTCCAGCGCGCCGACCCCGGCCTCGCCGCCGGCCGTCTTAAGTCCGACCTCGCCGAGGAACCCGGCCTCGTCGAAGCCCAGCGCCTCCCACTGGGCGCGCTCGTTCTCGCCGACCGGAATGACGTCGTCGTAGAAATGCGGGATCTGGATCCGGCCCTTCTCGTCGTGCAGTTCGCCGACGATGCGGCCGATCAGGTTCAGCGGGTTGACCATGGTGCCGCCGAACAGGCCGGAATGCAGGTCGCGGTCCGGTCCCTTGATCGTCGCCTGCAGATAGGCGAGGCCGCGCAGGCTGTAGGTGATCGCCGGCTGGGCGACATCCCACATGCCGGTGTCGCAGACGATGCAGGCATCGGCCTTCAGCTCGTCGGCATTGGCCTTGATGAAGGCGTCGAGCGACGGGCTGCCGGTCTCCTCTTCGCCTTCGAGCAGCACGGTGATGCGGCAGGGCAGGGTGCCGTGCACGGCGATCCAGGCGCGGAACGCCTCGATCCAGGTCATGACCTGTCCCTTGTCGTCCACCGCGCCGCGGGCGACGATCCGCTTGCCGCGCTCGGCATCGACCAGCACCGGATCGAACGGACCGGACTCCCAGAGATCCAGCGGATCGGCCGGCTGCACGTCGTAATGGCCGTAATACAGGATATGCGGCGCGTCGCCGCCCGGACCGGCGTGATGGGCGACCACCATCGGATGACCCTTGGTCTCGCGCACCGAGGCCTCGAAGCCGAGCCCGCTCAGGGTGTCGGCCATCCACTGGGCACCGCGTTGCACTTCGGCGGCGAAGGCCGGATCGGTCGACACGCTGGGGATCCGCAGAACGTCGAACAGCCGCTCCACCGACGCGTCCAGGTTGGCATCCACATGCTCCAGAACCTTCGCGGTCGGCAGGGCGGTCATGTCGCGGTCTCCAGATGGGTTTGCTTGACCGCGGCCAGGAAGGCGCGGATCCGTTCGGGGCTCTTCACGCCGGGCTTGTCCTCCACACCGGACGACGTGTCGACGCCGGGCGCGCCGGTCAGGCGGATGGCTTCGGCCACGTTGTCGGCCGTCAGGCCGCCGGACAGCATCCAGGGCATGTCGATCTTGAGGCCGTCCAGCAGGGTCCAGTCGAAGGTCAGGCCGTTGCCGCCGGGCAACGCACCC
The DNA here is from genome assembly GCF_900102465.1 of Thalassobaculum litoreum DSM 18839. Taxonomy (GTDB): domain Bacteria; phylum Pseudomonadota; class Alphaproteobacteria; order Thalassobaculales; family Thalassobaculaceae; genus Thalassobaculum; species Thalassobaculum litoreum. The sequence goes on along the minus strand of NZ_FNBW01000002.1, from coordinate 260,100 downwards.
TTCATGTCCTTCGGCGCCTTGGCATCGAACAGCAGGTGATCGGCCGCCCCGAAAAAGGCCTCGGCCTCGCGGATATCCTCCTTCGTGGCGACCCTCAGCGCCTTCATCACCGGCAGGCCGGTGCGCGCCTTCAGTTCGGCCACCCGTGCCGGGTCCTCCTTGCCGTGAACCTGGATCATGTCGATCACACCGGTCGCCGTGATCGCGTCGATTTCCGCATCCGTGGCGTCGACGACGATGGCGACCCGGGTGACGCCGGTCACTTCCTCCCCCAGCGCCTGGGCCAGATCGGGCGTCACCGCGCGGCGGCTGCGCGCGTAGAACATGAAGCCGATCATGTCGGCCCCGGCATCGACGGCGGCGTCGACGACGGTAAGCGTGTTCAGGCCGCAGATCTTCACCAGCGGCTGGGTCGTTTTGCGGGAACGGGTCACAACAGGCTCTCGGCGATCGCTTTGGCGGCGGCGGCGGGGTCGGCGGCCTGGGTGATCGGCCTGCCGATGACGATATAGTCGGCCCCGGCGGCGACCGCATCGGCGGGGGTCATCTTTCGCTTCTGGTCGTCCTCGGCCGCGTCGGCCGGCCGGATGCCGGGCACCACCAGCGTGAAGTCCTCGCCGCAGGCGGCATGCAGCGCCGCGATCTCGTGCGGCGAGCAGACCACCCCGTCGCAGCCTGCCGCCTTGGCCAGCAGGGCGAGGCGCTTGACCTGGTCGCCGGACGGCGTGGCCTGGCCGACCGCGTCGAGATCGCTGTCGTCGATGCTGGTCAGCACGGTGACGGCGATCATCAGCGGCGGTTCGATGCCGATCTTCTCCGCCGCCTCTTTGTTGGCGGCGACGGCGGCCCGCATCATCGCCGGTCCGCCCGACGCGTGGATGTTGATGATCCTCGGCCGGCAGGTGGTGACGGCGGAGCGGATCGCGCCCGCCACCGTGTTCGGGATGTCGTGATATTTCAGGTCGAGGAACAGCGGCGTGTCCCCGGCGATCTCGCGCACGCCCTCGGGGCCATTGGCGTTATGGAACTCCATGCCCAGTTTGATGCCGCCCACATGCGCGCGCACCCTGGCGGCGAGCGCCCGGGCCGTCGCCATGTCGGGGGTGTCGATGGCGACCAGGATTCTCTCGTGGGGCTGCATCAGCTCGCTCGTTTGTCGACCAGGGCGGGACGCTTCGGCGAAGCGGGCACCTGAGCCCGGATCTCCTCCTCGCGAATCCGCATCACCGCCAGCTCGCGCTCCAGATCCTCGGCGCGTTTCTCGGCCCGGTTCGCCCGCATCTTGTGGCCGAGCTCCCCGCTCCAGGCGATCACCGCGCCCAGGATGAAGCCGGCGACGACCGCCAGCAGGAAGATCAGCGACAGCGGCGCGTCCAGCGCTCCCGGCAGCGGCCAGAGCTCCATCGACACCGGCTTCCAGTTCGACACGGCGAACAGCACGACCACGACGGTGATCGGAAGCTTGATGCAGAAGGAGATCAGGGCAGTTGCCCAGTTGCGATGCCCCATGGCGTACCTCGACGGTTACGGTGGCCACAATCTAGCGACGCTGCGCCGTTAGGACAACGCTACAGGGGGACGCAGGTTTCCAAATCGGGACGGTCGAGTGCTGGGGGAAGATCCTAAGACAAGTATGGGATGACGAAGATTAAGAGTTCCAAGGAGTCGTCAAGGTGCGCGCCAGGGGCCGCTGTCCCGGAAAAACGCGTAGGCAAACATGAACCCCAGAATTGATGCCGTCGAGAATATCCAGAGTCCCTGGGAATTGCCCGCCCGCAGACAGGCGATGGCGATCGCCCCTGAAGCGCTTGCCGCGAGGAAGCTCGCGACCATGGCGCGCTTGCGTGTCCGCAAGGCCCAACGGATCAGATCAGCGACGTAGCTGTTCATTCGAGCCTTCATGTATGGGTCGATATCGGCTCAAGGATGTTCGACATCGCGCCGTGGTGACCGGCACCATTCCAACGCTTCCTCTAGCCTAATCGCTTCTCGTACTCGTCGCGATACCGGCGGCGGTTCGACGCTCGCGCAAAGCAAGCCGCCATCAGGGCGACGGACATGGTCACAATTCCGGCAATGGAGCCGAATATCCAGGCTGCCCGAGCGTTGTCGGCTGCCCAACAGGCGTAGGCAAGCCACCAGAACATCGCTGCGAATAGGATGTTGAGGGCCAGCATGACCAACGGCCATCGCATCAAGTGCGTCATGCCCAAGCGGGCCATGATTTGAGCTTGCGCCTGTCCCGGACGGATTAGGCCGCTGCCCTGCATGTCGGCCAGGACCGAACGCCACAGGCGTTCGCGCTGTCGATCGATCTTCGCCACGCGTCACCGCTCCCAAACTGGTGGGGGGCAGAGTTTATCCCTCCATGATCTGCGCAACTGCGATATTCCCCACATCGCCGCGGCCACGCAGACCCTTCACCGCTCCGGTGATGTCCTCGGGCTTCTTGTTCTGGGCCATCTTCGACTTGGCCTCCAGCCGCTCGACCGGCAGTTCGAAGGCCAGCACGCCCTTGATCATCCGCGCCATCAGACCGTCGCGCATCTTTCCGTGGGTCCATGGCCGTTTCGGCGCCAGCGGGGTCTCATGCTCGACCGAGAGATCGGCGAGCAGGGCGGTCGTGTCCTCCGCCGCCGGCACGGCCTGCAGGCGCCCGCCGGCATGCACGGCCACGTAGTTCCAGGTCGGCACCTGATCCGCGCTGGCGTACCAGTCCGGCGAGATATAGGCGTGCGGTCCGCTGAACACGGCGGTGGCCGACGCCCCGGCCTCGATCAGGGCGACGATCGGATTGGCCCGGGCGACGTGGCCGCGGATGACCAGGTCCGCGCCGCGTTCCTCGACCATCAACGGCAGATGGCTGATCTCCACCGTCTCGCCCCGATGGGCGACCAGCACGGCGAAGGCGTTGTCGCGCATCACCGCGACGATGGCGTCGCGGTCCTCGAGGCGGAAGGCGGGAGGGATGTACATGGCGCGGCTCCGGTCCGTTGGTTGGGTTGTCTACCGCTCTTTTGGTCGTATGATATGCACCAAAGTCCGTTTCGATATGGGTCCAAGAGATGGCCGATGCCTTGCCCGTCTGGGGCGTGTTCCAGCCCGACCGGGGCGATCCGACGCCGCTGCAGGAGCAGATCGCCGGTTTCTTCCGTCGCTCGATCGCCGAGGGCCGGCTGGCGCCCGGCGCCCGCCTGCCGTCGAGCCGCCAGCTCGCCGAGCAGCTCGTGGTCGCCCGCAACACGGTCAGCCTCGCCTATGAGCGGCTGACCGCGGAGGGCTATGTGGTCGGCCGGCGCGGTGGCGGTACCCGGGTCGCCCACGACCTGCCGGACCTGAAGCCGCCGGTTCCGGCGCAACCGGCCCCGGCCGTGCCTCAGGCACCGGTCCGGCTGTCGGGGGCGGCGCAGAAGATGATGGCAGAGCGGGTCGGAATCGGCGCGGTGGACGGACCGCTGCAGCCGGGGCGCCCTGGCCTCGACGCCTTTCCGGGCCGGATCTGGGCGCGGCTGGCCGGACGGTTCTGGCGCGAGACGCCGGCGACCGCCTTCGGCTATGGCGATCCGGCCGGCTTCATCGATCTGCGGCTTGCGATCTCGCGTTATCTCGGGGCCTTCCGGGGACTGATCGTCGATCCGGACGCGCTGATCGTCACGTCGGGCGCGCAGCAGGCCATCGACCTGATCTCACGCGCCCTGCTCGACCCGGACGATACCGCAGTGATCGAGGAGCCCTGCTATCCCGGACTGCGCGGCCCGATGGTCGCCACCGGCGCCCGCCTGGTCACCGTACCGGTGGATGCCGACGGGCTGGATGTGGCCCGCGCCCGGTCACTCGCCCCCGATGCGCGGCTGGTGACGGTCACCCCGACCCACCAGTTTCCGCTGGGCGTCACCCTGTCCCTGTCGCGGCGCCGCGCCCTGGTGGACTGGGCCATGGGCGACCTGGCCAGCGGCGGCGGCCCCTTCGTGCTGGAGGACGATTACGACGGCGAGTTCCGCTATGCCGGCAAGCCGGTGCCGCCGTTGAAGGCGCTCGATGGCGCCGACCGGGTGCTCTATGTCGGCACCGTGTCAAAGGCGCTGGCGCCGTCCCTGCGCATCGGCTTCATCGCCGCCCCGCAGCGGCTGGTCGACCCGCTGGTGCGGCTGCGCGGCCATTTCGACCGGCAGCCGGCGCTCGACACCCAGGCGGTGCTGGCCCGGTTCCTGGACGAGGGGCACATGGCCGGCCACCTGCGGCGGATGCGGACCCTCTATCGCGAACGCCGCGACGCCCTGGCGGATGCCCTGGAGGCGGTGCTGGACAGCCGCTTCACCGTGGAGCGGCCGGAGACCGGGATCAATCTGGTGGTGTCGCTGGAGGGCGGACCTGAGGATCGGGCGGTGGTGGAGAAGGCCATGGCGCTCGGCGTGCGGCCGGCGCCGATCTCCACCTATTTCCGCGATCCGACCCGGCGCAATGGCCTGCTGGTCGGCTTTGCGTCGCTGCCCCGGGCGCGGGCGCGCTGGGCGGCGGGCTGCGTGAAGGCCGCGATCGACGCCGCCCGGACGTGACGGAACCCATGCGGGATCGCCTGCGGGCGGTCGTATAGGGAGATTGGGGGAGAGGGAGGCCCTATCGCGGGCCTTTCAGGAGGATCAGTCGCTGTTCAGCTTTTCGCGGAGCAGCTTGCCGGTCTTGAAGAACGGAACGGATTTGCTGTCCACCTTCACGGACTCGCCGGTACGGGGATTGCGCCCGACCCGCGCTTCACGCTGCTTGACGGAGAACGCTCCGAAGCCGCGCAGTTCGACCCGATCACCCCGCGCCAGGGCCTCGGCAATCTCTTCGAACACAGTCGAGACGATCCGCTCGATGTCCCGCTGAAAAAGATGCGGATTTGCTTCCGCAAGGCGCGCAATCAGTTCGGACTTGGTCATGATTCCGAGCCTCCGCGAGGTCAAATCGCGGAGCGGCCGGTACGTACCAAGTCGACGCACCTTTCCGCCCCATCGAAAATGTGCCAGCGCGTCCCGGTAGCGTCAAGTCTAAGTATCTCTAATAGAACCATTTTCGCCTACTCAGTTAGAACGCGCCCAAAAAGAGAGGCCGCCCGCGGTGCGGACGGCCTCAATTTTAGGGGTTTCTAAGCAAAAGGAGACTTATTCGTCGCCCTTCGCCGCCTCTTCGCGCTGCTTCAGCGCGGCACCCAGGATGTCGCCCAGGCTGGCACCGCTATCGGACGAACCGAACTCCTGCATCGCCTTCTTCTCCTCCTCGACCTCACGGGCCTTGATGGAGAGGGTCAGCTTGCGGGTCTTGTTGTCGATATTGGTGACCTTGGCGTCGACCTTCTCGTCCACGGCGAAACGCTCGGGGCGCTGCTCGGAACGGTCACGCGACAGCTCGGCCTTCCGGATGAACCCGGTCATGCCTTCGCCGACGCTGACCTCGATGCCGCCATCGGTGATCTGGGTCACCGTGCAGGTCACGACAGCGCCCTTGCGGACGCCGGCCGAGCCGGCTTCGAACGGATCGGTGGTCAGCTGCTTGATGCCGAGCGAGATGCGCTCCTTCTCGACATCGACGTCCAGGACCTTCGCGCGAACCATGTCGCCCTTCTTGTAGGTCTGGATCGACTCCTCGCCCGGGGTATCCCAGTCGATGTCGGAGAGATGCACCATGCCGTCGATCTCGCCGGGCAGGCCGATGAACAGGCCGAACTCGGTGATGTTCTTGACCTCGCCCTCGAGCTCGGTGCCCGCCGGGTACTTCTCGACGAAGTCCTCCCACGGGTTGCCCAGGCACTGCTTGAGGCCAAGCGAGATGCGGCGCTTGTTCGGATCGACGTCCAGGATCATCACCTCGACCTCCTGGGAGGTGGAGACGATCTTGCCCGGATGGACGTTCTTCTTGGTCCAGCTCATCTCGGAGACGTGGACAAGACCCTCGATCCCCGGCTGCAGCTCCACGAAGGCGCCGTAGTCGGTGATGTTGGTGACGCGACCGGTGAACTTGGTGCCGACCGGGTAGCGCAGCTCCACGCCTTCCCACGGATCCGCCTCGAGCTGCTTCATGCCGAGGGAGATACGCTGGGTTTCCGGGTTGAAGCGGATCACCTGGACCTTCACGGTCTGGCCGATCTGCAGGGCCTCGGTCGGGTGGTTGATGCGGCGCCACGCGATGTCGGTGACGTGCAGCAGGCCGTCGACGCCGCCCAGGTCAACGAACGCACCGTAGTCGGTGATGTTCTTGACCACGCCCTGAAGGACCATGCCCTCCTTGAGCGAGGCGACCAGCTCGCTGCGGGCCTCGGCACGGCTCTCTTCGAGAACGGCGCGACGGGACACAACGATGTTGCCGCGGCGGCGATCCATCTTGAGGATCTGGAACGGCTGCGGGGTGCCCATGAGCGGACCGATGTCGCGCACCGGGCGGATGTCCACCTGGGAGCCCGGCAGGAACGCCACCGCACCCGACAGGTCGACGGTGAAGCCGCCCTTGACGCGCGAGAAGATCACGCCGGTGACCCGCTCGTTGTCGTTGAACGCCCGCTCCAGCGCGGCCCAGGCCTCTTCGCGGCGGGCCTTGTCGCGGCTCAGCATCGCCTCGCCGTTGCGGTCCTCGAGGCGCTCGACATAGACCTCGACTTCGTCGCCCGGCTTCAGTTCGGCCTTCTGGCCCGGGGCGGCAAATTCCTTCAGCGCGACGCGGCCCTCGGACTTGAGGCCGACATCGATCAGTGCGTGGTCGTTCTCCACCTCGACGACGATGCCTTTGACGACACTGCCTTCGATCGAGGTGACCTGGCCGAACGACTCCTCCAGCATGGATTCGAATTCGTCGGCGTAAGCGGCTTCAGCCATTAGTTCTCCTCAGAAACACGTATACGGACCATGGCCCAAGGCTTCGGGCGGCATGTCCGGTTAGCGGCGGCTTGCGATGTCTGGATCGAATCTCCGTCCGAGGCTGTTTCGGCCATCGGGAAGATAATGTGCCCGATCCTTCGCGGGCGGCCCGACTCTCCTGTGTCGGGCATCGACCGAATTCCGCGGCCGCCGGGTTGGTTGACATATGCCGGTCCTCCATCTCGGAGGCGGTCGGCGCCTTAGCTCGTTCCTGCCGCCTCGATAACGGCGAGCGCACGCTTGAAAACGTCCGACGGCGAGAGATCCGAGGTATCGATCTCGACGGCATCGTCGGCCTTGCGCATCGGAGCATCCGCTCGACCCGCATCGCGTGCGTCCCGCGCCTCAATATCGGCGAGAACGCGCGCATATATACTGGCCTCGCCCCGCTCCTGCAACTCCTGATGCCGGCGCTGCGCCCGCACCGCCGCCGAGGCGGTCACGAACAGCTTCGCCTCGGCCTCAGGGACGACCACGGTTCCGACGTCGCGGCCGTCCAGCACGGCCCCTGGCGGGCGGTGGGCGAAATTGCGCTGGAAATCCAGCAGGGCGGCCCGCACGGCGGGGATGGCGGCGACCTTGGAGGAGGCGGCGCCGACCTCGGCCGAGCGCAGGTCGGGGCTGTCCAGGATGGCGGTGTCGAGGGAGCGGGCGGCCCGTTCGGCCGCGGCCGGATCGTCGGGGTCGCCGCCGGCCCGCAGCACGGCGAGCGCCGTCGCCCGGTAGAGCGCGCCGGTATCCAGGTGCGGGTAGCCTAGATGGGCGGCGAGCGATTTGGCGAGCGTGCCCTTGCCCGCGCCGGCCGGACCGTCGATGGCGACGATCATGCGCCGGTCCCGATGGCGGCACCCGCCCCGTTCATCAGCTCCCTGAAGCCGGGGAAGGAGGTGGCGATGGCGGCCTCGTCGTCGATGGCGACCGCATCGGCCGAGACCATGCCCAGCACCAGGAACGCCATGGCGATGCGGTGGTCGAGATCGACCGGGATGGTGGTCCCGCCGGCCACCCCGTTGTCGGCGCCGTGCACCGTCAGGTCGTCGCCGTCCACCTCGACCCGGGCGCCGCAGGCGGCCATGCCGTTGGCGGTGGCCGCGAGGCGGTCGCTCTCCTTCACCCGCAGCTCGTCCAACCCGCGCATGATCGTGGTGCCCTCCGCATGGGCGGCGGCCACGGCCAGGATCGGGTATTCGTCGATCATCGACGGCGCACGCTCCGCCGGAACCTCGATGCCCTTCAGACGGGAGTGCCGCACGACAAGGTCCGCCACCGGCTCGCCGGCCTCGATGCGTTTGTTGGTCAGCTCGATGTCCGCTCCCATCTCCAGCAGCGTCTCGAACAGGCCGAAGCGCAGCGGGTTGGTGCCGACACCCGGCAGCAGCAGCTCGGAGCCCTCCACCAGCAGCGCGGCGACGGCCGGGAAGGCGGCGGAGGAAGGGTCGGCGGGGACCACCACCGGTCTGCCGGTCAGCTCCGGCTCGCCGACCACGGTGATGCGGCGGCCCTCGGCGGTATCCTCCACCCGGACCTCGGCGCCGAAATGGCGCAGCATGGTCTCGGTGTGATCGCGGGTCCATTTCGGCTCGATCACGGTGGTCTCGCCCGGTGCCGCGAGTCCGGCCAGCAGGATCGCCGACTTCACCTGGGCGGAGGCGACCGGCAGGGTGTAGGTGATCGGGGTCAGGATCTCCGGCCCGGTGACGGCCAGCGGCGGGCGGCCGCCCTCGCGGGCGACGATCCTCACGCCCATCTGGGCCAGCGGCGCACCGACCCGACCCATGGGACGGCGGCGCAGGGAGCCGTCGCCGGTGAAGAAGGTGGTGATCGGCTGGCCCGCGGCCGTGCCCATGAGCAGGCGCATGCCGGTGCCGGCGTTGCCGCAGTCGATCACGTCGGCCGGCTCGTCCAGCCCGCCGACGCCGCGGCCGACGACGCGCCAACTTCCCGGACCGAGATGCTCGACGGTGGCGCCGAAGGCGCGCATGGCGGCGGCGGTGGCGAGCACGTCCTCACCTTCCAGCAGCCCCTCGATCCTGGTCTCGCCGACGGAAAGCCCGCCGAGGATCAGCGAGCGGTGGGAAATCGACTTGTCACCGGGAATGCGCAGGGTCCCCGTCAGCGGACGGGCGCGCGACGAGATCAGCGGCTGCGGCATGGGTAGTCTCCGGCGGGCGGTTGGGTCGGAACGGTTCAACTGCGGCCGGTCATATCACGCCCGATTGTCCATCGCGAGCGGCTGCGCGTCCGTCTGGCGTCTCGGCAAAATGGACGCGTTTGGTGCGACGGGGTGCACAGGCCGGCCTTTATGCATTAAACGGAGGGCGGCCTCGGCTTTCCCGGTGTGATCCGGGCGGGTTTTGCGGGCTGCTGTGAAGGCGCATTTGCATCGGTCCGGTCCCGGGCCGGCAAATTTGCCTTTGACATGGTTTGGCTATCGTGGATATTCCCGCGCCACACCGTAAAGGTAGGTTTCTGATGAAGCGACGCGGAGTTGACCGTGGCGAAGCCTGAATGGGGAATCAAGCGGGTCTGTCAGTCCTGCGGCGCTCGGTACTATGACCTTGAGCGTCTGCCGATCGTCTGCCCGGCCTGTGACACGCCATATGATCCGGAAGCGGTTCTGAAGAGCCGTCGCACCCGATCCCTCCCGCCTGAGGAGAAGCCGAAGAAGCGTCCGGTGGACGAAGAGGCGGAAGATCAGGAGACGGAGGACGAGGAGGACGTCGAAGAAGAGGAGGAGGAAGACCTTCTCGACGACGACGTTCCCGTCGATGACGAGGAGGAGGAAAGCGACGTCGTGAAGAAGCGTCCGGTCGTCGATCCGCTCGCCGACGACGATGATGACGACGAGCTCCTCCCGGATGACGACGACGATGAAGAGCTGCCGATCGACGGCGAGAATGACGACGAAACTAAATGATTTTTTGTGCCGCTAACCTCTTGATCATCGAAGACCGAGGGGATAGATAAGCGGCCTCCGGCGGCACCCAGAGCCGCCAGCGAGATACGGGGCCATAGCTCAGCTGGGAGAGCGCTACAATGGCATTGTAGAGGTCAGGAGTTCGATCCTCCTTGGCTCCACCAACCGGGGCCCCTTGGGAAACCAAGGGGCCCCGACTCGTTTCTAAACCCCGACTTTTCCTTCCTCGTCATCCCGGCGAGCGTCGGGCTCGACCCGGATGTCGGCCGGGACCCGGTTGGCCGCGCAGGCAGGTCCCGGGCAGTCCCCGGATCAAGCCCGGGGTCTCCCGGGATGACGGCTATTGAGAAAGGGGGAGAGAGCGGACCGCTACCGCCGGGCGTGGGCGACCAGTGCCTCGCGGGCGCCGATATGCTTGGGGTCCAGGGCCAGGCACTGGCGCCAGCACACTTCGGCCTCGCCGATGCTGTCCAGCTCCTCGAAGGCGCGGCCCAGCCCGTACCAGGCCTCCGGGTTCACCGGGTCCACGTAGATCGCCCGGCGCAAAGCATCGACGCAATGGCTCCACCACCCGGCCTTGGCGCAGACCTTGGCCAGGTGGAAGAGATAGGCGTATTCTGCCGGTTCGATGACCAGGGCGCGGCCGATCAGCTCGGCCGCCTCGTTCGGCCGGTCGTTGTCCAGCGCCATCACGGATTTGACGTTCAGCGTGCGCGCGCCGTCGGGCGTGTCGGCGGTGACCCGGTTGTAGAGCCCCTCCAGCCGCCCGATTCCGTCGCCACGTCCCGCCATGACCGCTCAGCCCTTCAGCACGCGTCCGGCGACCGCGTCCAGCTTGGCGACCATCTCCGGGTCGCGCGCCTCGGGATGGGTGATCAGCGCGAACTCCAGGGCGTGATCGCCGCCCTGCGCGTCGACCAACGGCCGGTCGTAGATCTTCGGCGCCACGGTCTTGACCAGGGAGCGGGCGTTGTCCGCGTTGGCGGTCAGCACCTTGACCACGGCCTCGACGGTGACGTGATCGTGGTCCGGGTGCCAGCAGTCGTAGTCGGTGACCATGGCGACGGTGGCGTAGGGGATCTCCGCCTCGCGGGCGAGCTTCGCCTCCGGCATGTTGGTCATGCCGATCACGTCGGCTCCCCACGACCGGTACAGGAACGACTCGGCCTGGGTGGAGAACTGCGGGCCCTCCATGGTCACGTAGGTCCCGCCGCGGGCATAGGGGAGGCCAAGCTGCTTGCAGGAAGCCTCCAGAGCATCCATGAGGCGGGTGGAGACCGGATGGGCCATCGACACGTGGGCGACGCAGCCGGTGCCGAAGAAGGTCTTCTCGCGGGCGAAGGTGCGGTCGATGAACTGGTCGATCAGCACGAAATGGCCGGGCGCGTATTCCTCCTTCAGCGAGCCGACGGCGGAGACCGAGATGATGTCGGTCACGCCGGCGCGCTTCAGGGCGTCGATATTGGCGCGGTAGTTGATCGTCGTCGGACTTAACCGGTGACCGCGGCCGTGGCGCGGCAGGAAGACCAGCGGCTGGCCGTCGAGCTCGCCGAACAGGAGCTCGTCCGACGGCTCGCCGAAGGACGAGGTGACGGTCTGCCAGCGGGCGTTCTCAAGGCCGTCGATATTGTAGACGCCGCTGCCGCCGATGACCGCGACGAGGGCCTTGCGTGTTTGACTGCTCATGTCCGTCCCGTTCCGAATGTCTGTGCCACAGGTATACCGCGCCGGGCCCGGAACGCGAAAGGCCGCGGACGAACCGCGGCCTCTGCAATTGCCTGATTGTGCCGGCGCTTAGTGGACGTCGGCCCAGATCTTCCGCTTGGTGGCGTAGAGCAGGCCGGTGAAGACCAGCAGGAACAGCAGCGTCATGACGCCCGCCCGCTTGCGCTCATCCATCTCCGGCTCCGAAGCCCAGGCGAGGAAGGCGGCGACGTCCGCCGCCTCCTGCTCGATCGTGCTCGGGGTGCCGTCCTCGTAGGTCACGTCGTCGCCGTAAAGCGGCTTAGCCATGGCGATCTGGTGACCCGGGAAGTAGGCGTTGTAGTTCATACCGGCCATCAGGTTGAAGTCGGCCGGCGGCTCGGTATAGCCGATCAGCAGGGCGCGCACGTAGTTGGCGCCGTCCGGACGGGCCTTGACGATCAGCGACAGATCCGGCGGATAGGCGCCGCCATTGGCCGCGCGGGCCGCCTGCTCGTTCGGGAACGGCGAGGCGAACCTGTCGGACGGCTTGCCCGGCCGCTCGAACATCTCTCCGTCGTCGTTCGGGCCGTCGGTCACGCTGGCTTCGGCCGCGATCGCCTTGACCTCGTCCTCGTTGTAGCCGAGGTCCTCGAGGTTGCGGTACGCGACGTAGCTGAGTGCGTGGCAGCCGGCGCAGACGTTCTTGTAGACCTGGAAGCCACGCTGCAGCGCGCCGCGGTCATAGGTGCCGAACGGGCCGCTGAACGACCAGTCGTGCTGCGGCAGATCGATCGCCTCTCCCGCGGCCGAAGCCGGGGTGGAGAGAGCGAAGGACCAGGCGCCGGCCGCGATCGCGACGGCCGCGATGGTGGTGGTGAGACGCGCGATCATCAGACTTTCTCCCTCGGTGCGGCGGTGGCTGCAGCGAATCCGCCCCCGGCGCCAAGCACCGGCTCGCTGATCGACTTCGGCAGCGGCTTGGGCGTCTCGAAGATGCTCAGGGCCGGCAGAATGATCAGGAAGTGGATGAAGTAGTAGGCGGTGGCGATCCGGGAGAGGATCACGTAGATGCCCTCCGCCGGCTTGCCGCCGAGATAGGTCAGCGCCACCACGTCGACCACCAGGATCCAGAAGAAGATCTTGAAGATCGGGCGGAACTGGCCGCTGCGCACCGGCGAGCGGTCGAGCCACGGCAGCACGAACAGCACGGCGATGGCGCCGAACATGAACAGCACGCCGCCGAGCTTGTCGGGGATCGCACGCAGGATCGCGTAGAACGGCAGGAAATACCACTCGGGCACGATATGCGCCGGCGTCACCAACGGATTGGCCGGGATGTAGTTGTCCGGGTGGCCCAGGAAGTTCGGCGCGAAGAAGATGAAGGCCGAGAAGAAGATCAGGAACACACCCAGTCCGAACGCGTCCTTGATCGTGTAGTACGGATGGAACGGGATCTGATCCTTCGGGCCCTTCACGTCGATGCCCAGCGGGTTGTTCGACCCGAAGCGGTGCAGCGCGACGATGTGCAGCACGACCACGCCGACGATCACGAACGGCAGCAGGAAGTGCAGCGAGAAGAACCGGTTCAGGGTCGCGTTGTCGACCGAGAAACCGCCCCACAGCCAGGTGACGATCGACTCGCCCACCAGCGGGATCGCCGAGAACAGGTTGGTGATCACGGTGGCGCCCCAGAAGCTCATCTGGCCCCACGGCAGCACGTAACCCATGAACGCCGTCGCCATCATCAGCAGCAGGATGACCACGCCGAGCATCCAGAGGATTTCGCGCGGCGCCTTATAGGAGCCGAAATACAGGCCCCGGAAGATGTGGATGTAGACGACGATGAAGAAGAAGCTGGCGCCGTTCATGTGGATGTAGCGGATCAGCCAGCCGTAATTCACGTCGCGCATGATGCGCTCGACGCTGGCGAAGGCGTAGTCCACGTGCGGCGTGTAGTGCATCGCCAGCGTGATGCCGGTGACGATCATGATCACCAGGGCGATACCGGCCAGCGACCCGAAGTTCCACCAATAGCTCAGGTTCTTCGGGGTGGGGTACTCATGCAACTCGTGGTGCATGAAGGTGAAGACGGGGAGGCGGTGGTCGATCCACCGCACCACCGGATTTGAGAAATTCGCAGCCATGCTCCGGCGCTCCCTCTTAACCGATACGGACGACGGTGTCGGAAATGTACTGATATTCCGGCACGGCGAGGTTCAGAGGCGCCGGGCCTCGGCGAATGCGGCCCGACGTGTCGTAGTGCGAGCCGTGGCACGGGCAGAACCAGCCGCCGAAATCGCCCTTGGGGTCGGACACGCTCTGGCCGAGCGGCACGCAACCGAGGTGCGTACAGACGCCGACCATCACCAGATACTCGGGCTTCTCGGCACGCTCGGCGTCGGTCTGCGGATCGCGCAGGTCGTCGAGCGGAACCTCGCGCGCCTCCTCGATCTCCGCGGGCGTGCGATGCCGCACGAACACGGGCTTGCCGCGCCAGGTCAGCGTGACCGACTGGCCTTCCGCGACTGTCGAGACGTCAAATTCGATGCTGGCGAGCGCCAGGGTGTCAGCGGCCGGGTTCATCTGGTCGATGAACGGCCAGGCGACGCAAGCCGCGCCCACCGCGCCTACGGCGGTGGTCGTGATAATCAGGAAGTCGCGGCGGGAGTCGCCTTCGTGGGTTTCGGCCATGGTTCTCCACTCGTCTTATGTGGCGCTCGACGGGTTTCCGGCCCGCGTGCCGGATCGTCAGGCACTATCGACCAATGGCGCAGGAACGCAACGCGACCCGCTGTCGCAAATACCTCCGCCCCGATCCGGCATGCGTATAGCGCAGAGGTTTGCCTTTTGCAAAGCATCGCGAGGCGTTTAGATGCGGCTATGCGCCTCGTCCTGTACCAGCCCGACATCCCCCAGAACGCCGGAACGATCCTTCGGCTTGCCGCCTGCCTCGGTGTCGGCGTGGATGTGATCGAGCCCTGCGGCTTCGTATGGTCGGAGGGCCGGATGCGCCGTGCCGGCATGGATTACCTGGAATTCGCCGCGGTGCGACGGCACAGCTCGTGGGACGCGTTCCTGGCCGCGCGGGAGCCGGGACGGCTGGTCCTGGCGACCACGAAGGGCGCGGTGACGCTCCCCGACGCGCGGTTCGACGCGGAGGATCATCTTATCCTCGGCCGCGAGAGCGCCGGCGTGCCCGACGACGTGCACGCGGCGGCCGATCTGGCGGTGAAGGTGCCGATGGTGGCGGGGGCGCGGTCGCTCAACGTGGCTGTGAGTGCGGGGATCCTGCTGTCCGAAGGCCTGCGTCAGACCGGCGGTTGGCCGGGGTAGGGGCACGGTCACGGCCCATCCCCGGATCAAGTCCGGGGCTGTCCGGGATGACGATGCGGGGAAGACGCGGATCCCAAACCCGTCATCCCGGTCGCTCCCGGACTTGATCCGGGGGCGGACCGGGACCCGGTGCCCCGGTCTGCCGACGTTACCTCACTTTCCCGGGAAACCCTCGCCCAGATCCCAGAACAGGCCGGTCATCATCTCCAGCCCCTCGCGCATCAGATGCGGCAGCACATGCTCGTTCGGGGCGTGCTGGGAGCAGCCGGTATAGCTGTGCGGCACCCAGATCGTCGGCATGCCGATGCCGTTGAGGAAGATGTCGTTCGGCAGGGAGCCGCCGGCGTTGGGGATCACCGTGACCGTCTTGCCGGTGGTCTTCTCCATCGACGCGACCGCCCACGGCACCGCCGGGTGGTCCGGATCGAGCCGCGAGGCGCGCAGCATCGACATGCGGGCCGGCTCCACGGTGATGTCGCCAAAGCCGTTGGCTGCCAGATGCTCGCGGATCGTCGGCAGGAAGACGTCCGGGTCGGTGTCGACCACGAAGCGGATCTGGCAGATCGCCTCGGCGAAGGGCGGCACGGCGTTCTGCGGCTTCTCCGGGTCGCCGGTGATGAAGGACAGCACCTCGAAGGTGTTCCAGCCGAACACCTTCTCCGCCAGGGTCAGCCCCGGCTCGCCCCACCACGGGTCGATCTCGGGATCGTCGGGACCGGAGACGACCTTCACGTGGCCGAGTGCGTCGCGCACCGAGTTCTTGATCTGAGCCGGCTTAAGCTCCGGCAGCAGGATCTTGCCCTCGCGGCCGACGATGCCGGTCAGTGCGTGCATCAGCACGATCGCCGGGTTGGCCAGCAGGCCGCCCCAGTTGCCGGAATGGTGGCCGCCCTCGCGGTATTCCAGGCGGAAGCGGATGTTCAGCCCGCCGCGGGTGCCGAGCTTGATGTCCGGCCCGTCCGTCGAGAAGCGCGGCCCGTCCGACGCGATCAGCAGGTCGGCGGCGAGCATCTCCTTGTTGTCGCGGCAGAATTCCGCCAAGCCCGGCGAGCCCATCTCCTCGGCCATCTCGATCAGGAAGGTGACGTTGTAGCCGAGCTTGCCCCGGGTCTCGATGACGTGACGCATCGCCTCCATGTTGATGGCGTGCTGGCCCTTGTTGTCGGCGGTGCCGCGGCCGTACCAGCGCTCACCGGACGGCGTGTCTGCCACCTCAAGGCGCCACGGGTTGCGGTCGTCGGCCCAGCGGCCTTCCTCGCCCGGCACCGTGTCGCCGTGGCCGTAGCAGAACAGGGTCGGCAGGCTCGGATCCTCGATCCGCTTGGCGACCAGGAACGGCGCGCGGTCGAGCAGCGTGTTCTGATGGATCTCGACGCTGAAGCCCATCGCCTCGAAGCGCTGGCGCATCAGCCGGTCCAGATAATCCATCAGGTCGGCGCGATGCTCCTCCTCGCGGCTCGATGTCTGAACGGCCACCCGTTCGGTCAGTTCGGTGCGGAAACCGCCCGTGTCGAAATACTCCCGCACCGCATCGAGCGCGGCTTCACGCGTAGTCATAGGGACTCACCTCTGCATTGGATAAACGCCCTAGTCGGGGCTTGGGTGTGAGCATAAGCGTCGCGGCGGGTGCACGGAATACGCAGTCGCGCTACATCATGTCCCGCCATGGAGTTCTCCGATCTCAGCCAGGCCGCCGTCGCGGTCCTCCGAACCGCCGATGCCCGGGCGAAGGCCGAACTCGGCCGTCGCGCCGCGGCAGCCTGGCGGTCCGGCGCGCTGCCCTTTGCCTATTCCGTCTTTCCGCCGGACCGGCCGGGTCGGCCGGATGAGCCGCCGTTGCTGCCGCCCAGGCGGGTTAAGAAGCGCAAGATCACTGCCGAGACGCGCGGCCGGGTGGCCCTGCTGCACGCGCTGGCGCATATCGAGCTGAACGCCATCGATCTCGCCTGGGACGCGGTCGCGCGGTTTCCCGACGCCGGCTTCCCGCGCGCCTATGCGGACGACTGGGTGCGTGTGGGGGACGAGGAGTCGAAGCATTTCCTGCTGATCGCAGACCGCCTGGAGGCGCTGGGATCACGCTATGGTGCTCTGCCGGCCCATGACGGGCTGTGGCAGGCGGCGGTGGAGACGGCGGACGACCCCCTGGCCCGCCAGGCGGTGGTGCCGCTGGTTTTGGAGGCGCGCGGCCTGGACGTCACCCCGCCGATGATCGCCAAGCTGCGCGAGGTCGGCGACGATCCCTCTGCCGACATCCTGCAGGTCATCCATGACGACGAGATCGGCCATGTGGCCGTCGGCAAGCGCTGGTTCGACCATCTCTGCGCGGAACGCAAGCTGGAGCCAGTCGCCACCTGGCAGGCGATCGTGCGCGCCCGGTTCCGCGGCGGGGTGAAGCCACCGTTCAACATCCCGTCGCGCGAGGCGGCCGGGTTCGACGCGGCCTTCTACGGTCCGCTCGGCGATGAGTATCTCGACAGCCAGCGGGGCGCCGCCGAGTGAGGAGAGGCCCGTGAAGAGCCATTCGCCCATGAAAAGCCATACGATTGTGTGGGAGTTCGATCAGCCGCCGGACGTGATATGGCCGCTGTTCGCCGATACCGGGCGTATCAACGAGGCGGCGGGTCTTCCCAAGCATCGGATCCGCGAGGTCGAACAGGCCGACGGCACGGTCCGGTTCTTCGCCGAAGCCAAGGCCGGTCCGTTCACCCTGGCCTGGGAGGAGATTCCGGTCGAATGGGTGACCGATCGCTGGTTCCGGCACGAACGGCGGTTCTCCCGCGGCCCCCTGGCCGTGCTGATCGCAACCGCCGAGTTCGAACCGACGCCGGGTGGATGCCGCTGTATCTACCGCATGGAAGCGGCGCCGGCCAATCTGATCGGCCGCCTGTTGCTGGCGACCCGCTTCTTTGACGACGCCGGGAAGAATTTCGACAGGTTGGTGGACGATCTTCGCCAGTTCGCGGCGGGAGCCAGCAAGCGCCCCTTTCTGACCAAGCGGGTGGTGTTGGACCAGGCGCGTGCGCTGCGCCTGGAGCGGATCGTCGCCGAGATCAATGCCAGCCCGAACGGGCACGGCCTGGGGACCCGGCTGGCCGACTACGTTCTCGACGCGCAGGAAATGGACCTGATCCGGATGCGTCCGCGCCGGCTCGCCCGGGAGTGGGGAGAGGAGGACCTGCCGGTCATCGAACTCTGCCTGGAGGCGGTCCGGGACGGGCTGCTCGAATCGCGCTGGGACCTGCTCTGTCCGCGCTGCCGCGGCGCCAAGCTCTCCGCCTCGTCGCTCGATCAAGTGCCCGAGACCGCCCATTGCGACTCCTGCAACATCACCTACGACCGCGACTTCTCCCGCAACGTTGAGCTCAGCTTCCAGCCGGCCCCGGCGGTCCGGCCGGTACAGGACGGCGAGTTCTGCCTGTTCGGACCGATGTCGATGCCGCATGTGATCCTGCAGGTCGCCCTGGACCCGGGGGAGAGCCGGACCGTCCCGGCCGATCTTGCGCCCGGCGCCTACCGGTACCGCACACTGGAAACCGGCGGACAGTGCGACGTGGCGATCGACGGGCCGGCGCCGAGGGTGATCGTGAACGGGGCGGTCGTCCAGGCCGGCGAGCCGTCGGCGCCCGGCACCGTGACGCTGGAGAATCAGGGCGCCGCGCGCCGCACCCTTGTGGTGGAATCCCGCGCCTGGGTGGCCGACGCGCTGACGGCGCACGAGGTCACGACCCTGCAGGCGTTCAGGGACCTGTTCTCCAATGCCGTTCTGCATCCGGGCGATCAGGTGTCGATCGCCCAGATCGCCCTGATGTTCACCGATCTGAAGGGATCCACCGCGCTGTACGAACGGATCGGCGACGCCAGCGCCTACCATCTGGTCCGCGAGCACTTCGCCTATCTCGGCCGCATCGTGCGCGGCCACCGGGGGGCCATCGTCAAGACCATCGGCGACTCGGTGATGGCCGCCTTCGCCGAGCCGGCGGATGCGGTGCGTGCCGCGCTTGATGTGCAGCAGGGTACCGAGGCGTTCAACCGGGACCAGGGCGGCGAGGCGATCTCCATCAAGATCGGCGTTCATGCCGGCGCCAGCATTGCTGTCACGCTGAACGACCGTCTGGACTATTTCGGCTCCATGGTGAATCTGGCCGCCCGGGTCCAGGGGCTCGCCGCCGGCGGAGAGGTGGTGGTGAGCGGCCAGCTCGCCCAGGACCCGTCCGTCGCCCCGCTGGTGGCGGAGGGTCGGCGCGAGCGCGCACGGGTCCGGGGCATCGCCGAGCCGGTCGAGGTCGTGAGGCTTCCCGGCGATCCAGTTGTTGAGGAGAAGACGAATGGCGGATAAGCCGCTGATGCTGCTGTGGACCGACGGCGCGCCGATCTATGTGGAGGCGCTCGCCGTCGCGGGGTTGGGCGACCGGCTCCGGCTGGAAGGGATCGACCGGTCCGAGGCACCGAGCGACGCGCAGAAGGCGGAGGCCGAGATGATGCTGGCCTGGGGCGCGCCGGCCGGGCTGCTGGCCGAGATGCCGAAACTGCGCTGGGTGCAGACCACCACCGCCGGTGTGGAGGCCTGGCTGTCCCGCCCGGACCTGTCCGATGGCCTGCTGCTGACCGCGGCCAAGGGCGTGCACCGGGTGCAGATGCCAGAGAACATCCTGGCCGCCCTGTTCCATGCGACCAAGCCGATCGCCGCCGCCGCCATCGACCAGCTTTCGTCGACCTGGACTCGCCGGGTCGCCGTGCCGCTGGCCGGCCAGACCCTGGGCATCCTCGGCCTCGGCACCATCGGCGCGGAGCTGGCCCGCAAGGCGGCCGCGCTGGAGCTGCGGGTGGTCGGCGTGCGCCGCTCGCCAGGCGAGGTCGAGCATGTCGACACCGTCTACGCGCCGCAGGACACCGACCGGATGCTGGCGGAGTCCGATTTCGTGCTGAACCTGCTGCCGGTGACGCCGGAGACCGTGGACTTCTTGAACGCCGAGCGCTTCGCGGCGATGAAGCCGGGGGCGTGGTTCCTCAATTTCGGGCGCGGCGCGACGGTGGTCGATGCCGACCTGATCGCCGCCGTGACCGGCGGTGCCATAGCCGGGGCGGTGCTCGACGTGTTCCGGCAGGAGCCGCTGCCGAGCGACGACCCGTTCTGGACCACGCCGGGGATCAGCGTATGGCCGCATGTGGGCGGCCTGCATCCGGACCGCGACGCCATCGTCGCCGGGCTGGTGGTGGAGAACACGGCCAGATATCTCGACGGCCGCGCGCTGCTGCACCAGGTCGACCGCGAGCGGGGGTACTGAGGCGCTCGATCCTCTCCATGTCGCCTTCCCGGCCCTGAGCCGGGACCGAGCCCAAAGCGTGCTGGAGCGTTTCAGGATGATTCCCAACGCTCCAGGTCGACCGCGAGCGGGGGTACTGAGGCGCTCGATCCTCTCCATGTCGTCTTCCCGGCCCTGAGCCGGGACCGAGCCCAGAGCGTGCTGGAGCGTTTCAGGATGATCCCCAACGCTCCATCACATCCCTTTCCGGGACCCCGGCGCATGGCCGGGGAGACGAGAGGAGGGAGCGGTTTCGGTATTTACGCGAGCACCTTGATCAGACTCGCCCCCAGGCTGGCCACCGCGATGGCCGAGAGGACCTTCCGCAGTACCCCGTACCAGGCCGGGAACCACCCCAGCGCCGTGGCCGAGCGGTCGACCATGAACGCCGCGACCAGCCCGCCGATCAGGATCACGAGCGCCAGGTCCGGCTTGGCGAAGGCGGCGACCCAGGCCAGCAGGCAGGGCGTCACGCTCCAGGCCAGCGGCCGCCACAGCGCCTCGCCCTCCATGCCGCCCTCTATCCCGCCGCCCAGCGCGCGGCCCCAATGCACCGCGCCGAGGAAGGAGAGGATCACGCAGCCGTAATAGACCTGCGCGTTCAGCACGACCCAGTCCCAGGGCGTCTCCAGCACCCAGACGCCGGCCGCCCCGGCGATAAAGGGCAGGGCGCCCGCGAATCCGAGCGTTCGGGCGGGGGTCGGGATATCGCTCAGGGTCGCCATGGGGTCTGGGTCTCCATCTCATGCGGCGTGGCTCGTGCGGTCCGGCGCGATCTGATATCACCGGTGCCGCGTGAACAGATAGACCGCGACCGGAGGAAGACGATGGATCTCAAGGGCAAGGGCGCATTGGTGACGGGCGGCGGCAGCGGCCTCGGGGCGGCGACGGCGCGGGCGCTGGCGGTGCGCGGGGCCAAGGTGGCGCTGCTCGACGTGAACCTGGATGCCGCCAAGGCTCTGGCCGACGAGATCGGCGGGCTGGCGCTGTCCTGCGACGTCGCCGACGCGGCCTCGGCCGAAGCGGCGGTGGCGCAGGCGGGCGAGGCCCATGGCGCGCCCCTCGTGCTGGTGAACTGCGCCGGCATCGCGCCCGCCAAGCGTATCGTCGGCCGCGACGGGCCGATGGATCTGGCCGATTTCAAGAAGGTGATCGACGTCAACCTGGTCGGCAGCTTCAACCTGATCCGCCTCGCCGGCGCGGCCATGGCCGGCAACGAGCCGGACGGCGACGGCCAGCGCGGGGTCATCGTGTCGACCGCCAGCGTGGCCGCCTTCGAGGGGCAGATCGGCCAGTCGGCCTATGCCGCGTCCAAGGGGGGCGTGCATTCGCTGACCCTGGTGGCGGCCCGCGAGTTCGCCCGCACCGGCATCCGGGTCTGCGCCATCGCGCCGGGGATCTTCGGCACGCCGATGGTGCTCGGCATGCCGCAGGAGGTGCAGGACAGCCTCGCCGCCCAGATCCCGTTCCCCTCGCGCCTCGGCAAGCCGGAGGAGTTCGCCCGGCTGGTGGAGAGCATCGTCGACAACCCGATGCTCAACGGCGAGACGATTCGGCTGGATGGGGCGATCCGCATGGGGGCGAAGTAGGGGCGCCGCGCCTCCACCCATCCCGTCATCCTGACGCATGTCAGGATCTGGGCTCGGCCCGTCGGCGTGGGCGGCTTGGTCCTGAATCGAGTTCAGGACGACGGGTGTTTATGCCCGCCCGGCCGGCGCGTTGGTCTCTTCCTCTTCGGCAAGGCGCTCCAGCTCTTCCATCTCGCTGTCGCTGTAGCCGTAGTGGTGGCCGATCTCGTGGATCAGGACGTGGCGCACCACCGAGTAGAGGTCGTCGCCGCTCTCGATCCAGTAGTCGAGGATCGAGCGGCGGAACAGGAACACCCGGTCGAGATCGGCCGGCGTCTCCCCCGTCGAGCGGTGACCCAGCGGCACCCCCTGGTACAGGCCGAGCAGGTCGAACGGCGTCTCCAGGTCCATGGCCTCGCAGATCTCCTCGTCGGGGAAGTCCTCGACAAGGATCGCGAGCCCGGAGAGCGGCTTCAGCAGCTCCTGGGGAACGTTCGACAGGGCGTCTTCCGCCAGCGCCGCCATCTGGTCGATGGTGGGGGCGAGGATTCCGGGACGGGCTTTCTGTGCGCACATGAGCGCAGCTATAACCGCTTCCGCGGCACAGGGAAAGTTTGCCGCACCGCGGGGACGGGCTGATAGGGTTGTACCCGTGCCGAAGCGTCTCAATTTGTGCGGTGCAACGTATTCTCGGCCGGCCCAATCCGCCGTCCCACGAACCAGAGGAAAATCGACATGAGCCTCAAGGGTAAATCCGCCGTCGTCACCGGATCGACCAGCGGCATCGGTCTCGGAATCGCCAGGGCGCTCGCCGGCGCCGGCGCCGACATCATGCTCAACGGTTTCGGCGATGCGGGGGAGATCGAGCAGATCCGCGCCGGCCTGGAGACCGAGTTCGTCGTGAAAGCCGCCTTCAGCGGCGTGGACCTGACCAAGGGCGACCAGGCGAAGAAGCTGGTCACCGACGCGGAGGCCGCATTCGGCAAGGTCGACATCCTGGTGAACAACGCCGGTATCCAGACGGTGGCGCCGGTCGACGAGTTCCCCGAGGACCGCTGGGAGCTGATCGTCGCCCTCAACCTGTCGTCCAACTTCTACACCACCAAGGCCGCCCTGCCGGGGATGAAGCAGCGCGGCTGGGGCCGGATCATCAACATCGCCTCGGCCCACGGTCTGGTCGCCTCTCCGTACAAGGCCGCCTATGTCGCCGCCAAGCACGGGGTCGTCGGCTTCACCAAGGTGGTGGCGCTGGAGACCGCCGAGCAGGGCATCACCTGCAACGCGATCTGCCCGGGCTTTGTGAAGACTCCGCTGGTGGAAGGCCAGATCGGCGAGCAGGCCAAGGCCAACAACATGACCGAGGAACAGGTCGTACGTGAGGTCATCCTGGCCAGCCAGCCGACCAAGAAATTCGTCGAGGTCGACGATCTGGGCGCGCTGTCGGTGTTTTTGGCCGGCGATCATGCGGGCTCGATCACCGGGGCCGCTCTGCAGGTCGATGGCGGCTGGGTCGCCCGCTGATGGCTCCCCGCCCCAAATCCCCGGGGCGCAGGTCGGACGGAAAGGACGATCCCGCCCGCCACGAGGCCAAGGTTCCGGCCCGGCTCCGCGCGGAGGCGGAGGCGGCCGTCGAGCCGAAGCGGCCCCGCTCGAAGGCCGGCCCGCAGGTCAAGCGGATCAACCTGGCGCTCCAGGGCGGCGGCTCGCACGGGGCCTTCACCTGGGGCGTGCTCGATGCGCTGCTGGAAGACCCGCGGGTTACCTTCGACGCCATCTCGGGCACCAGTGCCGGTGCGATGAACGCCGTCGTCCTTGCGGCCGGCTGGGCGGAGAACGGGCGGCAGGGGGCCCGCGACAAGCTTGACGCCTTCTGGGAGGCGGTCGCCGACGCCGGCCGGTTCAGCCCGATCCAGCGTACCTGGACGGACCGGCTGCTGGGCAACTGGCGGGTGGACAGCTCGCCCGGCTACCTGACGCTGGATTTCCTCAGCCGGTTCCTGTCGCCGTACCAGACCAATCCGCTGAAGATAAATCCGCTGCGCGATGTGCTGGTGGATCTGGTCGATATCGACAAGGCCAGGCACGAGGCCGACATCAAGCTGTTCATCAGCGCCACCAACGTGCGCTCGGGCAAGATCCGGGTGTTCGAGAATCACGAGCTGTCGATCGACGCGGTCATGGCCTCGGCCTGCCTGCCGACCATGTTCCAGGCGGTGGAGGTGGAGGGCGAGCACTATTACGACGGCGGGTATATGGGGAATCCGGCCCTGTATCCGCTGATCTACAATTCCGAGTGCCGCGACATCGTCATCGTGCAGATCAACCCGATGTACCGTGACACCGTCCCCACGGACGCGCGGGAGATCATGGACCGGGTGAACGAGATCTCATTCAACTCCACCCTGATGCGGGAGATGCGGGCGATCCATTTCGTGAACCGGCTGATCGCCGCCGGCAAGCTCGACCCGGAGGCGTACCGGGTGACCCGCATCCACATGATCGAGGCGTCGGAGGAGATGCAGGACATGCATGCGTCCTCCAAGCTCAACGCGGAGCGGGCGTTCCTCCACCATCTGCGCGACATCGGCCGCACCGTCGCGACCACCTGGCTGGAGGAGAGCTTCGGCTGTGTCGGCACCCAGTCCTCGATCGACGTGCGGGGCACGTTTCTGTAGGCGCGCCCTCCGGCCGGCACCTTGCATCGCGGTGACCTGCCCCAACCTTGACGGGGACGGGGCCGCTTCCGGTCCCGCGCCAATCCAACACCCAACCGGACGGGAGACGACACCGCAATGGCCGAGAAACTCACCGCCGACGACCGCACCGCCCAACTCGCCGCCATGGATGGATGGGCCGAGGCGCAGGACGGCAAGGCGATCACCAAGACCTTCAAGTTCGACGGCTTCGAGGCCGCCTGGGGCTTCATGACCCGGGTGGCGATCAGGGCGCAGAGCATGGACCACCACCCGGACTGGTCGAACGCCTACAACAAGGTCGTGGTCGAGCTCAGCAGCCATGACGTGGGCGGGGTCACGACGCTGGATATCGAACTGGCCGAGTACATGGACGTGGCGGCCTCGCAGACCGGGGCGAAGTAGCGGCCGGGGCGCTACCCCGCCGCCGCCATGTGATGCTCCACCACCTTGTCGGCCAGCCGGCCGGTCAGCTCCTGCAGGTGGTCGAAGGTCCAGGTGAAGGACGCCAGCCCCTGGCTCTGGGCCCGCAGGTCCAGGATCAGGTCGTGCATCTCCGCCTCGGGCAGATAGGCGGTCACCGCGTCCCAGCCGGGCCAGCCGTCCTTGGCGTCGAAGCCCAGGATCTGCCCGCGCCGGGACGACAGGATGCCGTGCACCTTGCTGGTCGCTTCCGACGGCACGGCGATGGTCACCTGATGGATCGGCTCCAGCAGCACCGGGCCGGCCTTGGCCAGCGCATCCTGAAGACCTGAGCGGGCGGCGATCTTGAACGCCATGTCGGAACTGTCGACGGAGTGATGCTGGCCGTCGGTCAGGGTCACCTTCACGTCCACCACCGGGAAGCCGAGCGGGCCGCGTTTGCAGCCCTCGCGGCAGCCTTCCTCCACCGCCGGGATATAGTTCTTCGGCACCGAGCCGCCGACCACCTTCTCGGCGAAGGCGAAGCCCGATCCGCGGGAAGTGGGCTCCACGCTGATGCGGATATCGGCGAATTGGCCGTGGCCGCCCGACTGCTTCTTGTGGCGGGCGTGCTCGTCCACCGGATTGCGGATGCTCTCGCGGTAGGCGACCGCCGGCTCGCTCAGGCTCACATCCAGCTTGAAGCGCGATTTCAGCCGTTCCACCGTCACCCGCAGATGGGTGTCGCCCTGCCCCCAGATCGTCAGCTCGCCCAGCTCCTGGTCCTGGCGCACCAGCAGCGACGGGTCCTCCTCGGCCAGTTTGGCCAGCGCGCCGGACAGTTTCACCTCGTCGTTACGCTCCGACACGCTCAACGCCCGGGCGAAGACCGGCTGCGGCACCTCCGGCCAGCCGAGGCCGCTATCCGGCATGCCGCCGCTCGGCGTCAGCACGTCGCCGGTCTGGATCGGGTCCATGCGGCCCAGCGCCACCACGTCGCCGGGGGCGGCCGAGGGGCGCTTGTCCAGCTTGCCGCCGCTGGCGGCATAGATGCCGGAGACTTTCGCGCCGTTCAGGGTGTCGCCGTCCTTCACCGTGCCGCGCCAGATTCGGACATGGGACAGCTTGCCCATATGCGGCGCGTGGATGGTCTTGAACACCTGCGCCATCGGCACCTCGCCGTCGCCGAGGCCGCGTCGCTCGACCGTGGCGGTGTGGTCCGGGGTCTCGTGGCGCAGCAGTTTCAGCAGGCGCTGCACGCCATGGTCATGCTCGCCGGCGCCCAGCAGGACCGGTACGAGCTTGTCGGCGCTCAGGGTCTCGGCCAGATGGGCGTAGACCTCCTGCTTGTCGAGATCCATCTCCTCCAGCAGCTGCTCCAGCAGGTGATCGTCGAAATCCGCCAGGGTCTCCAGCAGCTCATTGCGGGCCTCGGCCTCGCGGCCGGCAACGGAGCCGGGCAGCTCGATCAGGGCGGAAGGTTCGCCCTCGCGGTACCGGTAGGCCCGCTCGCTCACCAGATCGACATAGCCGGTCACCTTCTCGCCGTCGCGGATCGGCACCTGGCGCAGCGCCAGCGGGCGGGATGAGGAGCCCTGCAGGGCGGCGAGGATGTCGCGCACGCTCTCGGACGCCTGATCCATCTTATTGATCAGCACCACGTGCGGGATGTCGTGGTCGTCGAGGAACTTCAGGATCGGGCCGGCGGCCGCGGCCTTGGCCGCCTCGGGCTCGACAACGACGACGGCGACGTCGGCGATCATGCAGGCGTGGCGGGAATCCAGGGTGAATTCGATGCCGCCGGGCGTGTCGATGAAGGTCCAGCTGTCGCCCAGATAGGTGCCGTGGCCGATCGACAGCTCCGTGCTCGCCCCGCGCTCCCGCGCCTCGGGGGCCGTGTCGCCGACCGTGTTGCCGTCCTTGACCGTGCCTTTGCGCTCCACGGTGCCGGTGGCGTGGAGCAGGGCCTCGAGGAGGCTGGTCTTGCCGGACTGGTAGGGGCCGAGGATCGCGGCGCAGCGGGTCGCGCCGCCACCTTCTCTGCCGCGTTCTGTCGCTCCGGGTGTGCCGTTGGGATTGGAGGCCATGCTGTCTCTCCCTTCGCTCGCCCGGGTGGAGATCCCCGAGGGAGGCCTGGGAAAGGCGCTAAACGGGGGTGTCCCGGGTCATGTGCCCGAGGCCGCCCCGAGGACCCGATGGCAAGCGCCGGGACGACCGGCGTCTATGTCCGGGTATTGAAGGACTCCCAAGGCGAGGGTGCAAGCCGATTCGCCCGCCCGTCGGCTCGCCCCGCGGCCCGTCAGCCGGATGGCGCCATCCGGCTGGCCTTCGGCATGGTGCGCGACAGCACGAAGCCCAGTCCCGCGAGCCCGCCGAGCACGACGACCGTGGTCGCGACGCTTGTCGCCTCGGTGACGATGCCGAGCCCCATGAAGCCGATGGCGACGATCCCGGCGGCGGTGTTGGAGAAGGCGATATAGAGCGGCCGCTCGTTCTCCGGGGCGCCGTCGGCCAGATAGGTCTTGCGCCCGAGCCGAACCCCGGCCACCGCCACGCCCAGCACCAGGAACACGCCCGCGAATGCCCAATGCCGGATGTCTTCGGGCACCAGCGCCGGTAGCGCCAGGGCGGCGGCCGCGGCGACCACGCCGAGCGCCGCGCTGGTGGTCATCACTTTGCGGGCGGAGTCGTCGGAGAAGGCACCCCAGAACGGGCTCGACAGCACCGCCGCCAGACCGGTCGCCACCATGTAGAACCCGAGATCGTCGAGGGTTGCGCCCGCGTGTTCCTGCGCGAACAGGACGAAGATCGGCGTCGCGACCTCGATCGACAGCAGCGCCGAGCGAGCGGCGAGGAAACGGCGGAAGCCGGTGACCTGGCGCATCAGGGCGAGGCCGCGGCGCATCTCCTCCAGCGGGTCGCGTCCCTCGCCGGGCTCGCTCTTCTCCTCCGGGATCGCGGCGAACAGGATGGCAGCGGCTGCCCAGAGCACGGCCGCGGCTCCGATCAGGGTCAGCAGCGGGGCCAGCGCGTCGGTGCCCTTGACGCCGGTGGAGAGCCAGATGCCGGTCGCCAGCGCGAAGGCGCCGCCGATGGCCGACCGGTTCGCCAGCATCCGGCCGCGCGCGCCCGACGGAACGGTCTTCGGCGTCACATCCTGGAAAGAGACCGAACCGCAGCCGCTGGCGATGCTGAAGGCGAGCAGGAGGCCGGCGATGCTCCACCCGGCCGATGCGGCGGGTAGCCAGAGGGCGGCCGCGACCATCGCGGTCAGGCAGAGCGCCTGGAAGGCACCGGCGGCGACCCAGACCCACTTGCGCCGCGGGCGGGTGCGGATCCAGCCGGAGATCATGAGCTGCGGCAGCAGGGAGCCCGACTGCTTGGCCGGCATCAGCATGGCGGCGATCCCGGACGGCGCGCCGATCGCGCCCAGCAGCCACGGCAGCACCAGGTCTGGCCCGGCCAGTTTCTCCGCCAGTTTCGTACAGGCGCCATTGGCCACGTTGAGCAGATAGGCGCGTGTCGCCTTCGGCTGCGCGGCCAGGGCGTCGGCCGCGTCTCCGGCGAGCAGATGGATCAGTTTCGAGGGGGCGGGGGCGGGCGTGTCGGTCGTCATTCGGTCAAACATGGACTGCGGCCGCGAAAAGGCAAAGGCCCTGCGACTGGGGAAAGCCTCTCACCCCGAGTTGATTTGGCGTGCGCGACGCCGCGCGCTACCTGTCTGATACGAATGCGACAAGGGAGTGCGTGACCATGCTGATCAAGCGGCCCAAGGGGTGGGAACTGCCGGAACGCCTCGCCACGCCGGAGAGCGTGTACATGAACCGCCGCGCGCTGCTGCGCGGCCTCGGCATCGGCACGGTGCTGGCCGGGACCGGCGCACTGGCCGCCTGCGGCGACGAGGCGTCCGCCGACAACGAGGCCGTCCAACTGGCCGACCTGCCGCCGGACCCCTCCGCCGGGCTGTATCCCGTGAAACGCAACGAGCGCTACACGGTCGACCGGCCGATCACCGAGGAGGATCTGGCGACCACCTATAACAATTTCTATGAGTTCGGCTCGTCCAAGAACATCTGGCGCGCCGCGCAGGATCTGCCGATCCGCCCCTGGACCGTGACCCTGGACGGCATGGTCGAGCAGGAGCGCACCGTCGCCATCGACGATCTGCTGGCCGCCATGCCCTTGGAGGAGCGGGTCTACCGCCACCGCTGCGTGGAGGCGTGGTCGATGACCGTGCCGTGGTCGGGCTTCGCCCTGAAGTCGCTGGTCGAGTACGCCAAGCCGCTGTCCTCGGCCAAATACGTGGTCATGCAGACCTTCCAGAATTCCGACATCGCCCCGGGGCAGAAGCAGGTCTGGTATCCCTGGCCCTATGTGGAGGGGCTGACGATCGAGGAGGCCACCAACGAGCTGGCCTTCATCGCCACCGGCCTCTACGGCAAGCCGATCCCGCGCCAGAACGGGGCGCCCCTGCGGCTGGCGGTGCCCTGGAAATACGGCTTCAAGTCGGTCAAGTCGATCGTCCGCTTCACCTTCACCGACAAGCGCCCGGTCTCGTTCTGGGAGGAGCTTCAGGCCAGCGAGTACGGGTTCTGGGCCAACGTGAACCCCGAGGTCTCCCATCCGCGCTGGAGCCAGGCGTCCGAACGGGTGCTGGGATCCGGCGATAAGGTGCCGACGCTCCTGTACAACGGCTACGGGGAGTATGTGGCCGACCTGTATAAGGGGCTGGAGGGCGAGAGCCTCTATATGTGATCCTCCCCGGCAACGGGGCGCGCTGAACCGATAGGGCCGGGACCGCCGTGCGGTGCCGGCTTTGTCGTCTTCGGCGCCCCGACCGAAAAAGCAGGGAGGGAAAGACATGGGCAGGCTCGACGGAAAGATCGCGATCATCACCGGGGCGGCGGCCGGCATCGGCAAGGCCTCGGCGGCGCTGTTCGCCCGCGAGGGGGCGACGGTGGTGATGGCCGACGTCAAGGCCGATCTCGGCGAGACCGCCGCCGCCGCGATCCGAGATGCCGGTGGGACGGCCGAGTTCGTGACCACCGACGTCTCCAAGGAGGATGACGTCCGCGCCCTGATCGACGGCACGGTGGAACGCCACGGCCGGATCGACGTGCTCTACAACAATGCCGGCGGCGCCACGCCGAAGGACGGCAAGGTGACCGAGATGCCGCTGGACGAGTTCTGGCGCACCATCTCGGTCGACCTGTTCGGCCCGTTCCTGGGTTGCCGGTTCGCCATCCCGCATATGGAGCGCCATGGTGGCGGCTCGATCATCAACACCACGTCCATCCGGGCGCTCACCGGGACCGCCGGGGCCGACGCCTATTCCTCGGCCAAGGGCGGGGTGATCGCGCTGACCAAGGCGCTGGCCATGCAGTGGCACACGGCGGGCATCCGGGTGAACGCCATCGGGCCGGGCATGGTGCTGACCGAGCGGGTGGCGGCGATGCTCGACCCGGAAACCAACCCGATCGCCATCAAATCCCTGATGGGACCGATGGAACCGGATGACATCGCCTATCTGGCGCTGTATCTCGCCAGCGACGAATCACGAAAGATCACCGGCGCGATCTATCCGGCCGAGAGCGGGGCGAGCGCGCACTGACACCTGCCGCGAAGGCCGAGCCATGATCTTGCCAGCCATTCCGTTCCCGGTGATCGACCCGGTCGCGATCGCCATCGGGCCGTTCGCGATCCGCTGGTATGCGCTCGCGTATATCGCCGGGATCCTGCTGGGCTGGAAATACGCGGTCTGGCTGGCCAGGCGCCGGCCGGTCTTCTTCGAGGCCAAGCTGATCGACGATCTGGTGTTCTACGCCACCCTCGGCATCGTGCTGGGGGGGCGGCTCGGCTACGTGCTGTTCTACAACCCGGGCTACTACCTCTCCCATCCGCTCGAGATCTTCATGGTCTGGCAGGGGGGGATGTCGTTCCACGGGGGCTTCCTCGGCGTGGTCGCGGCCACCGCCCTGTTCGCCCGCAAGGTGGGGGCGCCCATGCTGGCGATCGGCGATCTGGTCGCCGCCGCCGCCCCCATCGGGATCTTCTTCGGGCGGATCGCCAATTTCATCAATGGCGAGCTGTTCGGCCGGGTGGCTCCCGACGTGCCCTGGGCCATGGCGTTTCCCCATGGCGGGCCGATCCCGCGCCATCCCTCCCAGCTCTACGAAGCCGCCCTGGAAGGACTGCTGCTGTTCGTCGTGCTGTTCCTGCTGGCGCGGCGCGAGAGCATCCGACGGAAACCGGGCATCGTCATCGGCGCGTTCTTCGCCGGCTACGGCATCGCCCGGACGATCTGCGAGTTCTTCCGCGAACCGGACGTGCAGCTCGGCTTCATCCTGCCGCATGTGACCATGGGGCAGATCCTCAGCCTGCCGATGATCGTCGTCGGGACCGCGATCATTCTGTGGGCGGCGCGGCGGGACCCCGTCGTCTCGAAGTGACCGGCTGCCAATGAGCCTGCTCGATCATCTGCGCCGGCGGGTCTCGTCCGAAGGGCCGCTCTCCGTTGCCGACGTCATGGCGGATGCCCTGACCCATCCGCGCTTCGGCTACTACGCGACCCGCGATCCGTTCGGCGCGGCCGGCGATTTCGTCACCGCGCCCGAGGTCAGCCAGATGTTCGGCGAGCTGATCGGACTATGGGCGGCGGTGGTCTGGCAGCAGATGGGGTCGCCCGGCCGGGTGCATCTGGTCGAGCTCGGCCCCGGACGTGGCACGCTGATGGCCGACGCCCTGCGCGCCACCCGCGCGGTTCCGGGCTTCCATGCGGCGGCCGATCTCCATCTGGTGGAGGCGAGTCGGACCCTGCGGGAGATGCAGGGCCGCGCGCTCTCCGGCTACGCGCCGCGTTGGCATGACGACATTTCCGGCGTGCCGGACGGCCCAGCCATTGTCATCGCCAACGAGTTCTTCGACGCGCTGCCGATCGTCCAACTCATGCGCACGGGCGCCGGATGGCACGAGCGGCGCCTGGCCTTCGATCCGGAGGGCGGTGCGCCGATCTGGACCCTGACGCCGGGGATCAGCCCCTTGGCGGCGCTGCTGCATCCCAGCGTGCTGATGAGCGCCCGGCCCGGGGAGATCGCGGAGGTATCGCCGACCTCCCTGTCGGTGGCCGATGCTCTGGCCCGGCGGGTCGTGCGCGAGGGCGGGGCGGCGCTGGTGATCGACTACGGTCACGGCGAGAGCGCCGCTGGCGACACCCTGCAGGCGGTCAAGGCGCACGAGCCGGTGGACGTGCTGTCGACCCTGGGCGAGGCGGATGTAACCGCCCATGTGGACTTCGCCGCCCTGGCGCGGGCGGTGACCCAGGCGGGTGGGGTGGCCCATGGTCCGCTTTCCCAGGGCGTCTTCCTCTCCGCCCTCGGCATCGCCCAGCGGGCCGAGGCACTGGCCGCACGGGCGACACCGGCGCAGGCACGCGATATCGAGGCGGCGAAGGTCCGCTTGATCGACCCCGGCGAAATGGGCACCCTGTTCAAGGTCGCAGCCTGGACCGGTCCGGCGGCCAGCCCCCCGCCCGGGTTCGAGGCTTAGGCCCCGGCCCGACACCAGGATCGGCCGACAGCGAGACACGGTTCTTGTTCCAGATCGACGGTTTCGACGAAAACGGCATCGCCCACGCTTTCTTCTCGCGCCGCGGCGGGGTGAGCCGTGGTCTGTACACCTCCCTGAACTGCGGGCGCGGGTCGCGCGACGATCCCAAAGCGGTGGAGGCGAACCGGGCGCGGGCCGCCTCGGCCCTGGACATGCCGCCGGGCACCCTGTTCACCAACCACCAGATCCATTCCAACAAGGTCGTCGTCATCGACGAGACCGCCGAGCCGGATGCCAAGCGCGAGGCCGATGCCCTGGTCACCAACCGACCGGGCATCGTGATCGGGGCGCTCGCCGCCGACTGCGCGCCGGTACTGTTCGCCGCCCCTGGCGACCGGGTGATCGGCGCCGCCCATGCCGGCTGGCGCGGCGCGCTGGACGGGGTCTGCGACGCGACGGTCGACGCGATGATCGACCTCGGCGTGCGTGCCGACGGGATCAAGGCGGCGGTCGGCCCTTGCATCGGCGTGGAGTCCTACGAGGTCGGCCCGGAATTCCCGGCCCCCTTCCTGGAGCAGGATTCGGCCAACGGACGGTTCTTCGAGAAGGCGGAGCGCGACGGGCATTTCCTGTTCGACCTGTCCGGCTATCTGGTGCACCGGCTCTCGCGCCTCGGCCTCGGCGAGGTCGTGCGCATGGCCTCGGACACCTGCCGGGACGAGGCCAACTTCTTCAGCTACCGCCGGTCCCGCCACCGGGGCGAGCCGGATTACGGGCGGCAGCTCGCCGCCATCACGCTGGGCGTCTGATCGCCCGTTCCCAGGGGGGCACAATGGCATTGCATTTCACCCGCGCCGAGTTCGACGCGCGCAAGACCCAGACTTTGGCGGCGATGGAGAAGGCCGGCCTCGACGGGCTGCTGATGTTCCGCCAGGAGAGCATGTTCTGGCTCACCGGCTACGACACCTTCGGGTTCTGCTTCTTCCAGTGCCTGTATCTCGGGTCTGACGGCAGGGTCGTGCTGCTGACCCGCGCGCCGGACCTGCGCCAGGCGCAGAACACCTCCACGATCGAGGACATCCGCATCTGGGTCGATCGCGATGGGGCGACCCCGGCCGACGACCTGCGCGAGGTGCTGGCGGAGGTCGGCGCGCGCGGCACGCGTCTGGGGGTGGAGTACGACGCCTATGGACTGAACGCCCGCAACGGCAAGCGGCTGGACGCCGCCCTGGACGGTTTCGCCGCCCTGGAGGACGCCTCGGAGCTGGTGTCGCTGCTGCGGTTGGTGAAGTCGCCGGCGGAGCTGGAGTATGTCCGCCGCGCCGGCGTGCTGGCCGACGACGCCCTGAAGGAGGCGCATCGGCTGACCGGGCCGGGGGTGGACGAAGGCGAGATCCTGGCCGCCATGCAGGGGGCGGTGTTCAAGGGCGGCGGGGACTACCCGGGCAACGAGTTCATCATCGGCAGCGGCGGCGACGCCCTGCTGTGCCGCTACTTCACCGGCCGTAAGACCCTGGCGACGCAGGACCAACTCACTTTGGAGTTCGCCGGGGCATACCGGCACTACCACGCCTGTATGATGCGCACGATCCCGGTCGGACCGGTGCCGGATCACCAGGTCCATATGTTCAACGCCTGCGCCGAGGCGCTGGAGGCCTGCAAGGCCGCGCTGCGCCCCGGCCGGCCGATCGGCGAGGTGTTCGACGCCCATGCCAGGGTGATGGACGCCAACGGCCTGCGCCATGCCCGGCTGAACGCCTGCGGCTATTCCCTGGGGGCGGTGTTCGCGCCGATCTGGATGGACTTCCCGATGTTCTATCACGGCAATCCGGTGGAGGCGGCACCGGGCATGGTGTTCTTCCTGCACATGATCCTGATGGACAGCGATGCCCAGCTCGCCATGTCCCTGGGCGAGACGGTCATCGTCACCGACGGCGCGCCGGAACGGCTGTCGGCCATGCCGCTCGAACTCGTGACCAAGTAGCTCTTGGCAAGACCGGGTGCGGCGCGGCATACCACCGCCATGCCGCATCTGTGGATCTTTCTCGGTTTCCTGTTTCTGGGCCTGCTGGTGAGCTGCGTCATCGTATGATCGTGCGTCTGCTCTTCCTGCTGTTCGCGCTCGTTGTCCTAGCCGGTTGCGGGCAACTGCCGCAGCCCTTTTCCAAGGACGAGGCGAACCTCGCCAAGGCGCCGTTCCTGATCGCTCCGGCGACCGAGGGCGTGCTCGTGTGGCCGATGGTCGGCGTCCCCGACGACACCGCCGAATTGATCACCGAGATGACCGTCGACGCGCTGCAGAAGCGGGGGGTGGCGGCGAGCTCCAACGCGTCGAACCGGTCCAGCCTGATGCTCAGCACGTCGGGCGAGCGGCAGGCCGACGGGGCCTTGAAGATCATCTGGACCCTGAGCCGGCCGAACGGCGAGATCGTCGGTACCCGGGTGGACGCCATCGCCAGCGACACCCGCTTCGAGCAGGCGGTGACCCAGGTCGCGCGCTGGATCGTACCGAATGCCCGGCGCACGGATATCGAGCCGCCGCCGTTCTCCGTGACGGTCTACGAGGTCGGCGGCGCGCCGGGCAACGGCAACGACATGTTGCGCCGGGCCATGGCCTTCGCCCTGAAGCGGGCGGATGTCGCGGTCGCCGACTTCCCGCCGCCCGACGGGTTCGTTGTCCAGGGCTACGTGTCGATCGAGCCGAAGGAGCTCGGCGGCGATCTGGTGAAGATCTCCTGGACGGTGATGGACGGCATCGGGCGGGAGCTCGGTACGATCGACCAGTCCAACACGGTCGCGTCCGGGGCCCTGGACACGGACTGGGGGCCGGTGGCCTCGCCGATCGCCAAGGCGGCGGTGCCCGGGATCGTGACCCTGATCGAGCGTCATCTCGAGCTCATTTCGAGCCAGTAGATCAGCCGGTTTCCGGCCGAACTCCGCGGCTTTCGCCCTGCTCGGCGCCTGCAGTTGCGCATTTTATGCTGCAGCGCACAAAATTCGATTGACTCTGGTCCGCACCGGTCCCATTTATCTGTGGTGATTGTGCAGTGCAGCAACGACTGCGCCGGCTGGGCCTGCCTCCCGCAAGTTCCCAGCCGTTCAAAGAGGAGAGTGGAAATGGCCGAGTTCAAGAACCCCTTCATGGACTTTGACGTTCAGAAGATGATGGGCGAGTTCAAGATCCCGAACGTGGATGTCGACGGCATCGTCGCCGCCCACAAGAAGAATTTCGATGCGATCGCGCAGGCGAACCAGATCGCCGCCGAGGGCATGCAGGCTATCATGAAGCGCCAGAGCGAGATCGCTCAGGCCGCCATCGTCGAGGTTCAGTCGAACCTGCAGGCGATCGCCACCCAGGGCGCGCCGGAAGAGAAGCTGGCGCAGCAGGCCTCGATCGCCAAGTCGACCCTCGAGCAGGCGCTGGGCAACCTGAAGGAGCTTCAGGAGATGGTCGCGAAGTCCAACGCCGAGGCGTCGGGCATCATCAACAAGCGCATCATGGAGTCGCTCGACGAGGTCAAGACCGCGATCGAGAAGACCAAGTCGTAATCACGCGATACTCAAGCCCTGTCCCGAGGGGCGCGAGGTGCAGGGGCCGTCCGAGCGATCGGGCGGCCCCTTTTCGTTTCTAGAGCCAAATCCGACCATATTGAATCATTTTATGATTCAATATGGTCGGTGAATTTGTCTCTAAACCAATAAGATAGAGCAGATTCACGCACGCTGACGCGATCACGAAGTGATCTCGCCACCGCACGATCCGCTCTAGCAGGACTGCGGGCGGCGCCGCATGGTTGCGGTCGGACGGTGGCGCGTGCTACCGGCACTGCCTGTGGCAGCCAATCAGTCGGGAGCGAACATGGCGGACGCGCGGGCACCGGAGATCACCTACGACGATTTCCTGAAGGTCGACATCCGGGTTGGGACGGTCGTCGAGGCGCAGCCGTTTCCGGAGGCGCGCAAGCCGGCGATCAAGCTGTGGATCGATTTCGGCGAGGAGATCGGGGTGAAGAAGACCTCGGCCCAGATCACCGTGCATTACACCCCGGAGGAACTGGTCGGCCGGCAGATCGCCGCGGTCGTCAACTTTCCGCCGCGCCAGATCGGCCCGTTCATGAGCGAGGTGCTGACCCTCGGCTTCATGGACGAGGAGGGTGCGGTGGTTCTGGTCTCCCCGACCACCAAGGTCCCGAACGGCGGCCGCCTGCACTGAGCGGCGGGGCGAACGGGCATTTCCGACCCAGATGACTCCCCCGGCCCTGGGCCGGGGAATGGGGTGAGGGTGGTTGGAGCGCCTCAGATCTTGGCGAACTTGGCCAGCGCCTCGCGGAAGGTGAGGCCGTTGTCCATTTCCTTCATCGCCTGGGCGTCGTCGTCGGCGTAGCGCCGGGTCATCTCCAGGATCTCGGCGGCCCGGTCGATCGGGATCACGCAGATGCCGGACCCGTCGGCGACGATCAGGTCGCCCGGCCGGATCAGCACGCCCTCGATGGTGATCGGCTCGCCGATGGCTTCCACCTTCAGGCGGGTCTTGCCGGGCGTCGGCACCATGTGGCGGGCGAAGATCGGAAAGCGGAACTCCTGCTGCTCCTCCCAGTCGCGCACGCCGCCCTCGACCAGCAGGCCTTCGATGCCCTGGATCTTGGCCGCGTAACTCGCCATGCCGCCCCAGGTCGAGACCGGGTTGCCGCCGTTGTCGACGACGATCACGTCGCCCGCACCGGCCGCTTCGATCATGTGACCGACCTTGAAGTCCTCCACCGGGAAGGTGCCCTTGGCGCCGGTCTGCTGGCGCACGGTGACGGCGGGGCCGACGGCCTTGGTCCCCGGAACCACGGCGTTCAGACCGGTGATCACGCCGTTCAGGTCGAGCTCGTCGAGGGCATTGGCGATGGTGGGGGTTGCGATGTCGCGGAATCCGGCGACCAGCGAGGCAATATCCGTCATTCTTCCAGTCCAGGCGGGGGAAACGCATCGAAGTAGAGCACGCCGATGGTCATATCGACCGTGCGACCGTCCGTCGCGAGCGGACAGTGGACACTATCGAAGCTGCGCCAGGATCCGTCCACCGGCCATTGCACCCAGCCGCAGCGGAAGACCGGTCGGCGCTGGAGGACGGGATTGCGGAAGGTGGCGACCATGGACTCCCGGGATTCGCCGAAGCTGCATTCCGAAATCCACTTGCCGGTGTAGTCGCGATCCCGGAAGGCGGTGATGTCGGTCCCGATCATCCGGTAGCGGAAATCCTCGGCATCCGGTCCGACATCCATGATCAGCACATGGCCGAACCAGCGCTTCAGATCCTCCACCGGAAAATCCCCGCGCGACGGCAGGCAGGCACCCTGGCGCCTGGAACCCCAGAGCGCCGCGAAATCGGCGACACCGTCGTGCCGCGGCCGCTCCTGAACCTCCAGGCTGTCGTAGGTCGCGTCGTACCGACGCCGCTCTATATCCGGCGGCACGCCGTCGTTGCCCGGCACCACTGTGACGGTCCAGGCGGTCGACAGCGACGGAAGGCCCACCAGACGGCCCGACGTCGTCACATCGGCATCCACAACGGGAGAGCTCTTGGAAGGGGACACGCTCTTCACCTAGATCGCCGCAGAGAAGACAATTTCACGATGTCGGGCATGATTCGTCAAGTAATTGGGGCGAATTTACCTCAACTTGATCGGATGCGCTGCAGGAAGCCGGACACCTCTCGTTCCAGGGTTTGCATTTCGGCCTCCAGGACATTGCAGGTGCTGAGAACCTCACCGGCGCTCTGTCCGGTTTCGCGCGACGCTTCGCTGACTTCGGCGATCTCGGAAGAGACCTTGGAGGTCTGAGCCGCGGCCTCCTGGCTGTTGCCGGCGATTGTCGAGGTGGTCGCCGCCTGTTCCTCGACGGCCGCGGCCACGGCGGCGTTCATGTCGTCCAGCCCGGCGACCGCCCGGGCGACGGTGTCGATCGCCTTGACGGCCTCGCCGCTGGCGCCCTGCATCTGCTCGATCTGCTGGCGAATATCGTCGGTCGCCTTGGCGGTCTGGGTGGCGAGGTTCTTCACCTCCGAGGCGACGACCGCGAATCCCTTGCCGGCATCGCCGGCGCGCGCCGCCTCGATCGTGGCATTGAGGGCCAGCAGGTTGGTCTGTTCGGCGATCTCCTGAATCAGGGCGATCACCGCACCGATCCGGGTCGCGGTCTCCGCCAGGGCGGCGATCCGCTCGTTGCCGATGCCGGCCTGGGTGCTCGCGCCCCGGGCCATCTCGGCGGCGCGGGCCACCTGGGACCCGATCTCCGAGGAGGCGGCGGCCAGTTCGTCGGCCGCCTCGGAGACGGCCTGCACGTTGGCGGTCGACTGCTCGGAAGACGCCGCCACCGCATCGGCGCGCGACAGCGAGGCGTTCGAGGACGTGGCCATGGCCTCCGCCCGGGCGCGGACATCCGCCACCTGGGCGGTCAGGCCCGCCACCAGCGTGCCCACGGACTGCTCGAAGCTCGCGGCCAGGGCTTCCAGCGACCGGCGCTTCTCGGCCTCGGCGCGGGCGTCCGCCTCTTCCTGCTCCTGCTCCAGGCGCCGGACCCGCTGGGCGTTGTCCTTGAACACCTGCACGCAGCGCGCGATGTCGGCGATCTCGTCCTTGCGGTTCACGCCGGGGATCTCGACGTCCAGGTCGTTATCCGCCAACCGCTCCATGGCCTGGGTGATCGCCCGTAGCGGACTGGTGATCCCGCGACCCAGGAACAGGGCCAGGATCACGGCCAGCACCGCGGCCGCGGCGGTTCCGGCCAGGATCAGCAGGGTCGACAGCAGCTTGTCGTCGGTGCGGGTGACGATGGAGGCGGCGACGCTGGCCTCGACCTGCTCGGCCACGGCCGCGGCCGCGGCCGTCATCTCCTCGGCCGCCGCCGTCCGAGTCTGCAGGGCGGTCACCAGGGTGTCGAATTTCTTCTTCGCGGTGACCACCATGTCGCTGAACTGATCGATGGACGATCCTTCCGGCAGGCTGCCGGCGAGGGCGCGAATGGTGTTCTCGAGGGCTCCGAAGGCGAAGACCTGCGCCATGGCAGCGGCACCTTGGCCGTTGGCGGCGACAACCTCTTTGGTGTTCGCGTCGATCTTCTTGACCGCCGTCAGCAGATCGGCGGCCTGGGTGGCGATGTCGGACGCCGCCTGGGCCTCCGCCGTCGCCGCCTGGGCCGCGGCACGGGCCTTTGCATAGGCGGCGGTCTCCTTGCGGGCCAGGGCGGTCGCGAAGGCGTTGATCTTCTTCGACACGCTCTCGAGTTCGGCGACGACCTCCGTTTCGTCCTGACCCGCCTCGACGGCGGCGAACATCGCCTCCAATGCCTTGCGGTACCCGCCGACCGCCGCGGCCAGCAGGGCCACGGGCTTCTCGTCGTCGGTCCCTGCGGTGAGCTTTTTCAGTTTGATCGCCGTCAGGAACATGTCCTTGGTGCCCTCCCGCGCGGCGGCGGCGTCCTCCGCGGACCGGGTCCGCAGATAGACCGCCTCGTCGCGGCGTGCGCTCAGCGTCGCCATGATCAGCGTGCGGGTCAGTTCCTCGATCTGCAGCTTCTCGTTCTGCTCGGCCAGGGCGGCGTCGCGCTGCGTGCTCAGCGCGGTGCGGCGGTTGTCCTGATCCCGGCGGATATTGGTGGCCACCCGCTCGAACTCGACATTGTTCGACTGGATCTCGGCGATCAGCTGGTCGGCGCTTGCGCGGGCGGCGACCAGGGTGTCGAACTGCCGGCGGTATTCAAGGATTGTCCCCGCCGTGTCCTGCTCGCCGACGGCCTCAGCCAGGGCGGCCGCCTGCTCCAGATGGGCAAGCGTCGCGTCCCGCGCGGCCTGCTCCCCGGACAGGCGATAGGCGCTGGCCGAGATCTGCGCGCTTCGGATCAGTCGCTGGATGTCGGCGACCCGGTCCGCCTGGGAGACCTGGTCGGAATACCGCTCCAGTGCCAGCCACCCCGTGGCGCCGAGAACTAGGGTTAATGCGACGACCCCAGCGAAACCTGCTCCGATCCGAAATCCAATGCGCATGTGATGCCCCTTCACGCTGTGCGACGGTTAACGGTATTCGCGTATCGTTAAGAAGACGTTTATTAAAGTATATTGCTTTTCTGTCTCACTCTTTCGGGGCTTTTAGTTTTTATTAATACCTTTGAGTGCAGTTTCGGAAGTGAAGTCGGGCTTCCATGGAAACGAGTGTTCCTTTGTCCGTCTCGAAGCTACGTCCGCTGACAGCCCGTCAGAGAATGTGGCAGGCGAAATAAAGAGATAAGGGAGAAACCTAGATGACCTTGGGTCGATATCTGAAAGCGCTGGGTGTGGTGGCGACGGTCGTGGCCTTTAGTGCCGGAGCAGCGTCCGCCAATGATTTCGCATCGCAGATTACTGACGTTCTGAGCAAACAGGTGAGGCCCTGGTTGAGCGATCCGACGGTCATCGAGGCCGTGAAGGCGCAGAACGCCGAGACCGCCGGCCTCTCGGAGGCCGAGATCGATGCCCTCGACAAGCAGTGGCGCGCCGAGGCCGAAGCCGGCAGCGGGCCGCTGATCGACAAGGTGCTCGCCGGCAAGCTCTCCGCCTTCCTCAAGAAGAAGAAGGCCGCTTCCGACGGCCTGTATTCGGAAGTCTTCGTCATGGACGCAAAGGGCCTGAACGTGGGTCAGAGCGACGTCACCTCCGACTACATGCAGGGTGACGAGGACAAGTGGCAGAAGACCTATCCGGTGGGTCCGGACGCGGTCTTCATCGACGAGGTCGAGTTCGACGATTCCAGCGGCCAGTTCCAGAGCCAGGTCAACGCCACCATCGCCGATCCGGCGACCGGCCAGGCGATCGGCGCCATCACCATCGGCATCAACGTCGAGAAACTGGACTGAACGCAGCGACGCATGCCCGACGGGGAGAGGCGTCTCCCCGATCCCTCCCGGGTGCTCCCTCGGGCCGGTTTCCCAACCGGCCCGTTTTTTTGTCTCCGGGACGCCCGGCTACCTTGCTTTGCGAATAGGTCGGGCGTAGCGTGCCCGGCATTCCGCGAACCGCGAATTCCTGGGAGTTTTCGAGAGATGGGCATCCTTGCCGAGCGGCTGAGCCGCGTGAAGCCGTCGCCGACGATCGCCGTCAGCACCAAGGCCATGGAACTGAAAGCGGCGGGTCACGACGTGATCGGCCTGGGCGCCGGCGAGCCGGATTTCCCCACGCCCCAGCACATCAAGGATGCCGGTAAGGCGGCGATCGACAACAACAACACCAAATACACCGCCGTCGGCGGCACGCCGGAGCTGAAGGACGCCATCGCGCTGAAGTTCAAGCGCGACAACGGGCTTGAGTACGCCCGCAACCAGATCGTCGTCGGCACCGGCGGCAAGCAGGTCCTGTACAACGCCTTCATGGCGACCCTGGATCCGGGCGACGAGGTCATCATCCCCGCTCCCTATTGGGTCAGCTATCCGGACATGGCGATCCTGGCCGAGGGCAAGCCGGTCTTCATCGACTGCCCGCAGGAACAGGGTTTCAAGCTGCAGCCGGAGGACCTCGAGAAGGCGATCACCCCGAAGACCAAATGGGTGGTGCTGAACTCCCCGTCCAACCCGACCGGCGCCGGCTATACCCGCGCGGACATGAAGAAGATCACCGACGTGCTGATGAAGCATCCGCATGTCTGGGTGATGACCG
Organism: Thalassobaculum litoreum DSM 18839; assembly: GCF_900102465.1. Taxonomy (GTDB): domain Bacteria; phylum Pseudomonadota; class Alphaproteobacteria; order Thalassobaculales; family Thalassobaculaceae; genus Thalassobaculum; species Thalassobaculum litoreum. The sequence continues at coordinate 218,093 of NZ_FNBW01000002.1, read as the reverse complement.
ACGACATGTACGAGCATCTCGTCTACGACGATTTCGAGTTCTGCACCCCGGCCCAGGTCGAGCCCGGCCTCTACGACCGCACCCTGACGGTCAACGGCGTGTCCAAGGCCTATTGCATGACCGGCTGGCGCATCGGCTTCGCCGGCGGCCCGGCGCACCTGATCAAGGCGATGACCGACATCCAGTCGCAGTCGACCTCCAACCCGTGCTCGGTCAGCCAGGCGGCCTCCGTGGCGGCGCTGACCGGCGATCACGGCTTCATCGCCGAGAACAACAAGGTCTTCAAGGAGCGCCGAGACCTGGTGGTCTCCATGCTGAACCAGGCGGCCGGCATCACCTGCCCGACCCCGGACGGCGCGTTCTATGTCTACCCGTCGGTGAAGGGCTGCATCGGCAAGAAGACGCCGGACGGCAAGGTGATCGAGAGCGACAGCGACTTCGTCACCGCGCTGCTGGAGAGCGAGGGCGTGGCCGCCGTGCAGGGCGAGGCCTTCGGCCTGAGCCCGCATTTCCGGATCTCCTACGCCACCTCGACCAAGGTGCTTGAGGAAGCCTGCGAGCGTATCCAGCGGTTCTGCGGCTCGCTGAGCTGAGCTCTACAACTGTCGCATTCCTGGCGCCGGCGCGGGTCTCTCGCGCCGGCGTTTGCCTGCCTTGACCCAGGCGCCCGACACAGCGCACCCTTCCGCTCGCCGGCCTCCAAGAATTCCATCAAAAAGGGCCGGCGCTCTCGCTCGACCGGAGGAAATGCGCGATGACCGACCGTCCCGATCCCATGAAGGGCAAACGCCGCTCGTCACAGTGGTATGGCAAGATCGACAAGGACGGGTATGCCCACCGGTCCTGGATGAAGAACCAGGGCTTTCCGGCCGAGGTCTTCGATGGCCGGCCGATCATCGGCATCGCCAACACGTTCAGCGAGTTCAATCCCTGCCACGGCCATTTCCGCAAGATCTGCGAGCATGTGAAGCGTGGCGTGTGGGAGGCGGGCGGCTTCCCGCTCGAATTCCCGGTCTTCTCCAATTCCGAGAGCCAGCTGCGGCCGACCTCGATGCTGTACCGCAATCTCGCGTCCATGGACGTGGAGGAGGCGATCCGAGGCCTGCCGATGGACGGCGTGGTGCTGCTGGTCGGCTGCGACAAGACCACGCCGGCCCTGCTGATGGGCGCGTCGAGCTGCGATCTGCCGACCATCTGCGTATCCGGCGGCCCGATGCTCAACGGCTATTACAAGGGCGAGAAGATCGGCTCCGGCACCCATGTCTGGAAGTTCTCCGAGGCCGTCCGCGCCGGCGAGATGTCGATCGAAGCCTTCATGAGCGCGGAGCAGGACAACCACCGCTCCGCCGGCCACTGCATGACCATGGGTACCGCCTCGACCATGGCGTCGATGGTGGAGAGCCTGGGCGTGTCCCTGCCGGCCAACGCCGGGATCCCGGCGGTGGACAGCCGCCGCTACGTGCTGGCCCACATGTCCGGCAAGCGCATCGTCGACATGGTGATCGAGGATCTGCGCCTGTCGAAGATCCTGACCAAGGACGCCTTTGAGAACGCGATGGTGACCAACGGTGCCATCGGCGGATCGACCAACGCGGTCATCCATCTGCAGGCCATTGCCGGCCGCCTCGGCGTCGACATCGGCCTCGACGACTGGGACCGGCTGGGCAAGGACATGCCCTGCCTGGTCAACCTGATGCCGTCGGGCGAGCACCTGATGGAGGATTTCTATTACGCCGGCGGCCTGCCGGCGGTGCTGCGGGAGATCGGCGACTCCCTGCACAAGGACGCGATCACCGCCAACGGCAAGACCATCTGGGAGAACGTGAAGGACGCGGAATGCTACAACCGTGACGTCATCTTCCCGCTGAAGGAACCGTTCAAGCCGAATGGCGGCATCGCGGTCCTGCGCGGCAACATCACGCCAGACGGCGCCATCCTGAAGCCGTCGGCCGCAACGCCGGAGCTGATGGTGCATACCGGCCGGGCCGTGGTGTTCGAGGATATCGACGACTACAAGGCGCGGATCGACGACGAGGATCTCGATATCGACGAGACCTGCATCATGGTGCTGAAGAACTGCGGTCCGATCGGCTATCCGGGCATGGCGGAGGTCGGCAACATGGGTCTGCCGCCGAAGGTGCTGCGCAAGGGCATCACCGACATGATCCGCATCTCCGACGCCCGCATGTCCGGCACCGCCTACGGCACGGTGATCCTGCACGGCGCGCCCGAGGCGGCGGCCGGCGGACCGCTGTCCCTGGTGCAGAGCGGCGACATGATCGAGGTCGATGTGCCGAACCGTCGCCTGCACCTGGACGTGTCGGACGCCGAGCTGGAGAAGCGCCGGGCCACCCGGGCGGCCTTCAAGAGCCCGTACGACCGCGGCTATTCCAAGCTCTATGTCGAGACCGTCAACCAGGCGGACAAGGGCGCGGATCTGGACTTCCTGGTCGGCAATTCCGGCACCCCGCTGATGCGCGAGAGCCATTGAGGCGGGCGCGCATTTAATAAACTTCCCCTTCCCCGGCGTTGCGCCGGGGCCTAGACAAGAGAAGGGCCGGAGCGGACGGGGTTCGCTTCGGCCTTTGTTGTTGCCCTGACCCTGGGGCCCGCCCCAAGAACGAGTCCCCCTCCGTCATGAGCCAGACCGCCGTTCCGCCATCCACCGCCATGCCCTCCCGCACCCTGCTCGGGATCGGCTGGTTCCTGTGCGCGCTGTTCTTCTTCTACGCCTTCGTCCAGCGGGTCGCGCCCTCGGTCATGGTCGACGAGCTGATGCGCGACTTCGCGGTCGGCGGGGCGTTGGTGGGGAATCTCTCGGCCTTCTACTACTACGCCTATGCCGGCTCGCAGATCCCGGTCGGGGTGATGCTCGACCGCTTCGGGCCGCGCCGGCTGATCACCGTGGCCGTCGGCCTGGTGGCGGTCGGCAGCTTCGTCTTCGCCGGGGCCGAGACCCTGTGGATGGCCTATCTCGGCCGGATGCTGATCGGCTTCGGCTGCGCCTTCAGCTTCGCCGGCGCCCTGAACTATGCGGCGATCTGGATGCCGGCCCACCGCTTCGCCACGCTCAGCGGCGGCGCCCAGATGCTCGGCGTGATCGGCGGCATCACCGGTCAGGCGCCCCTCGGCGCGGCGGTGGAGGCGTTCGGCTGGCGGCCGATGATGCTGGTGGTCGCCGTGTTCGGCGCCGCCCTGGCGATCGCCTGCGGCTTCATCCTGCGCGACCGTCCGCGTGTCGACGGTGCGGCGCCGCGGCCGCGCCTGCTGGCCGGGCTGAAGCGGGCGGCGGGCAGCGGCCAGGTCTGGCTGGCGGCCATGTTCGGGCTGGCCATGACCAGCGCCATGCTGGCCTTCGGCGGCCTCTGGGGCGTGCCCTATGTCATGCAGGCCTACGACCATCCCAAGGCCGAAGCCGCGCTGCTGGTGAGCTGCCTGTTCATCGGCTGGGGCGTGGGCGCGCCGCTGTTCGGCTGGCTCGCCGACCGCTATCGCCGGCGCAAGCCCTTCATGATCCTCGGCGCGATCCTGTCCACCGCCGGCATCGCCGCGGCCGTCTACCTGCCCCATGTCAGCGACGTCACCCTGGCCGCTGCGTTGATCGTGCAGGGGCTGGGGGCCTCCTCCATGGTGCTGTCCTTCTCGGTCGGCCGCGAGAACACGCCGCTCTGGGCGGCCGGGGCCACGATCGGGATCATCAACGGGTGCGTGGTCGGCTCCGGTGCCGTGCTGCAGCCGCTGCTCGGCTGGGTGCTCGACCTCGCCTGGGACGGCACGATGCTGGAGGGTGCCCGGGTCTACACCGCGGCCGCCTATGAGCGCGCCTTCCTGGTCCTGCCGGTGATCGGCGTTTTCGGTCTGCTGGTCGCCCTGGTGGTGCGCGAAACCCACGGCAAGTCGGTCGAGTCCTAAAGCAACCCCTTCGCGCGGAAGCTGGCATGGCCGTGCCGGGCGACGATCAGGTGGTCGTGCAGCACGATGCCCAGGGTCGCCGCGGCCTCCTTGAGTTGAGCCGTGGTTGAGATGTCCGCCTGGGACGGCGTCGGGTCGCCCGTGGGGTGGTTGTGCACCACGATCAGCGCCGACGCGCCCAGGTCCAGCGCCCGCTTCACCACCTCGCGCGGATAGAGCGGGGTGTGGTCGATGGTGCCGCGGCCCTGCATCTCGTCCTGGATCAGCTGGTTGCGTTTGTCGAGATAGAGCACGCGCACGACCTCCACCGGCTCGTGCGCCATGGCGGCGTGACAGTAGTCGAGAAGCTGTTTCCAGCCTGACAGCACCGGCCGTTTCAGCAGCGGTTCGCCCAGCAGCCGGTCGGCCGCCGCCTTGGCGGTCTTCAGCGCGGCGACCGAGGCCTCGCCCATGCCGTCCACCTTCGCCAGTTCCCGAGGCTCGGCGCTGATCGTCTCGGCGAAGGACCCGAACCGGGCGATCAGCCGCTTGGCCAGCGGTTTGACGTCACCGCGCGGCTTGGCCAGGAACAGCAGAAGTTCGATGAGTTCGTAATCCGCAAGCGCATCCGCCCCGGCGGCGAGGAACCGCCTGCGTAACCGTTGCCGGTGGCCCTCCGGCCCGGGATCCTGCACTTCGCCCAACCCGTCATACACGCCCGACCTCCCTGGCTCGCGGTCACGGCCGGGCTATGGAAGGGGCGGGGGCGGAATGGGACGGCACTCAGCCTTCCCCCGTCATCCTGACGCACGTCAGGATGACGACTCGAACGCCCGCAGCTCGGTCCTGACGTGCGTCGGGACGACGGGGGATTTCTCAAATGTACGGCGGCTTGGTATAGCCCTTGGGCGACAGGGTGAAGATCTCGAACCCGGTCTCGGTCACGCCGATCGAGTGCTCGAACTGGGCCGACAGCGACCGGTCGCGGGTCACCGCCGTCCAGCCGTCCTCCAGGATCTTCACCGCGAACTTGCCGGCATTGATCATCGGCTCGACGGTGAAGAACATGCCCGGCTCCAGCATCGGGCCGTCGGTCGGGTGGCCGTAATGCAGCACGCTCGGCGGCGCGTGGAAGGTGCGGCCCAGGCCATGCCCGCAGAAGTCGCGCACCACCGAGAAGCGCTGCCCCTCGGCGAAGGTCTGGATGCGGTGGCCGATGGCGCCCAGATGCACGCCCGGACGGATCACCTCGATGCCCAGCATCATGGCGTCGTAGGTCACCTCCACCAGCCGCTTGGCCTTCACCGGGATCTTGTCGCCGACGAGGTACATGCGGCTGCTGTCGCCGTGCCAGCCGTCGAGGATCACGGTCACGTCGATGTTGACGATCTCGCCTTCCACCAGCTTGCGGTCGCCCGGAATGCCGTGACAGACCACGTGGTTGATGGAGGTGCAGATCGACTTCGGGAAGCCCTTGTAGCCGAGCGGCGCCGGGGTGGCGCCATTGGCCAGCGTCATCTCGTGGCAGAGCCGGTCCAGCTCGTCGGTGGTCACGCCAGGGGCGACATGGTCGGTGATCATGTCGAGGATCTCGGCCGCGAGGCGTCCGGCCTTGCGCATACCCTCGAAATCCTCAGGCCCATGGCGCACGATCTGGCGCGCTTCGGCGAGCTGCTGCATCGCGATCTTCCTTGCTTCGTAACGTGGCTGCAATCTGCTGCCACCGGGCGGGAAGGTCAAGGTTCGGGGCTTATTCCGCCACCGGCACCGGGCGGTTCAGCACCACGCGGCCCAGCGTCACGTCGCATTCCCAGGCCAGCGCCTCCACCCCGGCGGCGCGGGCCCGGTCGAAGGCGAGGCCGTATTTCGGGTCGATGTCGCGGGCCAGGGTCAGGCGGTCGCCGTCCATGCGCTGGATGCAGAACAGCATCACCGCCCGGTGTCCCGCCGCGACCATGGCCGCCAGCTCGTCCAGGTGCTTCGCCCCGCGCGCGGTCACGCTGTCGGGAAACTCGTGGGCGCCGGGATTGGGGCCGTCCGGGCGGACCAGATGCACGTTCTTCACTTCCACATAGCAGGGCGGCCGGCCCGGAGCTTCCAGCAGCATGTCGATGCGGCTGTTCACCCCGTACTTCACCTCGCGGCGCAGGGTCTCGTAGCCGGCCAGCTCTGGGATCAGCCCGGCGGCGATTGCCTCGGCGACGATGGCGTTCGGCCGCCCGGTATGGATGCCGACCAGCCCGCCTTCGGTCTCGACCAGCTCCAGGGTGTAGGGCAGCTTGCGCTTGGGATCGGGCGAGCGCGACAGCCAGACCCGCAGGCCGGGATCCTTCAGGCCGGTCATCGCACCCGGGTTCGGGCAATGGGCGGTCACCACCGCGCCGTCGAGATCGATATCGGCGAGGAAGCGCTTGTAGCGCCTGATCAGGCGGCCTTCGTGCAGGGGAGTGGGCAGGTCCATCGCCGGACGCTAGCCGGGCGCCGGGTCGATGTCATCCCTTCCGCCCCGCGGCGGTTCGTGGTTAGACGGAACGATGACCGACCATGCCGTGATCCTGCAGGCCTCCGTCGACCTCCGCGACCCGCACGACTGCACCGACAGCGGCGATGCCCTCGCCCTGTTGGAGGCGGTGTTCGATGCCCCGGTCCGCCGGCGGGCCGACGGGGGCTACGCGCCGGCGCTGGCCGAGAGCTGGACCGTCTCCGATGACGCCCGCACGTGGACCCTGACGCTCCGCGCGGCGCTGACATTCCATGACGGACGTCCGCTGGATGCCGTCGCCATGGCGGCCTCCATCGCGCGGATGAAGCGGCCGGATGTTGGGGCCACCCTGGGCGCGCCGGCGGTTTGGGGCCAGTACCTCGCGGGTGCGGCGATCCAGGCGGTCGATGCGCGGACGGTCTCGATCACCGCCACGGAGCCACTGGCCGATCTGCTGGACATTCTCGCCTCCGCCTATGCCGTCCCGCCGGAGGTGGACGACCCGGACTTCCGGCGAACCCCGATCGGCACCGGCGCCTACCGGGTCGAGTCGTCGCGTCCGGGCGAGGAGGTCCGGTTGGTCGCCAATCCGCACTGGTGGGGCGGGCCGGTCGAGAACGCCGGACTGGTCTTCCGCTGCGAGCCGGACGCGGATCGGCGGGCGGCGGCCGTCGCGTCGGGACAGGCCGCCCTGGCGACCCGGTTGCGGGCGTCGCCGCAGCGGGCGGCGGTCGAGCGCGCGGGCCGGTTCTGGTCCGGGTACACCGATCCCACATCGATCATCTACCTGCTGAACGCCGCGCACGGTCCCTGCGCCGATGCCCGCGTCCGGCGGGCGCTGACGCTGGCGGTCGACCGGTCCCGGCTGATCGACACGGTGCTCGGCGGCGACGGCGACGGGCTGGAGGGTTTCGTCAGCGCCGCCCATTTCGGTGCGCCGACGCCGTCGGGCGATGGGGCGCCGGGGGATGGGGCGCCGGGTGGGCTGTTCGATCCGCAGACGGCGCGGGCCTTGCTGGCGGAGGCCGGGCATGGCGCGGGACTGGTTCTCACGGTGGACACGCCGACCCGTCTGCCCGACGAGGCGCAGGCGCTGACCGCCGCGCTGGGCGAGCAACTCGCCGCGGTCGGCATCACCCTGCAGCCCCGCGTGACCGAAGACCGCGTCGCCTATGCCGAACGGGTGCGCGACAAGCGCATCGGCGACCTCTGCGTCTTCGACTCCAGCCCGATGAGCACCTTCCGGGTGCTCTACGAGAAGATCGACAGCCGGGTCGCCGGCTCCTGGTGGCAGGGCTATGCCAATCCGACGGTGGAGCGCCTGCTCGACCAGGCCCGCCGGACGGTGGAGGACGGCGCGCGGGGCCGGCTCTACGGCGATGCCTACCGTGCCCTGCAGGCGGACCCGGCCTGGCTGCCGCTCTATCATCATCGCCTCGGCGTGGCGTCCACCGTGGCGCTGGACACCTGCCCGGTGCGCGGCGACGGCGTTCTCGACGTAACATTGCTGCCGGCCCTTACGGGCGGAGAGGGAGAACGGACATGACGCAGAAGGTGGCCATCGTGACCGGCGCGGCGCGCGGTATCGGGCTGGCGGTGACCAGGCGGTTCCTGGCCGAGGGCTGGCGGGTCGTCATGGTCGATATCGAGGTCGAGGCGCTGCTCGCCGCTGAGGCCGATCTCGACAGCGGGGACGCGGTGGCCCAGGCCTGCGACGTGTCCGACCCGGTGCAGGTGCGCCGTGTCGCCGGCGTCGCCATAGAGCGGTTCGGGCGGATCGACGCGGTGGTGAACAACGCCGGGATCGCCGTCTTCAAGCCGCTGCTCGACACCAGCTACGACGAGTGGTCGCGGGTGCTGGCGGTCAACCTGAACGGCCCGTTCCTGATGGTACAGGAGACCGCCCGGCTGATGGCGGAGACCGGCGGCGGGGCGGTGGTGAATATCGGCTCGATCTCCGGCCTGCGCGCCAGCACCCTGCGGGTCGCCTACGGCACGTCGAAGGCGGCGCTCATGCACCTGACCAAGCAGCAGGCGACCGAACTCGGCGAGATCGGCGTGCGGGTCAACCTGATCGCCCCCGGGCCCGTCGACACCGCCATGGCCAAGGAGGTCCACACCCCGGCGATCCGGGCCGACTATCACGACGCGATCCCGCTGAACCGCTACGGGCTGGAGGAGGAGATCGCCAACGCGGTGTTCTTCCTGTGCAGCGACCGGGCGAGCTACATCACCGGCCAGACCCTGGCGGTCGATGGCGGCTTCGACGCGGCCGGCATCGGCCTGCCGACCTTACGGCAGGACGGCTGAGCAATTCGGGTCGATCCGGGGCCGGCGCGCGCTGGTCCCTTGCTGTCGGCGGGTCGCTGCACCATCCTCTGTCGCCCTACCGTCCGCCTGGAGCCCGCAATGACCGATCCATCGCCCCCGACCATCACCGCCGCCATGCTGATCATCGGCAACGAGATCCTGTCGGGGCGCACCAAGGACAAGAATGTCGGCTACATCGCCGAGGAACTGACGGCGATGGGCATCCGGCTGTCGGAGGTGCGCGTGGTGCGCGACGACGAGGCGGCGATCATCGAGGCGGTGACGGTGCTGTCGGAGCGCTACACCTACGTCTTCACCTCCGGCGGCATCGGCCCGACCCATGACGACATCACCACCGCCTGCATCGCCAAGGCCTTCGGCGCCGCGGTGGAGCGCAATCCCGAGGCGATGCGCAGGCTGACCGCGCACTACGCCAACAGCGGGGTGGAGTTCAACGCCGCCCGGCAGAAGATGGCGGAGATCCCGGTCGGCGCCGATCTGATCGACAATCCGGTCTCGGCGGCGCCGGGGTTCATCCTGAAGAACGTCCATGTCATGGCCGGGGTGCCGCGCATCCTGCAGGCGATGTTCGAGGGGCTGAAGCCGATGCTGACCGGCGGCGCCGAGATGCTGTCGCGGACCGTGGCCTGCACGGTCGGCGAGGGCACCGTGGCCGGCGGACTGGGCCAGATCCAGGTCGGATTCCCCGATATCGAGATCGGCAGCTATCCGTATTTCCGCGCCGGCGCCTTCGGCACGAGCCTGGTCCTGCGCGGCACCGACGAGGCCCGGCTGGAGGCGGCGACCGAGGAGGTGCGCAAGCTGGTCCGCTCGCTGGGCGGCGAGCCGATCGACATCGACGACGGGTCGGAGAAAGGGGTCGAGGAGGCCGCGTCGTGAGCCACGTCCGCGTCGAACGCTACGAGCATGTCGCCCGCGTCACCCTGGACCGGTCGGCCAAGCGCAATGCGATGAGCAGCGATGTCGCCGCCGAGCTGACGGCGGCGTTCCTCGCCCTGGCCGATGCCGACGACCTGCGGGTGGTGGTGCTGTCCGGGGAAGGGCCGAGCTTCTGCGGTGGCGCCGATGTGAAGGAACTGGCCGCGCTCACGCCGGAGACGGCCGACTCGTTCATCCGCGGTCTGCACGCGGCCATCGCCGCCGCCATGACCTGTCCGGTGCCGGTCATCGCCGCGATCCGTGGTGCCTGTGTCGGCGCCGGGCTGGAGCTGGTGGCGGGCTGCGACATGCGGATCGCGACCCACGACGCGCATTTCTCCATGCCCGAGGTGAAGATCGGGGTGCCCTCGGTAATCGAGGCGGCGCTGCTGCCGCGTTTGATGGGCCGGGGCAAGGCGGCGAGGATGGTGCTCACCGGCGAGACCATCGACGCGCAGACGGCGTTCAATTGGGGGCTGGTCGAGGAACTGGTCTCCGCCGACGATCTGATGTTCCGCGCCGGCGCCCTGGCCGCCGAGATCGCCGAGGCCGACCCGCTGGCGATCCGGGCCCAGAAGCGGCTGATCCGCGCCTGGGACGACATGACCATCGAGCAAGCGGTGGAGGCGAGCGTCCGCGAATTCGCCGACAGCTACCGGACCAGCGCGCCGCGCGACCGGCTGGCGGCGGCGATGGCCGGCCGGAAATGAGCTGGGCGGAAACGATCTGGGCGGAAATGATCTGGGCGGACGTGATCCGGCGGAAAACGACCGGCCTGGCCGCGGTCCTGGCGCTGGCACTGTTGCCGGGGACGGCCGCCGCGGCGGCGTCGCTCGACGGCATCTGGGGGATGGACCGGGGCGGCACGGTGGACTGCGCCACCCTGGTCATGGTGCTGCGCGACGGCACCTACGCCAAGGCCATGCTCGATGTCGGCACGACCCAGGGCAAGCGCGACAGCGTCGCCGGGACCTCGACCTACGCCGTTGCCGGCGACCGGGTCGAGATCGCGCCGACCCTGTCCTTCGCCCGGCCGGAGCCGCGTCAGGTGTTCCATTGGGATCCGGTGGCCGATGTGCTGCTGCGCCTGGAGCCGGCACCCCGGCTCACCTACAGGCGCTGCCCCGACCGGCCGCTGAACCCGATGACCCGGTAGGCGTCTACCTGCCCTCTTCCTTGCCTTCGAAGAACGGCTGCAGATAGGCCAGGATGTCCTCGGCCTCCTTCTCGTTCTTCAGGCCGGGAAAGGTCATCTTGGTCCGCGCCTTGTCCTTGCCGATCACCGAGCCGATGTAGCCGTTCGGATCGACGATGTACTGCCTGAAGTGGTCCGCGTCCCACGGGTCGATCGTGTCGCCGGCGGCGGCCATGTCGTCGGAATGGTTGAAGCCCGGGAAGCTGCCCGCCTTGCGATTGAACAGATTGTAGAGGGACGGCCCCACCTTGCGCTTGCCGTCCGCCAGCGAATGGCAGGCCTGGCATTTCACGAACAGCTTCTTGCCGGCATCGGCGTCGCCCGCCGCATGGGCGGCGCCGGGCAGGGCAAGACTGATCAGGAGGGCGGCGGCAGTCGATACTCGAACTAGCACGATTATACTCCCTTAAGTCGATTTATCGCGTCGACCTATCTGTTCCGCCGACTTCGAGTGTCAAGCCTACGCGACACGTCCGCCGGCGGGCAAGGCCTGCCGTTTGTGTGACTCGCGCAAACGCCGCCGTCATAAATTCCCTGGTTTCCGCGCTTGTGATCAATCGCACTACGCGACATCATGGAATCTATGGCGCCTTTGTATCCCTTCAGTGCGATCGTCGGACAGTCGGAGATGCTGCTCGGCTTGACAGTTGCATCTGTCGATCCGAGCGTCGGCGGCGTGCTGATCTTCGGCGAGCGCGGGACGGGAAAATCGACCGCGATCCGGGCCCTGGCCCATCTCCTGCCGACGATGAAGGTCGTCGACGGCTGCCGCTTCAACTGCGACCCGGCCAAGCCCGCCGACCTCTGCGGCCACGCCTGCGGCAAGCAGGGCGGACGGCCGAAGACCGGCGAGATACCGATTCCGGTGGTCGACCTGCCGCTCGGTGCGACCGAGGACCGGGTGGTCGGCGCCCTTGACCTGGAAGTGGCCCTCAGCCGTGGCGAGAAGCGGTTCGAACCCGGATTGCTCGCCCGCGCGCATCGCGGTTTCCTGTACATCGACGAGGTCAACCTGCTGGAGGACCATCTGGTCGACCTGCTGCTGGACGTCGCCGCCTCCGGCGAGAACGTGGTCGAGCGCGAGGGGCTGAGCGTGCGTCATCCGGCGCGCTTCGTTCTCGTGGGCAGCGGCAATCCGGAGGAGGGCGAACTGCGCCCGCAGCTGCTCGACCGCTTCGGTCTGTCGGTGGAGGTGACGACGCCGAAGGACCTGAAGGACCGGGTGGAGGTGGTGCGCCGCCGCGAGGCGTTCGAGCGGGACAGGGACGGCTTCGTCGCCGCCTGGACCGGCAAGGAAGCCGCGATCCGGCGCAAGATCGTCCGCGCCCGGCGCCTGCTCTCCCAGATCGAGATGCCGGACGGCGTGGTGCAGCGGGCGGCGGAGATCTGCCTGGCGCTGGGCACCGATGGACTGCGGGGCGAGCTGATCCTGATCCGCGCGGCCCGGGCCGTGGCGGCGCTGGAGGGTGCCAAGGTGGCCTCCGTCGATCACCTGCGCCGGGTCGCCCCCATGACCCTGCGCCATCGCTTGCGGCGCGACCCGCTGGACGATGTCGGTGCCAGCGTCCGGGTCGAGCGGGTGCTCGACGAATGCTACGCGGCGTGAACGCGTCGGCGCCACCGCCCCTCTGCGATGCCGCGCTGGCGGCGGTGCTGCTCGCGGTCGATCCGGCCGCATTGGGCGGTATCTGGGTGCGGGCGCGGATCGGGCCGGCGCTGGATGGGTGGACGGCGTTCCTGCGCGCCTGCCTGCCGGACGAGACGCCGGTGCGCCGGTTGCCGATCCATGTGGCCGACGACAGGCTGATCGGCGGGATCGACCTCGCCGCCACTCTGCGCAGCGGCCGGACCGTGGTCGAACGCGGCCTGTTGGCGGCGTGCGACGGCGGCGTGCTGATCGTGCCGATGGCGGAACGCATGACCGGCGCCACCGCCTCCCGGCTCGCCGCCACGCTGGACACCGCGACGGTGGTCGCCGAGCGCGAGGGGATCAGCGCCGTCTGGCCCGCTCGGATCGCCGTGGTCGCGATCGACGAGGGACGGGACGATGACGAGCCGGTGCCCGCCGCCCTGCTCGACCGTCTGGCGCTCGCCGTCGACCTCGCCGCCGCGCCGGATGAGTATCCCGGGGCGATGCCCGACGCCGTCGACCGGGCACGGCGCGGTCTTGCCGGAGTCCGGGTCGAAGAGCGGGAGCGCGAAGCCCTCTGTGCCGCCGGTCTGGCGCTGGGGGTCGACTCCATGCGCATGGCCGTGGCCGCCCTGAGAACCGCCCGAGCGCATGCCGCCTGGGTCGGACGGCAGACGGTCGAGGGCGCGGATCTCGAGGCAGCGGTGCGGCTCGTCTTCGCCTTGCGGGCGACCCGGATGCCGGCGGAGCCGGCAGAGGCGGCCGCCGAGGATGCCGACCCGCCGCCAAGCGCGCCGAACGAAACCGACCAATCCCCCGATCACGCCGATAGCGACCCGGCCGGTGACCGTCTGGTGGAGGTGGCCCGCGCCGTCCTGCCGCCCGATCTTCTGGCCCGGCTGGCCGCCGGTCTCGTGCCGCGGCGGCCGGGAAACACCGCCGGGCGTCGGGGCGAGGGGGCGGCCTCGCGGCGCCGCGGCCGACCGCTGGGCAGCGTGCCCGGCGATCCCCGGCGCGGCGACCGTCTGAACCTCGCCGACACCCTGCGGGCGGCGGCGCCCTGGCAGCGGCTGCGCGGACGGCAGGGAGCGGCGGTCATCGTCCGGCCGGAGGATTTCCGCGTCGTGCGCTACCGCCACCGCAGCGAGAGCGTGACCGTGTTCGTGGTCGACGCCTCCGGCTCCTCGGCGCTGCACCGCCTCGCCGAGGCCAAGGGCGCGGTCGAACTGCTGCTGGCGGAATGCTACGTGCGCCGCGATCAGGTGGCGTTGCTGGCGTTCCGTGGAGAGGCGGCCGACCTTCTGCTGCCGCCGACCCGTTCGCTCGTCCGCGCCAAGCGGATGCTAGCCGGGCTGCCCGGCGGCGGGGGCACGCCGCTGGCCTCGGGCCTCGACATGGCGGCGGGGCTGGCGCGGGCGATCCGGCGCGAGGGGCGGTCGCCCTCCCTGGTCGTGCTGACCGATGGGCGGGCGAATATCGGCCGCGACGGTGCGCCCGGCCGCGAGTCCGCCAGCCGTGACGCCACCGATGCGGCCCGGCGGATCGCCGGCGAGAGCCTGCCCGCCCTGGTGCTGGACACCAGCCCGCGGCCCCGGCCGGAAGCGGCCGACCTCGCCCGCGCCATGGCCGGGCTCTACCTGCCGCTGCCCCAGGCGGATGCGGCCGCCGTGTCCCGGGCGGTGATCGCCGCGCGCGGCGGCTAGGCCGGATGCATGACCTCCGGCCGCGACCTCGACTGGAACCGGGACGGCCCCGACTGGCCGAACGCCGTCCACAGCCGGTTCGTGCGTGCGGGCCGGCTGCGCTGGCATGTGCAGGTGGCCGGCGCCGGCCCGGGTCTGCTGCTGCTGCACGGTACCGGCGCCTCGACCCATAGCTGGGCCGGCATGGTCGAGGAGCTGGCGCGGGATTTCACCGTGGTCTCCCCCGACCTGCCCGGCCACGGCTTTACCGGGGCCGCGTCCCAGTATGGTCTCTCCCTGCCGGGCATGGCCCACGGGATCGCCGAGCTGGTCGACGCCCTGGAGGTGCGGCCGGCCATGGGCGTCGGCCATTCGGCGGGCGCGGCCATCCTCGCCCGCTGCACGTTGGATCGTCGGCCGTCGCTCCGGGCGCTGGTCAGCCTGAACGGTGCGCTGGTGCCGTTCGCCGGGGTCGCCGGACGCCTGTTTTCCCCCCTGGCCAAACTGATGGCGATCAACCCGGTGACGCCGGGCTTCCTGTCCTGGCGCTTGTCCCGACCGGAGGCGTTCGGGCGGCTCATCGCGAGCACGGGGTCCAGCGTCGATCCGTCCAGCGCGGCGCTCTATCGGCGTCTGGCGTCCAGTCCGCGGCATGTGGCGGGCGCTCTGGGGATGATGGCCAACTGGGACCTGCGGCGCCTCGCGCGGGAACTGCCGGAACTGGGCATCCCCTTGCTGCTGGTGGCGGCGGCCGGCGACCGGACCGTTCCGCCGGGCCAGGCCGCCGACCTCGCCGGCCGCATCCCGTCCGCCAGGCTGGAGACCCTGCCATGGGGCGGCCATCTCGCCCATGAGGAACGGCCGGCGGAGATCGCCGCCCTGATCCGCCGCGTCGCCCGCGAGTCCGGCGTTCTGCCCGCGCCGGGCGATATGGCCGCTTCGTGCTTGGAAAATAAAATGGACACACGTACTGTAAATTAATGGATACACTCGATCTCCCGATGGGGCGTGTTGACCGGCAGCGCCCCCCGACGCGGGTGCCCGACCGGCCGGGCGATCCACGGCCTCATGCGGTGGTGATCGGCGCGGGGTTCGGCGGACTGGCCGCTGCCGTCCGACTCGGCGCGCGGGGCTATCGGGTCACCGTCTTGGAAAAGCTCGACGCCCCCGGCGGCCGGGCTTTCGTCTTCCGACAGGACGGTTTCACCTTCGACGCCGGTCCGACCATCATCACCGTGCCCCATGTCTTCGAGGAACTCTGGACCCTGGCCGGCCGCCGGATGTCCGACGACATCGACCTGCACGAACTCGATCCGTTCTATCGCATCAGCCTTGCCGATGGCCGGTTCATCGACGTCTGCCGCGACGAGGACGAGATGCGGGCCCGTGTGGAGGCGCTGTTCCCGGGAGAGGGGGCGGGCTTCGTGCGGTTCCAGGCGGAATGCCGGCGGCTCTGCGATCTCGCCTTTCTCGGCCAGGGCGATCGGCCGATGCACGACCCGCTGGGCATGGCCAAGCTGGCCCCGGACCTGCTGACCCACGGCGCGCTGCGCTCGGTGCACGGGCTGGCGGCGAAATACGTCCGCGATCCCGGCCTGCGGGCGATCCTCAGCTTCCATCCCCTGCTGATCGGCGGCAATCCCTTCGCCACCACCGCGGTCTATGCCCTGATCCCGGAGCTGGAGCGACGCTGGGGGGTGCATTTCGCCATGGGCGGAACGGGCGCCCTGGTCAAAGGCCTGGCGGGCCTGATCGCGGGGCAGGGCGGGACGCTGTGCTGCGGCGCCGAGGTCGACGAGATCGTCACCAGCGGCCGCCGTGCCGTCGGCGTGCGTCTGGCGTCCGGCGAGACGGTCGCGGCCGATCTGGTCGTCTCCAACGCCGATCCGGGCTGGACCTATGGGCATCTGCTGCGGCGCACGGACCGGCGGCGCTGGACCGACCGGCGGGTCGCCCGGGCCCGGTATTCCATGAGCCTGTTCGTCTGGTATTTCGGCACCGACCGGCGCTACGAGGACGTGCCCCATCACAGCATCCTGCTCGGTCCGCGCTATCGCGGCCTGCTGGAGGACATTTTCCGGCGCGGCGTGCTGGCCGATGATTTCAGCCTGTATCTGCACCGGCCGACCGCCACCGACCCGGCCCTGGCACCGCCGGGCCACGACGCCTTCTACGTGCTGTCGCCGGTGCCC
Organism: Thalassobaculum litoreum DSM 18839; assembly: GCF_900102465.1. GTDB lineage: Bacteria > Pseudomonadota > Alphaproteobacteria > Thalassobaculales > Thalassobaculaceae > Thalassobaculum > Thalassobaculum litoreum. The sequence goes on along the minus strand of NZ_FNBW01000002.1, from coordinate 201,772 downwards.
AACCTGGCCGCCGGCATCGACTGGGAGGCGGCGGCCGAGCCCTATCGGCGGCGCATCGAGGCGCATCTGTCGGCGACAGTGCTGCCCGGTCTGGAGCGGTCGGTGGTGACCTCGCGCGTGGTCACGCCGCCGTATTTCCGCGACAGTCTGAATACGCCGCTGGGCGCCGGGTTCTCGCTGCAGCCGCTGCTGACCCAGAGCGCCTGGTTCCGGCCGCACAACCGTTCGGAGGAACTGGAACGCCTGTATCTGGTGGGTGCGGGTACCCATCCCGGCGCCGGCGTGCCCGGCGTGCTGTGTTCGGCCAAGATTCTCGACGCGGTGGTGCCCCATGCCGATGCGATCCGCTGACATGATGCGGGAGGCGGCGGACCGCGAGGCCTGCCGGGCGCTGATCGCCCAGGGGTCGCGCAGCTTCCATGCCGCCTCGCGCCTGCTGCCGGCCGCGGTCGCCGAACCGGCCCTGGCGCTTTACGCCTTCTGCCGGACCGCCGACGACGCAGTGGACGAGGCCGAGCCCGGACAGGTGGAGGCGGCTGTGGAGTCGGTGCGGCGGCGCCTCGACCGGATCTATGCCGGACAGGCGGATGGCGACCCGGTCGACCGCGCCTTTACCCGGGTGGTGGAGCGCTTCGCCCTGCCGCGGGCGCTGCCCGATGCGCTGGTGGACGGTTTCGCCTGGGACGCGCTCGGTCGGGACTACGAGACGATCGGCGAACTGCGCGCCTATGCCGCCCGGGTGGCCGGCAGTGTCGGCGCGATGATGACGGTGCTGATGGGCGCCCGCGCCGGGCCCGTCATCGCCCGCGCGGCGGATCTGGGCGTCGCCATGCAGCTCACCAACATCGCCCGTGATGTCGGCGCCGATGCGCGGCTCGGACGGCTCTACTTGCCGAAGGCGTGGATGCGCGAGGCCGGACTCGACCCTGAGGTCTGGCGCGCCGCCCCACGGCACGATGCGGCCCTCGGCCATGTGGTGCGCCGGCTGCTGGACGAGGCGGACCGGCTCTACGTCCGCTCCCATGCCGGCATCGGCCAATTGCCGATCGGCTGTCGGACCGGCGTGCGGGCGGCGCATCTGCTCTATGCCGAGATCGGCCGCGAGGTGGCCCGGCGCGGTTATAACGGCGTGGACGGCCGCGCGGTGGTCGGACGGCAACGCAAACTGGCCCTCCTGGCCCGCGCCATACTGACCGGGCAGCGCATCATGCCAGGCCTGCGCGACGAGCCCCTGGCGGAGACCCGGTTCCTGGTGGCGGCGGTGGAGGCCGGTCCGGCCCCGCGTCCGCAGCCCGGCCGCAGCTTCGGCGAGCGCGCCGTGTGGACCGCCGATCTGGTCATGCGCCTGGAACTCAACGATCGAAGGCCTAGATCGGTGTCGGGTGGAGCGTCGCTCGGCCAGGCCTGAGGGAGATAGTCTTGTTCGATCCGGCCCTGATCGTTTTCATCGTCGCCTGCACGGCGGCCGCGCTGACCGGCGTGCTGTTCAAGCCCGGCCAGTGGTACGAGCAGCTCGCCAAGCCGTGGTGGCGGCCGCCGAACTGGCTGTTCGGTCCGGCCTGGACGATCCTCTATGCCATGATTGCCATTTCGGGCTGGCTGGTCTGGAAAGCCTCGTCCTGGCCGGCCATGGCGCCGGCACTGACGATCTACGGGGTGCAGCTTCTGCTGAACGCCGGCTGGAGCCCGCTGTTCTTCGGACTGCGCCGGCCGGATCTGGCGTTCTACGAGCTGCTGCTGCTGTGGACGTCGATCCTGGCGACCATCATCGCCTTCCTGCCGATCTCGCCGCTCGCGGCCGGGCTGCTGGTTCCCTACCTCGCCTGGGTGACCTTCGCCGGGGCGCTCAATCTCAGCATCGTCCGGCTGAATCCGGTCGAAGCCAGGGGGTAGGGCCGTGTCGTCGGACATGCTGGCGCTGATCGAGCCGCTGTTCATCGTGGTGGTCGCATTCGGGCTCGGCTTCTGGCAGCTGCGGGAGCTGAACCAGTTGAAGCGGGAGCGCGAGCGCCGCGAGCGCGAGGCGGCGCGCGATAACGAGACGGAGCCGTGCTGAGCGGTCAGGGCAGACCGGCGGTCCAGCGCGGCATGCGGAACGGCAGCATCAGCCTGACCACCGGGTGGGCGAAGCGGTCCAGGTCCAGACTTTCGTGGATCGCCACCGACTCCGTGCCGTCCAGGCGCAGGTCCAGCATCTCGCGGGTGTAGAACGGGCTGTCCTCCAGCACCCGGCGGATGACCGCGCCGTTGGTGGTATCCGCCCGGGTGTTCCGGCGCACGCCCCAGAACCCGTCGGGCAGGCAGATCTGCGGCGGCGGCACGAAATCCTCCACCGCGCCGTCGGGATCGAAGCGCAGGGCCATGCGCAGGTCGCTGCCGTCCCGGCGCTCGGCGTCGTAGAGGACGACGGCGCCGTCGCCTCGGCGCAGCCGCGACCAGTCCCACCGGCGAAAGCCGTCTTCGAGAGGCTCCTCGCCACGGTTGGCGTCCAGATAGGCGTGGCCCTGCCACCGGGTGCGCGGGCTGTCGAGCGCGACGGTCACCCGGGCCAGCGGCGCGATCGGCCGCCAGACGTGACGGCCCTCGGGGTCGAGCGGGTACTGCCGGCCGGGCAGGACCTCCGGGGTCAGGGTGACGGTGCCGCGGATCGGGGTCAGATGCGGTGTGGCCCGTTCATCGAGCTCGATGACCAGCTCGGTGCCGGTCCAGTGCAGCGAGGAGCCGGCGAGGGTGAAGTGGTTCGTCGTCCGGCCGAGGGCGCCGCGGCCTCGCTCGGTCATCGCCCAGCGATCCGACCGGGCGCCGTACAGCGCCACGTTGATCGCGCAGTGATCCTCCGGCTCGCGGCGGCCGGCCCAGGCGTAATAGGGCGAGAACACGCTGCCGACGAAGGCGATGATCGTCAGTCCGCAGGTCCCGTCGTCGCTGATCGCATCGACATACCACCAGGCATAGCCACCCGGCGGGACCGGTTGCGCGAAGTCAGGTCCGTCAGGATCCGCTCGGCCGCGCGCCGGCCCGACAGCGCCGCCATCGCGATTCCCGGCCCCGGATGCACGCTGCCCCCCGCCAGGTACAGCCCCGGCAGCCGGGTCTGCGCCCCGTTCCTCTCGAACGCCGCCTTCCACCCGTGTCCCGCCGGTCCGTAGATCGCGCCCCCCGTGCCGGGAAACCGGCGCGCGAAATCCGCCGGACTCGTCACCACCCTCTGCGCCGGGGTGCCGGCGAGGGTGAGGCCGCAGCGCGCCATCAGGGCCGTCGCGCTCTCTGTGCATCGCTGTGTCTCCTCGTCCTCGAAGGTCTCGGTGTCGCCGGTGGCGGGGGCATTGATGATGGCGAACAGTCGCTCCGGCCCGGTTGTGCGGTCACCCTCGCCGTCCCCGGCATCCCGGTCCTGGGCGCATAGATAGACGGTGGGCCGGTGCGGCAGGCGGCGGTGCCGGAACAGGTCCTCGAACTCGCCGCGATAGTCGTCGCCGAAAAAGACGTTGTGCCGGACCAGGGGGAACCCGTCGGTCTCGGCCACCATCGACAGGGTGAGGGCGGACAGGGAGCGCCTGCCCGGTGCGGTGGCCGTCGCGGCACCGCGCACCGCCTCGCCCAATAGGCCGCTACCCAGCGCGCTGACATCGCCGCAGAACAGCACGGCGTCGGCGCGCAGGGTTTCGCCGTCGTCCAGCCGAACGCCGGTCGTCCGTCCGCCGTCGGTCAGGATCGTCTCCGCACCGGTGGAGAACCGGAACGCGGCGCCGTGGGATGCCGCGACGGCCGTCATGGCCTCCGGCAGGCGCGTCATGCCGCCGTCGATGGTCCACACGCCGGACTGCTCCACATGGGCGATCAGCATCAGCGTCGCCGGCGCCGCGAAGGGCGAGGCGCCGCAATAGGTGGCATAGCGGGCATAGAGCTGGCGCAGCCGCGGGTCGCGGAACCGTCGGCCGAGCGCGTCCCACAGGGTGGCGAAGGGCTGGGCGGCGGCGAGGTCGCGCGCGCCCGACAATCCGCCGGCCAGGGAAAGGCCGATCGGCGTGGGGCGTGGCCCGCGGATGAACGGCGCTTCCATGCTGCGGTAGACCCGCGCCGCGTGGTCGCAGAAGTCCCGGTACCGGTCGGCTTCCGCGATCCCGGCGAAATCGGCGATCGCCGCGGCCGAGCGTTCGGGATCGGCGAACAGGTCCAGGCGTTCGTCCCGGCTCCAGGCATGGCGGGCCAGGATCTCCGCCGGCCGCAGTGTCAGATGATCGTCCAGCCGGGTTCCGGCGTCGTCGAACAGCTCCTCGAAGGCCCAGCGCATGGTCACCACGGTCGGGCCGGAATCCACTGGCCGGCCGGCGACCGGAACCGCCCGGATCTTGCCGCCGGCATGATCCGCCGCTTCCACCACCGTGACCGCGAGGCCGCGCGCCGCCAGCAGCACGGCGGCGGACAGGCCCGCCATTCCCGCGCCCACGATGATCACCCGGTCGCTCGTCGGGGCCGGCTCGTGGGAGATGCGCTTCCGGTCCGATCGGATCATGGGGTCGCAATCGTTCGTTGCCGGGGAATTCAACGTGTGTATAGAATAATTGACACATTAAAATGTCCAATAAGAAATACACAGAAAAACACGAGGGAGGCGGAGATGGACATCAGGCTCAGGATCGAGCAGGCCCTCGAGGCGGCAGTGTCGGCGGGAGAGACCCAGGAGGCTCCTCCCGGACTGGCGGCCGCCATCCGTTATGCTGTGTTCCCCGCCGGGCACCGGATCCGACCGCGGATCCTTCTCGGTGTTGCCGCCGCCTGCGGCGACGACGCGCCGGAGGTGAGCGACGCGGCGGCCGCGGCGATCGAGCTGCTGCACTGCGCGTCCCTCGCTCACGATGACCTGCCCGCCTTCGACGGCGCCTCGACGCGGCGGGGCAAGCCGTCGCTGCACCGCGCCTATGGCGAGCCGCTTGCCGTGCTGACCGGCGACGCACTGATCGTGATGGCCTTCGAGACCCTGGCGCGTGGCGCGGGCGGTCGGCCGGAGCGTCTCGGCCCCTTGGTCGCGGCCGTGGGCCGCGCGGTGGGCACACCGGGCGGCATCTGCGCCGGTCAGGCCTGGGAAGGCGAGGCCAAGGTGGATCTGTCGGCCTATCAGCGGGCCAAGACCGGCGCCCTGTTCGCCGGCGCCGCCGCCGCCGGGGCGATCGCCGCCGGTCGCGTTGGAGAGCCCTGGATGGCCTTCGGCAACGGCCTGGGCGAAGCGTATCAGGTGGCGGACGATATCTGCGACCTGATCGCCGACCCGGAGGTGATCGGCAAGCCGGTCGGACAGGACCAGGCGCATGCCCGTCCCAACGCCGCCCGAGAGCTTGGACTGGAGGGGGCGAAGAAGCGGCTGGCGACACTGATGCGCCGGGCCGTCGAGTCGATCCCCGACTGTCCCGGCCGTGACGGCCTGTGCGCGATGGTCATGGCCGAGGGCGGCAAGATCCTTCCCAAGGGCGCGGTCCGCCACGCCGCCTGACGGCGGCACCGGCCATGGCCGATCACGCGACCCCGATCCATCCCCCTGCGTCCGGCTCCTGGCGGGATCGGTGGCAGAATTTCCGGATACGGCTGATCGCCGATCCCACCTTCCAGCGCTTCGCCGCGGGGTTTCCGCCGACCCGCTGGATCGCCCGGCGCAAGGGACGGGCGCTGTTCGACCTCTGCGCCGGCTTCGTCTACTCCCAGATCCTTGTCGCCTTCGTGCGGCTCCGTGTGGCGGAACATCTGGCCGGCGGTCCCCGCCCGGTGGCGGCGCTTGCCCGCGACCTGTCGCTCGATGCCGATGCGTTGGAGCGGCTGCTGCGGGCGTCCACCGCCCTCGGCCTGACGCGTCGCTGCGGGGAGGGGGTCTACGGGCTGGCCGATCTCGGCGCCGCCCTGCTGGGCAATGCCGGCGTGGCCGAGATGATCGAGCATCACGCCGCCCTCTACGCCGACCTCGCCGATCCGACCGCCCTGCTGCGCGGCGGTTCGGGGGAAAGGGCGCTGGAACACTATTGGGGCTACGCCACCGCCGAGGCGGCGTCGGGGCTGAGCGGCGACCGGGTCGCGGCCTATAGCGAGCTGATGGCGGCCTCGGTGCCGATGGTCGCCGAGGACGTTCTGGATGCCCATCCCCTGGACGGCCGCAGGCTGCTCATGGACGTGGGCGGCGGGTCGGGCCGCTTCGTCGCCGCCGCTCTCCATCGCCACCCCGGACTGCACGCCGTCGTCGCCGATCTGCCGTCGGTCGCGGAGCTGGCGCGGGACCGGTTCGCGGCCGAGGGGCTCGAGGGGCGGGCGCAGGTCGCCGGACTGGATTTCCATCGCGATCCGCTGCCCGTGGGGGCGGATGTCGCGACCCTGATCCGGGTGTGCTTCGACCACGACGACGCGCGTGTCGCCCGCCTGCTCGGCCAGGTGCGCGCGGCCCTGGCGCCGGGTGGCCGGCTGCTGCTGGCCGAGGTGATGACCGACGCTGAGAGGCCCGAGCCGATCGGCGACGCGTATTTCGGATTCTATCTCCTGGCCATGGGGCGAGGGCGCTGCCGGAGCGTCGAGAAACTGCGGGACATGCTGCGCAAGGCGGGCTTCCGGGCGGTCCGCGAGGTGCCCACCCGCCGGCCGATGCTGGCCCGTCTTCTGACGGCCGAGGTGTAAGGCAATTGGTTAAGAAAAGATGTCAAAAAGATTTGACACTCTAAAATGTAAAGCTAGACTGACAACACTAGATAGAGCGGACCCAAGCCGCCGACCCGGAGGAACCCGTCTGATGATCTCCGCTACCGCCATCGTCCTCGAACAGCCCGAGCGCCTGTCGTTCCGCGCGGTCGATCTGACCGAGCCCGGCCCGGACGACGTGGTGGTGAACATCGACTGGACCGGGGTCAGCACCGGGACCGAGCGCTTGCTGTATTCCGGCCAGATGCCGGCCTTCCCGGGCATGGGATATCCGCTGGTTCCGGGGTACGAAACGGTCGGTCGGATCGCCGGTGGTGCCCGATCGGGCGAGCGGGTTTTCGTTCCAGGCGCCCAGTGTTTCGGTGAGATCCGCGGCCTGTTCGGCGGCTCCGCCTCGCGCTTGGTGGTGCCCTCGGCCCGGGCCGTGCGGATCGACGACGGACTGGGCGAGCGCGGTACGCTGATGGCGCTGGCCGCCACCGCCTACCACGCCCTCGCCGCGCCCGAGGCGCGCCTGCCGGAGCTCATCGTCGGGCACGGCGTGCTGGGTCGCCTGATCGCCCGGATCACGACGGTTCTCGCCGCCGAACGCGGCACACCCGCACCGGTGGTGTGGGAGACCAACGCCGGCCGCCGGTCCGGCGCCGTCGGCTACGAGGTCGTGCATCCGATGGATGATGACCGCCGGAACTACCCGGTGATCTGCGACGTCAGCGGCGACTCCGAGATTCTGGACACCGTCATCGCCTGCCTCGCCCCGGGTGGCGAGATCGTGCTGGCGGGGTTCTACAGCAAGCCCCTGGGCTTCGCCTTTCCGCCGGCCTTCATCCGCGAGGCGCGCATCCGCATCGCCGCGGAGTGGAAGCCGGCCGACCTCACGGCCGTGATCGCGTTGATCGACGAGGGTCGGCTGTCGCTGGACGGCCTGATCACCCACCGCGTCGATGCCGCCCAGGCCGAGGGTGCGTACCGCACCGCCTTCGAGGATGCCGACTGTCTCAAGATGATCATGGATTGGAGAGCGTTCTCATGACGCCGACCCTGACAGCTCACGCCACGCTCGCTACCGACACCGACATCGAGCATGCGCCGGCCAAGAAGACCGAGGTCATCGCGATCTACGGCAAGGGCGGGATCGGCAAGAGCTTCACGCTCGCCAACCTCAGTTACATGATGGCCCAGCAGGGCAAGCGGGTGCTGCTGATCGGCTGCGATCCGAAGAGCGACACCACCTCGCTGCTGTTCGGCGGGCGGAGCTGCCCGACGATCATCGAGACGTCCTCGAAGAAGAAGGCGGCCGGCGAGACTGTCGAGATCGGCGACGTCTGCTTCATGCGGGACGGCGTCTTCGCCATGGAGCTCGGCGGTCCCGAGGTCGGGCGCGGTTGCGGCGGACGCGGAATCATCCACGGCTTCGAACTGCTGGAGAAGCTCGGCTTCCACGACTGGGACTTCGACTACGTCCTGCTCGACTTCCTGGGCGACGTGGTGTGCGGCGGCTTCGGTCTGCCGATCGCCCGCGACATGTGCCAGAAGGTCATCGTCGTCGGCTCGAACGACCTGCAGTCGCTCTATGTCGCCAACAACGTCTGCTCGGCGGTCGACTACTTCCGCAATCTCGGGGGCAATGTCGGCGTCGCCGGGCTGATGATCAACAAGGACGACGGCACCGGCGAGGCCCAGGCCTTCGCCAAGGCGGTCGGCATCCCGGTCCTGGCCGAAATCCCGGCCCACGAGGACATCCGCCGCAAGAGCGCCAACTACGAGATCATCGGCCGGCCCGGCACCGAATGGGCCTCCCTGTTCGAAGGTCTCGCGGCCCGTGCCGCCGAGGCGCCGCCGGTGCGTCCGACCCCGCTCAGCCACGACGACCTGCTCGGCCTGTTCAAGGGCGACGCGGTCGGGCGCGGCGTGACCCTGCAGCCGGCGTCCCTCGCCGACATGTGCGGGGCCGCCTACGCCCCGCGGCCGTCCCTCGAAGTCGTCTACGAAGGCGTGTGAGGGCAGTCGAGATGCAAGATATCGGTCCCGATCCCCGCAAGGCTTCAGCGCCTTCCGCCGCCAAGAAGAAGGCGGAGAAGGCCCTGCTCGGCTGCCATGCCGGCCCCGGCGTGATGGAAGACGCGGCCCGGTCGGCCGGCAAGAGCGACACCCTCGACCAGCTCGCCGCCGATTATCCCAAGGGCCCGCACGATCAGCCGCAATCCATGTGTCCGGCCTTCGGCGCCCTGCGCGTCGGCCTGCGGATGCGACGCACCGCGACGATCCTGTCCGGCTCTGCCTGCTGCGTGTACGGCCTGACCTTCACCTCGCATTTCTACGGTGCGCGACGCACGGTCGGCTACGTCCCGTTCAATTCGGAGACCCTGGTCACCGGCCAGCTCTACGAGGACATCCGCGACGCCACCAAGGAAATCGCGGATCCGGAGAAGTACGACGCGGTCGTGGTCATCAACCTGTGTGTGCCGACGGCGTCGGGCGTCCCGCTCGACCGGTTGCCGCCGCAGATCGACGGCGTGCGGATCATCGGCATCGACGTCCCCGGTTTCGGCGTACCGACCCATGCGGAAGCCAAGGACGTGCTGGCCGGCGCGATGCTGCGCTATGCCCGCAAGGAAATCGAAGCCGGGCCCGTTGCCCGCCCGCGCTCGCTCAAGGACGACCGGCCGACCGTCACCCTGATCGGCGAGCTGTTCCCGGCCGATCCGGTCGGCATCGGCGCGCTGCTGGATCCCATGGGCCTGTCGGTGGCGCCGCAGCTTCCCTCGCGGGAATGGCGCGACCTCTATGCCTGCCTGGACAGCCGCGTGGCCGCCGCCGTGCATCCCTTCTATATCGCCAGCGTGCGCGAGTTCGCGACCGCCGGTCGGCCGGTGGTCGGCTCCGGCCCGGTCGGGGTCGACGGCACGGCCGCCTGGCTGGAAAAGATCGGTGCCGCCGCCGGCGTGTCCGAGAAGCAGATCGATGCCGCTAAGTCCGCCGCCCTGCCGGCGATCCGCGGCGCGCTGGCCGGCAATCCGGTGAAGGCGACGGTGACGGTCTCCGGCTACGAGGGCTCCGAGCTGCTGGTCGCCCGCCTGCTGATCGAGGCCGGCGCGCGGGTGCCTTATGTCGGCACCGCCTGCCCGAAGACCGAGTGGAGCAAGGACGACCGCGAGTGGCTGGAGGCCAAGGGCTGCCACGTGCAGTACCGCGCCTCGCTCGAGCAGGACCTCGCCGCGATGAAGGACGTCAAACCCGACCTCGCATTGGGGACCACGCCTCTGGTGCAGGCTGCCAAGGAGCAAGGAACGCCGGCGGTCTACTTCACGAACATGGTCTCCGCCCGGCCCCTGTTCGGTCCCGCCGGTGCGGCCTCAATGGCCGGCATCGTGGCGGCACAGACCGGGGGACGGGCCCGCTTCGCCGACATGGTCGACTTCTTCGACGGTGTCGGCACCGGCGAGACCGCCGGCTACACCGTGCCGTCCCGCGCGGCGGCGTCACCGATGTCGGCGGGAGACTGAGCCATGCTGGTCCTCGATCACGATCGCGCGGGCGGCTACTGGGGGGCGGTCTATGCCTTCACCGCCATCAAGGGTCTGCGCTGCGTCATCGACGGCCCGGTGGGCTGCGAGAACCTGCCGGTCACGGCCGTCCTGCACTACACCGACGGCCTGCCGCCGCACGAGCTTCCGGTCACCGTCACCGGCCTGTCCGAGGACGAGCTGTCGATGAACGGCACCGAGCAGGCGCTGCGCCGCGCCAGTGCCACCCAGGACGAGAGCATCCCGGCGGTGGTCGTCACCGGCAGCATCGCCGAGATGATCGGCGGCGGCGTGACGCCGGAAGGCTCCAATATCCGCCGCTTCCTGCCGCGCACCATCGACGAGGACCAGTGGCAGAGTGCGGACCGCGCCCTGTACTGGCTGTGGACCGAGTTCGGCCCGAAGAAGGTGCCGGCCCGTGCCGAGATGAAGAAGAAGGAGGGGGCCAAGCCGCGCGTGAACATCATCGGCGCGATCTACGGCACCTTCAACATGCCCTCGGACCTGGCGGAGATCAGCCGGCTGGTGGAAGGCATCGGTTGCGAGATCAACATGGTCTTCCCGCTGGGCAGCCATCTGAAGGACATCAAGAAGCTCCCCGACGCGGATGTGAACATCTGCCTGTACCGGGAGTTCGGCCGAAATCTCTGCGAGGAGATGGACCGGCCCTATCTGCAGGCGCCCATCGGGATGCACGTCACCACGAATTTCCTGCGCAAGCTGGGCGAGCTGACCGGCCTGGATCCGGAGCCGTTCATCGCCCGCGAGAAGCAGACGACGCTGAAGCCGATCTGGGACCTGTGGCGCAGCGTCACCCAGGACTTCTTCCCGACCGCGTCCTACGCCGTCGTGGCGACCGACACCTATACCCGCGGCCTCACCCAGTTCCTGACCGAGGAACTCGGCATCCCCTGCGCCTTCTCGGTATCGCGCACGGCCGGCACCAAGTCGGACAACGTCGCCGTGAAGGACGCGCTGGCCAAGACCCCGCCGCTGGTGCTGTTCGGCTCCTACAACGAGCGGCTCTACGCCGCCGAGCTGGGCTGCCGGGCGCAGTACATTCCGGCCTCGTTCCCGGGCGCGATCATCCGACGGTCCACCGGCACGCCGTTCATGGGCTACGCCGGGGCGACCTACGTGGTGCAGGAATACTGCAACGCCCTGTTCGACGCCCTGTTCCACATCCTGCCTTTGTCGGTCGACATGGACCGGGTCGATGCGACGCCGGTCAAGGCGGCCCACGCGTCCACGCGTCCCTGGGACGCCGACGCGCAGGGGATGCTCGACCGGCATGTGGAGGCCGTCCCCTTTCTGGTCCGGATCTCCGCCGCCAAGCAGCTGCGTGATCGCGTCGAACGCGACGCCCAGGCGGCCGGCGAGGACCGGATCACGGTGCAAAGAGTCACTCAGGCGCTGTTCGCCATGAAGGAGGGACGGGCGGCCTGACGATCGTAAGACAAGACGGGAGGAATAGCAGATGCACACGCACAAGCCTCCGCGGCGAAGCGGCCACGGCACGGACGACCGGGACTACCGGCTGCTCTTCGTCCTCACTCTGCCCTTGTTCCTGTCGGCGGCCATCGTCGCGAAGGTCCTACCTGCGCGCTGGCGTCCCTGGCCGCCATCCGACCAGTCCACCCGCTCCATCTTCGCGGAGGCACGCGCCGCTGCCGGCGCTTACCTGCCCTACGCGATGATGGGCTAGCGGGTCCCGAGGTTCGTCCGGTTCCGGCCGGACGGGCATCCGCCGAGATTGATCGGGCCTAGCCCGGCATCGACGGATTCTCTGCCGTGCGGGAGAAGCGCGGTAACGCATACGAGAAAGAATCCGAAGGGAAACAAAATGGTAGATTCCAATCGGGCCGACTCTCTTTCGGGACTCACCGAAGGTGAGGCGCAGGAATTCCATCGCTTCTATATGCAGGGGTTTCTGATCTTCACGGCGATCGCGGTGGTCGCTCACATCCTGGTGTGGATGTGGCGCCCCTGGATCCCTGGTCCTGACGGCTATGCGCAGTCGATGATCGACGGCGTCAAGGTCGCAGCGACTTCTTTGGTCAACCTGGTCTAGGGAGGGACGGGCAATGTGGAGAGTTTGGCTAATCATGGATCCGAGACGGGTGCTCGTAGGGCAGTTCGTCTTCCTGGGGATCCTGGCCTTCTTGATCCATTTCATCCTGTTGAGCACAGATCGCTTCAACTGGCTGGGTGGCTGACGACGGCTATGCCGGGACGATCGTGATCGGAGGCTCAGACAATGAACCTGCCGATCCAGACGCCCGGCACCCAATTCGGGAACGGACGGTGCGCCTCAACAGCCCCGTCCGTCCCCAAAACCGCGGGACTCCTTCGGCCGCTGACCGACCCTTTTCCCTGCGGAGTGACAACAAGGCGGCCATGCGAGGAGCGCGACAATGGCTTTGCTCAGTTTCGAACGCAAATATCGGGTCCGCGGCGGAACGCTGATCGGTGGTGACCTCTTCGACTTCTGGTTTGGTCCCTTCTATGTAGGATTCTTCGGCGTCCTGACGATCTTCTTCTCGGTGCTCGGCACCGCCCTGATCTTCTGGGGGGCGGCCCTGGGCCCGACCTGGAATCCCTGGCTCATCTCCATCGCGCCGCCGGACATCAGTTACGGCCTGGCGCTGGCGCCGCTGGCCGAGGGCGGGCTCTGGCAGATCATCACCATGTGCGCCATCGGCGCCTTCGTGTCCTGGGCCCTGCGCGAGGTCGAGATCTGCCGCAAGCTCGGCATCGGCTATCACGTGCCGATCGCCTTCGGCGTCGCGATCTTCGCCTATGTGACGCTGGTGGTGATCCGGCCGTTCCTGCTGGGGGCCTGGGGACACGGTTTTCCCTACGGCATCTTCAGCCACCTCGATTGGGTGTCGAACGTCGGCTACCAGTTCCTGCACTTCCACTACAACCCGGCGCACATGCTGGCGGTGTCGTTCTTCTTCACCACCTGCCTGCTGCTGTCGCTGCACGGGGCCGTGGTCCTGTCGTCGGTCAACCCGCAACCGGGGGAGACCATCAAGACGCCGGAACACGAGGACACCTATGTCCGCGACACGATCGGCTACTCGGTCGGCACGCTGGGAATTCACCGGCTCGGCCTGTTCGTGGCGCTGAACGCCGGGTTCTGGAGTGCAGTCTGCATCGTCATCAGCGGGCCCTTCTGGACCCGCGGCTGGCCCGAATGGTGGAACTGGTGGCTCGACCTGCCGGTCTGGGGTTAGTCGGGGGAGGAGGGAGAAATGGCTCATTATCAGAATATCTTCACACGCGTCCGGGTTGAGGGACATCCGCACTACGGTGTCCCGCTACCCGCCGGCGACGAGCCGAGGATCGGTACGCCGATCGTCGCCCCGTTCCTCGGATGGATCGGCAACGCGCAGATCGGGCCGATTTATCTGGGGTCGCTGGGCCTCGCCTCGCTCGCCTTCGGACTGACGGCCTTCGTCACCATCGGGCTCAACATGTGGGCCTCGGTGGACTGGAACCCGATCGAGTTCGTCCGACAGCTTCCCTGGCTCGCCCTGGAGCCGCCGTCACCGGAATACGGGCTCTCCATCCCACCGATGAACGAGGGCGGCTGGTGGCTGTTCACCGGGTTCATGCTGACCACCTCGATCATGCTCTGGTGGATGCGCATGTACTCCCGGGCCCGCGCGCTCGGCATGGGCACCCATGTGGCCTGGGCCTTCGCCGCGGCGATCTGGCTGTACCTGGTGCTCGGCTTCATCCGGCCGCTGCTGATGGGGAGCTGGTCGGAGGCGGTACCGTTCGGGATCTTCCCGCACCTGGATTGGACGGCGGCCTTCTCGATCCGGTACGGCAACCTGTTCTACAACCCGTTCCACGCCCTCTCGATCGTCTTCCTGTACGGCTCGGCCCTGCTGTTCGCCATGCACGGCGCGACGATCCTGGCCGTGGGCCGCTACGGCGGCGAGCGCGAGATCGAGCAGATCGTCGACCGCGGTACGGCTTCGGAGCGTGCCGCCCTGTTCTGGCGCTGGACCATGGGCTTCAACGCCTCGATGGAATCGATCCATCGCTGGGCCTGGTGGTTCGCGGTGCTGTGTCCGCTGACCGGCGGCATCGGCATCCTGCTCACCGGGACGGTGGTCGATAACTGGTACCTGTGGGCGGTGAAGCACGACTTTGCGCCGGCCTATCCGGAAATGTGGGCGCCCACCCCGGATCCGACCCAATAAGGAGGGCCTGTGTGATGAAAAACTTCGGCATCTTAGCGGCCATCCTGCCCTTCGCGGCCCTCCTGGTGATCGCCTTCCTCTTCACCGTGGGCTGGGAGCGTCCGCCGATCGGCTACGAGCAGACCGGGTACCGCGGTACCGGCATGCAGGAGCCCAACAACCCTCGGGAACAGGCCATGCTGGCCGCGCTGAACGCGATCCCGGAGGAGATCTATCCGCTCGACAGCCCGGCCGACCTGGCCCAGGCGGACAAGGCGGGCGATGTCTACGAGAACGTCCAGGTGCTGGGCGATCTTCCGGAGCCGCAGTTCATCCGCCTGATGACGGCGATCACCGAGTGGGTGTCGCCGGAGCAGGGATGCAACTACTGCCACAACCCGGACAACCTGGCGGATGACTCGGTCTACACCAAGGTGGTCGCCCGCCGGATGATCCAGATGACCCGTGACGTGAACGCCAACTGGCAGGACCACGTCAAGGAGACCGGCGTGACCTGCTACACCTGCCACCGGGGCAATCCGGTGCCGGAGAACGTCTGGTTCGACGAGGAGCCGCAGCGCTATGCCGGCAAGGGCATGCTGGGGTGGAACCACGACCAGAACCGTCCGTCGGCGCAGAACGGCTATACCTCGCTGCCGGCGACCTCCCTGGCCAGCTATCTGGCGGGGGACGGCAACATCCGGGTCCAGGCCACGGCGGCCCTGCCGACCGATGCCGGTGGCGCCTCGATCAAGCAGACCGAGGAGACCTACGGGCTGATGATGCACATGTCCAGCAGCCTCGGGGTCGGGTGCACCTACTGCCACAACACCCAGGCGATCGGGAGCTGGGAGATGAGCCCGCCGACCCGCACCACCGCCTGGCACGGGATCCGCATGGTCCGCGGCATCAACGCCGACTACCTGGCGCCGTTGCAGGGCACGTTCCCGGAGAACCGTCTGGGCCCGACCGGCGACGTGGCCAAGGCGAACTGCGCCACCTGCCACCAGGGTGTCTTCAAGCCGTTCTACGGCGCGACGATGCTCGACAAGTACCCGTCACTCGCCCCTATGAAGTGACGGCGTCCGGGAAGAGCGCCAATCCAAGCCGGCGCCCTTCTCATCCCTCTCCTTGGGCCGGATCCAGCGTACCGCTGACCGGCCCAATTTTTTTGCCCGGTGCAGCCGACCCTCGCCGCCTCCCGCTCTCTCCCCGGATTTATTCCGGGGCCCACTGGTCCGCAACACGGACGCTGGCGGTTGCGCGGTGAGTTCACTGCCGCAGAAATGCGTGGACCCCGGACTAAATCCGGGGAGTGCGCGGGTGGGGAGGGTTGGAGAAGGGGTGAGGCAGATGTTCAGGTTATCGGATCAGCCCATCAGGTCGGGTCGGCGGTCGGCATAGATCAGGAACCACGGCGCGAACCGCGAGGCGTCGCTCCCCAGCTCGCCGCGCAGCTCCTCGACGCCGATCCAGCGCGTGTCGGAGACCTCTTCCGGATCCGGGTCGAGCGTCAGGGCGTCCGGGGCCGCGCCATGGAACAGGTGGACATGCTCGTGCTCGACCAGCCCGCCGCCGACATCGGCCCGATAGGCGAGTTCCCCCATGGGGCTGAGCGTGACACCGGTGATGCCGAGTTCCTCGGCGAGGCGCCGGCGGGCCGCATCGGCCGCCGTCTCGCGCCAGTGGGGGTGGCTGCAGCAGGTATTCGCCCACAGCCCGCCACAATGGTATTTCGACAGGGCGCGGCGCTGGATCAGCAGCCGTCCCCGACAGGTCACGAAGATCGATACCGCCAAGTGCAGGACGCCCTGGCGGTGCGCCGCCATCTTGCCGATCGGGTAGAGCGAGCCGTCGGCGGCGACCGCCGGGATTTTCGGGTCCTGTACGGCCGCCGTGCCCATGCCGCTCAGGCCACCATCCGGCTCCGGCCGCAGCGCGCCCAGACCTTGCCCAGCGACGTCAGCAGATGGTCGATGTCGGCGTCGGAGTGGATCGGCGACGGGGTGATGCGCAGCCGTTCCGTGCCGCGGGCCACGGTGGGATAGTTGATCGGCTGGACGTAGATTCCGAACTCGTCGAGCAGGGTGTCGCTGATCTGCTTGCAGTGCACCGGATCGCCCACCATCACCGGCACGATATGGCTCGGGTTGGCGAGATGGGGAATGCCGGCGGCATCGAGGCCGGCGCGCACCTTCGCCACCCGGTCGCGCTGGCGCTCCCGCTCCACCTGGCTGGTCTTCAGGTGGCGGATGCTGGTGGCGGCGCCGGCGGCGACCGCCGGCGGCAGGGCGGTGGTGAAGATGAAGCCGGAGGCGAAGCTGCGCACGAAGTCGCACAAGGCGTCCGAGGCCGCGATGTAGCCGCCCATGACACCGAACGCCTTGCCGAGCGTGCCCTCGATCACCGTCAGCCGATGGGCCAGGCCCTCGCGCTCCGAGATGCCGCCGCCGCGCGGACCGTACAGGCCGACCGCATGGACCTCGTCCAGATAGGTCATGGCCCCGTGGGCCTCGGCCACGTCGCAGAGCTCGGCGATCGGCGCGATGTCGCCGTCCATCGAATACACGCTCTCGAAGGCCACCAGCTTCGGCCGGTCCGCCGGCAGGGCCGCCAGCCTGCGGTTCAGATCCTCCGGATCGTTATGGGCGAACAGGATCTTCTCGGCCCGGCTGTGGCGGATGCCCTCGATCATGGAGGCGTGGTTCGACTCGTCGGACAGCACCGCGCAGTTCGGGATCCGCGCCGCCAGCGTGCTGAGCGCCGCCCAGTTGGACACGTAGCCGGAGGTGAAGAGCAGGGCGGCCTCCTTGCCGTGCAGATCGGCCAGCTCGCGCTCCAGCAGCACGTGGTGGTGGTTGGTGCCGGAGATGTTCCGCGTCCCGCCCGCGCCGGCGCCGCACTGGTCGAGCGCGGCGTGCATCGCTTCGAGCACCGGCGGGAACTGGCCCATGCCCAGATAGTCGTTCGAGCACCAGACCGTCACATCGCAGGGGTCGGATCCGTCCTCGGCATGGCGGCGCGCCCGGGGGAAGGCACCCCGGTGGCGCTCGATATCGGTG
This sequence comes from Thalassobaculum litoreum DSM 18839, assembly GCF_900102465.1. Taxonomy (GTDB): domain Bacteria; phylum Pseudomonadota; class Alphaproteobacteria; order Thalassobaculales; family Thalassobaculaceae; genus Thalassobaculum; species Thalassobaculum litoreum. Next base: position 184,312 of record NZ_FNBW01000002.1, on the reverse strand, counting down.
AAAACCCGGTATCTGCCCTCGGCCCGCAAGGCCTCCAACTGGCCTTCGAAGAAGGATTCGTAGTTCATGGTCACCTCCTGTGTCGTCGCGGTGCCGGGCTCATCCAGAGCCGGTCGCCGGGGTCGGGCGTGGTTCGAAACGGGTCGTTTCCGGGTCGATCGATGCCGGCGCCGTCGGCGCGGTCCGCCCGGCGGCCCAGCGCCAAAGGGCGGCGTCGCGGATCGGCAGCACCATGAACCAGTGCTCGACCGCGCCCAGCAGCAGCAGGCCGGCGATACAGATCAGCCCGGCCACCGCAACGGGCGCGGTGCCGGGATGCCAGGCAGCGGCCAGAGTCAGGGCGGCGGCCGCGGTGATCGCGGTCACCGACAGGGGAAACAGCGGGTTGATGGCCCGCACGGCGAAATAGCTGCGCAGATGCAGCAGGTGGTCGGGCATCAGCTCGTCGGCGAAATGCGGGACCCCCAGGAACAGGTTCAGCTTGGCGCTCAGCCGGCTGGCGAACAGGGCGAGGAAGGTCCAGGCCGCAACCTGGTTCTCCGCCCCCCAGGTCAACACGAACAGCAGGCCGGCCGTCGCCGCCAGGGCGACCTCGTGATAGGCGATGGCGGCGGTGGCCTGGCGGAACCGTTCGGCGCCGGTCGCACCGGGCCGAAGGGCCGTCTTGCGCGGCCCGGTAACGAGCCCAAGCAGGAAGACCAGCTCGTGCCAGCCCCACACCGCCAGGGCCGCCGCGAAGCCGTGGTAACCGGCAGCGGTATCGTCGGCGGTCCGCACGATGGCGATCAGGGCGACCGCCAGCACCGTGGTCGCACCGGTCAGGACGACCGGCCGGTGCTGCCGCGGCAGCCGGACCAGCCACAGGATCAGCCCGGTGCTGAACCACCACAGCCCCAGCGCGAACAGCAGGGGCAGGGCGTATGTGGCGAGGTCCGGCACCGCCGCCTACCAGGTCGGGGCCAGACGGATCGAGGCGGGCACCTCGTGGTCGCGCACCGGATGCAGATACAGCCGCAGCAGGGTTGCCCCGGCCGCCGCCGTCAGGCCGATCCGGCGCAGGCCGCCCATGAGGCCGCCTTCCGCCCGGGCCTCGGCGATGCCGTCGGCGATCCGCCGCAGCCGCTCCAGCCCGGCGCGGAACGCCGGGGCGTCGGTCTGCAGGGTGAAGGGGAAGACCTGCTTGGAGATCTCCGAGGTGACCCGGAACACCTGCAGATCGTACTCGGTCGGATCCAGGCCGAGGGCGGCGTGGAAGTGCGGGCGGTTGTGGTCGCGCACGTACATGGTGGCGTAGACCGCCAGCAGGAAGAAGCGGATCCACAGCTTGTTGCGGCCCTTGAGTAGGTGCGGATTGGCCCGCATCAGCAGGGCGAAGGCCTCGCCGTGCCGGAACTCGTCGTTGCACCACTCCTTGAACCATTTGAAGATCGGGTGGATCCGGTTCTCCGGGTGCTTCTCGAGCTCGCGGTAGATCGTGATATAGCGGGCGTAGCCGATCTTCTCCGACAGGTAGACCGCGTAGAAGATGAATTTCGGGCTGAAATACTTGTACTTCTTGGACTTGGTCAGGAAGCCGAGGTTCACGCCGATGCCGAAATCCTTCAGCGTGTCGTTGATGAAGCCGGCGTGGCGGGATTCATCCCGGGCCATGAAGCGGAACAGCCGCTTGATCTCCGGGTTGGCGACCCGCTTCTTGGTCTCGGCGTAGAGCACGCAGCCGGAAAATTCGGATGTGACCGAACTGACCAGGAAGTCGACCAACTCGCGCTGCAGTTCCGGCGAGTAGCCGTCGAAATCGACCTCGCCCCATTCCTGCGTCCGCTTGAAATGGCCGCGGTTGTCGTCGGCCTGGAACTCCTCCATCAGGCGGTCCCAGTCGGCGCGTACCGGCTCCACGTCGATGCGGTCCAGGGCGTCGAAATCGGTGGTGTAGAAATGCGGGCTCAGCACGGTGTCTTCCCGCGCCATGCCCGTGGTGTCGTAGCGCGCGTCCAGCGCGTCGGCGACGGCGGCGTTCATAGATCCCTCCGTTCGGTAAAGCTGAGATCGTAGAGCTCGGTCAGTTCCAGATGGGCGGCGAGGCGGGTCCACTGCTGCTCGAGCCAGCCGGCCCGGGTCACGGTGGCCCGGCGGGTGATCTGCCGCTTCTCGCCATAGGGCACGGTGATCGGCTCGCCATGGACGAGCACCTGATCGCCGGGCTGGAGCGTGCGGTCGCCCTCGAACTCGACATGGGCGTGGAAGCTCTCGATCGAGCACTCCACGTCGATGGTGCAGTCGACGTCGAATACCTGACGGTCGACCAGGAACATCCCGATCATGGGCGTGCCTCCTTCATCTGGGCTGTGGATCCTGCCGGGCCGGGCAGGAAGGTGGCGAATTCGTGCACGTTGGCGAAGCCGTAGGCCGCCAGATGCAGCACGCTGCCGGTGGCCGGGTCGCTCAGGGAATAGCGGCCGTCGGACCAGCGGGTCAGGGTGAACGGGATCTCGGCGCCCACCCCGTGGACGTAGCGGTCGCGCGAGAGACCCCGCAGCATGCCGCGCACGAAGCCGTGGGTGCCCGGGGCGAGGTCGGCGATCACCTCTCCGGAGGCGGCGTCCAGCACGGCGATGCCGCGGTCCGTCCGGTCCTGGAAGATCAGCGCCCGGCTCTCGACCGTCTCGGCGGCGGGCGGCGCGATGGTGTGGCCGCCCTGCAGCCGGGTGGCGCCGGCCAGCGCGATGGAGAAGGCCACCAGGATGCCGGCGGCGATCAGCGCGCCCCTGGGAACGTCGTTATGAGGAGCGTCGTTTTGGGGCGCGTCGTCGCGGGGGGCGCCGCTGGCTGGGGGGGCTTGGGTGGCCATCGTCATCCTCCCTCGTCTCTCAGCCCGCCGCCGCGGCGACGGAGCCGGTGTCCCGTGCCGGCGCTTTGGCGGCCGACTCCTGCGCCGACTCCTGCGCCGACGCCTTGGTCGTCTGGCGGGCCAGCATCCGGCCGATCGTCTCGGCGACGGCCTCTGCGTCCGGCACGGCGCGCAGCGCGGCCTGGGGCCGGCTGAAGCACCAGGGGCGGGCATGCGGCCACAGCACCGAATAGGACAGGCGCTGCTCCGGCAGGACGCCGATCAGGATGTCGCCGCTACCGTCGGCGTTGCGCCGCAGGTCGATGGTGTCCACCAGGCCGACCGGGACGGTGACGGTCATCGGCATGGCCACGCCGATGCGCAGGACGATCCGCCGCGTCGTCACCGTGTAGCGGGTGCTCCGGGCGACCAGCCTGGCGTAGAGCGCCAGGAAGGCCAGGACCGGAACCGCCAGGCACAGGGTCCAGGCGGCGGAAATCAGACCGGCGTCGGCACCCTGTCCCGCCACCAGATCGGCGGCGAAACGGGCGGCCATGATCACGGCGAAATACAGGGCGATGGTGCGGAGCTTCATCACCGACAGGGCGAAGCGCCGCCAGTCCGGCGCGCCCTGCCACACGATCCGCTCGTCGCCGGCCATGGCGGCCGGGGCGTCGGTTACCGGGCGGGAGTCGTCGAACTCGCCGAAGATCACCGCGCTGTTGCTCATAGCAGCGGCTCCTGCCGGCGCCAGTCGGCGTAGAGCAGCCCGGCGCCGAAATAGGCCATGATCCGCTCTTCCTCCAGCCGGGTGATCCGGTCGGGACCGGCGATGCCGGGGACGGCGGCGAACTGGGTGGACAGGATCGACGGCACCGAGACCCGGCCGCGCCCGACCTCGGCGAAGCCGGCGGGGAGCAGGACCTGGGTGGCCTCCTCTCCGGTACCGAGCCGGACCTCCAGGAAGCGGATCAGCACCTCGGCGGTATCGACCCAGAGCTCGGTGACCGTGCCGGCGACCTTGCCGTCGCCGGCGACCACCGGCATGCCGCGCGGATCGGGATCGCCCTCGACCACGCCGAAATCGTCGACGGAGCGCATCGGCACGATCCGGGGGGCGCCGTCGGCGGTGAGGTCGGGGATGTTCTTGCGCTCGGCCCAGGCGCCCGGACCGACACCGGCCAGCATGGCGTCGCCGACCGGGCGCAGCGGAGCGCCGGGGAAGCGGGCCACCGGTTCGGCATTCAGGGTGCGGGCCTCGCGCAGGTAGTTCGGCGCCTCGGCATAGCCGCCTTCCGGCAGGGCGAAGCGCTTGACCGGAGCCATCGTCAGCGCGCCGACCGGCCACATCTTGCCGGTGACCGCGTCTTCCAGGGGATAGCCCTCCCGGCGATCCTCGCGGCGCAGGTAGTAGATAAGCCCCGCGAAGAAGATCCAGAAGGCGTAAAGGACGACCTGCGCCACATCGATATTGCCAATCACTGAGCCGATTTCCATGGCTTCCTCCCTCCCTTATCCGGGGAATTGCGCGAGCCCGAACTTCTGCCGTGACGGTCCCGGTTGTCCGCCGGCATAGCGGACGAGGGGACCGACGACGGCCAGGGTCGCGAACAACAAAACGATTTCGAGATGGTAGACCGCGCCGTATCCGGTGGCGGGGTGGTTCAGGGCGGTGCCCAGCAGGTCCCGTGCGGCCAGTTGCGAGACCAGATCGCGCAGCGCGCCGCCGACCATGATGCCGCCGCCGGCCGCGGTCGCCTGGACCGCGCCCCAGGCGCCCAGCGCCAGGCCGCCGCCGCCGGCTTCCGCCAGGGACATGGCGGCGACCAGCGTGCCGATGGCGAACATGCCGCCGCCCAGCCCGATCAGCACGGTGCCACCCTGGAACAGGGCGGCCGACTGCAGGGGCGAGGCGAAGACCAGGGCGGAGAAGGCGAAGACGCCGACGACGCAGCCGAAGGCGGCGAGCTTGCACGGATCGCCGCCCTGGGCCAGATCGCGGGCGGCGATGGCGAAGCCGGCCAGGGTACCGGCAGCGAACAGCGCGGTCAGCCGCGTGGTCTCGCCGACCGACATGGCCAGGATCTCGCCGCCATAGGGCTCCAGCAGGATGTCCTGCATGCTGAATGCGGCGGTGCCGAGGAACACGGTGAGCAGCAGCCGTCCGGCCCGGCCGCCGCGGACGAAGTCGGTCCAGGACTCCCCGAAGCTCGGCCGCGCCCGGTCGGGGCGGGTGCGCGACGGATCCCGCGCCTCCTGCTTCCACAGGGCGATCAGGTTCAGCACGATGGTCGCCACCGCCGTACCCTGGATCACCTTGATCAGCCGCAGCTGGCTGAAATCCTGCAGCAGTCCGCCGACCACCAGGGCCGACACGCCCATGCCGACCAGCAGCATCACGTAGAGCATCGCCACCACCCGCGGCCGGGACTCCTCGGTCGCAAGATCGCAGGCCAGCGCCAGACCGGCGGTCTGGGTGGTGTGCAGACCGATGCCGACCAGCAGGAAGGCCAGGGCGGAGGCGACATAGCCGACCCATTGCGGGCCGGTGGTGATGTCGCCGGACAGGATGATGAGCGCGAAGGGCATGATCGCCAGCCCGCCGAACTGCAGCAGCGAGCCCATCCACAGGAACGGCACCCGGCGCCATCCGAGCAGGGATCGGTAGGTGTCGCTGCGGTGGCCGACCAGCACGCGGAACGGCGCGAACAGCAGCGGCAGCGAGATCATCATCGCCACCAGCCAGGTCGGCACGCCCATTTCGACGATCATCACCCGGTTCAGGGTGCCGTTCAGCAGCACGATCGCCATGCCGACGGAGACCTGGAACAGCGACAGGCGCAGCAGCCGGCCGAGCGGCAGGTCGGGCGTCGCCGCGTCGGCGAAGGGCAGGAAGCGGGGACCCACCTCCATCCACAAGGCCGACAGCTTGCGACGCTTCTCCGTCATGACCGGGCGAGCTCCATGGCCTGGGAGATGTAGAAGCCGCTGTCGATCCGCTCGCTGCGGCAGGGACGCATGCCGGACACCCAGCCCTCGCGGTCGAGGGCCGCGCGCAGGCGGGCATGGGCGGTGGGCTGGATCGACGGGGCGCGGTCGCCCCGGGGGAACAGCCGGCCGGCCGTGTGCATGACCGTCAGCAGGGCGGTGCGCGGGGCGAAGGTGAAGACGATCGAGCCGGCGGTCCGCGGCGCCAGTCGGCCCAGAGCCTGCACGGCGTCCTCGGTGCGGTAGTGGATCAGGCTGTCCATCGCCACCACGTGGTCGAAGCTGCCGAGCGCCGGGTCCAGCATGTCGCCGACCAGGAATTCCACCCGTCCGGCGCCGAGGTCCTCGGGCGTCCGCTCGCGCGCGAGTTGGATCAGCGTCGGCGAGATGTCGATCGCCGTCACAAGGGCACCGCGGCGCGCCGCCTCGACCGCCAGGGAACCCGTGCCGCAACCGGCATCGAGGACTCGCCGGCCCGCGAGATCCTCGGGGAGCCACCCCAGCAGGAGGCGGCGCATCCGGTCCCGTCCGGCCCGCACGGTCGCCCGGATGCCGCTGACCGGTGCGTCGGAGGTCAGCCGCGCCCAGGCATCGGCGGCGGTGCGGTCGAAATAGGCTTCGACCTGTTGGCGGCGATCCGTGTAGGTGGCGCTCAGCATCAGTCGAATCCCAGGAGTTCGAAGAGGTCGCGGTCGCGCATTGCCGTGCCTTCCATCGGCTCGACACCGGCCCACAGGGCCGCGGCCAGCCGCAGGTATTCGGCACGAACCGCTTCCAGTTCCGGCGCGTCGTCCATCTCGAAGATCGTCGCCTTCTTCAGTCGGCTGCGGCGGATGGCGTCGAGGTCGGGGAAATGCGCCATGGTCTGCAGGCCGGCGACGGCGTTGTACTTGTCGACCTGGTCGGTGGCGTTGCTGCGGTTGCAGATCACCCCGCCGAGCCGGACATCGTAGTTCCGCGCCTTGGCCGTGATCGCCGTGACGATGCGGTTCATAGCGTAGATCGAGTCGAAATCGTTGGCGGTGACGATCAGCGCCCGGTCGGCATGCTGGAGCGGGGCGGCGAACCCGCCGCAGACCACGTCGCCGAGCACGTCGAAGATCACCACGTCGGTGTCGTCGAGCAGGTGATGCTCCTTGAGCAGCTTCACCGTCTGGCCGACCACGTAGCCGCCGCAGCCGGTGCCGGCCGGCGGACCGCCGGCCTCGACGCACATGACGCCGTTGTAGCCCTCGTAGACGAAGTCCTCGACCCGCAGCTCCTCGGGGTGGAAGTCCACGCTCTCCAGCACGTCGATGACCGTGGGCACCAGCCGCTTGGTCAGGGTGAAGGTGCTGTCGTGCTTGGGATCGCAGCCGATCTGCAGCACCCGCTTGCCGAGCTTGGAGAAGGCGACCGACAGGTTGGACGAGGTCGTGCTCTTGCCGATCCCGCCCTTGCCGTAGACCGCGAAGACCTTGGCTTTGCCGATGTCGAGCGCCGGGTCCATCTTGACCTGGACGCTGCCTTCGCCGTCCTGGCGGGGGCCGGTTCCGGTGATGCCGTCTGGCGGTGTCATGGTGATGTCCTTTCCGTGCCTCATGCTGCGGCCGTCCCGGTGGTGACGCCCTCGAGCCGGTCTTCCAGCTCGTCCCCCGCCTCGCGCAGGGCGGACAGGGTGTCGGGATCCGGTGACCAGTAGTGACGCTCGTGGGCTTCGAGCAGGCGGTTGGCGACCCGGGCCGAGGCCTTCGGGTTCAGGGTGGCGAGCCGTTCGCGCATGGCGGCGTCGAGCACGAAGGTCTCGGTGATCTTCTCGTAGACCCAGGGGGCGACCTGTCCGGTCGTCGCCGACCAGCCCATGGTGTTGGTGACCTGGGCCTCGATGTTGCGGACACCCTCGTAGCCGTGCTCGAGCATGCTCTCGTACCATTTCGGATTCAGGACCCGGGTGCGGCTCTCCAGGGCGACCTGCTCGCCGAGGCTGCGCACCAGGCCGGCGCCGCGGGTCTGGTCGCCGATATAGACCGGCACCTCCGACCCCCGGGCGCGGCGCACCGCGCGGCCGATCCCGCCCAGCGTGTCGAAGTAATGGTCGACCGTGGTCACGCCGAGCTCGACCGATTCCAGATTCTGGTAGGCGAGTTGGACGTCGCCGAGCACCCGCTCCAGCAGGTCGTGCTGGCGCTGCTGGCGGCCGGAGCGGCCGTAGGCGTAGCACTTGCGGTTGGTATAGGTTTCCGCCAGCTCGTCCTCGTCCTGCCAGGCGCCGTTGTCGATCATCAGGTTGACGTTGGCGCCGTAGGCGCCGTCGGCATTGCTGAAGACCCGCAGGGCGGCGGTCTCGAAGTCGCAGCCCTGGGCCGCCTGATAGGCCAGCGCGTGCTTGCGCACGAAATTCATGTCGGCCGGCTCGTCCTCGGCCGCCGCCGCCTCGTAGGCGGCCTCGGCCAGCAGCTTGGTCTGCAGCGGCAGCAGGTCGCGGAAGATGCCGGACAGGGTCATCATCACGTCGATCCGGGGCCGGCCCAGTTCCTCCAGCGGGATCAGGTCGGCGCCGCAGAGCCGGCCGTAGCTGTCGAAGCGCGGCCGGGTGCCGAGCAGGGCCAGGGCCTGGCCGATCGGCGCACCGGCGGATTTCAGGTTGTCGGTGCCCCACAGCACGATGGCGATGGTCTCGGGCAGGGCGTTGCCGTCCTCGATATGGCGGGCGATCAGCCGCTCCGCCTGAGCAGCGCCGTCCGCGACGGCGAAGGCGCTGGGCAGCCGGTAGGGATCGAAGCCGTGGACGTTGCGGCCGGTCGGCAGGATCGACGGGGTGCGCAGCAGGTCGCCGCCGGCCACGGGGCGGATGTAGCGGCCGTCCAGCGCTCGCAGCAGGGCATCGATCTCGACGCATTCCTGCAGCTTGGCGTTCATGTCGGCGAGCAGGGCCAACTCCTCTCGGAGCGCCGGTGCCTGCGCGTGAGCCGCGGCATCGGATGCGGCACCGGCGACCACCGCACGGACCAGGGCGGGGTCGGGCTCGACACCGGTGCGGGCCTCGCTCACGGCCATCAGCAGGTCGAACCGCTCCTCCGGGCCGGTCGGCTTGCCCACGATATGCAGGCCGTGCGGGATCAGGGTGCGCTCCAGTTCCGTCACTTGGTCGGCGAGCCGGAGGATGTTCTGTTCGGCCTCGGCGTCGCTCCAGGCCGGCTCGGCCTCGGCCATCTCGAATCCGGCGGCCTGGGCCTGGATCACCGGCGCGAGGCGGGCGCGTTCGGTCTCCGCATCGGGCGGCAGCTGGCGCCACGTCGTCACCGCCTCCTTGAGATCGATCAGGCCCTTGTAGAGCCCGGCATTGGTCACCGGCGGGGTGAGGTAGCTGACCAGGGTCGCCGCCGCCCGGCGCTTGGCGATCGTGCCCTCCGACGGGTTGTTGGCGGCGTAGAGATAGATGTTCGGCAGGTCGCCGATCAGCCGCTCGGGCCAGCAGGCGCCGGACACGCCGGTCTGCTTGCCGGGCATGAATTCAAGCGCGCCGTGGGTTCCGAAATGCAGCACCGCATGGGCGGCGAAATCCTCGCGCAGCCAGCGGTAGAAGGCGGAGAAGGCATGGGTCGGCGCCAGACCCTTCTCGAACAGCATCCGCATCGGGTCGCCCTCGTAGCCGAAGGCCGGCTGGACTCCGACGATGACGTTTCCGAAGGCGGCGCCCAGGACCTGGATCGCGCGGCCGTCCGTCTGATGCCGGCCCGGGGCCCGGCCCCAGACCGCCTCGATCTCGCTCAGATACCGCTCGCCGCGCACATGGTCGTCGGCCGGGATGCGGGCGAGCACGTTGGCGTCGGCCCCGAACTGGGCGGCGTTGCCGGTCAGGATGCGCTGTCGGAGATCCTCCACGTCGGCCGGCAGCTCGACGCGGTATCCGGCGGCGGCCATGCCCTTGAGCACCCGGAACAGGGATTCGAAGACGGAGAGATAGGCGGCGGTGCCCGTCGCCCCGCTGTTGGGCGGGAAGTTGAACAGGACGACCGCGACCTTGCGGTCGTCGATCGGCGTATGGCGCAGGGCCACCAGCTTCTCCACCCGGCTGGCGAGGCTGTGCACCCGCTCCATGTCCGGGCACATGGCCCGCGCGCCTTCCCGGTTGGCGCAGAAGCTCGGGTCGCAGTCGGCGCAGCGGGTCGTGGTCCCCGTGCGGCCGCCGAACACCGTCGGGGCGATCGCGCCGTCGAGCTCGGGGATCGCCACCATGATGGTGCTTTCCACCGGCAGCAGGCCCCGGTCGTCGGCGCGCCACTGCTCCAGGGTCTGGAACTCCACCGCCTGGGCGATCAGGTAGGGCACGTCGAGCCGCGCCAGCATGTCCTCGGCCGCGGCGGCGTCGTTATAGGCGGGGCCGCCGACCAGGGAGAAGCTGGTGAGGGACAGGACCGCGTCCACCGTGGCCTTGCCGTCCTTCATGAAGAACGCTTCGACCGCCGGGCGGCAGTCCAGCCCGCTGGCGAAGGCCGGCACGACCTCCAGACCCCTGGCTTCCAGGGTCTGAAGCATGGCGTCGTAGTGCCCGGTGTCGCCGGCCAGCACATAGGAGCGCAGGACCAGCACGCCGACCCGGCCCTTCGCCCCCTTGCGGCGCGGAAGCTGGTCCAGTCGCTCGGCGATCCGGCCCTCGATCGTCGGGTGGTAGAGGCCCACATCGGGATAGTCGATCGGCGCGCCGACCTTCAGGCTGCCGCGCAGGACGCGCCGGGGCCCGTCCGCATAGCGGTCGACCAGCAGCCGGACCATGTTGGCGACGTTGACGTCGGAGCCGGCGAGCCAGAACTGCAGGCTGAGGAAATAGGCCCGCATGTCCTGGGCGGTGCCGGGAATGAAGCGCAGGATCCGCGGCAGCCGGCGCAGCATGGCCATCTGGCCGGCGCCGCTGCTGGACTTCGAGTTCTTCGACCCGCGCAGCTTCTTCAGCAGCGCCAGCGGTCCCTTCTGGCTGCCGTCCATCTTGAAGCTGCCGAGACGGGTGAGGCGGACGACCTCGCCCTCGGACAGGCAGCACACCATGGCGTCGCAGTGGTCGCGGCGCGCCCGCAGATCCTCCAGGATCGGTTTGATGTGTTCCTCGATGAACAGCATCGTCACGATGACGATGTCGCCCACCGCGATGTCCGCCTTGCAGCGTTCCAGGGCGCTCGGATTGTCGCCCCAGTCCGAAGCGGCGTGATAGTCGATCCGAAGGCCCGGCAGGTCGCGGCGCAGCTCGGCGCCGGCCCGCAGCACGACATTGGCCAGATGGCTGTCCATCGTGACGACCACCACCCGCACGGGCGGGGCGGCCCTATCTCGCGAAATGGGCTTTGGCATCGTACAGCGTCTCGATGGTGATGGTGTCGAACCCGCGCTCCCGCGCGAAGGTCTCGGTGTTCCGGCGGGCCTTGCCGCGCACGAAGAAGGGGATCTTGCGCAGCTCGCGGTCGGCGTCCTGGCTCCAGTGCGGGCCGTCGGCGTCGTTCGCCGGCTGCTCCGGCTCCGGCTCGGGCGCCGGCTCGGCCGGGCGGGCGGTGGCGGCGGCGCCGTGGTGCGAGGCACCAGCGTCGTCGTGGAACTCGAAATCGCCCCGGAACATCCCGAGCAGGTGTTCCTCCAGCCCCATCATCAGCGGATGGACCCAGGTGTCCCACAGCACGTTGGCACCCTCGAACCCCATCTGCGGCGAGCGGCGGGCCGGGTAATCCTGCACATGGACCGGGGCGGAGATCACGGCGCAGCCGATGCCGAGCCGCTTGGCGATGTGGCGCTCCATCTGGGTGCCCAGCACCAGCTCCGGCCGCAGCTCGGCGATCCGGTCTTCCACTTCCAGGTAGTCGTCGGTGATCAGCGCCTCGGTGCCGAGTTCCTCGGCGACCGCGCGGACATCCCGGGCGAAGCTGCGGTCGTAGGTGCCGACCCCGACCACCTCGAAACCGAATTCGTGGGCCGCGACCCGGGCGGCGGCAACCGCATGGGTCGCGTCGGCGAAGATGAAGACCCGCTTGCCGGTCAGGTAGGTGCTGTCGATCGAGCGCGAGTACCAGGGCAGGCGGGACTGCTCGCGGTCGAGCTCGGCCGACGGATCGATGCCGGCGAGCTCGGCCACCTCCCGGATGAAGGCCCGGGTGGCGCCGATGCCGATGGGCACCGTCTGGGTACGCGGCTGACCGAAGGTCTTCTCCAGCCAGCGCGCCGTCGCCTCGCCGGTCTCCGGATAGAGCACCACGTTGAAATCCGCCTCCCCCAGCCGGGCCAGGTCGGCGGGCGACGCGCCCCGCGGGGCGGTGACGCGCACCTCCACGCCGAGGCGCTGGAGCAGAAGCGTGATCTCGTCCACGTCGTCGCGGTGGCGGAAGCCGAGCGCCGTCGGGCCGAGGATGTTGCAGCTCGGGCGGGCGGCCGGATCGCGCGGCGGACGGGGCGTCCCCGGCTCCGGCGCGTTCGCCCCGGCGAAGGCGCGGACGAGCTGGTACAGCGTCTCCGACGCGCCCCAGTTCTCCTTGCGCTGATACGAGGGCAGTTCCAGGGGCACCACCGGCACCGGAAGGCCCAGGGTGCGCCCGAGTCCGCCGGGATCGTCCTGGATCAGTTCCGCCGTGCAGGAGGCGCCGACCATGATGGCCTGCGGCTTGAAGCGCTCGTAGGCGTCGCCCAGCGTGCGCTTGAACAACTCGGCGGTGTCGCTGCCCAGGTCGCGGGCCTGGAAGGTGGTGTAGGTCACCGGTGGCCGGTGCGGCAGCCGCTCGATCATGGTGAACAGCAGGTCGGCATAGGTGTCGCCCTGGGGCGCGTGCAGGACGTAGTGCAACCCGTGCATCGCCGTCGCGACCCGCATGGCGCCGACATGGGGCGGTCCTTCGTAGGTCCAGACCGCGAGCTTCATGGTCAGACCTCCAGCCGCGTGCGGCGGTCCAGCGGGCGCGAGAACAGACCGGCGAGGTCGCCCGCCTGCTCGTAGCCCTGGACCGGGGTGAAGACGAGCTCGATCGACCACTTGGTGGCCATACCCTCGGCCTCCAGCGGATTGGCGAGGCCGAGGCCGCAGACCACGAGGTCGGGCGCGTCGGCGCGGCAGCGGGCGAGCTGGCGGTCGACATCCTGGCCCTCGGACAGCCGTGTGCCGTGCGGCAGCAGCGCCAGTTCCGGATCCATGATGCCCCTGTGCAGATAGGGCGTGCCGACCTCGACCGGGCGCATCCCCAGTTCCTGCGACAGGAAGCGGGCCAGCGGGATCTCGAGCTGGCTGTCCGGGAAAAAGAAGATCGAGCGTCCTTCGAGTGCCGCGCGGTGATGCTGCAGGGCGGCTACGGCCCGCGCCCGGGGGCGCTCGGTGACCGCCTGGAACCGCTCTTCAGAGACGCCGAAGGCATCGGCCGCGGCCCGCAGCCACTCGGTGGTGCCGTCGGCGCCGAGCGGGAAGGGAGCCGCCAGCCGCGTGGCGCCACGCGCCTCCAGCAGGCGGGCGGTTTCCGGCAGATAGGGCTGGGCCAGCAGGAACCGGGTGCCGGGGCCGACCCGCGGTTGATCGCCGGCCCGTCGCGCCGGGAGGAACGCGGGGGCCGGCATGCCCAGCCCTTCGAACAGGCGACAGAGCTGGTCTTCGACAACATCGGCGATGGTCCCGGCCACCAGAAGCGACGGCGTGTCGGCGTCCGCCTCCGGAAGCGTCGGCACCAGGGAGGCGAGGCAGTTGTCCTCGCCCTGGGTGAAGGTCGTCTCGATGCCGCTGCCCGAGTAGTTCAGGATCCGCACGTCTGGCGTATAACGCTGCGACAGGCGCGCCGCGGCCCGCGACAGGTCGAGCTTGATCACTTCCGACGGGCAGGATCCGACCAGGAACAGCAGCTTGATGTCGGGCCGCCGGGCCAGCAGCCGTTCGACCACCCGGTCGAGCTCGTCATTGGCGTCGGACAGTCCGGCCAGGTCGCGATCCTCGATGATCGCGGTGGCGAAGCGGGGCTCGGCGAAGATCATCACGCCGGCGGCCGACTGCATCAGATGGGCGCAGGTGCGCGAGCCGACGATCAGGAAGAACGCGTCCTGGATCTTTCGGTGCAGCCAGATGATCCCGGTCAGACCGCAGAACACCTCACGCTGGCCGCGCTCCCGCAGGATCGGGGCGTCGAGACAGCCGGACGCGGCCGGCGAGCCGGGTTTCAGCGCGACGGTCATCGTGCCATCTCCAGCGCCGAAGCGGATCGGATCTCTGAGGACCCGGCCTCCGAGGACCCGGCCCGGCCGGGGACCTGGCGCCGGGCGGCGCGGAGCTTCAGGAGGAACTGGCCGGCGTTCACGACATACGTGGCGTAGGCGGCGAGCGCGATCAGCATCTGCGCGGTCGTCGACCCCCAGCCGGCGATCAGGGCCACGACATAGGCGGTGTGCAGGGCGATCACCACCATGCTGACCGCATCCTCCCAGAAGAAGGCCGGTACGAAGAGGTAGTTGCCGAACACCGCCTTTTCCCAGAGCGAGCCGGTTACCATGATGGCGTAGAGAAACAGGGTCTTCACGACGATGGAGGCGGCGGCCAGCCCGGCGCCTTCGCCGGTGGCGAGAAACCGCAGCACCAGGGCCAGGCTGATCAGGAAAACCAGGAACTGCGCCGGGGCGAGGATTCCCTGTACCAGGGTCCATCGGGTTTCGTCCCGCCGCCGCCGTTGCTCCGCCGTGTAGATCGGGCGGACGGGTCGGCTCGGAGTCCTGGATACAGACATCGTCCATCTCCCTTAGAGGCCTGCCGGGATTGCTTCCCGGTCTCCTTGTGCAAACACTGTAAGAGCGATTTAACGGGAGTGTCAAACAAACTTGACGTCAAATAATTTGTACATTCACGCTTGAATCTGACGTAATCTGCTGCAGCAAGCGGTGTGTGCTGGCGCGAGTACGGGAGATGGCAGGGAAATAGCGAGCCGATGCGGGTGTCCGAAGATTTGGACTTACACCCGTGTCAAACCGGTGTACCGTTAAGAAAAGCTCGATAAAAAACTACGGGGGGTTGCATACCATGCCGGAGATTCGAGCAGCTGTAGATGGCCTGTATCGTGCGATAGACCATGCTCTGCTGACAGCAAGCCGTGAGCCGCCGAAGCGGGATCGAAGCCCGCCCTCTGCCGGCCGTCTCATGCGGACCATAGAAAGCGAGGTCATTCCCCGCCTTCTGTTGATCCACGGCGTCAGCCCGGCGGAGCCGCGGTCCCGGTCGGGGGTGACGGCGGCCGATGTCGAGTTGCTGGCGTCGCATCTGCTGGCGCGCTCCGACAACTTCGTCGACGCGTTCGTGCTGGAGATCGAGGCGCGCGGGGTCGACCTGGAGACTCTGCTGCTGGATCTGCTGGCACCGAGTGCCCGGTTGCTGGGGGTGATGTGGGAAGAGGATCTGTGCGACTTCACCGACGTGACGATCGCGCTGGCCCGGCTGCAACGTCTGCTGCGCACGGTGTCGGGCCGATTCGAGATGACGGAGGAGTGGAATCCGAGTGGCCCGACGGTCCTGCTGGCGGTGACGCCGGGCGAACAGCACACCTTCGGACTGACGCTGGTCAGCGAGTTCTTCCGGCGCGCCGGATGGTCGGTGTTCGACGAGATTCCGGAGACCGAGACCGAGGTCGTTCAGCGGGTTCGCCAGCAATGGTTTTCGGTGGTCGGATTCTCGCTCAGCGGCGAACTGTTGCGAGACAGATTGGCCTCGGTTATCAAAAGCGTACGAATGTCTTCGCGAAACCGGAAGGTTGGAGTCATTGTCGGCGGAGCGATGTTTCAGGAGCATCCGGAGTGGGTCAGCCTTGTCGGTGCCGACGCATCGGCGAATGACGGTCTGGAGGCTGTTGTCCAATCGCAAAGCCTGTCGCGGCTCAAGGGAGAATAGAGCCGCTGACCGACACGGACGGCTAGAAACTACGGGGTTTTAGAACTCAGGCCGCCGGCCCGCGGCTTGTCATTGAAAAAGCTGAGTGAGTCGCGAGTGGTCATTAACCTACCTACGCTAGCCGAAGTGTTGAACCCTTTCAAATCGCCGCGCAAGTCCATCGGCGACCTCGATGCGGACATCGCAGCGATGGCGATCGGCATGGCCGCGGATATCGCTCTGATCGTCGACCACGAGGGCGTGGTCAGCGACATCGCGTTCAGCAATTCCGATCTCGAGGGCCGAAAGTTCGATCAGTGGATCGGGCGCCGCTGGGGCGAGACCGTCACCAAGGAAAGCCGGGACAAGGTCGCCGAACTGCTGGCCGAAGCCGCGACGGGAACGGCGACGCGCTGGCGCCAGGTGAACCATCCGTCGCCCACCGGCATCGACATGCCGGTCCGCTACGTGGCGCTGCGCATGAGCGACGAACGCATCCTCGTTCTCGGCCGCGACTTGAGCGCGATGGCCGACCTGCAGCAGCGGCTGATCGACGCCCAGACCACGATGGAGCGGGAATACGCCAAGCTGCGGCATGCCGAGACCCGCTACCGGCTGCTGTTCCAGGTCGCCTCCGAGGCGGTGGTCATCCTCCATGTCACCAGCCGCAAGATCGTCGAGGTCAATCCGGCCGCCGCGCGCCTGCTCAACCAGGACGCCAAGGCGCTGAGCGGACGGTCGCTGAAGGATCTGATCGCCGAGGGCAGCCACGACGACATGAACGCCCTGCTCGGTTCGGTCGGGGCCACGGGCCGCGCGGGCGCCACGTCGGTGCTGGTGGCCGGGCAGGACCTGAAGTTGGAAATGGGTGCCTCGATCTTCCGTCAGGGCAACGACGCGCATTTCCTGCTGCGCTTCGGCCGGACGGATTCCCTAGCGCCCGTCGAGGCCGAGGATCAGGTCCGGGCGTCCCTGCTGCGGGCGATTTCGGAAATTCCCGACGGGTTCGTAGTCACCGACATGGATCAGCGGATCATCGCCGCGAATTCCGCGTTCCTGGATCTGGCGCAGCTGGCGACGGAGGAACAGGCGTTGGGCGAACCGCTGAGCCGCTGGCTCGGCCGCTCCGTCGACGTCAACGTCATCTCGGCGAACCTGCGCAAGCAGGGATCGCTGCGCCAGTTCGCGACGGTCATCAATGGCGAGTTCGGCGCCCGCGAGCCGATCGAGCTGTCGGCGGTGTCCGTGTCCGGCAACGACGACGCCTGCCTGGGGTTCGCCATGCGCCCCGTCCGCAGCCGCATCGACATCATCGGCGGCGAGCCGACCGCGCTGCCGCGCGACGCGTCGCAGCTCACCGCGCTGGTCGGCCGGGTGACCCTGAAGGATCTGGTGCGCGAGACCACCGACGTCATCGAGCGGCTGTGCATCGAGACGGCGCTGAAGCTGACCGGCGACAACCGGGCCTCGGCGGCGGAGATGCTGGGGATGAGCCGGCAGAGCCTGTATTCCAAGCTCCGCCGCTACGGCTTCTCCGACCTGGATTCCCCCGAAGACTGATTTCCGGACCGATCTCAGGTCTGGTCTCAGGGCGATACCTGCCCCACGCCTCCGATAGATCACCGGCGGCGCTTTCTCGTATTTCGAGTGTAAAGATAAATTGACATTCCAAAGTGTCAATTTTAACGTTTTCTCCATGGTCGATACGCTCTCATCCCGGGCTACGCAGTCCCGCCATCCGGCGCCGGGAGCGCTGCTGGAACTGCTCAAGCCGATCACCTGGTTCGCGCCCATGTGGGCCTTCATGTGCGGCGTGGTCTCCTCCGGCGTGCCCATCCTTGATGCCTGGCCCATGCTGATCCTGGGGGCGCTGCTGGCAGGGCCGCTGGTCTGCGGTACCAGCCAGGCGGTCAACGACTGGTTCGACCGCCATGTGGACGCCATCAACGAGCCGAACCGTCCGATCCCCTCGGGCCGGGTGCCGGGCCGGTGGGGCCTCTATGTCGGCATCGTCTGGTCCGCCGTCTCCTTGGCCGTCGCGACGCTGCTCGGCGTGTGGGTGGTGGCCGCGGTGTGCGTGGGCTTGGTACTCGCCTGGCTGTACAGCGCGCCGCCGATCCGTCTGAAGGGCAATGGCTGGTTCGGCTGCCTCGCCGTCGGTCTGTGTTACGAGGGGCTGCCCTGGTTCACCGGCACGGCGGCGATGATCGGCGGCCTGCCGGACACGCCGGTCCTCCTGCTCGCCGGGCTCTACAGCCTAGGGGCGTTCGGCATCATGACCCTCAACGATTTCAAGGCGGTGGAGGGCGATCAGGCGCTCGGCATCCGCTCCCTGCCGGTGCAACTCGGCGTGCGGCCCGCCGCCTGGCTCGCCTGCGTGGTGATGGCGCTGCCGCAGGTCGCCGTCAGCCTCCTGCTGTTCTCCTGGGGCGCGGCCCTGGCGGGCGCGATGGTCGCCGCCCTGCTGGCCGTCCAGATCGTGCTGATGGTGCGGCTGCTGGAAGACCCGCGCGCCTATGCCTCCTGGTACAACGCGACCGGCACCACGCTCTACGTCCTCGGCATGCTGGCCGGCGCCGTGGCGCTGCGCGGGCTCTAGGGGGTGGGCGCGATGGCACCGGCGCTGGGATGGATCGGCATTCTGCGGCTGGGCCTGGTGCAGACGGCTCTGGGGGCCGTCGTGGTGATCTCCACCTCGACGCTGAACCGGGTGATGGTGGTGGAGCTTGCCCTGCCGGCCATGGTGCCGGGGCTGCTGGTCGCCGCCCATTACGCGGTGCAGATCCTGCGTCCGCGCTGGGGGTACGGCTCCGATGCCGGAGGCCGGCGCACCCCCTGGATCATTGGGGGCATGGCCCTGCTCAGCCTCGGCGGGGCGGGGGCAGCGCTGGCCACGGCCTGGATGTCGGTGGATCCCGTGCTCGGCCTTGTGGCCGCCGCGGTCGCCTTCCTGATGATCGGTGCCGGTGTCGGAGCGGCGGGAACGTCGCTGCTGGTGCTGCTGGCCACCGAGGTGACGCCCGAGCGGCGCCCCGCCGCGGCCACCGTGGTGTGGCTGATGATGATCGCCGGCTTCGCCCTCACCGCCGGTACCCTGGGCGCACTGCTCGATCCCTATTCGCCGGAACGGCTGGTCGGCCTCGTCGCGGCGGCCTCGGCCATCGCCTTCGCGGTCGCCACCCTGTCGGTCTGGGGGGTGGAGCGCGCACGCCGCATGCCGGTGGACGAGGCCCCGGCGCCGCCGTTCCGCGCCGCCCTGAGCGAGGCCTGGCAGGATGCGACGGTCCGCCGGTTCGCGGTGTTCGTGTTTCTCTCCATGCTCGCCTACAGCGCCCAGGACCTGATCCTGGAGCCGTATGCCGGGTTGGTGTTCGGCTTCACGCCCGGCCAGTCGACCGCGCTTTCGGGCGTTCATCACGGCGGCGTGCTGCTGGGCATGCTGGCGGTCGGTGCGGTCTGCACGCTGCTCGGCCGGCGACGGGAGGGCTCCCTGGGACTCTGGGTCGTCGGCGGCTGTCTGTGCTCCGGCGTGGCGATGCTCGGACTGGCCCTGGCCGGCGGTGCCGCCGCGTGGTGGCCGCTGCGGGCCAACGTCTTCGTGATGGGCGTGTCTAACGGCGCCTTCGCCGTCGCCGCCATCGCCATGATGATGTCTATCGCCGCCGGCGGCAGGACGCGGCGGGAGGGCACCCGCATGGGCGTCTTCGGTGCCGCCCAGGCCATCGCCTTCGGCCTCGGCGGCTTCCTGGGCGCGGTCTCCGTGGACCTGGCCCGGCTCGTCCTCGATTCAATTCCCGCAGCCTACGGCACCGTCTTCGCCGTCGAGGCCGGGCTGTTCGTGATCTCCGGTCTGCTGGCCCTGCGTCTGGGGCGGACCGGCGACGCAGCGACGCAAGGGATCGACCGCCTCACTCTCGGGCGCGGCGTGATCGCCGGTGTGGTCCGATAGGAGGGCGGGAGATGGCTGAGCGGAAGGTTTATGATGCGGTGGTGGTCGGCGGCGGGCCGTCGGGCTCGACGGCGGCGGAGACGCTGGTGCGCGCCGGCCGTTCCGTCGTGCTGCTGGACCGGGGCGGCCGGATCAAACCCTGTGGCGGCGCGATACCGCCCCGGCTGGTGCGCGATTTCGCGATCCCCGACACGCTCATCGTCGCCAGGGCGCGCGGGGCGCGGATCATCGCCCCGTCGTCACGCACCGTGGACATGCCGATCGAGGATGGCTACGTGGGCATGGTCGACCGCGAGCATTTCGACGAGGCCCTGCGCCGGCGCGCGGCGCGGGCCGGGGCCGAGCGCCGGACCGGCACCTACGATCACATCACCCGGCGCGGCGACGGCACGGTCACCGTGCAGTACCGCTGCGGCGAGGCGGGCGACCTTCTCTCGGTCGATGCCCGGGTCGTCATCGGCGCCGACGGTGCGCGCTCCCAGGTGGCGCGCCAGGAGGTCCCGGGCGGCGGCAAGGTGAAATGCGTCTTCGCCTATCACGAGATCATCGACACCCCGGACGGCATCGCCGAGGACCGCTGCGACGTCTATTACCAGCGCGACCTGTCACCCGATTTCTACGCCTGGATCTTTCCCCATGGCCGCACCGCCAGCGTCGGCACCGGCAGCATGCGGAAGGGTTTCCCGCTGCGTCAGGCGACGGCCGCCCTGCGCGCCCGCGCCGGGCTCGACGGGGCGACGACCATACGCTGCGAGGGCGCGCCGATCCCGCTGAAGCCGCTGAAGCGGTGGGACAACGGCCGCGACGTGGTGCTGGCGGGGGATGCCGCCGGCACGGTGGCCCCGGCCTCCGGCGAAGGGATCTACTACGCCATGGCCGGCGGACAGATGGCGGCCGACGCCGCGCTGGCGTTCCTGGAGAGCGGCGACGCCCGGGCCCTGGCCGGTGCGCGGAAGACCTTCATGAAGGCCCATGGCCGGGTGTTCTGGGTGCTCGGGATCCTGCAGTCCTTCTGGTACACGACCGACCGCCGGCGCGAGCGGTTCGTCAGCATCTGCGCCGATCCGGACGTCCAGCGCCTGACCTGGCAGTCCTACATGAACAAGGAGCTGGTCCGGTCCGACCCGCTCGCCCATCTGCGGATCTTCCTGAAGGACTCGGCCCATCTGCTGGGCCTGGCCCGGGTGCGGTGAGGGCGGGCGATGGTCGAGGCGCTGTTCATCGACGGGCGGATCTATGACCTGATCCTTCTGGTTCTGGCGCTGGAGGGCGGCCTGCTGTGGTGGCACTGGCGGCGTACCGGGCTCGGTGAGCGGCCGTCGCGGCTGCTGCCCTTCCTGCTGTCCGGCGGCGCGCTGGTGGCGGCATTCCGGGCGTCGTCCCTCGACGCGCCCTGGCCCTGGATCGCCGGGTTCCTGGCCTGCGCCTTCGCCGCCCACGCGCTGGAACTGCATCACCGCTGGCGCAGACGCGCCTAGCGCGCGACCCGCCCAACCGAGGAGAGTGACATGGCCGATACGCGAACCCCGCTTCTGGACCGGGTCACCCTCCCTGGGGATCTGCGCACGTTCAGCCCGGCCGAACTCAAACAGCTCGCCGACGAGCTGCGCCAGGAGACGGTGGACGCGGTCTCGGTCACGGGCGGCCATCTGGGGGCCGGTCTCGGCGTCGTCGAGCTGACGGTGGCGTTGCACCACGTCTTCGACACGCCGAACGACAAGGTTATCTGGGACGTGGGCCATCAGGCCTATCCGCACAAGATTCTCACCGGCCGGCGCGACCGCATCCGCACCCTGCGCCAGGGGGGAGGCCTGTCCGGCTTCACCAGACGCTCCGAAAGCGACTACGACCCGTTCGGGGCGGCCCACTGCTCGACCTCAATCTCCGCCGGTCTCGGCATGGCGACGGCGCGGGATCTGCGCGGCGACGATTTCGACGTGGTCGCGGTGATCGGCGACGGCTCGATGAGCGCCGGCATGGCCTACGAGGCGATGAACAACGCCGGCGCCTCGGACAGCCGGATGCTGGTGATCCTGAACGACAACGACATGTCGATCGCCCCGCCGGTCGGCGCGATGAGCGCCTATCTCTCGCAGATCGTCGCCTCGCGCTCCTACTGCTCGCTGCGCGAACTGGCCAAGCAGATGGCCAAGCGCTTCCCGCGGGCGCTGGAGAAGACGGCGGCCCGGGCCGAGGAATTCGCCCGCGGTCTGGTCACCGGCGGCACCCTGTTCGAGGAGCTGGGATTCTTCTACGTGGGGCCCGTCGACGGCCACAATCTCGACCACCTGCTGCCGATCCTGCGCAAGCTGCGCGGGCGGCGCCACGGGCCGGTGCTGCTGCATGTGATCACCGAGAAGGGACGCGGCCATCCGTTCCCCGAGGCCCATGCCGAGAAGTACCACGCCGTCGCCAAGTTCGACGTCGTGACCGGTGTCCAGTCCAAGCCCCAGGCCAACGCGCCGACCTATACCCGGGTCTTCGCCGACAGCCTGATCGCCGAGGCCGAAGCGGACGAAAGCATCGTGGCGGTCACCGCGGCCATGCCGTCGGGCACCGGCCTCGACCTCTTCGCCAAGCGATACCCGGAGCGCTGCTTCGACGTCGGTATCGCCGAGCAGCACGCGGTGACCTTCGCCGCCGGAATGGCGACGGAGGGGCTCAAACCCTTCGTGGCGATCTACTCCACTTTCCTGCAGCGCGCCTACGACCAGGTGGTGCACGATGTGGCGTTGCAGAACCTGCCGGTACGGTTCGCCCTGGATCGGGCCGGGCTGGTCGGTGCCGATGGCGCCACCCATGCCGGCGCCTTTGACCTCGCCTATCTCGGCTGCCTGCCCGGTTTCGTGATCATGGCCCCGTCCGACGAGGCGGAGCTGCGGCACATGGTGGCGACGGCGGCGGCGATCGACGACGGCCCGTCCGCCGTGCGGTTTCCCCGCGGCGAGGGCGTCGGCGTCGAACTGCCGGCGCGCGGTGTGCCGCTGGAGATCGGCCGGGGGCGGATCGTGCGGGAGGGGACGACGATCGCCCTGCTGTCGCTCGGCGGCCGGCTCGAGGAATGTCTGAAGGCGGCCGACGCCCTGGCCGCGCGCGGGTTGTCCACCACGGTGGCCGATGCCCGCTTCGCCAAGCCGATCGATAGCGACCTGGTCCGGCGCCTGGCGCGGGAGCACGCGGTGCTGATCACGGTGGAGGAAGGGTCGACCGGCGGCTTCGCCTCCCAGGTGCTGCACGACCTGGCCACCAGAGGTCTGCTCGACCGAGGGTTGGTGGTACGGCCGATGACCCTGCCGGACCGGTTCATCGACCACGACAAGCCGGAGCTGCAATACGCCCAGGCCGGTCTCGACGCGTCCGCCATCGTGGCGACGGCGGTGTCGGCCCTGCCCGATATGCGCCAGGCGCGGCGCCTCGTGCCCGATTCAGCCGGCGACTGAGGATCGGCCCTCGGGTGCGGGGAAGCGCCACAGCTCCGCCGCGTTGTCGATCAGGATCCGGTCGCGCAGCCCCTCGTCCTCGCACCATTGGTCGAGCAGTGCCAGGAGCTGGCCTTCCGGCGGCCGCAGCCGGTCGCGGATCGGATCGGTGCCGACCAGGCGCGGCCAGTTGCTGCCCCAGACCAGCCGTTCCGGCGCGAAGCGGATCAACATGCGCGCCAGCCGCTCGGCATGGGGATAGCGCGGGTGCTGCGGATCGCTCTCCTCCGGCCCGGAAAGCGTCACCCAGACCTTGTCGGCGTCGATCAGGCGCAGCAGGGCGCGGAAGCCCGGATCTCGGTCGCTGACCGGGCCGAGGAAGCAGCCGATATGGTCGAGCACCACACGGCCCGGCCAGCTCCGGATCCGGTCCTCCACCTCCATCAGGAAGCGGCCGTCCATCTGCAGCCCCACATTCCAGTTCAGCAGATCGTGGACCCGCGCGGCGATGCGGCCGGTGTCGTTCCAGTCGATCCGGCGCCAGGGCTCGCGCATCTGGAAATGGGTGGCGACGCACCCGCCGGCATTCAGGTCGCGCAGCTCGGCGTCGCTGACATCGGAACCGACGGCGGCCACCCCCCTGCTCCGGTCGGCGCCGAGATGCTCCAGCGCGTCGAGCAGGGCGTCATGGTTGGTGCCGTAGATGCAGGACTGCACGACCACGGTCCGGTCGAGCCGCAGCCGGTCGCGCGTCCGCACGTAGTCCGCGACGGGGTGTTCGCCGGGGGTAAGGGCCGCGTCGGCGGCAGGGGAGAAGCGCTCGGGGTCCGGGAAGACCTGGATGTGGCTGTCGCAGGTCCCGGGGCGGGGCGGGGCGGTGTCCTCCGGCTCGCGGTCCTCCTCGTGCTGCTCGTCCTCCTCGGCGTCGCGCAGAGAGGACAGCCGCGCCTGAAAGCTGGGCGGCGGCTCGCTGCCCGGCGGCGGCGGCAGTTCATAGAAGGACGGATCGGACGGCAGGATCAGCGGCGTTTTGACCATGGCGGGACTATATAGGGCGCGGGTTCGTGTGTGTTTGACTATTTCGGCACGCGTTTTGCTTGTGTAGCGCCATGACGCTGTCGATTCGCACCAACCCGGAAGCTCTTGCCGCGCTCAGGAACCTGACCGTGGCGGGATCCCGTGTGGCCGAGGCCAGCCGTCAGGTTTCCACCGGCCTGAAGATCCGCGGTGCCAAGGATGACGCGTCGAACTTCGCGATCGCCCAGGGTCTGCGCTCCGACGTGCGGGCCCTCAACGCGGTGGTGCAGGGCCTGAACAACGCCAAGGGGATTGCCAAGGTCGCACTGGCTGGCGCGACGGCGGTGTCCGACCTGATGACGGACATCCGGCAGAAGATCACGGAAGGCGCGAACGAAGGCAACACCGCCCAGCAGCAGCAGATCCTGCAGAACGACTATGACGAGATGATTGCCCAGATGCGTCAGATCCTGGAGAACAGCGAATTCAACGGCGTCAACATCCTCATCGAGGTGGCCATCCCGTTCAACCTGGCGATCGGGACGGTACGTGACGTGGATGTGCTGTCCAATCTGGAGGGTGGAACGCTGACCTTGAACGGTCAGCGTCTTGACGTGACCTATGCCCGGCTGGCGAACGAGGACATCTCCTCGCCCGCCAACGCCCTCGCCGCCCTGAGCACCTTCGAAACGGAGGAGGAGAACGTCGCCACGGCGCTCGGTAGTCTCGGCGCCGACCTCCGCGCCCTGGATCTGCAGGTCAACCAGGTGCAGGCGACGCTGGACGAGATCGAGAAGGGGCTCGGCAATATCGTCGATGCCGACATGGCGCGCGCCTCGGCCGAACTGACGGCGGCCCAGGTCCGCCAGCAGCTTTCGGTCCAGACCCTGGGTGTGGCCAACAACGCGCCGCAGATCGCCCTGGGGCTGTTCCAGTAGGTCGTCTCAGGGCTCGAAGGCGTCGAAGGCGTCCTTGTAGGCAGGGTCCCATCGCGACAGCGGCGACCGGTTCTCGGTGATGTCGCCGGCGGCCCAGAGGATGCGCTTGCGGTCCATCTCCGTCGTCGTCTCGTTGTCCGGGCACAGAATGTAGAAGTCGCCGGCCTCCAGCCCCGTCAGCATGTGATCCACGACCTGTTCGGGCAGCCAGGCGCCGGGCTTGTGCTCGCGATCGCCGGTCGTCGTCCAGCCCGGGATCAGCAGATGGGCGCTCACCCGGCAGCCCGGTGTGTTGCGCAGGTCGTGCTGCAGGCCCTCGGTGTAGGCCTTCACCGCCGCCTTGGTGACGTTGTAGGCGGTGTTGCCCGGCGGGTTGGTGATGCCCTGCTTGGAGCCGACAGTGACCACATGCGCCCTGGCCCCGGCCTCGATCATCGACGGCACGAAGCAGCGCACGCCGTTGATCACGCCCCAGAGGTTCACCTCCACCGCCCGATGCCAATCGGCCGACGGGTTCCAGATGCCGCCGCCGACCCGTGTGACGGCGTTGTTCATCAGGAAGGACGGGGCGGTGGACACGGCGGCGACCCGCTGGGCCGCCCGGCGCATCTCGGCCTCATCGGAGACGTCGCAGGGCAGGGCGACCACGTGATCCGGCTCGGACGCATGTTCGGCCACCGCGGCCCGCGCCGCGTCGAGCGCCGGGCCGGGCAGGTCGAGCAGGTAGACCCGCATGCCGGCCCCGGCGAGCCGGGAAGCCGCCGCCTTGCCGATGCCGCTGGCGGCCCCGGTGATGACGGCGGCCTTGTCCCGGGCGATGGCGGGATGGGGCATGGGCGGTTCCTCCTGCGCGCTGGTTGTCTTGCGCCAGTATGCCACAAACGAGAACGGGCCCCGATCCTGCGACCGGGGCCCGTCGGAACCGTCGTCGGCGGGTAGAGGCTTACGCCGCCGCCGCCTTGTGGATCGCGCCGGCCGCGTCGTCGAGCGCCTTGGTCATCTTGTCGAACAGCTCGTTGATCTGGCTCTCGGTGATGATCAGCGGCGGGGTGAAGGCGATGCTGTCGCCGATGGCCCGCACGATCAGGCCGTGTTCGGTCGCCGCGGCACCGGCCTTGGCGCCGGCGCCGACCTTCGGGTCGTAGGACGCGCGCGTGCCCTTGTCGGCGACGATCTCCAGCGCGCCCATCAGGCCGCGGCCCCGGGTCTCGCCGACCAACTCATGCTCGCTGAGCGCATGCAGACGCTCCTGGAACAGCGGAGAGACCGCCCGGACGTGGTCGAGGATGTTGTCTTCCTCGTAGATCTTCAGGGTCTCCAGCGCGACGGCGGCGCAGACGGGGTGGGCGGTGTAGGTGTAGCCGTGGCCCAGCACGCCGAGATCCTGGCTCTGGTCGGCGATCGGCTGGTACACGTCCTCGCTGATCATCACCGCCGAGATCGGCAGATAGCTGGAGGACAGGGCCTTCGCGCAGGTCAGGATGTCCGGCTTGATGCCGACGGTCTGGCTGCCCCAGAACTCGCCGGTCCGGCCGAAACCGCAGATCACCTCGTCGGCGATCATCAGCACGTCGTACTTCTTCAGGACCGCCTGGATCTTCTCGAAATAGGTCTCCGGCGGCACGATGACGCCGCCGGCACCCATGATCGGCTCGGCGATGAAGGCGGCGACCGTCTCCGGACCCTCCTCCAGGATCATGGTCTCCAGGTCCTGCGCCATCCGGGTGGCGAAATCGACTTCGCTCTCGCCGGACTGACCGAAGCGGTAGTAGTGCGGGTTGGAGGTGTGCTTCACGCCGGCGATCGGCAGGTCGAAGCCCGGATGGTTCACCGGGGTGCCGGTCAGCGAGGCCGAGGCGATGGTCACGCCGTGATAGCCCTTGATGCGGCTGATCATCTTCTTCTTGGCATGACGGCCGCGGGCGTTGTTGTAGTACCACACCAGCTTCATCGCGGTGTCGTTCGCCTCGGAGCCGGAGCCGGCAAAGAACACCTTGGACATCGGCACCGGCGCCAGGTTGATCAGCTTCTCGGCCAGATCGATCCCGGGCAGGTGCGCCTTATGGGCGAAGGTGTGGTAGTAGGGCAGGGTCTCGAGCTGCTTGGTCGCGGCCTTCACGAGACGGTTCTCGTTGAAGCCGAGGGACGCGCACCACAGGCCGGCCATCGCCTCCAGGTACTGCTTGCCGCCGTCATCGTACACGTAGACGCCGTCACCCTTGGTGATGATCATCGGACCGTTTTCTTCATGGGCCCGGGCGTTGGTGTAGGGGTGCAAGACGTAAGCAACGTCCCGCGCGGCCGGCGAGTTCGGCTGGAAGCTCATGGCGTCCTCCAAAAGGAAGCTGGGATTATCGTCGGAAATGACTTGGCGGAAGCATACCACGCTAATCCGGCGGCGAAAGGGGGCGAATCCCCGGCCGTTTGTCGTCAGAACACCGACCAGCCGGTCTCCCTTGCCAATTCCTCCAGCGCGATGGTGCCGGCGTGGGAGTTGCCGCTGTCGTTGAGGCCCGGCGACCAGACCGCGACCGCGGCGCGCCCGGGGGCGATGGCGAGGATGCCGCCGCCGACGCCGCTCTTGCCCGGCAGGCCGACGCGGAAGGCGAAGTCGCCCGAGGCGTCGTAATGCCCGCAGGTCATCATCAGCGCGTTGATCCGGCGCGCGCGGTAGTCGGCGACGACCCGTCGTCCGGTCACCGGATCGACGCCCCGGTTCGCCAGGAACAGCCCGGCCCGCGCCAGTTGGACACAGGACAGGGACAGGGCGCACTGGTGGAAGTACACATCCAGCGTGTCGGCGACCGGTCCGTCGATCGTGCCGAACGCCTTCATGAAGTTGGCCAGGCTGACATTGCGATAGCCGGTCTCCGCCTCCGAGGCGGCAACCTCCGCGTCGATCGCCACGGTGTCGTCGTCCGCGAGCCAGCGCAGGAAGGACAGGATCTCTGCGATCGTCTCCTTCGGCCGTCCGCCCGCCAGCAGGATGTCGCTGACGACGATGGCCCCGGGATTGATGAAGGGGTTGCGCGGGATTCCATGCTCCCGTTCGAGCTGGACGATGGAGTTGAAGGCCGAACCCGACGGCTCCCGGCCGACCCGCTGCCACAGGTCGCTGCCGGCCCGTCCCAGCGCCAAGGCCAGCGTGAAGACCTTGGACACGCTCTGGATCGAGAAGGCCTCGTGGGCATCGCCGGCCGTGTACAGGTTGCCGTCCAGGGTGGCGACGGCAATGCCGACCTTCGACGGCTCGATCCGGGCCAGAGCGGGGATGTAGTCGGCGACCCGGCCCTGGCCGACCTCGGGGCCGATCCGGTCGAGAATGCTGGCAACCATGGCATCCAGGGACATGACGCTCCTCCTGTCGGTATGGGGCAGACGCGGTCCGGATGTCGGCTACAGGCGCCCGGCTACAGGTGAATCCCGCTACAGGTGAATAGTGTCGTCCGCGTCGTCGGCCATGATGTCCTCCGCCAGGTCCGCCACCGAGGCGTCGTCGTCGAGGATGCGATTCAGGGCATCGCGCAGGGTGCGCAGGAGGTCGTCTGCGGCGCGGTCGTCGATGTGACGGAAGATCGCCTCGTAGTCCAGCAGCTCGCGGTCGAGCATGGCCTCGCGGTCGGTCTCATTGCCGGCGATGAGATGGTCGAGCTGGCGGCGCGCCTCGTCGACCAGTTCCACCGCCTCGTCCCGGCGCAGCACGCCCTTGGACACCAGGGCGCGCATGGTGTTGACCTGCAGGATGAAGGAGGCCATGGCGAAGGCCTCCGTCTTGATGTCGCGCTTGATCAAACGCCCGTGTCCTCCTGATGGCCGCTGGGCCGGCCCGCCCCGGCCAAGGCGTACCACAGAAGGCTGAGGATCTGCAGGGCCAGGATGCCCCCGAAAACCGCCTGATAGGCCTCGGGCCGGTAGCCGCCGGTCGCCAGCGGCTCCCACAGGTCGATCGCCGCCCCCATCAGGTACTGCCCGGCGAAGGCGCCGAAGAACGCCAGGGTGTTGAGCCCGGTCGACGCCCGACCGGACAGCGCCAGCGGAAAATGCCCGTTGAGCAGCGGGTAGACCAGCGCCGCGCCGTTCGCCAGCAGTCCGAACGCCACCCAGGGCAGCACGCTGGTCGGGGCGAGTTCGAAGACGATGACCGCCTGGCTCGCCATGAACAGGGTGGTCAGCACCAGGATCACCCGCGACAGGGGGATGCCGCGCCGGGTGCAGCGGTCGGCGATCATGCCGGTGACCACGAAGCCGACCGTCATGGCGGCGGCGAGCCAGAGCAGCGCGTCGGCCGCCCCTTCGATGTCCATGCCGCCCACGTCGCGCAGCCACGGGCCGGCCCACAGGCCCTGGATCGCCAGGTTGGCCGCCATCGTGGTGACGGTCAGCGGGGCGACGCGCCAGAACAGCAGGTCGGCGAAGACCCGCTTCAATCCGGCGAGCTGCTCGCCCAAGGTGTCTCCGGCGCCGTGGATCGGACGCTCCGGCACCGCCAGACGGATGGTCAGGGCGACCAGCACGGTGACCACGGCAAGGCCGAGGAACACGCCGCGCCAGTCGGTCACGTGCAGCGCCATCTCCAGCGGCCTGGTGGCGGCGACGGCGCCGAGCCCGCCGATCGCCATGAAACAGCCGTTGATCAGCGGCCAGCGCTGCTTGGGGAACCACAGGGTGATCGCCTTGAACGACGCCATCAGCCCGCCGGCCACGCCGAGGCCGATGAAGCCGCGCGCCACGGCCAGCGCCACCAGGGAGTCGCCGAGCGCGAACAGGGTGGCGCCCAGCGCGGCGGACAGCAGCAGCACCGACTGCACCCGGCGCGGCCCGTACCGGTCGAGCAGCAGGCCGAGCGGCAACTGGAACCCGGCGAAGGCGAGGAAGTAGGTGCTGGTCAGCAGTCCCAGATCGCCCGCGTCCAGTCCGATCTCGGCGATGAGCTGCGGCGCGATCACCGCGTTGGTCGAGCGGAACAGGTAGGACAGGAAATACCCGCCGGCGAACGGCATGAACACGACGAGCAGCAGACGGGCGACTGTCGGGTGGGCGGGGTGTGTGGTCCGGGTCATTGGCGGCCTCTTGTTTGGGCGAACCTTAGACCACGGACGGTCGCGGGGTGTCGAGATTGGTGGCGGGACCGGATCTGTTCGGGCGTGGGAGGCTTGGTCCTGACGCACGTCGGGACCAAGCCTGTGGCGCCGGTTTACCGCATGAACCGCACCGACACCCCGGTCAGCCGCTCCGCCGGGACCACCAGCGTATCGGCCTCGCGCTGGGCCGCCGGGAGATGGGCGGCGGCGGCGTCCAGGTCCGCCACCCGGACCGTGATCTCCGGAAACGCCGGCGCGCCCTCCTCCAGGGTCAGCGCGTCGCGGTCCAGGGCGATATGGGTGGTCCGCCGGCCGCCGGAGAAGGCGCGCAGGAAGGTGTCCGCCGCCTCCGGATCCGGACCCGTCACCTGAACCGAGGCGATGCGCTGGGCGCCGTTGGCGTGGACCTGATAAGCCGGCTTCCAGAACACCTCCGGGGTGTGCTGCTGGCAGGTGAAGAACCCCAGACCGGGCAGGGACGGCTCCGAGGCGAAGGCCAGCGAGAAGGCGACCCGCTGGCTACTCCCGTCGGGCTGTTTGGCCTGCCGCTCGAAATCGAACGGCTCGTACACGCGCAGGCCCTGCGTCCGCCAGTCGGCGAGGTCGGCGTCTCGGTCGCCGCTGGCCAGCACCAGCATCGACATGCCCTCGCCGCGCTGCGCCAGGAAGTCCCGGTTGTGGCCGGCGAAGGAGAAACGGTCGCCGGCCGCCTCCTCGATCCGGCTGGCGTCGTCGATCTCCAGCAGCTCGACGAAATTGCCCTGGAGCTGGATCAGCGAATTGGCCGTGCCGAACGGATGCACCGCGCGCGGCGTGCAGGTGAAGCCGCAGGCGCTCCAGGCTGCCTGGGCGGCGGCGAGGTCGCGGGTCATGACCACGATGTGGTCGATATCGCGGGGCGTGGGCATCCGGCGTCTCCCTCTGTGCGTGACGGTCCTGTGGTTCTCGGGCCAACCCTGGGGTCGACGGCCCCAGGCTGGCAACGTAGAAATCCTGAGACGGTCCGTCAGCCCCTGTGGGGCGGGAGCCGGCGGTGCGCTGAACGCGGGGGTGACATGGCGCAGCTTCATTCCGGGATCGGGCTGCTGGCGATCTTCGCGATCGCCTGGGCGTTGAGCGAGGAGCGACGGGCCGTCGGCTGGCGGGTGCCGCTGGTCGGCATCGTGCTGCAGATCGGCCTCGCGCTCGCCATGCTGAAGGTCGCGTTCCTGCGCGACGCGGTGGCGGCGCTGAACGACGCCTTCCTGGCGCTGCAGTCGGCGACGAAGGCCGGCACCTCCCTGGTGTTCGGCTATCTCGGCGGCGCCCCGCTGCCGTTCGAGGAGAGCTATCCCGGTGCCGCCTTCGTGCTGGCGTTCCAGGCGCTGCCGCTGGTGATCGTGGTCAGCGCGCTCACCTCGGCGCTGATCCACCTGCGGATCCTGCCCTGGATCGTCCGCGGCTTCGCGGCGGCGCTGGAGCGGGCCTTCGGGGTCGGCGGGCCGGTCGGGCTGGCCTGCGCCGCCAACGTGTTCTTCGGCATGGTGGAGGCACCGGTTCTGGCGCGCGACTACCTGAGCAAGCTGGATCGGGGCGAGCTGTTCATCGTCATGACCACCGGCATGGCGACCATCGCCGGGACGGTCCTGGCGCTGTACGGCGGATTCGTCGCCCCGGTGATCGAGAACGGCATCGGACACCTGATCACGGCCTCGCTCATCAGCGTGCCGGCGGCCATCGCCATCGCCGCCATCATGGTGCCGCGCCGCGGTCCGCCGACACCGGGCGAGCTGGAGATCGTTTCGCCTGCGGCGAACCTCATGGACGCGATTACCCAGGGCACCGAACAGGGGCTGAAGCTGTTCCTGTCCATTCTCGCCATGCTGCTGGTGATGGTCGCCCTGGTCAGCCTGGTGGACACGGTGCTCGGCCTGCTGCCGGACGTCCAGGGGCAGCCGGTGTCGCTGGGCATGGTCTTCGGCTGGCTGTTCAGCCCGCTGGTCTGGCTGATCGGCATCCCCTGGGCGGAGGCCGGCGAGGCCGGGCGGCTGATGGGCATCAAGACCGCCCTGAACGAGCTGCTGGCCTATCTGGAACTGTCCAAGCTGCCGGAAGGCACGCTCAGCGAACGCTCGGAGCTGATCATGCTCTACGCTCTGTGCGGCTTCGCGAATTTCGGCAGCCTCGGCATCATGATCGGCGGCCTGGCGACGATCCTGCCCGCTCGGCGCGGGGAGATTGCCGGGCTGGCTCCCAAATCGCTCGTAGCGGGGACGCTCTCCACGCTCTCGACCGGCGCGGTTGTGGGGCTGATCTGAAACGCTGTAAGAAATGCGCAATCCGAACCAAAAGTGCTGCATGCGCGCATTGACGCGCTTGCTGTCCCCCGGTTAAGTCCCCCCGACGTGCCGGGCCGGGGGCCCGGCGCCAACGATGCGAACGTCGGCCTCACCGGTTCCGATTCCGCCTTTTCGGATCGGCGATGTGTTGGATCGACGTCCATTGGCACACACGTGGGAGCTATTTGTAATGCGTAAAACTTTGCTGGCCGCCGCCGCGGCGGCGGCAGTTCTTGGGGCTTTTGGCGCCTCCTCGGCGGATGCCAAGACCTTCAAGTGGGCCTTCCAGGGCGATGCCCAGTCGCTCGATCCGTATTCGCTGAGCGAGACCTTCACCCTCAGCCTGCAGGGCAACATCTACGAAGGTCTGATCCGCATGGATCCGGACCTGCAGATCGAGCCGTCCCTGGCTGAGAGCTGGGAGATCGTCGAGCCGACCCGCTGGCGCTTCAAGCTGCGCCAGGGCGTGAAGTTCCATAACGGCAACGACTTCAACGCCGACGACGTGCTGTTCTCCGCCGAGCGCGTGCGCAAGGACGGCTCCGACCTCAAGGGCCGCCTAGCGGGCGTGGTCGATGTGCTCAAGGTCGACGACTACACCGTCGATTTCGTCACTGAAGTGCCGGTCCCGACCCTCGTGAACGAGTGGGGCACCTGGTACATCATGGACAAGGAGTGGTCCGAGGCGAACGGTGCCGAGGATCCGACGGACGTGACCGCCGGCAAGGAGAACTTCTCCACCCGGAACGCCAACGGCACCGGCCCGTTCATGATCCAGTCGCGCGAGACCGACGTGAAGACGGTCCTGGTCCCCTATGAGGGCTGGTGGGATGCCGCGAACAAGGAGCACAACCTGACCGAGGTGATCTTCACCCCGATCGGCTCCGATTCCACCCGCGTCGCCGCCCTGCTCTCGGGCGAGATCGACATGATGTATCCGGTCCCGGTTCAGGACATGAACCGTCTGGAGAACGACCCGAACACGGAAGTGCTGGGCGGTCCGGAGCTGCGCACGATCTTCCTGGGCATGGACCAGGAGCGCGACGAGCTTCTGCACTCCAGCGTCAAGGGCAAGAACCCGTTCAAGGACGTCCGCGTCCGCGAGGCGTTCTACCGCGCGATCGACGTCGAGCTGATCCAGAAGAAGGTGATGCGCGGCCTCTCGACCCCGTCGGCCCTGATGATCTCGCCGCTGCTGTTCAAGTATTCCGACGAGTTCAAGCGCCTGGAGCCCGACGCCAAGCTGGCCAAGGAACTGCTGGCCGAGGCGGGCTATCCGGACGGCTTCGAGATCACCCTGGACTGCCCGAACAACCGCTACGTCAACGACGAGGCGATCTGCCAGGCGGTCGTGGCGATGCTCGCTCGCATCGGCGTGAAGGTGAACCTGCTGGCTCAGCCGAAGGCCCAGTACTTCGCCAAGATCCTGGCGCCGAAGCGGGACACCAGCTTCTATCTGCTGGGCTGGACCCCGAGCTCGTTCGACAGCTGGAACGTGATGTTCAACATCATCGGCACTCCGGACCTTGAGAGCGGCCGTGGCAAGTTCAACAACGGCGGCTACTCCAACGCCCGGTTCGACGAGCTGACCGACCTGGTCCTGTCCGAGACCGATCAGGACAAGCGGAACGAGTACATCCGCGAGGCCTATCAGATCCTGCACGACGAGCGTGGCTACATCCCGCTGCACCAGCAGGCTCTGGCCTGGGGCAAGCGCAGCAACATTTCGCTTGTGCAGCGCGCCGACAACCAGTTCATGCTTAACTACGTCAAAGTGGACTGACGCGTCGGATACTAAACCGGTCCTGGTCCGCCTGAGGGCGGGCCGGGACCATAGATTTTGACCTTGTTCGGTTTCAGGTTGCGGGCCCTATGGTCGCTTTCATTCTAAGACGGTTGATCCAATCGCTCTTCGTCATGTTCTTCGTGGCGCTGGTGTCGTTTTCGATGTTCCGGTTCGTTGGCGATCCGGTGAACCAGATGGTCGGCATCGAAACCAGCATCGCCGAGCGCGAAGCGCTGCGTGAGCGGCTCGGCCTCAACGATCCGTTCATGGTCCAGTTCGGCCGCTACATCGGCAAGGCCGCGACCGGCGAGTTCGGCATCTCCTACCAGCACAAGCGCCCGGTGGCCGAAATGCTGGTGGAGCGGATGCCGGCGACCCTTGAGCTGGCGCTGGTATCGGCGGTGTTCTCGCTGCTCCTCGGCGTGCCCATGGGCGTGTACGCCGGCCTGAACAGAGACGGATTCATCTCCAAGGTCCTGCTGTCGGTATCCTTGGTCGGCATCAGCCTGCCGACCTTCCTGATCGGTATCCTGCTGATCTTCTTCTTCTCGGTTCAGCTCAATCTGCTGCCCTCCTTCGGGCGCGGCGGGCTGATCGATATCGGGCTGTGGAAGACCGGGCTTCTGACGATCGACGGCTGGAAGTCGCTGATCATGCCGTCGATCACGCTGGGGCTGTTCCAGCTCACCCTGATCATGCGTCTGGTGCGCTCCGAGATGCTCGAAGTGCTGCGCACCGACTACATCAAGTTCGCCCGGGCCCGGGGGCTGACCAACCGGGCCGTCCATTTCGGTCATGCGCTGAAGAACACGCTGGTCCCGGTGATCACCATCACCGGCCTGCAGCTCGGCTCGATCATCGCCTTCGCGATCATCACCGAGACCGTGTTCCAGTGGCCGGGCATGGGCCAGATGTTCCTGCAGGCGGTGACCACCGTCGATATCCCGATCATGGCGGCCTACCTGATGCTGATCGCGTTCTTCTTCGTGGTGATCAACCTGATCGTCGACCTGCTCTACTACGTTGTGGACCCGCGCCTGCGCGTGGATACCGGAAAGGCCAGCGGCCATGGCTGATACGAACATGACCTCGGGTTCCGGCTTCATGGACGGCATGCGCCGCTTCTTCGACGGCGACATCTGGTACAGCTTCACCCGCTCGCCGGTGACCATGGTCGCCGCGGCGATCACCTTCCTGTACTTCTTCATGGCGGCCTTCGGACCGCTGGTGGCGCCGCACGATCCGTTCGACCTGGCGTCGATCACACTGCTCGACGCCTCCCTGCCGCCGGCCTGGATGGAGTACGGCGACCCCCGCTTCCTGCTCGGCACCGACATCCAGGGCCGCGACGTGCTGTCGGCGATCATCTACGGCAGCCGGGTCTCGCTGCTGATCGGTTTCGCCAGCGTGATCCTGTCGCTGATCCTCGGCGTCGGCCTCGGCCTGATCTCCGGCTTCGTCGGCGGCGCGATCGACGCCTTCATCATGCGCGTGGCGGAGATCCAGCTCTCCTTCCCGTCGATCCTGATCGCTTTGCTGATCAACGGCGTGCTGCGCGGCGTGATCGAGCTGCAGAACCAGGCGGACCTGGCCTATGCGGTGCTGATCCTGTCGATCGGTCTGTCGAACTGGGTGCAGTACGCCCGTACCGTGCGCGGCTCCACCATGGTCGAGCGCAACAAGGAATACGTCCAGGCGGCCCACGTCATCGGCATCCGGCCGGTGCTGATCATGTGGCGCCACATCCTGCCGAACGTGCTCGGCCCGGTTCTGGTCATCGCCACGATCCAGCTCGCGCTGGCGATCATCGCCGAGGCGACGCTGTCCTTCCTCGGTGTCGGTCTGCCGCCGACCGAGCCGTCGCTCGGCACGCTGATCCGCGTCGGCAACGACTACCTGTTCTCCGGCGAGTGGTGGATCACGATCTTCCCCGGCGCCGCCCTCGCCATTCTGGTGCTCGCCGTCAACCTGTTGGGCGACTGGCTGCGTGACGCCCTGAACCCGAAGCTGCGCTGATCCGATGCCTCTGCTTGAAGTCGAAAACCTCGTCGTAGAGTTCCCCACCCGCCGGGGCACGCTCACCGCCGTCAACGACATCTCGCTGCACATCGACGAGGGCGAGGTGCTGGGCGTGGTCGGTGAGTCCGGCGCCGGCAAGTCCATGACCGGGGCCGCGATCATCGGCCTGCTGGAGCCCCCGGGCCGGGTCGCCAGCGGCCGGATCCTGCTCGAGGGCGAGCGGATCGACAATCTGCCCTACGAGAAGATGCGGCGGATCCGCGGCAAGCGGATCGGCGCGATCTTCCAGGATCCGCTGACCAGCCTGAACCCGCTCTATTCGGTCGGCCGACAGCTGGTGGAGACGATCCAGACCCACACCGACCTGTCGCCGACCCAGGCGCGGGCCCGGGCGATCGAGCTGCTGACCGAGGTCGGCATCCCGGCACCGGAGCGCCGGGTCGACCAGTATCCGCACCAGTTCTCCGGCGGCATGCGGCAGCGCGTGGTGATCGCCTTGGCGCTCTGCGTGAACCCGCGGCTGATCATCGCCGACGAGCCGACCACCGCGCTCGACGTGTCGATCCAGGCGCAGATCATCGCACTGCTGAAACGTCTGTGCCGCGAGCACGGCACGGCGGTGATGCTGGTCACCCACGACATGGGCGTGATCGCCGAGACCGCCGACCGGGTGGCGGTGATGTATGCCGGCCGGATCGCCGAGATCGGCCCGGTCCGCGAGGTGATCAAGAACGCCAAGCATCCCTATACCCACGGCCTGATGGGCTCGATCCCGTCGATCGGCCACGACAGCGAACGCCTGGAGCAGATCCCCGGCTCGATGCCGCGGCTGACCGACATCCCGACCGGCTGCGCCTTCAACCCGCGCTGTCCGCACGCCTTCGACAAGTGCCGCACCGTGCGGCCGGACCTGCTGCCGATCGAGGACAGCTGGACCGCCTGCTGGCTCTATGACGGCGAGGAAGGGCGCAACAAGGAAGCCTCGAAGAAACTGGTGGCCGAGACCAAGGCGGACGCGGTGCTGGAGGGAAACAATGGCTGAAGCAGTCGCCAAGAAGCGCGAGGCCCGGGCGAAGATCCGCGATGCCGGCGGCCACGAGGTCGCCATGCTCAAGGTGCAGGGGCTGAAGCGGTATTTCGACGTGTCCGCCCCCTGGCTGAACCGGATGATCGAGCGCCAGCCCAAGCAGATCCTGCGGGCGGTGGACGGAATCGATTTCGAGATCGGCCAGGGCGAGACCTTCGGCCTCGTGGGAGAGTCCGGCTGCGGCAAGTCCACGGTGGCGCGGCTGATCGTCGGCCTCTACGGCCCGACCGAGGGCTCGATCGAGTTGGAGGGCCGGGACATCGCCGGCCTGAGCCGGCAGCAGATGGCGCCGATGCGTCGCCGGCTGCAGATGATCTTCCAGGACCCCTATGCCAGCCTGAATCCGCGCTGGCGGGTGCGTGACATCATTGCCGAGCC
Source organism: Thalassobaculum litoreum DSM 18839 (assembly GCF_900102465.1). Lineage (GTDB taxonomy): Bacteria > Pseudomonadota > Alphaproteobacteria > Thalassobaculales > Thalassobaculaceae > Thalassobaculum > Thalassobaculum litoreum. Next base: position 146,667 of record NZ_FNBW01000002.1, on the reverse strand, counting down.
GATCCGTGCCTTCGATCTGGCCAAGGGACAGGCGGCGATCGACGCCCGGGTCGGCGATCTGCTGGAAACGGTGAAGCTGAACGCCCGCGACGGCGAGAAGTACCCGCACGAGTTCTCCGGCGGCCAGCGCCAGCGCATCTCCATCGCCCGTGCGCTCGCCTCGGAGCCCGAGTTCCTGGTCTGCGACGAGCCGACCTCGGCGCTGGACGTCTCGGTGCAGGCGCAGATCCTGAACCTGATGAAGGACCTGCAGCGCGAGTTCGGGCTGACCTATCTGTTCATCAGCCACAACCTGGCGGTCGTCTATCACATCAGCGACCGCGTCGGCGTGATGTATCTCGGCAAGCTGGTCGAGGTGGCGCCGGCGAAGACACTGTTCACCACGCCGCGCCACCCGTATACGCGGCTGCTGCTGGACACGATTCCGGACCTGGACATGAGCGGGCGCGAGCGGACGCCGGTGGCCGGCGAAGTGCCGAACCCGATCACCCCGCCGCCGGGCTGCACGTTCCATCCGCGCTGTCCCTTCGCCAACGAGCGCTGCCGCGCGGAGATTCCCATGCCGCGTCCACTGAGCGACGGCGCCATCGTCGCCTGCCACGGCATCGAGGAAGGCCGCATCCCTGACGGCCCGATGCTGACGCTACCGGCAAGGCCGGAAGGGCTGGCCTGACAACGACGGCGCCTTCGGGCGCCGTTTTCTTTTGCGCGGGACCGGCGGACTGGCCACCGTCTGCGGGCCGGTGCCACCATGGCACAGCAACGAACCCGCACAAGGCTCGGACATGATCACCGTCTTCGGCTCCCTCAACGTCGACCTGCTGTTCAATCTCGACCGGCTGCCTGCCCCCGGCGAGACCGTGCTTACCCGGGAGATCGTTCAGCTTCCCGGCGGCAAGGGCGCGAACCAGGCCACCGCCGCGGCCAAGGCAGGCGCGCCGACGCGGTTCGTCGGTTGTGTCGGAGAGGACGGGCTGGGCGCCCCGGTTCTGGCGTCCCTGACGGCGGCCGGATGCGACGTCTCAGGCGTGCGCGAGGTGCCAGGCGCCACGGGGACGGCGGTGGTCATGGTCGAGCGCTCGGGCGAGAACCAGATCGTCGTCGGCAGCGGCGCCAATATGGCGGTGGTGGCCTCGATGCTGGAGAGCGTCGCCCTCGGCCCCGGCGACACGCTGGTCTGCCAGATGGAGATCCCGCCCGAGGCCACGGCCGCGGCGCTGGCGGCGGCCCGCCGGGCGGGCGCACGTACGATCCTCAACCTGGCGCCGGCCCGGCCGCTGCCGCCGGAGGTGCTGGCCGATGTCGATCTGCTGATCGTCAACGAGGGCGAGGCGGCCGTGCTGGCCGGGAGTGCAGCGCCGCCCCTGGAGACCGCGCGCGGCCTCGCCGCGGCCCATGAACTGACCTGCGTCGTCACCCTGGGGGGCGACGGCGCCCTCGCGGTGACGCCGGACGGCCGGGGCTGCCGGGTGGGCACGCTGGCGGTACAGGCGGTCGATACCGTCGGCGCCGGCGACGCGTTCGTCGGCGTCCTGGCGGCTTCGCTCGATGTCGGGATGGGGCTGCCGAATGCCCTGCACAGGGCCTCGGTCGCGGCCGGTCTCACCTGCACCCGGCCGGGCGCGGCGGCGGCTCTGCCGGACGCGGCAGAGATCGACGGCCGGTTGTCAGCCCTGGCCCGGCCGGTGGATCTCGGTGACGGTTAGCGGGAACGCACTGCCCCAGAACGCCTGTTGAAGCCGGCCGGCGTTGATCCGGAAGGCGGTGACCGGCGCGCCGGCGGCCTCACCCTCGAACAGGGCGCGGACCTCCTGCGGTGTGGTCATGAGCGGCGAAACCGGGAAGCCGGCGCCGAGCTGGCCGGGCACCAGCCGGTGGATCTGCTCGCTGCCATCGGCCCGGCGCAGGGTGATGGTGAGCTGCGGCGGCTTGAACGCGAGCCCGAAGGCGCGGCCGAGCAGGGTCGGACGGATCCCGCCCTTGACCTGAAGGATGGTGCCCGGAGCGGGAGCGGGCAGCTCGATCCAGCTGTTGTAGCGGTTCTTGCCGTCAACCAGCTTGCGGGTCTCGAGCGTCAGCGGCTCGGCCCGGCGCTCGATCACGAGGCCGAGGGGGACCTGGTCCACCGGGTTGTAGAGCGACAGGAACTCCGGCCAGAGATGGCCGCCATCGGCGAGGGGCGGGCGGTTGTCGATGCTGCCGACCTGCAGGACATAGACCTCCGCGCCCGTGCGGCGGACCTCCTTCACGTCCCGGTCGGCCAGCGCCGGCATATAGGACTGGTAGGACTGGATCACCGGCCGGGGGTGGTACGGCAGGCCGGCCAGGATCGGCGGAGCGATCATGTAGGAATAGACATCGACCGAGGCGGCCGACGCGATCCGGGGATGCGGGCCGCCCAGAAGCGCGCGCGACTTGTCAGCGTAGTCACGGTAGTGCGCCGCCTTGCCCTGCTGCGACAGCAGATCGTTGGCGATCCCCAGCAGCAGCGCCGGCGCATGGACGACGCGGCTGGCGATCTGCCGGTCGATCGTGTGCTCGCTGGGCGTCAGGCGCGTATGCGCGACCGCCAGCCAGCCGACGGCGCCGACCAGGGCCAGCGCCTGCAGGGCGAAGAGCTGCCCGGTGCCGCGATGCGGCGGCAGGCCATGCGCAACGACGAGGGCGGCGGCGGCCACGGCCATCTCGAAGGGGAAGACCGCGTGGCCGTCATGGCGCACGAAGCCGGCCTTGGCCACGAACATGAACAGCGCCAGCCAGCCCAGCACGACGATGGCCTTCACCGCCAAGGCGGACTGGGTCCGGAACCCGACCCAGACCCCAAGCAGCAGGAGCACGACGAGTGCGCCGTAGACCGCGAGGTCATAACGGTTGCTGGTCAGGGACATGGCGGCCGCGTAGCCGCTGCCGACCTCGAACGACACGCGCACCCAGTCGGCGAACCCGGACAGTTCCTGGCCGGCACCGATCCACAGCAGCACGATCGCGGCGACATAGAGCGGGATGGCCAGCAGCGCCATGGGGTCGCGGCGGAAGGCGGCGGCGGCGGTCCAGGCGATCAGGGCGGTCACCCCCATCACCAGGAAGGAGAACTTGGCCAGGGTGGCGAGCGCGATCGCCGCCACCAGCAGCACGATCAGCAGCGGCGGCGCCCTGCGGTCGTCCACGGCGAGGCCGATCAGCAGGAAGGAGGCCAGCATCCAGATCCCGTCGGGACCGGGCACCAGGGCGGCGGCCGCCAGCAGGGCGAGGCCGCAGGCCAGCACCCGCCACCCCAGACCGGGGCCGGCGACCACCCGCAGCGTCCAGACCAGGGCCACCGCCAGAACCACCGCATGGGACAGGCGTATCGCGTACCACAGGCCGACGAGATCGGGATGGTAGAGCTGAGCGTAGAAGGCGCCGTAGGGGCCGTGCGGGAAGACGATGTCCCGGCCGACCTGAAGATCGTGCAGCCAGGCGAACTGAAGCGCCGCCTGCCAGGCCCCGTCGAGGGACTCCGGCGGCGTGGCGTGGAACGCGCCGAGCTTCAGCATCAGGATGAAGCTTCCGATCGCGGCGACGGTCGCCAGCGTCCAGTCGACCGCCTTCGAAGCCATCCCGGTGGAAGCAGGTGTGTCATTGCTCACAGTGAGGCTCCGCGGACCGGTGCAGATTGAGGAAGGCGAGAGATCGCCCGCTCACTGTGTATAGACGTTAGACGAATATCGTCGCCAGAGCCACGCGCTTGTCTGCGGCCGCCGATCGAAGCGGACGTGCGGGCTTGTGGTGGCCTGCGGCGATCGGATAAGCGGGGGCAGCAACCCATTAATAGGAGAGCCCTGAATGGCCACCTTGTACTCCGGCGGACGCGTCATCGACGGCGCCGGCAATGTCCACGACGACCACGGCGTACTGGTCGAGGGGGCGAAGATCACGCGGTTCGCCCCGCTCGCCGAGTTCGCCGGCTTCTCGGGCGAGCGGGTCGACACCTCCGGCGGCACGCTGCTCCCGGGCCTCGTCGACTGCCACGTCCATCTCTGCTACGGCGCCGAGGGCAATCCTTGGGCCTCGATGATCGCCCTGCGCGAGAGCCAGCTCACCATGAAGGCGCTGGACAATGCCCAGACCTCCCTGCGCGGCGGCATCACCGCGGTGCGCGACTGCGGCGGCAAGGACTATCTGGAATTCGCCGTCCGTGACGCGTGCAACACCGGCCGGCAGCTCGGACCGACCATCCGCGCCTCCGGCAAGGTCGTGTGCATGACCGGCGGCCACGGCCACCGCAATGGCCGAATCGCCGACGGCGTCGACGAGGTGATCAAGGCGGTGCGCGAGCAGATCCATGCCGGCTCCGACCTGATCAAGATCATGGCGACCGGCGGCGTGATGACCCCGGGCGTGAACCCGGAGGACGCCCACTACACGGCCGAGGAGATGAAGGCCGGCATCTCCGAAGGCCATCGCTTCCACCGCACCTGCGCCAGCCATGCCCAGGGCTCGGAGGGCATCCTCAACGCGGTGCGCGGCGGTGTGGACTCGATCGAGCACGGCATCTTCATGACCGACGAGTGCGTGGAGGAGATGCTGTCCCACGGCACCTATCTCGTCCCGACCCTGGCGGCGGTGAAGAACATCCTGGCCAACAAGGACCACGGCGTGCCGGCCTATGCGGTGGAGAAATGCGAGCGGGTCGTCGTGCACCACGTCGCCTCGATCAAGAAGTTCTACGAGGCCGGCGGCAAGATCGCCATGGGGACCGACGCGGGCACCCCGTACAACAAGCACGGCGAGAACGCGCTGGAGCTGGAGTACATGGTGGCGGAAACCGGGATCAGCCCGATGGACGCGATCACCGTCTCCACCCGCAACGGCTGCGACCTGATGCGTCTTGAGGACCGCGGCACCATCGCCGACGGCAAGGCCGCTGACCTGCTGATCGTCGACGGCGACCCGCTGGCCGATATCACCAAGGTCGCGCGCCGGGCCAACCACCGCATGGTGGTGAAGAACGGCGTGGCGGTGACCGGTGCCGCGACCGAACGGCCGGCTCTCGGCCCGACCATGACGCCGTGACGTCGCCCTTCGGGACGGCTCGACCGGATCGCCGGTCAGCCGTCCTGAAGGACTGCAAGCCGGTCGTGCAGATCGGTCAGGATGCCGGCGGCCACCGCGTCGGAGGTCGACGACTCGTCCTCCAGAGCGACCTGCAGGGTCCGCAGGATCTCGGCGATCTGTTCGTGGCTGATCGACGGAGAGTCTAGTCTGCAGCTGGGACCGTTGCAGAGGCCGGCATCGGTCAGCATTTCCGAGACGCAGCGGGTGATCGTCCGCATCGTGTTCCGGTGCGGTTGGCCTCCGTCTCTCGGACATGTCGGGATTAGGTTTTGCAAGGCACTCAAAAGCTTGGCGGCCGCTTCTGCGGCGCACCAGGTCGTGTCGACGGACACAGGCAACTCCTTTAACAAACCGGAGAAGCCCTTCTCGCCGGCCGGCAGCGCGCAGTTCTGATGCCTTTTCCCCGGCCCCCTAGAGCACGTCCGGGATTCCGCGTGCGGTGCACCCTTTACGGCGATTTCGCGCTTCGGTCGTGCGCTGAATCCGCGCCCCAGCCTTTCGCGCAATGCATGACTTTGTTGCCTCGCAGCATGGATGACACCGGCAGCGTGCAGGCCTAATCTGGCGGCAACGACATCCGGAGCGCTGCCATGCCCATCATCAACCGAATCGCCGATTTCCACGCCGACATGACCGAGTGGCGCCGGTACCTGCACGAGAACCCGGAACTGTGCTTCGAGGAGGTCCTGACCTCCGACTTCGTAGCCAAGAAGCTGGAGGAGTTCGGCGTCGAGGTGCATCGGGGCCTGGCGAAGACCGGCGTGGTCGGCAAGCTGATGGGCAAGACCGACAGCGGCCGGGCGATCGCCCTGCGCGCCGACATGGACGCGCTGCCGGTCTACGAGGCGAACGACATCCCCTACAAGTCGAAGACCGAGGGCAAGATGCACGCCTGCGGCCATGACGGGCACACCACCATGCTGCTCGGCGCCGCCAAGTATCTGTCGGAAACCCGGAACTTCGACGGCACCGTCTATTTCATCTTCCAGCCGGCCGAAGAGGGCGGCGGCGGCGGCCGGGTGATGATCGAGGAGGGCCTGTTCAAGGACTTTCCGGTCGAGAGTGTGTGGGGCATGCATAACTGGCCGGGTCTGGAAGTCGGCAAGCTCGCGGTGATGCCGGGGCCGATGATGGCGGGCACCGGCGTGTTCGACATCACCATCCACGGCAAGGGCGGCCATGCCGCCATGCCGCATCAGACGGTCGATCCGATCGTCGTGGCCTCCCAGGTGGTCGGCGCGCTGCAGTCGATCGCCAGCCGCAACACCCATCCGGTGGACAGCCTCGTGGTCTCGGTCACCCAGATCCATGCCGGCGACGCCTACAACGTGATCCCACCCTCGGTCGTGCTGCGCGGGACCGTGCGGACCTATTCCGAGGAGGTCATGAAGATGGCCGAGGAGCGGATGCGCGCGATCGTCGAGGGTATCCCGGCGGCCAATGGCGGCAGCGGCGAGTTGAACTTCCGCTACGGCTATCCGGCGACCGTGAACAGCGAGGCGGAGTCCGTTGTGGCCGCCGACGTCGCCGCCGGCCTGATGGGCGCGGACAACGTGGTAGGCGACCTGCTGCCGAGCATGGGCGGAGAGGACTTCGCCTACATGCTGCAGGAGAAGCCGGGCGCCTATGTCTGGATCGGCAACGGTCCGGCCGGCCCGGGCGAGGGCCTGCACAACCCGGGCTACGACTTCAACGACGAGGTCCTGACCTGGGGAGCGAGCTACTGGACCGAACTGGTCGAGACCGTGCTCGGCGACAAGGCGGCGTAAACTCTCCCGCAGCCCGTCTTCCCGGCCTTGCGCCGGGATCCAGGCATCTGCGCGCTGGAGCGCTATCGCCAGTTGGTCTGACTTTCCAGCGGCTCGTTTCCTGGGCTCCGGCTCAGGGCCGGGGAGACGGGAGGGGTAACTGGGGACGCGCTACCGGCAGGTCGCCGAATAGGTGAACCCGTCGCCGTTCGGCCGGGCGAAGATCTCGATCGCCTCGTCCACCGTGGTGTAGCAGCTGAAGATCGGCATGGTGACGAAGTTGGTCACCACCAGCGTCACCGTGTAGTTCCCGAAGGTCGTCCCGTTCAGGCACAGCCTGGTGGTCTCGTTGCGGGCCAGCCGGAAGGTGGCGCGGTTGTTGTTCTTCAGTTCGATCCGACCGGTGATGGTGAACGGTGCGCGGTTGCGGACCACCGCGCAGAGATCGCCGGTATAGTCCGGCCCCTTCGGCGGAAGGCCGGCCCGGTGGTTCTGCGGGCCAGTCGCCGTCGGCTCCTCCTCGCAGGCGGCGAGGCCGAGGGTCAGCACGAAGACGGCGAGCAGGGTAAGGGTGCGAATCATACCTGCAGAGTGGTCAGCGGGTCGGCATTCGTCAACGCACACGCTCGGGTGTCGCCGCGGCCCGCGCCGACGGGCGCCGGGCTGTCCTCGGATCGAGCCGGTCGCGCAGCGCATCACCCAGCAGATTGACGCTGACCACCGTGGCGAAGATCAGGACGCCGGGCCAGATCGCCAGCCGCGGCGCCTCCCAGATCAGTTCCTGCGCACCGGTCAGCATGTTGCCCCAGCTCGGGGTCGGCGGCCGCACGCCGAGGCCGAGGAAGGACAGCACGCTCTCGAACAGCACCACATTGCCGACCGACAGGGTGGCCGCCACCAGAATGGGGCCGAGCGCATTGGGCAGCACGTGACGCAGGGCGATCCGCCAGGACGAGAAGCCCAGCGCGCGCGCCGCCTCCACGAACTCCCGCTTGCGCAGGCTGAGGGTCGAGGCGCGAACCAGCCGGGCGGTCACCGGCCAGCCGACCAGGGAGACCAGCACCACCAGCCGCACCAGCGACGCGGTCTCGGACTGCGCCATGTCGGCGGGCAGGCCGAGCTTGGAGAGGTCGACGGCGGCCAGGACGATCAGCAGCGGCAGCAGCGGCAGGGCGATCACCCCGTCGGCGGTCCGCATCAACACCGCGTCCAGCCGACCGCCGATATAACCCGCCGCCAGTCCGATCAGCGTGCCGATCGCCGACGCCACCAGGGCGGCAGAGAGGCCGACCGACAGGGACACCCGCCCGCCCTCCAGCAGGCGCAGCAACAGGTCGCGGCCGAGCTCGTCCGTGCCCAGCGGGTGCGCCGGCGAGGGTGGGGCGAGGCGGTTGAACAGGTCGACCGCCTCGGCATCCAGGCCCATGGCCGCCTCGATCAGCGGCGCGAAGACCGCCGCCAGGGCCAGCGTGACCAGTATCAGCAGGGCGAGCAGGGCCAGGGGATCGCGCAGCATCCGTCTCATGCGCCCGGCTCCGCGCGGTAGACGATGCGGGGATCGAGCTTCGCATAGGCGATATCGGCGCCCAGATTGCCGATCAGGGTCGCCGCCGCCGCGGTCAGCAACCCGACCAGAGCGAGGTTGTAGTCGTTGCCCATCACCGCGTCGTAGATCGTCTTGCCCATGCCGAGCTGGGAGAACATGGTCTCGGTGATCAGCGCGCCGGACACCAGCGAGCCGAGGTCGAGGCCGATCAGCGTGACCACCGGCAGCAACGCATTGCGGAGCGCGTGACGGGTCATCACCCGGCGCTCCGGCACGCCCTTGGCCCGGGCGGTGCGGATGAAGTCCTCGCCCAGCACCTCGATCAGGGCCGAGCGCAGGTGGCGGGTATAGGCGGCCACCGTCGCCGCCGACAGGGTGAGCACCGGCAGGATCAGGTGGCGGGCGCGGTCGAGGATGCCCCCGTCGCCGCTGGACGAGGACATCCCGCCGGCCGGCAGCCAGCCCAGCGTCACCGCGAACAGGATGATCAGCAGCAGGGCAAGCCAGAACGGCGGCACCGACACCCCGGCGAAGCACAGCAGGTTGATCGTCCGGTCCACCAGCCCGCCCGGGCGGCGCGCCGCGACGATGGCGGCCGGCAGGGCAATCGTGAGGGCGACGCCGAGCGACAGGCCGATCAGCAGGATGGTGGTCGGCAGCCGGTCGGCGACAATGTCCAGCACCGGGCGGGCGTAGAGGCGGGAATAGCCGAAATCGCCCTGCAGCGCCGAGGACAGCCAGGTCAGATAGCGCTCCCAGATCGGCCGGTCGAGCCCATAGAGCGCCTTGAGTCGGGCGATGTCGGCGGGGGTGACGTCCGGGTCGGCACCGGCCATGAGGTCGACCGGATCGCCCGGCATCAGCCCCAGCAGGCCGTAGGTCGCCGCCGACAGAAGCAGCAGGACGAGGATCGTCTGCAGCAGGCGGCCGACCAGAAAGCGACTCATTGCGCCGCCGCGGCCCCCGCCTCGCCGAGCAGGACGGCGAAGGCCGCCGCGCTCTCCGGCCCCGGCCGGTTGAAGCCCATGGCCTGCTGCCGGTCGCGCAGGTCGAGGCGATGGGCGTATTCCTCGGGCATCAGCCGGTTGGCGCCGGGTACACCCAGCGCCTTGGCCGCGTGGGCCGCCCAATCGGCGTTCCAGATGAACTCGCGGGCGATGGCGATGATGTCGGCGCGCTCGCGGACCAGAATATCCTCGGCATGGCGCGGATCGGTGATCATGCCGACGGCGACCACCGGCAGGCCGGTGGCGGCGCGGATACGCTCGGCGAAGGGGACGTGATAGCCCGGCGTGCGCGGCAGGGCCGGCATGTCGGTCTCTCCGCCGATGCCGCCCGACGAGATGTCGAGCACGTCGATGTCGCGCTCCTTCAACGCCTGGGCCAATGCCAGACTGTCCTCCAGGCCCCAGACCCCGCCCTTGCCGTCGACCACGGAGAAGCGGACGAAGACCGGCCGGTCCTTCGGCCAGACCGCCCGCACCCGCTCGGTCACTTCCAGCAGCAGGCGCATCCGCCCCGCCCGGTCGCCGCCATAGCCGTCGGTGCGCCTGTTGGTGATCGGCGACAGGAACTGATGCAGCAGGTAGCCGTGGGCACCATGCACGTCGATGATGTCGTAGCCGGCATCGACCGCACGCCGCGCCGCCTCGCCGAAGGCGTCGATAACCTCGCGGATGTCGTCGGTGTCCATCTCCTTCGGCGCCATGAATCCGGGGCCGTAGGGGATCGGGCTCGGCGCCAGGCCCTGCCACGGCGGACGCCCCTCGGCGGCATCGGCCTCGGTCAGCGGCGCCCAGTCCTTCACGGCACCGTGGCAGCCGGCCTTGCGCCCGCAATGGCCGATCTGGATCGCCGGCACCGCGCCCTGCTGGCGGATGAACTCGGTCAGGCGGGCGTAATGCGGGATCTGGGCGTCGTCCCATAGGCCGGCGCACTCATGGGTCTTGCGGCCACGCGCCTCGACGGCGGTCTCCTCGCCGAACAGGATGCCCGCTCCGCCGACCGCGAGCCGGCCCAGATGCATCATGTGCCAGTCGGTCGGCGATCCATTCACCGAGTGGTACTGGCACATCGGCGAGACCATGACCCGGTTGCGCGCCGTCACCCCGCGCAGGGTGATCGGCTGGAACAGTTTCGGCAGCGCGGCCGCGGCGTCCGGGGCGGGACGGTCGGTCATGGGTAACTCTCCGGTTGGTGGCCCACGCTACCGCCTGGGTGGCGGCTCGGGCAACCGGCCGCGCGTGCGTCGGCAGCGGTCCGAGCAATAGCGCACCCGCTCCCAGTCGCGGGCCCATTTACGGCGCCAGGCGAAAGGGCGGCCGCAGGCGGCGCAGATCTTGGTCGGCAGGGACGGTTTGCTGTGGGCCATCGGAGGGTAAGATGGTCGCAACAATCGGCCCGTCAAACGGCGAGGCAGTCCCTGTAGGCCTTCACTACGCCGTCCAGCCCCATCCACAGCGCCTCGCCGATCAGGTGGTGGCCGATGGAGACCTCGTCGATCCACGGCACCGCCTGGGCCAGGGTGGGCAGGTTTTCCAGGGTGAGGTCGTGGCCGGCATTGATGCCGAGCCCCAACGCGCGCGCGGCTTCCGAGGTGTCGACGATCGCTTTCAGGATCGCCGCGTTCTCCGGCGTGCCGAAGGTCTCGAAATAGGGGCCGGTATAGATCTCGATCCGGTCGGCCCCGGTCTTGGCCATGGCCTCGGCGATCGCCGGTTCGGCATCGGCGAACAGCGAGACCCGGCAGCCCATGTCCTTCAGCTCGGCCACGATCGGGGCGAGGAAATTGTGCTGGGCCGGCAGGTCCCAGCCATGGTCGGAGGTCGCCTGATCGGGGGCGTCGGGCACCAGCGTCACCTGATCGGGCTTCACCCGGCGGATCAGGTCGAGGAAGCGGTCGTCGGGGTAGCCCTCGATGTTGAACTCGCGGCCGGCATAGGCCGCCTCCTTCATCACATCCGCCAGGTCGAGGACGTCCTGTTCGCGAATGTGGCGGGCGTCCGGGCGCGGATGCACGGTCACACCGGCGGCGCCGGCATCAAGGACCGTGCGGGCGGCGCGGACCACGGACGGGTCGTCATGCGGACGCGTGTTGCGGAGGGTGGCGACCTTGTTGAGGTTGACGCTGAGGGCGATCATTCGAGGCTCCGGGGAAGGCTCCAGGCTTTTGGCTTGGTCATTGTAGCAAGAATGATCAGGCGGGTGGGGCCATCAGCGCGCGAAGGCTTTTGGTCCAAGGCGCTCAGCGATGCTCCGGGATGGTCCGCAGCGCGTTACCGAGCGCTCCGAGAATGGCCAATCCGATCGCCGGCAGCAAGGCGAGATAGGTCCAGCGCGCCGCCGCCTCGATCACCGGCGCGTCCGGCGTGCCGGACAGCCCGACCCGGTCGCCGACCACGCCGACTGCGGCGGCGCCGAAGGCGAGGCCCAGGGACTGCATCGTCGGCATGGCCGAGCCGACCCGGTCGCGGTCGGCCTCGCCGGCGGCGTCGAATACCCGTTTGGCCACATGGCCCCAGGCGGTGCCGATGCCGAAGCCGAGCAGGCCGATGGAGGCGATGGCAAGGGGCAGCGGCCCCTGAGGCAGGAACAGCAGCGTGCCGAGGCATCCGGCGGCGGTCAGGATCGGCCCGGCGACAATGGCGATCCGAGCCCGCCGTCCTGCAAGGCCGGAGAACAGGATGGCCGCCGTCGTCCAGCAGAGCGACTGGACCGTGACGGTATAGCCGGCGACCAGCGGCTGCACGCCGTGCAGGAGTTGGAGGAAATAGGGGCCGTAGACCCCGGTCGCCACGGTACCGAGGGAGACGAAGAAGAAGTAGCTGACACCGGCGCCCAGCGGGGTGGACGGCCGGAACATGTCGCGCGGAAAGATCGGCGTCGCCGAGCGCCGCTCCCACACGATGGCGGTGATCAGCACGGCCAGGGCGCAGACGGCGAGCGCGATCTCCTCATGGGCGTGGGCGCCCTTGCCGGTGGCGCCGACCAGCAGCGCGGCAAGGCCGATCAGGCCGAGACGGAAGACCGGGGCGAGGCCGGCGCGTTCCTCGTGCGGACGGTCGGTGACCGTGCGCAGGACCATCGCCAGAAACACCGCGCAGACCGGCACCATGGCGAAGAAGCCCCAGCGCCAGTCCTGCAACTCGGCGAAGATACCGCCGATCAACGGGCCGGACAGCGCGGCGATGCCCCAGGCGCCGGAGATGGCGGCGAACAGGCGGGCCCAGCTCTTGGCCGGGAACAGGTCGCGGATCAGCCCGTGGGAATTGGCGACCAGCAACCCGGCGCCGAGCCCCTGCAGCGCACGGGCGGCGAGCAGCCATTCCATGGTCGGCGCCAGGCCGATCCCGGTCGAGCCTGCGGCGAAGCCGAAGATCGAGATGGTCAGGGCCCGCCGGGCGCCGATATGGGCGCGCACCAGGCCGCCCGCGGCGGTCGATACGATGGAACAGACCACGTAGAGCGTGGTCGCCCAGGGCAGCAGCTCCAGTCCGCCGATGTCGCGCACGACGCTCGGCGCCAGGGAGGAGAAGACGAAGAAATTGACCGCATTGAGCAGGATGCCGAGGGCGATCATCACTGTGGCGACCCGGTAGCGCGGCCCCAGCAGCTCGCCCCAGCGCAACAGTCGGTCGTCCGAGTGATCGGTCATGCGTCCCGCCCCAGGATTATAGCAAGCGTATTATAGCAACGTTTTGCTTGTTATAATTCTGGGGCGGGACCGGCGAAAGTGTTTTTCGTGGACGCCTGCCGGACGCCGGATCAGGCCGCCTTCCTGGACTTCAGTTCCTTGATCTCGTTGCGCACGGTCGTCGAGGCGGTATCCGCGATCTGGATCGACGCGCGGATCTCGTTGATGCCGTTATCGATCTGGCTCACCGCTTCGGAGGTGGCCTGCATGTTCTGGGAGATCTCCCGGGTCACGGCGGCCTGTTCCTCGACCGCACCGCCGACGCCGGTCACGCTGGACTCGATCTCGGCGATCGAGGTCTTGATGACCGCCAGCGCCTTTACCACAGCGTCCGACACGGACTGCATGGTGTCGATCTCCGTGGAGATCCGATCCGTGGCGGTGGCGACCTGGTTGGCCAGCGACTTCACCTCGCCGGCGACCACGGCGAAGCCCTTGCCGGCTTCTCCGGCGCGGGCGGACTCGATGGTGGCGTTCAGGGCGAGCAGGTTGATCTGGGCGGCGATGTCCTGGATCAGTTCGATGATGCCGCCCATGGCGTCCGCCGATTTCGCCAGGTCGGAGACGGCGCTGTCGGCCGAGCCGGTCTGTTGGATCGCCCGGGCTACCTGCTCGGTGGACATGGCGGTGCTGCGGGCGATCTCCTGTACCGAGCTGTCGAGTTCCTCGGCGCCGGAGGCGACCTGCTGCACCGTGGCGGATACCTCGTGCGAGGCCTCGGCCGTGGTGGTGAACTTCGCGTTGGCGACCTGAACGGCGTCGCCGATGTTCTCCATGTTCTCCAGAACGAGGGCGGCGAGCTTTTCGTTCTGCTGCCGGGCGCGCACCGCTTCGGTGATGTCCACGGCGAACTTCACGACCTTGAACGGCTTGCCGTTCATGTCGAGGATCGGGTTGTAGGTCGCCTGGATCCAGACCTCGCGCCCGCCCTTGCCGAAGCGCTTGAACTCGGCCTGCTGGAACTCGCCGAGCCGCAGGGCCGACCAGAAGGACTGGTAGGCCGGGCTCGCGCCGTAGCTGTCCTCGACGAACATCCGGTGGTGCTTGCCCACGATCTCGTCGAGCCGGTAGCCCATCGCGGTCAGGAACAGATCGTTCGCATGGAGGATGGTGCCATCCATGTCGAATTCGATGGTCGCCTGGGACTTGCCGATCGCCGCCAACTGGCCGGCAATTTCGGCATCCTTCAGCTTGCGCTCGGTCACGTCGGTGGCGAACTTGATCACCCGGTAGACCTTGCCCGACCCGTCCAGCAGCGGGTTGTAGGTGGCCTGGATCCAGACCTCCTCGCCGGACTTGCCGAAGCGGCGGAACTCGGCCTGCTGAAACTGGCCCTTGCGCAGCGAGTCCCAGAAGGCCGAGTACCGGGGACTCTCGGCTTCGGCCCGGTCGACGAAGATCCGGTGGTGCCTGCCGCGGAGCTCTCCGATGGAATAGCCCATCGCCGAGCAGAAATTTTCGTTTGCATCCAGGATGGTGCCGTCCGGCGCGAACTGGATGACCGCCTGGGACATGTTCAACGCCTGATAGATCGCCTTCAGGTCGGCCGATGAGGCTTTGTGAGCCTCTTTACCCCAGAAATTCCAGCTCATCACGGGCTCCCCGCTGGAGAAATTTGGTTAAGGCAGAATTCCACGAGTTCAATAACATCCGGTTAATTTGTGGTTGTCGTGCCGACAAAATTTCGCCGCCTGGAAATCTCCGGCCAGAGTCGCTATTTACAAGGGTGAACTTGGCTAAACGAGTGAACGAGATGTCCGAGACGACGGTAGATCGCATCCTGTTCCGCCTGAAGACGCGGGGCCCGGAGAGCATCGCCGACCTCAGCGCCGCGTTCGGCGTGACCAGCGAGGCGGTGCGGCAGCTTCTGGTTAAACTGGAGGCCGATGGTCTGGTCTCTTTTGAGGACCAGCGCGTCGGACGGGGCCGCCCGAGACGGTTGTGGCGCCTGACCGCGACCGGTCATGCCAGATTTCCCGACCGCCACTCAGACCTCTCTGTCGCGCTGCTCGACGCGATCCGAGAGGAGTTCGGCGATGCAGGGCTCGACCGTCTGATCGCGCGGCGCGAGACCGAGCAGCGCCAGATCTACGTGCAGGCCACTGCCGGGGCCGGCAGTCTGGAGCAGCGGGTGGCCCGTCTCGCCGATTTGCGTGATCGCGAGGGCTACATGGCCGAATGGCGGCGCGAGGAGGACGGGTCGCTGCTGCTGATCGAGAACCACTGCCCGATCTGCGCCGCCGCTGCCGCCTGCCAAAATCTGTGCCGCTCCGAGCTCAGCGTGTTCCGCGAGGCGCTCGGCCGCGACGCCGTGGTGGAGCGGGTGGACCACGTGCTCGCCGGCGGGCGACGTTGCGCCTATCGGGTGACCGCCGCCTGAGCCACACTCGGCGGATTGCCGCCGCTCAAGCCAAGACAAACAAGCATCATCAGGGAGAAAGACATGCGCGCCGTGCTGTGCAAGGCCTATGGCTCGATCGACGATCTCGTGGTCGAGGAGGTGGGCTCCGCACCACTGGAGGCCGGGCAGGTCCGCCTCAAGGTTGCCGCCTGCGGGGTGAACTTTCCGGACGTTCTGATCACCCAGGGCAAATACCAGTTCAAGCCGGAACCGCCGTTCTCTCCCGGCGGCGAGGTCGCCGGCACGGTGGTCGAGGTGGCGTCGGACGTGACCGAGTTCGCGGTGGGCGATCCGGTCATCGCCACGACGACCTGGGGCGGTTTCGCCGAGGAGATCGTCACCACTCCGGACCGGCTGCTGAGGCGTCCGCAGACCATGGACGAGGTGACGGCGGCCGGCTTCGCCATCACCTACGGCACGTCCTATCACGCGCTGGTGCAGAGGGCGGCGATCCAGCCGGGCGAGACCCTGCTGGTGCTCGGCGCGTCGGGCGGGGTCGGCGTGGCGGCGATCCAGATCGCCAAGGCGCTGGGGGCGAAGGTGATCGCCGCGGCCAGCACGGCCGAGAAGCTCGCCGTGGCCCAGGCGCAGGGCGCCGACGAGGTCGTGAACTACGCCGAGGAGGGGTTCCGCGACCGGCTGAAGGAGATCACCGTCGGACGCGGGGTCGACGTGGTCTACGACCCGGTCGGCGGCGACCTGCTGCAGCCGAGCCTGCGCTCGATGGCGTGGAACGGGCGCTATCTGGTGGTGGGATTCGCCAGCGGCGAGATCCCGCAGGTGCCGGCGAACCTGACCCTGCTGAAGGGCTGTGCGGTGGTCGGCGTGTTCTGGGGCCAGTTCCGCCGCAACGAGCCGGACGTGGACGCGGCCAATTTCAAGGCGCTGTTCGACCTGCACGCGGCGGGGAAGATCAAGCCGCTGGTGAGCGAGACCTATCCGCTGGAGAAGGCCCGCGACGCCCTGGCGGCACTGTCGGCCCGCTCGGTGACCGGCAAGCTGGTGCTGAAGGTTTAGGGGCCTTACCCCAAACCACCAGCCATAACGCACTCCCCGGAATAAATCCGGGGAGTGCTCTGAGGATGATGGGAGGGTCAGAGCAGGAGGGAACTCACCCCCCCCTCAGGTCGGGCGCGGCGCGCCTTCCGGGCGGAACATCTCGAACACCTCGGTCACCGTGGCGTAGTCGTAATAGCCCAGCCGCGAGACCGGCTGCCACTTGGTGACGTCCGCCTTGCCGTCGACCACCACGTCCTCGGACACGTGGATTCCGATCACCGTGCCGATCAGCATGTAGTTCTTATGGGAGGCGTCCCAGCATTCCATCTCGATCGTCTGCCGGTAGACGCATTCGAACGCGATCGGCGCCTTGGCGACCCAGAGCGGCTTGACCAGGCGCGAGGCGGCACCCTCGATTCCGGCCGTCTCGAACTCGCTCTCGCCATGGGGCAGGGCGGCCGAACTGGCGTTCATGTCGTCCTTCAGCGCATGGCCGACGATGCTGAGGGTGAACTGCCCGGTCTGCTCGATGTTGAGCTGGCTGTCCTTCTTGCTGCCGTCAGGCCGGCTGCCGGTACCGAACACCACCTGGGGCGGGTTCGAGGCCATGGCGTTGAAGAAACTGTAGGGCGCGAGGTTGGTGCGGCCCTGATCGTCGATCGAACCGATCCAGCCGATCGGGCGCGGGCTGACGAAGGCCTTGAACGGATCGTGGCTGAACCCGTGCTCTTTGTGCTGTCCCGGCTCGTAGAAGATCATGCGCCTCTCCTGATGTGTCTTATTGGTTGCCGCACAGGTGCCGCAGCCGCCGGCGTTTGACAAGGGGCCGCGCGGAACGGCAGTCGTGCCCGGAGGCGCGGGTCATCTTGCAGGTGCGAAGGCGATGGCGTGACGGCGCCCCCCGGCTCCGCTACATAACACCGATTGCCCGGTCACGGGCCACCCGCACCGGAGACGCCCCGCTTGATCCTGCTCGACCTACTCGCGCTCGTCTCACCGGTTTTCGCCTGCGCGGCGATCGGCTGGGTCTGGCGGCGCATGGACCGGCCGTTCGACAGCGAGACGGTGACGGGGCTCACGGTCAATATCGGCACGCCCTGCATCGTGTTCGACACCCTGACGCGGCTGGATGTGTCGCTGGGCGATTTCGGGCTGATGGCGGCGGCCTCCCTGACGGCGATCGCCGGTTTCGCGGTGGTCGGGCTGATCTGGCTGATGATCGCCGGGTTCTCCAAGGCGGCCTTCCTGCCGGCGCTGATGTTTCCCAACTGCGGCAATATCGGCCTGCCGGTCTGCCTGTTCGCGTTCGGAGAGGCGGGGCTGGCGTCGGCGGTGTCGTTCTTCGCGGTGATGATCGTCCTGCAGTTCACCGTCGGCGTGGCGATCGCCGCCGGCAAGGCGTCGTTCCGCCTGCTGCTGACCTCGCCGGTGGCCTATGCGCTGGTCCTGGCCCTGCTGGTCATGAGCTTCGAGATCACCGTGCCGGAACCGATCGCCAAGACCACGCAGTTGCTGTCCGGCGTGACCATCCCGGTGATGCTGATCGCGCTCGGCGTGTCCATCGCCCAACTGCGGATCTCCTCGCTCGGCGAGAGCCTGGCGGTGGCGGTGACCCGCATGGTGATGGGATTCGGCATCGGCACGGCGACCGCCTGGGCCTTCGACCTGCCGCCGGTGATGGCCGGGGTGCTGATCATCCAGTCGTCCCTGCCGGTGGCGGTGTTCACCTACCTGTTCGCTTTGCGCTACGGTCGCTCGCCGGAAACCCTGGCCGGAGCGGTGGTGCTGTCCACCCTGTTCAGCTTCGTCTCGCTGCCGCTGGTGCTGTACCTGGTGATGCCGGGAACCTGAGCGAGGAAGTGTGACCGCGATGCGTAAGCTGCTGCTGTGCCTGTTGGGACTTTGGCTCGGACTAGGAGCGGCGGCCGCCGTCGCCGACGACCGGGGGGTGGCCCATAACCGGACGTTCCTGGAGGCCTTCCTGACCCGCTGCATGCCGGCCGCCCATAACCAGACCCCGATCGTCACCGAGGGGATGATCGAACTGCCGGACGAGCTGGCCGAGCAGTGGCTGCAGGGCCAGCCGGGCCGGGTATGGAAGTACAACACCCAGCACGACGTGCTGGTCGCCTCGGACCGGCCGGACCATTGCTTCGTGGTCTCTAAGTACAACGACATCGACAACCTGCGCGACCAGGTCGGATTCTGGTTCTCCAAGGACGCCCTCGGCTTCACTCAGGATATTTTCGAGACCAAGCAGAGCGGGGAGTTCCGCGCCTCCTACTCGCTCGACCAGGGCGACGGCTGGCGCCGCCGGATCCTGATCCAGGCCCGCCCGGTGCCGTACAGCGGCGGCATCGCCATCATGGGCACCGCCGGGTTCGTGCCGGGGAAGTGATCCGCCCGCTTACGCGAACTCCAGCGCCAGGTAGCTGTTGAAGATCCGGGTCATCTGATCCTGTTCCATGTCGCGGGCGATGATCACCAGCTTGGAGCGGCGGTCGTCGTCGGGCCAGGCGTCGAGCTTGGCCGGCGGGTGGAACAGGTGCTGCACCGCGTGCACCACCACCGGCTGGTCGATCTCCACGACGTTCAGAATGCCCTTCATCCGCAGCAGGTTGGCGCCGTGGGTCTGGACCAGCATGTCCAGGGCCGGCGCGATCTTATTCCACGGAAACGGCTCGTCGAAGGTCAGGCAGAACGCCCGGATGTGGTCGTCGTGCCGGTTCACGTCGTGATGGTGATGGCCGTGGGCATGGTCGTGGCTATGGTCGTGGCTATGGTCGTGCCCGTGATCATGATGATGGTGTCCGTCCTCGGCCTCTTGTTCCCCGGGGCGGTGATAGACGTGGCCCTCGGTGTCCCGATAGGCCTCCTCCTTCAGCCAGCGCTGCACATCGGAGGATTTGGTCATCGGGTTGTACAGGCCGGCGTTGAACAGCTCGGCCGGGTCGATGTCGCCGCTGATCACCCGCAGCACCGGGGCGGCGGGATTGATCGCCGTGATCCGCTGCTCGACCGCCTGGGCGGCCTCCTCGGGGATCAGGTCGGTCTTGGTCAGCACAACCCGGTCGGCGACCGCCGCCTGTTTCACGCTCTCGAACTGGCGATCGAACTGGGTCATGGCGTTGACCGCGTCGACCACGGTGACCACCCCGTCCAGGGTGAAGCGGGTGACCAGGAAGCCGTCGGACATCATGGTATGCAGGATCGGCGCCGGATCGGCCAGGCCGGTCGTCTCGATCACGATCCGGTCGAAATCCGCCACCTCGCCCTTGGCCCGGCGCTTGTACAGCGACTTCATGGTGTCCAGCAGGTCGCCGCGCACGGTGCAGCACAGGCAGCCCGAATTCAGCAGGATGGCGTCCTCGTCCACGCTTTCGATCAGCGTGTGGTCGAGGCCGATCTCGCCGAACTCGTTGATGATCACCGCCACCCGGTTCATCCCCGGATGGGCCAGCAGCGCCTTCAGCAGGGTGGTCTTACCGCTGCCGAGAAAGCCGGTGAGGATGGAGACCGGCATCCGCTCCAGCGGGGAGGGAGGGGCTGTATCGTCGGGCATGGGAGGCTCCCGTGAGAGGCTTGTTGTCTGGTCGTGGGCTTGTCTAGGCGGTGGCCGGCTCGCGGCAATCCGCGCAGAGCCCGGCCACCTCGATGGCGATCCGCTTGACCTGGAAATCCAGACCGTCGGCGTAGTTCCGCAGTTCCCGGTCCAGCGCGCCGCCGGCCAGCTCATGCGCGGCGCCGCAGCTCTGGCAGATCAGGAAGTAGCCGCGATGCGGCCGCTCGGGCTCCGCGCAGCCGACGAAGGCGTTCAGGCTTTCGATCCGATGGACCAGCCCCTGCTCGATGAGGAATTCCAGGGCGCGGTACACGGTCGGCGGCGCGACGCGGCCGTCCGCGCCGTCATCGGCGCGGGCCCGGCTCAGCTTGTCGATCAGGTCATAGGCGCCGATCGGCGCGTGGCTGTCCCAGATCAGCTCCAGCACCCGGCGGCGCAGGTCCGTCAGCCGGGCACCGCGCTGCATGCACACGATCTCGGCCGAGGACAGGGCATCGGCGACGCAGCGGTCGTGATCATGGTCGCTATGGGGAAAGCTGCTCACCGGCCTCGGATCCGTTCGTGTGTCTGCTCCCCAAGATATAGCGCAGCGCCCCCCATCCCACCACCCGGGCAACCGTCACACGGGTGATCCGTTCCTTGCCGCGTACCGTAGACAGGCGCGAAGCCAGGGGGCGCAGACCGGCAAAGAGATCAGCATGAGCGGCACTATCTCCCGTCCACATACCCATCGGCCGTTTTCTCGGCGGCCGTTCTCCCGCCGCGCGGTCCTCGGTGGCTTGGCGGCCACCGGGGCGGCGACGCTCTGGGGTGGGTCCGATGCGATGGCGGCGCCGTCGCTCGCCTCCGCCTATCCCAGCATCCTCAAGTTCCAGGTGACGCGCGACGGCAACCCGATCGGCCATGTGATGGAGCGCTACCGCCCCGTGGGGCAGGACCTGCAGGTCGATGTCTTCATCGGGTTCATGGTGTCGCTGGCCTTCATCCCCGTCTACCGCTACGAGCACCGGTCCCGCGAGACCTGGCGCGACGGCCGTCTGGTGCGGCTTGAGACGGTGACCAACGACAACGGCGACGCGCAGCAGGTCAAAGGCCGTGCCGTGCCGGGCGGCTTCGACGTGGAGGGGATGGAGGGGCCGGTGACGGCGCCGGCGGACATCCTGCCGTCGAGCTACTGGCACCCGCGCTTCACTGACTCCTCCCGCATGCTGGACAGCCAGCTCGGTCGGATCCTGGAATTCGACATCGCCAGGGTCGGCAGCGAACGGATCGAGGCGATGGGCCGGCCGGTGGAGGCCGACCGCTTCGCCATGCGCGGGGATATCGACCTGGACTTCTGGTACGACGCGGACCGGGTCTGGCAGAAGATGGCCTTCACCATCAAGGGCGGCTTCATGGAGTACACACGGGTCGCGCCGGCGCCGGAGGACGAGGGGCAGTTCGGCTCGCCCCTGTCGACCGGCATCGCGCTGCCGCCGCCGGGGACCGCGTGACGGTCCTGCGCTTCGTCCTCGGCGACCAGCTTGACCGGGCACTCTCCAGCCTGACGGATCTCGAGCCGGACGCGGACGTGGTTCTGATGGTGGAGGTGGCGGACGAGGCGACCTATGTACCGCACCACCCCAAGAAGATCGCCCTGATTCTCGCCGCCATGCGTCATTTCGTGGCCGGGCTGGAGGCAGACGGCGTGGCGGTCGACTACGTGCGCCTCGATGATCGGGACAACACCGGCAGCTTCACCGGCGAACTCGCCCGGGCGGTCAAACGCCATGGGCCCGACCGTGTCGTGGTGACGGAACCGGGCGAATGGCGGGTCGAGCAGGACATGAAGGCCTGGGAGACGGCGCTGGGCGTGGCGGTGGAGATCCGGGCCGACGATCGCTTCCTGTGTTCCCGCGACGCCTTCTCCGCCTGGGCCGAGGGGCGCAAGACCTTCCGCATGGAGCATTTCTATCGCGAGATGCGCAAGCGCACCGGCATCCTGATGGACGGCAGGGCTCCGGCCGGCGGGGAATGGAACTTCGACAAGGAGAACCGCAAGTCGCTGCCGAAGGGGCTGCGGGCGCCGGGCTTCGAGGGGTATGCGCCGGATGCGGTCACCGAGGAGGTTCTTGCCCTGGTCGCCGACCGGTTCGCGGATAATTTCGGCGATCTGGACGGCTTTCGCTTTCCGGTCACCCGGGAGCAGGCGCTCGACCTGCTCGACCGGTTCGTGGAGCACGGACTCGCGCGGTTCGGCGACTATCAGGACGCCATGGCGGTGGGCGAGCCGTTTCTGTTCCATTCGCTGATCTCGCCGGCCTTGAACATCGGATTGCTGCGGCCGCGCGAGGTGATCGAACGGGTCGAGGCGGCCTATCGCGACGGTGCGGCTCCCCTGAACGCGGCGGAAGGGTTCATCCGCCAGATCCTCGGCTGGCGGGAATACGTGCGCGGCATCTACTGGCACGCCATGCCGGACTACGCCGACACGAACGCCTTTAGTGCCGACCGGCCACTGCCGGGCTTCTACTGGAGCGGCGAGACCGACATGCGCTGTCTTGCCGAGGTGATCGGCCAGACCCGGCGCGAGGCCTATGCCCATCACATCCAGCGGCTGATGGTGACCGGCTGCTTCGCGCTGCTGATCGGCGCCGACCCGGTCGAGGTGAACGACTGGTACCTTGCGGTCTACGCCGACGCGTTCGAGTGGGTGCAGCTTCCCAACACCCATGGAATGGTGCTGCATGCCGATGGCGGCATGCTCGGCTCCAAGCCCTATGCGGCGTCGGGCAAGTACATCGACCGGATGTCCGATTACTGCCGGCACTGCCGTTTCGACGTGACGGAGACGGAAGGGGAGAACGCTTGCCCCTTCAATGCGTTGTACTGGCGGTTTCTGCATCGCCACGGCGACCGCCTGCGGGACAACCGGCGGATGGCGATGATCTACCGTACCTGGGATCGGTTCGACGCCGAGAGGCGCGACGCGATCCTGGAGCGCGCCGAGACATTTCTTGAGACCTTGAGCTGAAATGCGGATGCGATGAGCGAACGGACAGTCTGGATCACCGGCGCCAGTTCCGGCATCGGCCGGGCGGTTGCCCTGCAGATGGCACGCGACGGCTGGCGCGTTGTCGGCTCCGCGCGGCGGCAGGAGGCGCTGGACGAACTGGCGGCGGAGGGACCGGCCGGACGGATCACCGGCGTCGCGGTCGACGTCACCGACCCGGAGGCGACAAAGGCGGCCGTGGCCCGTATCGAAGCCGAGATCGGGCCGATCGACCGGGCTATCCTGGCCGCGGGCACCCACATCCCGACCTCGGCCGACGACTTCAAACCGGAGGATTTCCGCACCCTGGTGGAAGTCAACCTGATGGGCGTGGTCAACGCCACGGCGGCCGTCCTGCCGGGGTTCAAGCAGCGCCGCGCCGGCCATCTGGTGGTGGTCGCCAGCGTCGCGGGCTATGGTGGACTGCCGACCGCCGCCGGCTATGGTGCTACCAAGGCCGGGCTGATCAACTTCACGGAGTCCATGAAGTTCGATCTGGACGAATGGGGCGTGAAGACGCAGCTCGTCTGCCCCGGTTTCGTGCGCACGCCGCTGACCGACCGGAACGAGTTTTCCATGCCGTTCCTGATGGAGGTCGAGGATGCGGCCGAGGCGATGGTGAAGGGCATGGAGGGCGGCGGTTTCGAGATCACCTTCCCCAAGCGTTTCACCTGGCTGGTCAAGGCCATGTCGGCTCTGCCCTATGCGCTGTATTTCCCGATGGTCCGCAAGGGAACCCGGAAATGAGGGGGATTCGGGGATGATCGACGGCCGACGCAACCTGGATGCCTATCTTGCCGCCTATGAGCTGATGGGGCCGGACCGGCTCGACGTGTTCGACGATGTCTGCGACCCGGATGTGCGGTTCGTGGACCCCTTCAACGACCTGCATGGCCTGGAGAGGTTCAAGGACGTGTACCGGCACATGTACGCGACCCTTGAGAACCCGCGCTTCACCATCCTCGACCGGGCCGCGGGAGACATGGCGGGCTATATCCGCTGGCGGTTCGATTTCGGTCTGCGCGGGCGGGCGATGACGATCGACGGGATGTCGGAGGTCGTCTTCGGACCGGACGGGCGTGTGGTGGCCCATATCGATCACTGGGACGCCGGCTCTCAGGTCTATGCGCGCGTACCGGTGCTGGGCGCGCTGATCCGCTGGGTGCGGGGCAGGCTGGCGGTTTAGCTCTCCTCCTCCGCCGGGCTGACGAGGAGGGCTAGAGATTAAGCCGCCTCCCGGTCCTCGTCGGTATCGGCCTTCTGGGCGTTCCGCTTCTGGAAGAACAGGGTCACGGTGCCGAGTTCGATGCCGAATTTCGTGACATGGGCCCGGTTCACCATCACGCCGTCCGGCTGCAGGAACATCCAGTCGTCGAACCGGACCTTCACGTCATGGCCCTGGATGTTGAGTTCCATCTCGTAGGTCCAGCTGAAGGCCGACCCCTCGGTCTGTCCCTCCGCGGTGCCGATGACGTCGCTGGCCCGCCCGACATAGCTGTTCTCGCCGACCTTCTCGATCCGCCAGACCCGCTGGTCCTTCTCGCCGTCGGCGTAGTCGAAGCGCTCGTCCAGCGTGAGCGTTGTTCCGTCCCACTCGCCCGTGATGTCCACGACGAACTGGCGCCGCAGATTGCCGAACCGGTCCTCGAAGATGCCCCAGGCCTTGGTCTTGCCCGCGAAATACTCCTCCAGAACAAGCGTCGGCGTGGTTCCTTTGAAATCGTCGATCTGCATTGACTGACACCCCCCCAATATCAGGAGAACCGATACTGCATACGCGATTCGGTGGAACATGGATCAGCCTCCAGCCTTATTTTCAGTCTCTTTACGCAGGATCTCGGTGCGCAGATGAGCATGGGTGTCGCGATCGAGTGGGAAGCGCCACATCAGGGCGATCGCCACCGCCTTGAGCAGCACCGGCAGTCCGCCATAGAGCAGGGCCAGGACCAGCAGCGGCCCCTCCGCGTTGGTTCCGGCCGCCTCGAAGCCGGCGACGTCCAGCAGGCCGAACGCGATGCCCACCGCCAGCGCCAGGGCCAGCTTCGTCGCCATGCCCCAGAAGGCGAAGTAAAGCCCGGTCCGCCGGCCGCCGCCGCGGGCGGTGTCCACGTCCACCACGTCCGCCTGGATCGCGCTCGGCAGAGTCAGGTCGGCGCCGAGGCAGAGGCCGGTCGCCACGCAGATCGCCAGAAAGATGGTCGCGTCGCCGGTGCCGAGCAGCGGGACGAAGGCGAAGATGGCCGCGTTCAGGATCATGGCGGTGCACCAGGTCCGGTGCTTGCCCAGCCGGCGTGCCACCAGCAGCCAGAAGGGGACGCCGAGGATGCCGCACAGGAAGTAGACGAAGAGCAGCAGTCCCTGTTTCTCCGGCGCGGCCAGCACGTGCTCGACGAAGAGCAGGAACAGGGTCGCGGGCAGGCCGTTGGCCAGCCCGTTGATCAGATAGGCCACGATCAGCCGCAGGAACGGGCGGTTGCGCAGCAGCAGGCGCCGGGATTCCGACCAGGGAAGCGGGTTCGGCGCGGCGGTTCGGTGGTCGGGCACGACGGAGGCCGCGGCGGCGATGGTTGCCGGCAGCACCAGCATCAGCGCGATGGCGAGGGCGCCCAGCGCCGTCCCCGGGCGCACGTCGCCGTCGATCCCGAGGAACACCGGCGTGCCGGCGGCGAGCAGCGTGCCGATGACCACGCAGGCCTCGCGGGATCCGGCGATGCGGCTGCGCTCGTCGTAGTCGTCGGACAGCTCGGCGCCCCAGGCGCCGTGGGGTAGTTGGATCATGGTCCAGCCGAGATAGAGCGCCAGGCTCCAGCCCAGCAGATGCCAGGCGCCGGCGTCCTCCGGCGGGCGGAACACCATCCAGACCGCCAGCATGACCAGCGGGACGGCGGCGATCATCCAGGGCCGGCGCCGTCCGAACCGGCTCCGCGTGCGGTCCGACAGCGCGCCGATCACCGGATCGGTCACCACGTCCCACAATCGCGCGGCCAGCAGGATGGTCCCCACCGTCGCCAGGGAGAGGCCGACCTCCTGGGAGTAGAAGGTCGGCAGGAAGATGAAGAGCGGCACGCCGAGCGCGCCGACCGGCAGTCCCGGCAGGCCATAGGCGATCACCCGGGCGGGCGACAGGCTCCCGCCGACGCCCGCGGGCCGGGCGTCATCAGCCACGCTGGAACGCGAAATGCCGGACGTCGATGTTTCCGGAGCGGAACCCGCCCTCGCAATAGGCGAGGTAGTAGAGCCACATCCGCTTGAAACGCTCGTCGAAGCCGAGACCGGCGATCTCCGGCCAGGTGTTCAGGAACCGGTCGCGCCACTCGGCCAGGGTACGGGCGTAGTCCAGCCCGAACGCCCGCTCGTCCTGCGGGGTCAGCCCAACCTGGGCGGCATGGTCGATCACGTGCTCGCGGGTCGGCAGCATGCCGCCGGGGAAGATGTAGCGCTGGATGAAATCCGGGTTGCGCCGGTAGTCGTCGAAGGAGTCCGGTTCGATGGTGATGATCTGCAGCGCCGCCCGGCCGCCGGCCGTCAACCGGTTCGTCACGGTCTGGAAGAAGGCCGGCCAGTATTTCTCGCCGACCGCCTCGAACATCTCGATGGAGGCGACCGCGTCGTAGCTACCCCGCACGTCGCGGTAGTCGCACAGCTCGACGGTGATCCGATCGCTGAGCCCGGCCGCGGCCGCGCGATCACGGGCATAGGCGAGCTGCTCGGTCGACAGGGTGACGCCGTGGACCCGCGCGCCGTAGTCGCGGGCCGCCACCTCGGCGAACCCGCCCCAGCCGCAGCCGATCTCCAGCACGCGCTGGCCGGGCTGCAGGTCGAGGTCCCTGGCCAGCCGGTGGTACTTGGCCTGCTGCGCCGCCTCCAGGTCCTGCTGGGTGCCGTCGAACAGGGCGGCGGAGTAGGTCATGCTGGGGTCGAGCCAGCGCTCGTAGAACGCGTTGCCCAGGTCGTAGTGGTAGCTGATGTTGCGCCGCGCGCCGCTGCGGGAGTTCCGGTTCAGCACATGGATGGCCCGGCGCAGCAGCTTGGCCAGCGGGTGGGCGCGGGTGTGATGCTCGATCGCCGCCTTGTTACGGCAGAACAGCTCGACCAGGGCGGTCAGGTCGGGGCTCTCGGCCTCGTCCTCGATGAAGGCCTCGGCGAAGCCCAGGTCGCCGCCCATCATGAATCGGCGGACCACGCCGGTGTCCTTCAGGCGGACCGTGGCCGAGGGACCCGGCTCGCGGCCCTCGAAGGTGAGCTGCCGGCCGTCCGGGAACTGGACGGTCAGCCGGCCGACGGCAAGGCGGGTCAGCAGGGACATGCCACGGCGGGTCCAGGCATCGAGCCCGCTGAGGTCGAACTGAGCAAGCGGTGTGGACACGGCGGTGTCGGACATCGGTGCGACTTCCCTCTTGTCTGGCGCTGTTGCTTCTAGGCGGCCTTCGCCGGCCGCGCGTGTGTGTGCCGCGCGGTGCCGCGCGACACGGGGTCATCCGGCGGCGCCGGTCGGGAATGAAACTTCGCCTTTTTCGACCAGAGCCGAAGCGCTTCCCAATGAATCCCGGCGATCACCTTGATCGTATTCAGCGGATGCGTGATTAACGTGGCCAACAGGGCGCTGTCGTTCAAGGCGCGGCGCTCGGCCCTGTGGGTCGCGATCATACGGTCGGCGCCGTCCGGGCCGACGAGGCGGATCAGCAGCCCCAGAGTGTCCGACGGCTCGCCGGTGCGGAAACGGTAGCCGCCGGCAACGTCGAAGAACGGCGAGACATAAAGCAGCTTCTCCGCCTCCTGGACCAGCGGTTCGCCGGGCACGTGGTCCGGCCCGGCGGGTACGAAGTAGCAGTGCTGGTCGCCGAAGGTATTCTTCACCTCGTAGAGCACCCCGGCGAGCGATCCGTCGGCCCGGTAGCCCCAGTACACCGTCAGCGGATTGAAGGCGTAGCCCAGGGTGCGGGGGATGCAGAAGCACAGCACCCGGCCGCCGGGAATGGCGCTGCCCTGGTCGGCGAAGACGGCCTCTACCCAGGGCTTGAGCGCGGCGCCGTCGCGCGGACCGTGGTCGCGCTGGTGGAAGGAGAACAGGTTCGCGCGATCCACCGAGAAGACCCGCAGGCCCCGGTCCAGATCCGCAAGCTCGTCCAGATCGACCAGCAGCGAGGCGACCCGGTATCGGAACCGGTGACGCTTCGGGGCGAGGCGACAATGCATCACCTTGCCGAGATAGAGGGCGGAGCGGCGAGCGGTCATCGCGTGTCCTCAGTCGGCGGCTTCGACGGACCGGGGCGTCGCGGACAGCGGCATGCCGTCCGCCGGCTCGACCGTCTCCGCCCAGGGCGGCGTGCTGCCGAGCGCCTTGGCCACCGCGATGCCGGCCCGCAGGCCGTCCTCGTGGAAGCCCCAGCCGCAATAGCTGCCGCAGAACCAGGTCCGGTGCCGGCCCTGGATCTCCGGCAGAAGTCCCTGGGCGCCGATCGCGGCGGTGTCGAAGACAGGATGGTCGTACTCGACCCGGGCGAAGACGCTGGCCGGATCCGGCTCGGTCAACGGGTTGAGGCTGACGAAGAGTGGATACCGCCGGTCGATGTTCTGCAACCGGTTCATCCAGTAGGAGACGGCGACGTCTCGCCCGCCGCCGCTACTCGCCGACAGGTAGTTCCAGGACGCCCAGAGCCGCTTGCGCCGCGGCATCAGCGACGCGTCGCGGTGCAGGATCGCGGTGTTCTTCTGGTAGGAGAAGCAGCCGAGGATCGAGCGTTCCCGGGGATCGGGCTGATCCAGCATGGCCAGGGCGGCGTCGCCATGGGTGGCGATCACCACCTCGTCGAAGCGCTCGCTGCCGTTGTCGGTCACCACGTCGACGCCGAAGCTGTCCCGCCGGATCCGCCGCACCGGCGTGGACAGCCGGATCCGTGACGCGAAGGGTTCGGAGATCCGCCGCACATACTCCCGCGACCCGCCGGTCACCGTGTGCCATTGCGGCCGGGCGGCGAAGTCGAGCAGGCCGTGATTGCAGAAGAACCGCACGAAGGAGCGCGCCGGAAAGGTCAGCATCGTCTCCACCGGGCAGGACCAGATCGCGGCGGCCATGGGCAGCAGGTGGTCCTCGATGAAGCCGGGGCCGTAGCCTTCACGCGTCAGGTATTCGCCAAGGGTGGGGGAGTCGTCGTTCGCCGGTCCCAGAAGCAGGGCCGGGGCGGTGCGGTAGAACCGGATCAGGTCGCGGATCATCCGCCAGTAGCGCGCGCTCATCAGGTTGGCCGGCTGGGCGGTGAAACCGGCGAAGGAGCCTTCGTATTCGAGCCTGCCCCCATCCACCGAGACGGCGAAGGACATGTCGCTCCTCTCGGTGGCGACGCCGAGTTCGGCGAACAGCGCGATCAGGTTCGGATAGGTGCGCTCGTTATAGACGATGAAGCCGGTATCCACCGGAATCGGGGTGCCGTCATAGTCGACCTCGAGGGTGTTGCTATGGCCTCCGAGCCGGTCGGCGGCCTCGAACACGGTGACCTCTTGATCGCGGTTCAGCAGCCAGGCGGCGGAAAGACCCGAAATTCCGGACCCGATGACGGCGATGCGCATAGGCTGTCTCTCTCCCTTGGTGGCTCCCATCATACGAGCCGGAGCGGAGCCCGGATCAGGGAGACGGCGCGATCACCGCTTCTTGATCGTCTCCAGCGCCTCCAGCGCCCGCTTCCGCGCGCCCGCATGATCGACGATCGGACGCGGGTAGGTCTTGCCCAGGGTAACGCCGGCCTGCGACAGCTCCATCGGTTTCGCCTCCCATGGCTTATGGATCACCGCGTCGGGAAGCTTCGCCAGTTCCGGAACCCAGCGCCGGACATAGGCGCCGTCGCCGTCGAACTTCTCGCCCTGGAGCACCGGGTTGAAGATCCGGAAATAGGGGGCGGCATCCGCCCCGCAGCCGGCGACCCACTGCCAGCTCGCGGCATTGTTGGCGAGGTCGGCATCGACCAGGGTGTCCCAGAACCAGGCTTCGCCCTCGCGCCAGTGTATCAGCAGGTCTTTGATCAGAAACGAGGCGGCGATCATCCGGACCCGGTTATGCATCCAGCCGGTATGCCAGAGCTCGCGCATGCCGGCATCGACGATGGGATAGCCGGTCCGTCCCCGCTGCCACGCCGTCAGGCCGTCGGGATCGTCGCGCCAGGGAAAGTCCTCGAACTCGCGCTTCAGCGAGACCTCCGGCAGGTCGGGATTGTGGAACAGCAGGTTGTAGGAGAACTCGCGCCAGCAGATCTCCGACAGGAAGCTCGCCGTGCCGCGATCCATCGGATCGTTGCTGCGGGCCTCGCTGGCCAGCCGGGCGGCGTGCCAGATCCGTCGGGGCGAGATCTCGCCGAAATGCAGATGCGGCGAGAGGGCGGAGGTGGCCGCGGTGCCGGGGATATCGCGCTTGGCCTTGTAGTCGGGAACGGCCTCGTCGAGGAACCGCTCCAGGCGCTCAGCCGCCCCGGCTTCGCCCGGCGTCCAGGTCGCGCGGAGGCCGCCGGCCCAGTCAGGCCGCGTCGGCAGCAGGGACCAGTCGTCGAGCCCCTCGCTGCCCGTGGCCGTCGCCGGCGCGCGGAGCGTCTTCGGCGCGGCCAGCGGCGCGGCCGGGTCGCCCTTGGCCTGCACCGCCCGCCAGAACGGCGAGAAGACCTTCAGCGGCGTACCCTGTTTGGAGACAATCTCCCAGGGCTCGTAGAGCAGGCTGCCGTTGAAGCTCTGCGCCTCGATGTCGCGCTTCTTCAGGGCCGTCTTGATCCGGCCGTCGCGCTCGGTCGCCCAGGGCTCGTACCGCCGGTTCCAGTAGACGGCGTCGGCGCCGGTCTCCTGAATGACGGCATCGATCACGTCGGCGGCCTTCCCGCGCCGCAGGATCAGCGGGCTGCCAGCCTTCGACAGGGCCTTGGCGAGGTCCTCCAGCGCGTGGTGCAGCCACCAGCGCGACGCACCGCCTGGACGCCAGTCGCCCGCGTCGTCATCGTCGAGAACGAACAGCGGGATCACCGGCCCGCCGCGCGTCACGGCGGCGGCGAGGGCGGGATTGTCGTCCAGGCGCAGGTCGCGTCGGAACCAGAGAAGGGTCGGGGCGGTTTCAGGCATGAAAGGCTTGGGCCGGTTGCGGTCGGTAACATGAGGTACGCGGCCGCGCGCGCGCCGGATCAGGCCGACGCCCGGTCTGGAGACGGCTAGCGCCGCTGGGACCGGGGTTTCCGGCCATGGGGCGCTGTCGTCGCGGGCTTTTCGGCCGCGACCGGGTGGCTGAGACGGGCATCCACGCCCCATCCCTGGACCAGATGGATTCCGAGGGCCAGCGCGGTCTCGATCGCGGCCTCGTCCGGGCAGTGGTGCAGAACGATACGATCACGGCCGATGCGGTCCAGCATCTCAGTCAGCCGGGTGCGGGCGTCACCGTCGAGGCTCGCCAGGTCCGGTGCCCATTCGACCTTGATAAACCGAATATCGGACGAAGCCTCGGCCATGTGCGCCAAGGACGTCCAAGGCACGGCGTCCACCGCGACCGTCGCCTCGAGATCGGTGAAGCGGCGAAGGGCCGCGGCGAACCGATCCGGCGCGTCGATCATCTCGATATGGGACAGCTCGAAGATCAGATGCCGGCGCCAGTCGAAGCGCTGGTCGAGCAGGAAGGTCTCGAAGCTGTCGGACAGGACCGTGGACAGATGGATGTTGATCGACAGCCGCCGGTCGGTCTGGGCGCGGTCGCGCGAGAGGTGGAGCAGCATGCGCCGGTCCAGAATCTCGGTGACCCGGTCAAAAAGCCAGGGATTGCGGGTCAGCGGGATGCCGTAGAGCGTCTGGACCGCCTGAATGGAGGTGAAGATCTCGATCGCCAGGATCGACGGCGCTGCCGGGTCCGACAGATCGACGATCGCCTGTTCGCGTAGCAGGTTCGAGATATCCGCTGCGGCGAGATTGCGCTCGATCGCCAGGAACGCGGCCAGGGCCCTGCCGTCGTCGTCCTCGGCTCGGAAATCCGGGCGGTTCTCGACCGCCTTGGCCATCTCCCGGCAGGCGGTCAGGAACGGCTCGGGGCGGGTCTGCAGGGCGAACCTGGTCTCTTGGATCGGCGGTTTGCCGTGGGCCACCAGGAGGGACGAGAGCGATTTAACGGCGGTCTCAAGCGTCGCAGCGTCGCTGGTGCGGACAACGAAGCAGATCCGGTGGTCCGCCAGATCGAAGCGCTGGGCATCGAGCTGTCGGGCGCGCTCCTGCAGCCGGCCGACCAGGACGCGGAAGAACGCCGGATCGTCGATATGCGGCACGTGGGACAGGTCGACGAGCAGCGCGGTCGCATCGGGGTGCTCCTCGGCGGCCTTCACGGCCAGGGCCAGCAGGTCCGCCTCGCGCGTTCTCATCGCACGCTCTCTCGCCGTTCCACGGGCGTGCCGATTTGCGCCGGCGGTGGGGACAGAAGCTCGGAGGAGGGAACGCGCCAGACCCGTCCCGACTGCATCAGCGCCACCTCGAACCGGCGCGCGAACAGCCGGCGCAGATCCGGCGCGCACACATCGAGGCCGCCGGTATAGGCACCGAATGCCGGCAGGATCAGCCGCGCGCCGTCATTCACGAAGCAGCGTCCGGAGACGGTGCGGCCCTTGATCCGCAGCCGGGCCACGGGGTGGTAGTGGCCGGAGATCTCGCCCGGGCCGCCGGTGTCCCTGGCCTCGTGACGGAAGGTCAGCGGGCCGTCCACCACCCCGTCGGTGACGATGCCGCCGAGGCCGCTCGGCGGGCCCGGGTCGTGATTGCCGGTGATCCAGATCCACGCCACCGTCTCGACCAGGCGGGCCAGCGCGGCGCGGTCCATGTCGTCGAGCCGGGCGGATCCGGCCGCATCGTGAAAGCTGTCGCCGACACAGATCACCCGGCGCGGCCGATGGGCTTCGATGGCGGCGGCCAGCCGGGCGACGGTCGCCCGGGTGTCGTAGGGCGGCAGCAGCGTGCCCTTGCGCGCCAGGCTCGAGCCCTTCTCCAGATGCAGGTCGGCCACGATCAGCGTTTCGCGCGCCGGCCAGATCAGCAAGCCGCCGGGATCGGCCAGCAGTTCGGCACCGTTCAGGATCAGGGAGACGGGTTTGGTCATCTGTTGACGGTAGCGGCGGGATGCGGCCGGTCAAGCGCCACGTGGCCGTCCCTGGACGCCGGTCTCAGGGCCAGCGCACTTCCGGCGGCAGGCTCATCAGAATCGCCTCCACGTTGCCGCCGGTCTTCAGCCCGAAGATCGTGCCGCGGTCGTAGAGCAGGTTGAACTCCACGTAGCGGCCGCGCCGCACGAGCTGGTGCTCGCGCTCGGCTGGCGTCCAGTCCTCGTTCATCCGCCGGGCGGCGATCTTCGGGTAGGTCTCCAGGAAGGCCAGCCCGACATCCTTGGTGAAGGCGAAGGCGCTGTCGAAATCCTGGTCCAGGTAGTCGTAGAAGATGCCGCCGATGCCGCGCGGCTCGTCGCGGTGCTTCAGGTGAAAGTACTCGTCGCACCATTCCTTGAACCTCGGATAGTACGCCGGGTCGTGCTTGTCGCAGGCGGCCTTGAGGCCGGCATGGAAGGCGTCGGTATCGACCTGCTCCGGCACCATCGGCGTCAGGTCGGCGCCGCCGCCGAACCAGCTCTTGGTGGTGGCGATGTGCCGGGTGTTCATATGCACGGCCGGCACCTTGGGCGACTGCATATGGGCGACCAGGGAGATGCCGGTGGCGAAGAACCGCGGGTCCTCGTCGGCGCCGGGGATCTGCTTGCGGAACTCCTCGGAGAACTCGCCGTGGACCGTGGAGATGTTGACCCCGACCTTCTCGAAGACCCGGCCCTTCATCACGGACATCACCCCGCCGCCGCCGCCGTCCCGCTCCCAGGGCTTGCGTTCGAACCGGCCCGGCGCGCGGTCCCTCAGCGGGCCGTCGTAGCTGTCCTCCAGCGCTTCGAATGCGGCGCAGATCCGGTCGCGCAGTTCCTCGAACCAGCTCTGGGCGGTGGTGCGCTGATCGTCGGACGAGAGGTACATGGCGCCGCTCCTGCCGGGCTTCGGGACTGAGCAGAGAGAAGCACCGCCGACCGCACAGGGCAAGCACCTGCGCGCCGCCGGTCAGTGTCCCTTGTGCCGGGGCCGGGTGGCGTAGAGGGCGGAGAAGGCGAGGCGCTCCTCGAACAGTCCGGTGGGCTCCAGGGCAAGCAGGCGGGAGCGGGCATCTATCGCGAAGCTGTCGACCCGCGTTCCGAGACGCTTGGGATTGAAATACGAGGTGGAGAACATGTGACCGATCGCGTCGTCCACGGTCCACCGCCGCGCCACCGGATACAGTACCCGCTCGACCTCGCTGAAGGTGGAGGCGTGCAGGAACACTTCATGATGGCCGCGGCTGGCCGCGCCGGGGATGCCGCCCGGGCACCAGTCCCGCTTCAGGGCCTCGACCACCTGTCCGATCCGCGTCTCCGATCGGGTCCTGGTATCCTCATGCACGATTACCACGCCGCCGCCGGGCTCGAGCACCCGCTCCAGGCGTGCCAGGACCAGCGCCCGGTCGGCCCAGTGGAACGACCGGCCGAACAGGGCGACCCGCGCCGGGCCGTCCTCCGGCCCGACCGCCTCGGCGGTCTTGTTGGCGAAGAGGATGTCGGCGCCGAGTTCCGCCGCCTTGCGTTGGGCGGCGGCCAGCATGGCGCTGTTCGGCTCGATCCCGGTCACCGTCACCCCCAGATCATGCAGCCCGAAGGTCAGGGACCCGGGACCGCAGCCGATGTCGAGGACCCGGCCGATGCCGTCCTCCAGGGTGAAGCGCCTGACGATGTCGGCGATCATCTCCGGCGGATAGGCGAGGCGGTGGCGGACGTAGTGATCGACGGCGCTGTCGAAGAGAGTGGTGGTGTCGACCATGACGGGGCGGGCCGTAGGATGGTGAGGGAACCGCGAGCATACCCGATCCGCATGACGGATCGAGGTGCGGATCGACCGTCGCCCGCGCGGGCACCGGTTCCGTCATTGTCCCTTGGGCGTGCCCCATTGCCCCTTGGGCGTACCCAGGGGCCCCTGTACTCTGGCGCCAACCGATCCATGTGATCGGGGTGACAATCCATCGATGCAGGAGGACTCCATGACCAAGGCCTATGCAGAAATCACCGAGCTGATGCAGCGCTACTTCGACGGCTTCTACAACGGCGACGTGGAACTCCTGAAGACGGTGTTCCATCCGAGCTGCCATCTGCTGTCGGCCCGCGACGGCTCGCTCACCGATGACGACATGGACGCGGTCTACGCGCGGGTCGCCGGTCGTGCGGCCCCGGCCGCCAACGGCGAGACCAATCGCGACCGTATTCTGTCGATCGACCTCGCCAACCCTGAACTGGCCCTGGCCAAGGTGCAGATCGCCATCGGCCAGAAGCTGTTCACGGACTATCTGAACTGCATTCGGATCGGCGGCGAGTGGAAGATCATCTCCAAGGTCTTCACCTACGACCTGATGGATCAGGCTACCGTGAGCGCCCAGGCTGCCGAATAGGCGCGGTGACGGATTTGGGGTGAAGGTCTCGGGCGGTTGAGGGAAGTGTCGCTTTCCTCGACCTTCCCGTCTTCCCGGGCCTGCCCCGGGACCGAGACATCGGCGTGATGGAGCGCCGGAGACTGTTCCCTTGCCGTTCCAGCGGTTCCGATCCTCGGTCCCGGCGCGAGGCCGGGAAGACGGTTGAGAGCGGGGGAAACTCGCCGGCCGGGTAGCGCATCCAGCCTTAGGGAAAGTTCCCCTTAGAGACCGACTCCCCACGTTCTGCCGATGTTTCTACCTGCCGATGCTTCTGCGGGATGCTTTTTGTTTTTCAATTTATTAATGCTCTAAATGCAGAGGTTGCATCCATCACGGCGCCGTGTGAACTGGCTCGTTGACCGAAACTTTTTCTAGTTGTGACGTCCTGCTGGCGGGGCCCGAAGACGACGAAGGCCCGCTCCAGGCGGGCCTTCTCTCTTTCGGTCATGTGTGCCGCATCGGGCCCGGGGCGTGTCAGGCCGGGGTCGCGTCCGGCGACGGGCCGTCCGGGCGGGACCGGCGCTGGGACATGAACTGGTCGAACTCGGCCTTGTCCTTGGCCCGGCGGAGCTGCTCCAGGAAATCCTGGAACTCCTGCTGCTCTTCCTCGAGCCGGCGCAGGGTCTCGGCCTTGTAGTCGTCGAAGGCGGCATTGCCGCTCGATCCGCTGGCGCGGGACTCTGACTTCCACCACTGACCGCGGCTACGCTTGAAACAACCCATCCGTCCACTCCACATCATGTAACCCAGGATCGCGAGGCCGATCGGCCAGAAAACGACGAAGCCGGCGACCATCAGCCCGATCCAGGCCGGTTTGCCGTATTCATCGAGCTTGTGAACCAGCTCCATAGAACCTCCAATGTTAATGTTTATAACATTTACATAAGAGATCGCGCTGGGCGTATCAAGAAGGACGGGCGGAAAAATTCGTGTGAGAAATCCCGCAATCGTCGGCGCGTCGTCAGCGCTGGTGGACCGGCAGTCCCAGGCCCTGCAGATAGACCAGCACGCCGGCCTCCAGCAGCTCTTCCGGCGTCATCGGCAGGGACCGTGAACCGCCGGCGTTGCGGGTGAACAGGGAGGCGACCCCGTGGGCCAGGCTCCAGACATGCAGGGCGACCATCAGGGCCGGCGGTCGTTCGCCCTCCGGCGCCAGTGCACATAGGGTGTCGGCGGCCCGGCGCAAGACCGAGAAGGCCTCGTCCGAGGCGCGGCGCAGCTCCGGCGTGGCGTTGCGGTCGATCCCGGCCTCGAACATCGCCGAATAGTGGGACGGCTCCTCGCGGGCGAAGGCGAGATAGGCCTGACCGGTGCGCTCGAAGGCGGCGAAGGGATCGGGCTTGCCGTCGTCCCAGGCCGCCGCGAGCTTGTCGGCGAACAGGATGAAGCCGCGCTCGGCCACATCGGCGAGCAGGGCGTCGCGGTCGCGGAAATGCCGGTAGGGGGCGGCCGGGCTGACCCCGGCGGAGCGGGCCGCATCGGCGAAGCTGAAGCCACCCGCGCCCTTTTCGGCAATCAGGTTCAGGGCGGCCTGTATCAGGGCCTCCTTCAGATTGCCGTGGTGATAGCCGCGCCGCGGGCCACCGGATCCGTCTCTCGACCAGCTCATGAACGCCTAATTAGGCCATCGTCCGGGGGAATGCAGCCGCAATCGTCGCCCGGATGGTTGACGGGGGCGGTTGACGCGGGAGCGGGGCGATAGCATTGCTGTGCCATCGACTGATCCGCTGCCGAGGGCGCGATGGCCACCATCCTGAACTGCTTTCCGCTGACCGTGTACAAGGACCGGCTGGGCCTCGACCAGGCCTATCGCCGCCAGATCGGCGACGCGGTGATCAACGCCTACCGCACCGGCTCCAAGGCGGGGGTGTCCAAGACCAGCGCCTGGACCGGCGACCGCAACGGCCGCGAGTTCCTGCACCTGGAACCGGCGATGGCGCCGATGTTCAAGGGAGTGCATGCCCGGATGGTGGACTATCTGCGGGCGCTGAAGATCGACCCGTCGAAGCTCGACCTGCACTACACCCGGTCCTGGGGCACGGTGAGCGAGCCGGGCCAGTCGATCCGTCGCCACCGCCACAACCAGAGCCACATCTCGGTGGTGTACTACCCGGTCAAGGATGCCGGCACCGGCAATCTGGTGTTCCACCTGCCGGACCCGCTGAACGAATTCTCGCCCGGCCTGTTCGAGCAGCATTCCCGCGACATGGGGCTGATCACCGAGAGCAACATCCTGAATTCCGAGATGGTCGACCTGCCGGTGGAGGAGGATGACATCGTCATCTTCCCGTCGAAGACCTATCACGGCACCGAACCCAACAACACACCGGGCACCCGGATCTCCATCGCCATCGACGTGGTGATCACCCTGAAGGACAGCGGCGGCGTGGAATACCTGATGCCGCCGGCGGAGAAGTGGCGGAAATCCCAGGACGTGTGAGCCGGCCCGGCCTCAGTGACCGTTGAGGACCTCGGGATGCAGGGACTCGACGCTGAACAGTTCCGTCGGCGTGGCGGTGAGATCGACGGCGAGCTTGAGGCTGACCGCCAGCACCATCAGGGCCAGCAGGCCGCGGAGCTGTTCGCCGCGCAGGTTGGCGCCGAGCCGGGTGCCGATCTGGGCGCCGACCACGCCGCCGATCAGCAGCACGATGGCCAGAACCACGTCCACGGTCTGTGTATTGATCGCCTGCAGGAAGACGACGTTGGCGGTCACGAAGATGATCTGGAACAGCGAGGTGCCGACGACCACGCTGGTCGGCATGCCGAGCAGGTAGATCATCGCCGGCACCAGGATGAAGCCGCCGCCCACGCCCATCATCGCCGTCAGCGTGCCGATCACCACGCCCACGCCCAGCGGCAGCAGCACGCTGATATACAGCTTCGACTTACGGAACCGCATCTTGAACGGCAGCCCGTGCAGCCAGGTGTGCTGATGGATCTTGCGTCGCCGCGGCGTGGCCGAGCGGGTGCGCCGGATCGAGCGAATGCTCTCGTTAAGCATCAGCCCGCCGATGCTGCCCAGCAGGATCACGTAGCTGAGCCGGATGACCAGATCGATCTGGCCGATCGAGCGCAGCGCGTTGAACAGCACGACGCCGATCGTCGAGCCGAGAATGCCGCCCAGCAGCAGGACCGTGCCCATGCGCAGGTCGACATTGCCGCGCCGCCAGTGGGCGAGCACGCCGGATACCGAGGCGCCGACGATCTGGTTGGCGCTGGTCGCCACCGCCACCGCCGGCGGAATGCCGATGAAGATCAGCAACGGGGTCATCAGGAAGCCGCCGCCGACGCCGAACAGTCCGGAGAGGATGCCGATCGCGCCACCCAGCCCAAGGATCACCAGAAGGTTCACGGAAACCTCGGCGATCGGCAGGTAGACGTGCATGGCGTGCTGCCCGGTTTGAGAAGCGGATCGTATCTTATGCGCCCGTTCCCGTGGGGCCTGTCAATGACCCGACGTCATTCGCCGCGACTCTGGCAAAGATTTTCAGGTCGCAGAGACCGGTGGGTCTCAGTCGGGGATGCCGGCGCCGATATCGAGAAACCGTCGGTCGAGCACCTCGGTGACCGTTGCCACCCCGTCATTGCCGAAATCGAAATCCGGCTCCTGCGACGGCTCGGTTGTCGAACAGGAGTAGAACCAGCGCACGCCGGTGTCGTCGCGCACCGGAAAGCCGAGCGAGACCCGCTCCATGGTCAGCCCGCGCCAGGCGACCGAGCGCATGCGCGTGTACATGCCGCAGGGCGTCGCGCAGGCAGCGAAGAACGGCCGGGCGGCGGCCTTGCGGCGATCCGCGGGCACCATGTCGAGATAGTTGCGGCCGGTGATCTCCTCGTCATAGGCGCGCCCGATCACCGTGCCCACGATCCGCAGGCGGATGTCTGTGGGCGAGATCAGCTCGTGCACCACCATATGGGCCAGCGCACGGCCAAGCCGCTCGGGGTGGAAGTCGCGCCGATGGGGGACGAGGCCGGTCTTCGGCAGGGCGGCCCAGTGGTCGGCGAACGTCTGCAGGGTGGGATTGAGGCCGAGATCCGTCACGCCGTAACCTCCTCGACGCGCAATGGCGCGCGCCGCGGGACGTGGGTACCGTTCAATCGTTGAACTCCGGCACGCCTGCCCCGATGTCGATATAGCGCCGATCGAGAACGTTCATCACCTTCAATGCGTCGCGGGCGTCGACATAGGTCTTCCGCTCCACCGCCGGGTTGGAGCAGAAATAGACGAGCTTCGCCGTGCCGTGGTCGTCGCGCATGGGAAAGGCGATGGACTCCCGGGTGAGAACGGTGCCGTTGGCGGCGGTCGAGCACAGGTGCACCAGCATGGCGGCCGGCTGTTCGCAGACCAGGAAAATCGCCCGCGAGGCCTTTTCCCGCCGGGCCTCGTCGACGAAATCGAGATAGTTCCGGCCGGTGATCTCCTGGCCGTAATCGTCGACCACCGCCGTGCCGACCAGCCGCAGCTTCAGGTGCTCTGGCGAGACCAGTTCGTGAATCACCAGGTTGGCCAGCAGCCCGGGGATGCGTTCCGGCTCGAAATGCCGGCGGCTGGGGATCAGGTCGACGGACGGCAGGGACAGCCAGTAGCGGGCGAACGCGACGGACAATTCCGTCGCGTTCTCTAGGTTGGCCATGATCTGGTCGTCTCGCGACATTCCCGCTCCCCTTTCGAGGATGGGCCAGATGCCTGACGCCTATCCCCTGTTCATCCGGTTTTCGACCAGGTCATCGACCACGGCCGGATCTGCCAGGGTGGAGGTATCGCCGAGCTGATCATGCTCGTTTGCGGCGATTTTCCGCAGGATCCGTCGCATGATCTTGCCCGATCGGGTCTTTGGCAACCCCGGTGCCCATTGGATGAGGTCCGGCGAGGCGATGGGTCCGATTTCCTTGCGCACCCACTGGACCAGTTCCTTGCGCAGCTCCTCGCTCGGCTCCTCGCCGGCGTTAAGGGTGACATAGGCGTAGATGCCCTGACCCTTGAGGTCGTGCGGATAGCCGACCACGGCGGATTCCGCGACCTTGGAATGGGCGACCAGCGCACTCTCGACCTCGGCGGTCCCCATCCGGTGGCCCGAGACGTTGATCACGTCGTCGACGCGGCCGGTGATCCAGTAATAGCCGTCGGCATCGCGCCGGCAGCCGTCGCCGGAGAAATAGCGGCCCGGGAAGGTTGTGAAATAGGTCTGGATGAAGCGCTCGTGGTCGCCGTAGACCGTGCGCATCTGACCCGGCCAACTGTCCTCGATGCAGAGGTTGCCCTCGGTCGCCCCCTCCAGGTCGTTGTGCTCGTTGTCGACCACGACCGGCTTGATGCCGAAGAACGGCAGGGTGGCGGAGCCGGGCTTCAGTGAGGTGGCGCCGGGCAGCGGCGAAATCAGGATGCCGCCGGTCTCGGTCTGCCACCAGGTGTCGACCACCGGGCAGCGCTCGTCGCCGACCACGCGGTGATACCACAGCCAGGCTTCCGGGTTGATCGGCTCGCCCACGGAGCCGAGCAGGCGCAGCGACGAACGGTCGGTCTTCTTTACCGGGTCCTCGCCCTCGCGCATCAGCGCGCGGATGGCGGTCGGGGCGGTGTAGAAGGTGTTCACCTTGTGCTTGTCGACCACGTCCCAGAACCGGCTGGTGTTGGGATAGTTCGGCACACCTTCGAACATCAGCGTCGTCGCCCCGTTGGCCAGCGGGCCGTAGAGGATGTAGCTGT
This sequence comes from Thalassobaculum litoreum DSM 18839, assembly GCF_900102465.1. GTDB lineage: Bacteria > Pseudomonadota > Alphaproteobacteria > Thalassobaculales > Thalassobaculaceae > Thalassobaculum > Thalassobaculum litoreum. The sequence continues at coordinate 105,358 of NZ_FNBW01000002.1, read as the reverse complement.
GGCCGGTAACCCAGCCGACATCGGCGGTGCACCAGTAGACCTCGCCCGGCTTGTAGTCGAAGACGTATTCGTGGGTCATCGACGCATAGACCAGATAGCCGCCCGAGGTGTGCAGGACGCCCTTGGGCTTACCGGTCGAGCCCGAGGTGTAGAGGATGAACAGCGGGTCTTCCGCGCCGATCTCCTCCGGCGGGCAGTCCGGCGAGGCCGCGGCGGTGACGTCGTGGTACCAGTGGTCGCGACCCTCGACCATGGTGACGTCGTCGCCGGTGTGCTGGACGACGATCACGGTCTTGCAGTTCGGGCAGTGCTCGAGCGCCTCGTCGGCGTTCTTCTTCAGCGGGATGTGACGGCCGCCGCGCATGCCGGCATCGGAGGTGATCAGCACCGTGCTGTCGCAATCCTCGATGCGGCCGTGCAGACTCTCCGGCGAGAAGCCGCCGAACACCACGGAGTGAATCGCGCCGATCCGCGCGCAGGCCAGCATCGCGTAGGCGGCCTCGGGGATCATCGGCATGTAGATGGTGACCCGGTCGCCCTTCTTGACGCCCAGATCCTTCATCGCGTTGGCCAGGCGGCAGACCTGCTCGTGGAGTTCGCGATAGGTGATCGTCCTGCTGACGTTCGGCTCGTCGCCTTCCCAGATGATGGCGGCCTGGTCGGCCTTGTCGGCGAGATGGCGGTCGATGCAGTTCGCCGCCACGTTCAGCGTGCCGTCCTCGTACCAGCGGATGTGCAGGTCGCTGGCGTCGTAGGAGACGTCCTTCACCTTGGTATACGGCTTGATCCAGTCGATCCGCTTGCCGTGCTCGCCCCAGAACCCTTCGGGGTCCTCGATCGAGCGCTTGTACATCTCCTGGTACTTGGCGGTATCGACCAGGGCGTTGGCGGCGAACTCCGCTGGTACCTCAAGGATGTCTGTGGACATGCGATCGCTCCCTCTGCCCTCTGCTTTTCTACCCCTGTCCGGGGAGGTTTTCAGACCGCAGTATCTGCATCGGGCGCGTGGTTAACAAGATGCGGGTCCGAAGTTTCCCGACGATAGGACGGATTATGTCAAGGAACGCGAAACCTTGCGGCCGGTTCTGTCAAAGGATTTACAACACGGTTTACAGCGTATCGCCGCGCATCGCCTCCTCCAGCGCGTCCGCGTCTTCCAGGTCCAGGACCCGCCGGGCGATATCGAGGGAGAAGCCGGCGCGGGCCAGCGCGGCCATGTCCCGGTCCCGGCGGTCCTCCCGTTCCTCCGGAGCGCGCAGCGGCCCGAGCCGGCGCCGGCGGGCGAAGCGGCAGGCGGCGGCGATCTCGGCTGCCTCGCTGTCCTCGCCGTCCTGTTCCTCCAGCACCGTGTCGATCAGCTCGCCGTCGACACCCTTTTCGCGCAGCTTGAGCGCGATCCGGCGGGCGGAGTCGCCGCGGCGGCGCAGGCTGGCGGCCTTGCCTTCGGCGAAGCTGCGGTCGTCGACCAGGCCCGAGGCGGCGTAGCGCGCGACGACGTCCTCGACCCAGGGCGTCGCCTCGGCCGGATCGCAGCGTTCCTCCCACGCCGCCTTGTCGACACGGCGCATCAGGACGCGGCGCAGGCCTTCCACGGAGCTGGCATAGCGTTCCAGATAGTGCAGGGCGGCGCGCTCCAGATAGGCCTTGGTCAGCGGGCCGCGCTTCTTTCCACGAGGGGGCTGTCTCATGGGGCGAGACTAGCACGCCTGGCCCTTCGATACGCCCCTGGGGGCGCGTAGGGCGAGGGGGCTCTCCCATTCGAAAATCCCGTCATCCCGGACGCCTCCGGACCCGATCCGGGGGCGGGCCGGGACCCGGTGGTGGCGCTCGGGTTCGCCGGGATGACCGCATGTCTTTGACAGGGGCTCGAACTCGCTCGAGAGGAACTCGAGGATCGGGTGCCGTGAATACACCTGTAAATATTAATCGAACGATCACGCGGTTCACGTTGACAAGCGCCGGACGCATACTGAGTATCACCGTTTTCGCCGGTCCGGGGGCGATTCGCGCAGACCCGGCGGCAACAAGTGAGGAGTAAGTGTCGTGGTGACTAGCGTGATGCCGACCTATGGCCGGATCGACATCGCCTTCGAGCGGGGCGAGGGACCCTACTTGTACAGCACCGACGGCCGACGATTCCTCGACTTCGCGACCGGCATCGCCACCAACTCCCTGGGCCATGCCCATCCGAAGCTGGCCAAGGCGATCGCCGACCAGGCCGCCAAGCTGATGCACGTGTCCAACCTGTACAGGATTCCGGAGCAGGAGGCGCTGGCCGACAAGCTGGTGGCGACGTCCTTCGCCGACACCGTGTTCTTCTGCAACTCCGGTGCCGAGGCCCTGGAAGGTTCGATCAAGGTGGCGCGCCGCTACCAGTTCCATGTGGGCCAGCCGCATCGGACCAAGGTGATCTGCTGCAACCACGCCTTCCACGGCCGGACCCTGGGCACCCTGTCGGCGACCGACAAGGAAGCCTATCGCGAGGGCTTCGGCCCGCGGGTGCAGGGCTTCACCCATGTCGCCTTCGGCAATCTGAACGAGATGCGCGACGCCGCCGCTGCCGACGATGCGGCCGCCATCCTGGTGGAGCCGGTGCAGGGCGAGGGCGGAATCTTCGTCGCCCCGCCGGAATACCTGCAGGCGCTGCGCGAGATCGCCGACGAGTTCGGCCTGATGCTGGTCTTCGACGAGGTCCAGTGCGGCATGGGCCGGACCGGCAAGCTGTGGGCCCACGAGTGGTCGGGCATCGTTCCCGACATCATGGCGACGGCCAAGGGTCTCGGCGGCGGCTTCCCGGTCGGCGCGGTGATGGCCAGCGAGAAGGCGGCCTCCGGCATGAAGCCGGGGCTGCACGGCTCGACCTATGGCGGCAACCCGCTGGCCATGGTCGCGGCCAAGACGGTGGTCGACATCGTCTCCGAGCCGTCCTTCCTGGAGCACGTGGTCAAGACATCGGAGTCGCTGCGCGATCAGCTGAAGAAGCTGGTGGCGAAGCATCCCGGCGTGATCGAGGAGGTGCGCGGCTCCGGCTTCCTGATGGGCCTGAAATGCGTCGTCCCTGCCGGCGATCTGCAGACCGCGCTGCGCGAGAAGGGCCTGCTGACCGTGGGTGCCGGCGAGAACGTGCTGCGGGTCCTGCCGCCGCTGACCATCGAGGAGAGCCATGTGTCTGAGGCGGTCGGACTGATCGACGCGGCCTGCGCCGGGCTGGCCCGTCATGCCGCTTGACCGGGCGGGCGAACCGATGACCGGGGGGGTGAAGCACTTCCTCGATCTCGATCAGGTCGATGCCTCGACCCTGCGCGGGATGATCGAGCAGGCGAAGGACTTCAAGCGCGGCGACGGGTTGGCCGAGCGTCCGCTGGACGGCAAGGTGCTGGCCCTGATCTTCGAGAAGCCCTCGACCCGCACGCGCGTCTCCTTCGAGGCCGGCATGAAGCGCCTCGGCGGTGAGGTGGTGGTGCTGAACGGGGCGGATCTCCAGCTTGGCCGCGGGGAATCCGTGGCCGACACCGCCCGTGTGCTGTCGCGCTATGTCGACTGCATCATGATCCGGACCTTCGCGGAGACCACGCTGATCGAACTGGCGGAGAACGCCACGGTGCCGGTGATCAACGGGCTGACCGACCGCACCCACCCGTGCCAGCTCATGGCCGACGTGATGGCGTTCGAGGAGCATCGCGGGCCGATCAAGGATCGGGTGATCGCCTGGTCCGGCGACGGCAACAACATGGCGGCCTCCTGGATCCAGGCGGCGGTGCAGTTCGACTTCGTGCTGCGCATCGCCTGTCCGCCGGAACTCATGCCGCCGCAGGACGTGGTCGACTGGGCCCGGGCCCAGGGCGGCCGGGTGGAGATCACCCACGACCCGCAGGCGGCGGTGTCCGGTGCCGACGCTGTGGTGACCGACACCTGGGTCTCCATGGGCGACGCGGATTCCAACCGTCACAACCTCCTGGCACCCTATCGGGTGGACAGCGCGCTGATGGCGAAGGCCAGGCCGGAGGCGGTGTTCATGCACTGCCTGCCGGCCCATCGCGGCGAGGAGGTCACGGCGGAGGTGATCGACGGCCCTCAGTCCATCGTGTTCGACGAGGCCGAGAACCGCATGCACAGTCAGATGGCCATCCTGCACTGGTGCCTATCGGAGACGAGATGAGAGAACGCGAAGCGCTGTTCGAGAACACCGGTCGCGACGACATCATCCTGCCTTTCCAGATCGACCCCTACGGACTGCGCGGCCGCGTGGTCCGGCTCGGGTCGGTCATTGACGGGATTCTGGGCCGCCACGCCTATCCGGAAGCGGTGTCGGTGATGCTTGGGGAGACGGCGGCGCTGGCCGCCTGTCTCGCCGGGTCGCTGAAGTACGAGGGCGTGTTCACCCTGCAGACCAAGGGCGACGGACCCATCGGCGTGCTGATGGCCGACGTGACCACGGCCGGCGCGGTGCGCGCCTATGCGACCTTCGACGCCGATCGGGTGGCGCAGCTCGACCCCGCCGACGTGGCGGCGCGGTCCGTGCCGCGCCTGCTCGGCGGCGGCTACATCGCCTTCACCGTCGACCAGGGCGCCAACACCGACCGCTATCAGGGCATCGTGGAGCTGTCCGGCCGGACGCTGTCGGAATGCACCCATGCCTATTTCCAGCAGTCGGAGCAGCTCGATGCCGGCGTCCTGATCGCCGCGGGCCGCCGCGACGACGGCTGGCGCGCGGGCGGCATCATGGTTCAGCGCCTGCCCTATTCCCGCGACCTGCCCGGGCGGCCCAGCGAGGACGAGTACGACGACCTGTGGCGCACGGCGGTCACCCTGATGAGCAGCGCCCGCGCCCAGGAACTTCTCGCCGCCGACCTCGCGCCGGACCAGTTGCTCTACCGGCTGTTCCACCAGGAGGGCGTGCGGGCCTACGAGGCCCAGCCGATGACCGATTCCTGCCGCTGCTCGCGGGAGCGGGTGGAGCGCGTCCTGCTGTCCTTGAATCAGGACGAGATCGAGGACATGAAGGTCGACGGCGCGCTGATCGTTAACTGTGAATTCTGCAAGCGCGAATGGCGCTATGATGACGAGGCGCTCGAGGCGTTGCGCAAATCGGCCGCGTCTCCGGGTTTCTGATATTCCACCGATCGAGAAGAGGACACGCCCCCATGCGCCTCGACCGCCGTACCCTGATGATTTCCGCCCTGGCCGCCGCCGGTGTCGGCTCGCTGCCGGCCTGCACCACGCCGAACCCGACCCCGGTCTATCCGGACCTGACCTTCGTGAACCGGCAGCCGATCCGGCTGAATGTGGGCACCCTGCAGATCGTCGACGAGGTGGTGCCGCCGATGACGGCGCCGAATGTCGAACATCTGGCCCCCGTCGCCCCGGCCGCCGCGATGGAGCGCTGGGCGCGTGACGTGCTCCAGGCCGGCGGCAGCTCCGGCCGGGCGGTCATGGCGATCCGCCAGGGCAGCATCGTGGAGGAGCGGCTGAAGACCACCACCGGTCTGAAGGGGGCCTTCACCACCGATCAGTCCGAGCGCTATACCGTGGCGATGGCGGGCAAGCTCGACCTGTTCGACGGGGCGGGCATCCGCCTGGGTCAGGCGCTGGCCGAAGCGGAACGCTCCAAGACCATCGCCGAGAACGCGTCGCTGAACGACCGCGAGCGGCTCTGGTACGATCTTGTCGAGGCGACCGCACGCGATTTCGCCACCGCCATGGAACGCGCGATCAAGCGCGAGCTCGCCGCCTACGTCTATTAAGGCCGTATTTGACCCAGCGGCAGTTCCGGGCATGAAAAAGGCCGGCTCCCTCGGGAGCCGGCCTCGTTCGTCAGAGGCGGGGCGCCGGTCAGGCGGCCTGCGTGCCCTCCAGGCGCTTGGTCGACACGCCGCTGGCGATCTCGACCTTGCGCGGCTTCTTCTCCTCCGGAACCTCGTGGACGAGGTCGACGTGCAGGAGGCCGTGCTCGACACTGGCGCCGACCACCTTGATGGTCTCGGCGAGCTGGAAGCGGCGCTCGAACGCGCGGGTGGCGATACCGCGATGCAGGAAGCTGCGGTTGGCCTCCTCCTCGGTCTTCTCCACCTTGCCGGAGATCACCAGCGTGGTGTCTTCCACGGTGATGTCGAGGTCGCCCTCACCGAAGCCGGCGACCGCCATGGTGATGCGGTAGTCGTCCTCACCGAGCTTTTCGATGTTGTAGGGCGGGTAGGCCGGAACGTTGGCGGCATCGCCGGCACGCATCATGTCATCCATGAGCCGCGCCATGCGGTCGAAGCCGACCGTGGACCGGAAAACGGGGGTAAAATCAATCGTACGCATGCCACATCCTCCTCAGAAGCGAAGTGGTTTCAGACCCATGCCCGCCATACTGGCCGGGCGGTTCACTGCCGGGACCCGATCATCGGCGCCCCGGCGACTATCCAGATAGGCACAGCATAATTTCAGTTCAAGAGGGGTATCTCGGGTTGGACATCCACTCGGCCTGCCCCATACTTGTTTTGATGACGCAACAAATTAACCAAAGGACCGCGGTTGCTGCGGTCGTGGTCCTCGATGGCCCGTATCGGGAGGTCATGGACCTTTTGGAGCAGGCCCGAAGCCACGCCGAGCGCAGCCGCAGAACCGGTTATCCCCGTCGGATGCCGCCCTCGCGCGGCCGCACGCGGGCGAGTTGCGAGGCGCTGCGGGTCACCACCCGGTTGTCGCAATGTCTGGCCTGGCTGATGGTGCAGAAGGCGATCCATGCTGGCGAGCTGCCGCCGGAGGCCGCCCGCGACCCGGGCAACCGGCTCGACGGGCATGACGTCTGCTCCGTGACGGATGCCGAGCAGGACCCCGAGATCTCGGACGAGCTGCGCAGCCTGCTGACCCGCAGCCGCCGCCTGTTCGAGCGGGTGTCGCGCCTGGACGACCGCATCGGCGGCGGCCGCCGATCATGATCAAGTCCTGAAAACGAAAACGGCGGCCCGAAGGCCGCCGTCCGTAAACCGTCGTTCCGTATGGATCAGATGCCGAGGCCGGCGAAGCGCTTGTTGAAGCGCGCGACCTGACCGCCGCTGTCGACGATGCGGTGCTGGCCGGTCCAGGCCGGATGCGACTTGGAGTCGATTTCCAGCTTCAGCACGTCGCCCGGCTTCCCGTAGGTGGAGCGGGTCATGTACTCGGTGCCGTCGGTCATGACGACCTTGATCTCGTGGTAGTCCGGATGGATATCGGCTTTCATCGGGTCTCTCCCGTCACGTCGTCGAGGCGCCCCAACGGTCGCCGGTGCATTTCAGAACGCGGGTAATTACCCGAGAGGGTGGGTTTGCGCAAGGGGCAGTCGGCAATTTCTTCTAACGTTGGGTCAGTTTCAGCTCGATGCGCCGGTTGCGGTTGATGTTCTCGGTGTCGATCGGCTGGAACTCGCCGTATCCGGTGGCCGACAGACGGCTCGCCGGAATGCCCTGTTCGATCAGGAACTCGACCACCGAGATCGCCCGGGCGGCGGACAGCTCCCAGTTGTTGGCGAACTGCTCGTTGTAGATCGGCACGGTGTCCGTATGACCCTCGATCTGCAGGATCCAGTTGATGTCGTCGGGGATCCGCCCGGCGATCTCCTGCAGGGTGCTGGCGAGCTGGGCGAGGGACTCGCGGCCGTTCTCGCCGATCTCGGCCGAGCCGGACTCGAACAGCACCTCCGACTGGAAGACGAAGCGGTCGCCGACGATGCGGATGTCCTGACGGCCGGACAGCACCTCGCGCAGGCGGCCGAAGAACTCGCTGCGGAACCGCGCCAGCTCCTGCACCTTCGTGGCCAGCGCGGCGTTGAGGCGCTTGCCGAGGTCGACGATGCGCGACCGCTTCTCCTCGTTCTCCTGTTCGGAGATCTCCAGCGCCTTCTCGATCCGGGCGAGCTGCTGGCGCAGGGCGGCGATCTGGGCGTTCAGGAGTTCGACCTGCTGCTGGGCCTCGCTCGAGACCTCCTCCTCGGCACTCAGCGCGCTGCGGGTCTGGACCAGGGTCTCCTGGGTCGCGCTCAGCTCGCTGAACAGCTCCTCCAGACGGATATCGCGCTGCTCGATCTCGCGCTGGGCGAGCAGGGTGCGCTCGGTCTGGTCGGCGAGCTTCGCCTCCAGGGCCTTGGTCCTGTCGCGCTCGGCGCCGAGGTTCTGGTCGAGCTCGGCGATCCTGTCGGCGGCGGCGGCAAGCTCCTCGCGCAGGGCCTGGCGGGTGGCCTCCAGTGCCGCGCGCTCGGCGCGCAGCTCCTCCGCGGTCTTCTGCTCCACCTCCAGATCCGATTGCAGGGCCTCGACCGACTGCTCGGCGGTGTCGAGATCGGCCTGCAGCCGCTCGCGCAGGGCGGCGAGGCTGGAGACCTGATTCTCCAGGTCGTCGCGGGTCTTGCGCAGGGCGGCCAGATCCCGGCGCAGACGCTCCAGGTCCTTGAGCTGCAGCTCTATGGTCTCGCGGTTGGCCTGAACCACCTCCAGCGCCCGGTCGAGATCGGTGGCGATGGCGTCGCGCTCGGAGGTGGCGATACGCTCCTTCTGCTCGGTCTCGGCCAGCTTGCCCAGCAGGGCGTCGCGCTCCTTCAGCACCTCCAGCAGCCGCGCGTCGACGCCGGTGCGTCCCGCCTCCAGGCTGTCGATGCGGCCCTGCAGGACGGCCCGCTCGCGGGTAAGCTCCGCCAGCCGGCTCTCCAGGGTCGACTGGGCCGCGGTCAGGCGATCGACCTGGGCGCTGAGCCGGTCGCGGGTGGACAGTGAGGTCTGCAATTCGGCGGAGAGTTGGGCGACGGTCACGCGCAGTTCCGCGTTGGCCTCGCGCTCCAGCGACAGCAGGTCGGACAGCTCGGAGATCTGCTGGTTCAGCCGCGCCAGGGTCTCGTCCTTACCGGACAGGATCTGAGTGAGGTAGAACTGGGCGACGATGAAGATCATCAGGACGAAGATGATCACCATCAGCAGCGACGCGAGCGCGTCGACGAAGCCGGGCCACGTGTTGGTATCCCGATTGCGTCGGCGGGACAGCGCGGACATGGATCAGTCCCGCCGTTCTTCCTCGGCCAGTGCCGCGATGGTACGCGCCACGAGCCGGATCTCTCCCCGCAGTTCCTCGGTCATCTGCGCCCGGCCGTTGCCGCTGTCCTCCAGCATCCGCGCCATATAGGCCTCGATGTTGCGCAGGTGGCTGCGCACGATCTCGTCGCGTCCGCCGCCGCTGGCATCGGCCAGCCGTGACAGCACCGGCCGCAGGTCGTCCTGGGCGGAGACCATCCGGTGCAGCATGTCCCGGTCGGTGTCCAGCTTGTCGGTCAACTCGCGGAGCTGTTCGACCAGGGCGACCATGATGGCGTTGTTGCTGCGCCGATCGTCCTCGCCGCGCGACATGATGCGCTGCAGCTTGTCGAGGGACTCCGCCGTCTGCTCCATCAGCGCCTGCTGGTAGGCGGTGGCGGAATGCTCGCCGTCGCCGATGATCGAGGAGCCGCCCAGGCGGGTGAAGCTCGACAGCCACTCCTCCAGCTCGTTGTAGAACCGGTTCTGCGCCTTGCCGAGCTGCAGGTCGAGGAAGCCCAGTACCAGCGAGCCGGCGAGGCCGAACAGGGAGGAGGCGAAGGCGGTGCCCATGCCGGACAGCGGCGACTGCAGGCCGGCCTTCATGTCCGAGAACACCGTGCCGAGATCGCCGCTTTCGATCGACAGGCCGTTGATCACCTCGCTCACCGCGCCCACCGTGCGCAGCAGGCCCCAGAACGTGCCGAGCAGGCCGAGAAAGATCAGCAGGCCGATCAGATAGCGCGAGATGTCCCGCGACTCCTCCAGACGCACGCTGATGCTGTCCAGCAGGGAGCGCAGCGACATGGCCGAGAGTGTGCTCTGCCGGCCGCTCGACTGGCGCTCGTTCAGCAGGGTCGCCACCGGCGCCAGCAGCACCGGGTCGCGCTGCATCGACATGTTGTTGCGGAAGCTGTCGATCCAGGAGGCTTCCGGGGCCAGCAGGAAGACCTGCTGAAAGACGAAGAGGATGCCGATCAGCGCCACACCCAGGATCACGCCGTTCAGGGCCGGGTTGGCCATGAAGGCGTCGATCAGCGCTCCGAACAGCACGCCCGCCACGACCAGAACCGCGACGAGGAAGATGATCATGCGGACCAGATAGCGACGCGGATCGGTCACGAGGCGGTACGTCCTTTTCTTCGTCGGCCCCCGGGGACGGAGCCGGTGGCGGTCAGGCCATCGATCAGCGGTTTATGACGACGAGATCGACCCGGTCGGCCGGACCGTCATCGGCCCGATTGCCGAGGGCGCGGACATCCATGCGCGTGCTGGCGATGTCGTTGTCGATGAGATACGCGCGGACGGCCAGAGCCCTGGACAGGGACAGACGGCGGGCCTTGTTGGCGCCGTCCTGATCGCCGTTGGCATAAGCCATGAGCTGCAGGCGCAGCCCGCTGTCCTCTTTCAGCTTGGCGATGACCGGATCGAGCTTGGCCGCGGCGTCGCCGGGAAGCTGGGACTGGCCGCCGGGGAAGGCGATGCGGGTGGTGTCGCCGCTGGCGCTCTGCGACGACGGCTGCGGCGCCGGGTTCGAGGTCGTGGCCACCGGGGCGGAGGCGGGCGTGGCCTCCTGCCGCTTCGGCACGGCCGGTGGCGGAGGCGGTGGGGCCGCGGAAGCGCTACGGGTCGGCTTCGGCTCGCTCGGCGGCGGGGGTGGCGGCGTGGCGCCGGCGCTGCTGCTAGCCGAGGGCGCCGGAGGCGGCGGCGGCGGCGGTGTCGGCGCGGCCGATGCGCTCTGCTGCGGTTGCGGCTTCGGCGTGACCGGTTTCGGCACGGCGGTGCTCGACGCGGCGGTCGAGGAACTGGACGGGCGCGGCGTGGGCTGGCGCAGCTCCGGCGCCTGGGTAGAGGCGGAGGCCCGCGGCACGGCGGCGACCGAGCGCGACGGTGCGCTGCCGCTGCGGCCCTGGATCAGCGCCTGGACCGCCGGGGGCGGGGCCGCGTAGCGCGGCGCATCCGGCCGCACCAGGAATGTGGGGACGTTGTTCGGCGCCCCGGTCGTCACGCCCGGCGTCGGATAGGCGCCCGGAGACGGCATCGGTGGCGCGTAGCCCGGCATGGTTCCGGCGGACCCGCCATAGCCGTCGAGTACGCTCAGATCGACCGTAACGTTCGGATTGGTCTCTATGTATGGGCTCGTGACCGTCTGCGCCCGCAGCGGAGCGGACCCGCCCGTGGCGGCGATGGCGGCGGCGATAAGCGTCAGTGCGACGTGCGCGCGATGTCCCCGCATCGTTCCTCCCGAACCAGCGATTGCCCGCCGGTTATACCAGAGGTGGGGAGTCCGACAACAGCGCCGCCGAGTCGCAGCGGCGGCTAAATCACTATAAATGGCAGGGGAACGCGCTTTATGCGGACTTCGCGCCGCGCAGAAGCTTCAACAGAGGCGCGTGCAGCGCGTCGTTGGCGGCAACAACATCGCCCGATTCGAGGACTTCGGTGCGGCCGGCGAAGTCGCTGACGTATCCGCCAGCCTCCTTCACCAGGAGGAGGCCGGCGGCGATGTCCCACGGATTCAGCTTGTGTTCCCAGTACCCGTCGAAGCGGCCCGAGGCGACCCAGGCCAGGTCCAGGGCGGCGGCCCCGAACCGGCGCACGCCGGCGGTCGCTCCCATCACCGCAAGCTGCTGGGCGATGAAGGTATTGTGGTCGCCGCCGAGCCCGGTGACCGGAATGCCGGTGGCCATCACGGATTCCTGCATGTTGCGGCGTCCGGAGACCCGCAGGCGGCGGTCGTTAAGATAGGCGCCGGCACCCTTCTCGGCCCAGTAGAACTCGTCGGTCAGCGGTTGGTAAACGGCGCCGGCGATGATCTCGCCCTTTTCCTCCAGGGCGACCGAGATGGCGAAATGCGGAATGCCGTGCAGGAAGTTCAGGGTTCCGTCCAGCGGGTCGATGATCCAGCGCTGCTTGTTGGGATCGGTGCCCTCGACGGTGCCGGACTCTTCCATCAGGAAGCCGTATTTCGGCCGGGCGTGCTTCAGCTCCTCGTACAGCAGCTTCTCGGCCTGCTTGTCGGCGGTCGACACGAAGTCGGCCGGTCCCTTCTTGGAGACCTGCAGGTTCTCGACCTCGCCGAAGTCGCGGCGCAGGCTGCGGGCTGCCTTCTGGCAGGCCTTGAAGACGACGTTGTACAGGGCCGAGCGGACGGCCATGGGCAGATCCTCGATGGTTGGATGCGGGGCCCGGTCCGGCCGGGCCGCCGATACTCAGTCTTTCGCGCGCTCGACGTAGGTGGAGTCTTCCGGCTTCACCACGATCCGGGTGCCGGACTCGATGTGCGGCGGCACCATGACCCGCACGCCGTTCTCCAGAACGGCCGGCTTGTAGGAGGAGGAGGCGGTCTGCCCCTTCACCACGGCGTCGGCCTCGACGATCTGCATCACGACGGTGTCGGGCAGGGTCACCGAGAGCGGCTCTTCCTCGTAGGACTCGATGGTCACGGCCATGCCGTCCTGCAGGAAGGCCTTCTGCTCGCCGACCATCTCGGTCTTGACCATGATCTGCTCGTAGGTCTCGCCGTCCATGAAATGCAGGTTGTCGTCATCGGCATACAGGAAGGTCGCCTGACGCTGTTCGAGGCGCACGCGCTCGACCTGCTCGTCGGCGCGGAAGCGCTCGTTCAGCTTGGTGCCGCTGCGAATGTCCTTCATCTCGACTTGGTTGAAGGCGCCGCCCTTGCCGGGCTTCACCGCCTGCGTCTTGGTGACGACCCAGAGCCGGTTCTGGTGCTCGACCACATTGCCGATACGCACCGCGTTGCCGTTGATCTTCATTGAAGTCCCGTCCGCGAAAAGAAGTGCCGGAAATCGCGGCGGCTTGTATCAGGCGGGGCGCGCGGTGTCCACGCTTTGCCCCCCGCCGCGGGCGTCTCCCGGAACCCGGAAGGGATCGTCGGTCGACCTTCGGGTTGACCGGGCATGGATCACAAATACGTGTCGGGCCGACAAAGTGTGGAGTCTCAGATGTTTGCTGCGAATACTCGGTTGTAGGTGTACACTTGATAACAACTCGACCCGGTGATTTGGGAGGCTCCCACCCATGGCCCGTGCGCCCGGTAAGACCGATAGGCTCGACAACAGTACCCGCCGCAGCCTGACCGTGCTGGCCGACGCCACCGCGGAGGTGGTCGGCCGCAACGACGTCTACGAGGCGATCGCCAAGGTCGCCGAGGAAGGCGGGGGCGGCGACTATGAGACGGCCCGCGACAAGTTCGACCACATGAATGTGGACGACCGGGCGCGCATCCGCTCCCAGGCGATCGAGACGCTCGAAGGCAGCGAGAAGCACCAGGACAAGGATGCGCCGGCCAAGGCCGAGGAGCCGGAACAGCTCGACTGGGCCAAGCAGATGATGGGCAACTTCCCCAAATTGTCCGAGGGCCTTGACGGAGATAAGGGCGAGAAGTAGGGCCTCAGCCCTTCAGCACCGCCTCGAACGCTCTCACCCCGGCGGCCGGACCGTCCGGGTATCCCCAGACCGCATTGATCACCGCCAGGAAATCCGCTCCGGCCTCGACCAGCGGGGCGCAGTTCTGCTGGGTGATGCCGCCGATGGCGACGCAGGGCACGGTCATCATCTCCGCCCACCACTCCAGAACCTCGACCGAGGCCATGGTGGTCTCGTCCTTGGTGGAGGAGGGGAAGAAGGCGCCGAAGGCGACGTAGTCGGCCCCGGCCTCGCCGGCTTCCATGGCCAGGTGCCGGCTGTTCTTGCAGGTCACGCCGATCTGCGCACCCGGGCCCATCAGCTTGCGCGCCTGGGCATAGGGCGTGTCCGACTGGCCCACATGGCAGCCGTCGCAGCCCGACGTGATCGCCAGATCCGGGCGGTCGTTCATCAGCAGCGGCACGCCGCGCTGGTGGCAGACCGGCAGGATCGCGTCGGCGGCGCGCAGGATGGCGTCGTCCTCCACGTCCTTCAGACGAAGCTGCAGGCAGGCGACCGGGCCGGCGTCGAGTGCGGCCGCCAGGTCCTCGCAAAACGCCGCCACGTCGGGAAGACGCGGCGGCGTGATCAGGTACAGTTCGGATGCCATTGAGGCTTGGCTCACTTGCCTTTGTAGATGTCGATGATCTGGTCGAGCATCGCCAGGGCCTCGTCGCGCGGGCGCTGGAAGGTGTTGCGGCCGATGATCGAGCCGTTGGCGCCGCCCTCGTACAGGCCGCGGACCTCTTCCATCAGGCCGTCCAGGCCCTTGGCGTCGCCGCCGGAGAACACCACGATGCGGCGGCCGTTGAAGCTCGCCTGCATGACGTGCTTGATCCGCTCGGCCAGGGTCGAGGTCGGGATGCCGTTGCTCTCATAGGCCTTGCGGGCGGCCTCCAGGCCAATGCCATCCTTCGGCGGCTTGACCTTGATGATGTGCGCGCCCATCAGTGCCGCCATGTGGGCGGCATAGGCGCAGACATCGACCGAGGTCTCGGCTTCCTTCGAGAGGTCGCCGCCGCGCGGGTAGGACCACATGACGACGGCGAGGCCGAAAGCCTTCGCCTCTTCGGCCATCTCGCGGATCTGGCCCATCATCTCGAACTGGGAGTCCGAGCCCGGGTAGATCGTGAAGCCGATGGCCGAGCAGCCGAGACGCAGGGCGTCGCCGACCGAGCCGGTGATGGCCTGGGACGGGCCTTCCTTGTCGCGGGCGAGGCTGTTGGAGGAGTTGACCTTCAGGATGGTCGGGATCGCCCCGGCGAAGCTGTCGGCTCCGGCCTCCAGCATGCCCAGCGGCGCGGCGTAGGCGTTCAGGCCCGCGTCGATCGCCAGCTTGTAGTGGTAGTGCGGGTCGTAGCCTTCCGGGTTCGGCGCGAAGCTGCGCGCCGGGCCGTGCTCGAAGCCCTGGTCGACCGGCAGGATCACGACCTTGCCGGTGCCGCCGAGCTTACCCTGCATCAGGATGCGGGCGAGGTTGGTCTTGGTCCCGGGATTGTCGCTCTCGTAGCAATCCAGGATCTTCTTGACCTTCTGGGTGATCTTCATGGGTGCTCTCCTCGGATCGCTCGTGTCTTAGAGGGTTTTCGCCAGCGCAGCGGTGGTGTCCAGCATGCGGTTGGAGAAGCCCCACTCGTTGTCGTACCAGGACAGCACGCGGACCATCTTGCCCTCGATCACCTGGGTCTGGCCCAGATCGAAGGTCGAGGAGTGGCTGTCGTGGTTGAAGTCGGTGGACACCAGCGGCTCGTCATTGATGCCGAGGATCCCCTTCAGCGGACCGTTGGCAGCATCGGAGATCGCCTTGTTGACCTCTTCGATGCTGGTGTCGCGCTTCGGCACGAACTTGAAGTCGATCAGGCTGACATTCGCGGTCGGGACGCGCACCGAGGTACCGTCCAGCTTGCCGGCCAGCTCCGGCAGCACCAGGCCGACGGCCTTGGCCGCACCGGTGGAGGTCGGGATCATCGACTGGGCCGCGGCGCGGGCGCGGTGCAGGTCCTTGTGCAGCGTGTCCAGGGTCGGCTGGTCGCCGGTATAGGCGTGGATCGTGGTCATGTAGCCACGCTCGATGCCGATGGCGTTGTTCAGCACGAAGGCCACCGGGGCGAGGCAGTTGGTGGTGCACGACGCGTTAGAGATGACCTCGTGCTCGGCGGTGAGCTGGTCGTGGTTCACGCCGTAGACGACGGTCAGGTCGGCGCCGGTCGCCGGGGCGGAGATGACGACCTTCTTGGCGCCCGCCTCGAGGTGCTTGGCGGCCTGCTCGCGCTTGGTGAAGATGCCGGTGCAGTCCAGCGCGATGTCGACGCCGAGATCCTTGTGCGGCAGGTTGGCCGGGTCGCGCTCGGCGGTCACCTTGATCTTGCCGAGGCCGATATCCATCCAGTCCTCGCCGGTGGTCACCTTGCCCGGGAAGCGGCCGTGCACGGTGTCGTAGCGGAACAGGTGGGCGTTGCTCTCCACCGGGCCCAGATCGTTCACCAGAACAACCTCGATATCGTCGCGCTTCGATTCGTACAGCGCGCGCAACACGAGGCGGCCGATCCGTCCAAACCCGTTGATCGCAACCTTCGTGGCCATCGTCTCTCTCCTCCGAGTGTCGTCACATAACTGATTGTCAGGTGGGGATATGGGTCAGATCGACGCCAATAACACCACTAGATCCGTGCCTTTACCGCACCGGCGACGTCGCCGGCCGTGATCCGGAAGTGCGCGTACAGCTCCTGATAGGGGCCGGACTCGCCGAAACCGGACATGCCGATGAAGACGCCGTTCTCGCCGAGCAGGCGGTCCCAGCACTGCCGCACACCGGCTTCCACCACCACGCGTACGCCGGAGCCGAGCACCTCCTTGGTATAGGACGGACCCTGAGCGGCAAAAAGTTCAAGCGACGGCATCGAAACCACCGCGGTCGGCACGCCCTCGGCGTCGAGCTGGGCCTTGGCGGCCATGGCGATCTCGATTTCGCTGCCGGTGGCGATCAGGGTCGCCTTGCGGGCGCCCTCGGCCTCGGCCAGCACGTAGCCGCCCTTGGCCGACAGGTTGGCCTCGGAATGCTCGGAGCGCACCGTCGGCACGTTCTGACGGGTCAGCGCCAGGACGCTCGGGCCGGAGACCCGTTGCAGGGCAAGCTGCCAGGCCTCGGCGGTCTCCACCGCGTCGGCCGGACGGAACACCGCCAGGTTCGGGATCGCGCGCAGGGCGGCCAGATGCTCCACCGGCTGGTGGGTCGGGCCGTCCTCGCCCAGGCCGATGCTGTCGTGGGTCATGACGAAGATGCAGCGGATGCCCATCAGGGCTGCCAGGCGGATCGACGGGCGGCAATAGTCGGTGAACACCAGGAAGGTGCCGCCATAGGGGATGACGCCGCCATGCAGCGCCATGCCGTTCATCGCCGCAGCCATGGCGTGCTCGCGCACCCCGTAATGCAGGTAGCGGCCGCCGTAGTTCGACTTGTCCAGGATCTCCTGGGAGCCGACCTTAGTGTTGTTCGAGCCCGACAGGTCGGCCGAGCCGCCCAGCAGCTCCGGCACCACCTGGG
Organism: Thalassobaculum litoreum DSM 18839; assembly: GCF_900102465.1. Taxonomy (GTDB): domain Bacteria; phylum Pseudomonadota; class Alphaproteobacteria; order Thalassobaculales; family Thalassobaculaceae; genus Thalassobaculum; species Thalassobaculum litoreum. The sequence goes on along the minus strand of NZ_FNBW01000002.1, from coordinate 88,357 downwards.
CGATCACTTCCAGCGCCTTCTGCGACGACACGCGGGTGGCCAGCTTCGGCTGCTCGGCGCTCAGGCTTTTCTTGTGGGCGTTGATCGCCTCGGCCAGTTCCTTCGGCAGGGCGCCGGACAGGGCGCGCTCGAAATCGTCCTTCTTGCCCGACTTGGCGAGGTGGGCGGTCCAGGAATCGTAGGCGTCCGCACCGCGGTCGCCCAGCGACAGGCCGAGCTCGGTGACCGCGTCGGGGATCTCGAAGGGGCCGTGCGGCCAGTTGATGGCGGCGCGGGTGCCGGCGATCTCCTCCGCACCCAGCGGCGAGCCGTGGGAGGAGGACTTGCCGGCCTTGGTCGGGGCGCCGAAGCCGATGGTGGTGCGGCAGGCGATCAGCGACGGGCGCGGATCGGCCGCGGCCTCGGCCATGGCGGCGGCCAGCGCCTTCGGATCATGACCGTCGCAGGACACCACGTGCCAGCCGTAGGACACGAACCGCGCCGGCACGTCGTCGGACAGGGTCAGGTCGGTCGGGCCGTCGATGGAGATCTTGTTGTCGTCCCACAGGACGTTCATGCGGCCGAGGCCCAGATGGCCGGCCAGCGAGGCGGCCTCGTGGCTCACGCCCTCCATCAGGCAGCCGTCGCCGGCGATGACCCAGACCCGGTGGTCGATCAGGTCGTCGCCGAAGCGGGCGTTCAGGTGGCGCTCGGCGACCGCCATGCCGACGGCGTTGGCAAAGCCCTGGCCGAGCGGGCCGGTCGTGGTCTCGATGCCGGCGGCGGCGCCGTATTCCGGGTGGCCCGCGGTCTTGGAGCCGAGCTGGCGGAATTTCTTCAGCTCCTCCAGCGGCATGTCGCCATAGCCGGTCAGGTGCAGCAGCGAGTACAGCAGCATCGAGCCGTGGCCGGCCGACAGGACGAACCGGTCGCGGTCGGCCCAGTCCGGATGGCGGGGATCGAAGCGCAGGAACTGCGAGAACAGGACGACGGCGGCGTCGGCCATGCCCATCGGCATGCCCGGGTGCCCCGACTTCGCCTGTTCGACGGCATCCATGGAAAGCGCGCGGATGGCGCTGGCGAGGCTGGCGTGGTCACCGTCCGAGAGGGCGGCGCCGGAAATCGGTGCGGAAGCGGTCATGGTACGGTTCGCGGGCTTTTGGCGGGCGTCCAGCGACCGCCGGCGCCTCGGTGGCGCGGAACATGCCGAGGCATCGACGCTCCGTCAAGCGGGCCGGGGGCTCCGAGGCGCAATATATGCGGGGTGCGGAACCCCACATGCCGGTTCGATTGACGGTAGGTGGGACCGGCGGATATCATACGGCACCTCAAGGACGGGACTTAACTCCTTCGTTTCAGGGGGTACATCGCGGGTTTCGGGCGACGAATCGCCGGCGGTGGACGGGATTGGCGGACCAGGACGGCGGGAATGTCTCGGCTGAATGCGGCACGTGAACGGCTGGACAAGGCGGTCTCCCGTCTTGAAAAGGCGCTGGAAGGACTCGACGAATCCGGTGGAGACGGCTCCGCGGTGACGGGCGAGTTGTCCGAAATGCGTCGGGATTACGCCAAACTCTCCAAGGCGGCCGATCAGGTCGAGCAGCGGCTCGACAAGGCGATCGGTCAGCTCAAACTCGTGTTGGAGCCCTGATCCTTGGCCCAGGTCGATATCAGCATCAACGGCAAGTCCTACCGCATCGCCTGCGAGGACGGCCAGGAGAAGCGGCTCGGCGAGCTGGCCCAGATGGTCGACGCCCATGTGGCCGACATGGTGGAACAGGTCGGCCAGGTCGGCGACACCCGCCTGCTGGTGATGGCCAGCCTGCTGGTGGCCGACGAGCTCATGGACCTGCGCGATGCCGCCAACGAGGTCGACGAGGGGGACGAGGAGTTCTCGCCCAACGAGCTGGAGGACATGTCGCTCGCCATCGAGGGTCTGGCCGAGCGGATCGAGCGGATCGCCGGCCGCCTGGAAGGCGCCTGAACCGCCGTTTCGTGGCCTTCCCCCGGTGCCGTCTTCGATGCCGACCGCACTGACAGCTACATCTTCGCTTGAATTTGCCGGGTCCGGGTTTACGTTGGGATCAGCGACGGGGCGGCGCGGTTTGTCAGGCCGCACTTTACCCCTGGGGCTATAATCTCTCTGAGGGAGCTGCCTCTTTCGGGACCGTGGTCTCGGAATCGCGGCGCCCACCTGCTATGCAGGCCACAGAGGGTATGCAAATGCCAACGGCCGAGGCGGCTCCGTCGCACTGAACTTCCTAGGGCATGTGCCCAGCGGGCCGCGTGTCTTCAGAGGCCGTGCGGCTGCGGGAATCCTTTCGACCTGACCCTAGAGCCGTGATGACCGATCCCATTCTCGACCCAGAAGAACTCAGCCGCGCCAAAGCCGAGCTGCGTCAGCGCATGGCCCGCCAGCGCGAGGCGCTGGCCGCCGACACGGCCGACGCGGCCAACCGGCTGGCGATGCATCTTTCCGGGGCGGTTGCGCCGTCTTCCGGGACCGTGGTCTCCGGCTACTGGCCGATGCGCGACGAGATCGACCCGCGGCCCTGCCTGACCGCGCTCTGGTCGGCCGGCTGCCGCATCGCCCTGCCGGTCGTGCCGGACGACAAGCAGGCGCTGATCTTCCGCGCCTGGGAGCCGGACGAGGAGCTGGTGCCCGGCCCCTACGGCACCTCGGAGCCGGGGCCCGAGGCCGAAGTGGTCTACCCGACCCTGCTCCTGGTGCCGCTGCTGGCCTTCGACCGAAGGGGACGGCGCCTGGGCTATGGCGGCGGCTATTACGACCGCACGCTCGCGGCCCTGCGCGAATGGCAGACGATCCAGGCGATCGGCGTCGCCTTCGCCGGCCAGGAGGTCGACGCGGTGCCCGCCGGGGCGCATGACGCCTTGCTGAACGGCTTCGTGACCGAGGCCGGCTTCATCGATATTTCGGAGTAGAACGTGCGTCTGTTGTTCCTCGGCGACATCGTCGGACGGTCCGGCCGCGAGGCGGTCATCCATCATCTCCCCGCGCTGATGCGGGACCTGAAGACCGACTTCGTCGTTGTCAACGGCGAGAACTCGGCCCACGGTTTCGGCATCACCGCCAAGATCTGCGGCGAGCTCTACGACGTCGGCGTCGACGTGATCACCACCGGCAACCACGTCTGGGACCAGCGCGAGATCCTCGACGCCATCGCCGACGACGACCGTCTGGTGCGCCCGATCAACTTCCCGCCGGGCACGCCGGGCAAGGGCGCGGTGGTGCACGAGACCCGCGACGGCCGCCGGGTGCTGGTGATCAACGCCATGTGCCGGCTGTTCATGGATCCGCTCGACGACCCCTTCGCCGCGGTTGAGAAGGCGATCGACGGCACCGCGCTGGGCGGCGACGTGGATTTCATCCTGCTCGACATCCACGGCGAGGCGACCAGCGAGAAGATGGCCTTCGGCCACGCCTTCGACGGCCGGGTGTCGCTGGTGGTCGGCACCCACACCCATGTGCCGACGGCCGACGTCATGGTGCTGGCCAACGGCACGGCGTATCAGAGCGACGCCGGCATGTGCGGCGACTACGACAGCGTGATCGGGATGAAGAAGGAATACCCGGTCAAACGCTTCACCACCAAGCTGCCGACCCCGCGGCTCGAGGCGGCGGACGGCGAGGCGACGGTCTGCGGGATTTTCGTGGTGACCGACGACCGCACCGGCCTGGCGATCAGCGCCGAACCGGTGCGGGTCGGCGGGCTGCTGGCGGAGACGATGCCGGTGGGGTGAGGGGGCACGTCCTCTATCCAACTACCACGTCATCCCGGACGAGACCGGACATGATCCGGGCTCGGGCCGGGACCCAGCCCGTCCGGTCGAGTGCTCGGTCCCGGCCTTGCCCCGGATCAAATCCGGGCCAAACCGGGATGACGGACGTGAGATAAACGCGAGGCAGTTCACCCCACACCCCCGCCTGTGCTACACCCCCGCGCGGCGCCGCGTCGGTGCCGGGGCGACAGGGCTGAAGCCGTGCGTCGAACCCCTACATCTGGTATAGAGAAGCGATTCGCGCCACGAACGGTCGCGGACGGGAGCGTTTGGAAATGGCCGGTCATTCCCAGTTCAAGAACATCATGTACCGCAAGGGCGCGCAGGATAAGAAGCGCGCCAAGATCTTCACCCGCCTGACCCGAGAGATTCAGGTCGCGGCGAAGACCGGCGGCGACGATCCGGCATCGAACCCGGCGCTGCGCACCGCGATCGCGGCCGCGCGCAAGGAGAACATGCCCAAGGACAATATCGAACGCGCGATCAAGAAGGGCTCGGGCGGCGGCGACGACACCAACTGGGAGGACGTGCGCTACGAGGGCTACGGCCCCGGCGGCGTGGCCATGATCGTCGACGCGCTGACCGACAACCGCAACCGCACCGCCTCGGAAGTCCGCGCCGCCTTCTCCAAGTTCGGCGGCAACCTGGGGGAGACCAACTCGGTGTCCTTCATGTTCAACCGGGTCGGTCAGATCATCTATCCGGCCGAGGTCGGCAGCGCCGACGAGGTGCTGGAGGCGGCGATCGAGGCCGGGGCCGAGAACGCCGAGAGCACCGAAGCGGAACACGAGATCACCTGCCCGGTGGAGGACTTCAACACCGTGCGCGAGGCGCTGGAAGCCACGCTGGGCGAGCCGCAGTCGGCCGGCCTGACCTGGAAGCCGCTGAACACCGTCGCGGTGGACGAGGACCAGGCGGGCACGCTGATCAAGCTGTTCGACACCCTGGAAGACAATGACGACGTGCAGCAGGTCTCGGCGAATTTCGACATCGCCGACGACGTCATGGCGAAACTATCCGCCTGATCCCGGAATCGGGTTGCAGGAGGCGGCATCACGGAGACGCGCATGCGGCTGATCGGGCTCGACCCCGGCCTCAGGAATACCGGTTGGGGGGTGATCGAGACCGACGGCGTGCGCCTGCGTCACGTCGCCGACGGCACCGTGCATTCCGACGGCAGCGCCGATATCGCCACCCGCCTGGTGCAGCTCTATGACGGCATCCTGGACCTGATCGACCGCTTCAAGCCGGACGAGGCGGCGGTCGAGGAGACCTTCGTCAACCGCAACCCGGAGAGCACCTTGAAGCTCGGGCTGGCCCGGGGCGTCGTGCTGCTCGCCCCTGCCAAGGCCGGGCTGCGGGTCGCCGAATACGCGCCCAAGCGGGTGAAGAAGGCGGTGGTCGGCACCGGCAACGCGGCCAAGGAACAGGTGCAGGCGATGATCGCCACTTTGCTGCCCGGTGCAGTTATCAAGAGCCCGGACGCCGCCGATGCCCTCGCCGTGGCGGTCTGCCACGCCCATTACGTCCAGTCGCGCGCCTCCTTCGGTCAGTCGGCCGGGGTGGCGGCGCGCAAGACCGGGGCGGTGACCGACATGGCGCCGGGGCTGGAGCGGGCGATCGCGGCGGCGCTGGCCAAGGAAGCGGCCGCCAAGGAACCGGTAGGAGGAGGCGGCTCATGATCGCGCGCCTGAAGGGCATTCTCGACGGCTCCGGCGACGGTCAGGCGGTGATCGATGTCAACGGCGTCGGCTATCTGATCTTCTGCTCCGGCCGCACGCTGAGTGCGCTCGGAAATGTGGGCGAGGCGGTGAAGGTCGAGGTGGAGACCCATGTCCGCGAGGACCACATCCACCTCTACGGCTTCTCCAGCGGCTCGGAGAAGGCGTCGTTCCGTATGCTGCAGACGGTGCAGGGGGTGGGCGCCAAGCATGCGCTGTCGATCCTGACCGTGCTGTCGCCGGACGAGCTGTTCACCGCTATCGCCGCCCAGGACCGCACCCTGCTGACCCGCGCCGACGGGGTCGGCCCGAAGCTGGCGACGCGCATCGTCAACGAGCTCAAGGACAAGACCGTCAACGTGGCGCTGGGGATCGCCGCCGATGCGCCGGCCGCGGCCCGCAACGCGGCGGTCAAGGCCGCCGGCGGCGACACCCTGAACGACGCCGTCTCCGCCCTGGTCAATCTCGGTTACGGCCGGGCCGAGGCCTATGGCGCGGTGCAGGTGGCCCAGGCGGCGCTCGGCGCCGACGCGGCCCTCGACCGGCTGATCACCGGCGGGCTGAAGGAACTGGCCGGATGAGCGGCGACTGGGACGAGGAAGCGGAGGACGCCGCGCTTGAGGATGGCGACCGCCTGATCGACGGCGACCGGCTGCCGGAGGATATGGCGGAGACTACGCTGCGCCCGCAGACCCTCGACGACTTCACCGGCCAGAAAAAGCTGCGCGAGAACCTCAAGGTCTTCATCGATGCAGCGCGGGGGCGCAGCGAGGCGCTGGACCATGTCCTGCTGTTCGGCCCGCCGGGGCTGGGCAAGACCACCCTGGCGCAGATCGTGGCGCGCGAGCTCGGCGTGAACTTCCGCGCGACCTCCGGCCCGGTGATCGCCAAGGCCGGCGATCTCGCGGCCCTTCTGACCAACCTGCAGCCGCGCGATGTCCTGTTTATTGACGAAATACATCGCCTTAATCCTGCCGTAGAGGAAGTGCTGTATCCCGCCATGGAGGATTTTCAGCTCGACCTCATCATTGGCGAAGGGCCAGCCGCGCGATCGATCCGCATCGATCTGGCGCCGTTCACGCTCGTCGCCGCGACGACCCGGTCGGGCCTGATCACCACGCCCCTGCGCGAGCGCTTCGGCATTCCCCTGCGCCTGCAGTTCTACGAGCCGGAGGAACTGACCCGGATCGTCAAGCGCGGGGCCGATCTGCTGTCCTTCGGCCTGACCGAGGACGGAGCCGGCGAGATCGCCAGGCGCGCCCGTGGTACGCCGCGCGTGGCCGGCCGGCTGCTGCGCCGGGTGCGGGACTTCGCCGCTGTCGCCGGCAAGAAGGTCGTCGACGCGGTCCTGGCCGATGCCGCTCTGACCCGGCTCGACATCGACAAGCGCGGTCTCGACGCCATGGACCGGCGCTACATGGGCTGCATCGCCGAGAACTACGGCGGCGGCCCGGTGGGGGCGGAGACCCTGGGGGCGGCGCTGGGCGAACAGCGCGACGTGATCGAGGAGGTCATCGAGCCGTATCTGATGCAGCAGGGGCTGATCCAGCGCACGCCGCGCGGTCGTATCCTGTCGGCGGCGGGCTGGCGCTATCTCTGCCTCACGCCGCCGAAGGCGATCGAGCCGCAACTCGACCTGCTCGGCCGAGGGGAGGACGATGTCTGATCCCTTCCGGTTCCCCGTGCGTGTCTATTACGAGGATACGGATGCGGGCGGGGTGGTCTACCACGCCAATTATCTGCGGTATGCCGAGCGGGCGCGGACGGAATTCCTCCGCGCCGGCGGGGTCGAACAGCGTGAGATGCGCGAGCAGGAGGATTTCGCCTTCGTGGTGCGGCGCTGCACCGTCGACTACCGCGCACCGGCGGTGCTCGACGACGCCCTGGAAGTCGTCACCCGGATCACCGGGGTGCGCGGCGCGGCGCTGGAGGCGGTGCAGGAAGTGGTCCGCCAGGGCGAGTCCGAGCCCCTGGTGGTGCTGGACCTGGTGATCGCCGGGGTGAACAAGCGGGGGCGGCCGGTACGGCTACCCCAGAGAATACGGGATCTGGTCGGCGGCGGTGCCCCGGCCTGAAGTTACGGACTTGACGGCCGGGCATCGGCAGCGAGGAAGAGGAAGTCGATGGAGCAACTTGCACAAGCGGTGGTCGATACGACCCAGAACGCGGCCTCGGGTCTGGCGACGCCGGGACTTGCGGCGCCCGCCGTGGCCCTGTCCCACGAGATGAGCATGTGGGGCCTGTTCATGCAGGCCGACCCCGTGGTCAAGGTGGTGATGCTGCTCCTTGTCGTGGCGTCGATCTGGAGCTGGGCGATCATCTTCGAGAAGATCCTGAAGATGCGCCGCATGCGCCGCCGCGCCCATGAGTTCGAGGACGCATTCTGGTCCGGCGGTTCGCTGGAGGACCTGTACGACCGCATGGGCAGCCACCCGGCCGACCCGATGTCGTCGATCTTCTCCTCGGCCATGCGCGAGTGGCGCCGCTCGGCGGCCAAGGGCCTGACCCAGCGGTCCAACGACCTGCGCGCCAGCCTGCGCGACCGGCTCGACCAGATCATGAATCTGACCATAAACCGGGAGATGGAGGCGCTGGAGAAGCGCATGACCTTCCTCGCGTCGGTCGGGTCCACGGCGCCGTTCGTCGGTCTGTTCGGCACGGTCTGGGGCATCATGAACAGTTTCCAGGCGATCGCCGCCTCCAAGAACACCAGCCTCGCGGTCGTCGCGCCGGGCATCGCGGAGGCGCTATTCGCCACCGCCCTCGGCCTGGTCGCGGCCATCCCGGCGGTCGTCGCCTACAACAAGCTGTCCAGCGATCTGGCCCGGTATTCCGGCCGGCTGGAGGGATTCGCCACCGAGTTCGGCTCGATCCTGTCGCGGCAGCTGGACGAGGGACGGTAGGACGTGGCCGGCGGACTCATCAAACGGGGAACCGGGCACGGCTCCCGCCGTCGCCGGAACCCGCCGCTGAGCGAGATCAACGTCACGCCGTTCGTCGACGTGATGCTGGTTCTGCTGATCGTGTTCATGGTGACGGCACCGCTGCTGACCGTCGGCGTGCCGGTGGACCTGCCCAAGACCAAAGCGGCCCAGCTGACCGACGAGGTCGAGCCGCTGGTGGTGACCGTCCGGGCCGATGGCAGCCTGTACCTGCAGGAGACCGCCATTTCCCGCGACGAGCTGGTCCCGAAGCTGATGGCGGTGTCGGGTGCGAATCCCGATCTCAGAATTTTTGTCCGTGGCGACAAGTCTATTGCCTACGGATCCGTCATGGAGGTCATGGGCCAGATCAGTTCTGCCGGGTTCTCCCGGGTCGCTCTTCTGGCGGAGCTTCCGGAGGAGTCGGCGGGCGCCAATTGACGGCCGGATCGCAGGGTCCGCGGATGGACCTTGTCGTGCCGGACCGGTGACGGCCCAACGAGGAGCGTGACGAGCGAACATGAACGTGGCTCTGATCTTTTCGATCCTGCTGCACGCCGGAGTGCTGGCGCTGGCCGTTTTCGGCCTGCCGAAGCTTGCCCGCGAGGAGCTGATCGAGAACCGTCTGGTGGTCGTCGACGTGGTGACCGTCGCTGAGGTCACGAACGCGCCGCCTCCGGTGGAGAAGACCACGCCGGACAAGACGCCGCCGCCGCCGCCGGACTCCGCGTCCCAGCCGGATCGCACCCCGCCGCCGCCGCCCCCGCCGGCGGCCAAGCCGACACCGCCGCCGCCTCCGGCCCCGAAGGAGACCGCGAAGCCCGCGCCTGCTCCGGCGCCGACCCAGGCCGCCAAGGCCGCGCCGCCGCCCGAGCCGGCCCCGGCGGTGAAGGCCGAACCCGTGCCCGTGCCGTCGACCAAGCCGGAGCCGCCGAAGCCCGAGCCGGAAAAGCCGGAACCCATCCCCGTGGAGAAGCCCGAGCCGGACGTGCCCAAGCCGGAGGTGCCGAAGCCCGAGCAGCCCGAGGTCGCGAAGGTCGAGCGCGTCGAGGACCAGGCGCCGGCACCGGTCCCGGTCACCCGGCCGACCCCGCCGGAGCGCCCGAAGCAGGTCGCCGAGAAGGAAGCGCCGAAGACTCCTGAGAAGGAGGAGCCGGAGAAGAAGGCGGACAACTTCCTCAACGTGTTGAAGACGGTTCAGAACCTGAAGAAGGACGCGCCGAAGCCGGCGGCCGAGTCGCCGCCGTCGCCCGACTCGAAGACGACCGCACGCAATTCCAGCTTCGATCCGAACCAGAAGCTCTCGGTCTCGGAGATGGACGCGATCCGCCAGCAGATCAGCAGCTGCTGGCTGGTGCCGGCCGGCGCCAAGAACGCCGCCAACCTGGTGGTCGAGATCGAAGTCACGATGAATCCGGACCGCACCGTGCGGTCCTCCAAGGTGGTGGATACGTCGCGGATGCAGAACGATCCGTTCTACCGGTCCGCCGCCGAGTCCGCCCTGCGGGCACTGAAATCGCCGAACTGTTCCCCGCTGCAACTTCCGCCGGAGAAGTACGACACATGGAAAAACTTCACGATCACCTTCGATCCGAAGGACATGCTGTCATGACCGACAGCTCCGACGCCGCCCTGGCCGCGGTTCCCCTGTCGTCCGAACCGGTGACCGCGCCGCGTCCGCCGCGCCCGACCGTCGACGTCTCCATGTCACGGCGCGATCTGGCCCGCCTGTCGCTGGCCGGTCTGGTCGGCGCGGCCGGCGTCGGCGGGTTCGCCGCTCCGGCGCGCAGCGAGCTGCGGATCGACATCACACAGGGCCGGGTCGACCCGCTGCCCGTCGCCATCGCCGACTTCAAGGGCGAGGGCGTGGAGGCCACCCGGGTCGGCCGGACCATGACCGAGATCATCTCCTCGAATCTGGAGCGCTCGGGCCTGTTCAAGCCGATCAACCCCAAGGCGTTCATCCAGAGCGATCTCGATTTCGACACGCCGCCGCGATTTGGCGACTGGCGTCAGATCAGTGCCCAGGCCCTGGTTCACGGCCGGGTGACGATCCCCTCTCCGGGACAATATAGGATAGAATTTCGCCTATGGGATGTGTTCGCCGAACAATACATGACCGGCACTTCGCTGACGGCGATCGAGGAATCCCTGCGCCGGGCGGCGCACATCGTGTCGGACATGATCTACAAGCGGATCACCGGCGAGGACGGCTATTTCGACACCCGCTTCGTCTACATCGCCGAGAGCGGCCCGCAGAACCGGCGCAAGAAGCAGCTCGCCATCATGGATCAGGACGGGGCGAACCATAAGTTCCTGACCGATGGCAACACCCTGGTGCTGACCCCGCGCTTCTCGCCGACGGTGCAGGAGATCACCTATCTCGCCTATTACCAGAACCGGCCGCGGGTCTACATCTTCAACCTGGATTCCGGTCAGCAGGAGGTCCTGGGCGACTTCCCGGGCATGACCTTCGCGCCGCGCTTCTCGCCGGACGGAAACCGGGTGATCATGAGCCTGGCCAAGGACGGCGTGACCGACATCCACACCATGGACCTGCGCACCCGACGGGTGGCGCAGCTCACCAACACCCGCTCGATCGACACGTCGCCGACCTACGCGCCGGACGCCAGCCAGATCGTGTTCAACTCCGACCGCGGCGGCTCGCAGCAGCTCTACACGATGGCGGCCGACGGCTCGAACGTGAAGCGGATCAGCTTCGGCGACGGCCGCTATGCCACCCCGGTCTGGTCGCCGCGTGGCGATCTGATCGCGTTCACCAAGATCACCGGCGGCACCTTTCACATCGGTGTGATGCGGCCCGACGGGTCCGGCGAGCGCCTGCTCAGCCAGGGCTTCCTCGTGGAGGCGCCGAGCTGGTCGCCGAACGGGCGCGTTCTGGTGTATTTCAAGCAGACGCCGTCCGACCGGAGCGGCCGCGGTGGCACCTCAAAGTTGTACACGATCGACCTTACCGGCTATAACGAACGGGAGGTGATCACCCCCCTGGATGCATCCGATCCGGCGTGGAGCCCCTTGCTTCGCTAATCAATTAGAAGCTATAAGGAAAAACGCTCGTGGTCGGCTGTCGGGAAACTGTGCAGTCCGGCTCGACGAGTCCGGGCCCGGACAGGCCGGGTCATTTGGACCACGAGGGGGGCGGGGCGCCCGGCACCACAGAATTCTCCAGAGGGACACACCTATCATGCGCATCAAGTTTCTCAGCGTATTTGCTGCCGTCGCGCTGCTCGCCGCTTGCGAGACCGCACCCGACGAGTCGGCAAATACCGGTTCGGGCGGCAACGTGCAGCCGACCAGTTCCACCACGGCGACGGCCCCGACCGGTCCGGCTCCGGGTAGCGCCGAAGATTTTGTCGTCAATGTTGGCGATCGCGTCTTCTTCGACTTCGACAGCTCCGCTCTTGACGGCGAGGCCCGCACGACGCTTGAGCGTCAGGCGTTCTTCCTGCGCAAGTATCCAAGCACGTCGGTCACCATCGAGGGCCATTGCGACGAGCGTGGCACCCGCGAGTACAACCTGGCGCTTGGCGAGCGTCGCGCCTCCGCCGTCAAGGATTACATGGTTTCCCTCGGCATCGACCCGAGCCGTCTGAACACCATCTCCTACGGCAAGGAGCGTCCGGTGAACCCGGCGTCGACCGAGCAGGCCTGGGCCGAGAACCGCCGCGGCGTCACCGTCCTCAACTGACGGTTCGCGATCGCGTAATGGACGGCGGTGCCCAGACAGGGCGCCGCCGTTCTTTTTTGACCGGTTCGTTTTGGCGGAGCGGTTGCGGCGGCATTCTGGCCACCGCGCCATAATTCCGCCGCGAGCATCCTGGAGACTGGGACCATGATGCGCTTCGTAGTGTTGATCCTCCTCTTGTCCGCCGCCGTTCCGACGGTCGCCTCAGCTCAGCAGGACGTCAGCGGCCTGCTCAACCGGATGGCACGGCTTGAGCGGGAACTGGCCGATCTCCAGCGGTCGGTCTATGCCGGCGGCCAGCCGCCCGCCTCGGTCACGGCGAACCAGACCACCCAGCTCTCCCAGCCCGACGGTGTCGGCGGCTCGCCGCTGGCGCGGATCGAGATTCGGCTGCAGCAGATCGAGGCCGATCTGCGCCGGGTCACCGGCCGGGTCGAGGAACTGGGCTATCAGGTTCAGAACGTCTCCGACCGCATGGACCGAATGCAGACCGACACCGACATCCGCTTCCGCGAGTTGAGCGGCGATGCCGGTGCGGCATCCGGGCAGCAGGACGCCACCGGCCAGACCGGCCCGCGCACCGAGGCGACGCCGCCCGCCACTACCGGCGGATCGACGACGGGGCCGACCACCGGTGCGAAGCCGCAGGATCTCGGAACGCTCACGGGCAACGATCTCTCCACCCTGAAGGCGACCACGCCGCCGCCGAGCGACACGGCGGCCACCCAGACGGCGCTGCTGCCGGCGGACGCGTCCGTCGAGGACCAGTACAAGGCCGCCTTCGACCATCTCGTGAAACATGATCTGCCGACCGCCGAAGCGGCCTTCAAGGCGTTCCTTGAGGCCCATCCGGACGATCCCCTTGCCGGGAACGCCCAGTACTGGCTCGGCGAGACGTACTACGCGCGCGAACGCTACGAAGAGGCGGCCGTCGCGTTTCTGGGGGGCTACCAGAGCTATCCGAAAAGTCCAAAGGCGGCCGATAATCTTCTGAAGCTCGGCATGGCCTTGGCCCGGATCGACCGCAAGGAGGAGGCGTGCACGACCTTCGCCAAGCTCAACGAGGACTTCCCCAAGGCGCCCACCAACATCAAGCGCCGCATGATCAACGAGACCAAGGCACTGAACTGCGGCGGATAGTCTCGGCCGCCGGGGAGGAGACGGACCGGGCCGACGCCCCGCTGGATGAGCCGGACGGGATAGCCCTGCTGGACGCCGTCCTGCACGAGCAGCCGGATGCCCCGGACCGCCATGGACCGGTCGCGCTGGCCGTATCCGGCGGGCCCGACAGCACCGCCTTGCTGTATTTCGCCGATCGGTGGTCGCGGCTCCGGCAGCGGCCGCTGCTGGTCCTGACCGTGGACCATGGCCTGCGCCCCGAGGCCACGGCGGAGGCCGCCGAGGTGGCCCGGCGGGCGGCCGAGCTGGGGCATTCCCATCGGATACTCGCCTGGAACGGCCGCAAGCCCAGGGCGGGCCTTCAGGCCGCGGCCCGGGAGGCGCGGTTGGCGCTGCTGACGGAGGCCTGCCACGGCGCCGGTGCGACGACCCTGCTGCTGGCCCATCATCGCGACGACCAGGCCGAGACGGTGCTGCACCGCATAGACCGCGATACCGGTCCCGAGGGGCTGGCCAGCATGGCGCCGGTGACGTGGCGGGGAGGGATCAGGCTCGTCCGCCCGTTCCTGGCGCTGCCGAAGGAACGTCTGGTCGCGACCTGCCGCGTCGCCGGCCTCGCTTATGCCGAGGACCCCTCCAATGCCGACCCTCGGTTCACGCGGGCCGACCTGCGGCGGCTGCGGCCGGCCCTGGACGCGGTCGGCCTGACGGCGGACCGGCTGGCCCGTCTGGCGGAGGCCATGGGCTGTGCGCGCCGCGCCATGGACCGGGAGGTGCGGGGCTGGCTCGTGCGCCATGCGGTGATCCATCCCTGTGGCACCTGCAGGCTCGACCGCACCGCCCTGGACGCGGCGCCGCCGGACTTCACCGCGGCGATACTGCGCGCCGTGCTGCGGATAGCGGGCGCGGCGGGGTATCCGCCCGGCACGGCGGCGATGGCCGGGCTCATGGACTGGCTGGCGGACGAGGCAGCCGCCCGGCGTCGGACCCTGCGGGGATGCCTGCTCCAGATCGACGGCGACACCCTCACCGTGATGCGCGAGGAAGTGGCCTGCGCGCCGCCGCTGTGCATACCGGGCGGACAGACGGCCTGTTGGGACGGTCGCTTCCTCATACGCAACAAAACGGCGGCGCCGATAAATGTCGGACCCTGCGGGGCGGAGGGCTGGCGGCGGATCAAGCGTTTAGGTCTGGACGCGCGGCTTCCGGACGCCGCGCGCGCCCTCCCGCACCCGGCCAGACTCGCCTGGCCGATTGTGACTGACCTTGACGGGGTGGTTGCGCTCCCCCACCTTGTGCTTGGCGAACGGAGGGCGCCCGACTCGCATCAATTTGGGGTGGTGATCCACCTGCTGGCGACGCGTGAGCGACGGATCGATGGGCCGATGGCCAATGGAAGGCTGAAGACGTGAACAATTTCGGCAAGAATCTTGCTCTCTGGATCATTATCGGCGTCCTGCTCGTGGCGCTGTTCAACCTGTTCCAGGGATCCTCCCCGCGTACCGGCCTGCGCAGTCTCGCCTATTCGGACTTCCTGTCCGAAGTCGAGAGCGGGCGCGTGAACCAGGTCACCATCCAGGGCCAGCAGATCTCCGGCCGCTTCTCCGACGGCAGCACCTTCCAGACCTATGCGCCGCAGGATGCCGAGCTGGTCCCGAAACTGAACACCTCCGGCGTGCGCATCTCCGCGGCCCCGCCGGAAGAGGGCACTTCCGGGCTGTTCCAGATCCTGCTGAGCTGGTTCCCCATGCTGCTGTTCATCGCGGTGTGGATCTTCTTCATGCGCCAGATGCAGGGCGGCGGCGGCAAGGCCATGGGTTTCGGCAAGAGCCGCGCCCGGCTGCTGACCGAGAAGACCGGGCGCGTCACCTTCGACGACGTCGCCGGCATCGACGAGGCGAAATCCGAGCTGGAAGAGATCGTCGAGTTCCTGAAGGACCCGCAGCGCTTCCAGCGTCTGGGTGGCAAGATCCCCAAGGGCTGTCTGCTGGTGGGCCCTCCGGGTACCGGTAAGACGCTGCTGGCCCGCGCCATCGCCGGCGAAGCCAATGTGCCGTTCTTCACCATCTCGGGCTCCGATTTCGTCGAGATGTTCGTCGGCGTCGGCGCCAGTCGTGTCCGCGACATGTTCGAGCAGGGCAAGAAGAACGCCCCCTGCATCATCTTCATCGACGAGATCGATGCGGTCGGCCGCCATCGCGGCGCCGGCCTCGGCGGCGGCAACGACGAGCGCGAGCAGACCCTGAACCAGCTCCTGGTCGAGATGGACGGGTTCGAGGCGAACGAGGGCGTGATCCTGATCGCCGCGACCAACCGTCCGGACGTGCTCGACCCGGCGCTGCTGCGTCCGGGCCGCTTCGACCGCCAGATCGTCGTGCCGAACCCGGATATCCTGGGCCGCGAGAAGATCCTGAAGGTGCATATGCGCAAGGTGCCGCTCGGCCCCGACGTGGACGCGCGCACCATCGGCCGCGGCACCCCCGGTTTCTCCGGCGCCGACCTCGCCAACCTGGTCAACGAGGCCGCGCTGCTCGCCGCCCGCAAGGGCAAGCGCGTGGTCGGCATGGCCGAGTTCGAGGAAGCCAAGGACAAGGTCATGATGGGCTCGGAGCGCCGCTCCATGGTCATGACCGACGAGGAGAAGAAGCTGACCGCCTATCACGAGGCCGGTCACGCCATCGTCGCGCTGCACTGCCCGGACAGCGACCCGATCCACAAGGCGACCATCATCCCGCGCGGCCGTGCCCTGGGCATGGTCATGCGCCTGCCGGAAGGCGACCGGATCTCGCTCTCCAAGGCGAAGCTGGAAGCCGACCTGCGGGTCGGTTGTGGCGGCCGGATTGCCGAGGATCTGATCTTCGGTGCGGAGCGGATCACCACCGGTGCCTCCTCCGATATCCGCATGGTGACGGAAATGTCGCGCCGGATGATCACGGAATGGGGCATGAGCGACAAGCTCGGCTTCCTGGCATACTCCGCCGATCAGCAGGAGGTGTTCCTCGGCCATTCGGTGACCCAGCAGAAGAACGTCTCCGACGCGACCGCCAATGTGATCGACGAGGAGATCCGCCGGGTGACCGACGAGGCGTATGACGACGCCCGCCGGATCCTGGAAGAGAACATGGACGACCTGCACACCCTGGCGAAGGGCCTGCTGGAATACGAAAGCCTGTCGGGCGACGATATTCAGGAACTGCTGGCGAGCGGGACGATCGATCGCGGCGGCCGCGACGAGCCGTCCAAGCCGAGCGGCCCCGGCCGACGCGCCTCTGTGCCGACCGGCGGCACCGCGCCCGGTGGCGGCATGGAGCCCGATCCGCAACCCGGCGACTGACCTGCCCGGCTAGGGTCTGCCCACCGGAGAGGGTCTCTCCCATGACACTGCCCATCATTTTCGAGCCCGCGCCCAGGCGCGGGCTCTCGGTATCTGCCCTTCCACAGCCTGGATATGCCCGTCCCGCGGACCTGGTCTACGGTGCTTCCGCCGAGGCTGCGGTGGCGGCCGGCGACGGCCTGCCTTTGGCGGGCGGACCCATCGCCTTCCGGTCGCTCGATCTGATCCGCCGGGATGTCGACGCGGTGCGGCTGCAGACCGTGCCGGTGGCCGATCTCGATCCGGATATCTTGCCGTCCGGGCTGCTTGACCGCCTGACCGTGCCGCGTGACCCCGTCTGGAGCACGGACGGGCCGGCGATCATGGGGATCGTCAACGTTACCCCGGACAGCTTCTCCGACGGCGGCCGCTTCGCCTCGCGGGACGCCGCCATCGCCCAGGGCCGCCGGCTCGCCGAAGAAGGGGCGCGGATCCTCGACATCGGCGGGGAGTCCACCCGTCCGGGAGCAGCCGAGGTGTCGATCGACCAGGAGATCGACCGGGTCGTACCGGTGATCGAGGTGCTGGCGGGCGAGGGGCATTGCGTGTCCGTCGATACCCGCAAGGCGCCGGTGATGCGGGCGGCACTGGACGCCGGGGCGTCGATCGTCAACGACGTCTCCGCGCTGACCCACGATCCCGACGCTCCGGCGCTGCTGGCCGCCCGGAACTGTCCGGTCATTCTGATGCATATGCGCGGCGAGCCGGGAACGATGCAGGCCGACCCGCGTTACGAGTGCGCGCCGCTGGAGGTCTATGACGAGCTCCACGCCCGTCTGGCGGCGGCGGAGGCGGCGGGGATCGCCCGGGAGCGGCTTGTCGTCGATCCGGGCTTCGGGTTCGCCAAGACCGCGATCCACAACATACAGGTGACGGCCTGGCTGGCCCTGCTGCACGGGATGGGGAGGCCCGTATTGTTCGGTGGATCGCGCAAGAGCTCCATCGCGGTCCTGTCCCGCGGCGAGCCGGCCGATGACCGCTTGCCCGGGTCGCTGGCCCTGGCCCTGGCGGGCGCCGACCTGGGCGCCCAGACGGTGCGGGTACACGATGCGGCGGAGACGGCACAGGCTTTCGCTCTGCGGCGGGCGATCCTGCAGGAATGTTGAGCCCGACGCGTTAATCCCCTTTAAAGATGCAATACGTTATAAATGTCGAAACGATCGAAAGATTCTGAAGCGCCCATGGCCCGTACACTCTTTGGAACAGATGGCATCCGCGGCCGCGCCAATGCCGAGCCGATGACACCGGCGACCGCCATGGCCGTGGCCATGGCCGCCGGCGCCCGGTTCCGATCCGACCACGGCCGCCGCAACCTGGTTCTCATCGGCAAGGACACCCGGCTGTCGGGCTACATGATCGAGCCGGCGATGGTGGCGGGCTTCACCTCCATCGGTATGGACGTGGTGCTGGTCGGCCCGATGCCGACCCCGGCGGTGGCGATGCTGGTCCAATCCATGCGGGCGGATCTCGGCGTCATGATCTCCGCTTCGCACAATCCGTACTACGACAACGGCATCAAGCTGTTCGGCCCCGACGGCTACAAGCTGTCCGATGCGGTCGAGGCCGAGATCGAGGAGATGGTGGCCCGCTGGCAGACCCTGCCCCTGGCCGGTTCCGACGCGCTCGGCCGGGCTCGGCGCCTGGAAGACGAGCAGGGCCGCTACATCGAGGTGGTGAAGTCGACCTTTCCCCGCGACCTGCGCCTGGACGGCGTGAAGGTGGTGATCGACTGCGCCAACGGCGCCGCCTACCGGGCGGCCCCCCGCGTGCTGTTCGAACTCGGCGCCGAGGTCATCCCCATGGGAGTGTCGCCGGACGGCTTCAACATCAACGACGGCTGCGGCGCCACCGCGCCGGAAGCGATGATGGCCCGGGTCGAGGCCGAGGGCGCCGATGTGGGCATCGCGCTGGACGGCGACGCCGACCGGCTGATCCTGGCCGACGAGACCGGCCACAAGCTGGACGGCGACCAGATCCTCGGCCTGATCGGCGGCTCGTGGCTGGTGGACGGACGTCTCAGCGGCGGCGGCGTGGTCGCCACGGTGATGTCCAATCTCGGGCTGGAGCGCTATCTGAACGGCATCGGGCTGGAGCTGGTGCGCGCCAAGGTCGGCGACCGCTACGTGCTCGAGGCGATGCGCGAGGGCGGCTACAACGTCGGCGGCGAGCAGTCCGGGCATATGATCCTGTCGGACCACGGCACCACCGGCGACGGCCTCGCGGCGGCGCTGCAGGTGCTGGCCGCCATGAAGCGCGCGGACAAGCCGCTGTCCCAGGTCGCCCGCGTGTTCGAGCCGATGCCGCAGATCCTGCGCAACGTGCGTTTCGCCGGCGGCGATCCGCTGGCCACCGATCCGGTGAAGGCGGCGATCGAGGCGAGCAAGACGAAGCTGGGCGATGCCGGACGTCTGGTGATCCGCAAGTCGGGTACGGAGCCGCTTATCCGGGTCATGGCCCAGGGCGACGACGAAGGTGAAGTGGTGGCCGCGGTCGATCGGGTCGTGGACGCAATCGAGCAAACTGGAACCAGAGCGGCGGAGTGACAGCGGTCATGCCAAGGTCGATGCGAGGGCGTGTTCTGATTGCCGCCGGGTCCGATTCCGGCGGTGGGGCGGGTATTCAGGCGGATATCAAGGCGGTGACCGCGCTCGGCGGTTACGCGATGACCGCCGTCACGGCGCTGACGGCGCAGAACACGAAGGGTGTCTTCGGTGTCCATCCGGTGCCGATCCCGTTCCTGCGTCAGCAGCTCGACCTGCTGTTCGACGACCTCGGCGCCGATGTGATCAAGACCGGGATGCTGCATTCCGGGCCGGTGATCGACACGATCGTCGACGTGATCGAAGAGAAGGCCATGCATGTCCCGCTGGTGGTCGACCCGGTAATGGTCGCCAAGGGCGGCCATTCGCTGCTCGATCCGGATGCCATGCAGGTACTGAAGGCTCGGCTGATCCTGCGCGCCCATCTCCTGACGCCGAACCTGCCGGAGGCGGAGCTGCTGACCGGCATGACGATCAAGGACGTGGACGACATGCACCACGCCGCCGAGATGCTGCTGTCGCTCGGCCCGCCGGCGGTCCTGCTCAAGGGCGGGCATCTGTCGTCGGATACGGTGGTCGACCTGCTGGCGACGGAGGACGGCGTGCGCGCGTTCAAGAGCCCGCGCATCGCCGGCACCAGCACCCATGGCACCGGCTGCACCCTGGCTTCGGCCATCGCCACCGGCCTGGCGCAGGGTCTGGCGGTGGAGAAGGCGGTGGAACGGGCGCGGAAATACGTGACCACGGCGATCGCCACGGCACCGGGCTACGGCGCAGGGCACGGTCCGCTGAACCACGTCCATACGGTCAAGGAAAGCGCCTGAGCCGGTCGGAAGAGCCCGGCGCCGACGTATCTATTCGGCGGCGGCGGACTTCTTGTGGCTGACCGGCCGTCCGGCGCGGCTCTCCGCCAGTTCTTCGAAGCGTTGCATCGTATGCTGTGACCACTGCACGATGTCGTAGTGGCTCACGTTGCGGCGCATCATCTGCATGCGGGCGCGCTGCTCCTCCGGTTTCATGTCCAGCGCCTGGTCGATGGCGGCATCCATGAAACGCTCGGAATAGGGATTGGTCATCACCGCGTAGGGGAGCTGCACGGCGGCGCCCATGAACTCGGAGATCACCAGGCAACCCTGCTCGTCGATCCGGGCGGCGCAGTACTCCTTGCAGACCAGGTTCAGCCCGTCGCGCAGCGGCGTCAGCCAGCACACGTCGGCGGCGCGGAAATAGGCGATCAGGTCCTCCAGCGGTACCGCACCGGTGAACAGCATGATCGGCGTCCATTCGAAGGTGCCGAAGCGGCCGTTGATGCGGCCCACCAGGCCCTCGATCTCCTCCTGCACCCGGCGATAGACGGCCATGTTCTGGTTCGCCAGCACAGAG
The DNA here is from genome assembly GCF_900102465.1 of Thalassobaculum litoreum DSM 18839. Lineage (GTDB taxonomy): Bacteria > Pseudomonadota > Alphaproteobacteria > Thalassobaculales > Thalassobaculaceae > Thalassobaculum > Thalassobaculum litoreum. Next base: position 67,814 of record NZ_FNBW01000002.1, on the reverse strand, counting down.
ACGCACATCAGGCGGATCTCGCCGTGCAGGTCCTCGCGGCGCTCCAGCAACCGCTCGAAGGACTCCAGCATCTCCTTGGTGCCCTTGGTGTAGTCGGTGCGGGCCACGGAGACGATCAGGCGCTTGCCGGCGAGTTCTTCCTTGATCTCCGCCAGCTTGGTCTCGGTCGCCTCCGAGCGGGCGACCTCCTCGATGTAGTTGACGTTGGTGCCGACCGGGAAGGCGTCGATGTTCACGTGCTGGTCGTGATACTTGAGGCGCGTGATGATCGTCGGCTCGGACAGGGCCATGCCGCGGGGCGACATCCCGTCCTCCACCTCGATCTCCTCCTCGACGGAGACCTCGAACAGGGTGCGGGCGGCATTGGCGAAGTTCACCGCATAGCGCGGGATGTGGAAGCCCACCTGATCGCAATGCAGCAGGCTGTCCATGATCTCGTTGCGCCAGGGCAGGATGTTGAACACGTCGGGCGAGGGGAACGGCGTGTGGTGGAAGAACGAGATCCGCGCGTTCGGCTTCATCTGCCGCAGGTAGACCGGGACGAGCCACAGATTGTAGTCGTGAATCCAGATGATGGCGTCGTCGGCGGCCTGCTCGGCGGCGGCCTGGGCGAACAGGAAGTTCACCTCCTGGAAGGTCGGCCAGTCCACCGGGCCGTAATCGTAGGCGTCGACGAAGGAGTGCAGAATCGGCCAGAGCGCCTCCTTGGAGGTGACGGCGTAGAAGCTGTTCACCTGATCCGCGGTCAGGGCGAGGCGCGAGACGCTGTAGTCGCCGAAATCGTCGCTGATGGTGACCACCTGCTCCCAATCCGCCATCTCGCCGTATTCGCGGAGCTTCCAGGCGATCCAGGACCCGTGAGAGACCTCGCCGAAGAAGCTCTTCAGGGTCGGCACGATCCCGTTCGGGCTCTTGTTCGGCCGGAGTTCGATCTTTCCGTCGACCTCGACTTCCTCGTAAGGCTGACGATGGTAGACGATGACCAGATCGGATTTCATGCCGCTGCCCCCCGAAGGCTTGTCAGTGTTTCGATCACCTCGTGAATACCGGCGGCGCCATTGCCGCGGCTGATTGTGGTGTTCTCCAAGGACCTAACGCGCGAGACGAGGTCCGGTTCGCTGTTTGCGACCGCCACGCCGCGCAGCCCGGTCTCGAACAGCGACAGGTCGTTCATGGTGTCGCCGGCGACCAGCACGCGGTCCGGATCGATGTTCAGATGATCCACCAGCCGCAGAAGGGTCGGACCCTTGCTCACGCCCTTGGGCAGCACGTCCAGATAGGTGCCGGCCGAGGTCAGGCAGTCGAAGCCCGCCGCCTCGATGCGCTCGGCCACCGCCGGGTCGTACCGGTCCGGATCGTAGTAGTAGCTGACGCGGTAGCGGAACGGTGTCGGCTGCAGGTCCAGCCAGTCCACATCGGCCAGCATCTCGCGGACCCGGTCGCCGGCATCGCCCCAGCGCCGGGCGATATCGGCCTCAAGTTCGGGCACGGTATCGAAATCCGCACCCTGGACGATGGTGGTGCCCACATCGCCGATCACGAAGTCCGGCTTCGGCACCCAGCCGTCGCCGGTCAGTTCACGGATGAAGGGGATGTCGCGGCCGGTGACGAAGACCAGGGACACCCGATCGCGGTTCGCGTCGATCGTGGCGTAGAGCCTGGACCGCTCCTCGTCGGTGCCGCCGAGGAAGGTGCCGTCCAGATCGGTCGCCAGGACGACGTCCGCCTTGCTGGGGTCGGTCCGGGTCATGGCAGCATCTCCGATACGTAGTCCTCGACGTCGTCTTCGTTCCCGTGCGGGATGGTGATGTTCATCGCCGCCGGCTCGGCCTTGAGCGGACGTTCCATCAGGCGGCCGATGGCCTCGGAGATCTCCACGCCGTCGGCGACGATGGAGCGCACCGCCTCGCAGATCGGCATCTCCACGCCCAGCTTGCGGGCGAGGTCGGTGACGGAGACGGCGTTGACCACGCCTTCCACCACGCTGCGGCGGTTGCTGAGCAGATCCTCCTGACGCTGGCGCTCGCCGAGCGCCTTGCCGAAGGACATGTTGCGCGACTGTTCCGAAGAGCAGGTCAGCGCGAGGTCGCCCATGCCGGACAGGCCGGTGACGGTCTCCCGCCGGCCGCCCAGGGCCTGGGCCAGGGTCTTCATCTCGTCCAGGCCGCGGGTGATCAGCGCGGCCCAGGTATTGGCACCGAAGCCCGACCCGCTGGCGATGCCGCAGGCGATGGCGATCACGTTCTTCACCGCGCCGCCGACCTCGACGCCGATCAGGTCGTCGGAGATGTAGGGGCGGAAGGAGGGGGTGGCCAGGGCCAGGGACAGCCGTGTGGCGAGACCGTCCTGCGGGTTCTCCGCGGCATCGGCCGAGGCGATGGTCACCGCCGTCGGATGGCCGCCGGCGACCTCGGAGGCGAAACTGGGACCGGAGAGCACGGCGATCGGCCGGCCGGGCATGGCCTCGGCCACCACGGTGGTCATCAGCTTGCCGCTCTCGCGTTCCACGCCCTTGCTGGCCAGGACCACGGGGACGCCTGGGGCGGCAACGGCATGCACGCGCTCGCCGATATCGCGAATGGCCTGGGAGGGAACGACCAGCAGGATCGCGTCGGCACCGGCCACGGCTTCGGCCATGTCGGAGGTCGCGCTCACCGCGTCGGGGATGTCGTAGCCCGGCAGCAGTTGGGCGTTGATACGGTCGCGGTTGATGGCGGCGGACAGGGCCGGATCGCGGGCCCAGAGAGTGACCTCGGCGCCGGCGCGGGCGGCGGTGATGGCAAGCGCGGTGCCCCAGGCACCGGCGCCGATCACGGCGAATTTCTTGATCGCCAGGGCGTCGTTCTTGTCGGAGGGGAACGCGTTCATATCGGGTATGGGGGCATCTCCAAGGATATCATTCAACCCTTCTAACATGCACCGCAGCGCGGAATGATCAAGGGTTGACGCCTGGTTTCGGCTCCCCAGTTGCTGCGGTGCAGCACTGTCCGGGTTGATCCCCCGGCACTCTCCCGGTTAGCACTATGCTGGTCCAGCGGGGCATCCTTACCACTTTGAAGAGGAAGGAATCGCGATGACGACCGCGGTCACTCAGAACGAAGAACGGACACGGGAGCTGGTGGCGTGGTGCCGCAACGCGCTCGACACCTCGGCCACCCATTTCGATGCCGGTCTTCAGATCGCCCGCGGTCTCGGCGCCCATAAGCGCGATGGTCTGTGCGAAGTCGGATTCTGGGCGCCGGAGCTGCTCGACCGCCGGGTTCCGGACGGCGACATCTTCCTGGAGGTGCTGGAGCCGGAGGAGCCGGTCGACCTGACCGTCTCGCGCCAGACCCTGAGGATGCAGCGCCAGCTCGTTCCGATCGGCCGCTGCGAGGCGTTCTGTTTCGCCGCGGTGGAGGGCATGCGGGCCGGCACGCGCGACGAGATCGGCTCGTTCTACGCGCTCGCCTGGCGCGACGACGACGGCTGGCACCGCATCCTCGACCCGCTGGCCGCCTCGCTGCCGTTCGGCGTCTTTGCGCCGGCCGAGTACTATGACATCGTGGCGATGCAGGCGCAGCGCGGCGACCGGGCCTATTTCGAAAGCCTGCCGGAGGGCGACCCGGTCAAGCTCGGGCCTCCGGTGAACATCCTGCAGATCCACGTGGCCACGGCGACGGCCGGCGGCACCCTGGCCAGCCTGACCCGCCGGTACGAACACCTCGCCGAGCGCGTGCGCATGAAGCTGCCGGTGGAGCCGGCGGACCGGATCTTCCTCGGCTATGATGGGGTTCAGCTGCTCCCGGTGGAGCCGACCACGGTGTTCGAGACCGGTCCGGACTTCTGGGAGGAGATCGCGGACGCGGATCCCGACGATGACAGCGTCACCGTCGAGCTGCACCGTCCGAACACCACCAACTGGGGCTACGACATCGTCATCGCCGGCATGGGAGCGGTGAACCCGGCGATCCTGGAGACGGGACGGCCGGACGAACTGGTCGACCTCGCCGCCGTGCTGCACACCTTCCCGGGCGGGCCGAAGAAGCTGGTCTTCGACGTGGTCTTCGGCCACAGCGACAACCAGGGCCTGAAGGCGCTGAACCACCACTATTTCGCCGGCCCGAACATGTACGGGCAGAATCTCAACTACCGCAACGGCATCGTGCGCGCCGTGCTGCTGGAGATGCAGCGGCGCAAGGCGAATTTCGGCGCCGACGGCATCCGGGTCGACGGCGCCCAGGACTTCACCTACTGGGACAGCAATACCGAACAGGTCGTGCATGACGACGAGTACCTGCAGTCCATGTCCGACGTGGTGCAGGAGGTGGCGGGGCGCCGCTACCGGCCCTGGTTCGTGTTCGAGGACGGTCGCCCCTGGCCGCAGGAGGACTGGGAACTGTCCTCGACCTACCGCGCGGTGATCGACGCCCAGCGCGACGACGACGTGTTCCAGTGGGGGCCGCTGACCTTCGCCCACAACACGCCGTTCCTGTACACGTTCTGGCTGTCCAAGTGGTGGCGGATCCGCGAGATCATGGAGCATGGCGCGCACTGGATCTCGGGGTGCGCCAATCACGACACCCTGCGCCGCGGCACCCAGATCAACCCCAAGCTCAACGTCAATACCCGCCTGGGCGACACGCGGATGGAGATCCTCGACAAGGCCTATGACAATCCGGCCGTCTCGCTGATCACCTACGGCGTGTTCCCCGGCGTGCCGATGGACTTTCTCAACGCGTCGGCGCGGGCGAGCTGGGGCTTCATCCGCAACCAGGACGACCAGTACGGGGTCAAGGTGGTGGCCGAGGAGGCGATCTCGCTGAAATGGCAGGTCGACAACTACTCCTACTCGGTGCCGATGGCGTTCCGCCGGCTGAAGGCCATGGGCTTCGAGGACCGGGACAGCCTGGTGCGCTTCATGGAGTTCCTGCCCGCCCTGGTCGAGGTCACCGGCTACGACCTGGACGTCATCGCCACGCTGCTGAACCAGGTCGACCCGCCGCTCGCCGGCCCGGCGCCGTTCACCGTGCCGATCCTGAAGGAGATCGCCCGGGCCTGGATGGACGACATGCACGACTACTGCAACGTGTCGGGCTACGAGGCGGCGCTGAGCGAGAGCCAGACCGCGTTCAACCTGGGTCTTCGGGCGTTCCGCCATGCCCGCCCGTGGCTGCGCGACAATCTGCGGCCCGAGGATGTCTACGAGTATCGCGAACCGGTGGACGGCCGGGTGCTGTTCGGCACGCTGCGCCATGGCCCGGACGGCGAGCAGGTCTTCGCCATCGCCCATCTGGAAGGCGGGGCGATGGAGGATTTCGACCCGCTCACCCTGCCGATCAAAGGTCTGGCGGGAGACGGTTGGAACGTCGCCCTGCGCACCCCGCCGATCGGCGGGGACTACATCGGCGGGCCGATCACCCTGTCGGACAGCATGGGCGTGCTCTACACCCGCAGCGCCGACCGGCGCTGATGGGGGCGATCAGGCGGATTCCGACCGGTCCTCGCTATCCTCGTCGCCGGGCTCCCAGGGCTTGGGCACCCGCGGCGGGATGGCGAAGGTCGGGGTCTCCTGATCCAGGCTGAGGTTCGGATTGAAATAGGGGTCGGCGTCGAGCGCGTCGCCCCATTTGTTCCGCATCCACATCATCTCGCCGCGGAAGCGGTCGCGCTTCTCGGCGGTGTCCTCCAGGCCGCGCGACACCGACTCGTGGTGGTACAGCTCGGCATAGGGGGTGAGCACGATGCGATGCCCGGCGGCGCGGATCTTCAGGCAGAAGTCCACGTCGTTGAACGCCACCTTCAGCTCGTTCTCGTTCATGCCACCGATCTGCCTGTAGATCTTCTTGGTGGTCAGTAGGCAGGCGGCCGTGGCGGCGGAGACGTTGTGGATCAGCTGGGCGCGGCTGAAATAGCCTGGAGCCTCGCGCGGCAGATGCTTGTCGAAATGCCCGGCGACGCCGCCGATGCCGGTAGTCACGCCCATATGCTGGACGGTGTCGTTGGGATAGTAGAGCTTCGCGCCGACCGCGCCGACGCCCGGCCGTTGGATCTGGCGCACCATCTCCTCCAGCCAGCCGTCGTCGATCGGCTCGATGTCGTTGTTCAGCAACAGCAGCAGCGGGCCCTTGGCCTGCTCGGCGGCGCGGTTGTTCAGCCGGGAGAAGTTGAACGGCTCGTCGTCGCGCAGGACGGTGATCCGGTCGTCCTTCTGAATCTCGGCGAAGTATTCCAGCGTCTCCGCCTTCTGCGAGCCGTTGTCGACGACGATCAGGTCCCAGTTCGGATAGCCGGTCTTCTCCAGCAGCCCGGTGACGACCATCCGCATCATGTCGACCCGGTCGCGGGTCGGCACGATGACGGTGACGTGGGGCTTGCGGGTCGGCAGGGCCGGGCGCACCCGGTGGCTCAGCCCGTCGCGGCCGGCGACGACCTCGGCCTTCACGCCGCTGCGCTCCAGGTGTTCGGCGATCGCCTTGCGGGCCCGCTCGTACGGATAGGTCTTCTCGCCGGTGCCCAGCGCCACGCTGCCGGCAACCATGCGCCAGTGGTACAGCACCGCCGGAATGTGGCGCACCCGCTCCGGACTGGTCTGCTCCAGCACCCGCAGGGCCAGATCGTAGTCCTGGCTGCCCTCGAAGCCTTCGCGGAAGCGGCCGGCCTTCTCGACCAGCGTGCGGCGGTAGACCCCGAGATGGTTGAGCATGTTCTGCGACAGGAACAGTTCCGGCGACCAGTCGGGCTTGAAGTAGGGATCGGAGACCCGTCCTTCCTCGTCGATCTTGTCCTCGTCGGAGTACAGGATGTCGGCGTCGGGATCGGCCTCCAGGCTCGCGGCCATCCAGTACAGCGCGTCCTCGGTCAGCTCGTCGTCATGGTCGAGCAGGGCGATCCATTCGCCGGTGGCGACCTCCAAGGCGGAGTTGCTGGCGGCCGAGATATGGCCGTTGGTCTCGCGGAAGACGACCTTGATGCGCGGGTCCTGCGCGGCATAGCGCTCCAGCATTCCCCGGGTTTCCGGGCTCTTGGAACCGTCATCGGCGATGCACAGCTCCCAGGCGTCGTAGAGCTGCGCCTTCACGCTTTCGATCGCCTTCTCCAGCAGGGCCGGCGGCGTCTCGTAGGTCGGCATGACCACGGAGAAGACCGGCCTGGTCGCCATACGCGCGACATGGGTCCGGATCGCCGCCCGGTCGCTGTCGGTGAGCGCGTAGAACATGTCGCGCCAGTCGTCATAGGTCTCGATCGGCTTGGGCAGCTTCTTGATCAGGAACTCCTTGAGTCCCTGGACGCCGCCGCGGCGCAGGTTGCCGAAGATCGGGCGGATGCCCTCCTGGGAATAGGCGTTGGCGATCAACACCCGCAGCAGTTCCAGGCGGCTAATCTCCCGCGCCCGGATCGGCCCCATCTCGAACCGGCCCTTCCAGCTGATCGGGTCGAGGCGCAGGCCCTTCACGTCGTCGGGCAGCCGCACGAAGCAGGTGACCGTCTCGCCCTTGGTCACCGGCAGCCGCTTGCGGTCGATCTCCGAGGTGCCGGCTCCGAGATCCGCGAACAGGGACGGGGCGGCGATCTTGTCGGCCTTGATGCAGTAAGTGAGTTCGACCCACCCGCTCGGCATCCGGCCGCGGCTGGAGCGCAGCACCATGATCGAGAACGTGTCGGTCGCTTCCCAGACATCGCCCTCGACATGGTCCATGCGAAACAGCTCGCCGGGGGTGAGCGTGTGGGTCACCCGGCGCAGACGTCGCACCCAGTTGCCGACCTTGCGCATCGGCGCGGTGATGCGCCAGGACGTGGAGCCTTCCAGGGCGGCGATATGGTCCTGAAGCTCAGTGCGGGCGGCCGCCAGATTGTGGATGTGGCCGTCGCGGGTCTTCACCTCCTGCTGAAGGTCGTCGATGTCGTCGCGCAGTTCGTCGATCGTTCCGTTGAGGCTCTCGATCACATCGTTGCGGTCGATGATCGTCCGGTCGCGCTCGGCGATCTGGCGTTCGCGCTCGGCGATCCTGAAATCGCGTTCGGCCACCCGGCCGTCGCGTTCCTGCACGCTGTCGTCGAGCAGTCGGATGCGGCCGTCGCGGGTCTCGATCTCTTCGCGCAGGCGCAGTTCGCGCCCCGCCCAGTCGGCGAAGGTGTCGTCGAAATAGTACGAGGCGCGGTCGATCTCGTCCTGAACCTCCCGGGCCGCCGCCAGGGCGGTCTCCCGGTCGCCGTCATCGGCCAGGCGCACCGCGTCGTAGACCCGGCCGACCCAGGCGGCGAGTGCCGGCTCGCTCTTCAGAACATCGTCGTCCAGCGCATGATGACGCAGCCCGACATCGAGGAACCCGTCGATCTCGGCGCCGACGCCGTCCATTCGCCCGGCGAAGCCCAGGTGCAGGTCGCCGTCCACCCGGTTCATCTCGTCGCGCCAGCCGGCCATCAGCCGGTCGAAGCTGGCCCAGGACTGGGGCGCGCCGTCGCTGGCGGTCAGGGACTCGATCTGATGGCGCAGCCACAGCATCAGCGCCCGGCCGCGGGGCATGGCGTCGCGGCGCTCCAGGGAGCGGGCGATTTCCAGCGGGTGCCGCAGCATGTGCAGCACGGTCATCCGCACCCCCCGCGCCGCCAGCATCTCGCGCCAGAGAGGCAGCAGGCGGCACATGCGGGGATCCTTCACCCCCCACAGCGCCGCACCGGAGAACTCGGCGTCCAGAATCGCTTCCAGGTCGCTGCGGGCGGCCAGGGTCGCCGGATGCGTCAGCCAGTCCCGGGGCATGGCGCGCGGGTCGTCCCATCGCATTCCCAGATCGGCCAGGAGCCGGTCGTGGCGGGTGACGACGCCCTGATGTTCCCAGAATCCGCGTTCGTTGTTGCCTTCCGCCGCCTCCATGAGGTCGGTGCCCAGCTCGACGCCGAGGAGGTTGACCACACGCGTCAGGGCGGAGGTGCCGCTGCGGTGCATGCCGAGAACCAGCAGGGCGGTCGAAGCGACCTTGTCATGTCGGGGAGTATTCCCGCTCTCCTCATCGGCGGCGGGCGTGTGGGGTGTTGAAGGCATCGGCGATCCGGACAATTGGCTTCCAGTCTCCGTCGGGCGACTGAGGATTTGCAACAATTCCCGTTTCGTAACACACTCCGGAGCGGGCGTGGGGATGACAATTCCCTTTTAATGGATGTGCTGGTTTGGCTATAAGCCAAGACAGCCAAATCGGCCCCCATCCATGATGCGGCCACCATAGCGATTGCGGACGACACAATGGGTAAATATCTCGACGATCTTTGGAACGACCTGGAGAAGACCTGGGATCTCGCCATGGAGATCAACGACCTTCCCGAGGCGGACCGGAGCGATGTTGCTGCCGCTTGGGAGAAGTTCAAAGGCTCGGACCTGGTCGACGCCGCCCGAACCGAGACTGAATCCGGCGAGACCAAGCCGCCGGTCAAGGTGTTCTGCACGAACATCTACGGCATTCAGTACAACAGCGAGACGAAGTACTGGATCCCCTTCCGGCATGGCGATATCGATCTCGCGAAGTTTACGGAAGATTGAATATAGGGAGACCCCTGCTGGCGGGGTCGGCCGGCGGTACTCTTTCGGGCGCTAAAGCCCCCGCCTCAACGAGGCCGGAAACGTCGGTGCCGCGATGAAGAAGCAAGAACCAGTATCCGTCCACAATCTGCTGAAGGCCTGTTACACGGCCTTTTTCGCCTGTGGCATTTTCAGCTTCTTCGTCAATCTCCTGATGCTGACCATGCCGCTGTTCATGTTCCAGGTCTTCGACCGGGTGCTGGCCAGCCGAAGCGAGTCGACGCTCTTCCTGCTGCTGATGATCGCCGCCTGCGCGCTGGCCGTTCAGGCGGCACTCGACAGCGTGCGATCCTTCGCCTTCGTACGGATCTCGCGTTGGATCGACCGACGGATCGCGCCTCTGTTGCTGTCGTCCGCCGTGGCCGAGGCCCTGGACCGCTCGAAGACGGCCAACAGCAATGCCCTGCGCCAGCTCTCCGTCCTGCGGAACTTTCTGACCGGACCGGCGATGCTGACGGTGCTCGACGTTCCCTGGGTGCCGATCTTCCTGCTGCTGATCCTCTACCTGAACCTGCCGATGGGGTTGGCCGCGGTCGGTGGGGCGCTCGTGATGCTGGCGCTCGGCCTGACCAACGATCACCTGACGCGCCCGGCCCTGAACGAGGCCCAGGCCTATTCCAACCGGGCCTATGCCGCCGCCGACGCCGCGGTACGCAACGCCTCGGTGGTCGAGAGCATGGGCATGCGCCAGTCGGTCATCCGGCGCTTCCTCACTGAGAACGAGGCCGTGTTGGCGCTGCAGAGCCGGGCGAGCGACCGCGCCGCGATCTTCCTGGCGATCTCCAAGTCGACCCGCATGCTGATCCAGATGCTGATCATGACGGTGGCGGCGACCCAGATCATCGATCCGCATACGCCGATGACCGGCGGCATGATGATCGCCAGCGTGCTGATCCTCGGACGCGCGCTGCAGCCGATCGAGCAGGGCGTGGCCCAGGCCCGCGGCATGGTCGAGGCCTTCACCGCCTACCGGCAGATCGAGCAGACCCTGCTTACCGCCCAGGACCAGCCGGAACGCATGCGGCTGCCGGATCCGGAAGGCAGGATCACGGCGGAGAACCTGTTCTATCAGCCCCAGGGCCTGGCCAAGCCGATCCTGCAGCGTATCCAGTTCGAGGTCGAACCGGGGGAGACGCTCGGTATCGTCGGCCCGTCGGCCGCCGGCAAGTCGACCCTGGCGCGGCTGCTCGTCGGGGTGCAGCAGCCGACCGTCGGCTCGGTGCGGCTCGACGGCGCGGACATCTATTCCTGGGATAACGAGGCGCTGGGCGCACATATCGGCTACATGCCCCAGGACGTGGAGCTGTTCTCCGGCACGGTGGCGCAGAACATCGGCCGGCTGCAGGAGAACCCCGACCCCGAAGAGGTCGTCAAGGCGGCGAAGCTCGCCGGCTTGCACGACCTGATCCTGCGCCTGCCGGACGGCTACGACACCGAGATCGGCTGGGGCGGCCAACTCCTGTCCGGGGGACAGCGTCAGCGCGTGGCCCTTGCCCGCGCCCTGTTCGGCGGGCCGAAGGTGGTCGTACTCGACGAGCCCAACGCCAATCTCGACAGTCAGGGCGACGACGCGCTGGTTCAGGCCCTCAAGGCGATGAAGGCGGCGAAGGTCACGGTGATCCTGATCACCCACCGGCCGTCGACCCTGGCGCTGATGGACAAGATCCTGGTGCTGAACGGCGGTACGGTGCAGCGCTTCGGCCCGCGCGACGAGACCCTGTCCTTCCTGCAGCAGGGCCGACGTCCGGCGCTGGAGGGACCGGCCTCGCAGATTACCGACGGGCGAGAGCAGCGCCCGCGTCCGTCCGAGCCGGAGCGGCGGCCTTCCGAGTCGGGTCCCACCGTCGCGGCCGAGCCCGACGTCGAGCGTCTGGAGGAGACGTCCCGGGCGACATCCCAGAACGCGGAAGGACCGACGGAAATCCAGGAGCCGCCGACCCCCGAGGACGACGCCCCCGACGCGCCGAAGGGCCCGCGGGGCCGCGGCGCCGTGGTCCGTCCGCCGTCGTCCTACAAGGCCCGGGCGACCTCCTTGCAGGTGCAGAGCGTTCGAGCCATTTCGGCCGATCCGACCAAGGACTGAGCGAGGAGCGACGTCATGGCGATGGTGCGTAGCGAGGAGTCGAGGGACCTGACCCGGTGGGACGACCCGCTGGGCCACGATACCGAGCGCAACCCGATGTCCTGGCGCTTCGTCCTGTGGGTCGGGTACGCGATTCTGTTCCTGTTCTTCGGCGTGTTCGGCGTCTGGGCGGCCTTCGCGCCGTTGGGATCGGGCGCCATCGCCACCGGTCAGGTCCAGGTCGCGGGCAGCCAGAAGGTCGTGCAGCATCTGGAAGGCGGGATCATCAAGGAGATCCGTGTCCGGGAGGGCGACACGGTCCGGGAGGGCGATGTCCTGATGGTCCTCCAGGGCACCCAGGCCACGGTCAATCAGGGCCGGCTCGTCCAGCGCATGTTTGCGCTGATGGGCGAGGAGGCCCGCCTGATCGCCGAACGGGACGATCTGCCGACGGTCGACTTCCCCGACGCGCTCACGAGCAAATCCGACGATCCGTATGTCCAGTCCATCCTGGAAGGCGAACGCCGCCTGTTCGAGGGGCGCGGTGCCGCGTTCGAAGGGCAGCAGGGGCTGCTCGACAAGCGGGTGGCCAAGAGTCGCGAGGAGATTGTTGCCCTCAAGGCGCAGCAACGCTCGGATATCCGCCAGCTCGCCATCATCGAAGAAGAGATCTCGGGCGTGCGCGAGCTGTTCGAGAAGGGGCTGGAGCGCAAGCCGCGCCTGTTGGCCCTACAACGCGAGCAGGCAGCGCTGCAGGGGTCGATCGATAACCGCGAAGCTCTGATGGCCCGCGCGGAACAGACCATTGCCGAGACGGAATACCAGCGGTTGACCCTGCGGGAGCAGAACCGCTCGGACATCGAAACCGATCTGCGAGAGACGCAGACCCAGCTGCGCGACCTGCGCGAGCAACTCGTCTCGGCCGACGATTCGATCGCCCGCAACACGGTGCGCGCGCCGATCGGCGGCAAGGTCTACGGGCTGCGCTTCCATACCGAGGGCGGGGTGATCGGGCCGGCCGAACCGCTGATGAACATCGCGCCGGAGAACGACGAGTTGATCGTCCGTGCCCAGCTTCAGCCAACGGATATCGACGTGGTTCAGGTCGGCGCTCCCGCCACCGTCCGCCTGACCGCGTACAGCCAGCGTACCGCCAAGCCGATCGACGGCCGGGTGATCGACATCTCCCCCGATGTGATGCAGGCCCAGGAGGGTGGCCAGCCCTATTACGAGGCCCGCGTCCGGCTGAGCAAAGAGATGATGCGCCAGCACGGCGTGGAACTGGTCCCGGGCATGCAGGCGATGGTGATCATCTCCACCGGCGACCAGACGCTGCTGGAATACTTGATCTCGCCGCTGACCCGGTCGCTGGAGACCGCCCTGCGCGAGCAATGACCCCCTCAGCGCAATAACCCCCGGTTGGAGCAATAACACGATGAGCGTTCCGCCGCCCTTCCTGCCCTACGGCCGCCAGTGCATCGACGAGGCCGATATCGCGGCGGTGGCGGAGGTGCTGCGCGGCGACTTTCTGACCACCGGCCCGACGGTCGACGCCTTCGAGACGGCCTTCGCCGCCGCCGTCGACGCGCCCTTCGCCGTCGCCTGTTCCAGCGGGACCGCCGGCCTGCACCTCGCGATGATGGCGCTGGGGGTCGGCCCGGGCGACGCGGTGGTGGTCCCGACGGTGACGTTCCTCGCCAGCGCCAACTGCGCGGTCTATGTCGGGGCGCAGCCGGTCTTCGCCGATGTGGACCCGGAGACCGGGCTGACCACGCTCGAGGCGATCGCCGAGGCGGTGGCGCGGGCCGGCCGGGAGCGGGTGAAGGCGATCGTCGCCGTCCACCTGAACGGCCACTGCGTCGACGTGGCGGGCCTGGCGAAGGCGTTTCCGGAGATCCCGATCGTCGAGGATGCCTGCCACGCACTCGGGGCGACGAATGGCGGGGAGACGGTCGGGGCCTGCACCCGGTCCGCCATCGCCATGTTCTCCACCCACCCGGTCAAGACCGTGGCGAGCGGCGAGGGCGGGGTGCTCTGCACCCGCGACCCGGTACTGGACGAACGCATGCGCCGCTACCGCAACCACGGCATGGTCCGCGACCCGGCCCGGTTCGCCGACCGCGAGGCCGGATTCGACGCGTCGGGAGAGCCGAACCCCTGGTACTACGAGATGCCGGAGCCGGGGTACAACTACCGGCTCTCCGACATCCATGCCGCCCTCGGCCTGTCCCAGGTCGGCCGGCTGGCCGGCTTTGTCGAGCGCCGCCGTCATCTGCGCGGTCTCTACCAGGCGGCCCTGGCGCGGTGCGGACCGCATGTCCGGGCCCTGCCGGTGGCGCCGGGCTGCGATCCGTCCTGGCACCTGTCGGTGGCGCTGATCGACTTCGCAGCCCTGGAGGTGGAGCGCGGTACCGTCATGCGCCGGCTGCGCGACGACGGGATCGGAACCCAGGTCCATTACCACCCGGTCCACCGCCAGCCCTATTACCGCGAGACCGCCCCGAGCCCAGAGCTGCCGGGTGCCGACCGCTACTACGCCCGCTGCCTGTCCCTGCCGCTGTTCCCGGCGATGGCGGACGCGGATGTGGAGCATGTCGTCTCGGCGCTGAGGCGCGCCGTCGGAAACGGCGGCGGCATCGGCGATGGGGCCGTGTGACGCCCAACTTGCCGCCGGCGCCGCTGAGCGGGACAATACGGGGTGATTCGCGCTTCCCCTGAAGGGGATAGGGTGCGGGATCGAGGCGGGAGGGCCGCATGCGGCAGTTCGATCAAAACTTCATCGATTTGAACGGCAAGACGGTGCTGGTCACCGGCGGCACCGGGTCGTTCGGCAAGCAGTTCATCCGGACCGTGCTGGCGAACTTCAAGACGCGGCGCTGCATCGTCTTCTCCCGCGACGAGCAGAAGCAGTACGAGATGGGCCTCGAGATCCCGGTCGAGAAGCATCCGGAGATGCGCTACTTCCTCGGCGATGTGCGCGACGTGGACCGGCTGGAGATGGCCATGCGCGACGTCGACTACGTGATCCACGCCGCCGCGATCAAGCACGTGCCGACGGCCGAATACAACCCGTTCGAATGCGTGATGACCAACATCCACGGTGCTGAGAACATCGTCAAAGCGGCGATCCGCAGCAACGTGAAGCGGGTGATCGCGCTCTCCACCGACAAGGCGGCCAACCCGATCAACCTGTATGGCGCCACCAAGCTCGCCTCGGACAAGATCTTCATCGCCGCCAACAATCTGTCGGGGGCCGGAGGCTGCATCTTCTCGGTGGTGCGCTATGGCAACGTGATCGGCTCGCGCGGCAGCGTGATCCCGTTCTTCAAGCAGCTCATCGCCGACAAGAAGGACCATCTGCCGATCACCGACGACCGGATGACCCGGTTCTGGATCACCCTGCAGCAGGGCGTGAACTTCGTGCTCAGCAGCCTGGAGATGATGAAGGGCGGGGAGATCTTCGTGCCGAAGATCGCGTCGATGAAGATCGTCGACGTCGCCTCCTGCCTCGGCCCGGGCCTCCCGCACAAGGTGGTCGGCATCCGCCCCGGCGAGAAGCTGCACGAGGTCATGGTGCCGGAGGACGACGCCCGCACCACGGTGGAGATCGACGACCGCTACATCATCCTGCCGGCCTTCACCGACGGCCCGCGCGCGATCTGGACCAGGGCGGGCGCGAAGCCCGTCGACCCGGAGTTCCGCTATGCCAGCGACAGCAACGACGAATGGCTGTCGGCAAGCGATCTTGAGGGTATGGTCGAGGTGGTCTAGGGGCGTACTCCTCTGACCGCCCTCCGCTCTCCCTGTATTTAATCCGGGGAGTGCATGGAGTGGCAGGAAGGAGCGGAAATCCGCCCTCAATCCTCCGGCGGGATCGGCAACCGCGCCTGGATCTCGGTCGACGACACCCCGTCCACGCACCACTGCACCACCTTGAACCCGGTCAGACCGAGGCCGTGGAATGATTTGCCCGCGCCCTCGGCACGGATCAGGGCCACCTCATGGCCGGCGGCCGCCACCGCCTGTGCATAGTCCTGCTGGGTGAAGAACGGCGTGTTGCGGTCGCGCGGATCGCCGACCACGACGATGCGGCGGCGCGGGTCGGGCAGGATCTCGGACACGTGCTCGATCGGGTCGAAGTAGTCCCGGTATCCGGTGATGTCCCGATCCCAACCGTGATGGCGGGCGCGCTGGGCGACGGACACGACGCCTGAGGTGATCACCGCGCAGTCGATATCGTCGCGCCGGGTCAGCAGGGAGGCGACCACATGCCCGCCGCCCGACTGGCCGCTGACGGCCAACCGGTCGATCCGGTAACGGGCCTTCAGGATATCCAGGGCGGCGTCGAGGATGTCGGCTTCTCGCTGCCGCCGACGCTGCTTGTGAAAGCCGGAGGACCCATAGGTCCCGGGGCGGGAGACCCGGAGATAGGGCAGGCCATACGTCTGGTTCTCGCGTATTGCGAAGGCCTTCAGGGTCCCGGGCGTGAGGGTTTCGTAGCCGCTGAACCAGCCGCTGCGGCCATCCAGGTACTGCCACATCACATCGCCGTGGAAATGTACCGACACGATCGGATTGGCGGCGCTGTCGAGCCCGGCCAGGACATAGCGGATACAGGTCCCATCCTGCGGGTCCCAGTCGGGATCGAGGGCAACCCAGACCGTCCCGGCGCCGGCCCAGGCCTTGTCGGCGGCGGTGCAGGCTTCCCGGTCCATCACGCTGCCGGACAGCATGCGCTGCGGCTCCATCGTGTCGGCATTGCGCATGACCGGCGTGACGCAGCCGGCCAGGGCCAGCACGGCCCACAGAAGACAGAAGAGGCGCGGCATCGGCGGGGTCCTCCGGAGGCCATGCGGCGATGGCGGTCCGGGGATTGTTCCCGATTTTTTCGTTGTATGCGAGTGCCGGTAGGGGACAAGAAGAAATTCTCAGCCTTGCTGAGAACCGTCATCCTTACGTGCCCAGCCGATGACGGAGACCGCAGGCCAGATCCAGACGATTCCGGTCACGACGTAGTAGAGCGTCTCGGCCAGCACATGGTCCGGCACGAATTCGGCGAGCGTGACCACGGCGACGACGTAAAGCACTAGCCCGGCGATGATCGCCAGGCCGGCGAGGGGAGATCTCCAGCGCATGGCGGCGACATAGCGCGGCGGACGGAAGACGGCAAGCGTTGCTCCTAAACCCTCCCGATTTCGCCGGATCTGTCGCTCCTGAGAGAGCGTCTGTCATAATCCCATGCTACCCGTACCGGAGCATTGACTCTGACGCGCGGCTGAGAGACCTCCTCAGACGTCTGGAACACAGGCGCCCCACTGCCGGTCGAGCTCGGCCGCCCTGCCAGACCCGACCCGCGCCCCGACTTACGGCGCGGTCCATCCCGGAAAGGCCACGCCCATGCCCGCCCTCTCCCCCGCCGTGGTCGCCCTGCTGCTCAGCGTGGTCCTGCTGCAGATGGCCAACGGGATGTTCTCGTCATTGCTGGGCGTGCGGCTCGGGATGGAGCCGGAGATCAACTCCCAGGTCGCCGGTCTCGTGATGTCGGGATATTTCGTCGGCATGGTGCTGGGCTGTCTCGCCGTGCCGCGGATCATCGAGCAGGTCGGGCATGTGCGCACCTTCGCCGCCCTGGTGTCGATCATGTCGGCAGCGTCCATCTCCCACGCCTTCTATGTTGACCCCTGGTACTGGTTCATCCTGCGGGTGATCTACGGGGTCTGCGTGGCCGGTGCCTACATGGTCGCGGAATCCTGGCTCAACGGGGCCGCCAGCAACAACCAGCGCGGCTCGCTGCTCTCGATATACATGGTGGCCCAGTACCTGGCGATGACCGGTGCCCAGTTCCTGCTGAACTTGGCGCCGCCGTCGAGCTTCATCCTCTATGCGCTGGTGTCGATCCTGTTCAGCCTGGCCCTGGTGCCGCTGACCCTGTCGCGCTCGGCGGCGTCGTCCTCGGTCACCCGCTCGGCGTTGAGCTTCCGCCAGCTCTACCGGATCTCGCCGCTGGGCATGGTCGCCAGCTTCGGCAGCGGCATCCTGAGCGGTGCGCTGTTCGGCGCGTCCTCGGTCTATGCCACGGCGATCGGCTTCTCGGTGCCGGAGGTGGCGATCTTCGTCTCCGCCGTGCTGGGGGGCGGGTTGGTCATGCAGTGGCCGGTGGGCAAGATGTCCGACCTGATGGACCGGCGCACGGTGATCGCGGGAACCCTGATGCTGTCCGCGGTGCTCGGGCTGCTGCTTGCCTTCCTGCCGTTCCCCGGCTTCTGGGTCTTTGTGACCATGGCCGGGCTCTATGGCGGACTGTGCATGACCGTGTATTCGCTCGCCATCGCCCATACCAACGACTACGTGGAGTCGACCGACCTGGTGGCGGCGAGCGCCGGGTTGCTGCTGGCCTTCGGCATCGGCGCGGTCGCCGGGCCGATCGCCGCCACCTCGGCGATGCAGTGGGTCGGCAACTGGGGCTATTATGGCTTCGGCGCGCTGACCGCCGGGTTGCTCGCCCTGTTCACCGTCTGGCGGATGGTGCAGCGCACCGCCCTGCCGGTGGAGGAGCAGGGGCCGTGGGTCTCGGTCTCCCGGACCACGCCGATGGCCGCCGAGCTCGATCCGCGCTGGGAGCCGGAGGAGGAGACCGGCGGGGACGATCCGAAGCCGACCCCGGCCGCGGGGTGAGGGATACGCCCTGAACGCAAATGAGCGTCTTCCCGGCCTCGCGCCGGGACGCAGCCATCCGGGCGTAGGAGCGCCGGCGATCGTTCTTCGGCGCTCCAGCAGACCGCGCCCTCGGTCCCGGCGCAAGGCCGGGAAGACGTGAGGATGTTGTGGAAGGAGGTGCCCTAAGCCGCTTCCGCACCGTAGTAGGTCGTCACCACGTGGGTCGCCTGGGCGAAGAACAGCCAGCGTTCCACGACCACCCCGAGCGAGCCGCACAGGGCGGCCAGCAGGGCCGGGATCCAGCCGCCGGCCGTCCCCATGATCCCCGCCACCATCAGCAGGGCGAAGGGAACCACCAGGCCTGCGACGGCGGCGATCATCCGCAGCTTGTGGACGTGCTTGCGGGCGACCCGGTAGCCCATCTCGCGCATGACGAAGTTCTTCGAGGTGGAGGGGCCGTCCAGCATCCGGACTTTCCCGAGATGACCGAGACCGGTGGCCGTGCCCGCCGTGGTGACTGGGGCGTCGGTGTCGATCTTCGACCAGTAGGTCCATTTCACTGCCGCCGCGGCCGCGCCGGCGACGATGGTCGTCCAGATTAGAAACGTGACGTCGCCGCCGAAGGCACAGACCAGTACCGTCATCCACAGCCCGCCGGTATAGAGCGAGAACAGCAGGTAGCCGGGCAGCACCAGCGGGTGGTGCCACTGGCGGATCGTCCGCAGCGAGGCGTAGATCATGCCGGTGCACACAACGGTGACGACCGCGCCGGCGCTGGCCAGGATGCCGAACACGCCCCAGAACCCGCGGGCCTCGCCGGCGAGGACCCAGCCGAGCGCGTAGATGCCGGCCGGCAGGTAGGTCACGATCGAAGCCATGCCCTCGCGCGACAGCCAGGAGGAGCGCCACTGGGACATCGCCCGCCAGGCCCGCTCGGGGTGGCCGAGATGGAAGGTGGAGGCGAGCAGGCCGGCGGTGATCAGTCCGAAGGCGAGGGCGAAGCCGACCAGCCCGGACCACAGCCCGGCGGGCATCAGACCGGCGGCACCGGCGAGGCCCATCAGGAACAGCAGGCCGTAGCCGGCACCGGACGCGGTGGTGAAGAAGATGACGGAGGAAGCGGGATGCATCTCTGGTCCCTCCCTCAGCGCGACAGCATGGCGTCGACCCACGCCAGGAAGCCGTTGCCTCCGGCGTTGGACGGCACGGCGTCGGCGGCCTCGGCGGCCAGCGCCTCCAGCTTCGTCGGCGCGCCGGTGTCGCCGGCGTTGGTCTTGCGCGGACGCGGCGGCAGGTACTTGTTGGTCGGCTTGTAGCCCATCTCCGGCATCAGGTCGTAGCCGCCGCGCTCGGACACGAGCTTGGAGACCGCACTGCCGGGATCGCCGAGATCGCCGAAATGACGCGCGCTGGCAGGGCAGGTCGAGACACAGGCCGGCACCCGATCAACCTCTTCCAGATTCTCGTTGTAGATCTTGTCGATGCACAGGGTGCATTTCTTCATCACCCCGTCGGTGTAGTCGTACTCGCGCGCGCCGTACGGACAGGCCCAGGAGCACAGCTTGCAGCCGATGCAGGTGTCCGGGTTGACGAGGACGATACCGTCCTCCTCGCGCTTGTAGCTCGCTCCCGTCGGGCAGACGGTGACGCAGGCCGGCTCCTCGCAGTGCAGGCAGGAGCGCGGGAAGTGGACGGTGCGGCTCTCCGGGGCGTCGCCGACCTCGTAGGTGTGGACCCGGTTGAACCACACGCCCCAGGCGCCGGCATCGTCGCCGTCCTCGCTCTCGGTGCCGGAATAGGCGTTCCAGTCGGTCATCGGCGCGGAGTGTCCGCCCGAGTTCCATTCCTTGCAGTTCACCGCGCAGGCATGACAGCCCACACAGATGTCCAGGTCGATGACGAGGCCGAGCTTCTTCGTCGGCGCTTTGGTGGGAAGCGAGGTCATTCCGCGGCCTCCCCTTTGATCTTGGCGCCGTAGCGCAGGGTGCCGGGACCCGCTTTGCCGCCCGGCGGTTTGGGCAGCGGGGCGAAGCGCGGCTCGGCCTCGCTACCCGGCGCGTCGGCCTCGGCCCGCTCGATGCGGACCCGCAGGTCATACCAGGCGGCCTGGCCGGTGACCGGGTCGGCGTTGGCGTAGCGGTATCCGCCTCCCTTGGGCGGCAGCAGCTCGGAGATCAGGTGGTTCAGCAGGAAGCCCTTATTGGCCTCCGGTGCCTTGGGGTCGAGGCCCCAGGCACCCTTGAGCTTGCCGATGGCGTTCCAGGTCCAAACGGTGTCCGGGTTCACGCCTTCCATGAGCTGGACCTGCGCCTTGATGCGGCCGTGGTGGGAGGTCACATGGACCCAGTCGTCCTCGCCGATGCCCATCTCGGTGGCCCGCTGCCGGCTCATGTACAGCCGGTTCAGGCCGTGGATCTGCCGCAGCCAGGCGTTCATCGAGCCCCAGGAGTGATACATGGCGGCCGGGCGCTGGGTGATGGCGTGCATCGGGAAGCTGTCCTGTTCGTCCAGCATCTCGCCCTCGAACGGCGCGTACCAAAACGGCAGGGGATCGAAATAGGTCTTCACCCGCTCGCGGTGGTGTTCCGGCGGCACCACGGGGCCATGGCCCTCGGCGGCGAGGCGGAAGGTCTGCAGCGGCTCGGAGTAGATCTGGTGGATGATCGGGTTCGCCGCCCCGATCAGGCCGAGCGACACCGCCTTCTCCAGATACTCCTTGTTGGCGTGCTTGAAGTAGCGCTCCGACGGCGCGAACTCGTGACGCCAGAAGCACTGATTGTCGACATAGCGCTGGAGCTGGTCCGGGTTCGGCTCGCCCTTGCCTTCCTTGGTGCCGTCGACCCCGCGGAAGCCGGCGAGCGGACCCACGCCGGGCGCGCGCTCGTGGTTGGCCAGGTAGTCCGGATAGCCGCCGGGATATTTCGCCGTGCCGTCATCCTTGGTCAGGCCGGGCAGGCCGAGGCGCACGCCGATCTCGATCAGCGCGTCCTGGAACGGCCGCACGTCGCGATCCGGCTGCACCACCGGTTGGCGGATCGAGTCCGCCGCCCCGTCGGCATCGCAGATCGGCCGGTCGAGCAGGGAGATGCAGTCCCAGCGCTCCAGATACGTGGTGTCCGGCAGGATCAGGTCGGCATAGGACACCATCTCAGAGGCATAGGCGTCGGAGTAGATGATCTTCGGGATCTTGTACTCGCCGGTCTCGGGGTCCTTGTCGGTCAGCATCTTCATGGTGCCGGCCGAGTTCATCGACGAGTTCCAGCTCATGTTCGCCATGTACATGAACAGCACGTCGATCGGGTACGGATCGCCGGCCCAGGCGTTCTGGATCACCATATGCATCATGCCGTGGGCGGCGACCGGCGCGTCCCAGGAATAGGCCTTGTCGATTCGGCGCGGCGTGCCGTCGGCCTCCACCAGCAGATCTTCCGGCGAGGTCGGGAAGCCGAGCGGCGGGCCCGCCATCGGCTTGCCGGGTTCGATCTGGCCTGCCTTGCCCGCGGGCTTCAGCGGCGGCGGCACCGGACGCGGGAAGGGCGGCTTGTAGCGGAAGCCGCCCGGCGCATCGATCGAGCCGAGCAGCAACTGCAGCAGGTGCAGCGCGCGGCAGGTGTGGAAGCCGTTGGAATGGGCGGAGATGCCGCGCATGGCGTGCATCGCCACCGGACGGCCGATCATCTTCTCGTGGCGCCGTCCGGCCCAGTCGGTCCAGGGCTGGTCGATCACCACCTCCTTCTCGAAGGCGGCGTGGGCCAGCTCGGCGGCGATGCGCCGGATGCGGTCGGCGTCGAGGCCGCAGCGCTCGGCCACCGCGTCGGGGGCGTACTCGTCGGCGGTGTAGCGGTCGTAGAGAAGCTGGAACGCCGGCACCGCCTTGCGGCCGTCGGCCAGGGTGTGCTCCCCGACCAGGGCCGGGGCGACCTCGGCGGTCATGGCGTTGGCCAGCGCGCCAGCCTTCTTGTCGAAGCACAGCGGCGCGCCCTCGGCATCGCGGGCGAACAGGCCGTGATCGGCGGCACCCGGATCCTGGATCACCAGCCAGGGCGCGTTGGTGTAGCGCACCAGATAGTCGAGATCGACGCGGCGCGCCTTCAGCAGCTCGTGCATCAGCGCCATGACGAACAGGCCGTCGGTGCCCGGCCGGATGCCGACCCACTCGTCGGCGATGGCGGAATAGCCGGTCTTGACCGGATTGACCGAGACGAACTTGGCGCCCCGGGTCTTGATCGTGCCGAGGCCCATCTTGATCGGGTTGCTGTCATGGTCCTCGGCGACGCCGAACATCATGAAGTATTCGGTGTGCTCCCAGTCCGGCTCGCCGAACTCCCAGAACGAGCCGCCGATCGTATATAAGCCGGCCGCCGCCATGTTGACCGAACAGAACCCGCCATGGGCGGCGTGGTTCGGAGTGCCGAACTGGCTCGCCCACCAACCGGTCAGCGACTGCGACTGGTCGCGCCCGGTGAAGAAGGCGAGTTTCCGCGGATCGGTTTTGCGCACATCGCCCAGCCATTGGGCGGCGGTGGACAGCGCTTCCTCCCACTCGATCTCCTGGAACTCGCCCGATCCGCGCGGGCCGACCCGCTTCAGCGGCTTGGTCAGCCGCGCCGGCGAGTAGTGCTGCATGATCCCGGCGGACCCCTTGGCGCAGAGCACGCCCTTGTTCACCGGGTGGTTTCGGTTGCCCTCGATGTAACGGATCTTGCCGTCCTTGAGGTGAACCTTGATCCCGCACCGGCAGGCGCACATGTAGCAGGTCGTGTAGGCGACTGAATCGGAGACGGCCGGCGAGGTTTCTACGACCTCGCTCACGGTCTCCAGGGGATTTGAAAACATTGCCTCATCCGGGCTGGGAAAGTATGGCACCGGAGCATCGCAGTCCGCGGCACGGCCGGTCAAGCTGTGGCCCGGTGCCCAAATGCCCGCCGCCGGCCGGCCCTGCCCGCATCCGATGTATATCCCGACGGGCCTGCCCGTGGCTGTGGACGGTGCGGCCCGCCGCTCAGGTCAGCGCGTCGATCTCGGCGTCGGTGAGGGAGCCCGGAACGATCGTGATCGGTATCCGCAGGCGCGAGGCCGCCTTGGTCATCAGGTGACTGACCAGGGGACCGGGATTGTCGGATTTTGGAGCCGCCGCTAGCACGAGAATGGAGATCGTCGGCTCCTCCTCGATCAGCTTCAGCAGTTCGTCGCGGGCGGTCCCCTCGCGGATATAAACGACCGGGATCGATCCGGAGAGGTCGATGACCTGCTGGCTGACCCGCTCGAGCAGCGTCTCGGCCTCCTGCCGCGCCTCCTCGCGCATCAGTTCGCCCACGCCCATCCAGTGCTGGAACTCCACGGGCTCGACGCTGCGGAACAGCGCCAGACGGCCGCCGGTGTGACGGGCGCGCTGGCACGCGAAGCGCAGCGCCACATTCAGCTCCTCGCTGTCGTCAACGACGACGAGGAATACACGTTGACTGTCGTCCGACGTCTCGCTCATGTCCGCTCGACCCTGACCCCACGAGCCTGATCGCTCACCCGACCTTACGACCGATCCATGCCGCGAGCCAACCCGCAGCAATGGCGATGATGATCGCCAGGACACCATAGGCGGCGGAGTTGCCGTGGGCGAACAGGAAAATATCGGCCCCGATGCCGGTCTTGGAGACCACCAGCGGCGTGGTCTGGGCGTGGACGGCGGATCCGTCGCGCAGGAAATAGACGGCGACCGTATAGGTGCCGGTCACCACATTCGCCGGCAGATGGATGCGGGTGCGGAACAGCCGGTTGGACAGCACGGTGATCGGCAGGACCTCGCCGGCGTACAGGCCGACGGCCTGCTTGTTGCGGATCAGGCCGGCCCGGAAGATCGCCGCCGTGCCCGGATCGATCTCCGGATCCTCGGGCCGAAGAAACAGGTTCTCGATCCCGATTTCCTGGCGCTGGCGGATGTCGGCGCTCGCGACGTTCTCCAGCGGCTCGGTGGACGCGACCGCGTAGAAGGAGGGCGTATTGGCGAAGGTTACCGCTTCCACGTTGGCCCAGACCCCGGCGACACGCTCCTGGCGGCGCACGGTGACGTCGGTGCGCGGGCCGGTGACCGTGACGACGATCTCGCCCTCGCCCTCCACCGCGCCGAACAGCAGGACGTCGGCTCCGGTGAAGCCGGTGGTGATGGCGACCAGGTGATCGCTGAGATCGGCGACCAGATCCTGCTGCGCGCGGGCGGGCATGTCGCCGAGCAGTCCGGCGGCAAGCGCCAGAAACAGGAGGATACGCCCGGTCATCGCCCGGACCCGCCATCTGTATCGGGGGTGCTCCGTCGCGGCCCCATCGATCCGCCCGCCCCCGGTACCGGGAACTCGATCACCGACAGCTCGGCGAGGGGCAGAAAGATGATGCATCAGGCGCCCGATCCGTGGAGGACTGAAGTCCGACTGGGCCGACGACCGTTTCTGGCGATGGTTTCCGCCGGCTCAAACGAGATCGCGCCCCACCGTGAATGACGGGGGGCGACGAAATATCCCTACACCCATACGCCCGGTCTTGAAAGGTTTATTTATTTGAGGGCCTTAGCTCGGGTGTTTTCGGTCAGGCGCCGGGCTCGACCGTATGGCCGGACTGGACCCAGCCCAGGATGCCGCCCTGCAGCCGGTAGAACTGGCGGTCGCTGCCGTTGGCGATCATCCGGTCGGCCGCATGGCCGCAGCGCACGCCGCTCTTGCAGTGGAACACGACCTTCTTGTCGGCAGGCAGCTCGACCGCGTCCGGATCGAATCCGGACAGGGGAATCAGCCGGGAGCCGGGGATGCGCGCCTGGGCGAACTCCGCCTCTTCGCGCACGTCGATCAGGTCGACGGAACCGTCGGCCAGCCAGGCGGCCAGGGTGTCGGCATCGATGAATTCGGGCGTCGCCATGGGGTATTCCTTGTTGCGGAGGGAACGGGCCGCATCCTGGCGTCGACATGCCGTCATCACAAGCCTTGGCAGGCCGATGGCGGGCGACTTAGGCTCACCGGACTGTCGACGGTGGGGGCTGGAAGATGTGGGACGCGCTCTGGATCGACATTGATATCGCCACCTGCGCGACGCCGGGCGCGTACGGGCGGATCGAGGACGCGGCGATCGGCGTCAAGGACGGGCGCATCGCCTGGATCGGTCCGCGCGGCGAGCTGCCGGGACCGGTGGAGAAGCTCGCCGCCGTGCTGCACCAGGGCGAACAGAACTGGGTCACGCCGGCGCTGATCGACTGCCACACGCACCTGGTCTATGGCGGCCAGCGGGCCGGCGAGTTCGAGAAGCGGCTCTCGGGCGTCAGCTACGCCGATATCTCCCGTGCCGGCGGCGGCATCCGCGCCACGGTCGCCTCGACCCGTGCGGCCAGCGAGGCGGAGCTCCTGCGCTCGGCCCTGCGGCGGCTGGCGCCGCTGATCGCCGAGGGGGTGACCGTGGTCGAGATCAAGTCGGGATACGGTCTCGACCTCGACACCGAGCTGAAGATGCTGCGCGTCGCCCGGGCCATCGAGCGCGAGGCGCCGGTCGAGGTGATCACCACCTTCCTCGGGGCCCATGCGGTGCCGCCCGAGTTCGAGGGCGATGCCGACGGCTATATCGACTTCGTCTGCGACGAGGTGCTGCCCGGCGCGGTGGAGCAGGGGCTGGTCGACCAGGTCGACGCCTTCTGCGAGACGATCGCCTTCTCGCCCGAGCAGGTCGAGCGGGTCTACGAGGCGGCGAAGCTGTTCAACCTGCCGGTCAAGCTGCATGCCGAGCAGCTCAGCGACACGGGCGGCGCCGAACTGGCCGCGGCATACGGCGCGCTCTCGGCCGACCATCTGGAGTACCTGTCGCCGGCCGGCGTGCGGGCGATGGCCGGGGCCGGAACCGTCGCGGTGCTGCTGCCGGGTGCGTTCTACATGCTGGGCGAGACCCAGGCGCCGCCGGTGGCTCGGCTGCGCGATGCCGGGGTGCCGATCGCGCTGGCCACCGACAGCAACCCCGGCTCATCGCCGGTGACGTCGCTGCTGACGACGATGAACATGGGCTGCGTGCTGTTCGGGCTGACACCGGTCGAGGCGCTGGCCGGGGTGACCCGCAACGCGGCCCGGGCCCTCGGTCTCGGCGACCGGCGGGGTACCCTGGAGGTGGGCAAGGCCGCCGATTTCGTGATCTGGGACATCGAGGAACCGGCCGAGCTGGCCTACCGGGTCGGCTTCAATCCCTGCGTGGACGTCATCCGGGCAGGAGTTCCGACTCTCGTCGGCTGACATCCGTCTGGGACGCGGACGGCCGGCTCGCCGCCAGGGCCGCCTCCACCGCGCCGCGCGCCTCCATGAAGGCGGGCGACAGACGCAGGGCGTCGTCGCGCGGGTGGTCGAAGGGCACCGCCACCTCGGCCACCACCCGGCCCGGACGCGGCGACAGCACCACCACCCGGTCGGCCAGGAACAGCGCCTCCTCCACGTCGTGGGTCACCAGGATCACCGTCGCCGAGGTGCGCTGCCGCACCCGCTCCAGCAGGGCCTGCATGTCGCGCCGGGTCAGGCTGTCGAGCGCGCCGAACGGCTCGTCCAGCAGCAGCAGGTCCGGCTCCGGCGCCAGTGCGCGGGCCAGGGCGGCGCGCTGGGCCATGCCGCCGGACAGGGTGGCCGGCAGGGCCTTGGCGAAATCGGCGATGTCGACGGCGGCCAGCCAATCGGCCGCCCGCCGGTTGCCCTCGGCCTTCGGCACGCCCTGCTCGTCCAGGCCGAAGCGGACATTGGCGGCGATATCGAGCCAGGGGAACAGCGCCGGCTGCTGGAACACCATGCCGCGCTTGGGATCGGGGCCGGTCACCGGCGTCCCGTCGACGACGATACCGCCGCCGGTCGGGGCGACCAGCCCGGCGACCAGACGGAGCAGCGTGGACTTGCCGCAGCCGGACGGCCCCACCAGGGCGACGAACTCGCCGCGCGCCACGCTCAGCCCGAGCGGGCCGAGCACACCGAGCGTGCCGAAACTATGGGAGACGTCGCGCAGGTCGACGGCGGCAAGGGGCGATGCAGGCATCTGGCAGTGTCCGGTCAATCGAGTTTCAGCACACCCTCGCACCGCGCGATCCAGTTTCCAACCGCCGGTCTTGCGCCGAGGTCGAACCCACCCTCCCCGGCAAGCCGCGTATAGGCCAGCAGCGCGATGTCGGCGATGGTCAGGTCCGCGCCGATCAGGAAGTCGCGGCCGGTCAGCGCCCTGTCCATGGCATCTAGGGCGGCCTCGCCGCGCTCGACCCGCCAGGCCTCGCGGGTCTCCTTCGGCTGGCCCCTGTAGACCATGTGGAAGCGGCAGACGGCGATGTAGGGCTCATGGCTGTACTGCTCCCAGAACAGCCATTCCGCGACCCTCGCGCGGTCATAGGCGTCGGACGGCAGCAGCGCGGTGCCCTCGGCGAGGTACTGCAGGATGGCGTTGGACTGGCCGAGCGCACGGCCGTCGTCGAGCACGATGACGGGAACCTGGCCCATGGGGTGGAGGGCTAGGAACTCCGGCGTCCGGCTCTCGCCCTTCAGGATGTCGATATCGGTCCAGGCGTAGGGGAGCCCGAGATGGTCAGCCGCGTATTTGACCTTCAGGCAGTTGCCCGAGGCGGTGTCACCGAGAATGCGCATGGTCGGGGCTCCGGCGGAGGGGAGGGTCAGATTGGGGTGACTGTGGGGGCGGTGCGCTGGATGTGGCGGATCTTGTCGAGGCCGGGGACCATTTCGGCCAGCAGCCAGTCGGCGCGTTTGTTCGGGCTGCCGCTCTCGCCGGGGAAGTCCTCCTGCCAGCGGATCATCTTGACCGACAGGGCGCAGAGGATGCCGCCGATGGTGCGGTGGTTGCTGGTGACGAGTCTGCGAAGGTGGGCGTAGCGGTATTCCGACAGATCCTTCCAGAACTCCGCGCTGGCCTCGTCGAAGGCCTTGAAGCGCAGCATGGTGAAAGCGATCGCCTCCTCCATCTGGGCATCGACGATCTCGGTATAGCGCATCGCGTCCTTGTTGTGCCGCAGATGGGAGTTGCGGATGCCCTCGTCGGTCCAGGCCTTGAACCGCTCGAAGGTCGGCCGGATCTCTTCCAGGGTGCGCTTGAAGTATGAGAGCGACAGGAAGATGTCGCCGTAATCCTCCAGGAAGCCGGGGATCTGGTCGACCTCGATGCCGAGGGCGTCGGAGATCGACCGGATCCGCTTCAGCGCCACGTCCCGGTCGACGCCGCGGAACATCTCGAAGATCTCCGTGGCCGAGGATACGTCCTTGGTATCGCTGCCGAAAACCTTCTGGATCAGCGGCCGGGTGAAGACCCGCATATATTCGGTCAGTTTCTCCTGGGTCTGCGGCGACAGACGCAGGTGCTGGGCCTCGTCGACCTTGATGTTGTGGGACCGCAGCGCCAGGCGCAGGGAATAGACGTCGAAGCTGGGTTCCTGGGACAGCACCTCGACGATGGTGCGGTCTTCCTCGAAACTCGGCGCGGAGGTATCGAAATAATCGCCGAGCGCGCGGATGTCGATCTGCCCGGAGCCGGCCCGGTTGTCCTTGAACAGCTCCACCACCGTGTCCAGCCGGGCGTTCTTCACAAGCCGGGTGCGGCGCATGCCCGGGGTGTGAAGAGGGATGATCGCGAGGGGGAGGATGTGCAGCGCATCCTTGTCCTCGGCGCTATATCCCTCTGTGTCGATCGCCTCCGTCGACATCAAGCCCCCTAAAATGCCGGTAAAATATCGCCAAACCGGCTTATCATTCGAACACTTATCAGAACCGTCGGTGGACGAACAACAATGGTGCACCGCGTAATCCACGGATCACGCATCGCGCGCAACGCGGTCCGACGGTACCATGTGATGTTGGAGGGTAAGATGTCGATTGTCACATGGATACGTGGAAAGCTTTCGAAATCAACGCCTGGCGAGGGCGATCGCCGTCGAAACGAGCGCTATCCGGTCAGTTCGGGCCTTGAAATCATCGTCGACGGGGTGGCGTCGGACTGCCGGGTCGACAACGTGTCCGCCGGCGGGGTGCGGGTGCTGCCGGCGGTGGCCGCGCCGCTGGGGGCAGTGGTCACCGTGCGCGACCCGGCCACCGGCATGAGCCTCGATGGCGAAGTCCTCGGTCACGAGGGCGGGGGGACGCGCCTGCGCTTCGCCTCCGAGGATGCCGGGATCATCGTCTCCACCTGGATGCGGATGGCCGCCGAGGACGGTCCGCGCCCAACGCCGGGCTGACGGCGCAACGCAAACGGGGCGGCACAGCCGCCCCGTCGTCGTCAGGTCAGTGGCAGGCAAGGCTCAGGGCACGTCCACCAGAACGACCTCGGCATCCTCGGTGGCCGTGATCTCCACGGTCTCCACGTCGGCGATGGCGACACCGTCGCGGGCCTGGGCCGCCACCCCGTTCACCTCGATGGCGCCCGCCGCGGCAACCAGATAGGCCTTGCGGCCCTTGGCCAGCGTGTGGGTCACGCTCTGCCCGGCCTTGACCGTCGCGCCGAGCACGGCGGCATCCTGGTTGATGCTGAGCGCGTCGTTCCCGGCGTCCTGGGCGCGGCCCGAGGCCAGCACCACCAGATCGCCCGACCGGTCGCCCTTCGGGAACTGGCGGGCATCCCAGCGCGGCTCCAAGCCGCGCCCCGAGGGCTCGATCCAGATCTGGAAGATCTGGGTCTGGTCCGGCTCCTCGTTGTACTCGGCGTGGACGATGCCGGTTCCGGCCGACATCACCTGCACGTCGCCGGCCTCGGTCCGACCCTGGTTGCCCAGGCGGTCCTGGTGGGTGATCGCCCCTTTGCGGACATAGGTGATGATCTCCATGTCTCGGTGCGGATGCGGATCGAACCCGGTGCCCGGCTCGATCGTGTCGTCGTTCCACACGCGCAGGGCGCCGAAGCCCATGCGCTTGGGGTCGACGTAATGGCCGAAGCTGAAGTGATGGCTGGCATTCAGCCAGTCGATCCGGAACTTGCCGAGGGAATCGAATGGACGCACGTCGATCATGGTCGCCTCCTGACGTCACACCGCCTGAGACAGCACGGCGCGGGTGATGCGCCGCCTGTCTCCAGCGCGGCGCGGGATTACGCCTAGAGCAAATCACGATCAGATGGAAACATCCGATCGTGTGAATTTGCTCTATTTTAAATAGGTTAGAGGACGATTCACGGTTCAGATCGATTCGATCTGAACCGATCGTTCTCTAGCTCTTCAGCCCGGCGCTGACGCCCGCCGCGATCTTCGCGACATGGGCGCCCTGGAATTCCGCCAGGGCCAGCTCTGTGGCCGACGGCTGGCGGCTGCCGTCCGAACCGGCGATTGTGCCGGCACCATAGGGCGACCCGCCCCGGAACTCCTCGATATTCAGCAGCTCCTTGGCTGAGTAGGGCAGACCGACGATCACCATGCCGTGGTGCAGCAGGGTGGTGTGGAAGGTGGTGGCGGTGGTCTCGTTGCCGCCGCCGGTGGCGGTGGAGACGAACACGCTGCCGACCTTGCCGATCAGCTTGCCGTTGGCCCACAGGCCGCCGGTCTGATCGAGGAAGTTGCGCATCTGCGCCGCCATGTTGCCGAAGCGGGTCGGCGTGCCGAAGATGATGGCGTCGTAGTCGGCGAGCTCGTCCGGCGTGGCGATCGGCGCATCCTGGTCGAGCTTGACGCCGGCCTTCTTGGCCACGTCCTCGGGCATCAGTTCCGGCACGCGCTTCACCGTCACCTCGACGCCGAGCACGCTGCCTGCACCCTTGGCGACGGCGCCAGCCATGGTCTCGATATGGCCGTAGCTCGAATAATACAGCACCAGAACCTTGGTCATTCATCTCTCCTTCGCACCGCCTGCCATCTCTGTGGCACGGCCGGCGCTTGTTGATCCGTTGACGTCATATCTGGTGTTCTCCGGAGGGATATAAAATAGGATATATGGCAACGTATTGTTTCCTTCTGGGGATAATGAGGCATTCATGATCGATCATCTGACGGCCATGGCGGTTTTCGCCCGCGTGGCGGAATCCGGAGGCTTCTCGCGGGCGGCGGAGAGTCTGGGCATCTCGAAATCCGCGGTTTCCAAGCAGGTCTCCCGCCTGGAAGACCGGTTCGGCACCCGGTTGCTCAACCGGACCACCCGGCGGATCAGCCTGACGGAGGCCGGGGAACGGGTGCTGGAGCACAGCCGCCGGGCGATCGCCGAGTTCGAGGCGGCCGAGGCGGAGGTCGGCGCCCAGCGGGACACCCCCTCCGGGCTGCTGCGGGTGAGCGCCGGCGTCTCCTTCGGTCAGACCGAACTGGCCCCGGAACTCGCCCGGTTCCTCGCCGGCTGTCCCGATCTGTCCATCGACCTGGTGCTGAACGACCGCCGGGTCGACCTGGTGGAAGAGGGGTACGACGTCGCCCTGCGGATCGGCGAGCTGGAGGATTCCAGCATGATGGCCCGCCGCCTGGGCTCGGTGCGCAGCCTGACCGCCGCAGCCCCGTCCTATCTCGCGCGGCGCGGCCGACCGCAGACACCGGCCGATCTGTCGGCCCACGACTGTCTCGGTTACAGCTACCTGAACGGCGGCGGCCTCTGGGCGTTCGAGGGACCGTCCGGCCAGATCCGCCACAAGTTCAAGCCGCGCCTGATGTCCAACAACGGCACCGCCCTTGCCGCGGCGGCCGAACAGGGCCTCGGGGTGGTGCAGATGCCGGCGTTCATCATCGGGGATGCCGTGCGCGCGGGACGGCTGGAGGAGATCCTGGTCGAGTTCCGCAAGCCGGATGTGGGGATCTACGCGATCTATCCCGCGGGCCGGCCGCTGGCGGCCAAGGTGCGCGCCTTCATCGACTTCTCGGTGTCGGTGTTCGGCGACGGGGCAACCATTGGGGCCGGCCGATAGGCGCCGGCAAGATCGTCACTCGGGGATATCGATCGCCAGGAAGACTTCATTGGCGAACTCCGCGCCGTCGGCATAGTCCTTGCGCTGCCAGTCGGCACCGTCCCAGACCTCAAGCACGACCGGACGCCGGACCGCCTTCAGGGCCATCATCAGCCCGTCCACGGTGCCCGGATCGACGCCGTCGGCCGCCAGCCGCACCCGCACGCCGCCGTCGTCCCAGGCGACGGCCGCATAGCCCAGATCTTTCAGGGCATACCAGATCGCCTGCTCGCCAGACTTATCGCGTATGATGTTACTCAGAGACAGTGTTCTGCCGGATTGATCGATCCAATGGTCAAAGATTCCGTCCATTGCATGCTCCCTCCCTCGGACCATGCGGGACTATTGCAACGCACGTATGCACGCGTCACGTCAAAATTCTGATCGGAATTGTGCGAATTGTTCTGAATGAGTATTCACTTATTTGATTGTGTGTGGTGATGCTTTAGGCACCGCTTCGGTCAGTCGCCCTCGCGGCGCCACGCCAGAACCAGGGTGCCCAGCACCAGGACCAGCGCCAGACCGGCCGGCAGCGCGGGCAGGAGCGACACGCCGGCGACCACGTAGTCGCCGTTCTCCCGCAGCCCGATCCAACCGCGTCCGGAGGCCGTGCGGCCGGGCGACACGCGCCGCAGCGAGGGCGTGCCGGCCTCGGAGACCCAGGTGACCGAGCCGCCTGTCGCCTCGGCCATTGGGCCGAGATGGGCGTCGGTGGTCGCGACATCGGTGAATTCGACCGGGTTGAGGGCGCCGACCGCCACCAGCGCGTCCTGCTCCCCGTCGCTCAGGCGGTACAGACCCGGGCGGTCCACGTCGAGGGTGGCGCGGGCCCGCCCCGGCTGGGTGACCTCCAATTCGACCGATACTTCGCTGCCGTCCGGTCCGGTCACGCGGACCGGCGGCACGGTGTCGCCCAGGGTCCGGCGCTCGATCTCGATCGACCGGCCCCGGGAGATCGCCCGCAGGTCGTCCTCCTCCAGGTCCGGCTCCTCCATCAGCCAATGGGCGGTGCGGCGGAGCACTTCGGCCTGCGGCCCGCCGCCCTCGAAGCCACGGCTCCACAGCCAGATCTGGTCGGAGAGCAGATGGGCGACCCGGCCCTCGCCGACCCGGTCGAGCACCAGCAGAGGCCGGCCGCCGACACCGCTCATGACCGCGTTGCCGTTGGTGCCCTGGCCGTCGATCTGGCGGAACCAGCGGCCCCAGACCGGCTCGGTCGTGGGGCCGGCATTGGCGCCGGCCAGCGCGCTGGTGACCGGATGGCGCTGGCCGATATCGGTGACCTTCGGTCTGAAGCCCTGTTCGATCACCCCGCCGGTCGGGTTGACCGGCAGCACCTCGCCCAGCGGCGTGCGGGCGAGGCTGAGCCGGCCGGCGAAGGTGGGGCCGGAGGCTTCCAGCAGCGCGCCGCCGTCTCGGACATAGTCGGCGATGTTCTTCAGGTAGAGGCGCGGCAACACGCCCCGCCGCCGGTAGCGGTCGAAGATGATCAGGTCGAACTCGTTCAGCTTCAGCTCGAACAGCTCGCGGAACGGGAAGGCGATCAGCGACAGCTCGCGGATCGGCGTACCGTCCTGCTTCTCCGGCGGCCGCAGGATGGTGAAGTGGACGAGGTCGACCGACGGATCGGATTTCAAGATGTCGCGCCAGGTGCGCTCGCCGGCATGGGGCGCGCCGGAGACCAGCAGCACCCGCAGCCGGTCGCGCACGCCACCGACGCCGACCACGGCACGGTTGTTCTCCAGGGTCAGCTCCGCCGGGCCGGGCTCCACGGACAGCTCCACCACCGTCTGGCCGGCATGGTCGATCGGCAGCTCGATCTCGTGGCGGGTATTGGCCGGTATCGGCAGGTCCGGTCCGGGCTCGCCATCGATGGAGAGCCGCAGGGTGACGGGCTCGCCCTGGGGCGTGGCCGGATCGACGACCTCGACGGTCAGGGTCACCGTCTTGCCGACCATGCCGAAGCTCGGCGCCTGCACGACTCGCAGGCGGCGGTCCTGTTCCCCCTGATCGCCGGTCAGCAGCACATGCAGGGGCGCGTCGGTCAGGCCGGTCAGCCGCTCGGAATCGTGGACCTGGCCGTCGGTGACGGCGATCACGCCAGCGACCCGCGCCTCCGGCACGTCGCTCAGCGCCTCGCGGACGGCGGCGCCCAGACGGGTACCTTCCGTCGTCTCGCCGATGCCACCGTCGCGGACGGTGACCTGCTTCACCCGCAGTCCCGTAAGACGGGCCAGCCGTTCCTCCAGGGCGCTCACCGCCGCGTCGGTGCGCTCGGTGCGCTCGCCGATGGACTGGCTGGTGGTGCGGTCGACGGCGAGCACGACCACGTCCTCGCGCGGCTCGCGGCGTTCGGCGATCAGGGTCGGGTTGGCCAGGGCCAGGGTCAGCACGGCGAGCGCGGCGGTGCGCCAGACGATGCCGTTGGCGCCCCGGATCCAGCCCAGCGCCAGCACGAGCAGCGCCAGGATGCCGAGCCCGATCACCAGGGCCCAGGGAACCAGGGGGGCGAAACTGACGGAGAGGGAATCCGCGATCATCGTATCCGCCTCACTGACCGAGCCGTTCGAGGATGGACGGCACGTGGACCTGATCCGCCTTGTAGTTGCCGGTCAGGGCGTACATCACGAGGTTGATGCCGAACCGGGTCGCCATCTCGCGCTGCAGCTCGCCGCCGGGCACCACCGGGAAGCGCGGGCGTCCCTGCTGGTCGCGGGCCCAGGCACCGGCCCAGTCGTGGCTGCCGACCATCACCGGCGAGACCTCGGTGTCGGACGAGCGCACCCGTTCGTCCTCCAGCCAAACCGTACCGCCGACATAGCGGCCGGGAAACGTGTCCAGCAGATAGAAGGCGCGGGTGAGCACGTGGTCCGGTGAGGCGGGGGCGAGCGGCGGGATGTCGAGGCTCTGGCTGAGCTGGGCCAGCCGGCGCAGGCCGGAGCCGCCGGCCGCGCCCGGCACGGTGACCTCGTACTGGTCGCGGGTGTCGAAGATGATGATCCCGCCGTTGCGCATGTAGTCGTTCACCCGGGCTACCGCGGTTCCGGACAGTTCCGGCTGTTCGCGGGTGATCGGCCAGTACAGCAGCGGGAAGAAGGCGAGCTCGTCGCTCTCGATATCGACGCCGAAGGGCGGGGCGGGCTCCACCGCCGTGCGCCGGGTCAGCTCATCGCTGAGACCGGCCAGCCCGTCATGGCTGATGCCGTCGATCCAGGTGTCGCCGGTCAGCACATAGGCCAGGCGCATCTCCGCGGCGGCCTGCAGGGCGAAGGCCTCCGGATCGGTCGGCTGCTGCGCCTGCTGGGCCTGTCCACTGCCCGGCGCCAGCAGGGCGGCGGCCAGCAGGATCGCGGCGGCCCCCCGGCCGCCGGCCGTCAGGAACCGCCCGGTCAGCAATCCGCGCAGGGCGAGGCCGATCAGGGTGTCGATGATCGCCAGAAGCAGCGCGAGCGCCAGGGCCCAGCCCTGCAGTTCGGTGTCGCGCCCGGCCTCCAGCGGCTGGCGCGCCGCGCCGTCCGGCGTGCCCGAGGCGAGCGCCGCGCCGTCCAGCGACGGCCCCAGGTTCAGCGCCTCGCGTGCGCTCTCGTCGCCGTAGAAGCCCGGCGGATGGCGCGGGCCGATCGCCGGCATGCCAAGCTCCGCCCGCGCCGCCGCCGAGGGCAGGGGCTCGGTGCCGGAGACCGGGCCGCCGAGCGTGCCGAATCCGTCCAGCAGGGCGTAGGGCGGCATCGCCCGCTCGTTCGACCCTCCGATGCCCTGGCTCAGCGCCACGATCCGGCGCAGCATGGCCACGAACAGGCCGGAGAGCGGCAGGTTGCTCCAGTCCGCGTTGGCGGTGGTGTGGACCAGCACCAGCCAGCCCTCGCCCCGGCGTTCCGCCGTCACGATCGGCGTGCCGTCGAGCAGCCGGGCCCAGGTCTTCTCGCCTAGGTCGATCGACGGCTCGGCCAGCACCTGGCGCGACACCGTCACGTCGTCCGGGACCTCGAGCCCGGCGAAGGGGCTGTCGGCGTCGAACGGCGCCAGTGGCTCCGGCCGCGACCAGGACAGGGCCCCGCCCAGGGTGCGGTCGCCCCGGCGGACGCGCACCGGCAGCAGGGTGTCGGTGCCCTCATCGGCCCCGGAGGCCGCCAGCCGCTCGCCGGCGAAACGCAGCACCACGCCGCCGGCCTCCAGAAAGCCCTCCAGCGTCTGGCGCTGCTCGAAGGTGATGCCCCCGGCATCGGCCAGGACGATCACCGCGAGGTCTCGCTCCAGCAGGGAATTGATGTCGCCGCGCCGCACCTCGGTGAACGGATCGAGCGCCCGGTCGAGGTAGTACAGATCGTCCAGCAGCGGCTGCGACCCCTCGAAATCCCGGGCCGAGACCAGCCCGACCGG
This sequence comes from Thalassobaculum litoreum DSM 18839, assembly GCF_900102465.1. GTDB lineage: Bacteria > Pseudomonadota > Alphaproteobacteria > Thalassobaculales > Thalassobaculaceae > Thalassobaculum > Thalassobaculum litoreum. Next base: position 31,266 of record NZ_FNBW01000002.1, on the reverse strand, counting down.
CCGGCGCTTGTAGCGCTCGTCCATCAGGAAGACGGACGCCGCGGTGTTCTCGTCCTCCACTTCCAGCCGGGCGACGTCGTTGCGCAGCTCGGTCGGCAGGTCGATGGCGACGGTGAGCCGATCCGTCTCGGCCTCGAAGGCGGCGCTCTGCCGGGTCAGCACGCGGCCGTCCTCGGCGATGGCGCGCACGCCGACCACCCGGTCGCCGACGCCGGTGCCGCGCCGCAGTTCCGCCGTCAGGGCCAGTTCGGCCGGATCCGGATCGTCGAGCCAGACCGGGCCGCTGTCGGCGCTGTCGATCACCACCACCGGACCGATCTGCGAAAGCCGGTCGCCGAAGGCGTCGGCACCCGGCGCCTCGATCGCCTCGCGCAGCCAGACCACTGTGGTGTCCGGTGCAAGGGTGGCGCCATCGAGCACCTCGCCCACCGCCACCAGATTGCGGCCCCAGGGCTTGGGCTGCAGGGCGCCGAGCGTCGAGCGCAGGGCGCCGGCCGGAGACAGGTCGACCTCGCGGCGCTGGCCCGGCATCGGATCGGCGGTGGTCAGCAGGGCGACGGCACGGTTCTCGCGTTCGGCCTGGTCGAGGATGCGCAGGGCGCGGTCGCGCCGGGCCTCGAAATCGCGGGCCGAGGACCAGCCGTCGTCGAACACCAGCAGGATCGGGCCGCCGGCCGGGATCGCCGTGCCCGAGGGGATCAGCGGCCGGGCGATCGCGAGGATCACCAGGGCGGCGATCAGCAGCCGCAGCAGCAGCAGCCACCAGGGTGTGGAATGGGGCGTGTCCTCCTCCGGCCGCAGCCCTTCCAGCAGCCGGATCGCCGGAAAGCTGATGCGCTTGGGCGCCGGCGGGATCACCCGCAGCAGCCACCACAGGACGGGCAGGACGGCCAGGGCGGCGAGCGCCCAGGGAACGGCGAAGGCGAGGGGACCGAGGGTCAGCATCGCGGCACTCCCCTCAATCCGGCCGTTGGGCGATCACGGTGTACAGCGCGAGCAGCGCCGCCTCGGCCGGCCGGTCCGTGGTGTGATGGGCGAAGCTCCAGCCGGCGCGCCGGGCGATCTCCTCCAGACCGGCGCGGTGGGCGGCGAACCGGCTCGCATAGTCGTCGGCCACCCGCTCGGCCCGGCCGAGCAGTTGCGGCAGCTCGTGCTCCAGCCCCTCGAACCGCACGCGGCCGTGGAACGGGAAGCTCTCCTCCGCCGGGTCCGTCACCTGCAGAATGTGGCCGCGGATGCCTTCGGCGGACCAACGCTTCACCAGGGCGTCGACCTCGCTCAGGGGATCGAACAGGTCGCCCATCAGCACGGCGGTGCCATGGCGGGGCAGCGGCTCGTAGACCGGTAGAGACCCGGCCGCGTCGGACGTCATGGTGAGCAGGGCGGCCAGGGGCTCCAGTGCCGGCCGGCCGGTGCGCGGCGAGATCTGCTCGCCCACCAGCCCGACCCGCTCGCCCGCCTCGATCAGCAGGACGGCCAGCGCCATCGTGAGCAGGGCCGCGCGCTCGCGCTTTTCCGGCAGGTTGCGGTCGGAACGCCAGCGCATCGACGGCGAGGCGTCGCGCCAGAGGTAGACGGTCTGAGCCGTCGCCTGCTCGCGTTCCCGCACGAAGGTAGTCTGCCCCATGGCGGAGCGGCGCCAGTCGATGCTGCGCACGGAGTCGAACGACTGATAGGGACGGAACTGCCAGAAATCGTCGCCGAGCCCCGCCCGACGGCGGCCATGGGCGCCGGGCGCCACGGTATGGGCCACGCGCTGCGCCGCCACCAGAAGCGGGGGCAGGGTCGCAGCGAGGTCCTGGGCCTGTTGGCGCATCAAGGCTCCGTCAGCGGTAAGGGGCGCAGAGGCTGTCGATGACCGAGTCCAGGGACACGCCCTCGGCCCGGGCGGCGAAATTCAGGGCCATGCGATGGCGCAGCACCGGATAGGCCAGCTCCAGCACGTCGTCGATCGACGGCGCGAGCCTGCCGTCCAGCACGGCGCGGGCACGGATCGCCAGCATCAGCGCCTGGCTGGCGCGGGGACCGGGGCCCCAGGAGACGTGACGGCGCACCGCCTCGATCTCGCTGCTGTCCGGACGGCCCGAACGCACGATGCCGAGGATCGCCTCGACCAGGCTCTCGCCCACCGGCAGGTAACGCAGGAGTTTCTGGGCAAACAGCAGGTCGGCAGCGCTCAGCACCTGTTTGGGTTTCGCCTCGTCGGACCCGGTGGTGGCCAGCAGCATCGCCCGCTCGGCGTCCATGTCGGGATAGCCGACGCTGACCTGCAGCAGGAAACGGTCGAGCTGGGCCTCGGGCAGAGGATAGGTACCCTCCTGCTCGAGCGGGTTCTGGGTGGCCAGCACATGGAACGGGCTGGGCAGCGCGTGGGTGTGGCCGGCGACGGAGATGCTGTGCTCCTGCATTGCCTGCAGCAGCGCGGACTGGGTGCGCGGGCTGGCGCGGTTGATCTCGTCCGCCATCAGCAACTGGGCGAAGACCGGGCCTTCGACGAAGCGGAAGCTGCGTCTGCCCTCGGCATCCTCGTCCAGGATCTCCGAGCCCAGGATGTCGGACGGCATCAGGTCGGGCGTGCACTGGATGCGCTTGTCGTCGAGGCCGAGGACGATGCCCAGGGTCTCGACCAGCCGGGTCTTGGCCAGACCGGGAACGCCGATCAGCAGGGCATGACCGCCGGCCAGCACTGTGACCAGGGTCTGGTCGACCACTTCCTGCTGGCCGAAGATGATCTTCCCCACTCCGCTGCGCACGGTGGTGAGCGTGTCGGCGAGCGTCTCGATCTCCTTGATGAAGGCGGCACCGTCCTTCGGAATACCGTTCGCTCGGGGGTCAAGGGTGGTGGTATCGCTCATCGCGGCTATATTTCCTTTACAGGGGCGCGGCTTCCGGTCGCGTCCGACCCGAACCGGCCGACGGCGTCTGGAACGATCGCACCTTCAGGAACGATCAACGAGGAACGCGGCCGGGTCGATGCACGCCAGAAGCGGACATGAGAGACATGGGGCAAGACAGCGTTCGGTCCATCCATGACATTGAGCGTAGCGTGACCGGGGCTTCGCACAAGGGGCCATCCGACGATCACAACGAAACGTGTAGCGCGGCGGACACGGTTTCCGACGCGCCCCGAGAGTTCGGATTGCGGATCGGCCGGGACGGCACCTGGTACTATCTGAATTCGCCGATCCAACGCATGCCTCTCGTCAAACTGTTCGCCACGGTCCTGCGCCGGGACGACGAGGGCCGGTTCTGGCTCGTCACCCCGGTGGAGCGCGGGATCATCCATGTGGACGACGCGCCCTTCGTGGCGGTCGACGTGGATATCGATCCGCCGGAAGATGCCGCCGGACCCGACGCGACCCTGACTTTCCGGACCAATCTTGACGAAACCGTGGTCGCCGGTCCGGATCATCCGATTCGGCTCGACGTGGACCGGGAAACCGGCGAGCCCGCCCCGTACGTGATGGTGCGCGACCGGCTGGAAGCGCTGATCAACCGGGCGACCTACTACCGGCTCGCCGAGATGGCGGTCGAGAGCGCGGACGGCTCGGGTGTTCTCGGTGTATGGAGTGGTGGGGTGTTCTTTCCTCTGGGCAGGGCCGAGTGAGCGACGCAGCACAATTGGACATTCCGGACAGCCACGAAGGCTTCCGCCGACAGTTCCTGGGCGCCGCCGAGGGTCGCTTGACCGACGGACTGCCCCACGCGGTCTCCCCCATCGTCCACTACCGCGGCGACCACGACCTGAACCCGGGCATGGCGGTGCCCGCCGATCCGCGTCAGGCGGCGGTGCTGGTGCCGATCGTGCAGCGCGACGGACACCTGACCGTGCTGCTGACCCGCCGCTCCGACGACCTGCCGGTGCATAAGGGCCAGATCAGCTTCCCCGGCGGCCGCGTCGAGGAGGAGGACGGCAGCCATATCGACACGGCCCTGCGTGAGAGCGAGGAGGAGATCGGCCTGGACCGCCGCGAGGTCGAGATCGTCGGCCGGCTGGACACCTACGTGACCCGCACCGGCTATTCCGTGACGCCGATCGTCGGCTTCCTGCGCCCGCCGCTGGCCCTCACGCCCTGCCCGGTGGAGGTGGCGGAAATCTTCGAGGTGCCGCTGTCCTTCCTGCTCGATCCCGCCAATCAGGAGCGGCACAGCCGCACCTGGCAGGGGACGACACGGCACTTTTTCGTGCTGCCCTACGAGCACTACTACATCTGGGGCGCCACGGCGGGCATGCTGGTGAACCTGTCCGACGTCATGCACGCCGCCTCGCAGCGCTGAGCGCAAATCTATGATAACGGGTCCATGAAACCGGCCGAGACCATCGCCGTCGCCGCGTGGATGCGCCATCCGGCGGCGACCGCCGTTCTGTCGGTCCTGGCGCAGGGCGGTCATCGCGGACGCTTCGTCGGCGGTGCTGTGCGCAACCATCTGCTCGGCCTGCCGGTCACCGATTTCGACATCGCCACCGACGCCAAGCCCGAACGCACGCTGGACCTCTGCACGGCGGCCGGGCTCAAGGCGATCCCCACGGGCATCGAGCACGGCACCGTCACCGTCGTGATCGACCGCGAGCCGGTGGAGGTCACCACCCTGCGCCGGGACGTGGAGACCGACGGCCGCCGTGCCGTGGTCGCCTTCACCGACGACTGGGCGGAGGACGCGGCCCGCCGGGACTTCACCCTGAACGCGCTGTATCTCGACGCCGACGGCACGCTGTACGACCCGACCGGGGCCGGGATTGCCGATGCCCGCGCCCGCCGGATCCGCTTCGTCGGCGAGCCCGAGACCCGGATCCGCGAAGACGTGCTGCGGATCCTGCGGTTCTTCCGTTTCCATGCCGCCTATGGCCGCGACGGGCTGGACACCGCCGGTCTGGCCGCCTGTTCCGCCCTGGCGCCGAGCACGGCGCGGCTGTCCGGCGAACGGATCTGGAAGGAGCTGTCCCGCCTGCTGGTTGCCGAGCGGGCGGCGGAGGTGCTGGTCGCCATGGCCGAGGCCGGCGTGGCGAGGCATCTGTGGGACGGACCGGTCGATGCCGGCCGGGCGGTGGCGCTGATGAATCTGGAGCGGGCCCTGGGTCTGGCCGGCGATCCGCTGCGCCGCCTGGCCGCCCTGGTGGCCGAGCCGGACGGGGCGGAGACGGTGGCCGCGCGGCTGAAACTGTCGAATGCCGAGGCCAAGCGCCTGGCCGCGGCTCTGGCCACGCCGCCCGATGCGCCGGCGGATGCGCGGGCGCGTCGGGCCGCGATCTATCGCGTCGGCGCGGAGGCCTTCACCGATGCCCGATTGCTGCGCGCGGCCGAAACCGGCGAGGATGTCGCCGACGATCTCGACACCGCCCGGACCTGGACGCGTCCCGTCTTCCCGCTCGGCGGCGGCGACGTGACCGAGCTCGGCATCCCGCCGGGGCCGATTGTCGGAGATTTGCTGCGCCGTGTGGAAGCATGGTGGATCATGGGGGACTTCGCCGCAGACGCGGAGGCCTGCCGGTCGGAATTGCGCCGTCTGGCGTCAGAGGGAGGAATGAGAACATGACCAGCCCGTTCGCCGCCGCGATGATCGAGGCCCGCAGTGCCGGGTCGCGGATCACCCTGCCGCAGGGTGTCCCGGCGGACCGTGCCGCCGCCTTCGCCGCCCAGGTGGAGACGCTGGGTGGCCTGGGTCTCGGCGTCGCCGGCTTCAAGGTCGGCGCCTCCGGCCGCACCGGTGAGCCGACGGCCGCTCCGCTGGCCACCGATACGGTGTTCCGGGACCACACCCGCATCGTGTCCACCGGCACCCGTCCGCTCTGGCTGGAGGCGGAGGTGGCCATGGTGGTCGGCCGAGACCTGCCCTGCGACCACGGCACCACCCAGGAGGAGGTGCTGGACGCCATGGAAGGCCTGGCCGCCGCCATCGAGATCGTCGAACCGCGCATCATCGAATGGCCGAACATCCCGCCGCTCGCCGCCATGGCCGACTTCCAGGCGAATGGCGGCACGGTGGTTTCAGCCGTCGGCCGGTCGGCGACCGGGGTGGCTGTGGAAGACCTCAAGGTGATCTTCGAGATGGGCACGGTCCATGTGGAGGTGCCGGGCAAGAACTATCCGGGGCAGGACATGAACCGGCTGCCGACCTGGCTGGTCAACCACATGGCCGGCTGGGGCCCGGAGATGGCGGCGCGCGGCCTGAAGAAGGGCGACGTGATCATCACCGGCTCCTGGGTCGGCGTCATCCCGGCCGAGTCGGGCGAGACCGCGACGGTCACCGTTCCCGGCATCGGCTCGGTCAGCGTGGAGGTGGCGGCGGGGTAGGATCTCCTCGCGGCCCCCTCCTCTCCGACACCCGCAACCGCTCTTTTCAAACACTCCCCGGCCTTGCGCCGGGGCAATCCGTAGGGACAGGCGCGACCGACGACGCCCCGTCGCGCGGACGGGATCACCCCGGCACAAGGCCGGGGAGTGTGTAAACGGAGACTAAGGAGCGGGGAGAGCTTCCGACGGCTCGCCGTTCGCGACTGCCCCGCCGCCAACCCTCTTGATTTCCGCGACGACGGCGGTATATCGCGCCGTCGCGAGGCCACGTCCTCCCCCGCCTCGGGTCGAAGTCCGGGCACGGGTAGAAGTCCGGGACGGCCCGGCAGTCCACCGCGAGGAGGCTGCCATGCCCTGGATCATTCTCACCGTCGCCGGCCTGTTCGAAATCGTCTGGGCCTTTTCGATGAAGCAGTCGGCCGGGTTCACCCGGCTCGGCCCGTCGATCGTCACCCTGGCGGCCATGCTGGTGAGCTTCGGCCTGCTGGCCTGGGCCATGCGGTCGCTGCCGCTCGGGACGTCCTACATGGTCTGGACCGGGATCGGCGCGGTCGGTGCCTTCGTCGTCGGCATCGTGTTCCTGGGAGAGGCGGTGAGCCCGCTGCGCCTGGTCGCGGCCCTGCTGATCGTCTGCGGCCTGGTGCTGATGAAGCTGTCGAGCCCGGCCTAAAGGGTCAGCACGATCTTACCGATATAGCCCTTCTCACCGAACGCCCGCTGCGCCGCCTGGATTTCCGCCAGCGGATAGGTTTCGGCCACCAGCGGCCGGATCTCGCCCCGCTCGATCCGGCCGACCAGGTTGGCGAAGACTTCCGGCTCCAGCGCCGTACAGCCGAAGAAGCTGAGATCCTTGAGATACAGCGTGCGCAGGTCGAGCTCGACCAGCGGCCCGCCGACCGCGCCGGAGACGGCATATCGGCCGCCCGGACGCAGCAGGTCGAGCAGGGACGGCCATTTCGGACCGCCAACCAGGTCGACCACCGCATCGACGCTGTTCCGGCCGAGGGTTTTCACGAAATCGTCGTCGCGGCTCAGTATCCGTTCGCCGCCCAGTTCGGCGATGGACGAGGCCTTCGCGGCGCTGGTGACCGCCACGACACGGGCACCGCGCGCCCTGGCGAGCTGCACCGCGGCCGATCCCACGCCGCCGGAGGCGCCGGTGACCAGCACAGTCTCGCCGCTGGTCACACCGGCGCGGGTCAGCATGTTCTCGGCCGTCGAATAGGAGCAGGGGAAGGACGCCAGCTCGGCATCGCTCAGTGTGCTGCGCACCGGATAGGCATGCCGTGCGGCGACTCGGGTGTACTGCGCGAAGCCGCCGGGGCAGTCGGAGCCGAGAAACTTCGGCATGTCCAGGGTCCGGCCCCCGGCTTCGCGCAGGCAGGGCTCGATCAGCACGCGTTCGCCGATCCGGGCCGCATCGACGCCGTCGCCGACCGCGGCGATCCGGCCGCAGACATCGATCCCCTGGATCAGCGGAAAGGCGATCGCCGAGCCGCTCCAGCCCGCGTCCTCTTCCGGCGAGCCGCTCTTCGAGTACCAGCCGACCCGGGTGTTGATGTCGGTGTTGTTGACTCCGGCGGCGGCGACCTCGACGACGACGTCGCCCAGGCCCGGGACGGGGACCGGCAGGTCCTTGCGCCACTGCAGCATCTCCGGACCGCCATGCCCCGTCAGGATGACGCCGTTCATCTGGTCGGGCAGGGGCATCGGCTTCGCCTCGGTCAATGTCAATTGCGGATCTTCAGGTAGGGTGTTCCGGCCCGGGGTCAAACGGCCTCCCGAAGGGGCGCGCCTGCCGCGCCCGGCTATGCCAAAGGCCGGAACGCCTCCAGCCGGTGGAAGAACGGCCGGCACCCCACGGCCTGCCAGAACGCCTGACCGGCCGGGTTGCTCTCCAGCACGTCCAGGGTCACCCGGCCGCCCGGCTCCAGCCGCATCTCCATGAACAGCTCGAAGGCGTCGCGGCCGAGACCGTGGCGGCGATAGGCGCGGTCGATGCAGAACTGGCGGATGAACCGCTCGGGGACCTGCGGATCCAGCGGGTAGGGGTTGAGGCCGTGCACGATGTAACCCACCACCATGCCATCGACCTCCAGGATGTCCTGGGTCCATTCGCCGGTACCGAGCCAGTCCCGGTGCCGGTCGACCAGGTCCGGCAGGGTGACCGGGGAGGGGTGGCCCTCGCCGTCGAGCAGCTGGCGGTTGAGCACGGCGAGCGTCTGCAGGTCGTCTTCGCCGGCCGGGCGCAGCTTCATGATGGACACGTCCAACCCCCCCCCGATCGCGCTCTAACCCATTAAAGATAGAGCACATTCACACGAGCAGATGTTTCCATCAGATCGTGATTTGCTCTAGATCTGCAGGCTCCCCTGCATGTCGCCGCCGATCGCCTCCTCGATGAGGGTCTCCGCGAAGTCGTCCATCAGCGCCTCGATCGCCCCCCCGGCGACCTGTTCCTTGCCGACCTCCAGCAGGATCGGCACCGCCAGCGGCGACACCCGGTCGAGCCGGCGGTGGACGATCTTGCCCTGCACGCCGACCAGCAGGTCGGACAGCCGACGGATGTCGGTCAGCCCGCGCGCCGCATCCTCCTGGGTCGCCTGCAGCAGGATGTGATCCGGCTGGTGCTTGCGCAGGACATCGTAAATCAGGTCGGCATTGAACGTCACCTGACGCCCGGTCTTCTCGTGCCCCGGCAGCTTGCGCTCGATCAGTCCGGCGATGACCGCGACGTTGCGGAAGGTGCGCTTCAGCAGGGAGGATTCCGCCATCCATTCCTCCAGGTCGTCGCCCAGCATGTCCTGGTCGAACAGCGCGTCCACGTCCTCGCAGGCCTTCACCGACCACACCGCGATGACATAGTCGGTGGCGACGAATCCGAGCGGCCCCAGCCCCATGCGCTCCATCCGCCTTGTCAGCAGCATGCCCAGGGTCTGGTGGGCGTTGCGCCCGGCGAAGGTATAGGCGACCAGGTACTCCCGGTCGGCCCGCGGGAAGGTCTCCACCAGCAGGCTGTCCGCCCTGGGCAGGACCGAGCGCCAGCGCTGCAGCTCCAGCCATTCCTCCACTGGTCCCGGCAGGGTCGGCCAGGACGCGCTGTCCTCCAGCATCCCCCGCACCCGGTGGGCGAGCTGCGTGGTCAGCGGCAGCTTGCCGCCCATATAGGCCGGCACGGCGGGCTCGCCCTCGCCGCCGGGGGTGCAGTCGACGAAGTTCTCGCGCATCGCCTGGAAGGTCAGCAGCCGGCCGGCGAACAGGAAGGTGTCGCCCGGCCGAAGCCACTGGACGAAATACTCCTCGATTTCGCCCAGGATGCGGCCGCGCCCCATCCGCACCTTGACGGTCACCGCCTCGACGATGGTGCCCACGTTCATGCGGTAGGACTGGGCGACCCGCTTGTCCGCCACCTCCAGCCGTCCGTCGGCGTTCGGGCGGATGCGCTGGAACCGGTCATAGACCTTCAGCGCGTAGCCGCCGGTGCGCACGAACTCCACCACCGCATCGAAACTCTCGCGGTCGAGATCGGCGTAAGGCGCGGCGGTGATCACCTCGGCATAGAGGTCGGCCGGATCGAACGGGGCCGCGCAGGCGGTGCCGAGCACGTGCTGGGCCAGCACGTCGAGCCCGCCCGGACGCGGCGGATCGCCGTCCAGCTCGCCCGCCCGCATGGCGTCGAGCGCGGCCTTGCATTCCAGCACCTCGAACCGGTTGGCGGGGACCAGCAGGGCGCGCGAGGGCTCGTCCAGCCGGTGGTTGGCCCGGCCGATCCGCTGCAGCAGCCGCGAGGTGCCCTTGGGCGCGCCCACCTGCAGCACCAGGTCGACCGCGGCCCAGTCGATGCCGAGATCCAGCGAGGACGTGGCGACCACGGCGCGCAGGCCTCCTTTGGCCATAACCGCCTCCACCTTGCGCCGCTGCTCGGCGGCCAGGCTGCCGTGGTGCAGGGCGATGGGCAGGTGATCCTCGTTGGCATGCCACAGGGCCTGGAAGATCAGCTCCGCCTGGGCGCGGGTGTTCACGAAGACCAGGGTGGTCCTGTGCGCCTGGATCGCCGCGTAGATCCGGTCGATGGCGTAGAGCCCCATATGGCCGGACCAGGGCAGGCGGTCCTCGTCCTTTTCGCCGCCCGGCAGCAGGATTTTGACCTCGGCTTGAGCCGCTTCGCCGCCGCGCACGACGGTGACGTCCTCAGCGGGGGCGCGGCCGGTCTTCGACAGATACGCCTCCAATGCTGCCGGATGGGCGACGGTCGCCGACAGCCCGACCCGCCGGGCCTCGGGCGCCAGCGTGCCGAGCCGGGCCAGGGCCAGGGCCAGCAGCTCGCCCCGCTTGGTGCCGGCCAGCGCGTGCAGCTCGTCCACCACGACGCAGCGCAGGCCGGCGAAGATCTCCCCCGCATCCGGATAGGACAGCAGCAGGGCGAGGCTCTCCGGCGTGGTGAGCAGGATATGCGGCGGCTTGCGGCGCTGGCGCTGGCGTTTGGAGGCGGGGGTGTCGCCGGTGCGGGTCTCCGCGGTGACGGCGAGGCCCATCTCCTCGATCGGGGCGGTGAGGTTGCGGTGGATATCGACCGCCAGCGCCTTCAGCGGCGAGATGTACAGCGTGTGCAGCCCCGCCCGCGGATCCTCCGCCAGCTCGACCAGCGAGGCGAGAAACCCCGCCAGCGTCTTGCCGCCGCCGGTCGGCGCGATCAGCAACGCCGACCGCCCGGCCCGGGCGGCTGCGAGCATCTCAAGCTGATGCGGATGGGGCGCCCATCCCTTGGCCGCGAACCACGCCTGGAAGGCGGGCGGCAGGGTTGGCAGGGGTGGGGTGTGGTTCATGGCAGGAGTATGTGGGGCGGGGTGACGTGGGGGCAAACAGGGATAGCGCCTCCGCCGGGGCCGACCTCACGACAATTGACACGATGCCCCCACCGACCGACATCTGTGACCGCTTAACCAGCAGGAGACCCGATCATGAGCCTCGAAGTCGGCGACAAGGCCCCGGACTTCACCATGCCCACCGATGGCGGCGGCGAGGTGTCGCTGGCCAAGCTGAAGGGCAAGCCGGTGGTGCTTTATTTCTACCCGCGCGACGACACGCCGGGCTGCACCAAGGAGGCCTGCGGCTTCCGCGATGCGCTGCCCGACTTCTCCGGTGCCGGCGGGGTCGAGATCATCGGCGTCAGCCGCGACACGGTGGCCAAGCACGACAAGTTCAAGGCCAAGTACGACCTACCCTTCACCCTGGGCGCCGACGAGACCGGCGCGGTCACCGAGGCTTATGGGGTCTGGGTCGAGAAGTCGATGTACGGCCGGAAATCCATGGGGATCGAGCGCGCGACCTTCCTGATCGACGGCGACGGCGTGATCCGCGGCATCTGGCGCAAGGTCAAGGTGCCGGGCCATGTGGACGAGGTGCTGGCGGCGGCGAAGGACCTCTAGCCGCTCATTTCATCACTTTCACCCGTCATCCCGGGCAGCACCGGACTTGATCCGGTGGTGGCCCGGGACCCAGCATCTCACCGTCTCTCGGTCCCGGCCCGTCCCCGGATCAAGTCCTGGACCGGCCGGGATGACGAGCGGAGATTTAGATACGAAAACGTTACGCCAAAGGGCTCCCGGCGTTACGCATACTTAACAAGAATCTCGGTCAGTTCCTCCGGCGCGTCGACCATGACGTCGTGGCCGCAATCGACCGCATAGGTGTCGTAGTCGTCGTCGCGGAACGCCTCCAGCGTCGCGTCGAACTGCGGCGCCGGATATCCCGCCGCGCGGATGTAGACCCGGGTCGTGATCGCGTCGATCGCGCCGGACAGGTAGAGCGGCTCGGTGAAGCAGGCGAGCGGCAGGTCGGTGCACTTGCTGTCGACCCAGGCCTGGTCCGCCTCGTTCACCATGAAGGTCGCGGCCGTGGTCGGCGGGATGCGCCAGCCGTTGCCCGTGGCCTTGGCGGCGGCATAGGCGGCCTCGACCTGCTCGGGGCGGCGGACGTCCATCGCGCTCTGGCCGTGGGCCGGCACCAGGGCGTCGAGATAGATCAGGGACTTCACCCGGCCGACGGCCCGGTCGGCGGCGCCGGTGATCACCACCCCGCCATAGGAATGGCCGACCAGCACCACATCGCTCAGCTCCTCCCACTCCAGCAGCCCGACCACGTCCTTGATGTGGGTCATCAGGCTGAGCGTCGGGCTCATCAGGTGGGAGCGGTCGGCGAGGCCGGTCAGCGTCGGCGTAAACACCGTGTGGCCGGCGGCGCGCAGCCGCTCGGCGACGCGGACCCAGCACCAGCCGCCATGCCATGCGCCGTGAACGAGAACGAAGGTGGTCATTGTCCAAGCCTCCCGAGGTCGCGGGACCAGTGATCCAGAATGGCCATCCCCACCGGGTGCGGGGCCTGGGCCGGGCCGCGGTCATGCACCTCGGAGAGCCCGATGCGCCGCGCGGCCAGGCGCTTTCCGTAGCACAGCAGATGGTCGATCGTATGCATCAGGAAATGCAGCAGCGGCAGAATCTCGCGGAACGCCCGGTCGGCATCGTTGGCGCGGCCGGCCATGTGGAGATCGTAGATCCGGCTCTCCACGTCGCAGGCCTCCACCCCGGGGATCAGCCCGGCGCAGCCGTGGCGCAGGCTGTCCAGCAGCTCGATGCCGTTGCGGCCGTTGAACAGGGTGAAGGCGCCGCCGGACTCCTCCGCCAGCCGGCCGATATACAGGCCGGTGCCCTCGGCCTTGAGGATGGAGATTGTGGGGTGTCGGCGGTTCAGTTCGATCAGCCCGGCATTGGACAGGCCGATGCCGATATACTCCGGCGCGTTCTGGATGCCGATCGGGATCGGCGAGGCGTCGGCGACCGCGCCGAAGAAGCGGATCAGCTCCTCCTCGCTCGCCGATTTCACCGGCGGGGGCTGCAGCACCGCCCAGGCGGCCCCGGCCTCGGCGGCGCGTTTGACGCTCTCGATCTGGCCGCCGACCGTGTTGTCGGAGACGGTGACGCTGACCGGCACCCGGTCGGAAGCCGCCTTTGCCGCCGCCTCCAGGGTCCAGCGCGCGTGGTCCCGCCGTTCCTCCACCGTGAGCTTGTTGCACTCGCTGGCGAGACCGCCGACCGCGAGCCCATGGACGCCGCCGGCGATGCAGGCCTCCACCTGGGCGTCGTTGGCGCCCCGGTCGAGCGAACCGTCGGCGGCGAACAGGGCATAGAGCATGGGATAGATGCCGCGGAACGGGCCCTGTCCTTGCGGGTCGGCCATGGGTCTCCTCCTGCTTTTTCCTTGCGGGCGGCTCTCTTCGCCTGCGGCGGGCGCCTTGCGATGCAGGATGCACGGGGCCGGCCTGTGCTGGCAATGGCGGCGCTTGGCCCTTGCCGGAGGGCTTCCGATGGCCAACCTTGCTGGGATCAGTTGAGGAGGAACCCATGCCCGACGCCGGAACCAACCCCGCCCCGGGGTTCGTGAAGAAGCCCGAGCATCAGGTGCGCCTGACCCCGGCGGACAAGCGGGTGATGGTGATCCTGGGCGGCGAGACCGTGGCCGACAGTACCGCCGCGCTGCTGTGCGAGGAGACGGGGCACGACCCGGTCTACTATGTGCCGATGGTCGACACCCGGGCCGACGCCTTCACGCCGACCTCGCGCTCGACCTACTGCCCGTACAAGGGCACGGCGAGCTACTGGTCGATCGGCGCCGGCGGAACGAAGGCGGAGAACGCGGCCTGGTCCTACGACCTGCCCTATGACGAATGCGCCGCCCTGGCCAAGCACGTGGCGTTCTACGGCGACAAGGTGGAGGTGCGGGAGGTGTGACCGCGCCCCGCTCCCGTCTCCCTTAGGTCGCCTTCCCGGCCCCGCGCCGGGACCGAGGGCGACGCTTGCCGTAGCGTTCGGGCGAGGTTTCCGGCGTTCCGGCGGCTCCTTTCCTGGATCCCGGGGCGAGGCCGGGAAGACGGGAGGGGGACGGGGCGGTCGCGGGCCTACCCAGCCGCCTGACCCACCCCGCCGCGCAGCGCGCCCGGCCGGGTCGAGCCCCAGAGCACGTCGAAACCCTCCGGCAGCGCCCGGCTGTTGGCCACGCTGAGCCAGAGCCGCAGCAGGCAGCGCACCTGGCCCGAGGTCCGGTCGTCCGCATAGGCCGTGCGGCCGTGATAGACCACGTGGTTGTTCAGGAGCTGGATATCGCCCGGCGCGAAGGCCGAGTGCAGGCAGCTCTTCTCCGCCACCTCGGCCAGCATGTCCAAGGCCTCGTTCTGGGCCTCGGTCAGGCGCGGCACCGACGGGGTCTCCTGGGCCTGTTCCACATAGGTGCGGGAATACTGGCTGGTGATCTTGCCGTCGCGCACGCCGAAGACCGGCAGGGCGAAGACGTTGTCCTCGGTCTCGCCATCCTCGTCGGCCGGGCGCGAGCGCCAGTAGTCCTGCATCAGCAGCGCGTGCAGATCCGGACGGCGGGCCAGGATCGTGTTGTGGATATGCGGGATGCTGGCGAGCTTGCTGACCCCGCCGTCGATGCCGTTGGCGATGCAGAACAGGGTGATCACGTCGCAGCGATCGGTGTGGAAGCGCAGCGGGCCGGTGGAACGGGCCCGGGCGCGCGAGGCGAGCACCTTGTCGGAGCCGGTGCGGTGCTCGGCGAGCTGCTGGGTGACGCGCCCGTCGTCATGCGACTCGTCGCGCACCTCACCCAGAATCTCGCCGAACGCCGTCTGGTTCACCGGCGTGCCCAGATGCTGGCCGATGCCCCAGAAGATCAGCCGCAGCTCGTCCTCCTCGTAACGCTCGACCGGGAAGCCGGTGATGCGCACCGCACCGCGCCCGTCCTCCAACTCGTCGAGCACGTCGGCGAAGAAACCCTTCAGTCCCGGCAACGGGAAGTCGCCGGCGGTTACCTCGGTCAGTCCTTTGCCGCTCGCCTTGGCCCGGGCCAGGGCGGCGTCGATGGCGGGAAACGCGTCCTGCGGCCAGGTCCGCAGCCAGTCGCCGGTGGCTTCCAGTTCGGGGCCGGTCCATACGCACCGGCCTTTGATCGGTTCAGCCTGCATGATGTCCTCCTTCGAATATCGGCGAACTTTAGGAGCAATCGGCGCCCAGGTCACCGCAGGTTCTGCGGTCGAATGACGGTGCCGCCTGCCGGTCGCCGTGGGAGGGGACGATCGTCGCGGTATGGGAAAATCTTTTCTTAATCGTCTTGCGGGATACTGAAGCTGGAGATTCAGAAAATGCCCCCGACGGTCGCGCAAGTCCGTCCGGAACCGTCATCCCAGGAGCCCGCGTGTCCAGTCTGCAAATCACCTTGGCCGTCGTGTTCCTGGTCGCGGCCGTTCTTGCCGCCGGTCTTGCCTCCTGGGGGATCTCCGGGCTGTTTCCGGGCGGCTCCAAGAAGGCGTCGGCCGACCCGGCCGAGCCCGAGGATTACGCGACCCGGCTGGAACGCAAGAACCTCGCGGCCAAGCGCACCCATAACGGCGACTGATCCAGCCGCGGTGCGGTCGGGCCCGGCGCGGTACGGGTCAGCGGCGCGACACCACGTAGCGGTCGTAGGTCCGCATCACCACCGCGCTCATCTTCTCGATCACCCGTTCCAGGGTGTTGAAATCGATCGCCCGGCTGGTCTTGGCGAGCCGGGTCTTCAGCGCTTCCGGCGCGGTCTCCGGATCGAACTCGTTGCCGACGGTCAGGCGCAGCAGGCCCTGAATGTTGCGCCAGATATGCACGGAGTTCGACAGGAAGGCGGCCTCGTCCTCGGGCAGGATCCCGGCCGCGCCCAGCTTGAGGAAGGCGTTGGCGGTATTGCCGTCGAGCACGTTGGGATGCTCGTGGGCATGGCGTAGCTGCAGGAACTGAGCGGTGAACTCCAGGTCCAGCAGCCCGCCGCGCCAGTGCTTCACGGTCCAGGGACTGTCGGCCTTGTGCTCCTTGGCGGTGCGCTCGCGCATGTCGGCGACCTCGCCGGCCAGCGTCTTCGGGTCGCGCTTCTGGGTGAGGATGTGGCGGATGCAGTCCTCGATCCGGCCCTTGAAGCCCTCGGGCGCGGCGACGACCCGGGCGCGGGTCAGGGCCATGCGCTCCCAGGTCCAGGCATCCTCGTCGTGATATTTCTGGAAGGCCTCCATGCTGATGGCGACCGGGCCCTTGTTCCCGGTCGGGCGCAGCCGCATGTCGACCTCGTACAGCGCGCCTTCCGCCGTCTTGGCGCTCAGTGCGGAGATCAACCGCTGGCCGAGGCGGATCATGTAGGCCGAGGTGTAGAGCGGCTTGTCGCCGTCCGACTCGGTATCCAGCGGGGCGTCGTACAGAAACACCAGATCGAGGTCCGAGCCGTAGCTCAACTCCCGGCCGCCGTACTTGCCGAGCGCGATCACGGCCAGGGCCGGCGTCTCGATATCGGGCAGCCGGCCGTGGCGGCGGGCGAAATCCTTTTCCACCCAGGGCAGAAGCGCGTTGATGGTCGCGTCGGCGACGTCGGAATAGGTCGTGCCGGCCCGGTCGGCGTCCAGGTGCGAACGGATGATCTGCACGCCGACCTGGAACCGCCGGTCGCCTGTCCAGCGGCGGGTGACGTCCAGCGCCAGCTCGTAATCGTCGGTCGCCTCCAGGTGCCGCACCAGCTCCTTGGTCATCGTCGCCGCATCGGGCAGCGGCTGCAGCACGTCATGGGTCAGGATGCCCTCGAACAGGGCGGGCTCGCGGCCGAGCTGGCCGGCGAGCGACGGCGCCATGCCCAGGATCTCGGCGACCACCTGGATCAGGTTCGGGTTGGCGTGGAACAGGCTGAAGATCTGCACGCCGGACGGCAGGGCGTCGAGAAACCGGTCGAGCCGTCGGAACGCCTGATCCGGCTGAGGCATGCGGCCGACGGCCTCCAGCAGGGCCGGGGTGATCTCGGTCAGGATCTGTCGCGCCCGTTCGCTGCGGGTGGCCCGGGTGCGGCCACGGTGCCAGCCGCGCACCGTCTCGGCCACCGCCGAGGGATCGGTGAAGCCGAGCTGTTTCAGGGTCTTCAGGGTATCGGGGTCGTCCTCGCTCCCGGTGAAGACGAGGCTGCCCGCCTCGCGGGTCGGAACGGACAAGGCCGGGGCCTCCTCGAACAGGCGGCCGTAATGATAGGCCACGGTGTGGAGATGGTGGGCGAGGTCGCCGCGGAACCCCTTGGGGTCCTCGTAGCCGAGAAAGGCGGCGAACCGGTCCAGGGCGGCGGGATCCTGCGGCAGTTCCTGGGTCTGCTTGTCCTCGATCATCTGCAGGCGGTGCTCGACCTTGCGCAGGAAGCGGTAGGACAGCTTCAGGTCGCTGGCGACCTCCTCGCGGACCCGGCCTGCCTCGACCAGGGCCTTCAGCGCGTCCTCGGTGCCGCGCACCCGCAGCCGGGCGTCGCGGCCGCCCCAGATCAGCTGCTGGGTCTGGGCGAAAAACTCGATCTCCCGAATGCCGCCGCGGCCGAGCTTCACGTTCTGCCCTTCCGCCTTCACCACCGCCGCCTTGCGATGGACGGCGATCTGCCGCTTGATCGAATGCACGTCCTGGATCGCCGCGAAATCGAGATGGCGGCGCCAGATGAACGGCGTCATGGCCGACGCGAAGTCCGCGGCCGACGGCCCGTCCGAGGCCACGGCCCGCGCCTTTATCATGGCGGCGCGCTCCCAGTTCTGGCCCATGCTCTCGTAATAGGTCTCCGCCGCCGTCAGTGAGATCGCCGGGGGCGTGGAGGACGGATCGGGGCGTAGGCGCAGGTCGGTGCGGAATACGTAGCCGTCGGCGGTGCGCTCCTCCATCAGCTTGACCATGGTCTGGGTCGCCTGCACGAAGGCGTGGCGCAGCTCCCAGTGGTCGGCATAGACCGGCAGCGTGTCGTCGAACAGCACGATCAGGTCGATGTCGCTGGAGTAATTCAGCTCCCGCGCGCCGAGCTTGCCCATGGCGAGACAGACCAGACCGGAGCCCTCGATCAGGTCGCCCTCGTCGATGAGCGGCAGCTTCTTTCGCCGGATCGCCTCGGCGAGGGCGTGGCGCCAGGAGACGGCCAGGGTGCGTTCCGCGACCTCGGAGATCGCGCCGGTCACCTCGATCAGGTTCCACAGCCCGGCGATGTCGGCCAGCGCGATGGTCAGGGCGGCGCGGCGCTTGGCCACCCGCAGGGATTTCATGATCTGCGCGGTATCGCCCCGCGGGTCGACGGCGTCCAGGTCGCTCCAGATCCGCGCCATCGCCGCGTCGACCCCGTCGGCGAAGATCGCACCGGTGAAGGCGAGCTCGCGGACGATCTCGCGGGTCAGATAGGGGGAATGGACGGCGATCCCCTCGATCAGGGACCGGCAGCCGGCATCGTCCAGCATGCCCGCGGCCCGATCGGCGTCGGCGCTGTCGGTCAGGTCGGCAAGCCGTTCGTGGCAGCGCTCGAGCCCGATGCCGGCGGCCTCGGAATCAATGGCGATCGGGACGATCCGAGGAATGAGGGAATACGACACACCGGACTCTGGTCAAATCATGGAAACATCGTGAGAGTGCGGAGATCACGCGCCTGCGGTCAAGTCGCCCGGTCGAACAGTTCCAGCGTTCATGATAGGAAATTCATTGGTTCACGCGATCCGGACGGCCGGCTTTTGATAAGACGCACGACGGTCCTTTTCCTGGAAGTACTCATCGCCCTGGTGATCGTGGCGGTCGTAGGGATCGGTGCGTTCGCCTGGCGGCTGTCCGAGGGCCCGATCGAGATCGACTGGGCGCGCCCGCACCTGTCGGAGGCGTTGAGCGATCCCGCGCCCGGCATCACGACCCGCATCGGCAGCGCCAGCGTGCAGGTGAGCACCTGGGACCGGGCCTTCGATGTGGTGGCCGAGGATGTGGTCGTGCTCGGCCGAGACGGGGCGGTGCGGGCGCGGATCGGTGCCATCTCCGTGGCCCTGAGCCCGGAAGCGCTGCTGGCGGGCCGCCTCGCGCCCAAGCGGATCGACCTGCTCAACCCGACCGTGACCGTGGTCAAGGGGGCGGACGGCAACTGGACGCTGACGCCGAACGACCCGGACACCGGCGAGGCGCGCGATCCGGTCGATCTGGGAGCGGTGCTGCGCGCCATGCTGGACGATCGGTCGGGGGCCGGGACGCTTCGGTACCTGCGGGCTGCGGAGGTGCGCGGCGCGCGGGTCCGGCTGGTCGACGACGCACGCGCCCGGACCCAGACCCTGACAAACGTGTCCGGCGGGATCGAACTGGTCTCCAGCGGGATGAGCTTCCGCATGAGCGGCCGAGCGGAATGGCCCGACGCGGAGCCGACGCCGATCTCCCTGTCCGGCGACTACCGGCCGGAGACCGACCGTGTGAGCGCGGCGATCCGCTTCGAGGCCTTGCAGCCGGCGGCGGTGGCGGCGCTGGAGCCCCGGCTCGGCCGGCTGTCCGGCCTCGATCTGCCGCTGTCCGGCACGGTGGAGCTGGACTCGGCCCTGGACGGCAGTGGGCTGGGGGGCAAGGCCAGGCTCACGCTCGGTGCCGGTCGGGTGCGCGTTCCCGAGGTCAATCCCGAGCCGCTGACGGTCGCCGGGGGCAGCCTCACCGTGAACGTGGCGCCGGACGCGGAATGGATCTCCATGGACGGCTCGCTGGAGATCGAGGAGACGCTGCTGGCACTGAAGGCGCGGGCGAGCCGCGACCGTGCCGGCTATGCGCTGATCGTCGATGCGGCGGTGACCAACTTCGCCGTCAACTCGATCGGCGACTTCTGGCCGGCCGACATCTCCGACGGAGCCCGCGAATGGGTGACTGAAAACCTCCTGGAGGGCCAGGTCACCAGTGCCACCTTGCGGGCCGAGGGCTGGGTCGACAGCACCGATCCGAGCATCCACGAACTGGACACCCTGACCGGTTCGATCGACTTCGAAGGCGTGGAAACCCACTACTTTCGGCCGTTGCCGCCGGTTCTGGATACCCACGGCACCGCCACCTTCGACGCGACGAGCATGCAAATCACCGTGCAGGGCGGGCATCTCGGCAATCTCCAGGTTCAACCGTCGGACATCGCCCTGGTCAATCTGGACCAGGACACCGGCGAGACGGCGCATGTCGAGGTCATGGTGCGGGGGCCGGCACGCGAGGCGCTGGAGCTGATCGACCGCAAGCCGCTCGGCTATCCCAGCGAGATCGGCCTGGAGGCGAAGAAGACCGCCGGTACGTTCGGCGCCCGGCTCAAGCTGGAGATCCCGCTGCTGCGGACCCTGGATGTGGAGGATATCGGCATCACCGTCTCCGCCAACCTGAAGAAGGCGGTGATACCCGACGTCCTGCGCGGCGAGCCGCTGACCGACGGGGATCTGCAGCTCGATCTCACCGCCGCCGGCATGTCGCTCTCCGGCAACGCGCAGCTCGGCGGCGTGCCGGTGCAGCTGACCCATGAGGAGCGGTTCCGACCGGACGGGCCGTTCCAGTCCCGCTCGAACCTGACGGCGACCGCCGATGTCTCGAGATTCGCCACCTTCGGTCTCGATCTCAGTGCCTACGCGGCCGGCCCGGTGGCGCTGGTGGCGTCGGTGACGACGGACGTCTCCGGCAATCTGACGGCGGTCATCGAAGGCGATCTGCAGGCGACCTCGGTGACGGTGCCCGACCTCGCCTGGTCCAAGCCGGCCAATACCGCCGGGATCGCCCGGCTGGAGGTGACCCGCAGCAACGAGGACGTGCTGGCCATCCCCGGCTTCGAGTTTCGCGCCGGAACCCTCTACGCCGCCGGGGCGGTGGATTTCCCCGTCGGTGGCGGGTCGATCACCTCGCTCTCCACCTTCCGCCTGGGCCGCACGGAAGCCGCCGGCCGGGTCGAGAGCGAAGCGGATGGGAGCCTGCGGATCGCCATGGAGGGGCCGGTCATCGACCTCGTGCCCCTTCTCGACGCCGAAGAGGAGGGCGGCACGGGCGGGCCGTCGGGCGACGCCCGGAAGGTGGAGGCGCGTTTCGTCGCAAACGAGCTGCACCTGCTGGAAGATATCAGCCTGACGTCCGGCACCCTCGCGGTGCGTCAGACCGGAGCGCGGATCGAGGACCTCAGCGTGACCGGCACTCTGAACGGCGAGCCGATGCGCCTGATGGTTCAGCCGGCCCAGAACCGCCGTCTCGTCACCGTCGCCACCAACAACGCGGGCAGTTTCCTGCGGGCCTTCGGCATCGCCGACTCCATCCAGGGCGGTCGGCTGCGGGTGGACGGGGAGCTGATCGGCGACGGACTCGACGACGCCATGGATCTGGCGGTGCGGATCGACGACTTCCGCATCGCGGACGCCCCGGTCTTCGCCCAGCTGCTGTCGGTCGCGTCCTTCACCGGCCTGTTCGACACCCTGTCCGGCGACGGTATCCGGTTTGCCCGGGCGACGGCCCATATCGCCCTGACGCGGGAGACCATCCGCATCGACAACGGCGTCGCCTACGGGCCCGGCCTCGGGTTGAAGATCAACGGCACCCTCGGGCGCAAGTCCGAGGTGGTCGACGTCGAGGGCCTGATCGCGCCGGCTTATTCCCTGTCCCGGCTGATCGATGTGGTGCCGGTGATCGGCGAACTGCTGACCGGCGGCGAGGGCGAGGGGCTGCTGGCGACCTCCTTCGCCGTCTCCGGCTCGCTCGAGAACCCGGAGATCAGGGTCAATCCGCTCACGGCGCTGGCGCCGGGCTTCCTGCGCGACATCCTCGACTCGGCCAGGCATCCGTCCGACGGCCCGGCCACCTGGACGCCGCCGCCCGGCACCGAGGTGGACGAGAGCCGAACCCGGTAGGCTCGGACCGTCGACTGTCGGTCAGACGGCCCGCAGCAGGGCGTGGCGCTTCTTGCCGGCGGAGAGCTTGATCACGCCGTCATCGCTGAGCGCGTCGCCGCCGATCGTGGCCGCCTCGTCGGACACCGCCGCGTCGTTCACCCGGGCACCGCCGCCGCGGATCAGCCGCCGGGCCTCGCCCTTCGACGCCGCCAGCCCGGCCTGGACCAGCGCGTCCACCATGGCGAGACCGGCCTCGATCTCGCCGCGGGCGATTTCCACCGTCGGCAGTCCCTCGCTGGCCGCGCCGGCCTCGAAAGTCTGCTGGGCGGTCTGCGCCGCCGTCTCGGCCGCCTCGGCGCCGTGGCACAATTTGGTGATCTCGGTGGCCAGGATCTTCTTGGCCTCGTTGATCTCGGCCCCGCCCAGCGTCTCCAGCCGGGCGATCTCGTCCAGCGGCAGCTCGGTGAACAGCTTCAGGAACCGGCCGACATCGCCGTCCTCGGTGTTGCGCCAGTACTGCCAGAAGTCGTAGACGCTGAGCCGGTCGGCGTTCAGCCAGATGGCTCCCTGGGCGGTCTTGCCCATCTTCGCGCCCGACGCGGTGGTGATCAGCGGCGAGGTCAGGCCGTAGATCGTCTGCTGGTCGACCCGGCGGGTCAGCTCCACGCCGTTGACGATGTTGCCCCACTGGTCCGAGCCGCCCATCTGCAGCAGGCAGCCGTAGCGCCGGCGCAGCTCCAGGAAATCGTAAGCCTGCAGGATCATGTAGTTGAACTCGAGGAAGCTCAGCGACTGCTCGCGGTCCAGCCGCAGCTTGACCGAGTCGAAGCTGAGCATCCGGTTCACGGAGAAATGGGCGCCGTAGTCGCGCAGGAACTTGATGTACTCGAGCTTGTCGAGCCAGTCGGCGTTGTCGACCATCACCGCGTCGGTGGGGCCGTCGCCGAAGCTCAGGTACTTGTCGAAGATGGTCTGGATGCCGGCCTTGTTGCGGGCGATGTCCTCTTCGCTCAGCAGCTTGCGCGCCTCGTCCTTGAACGACGGGTCGCCGACCTTGGAGGTACCGCCGCCCATCAGCACGATCGGCTTGTGGCCGGTCTTCTGCAGCCAGCGCAGCATCATGATCTGCAGCAGCGACCCCACATGCAGGCTGTCGGCGGTGCAGTCGAAGCCGATATAGGCGGTGACCATGCCCTCGGTCAGATCGCGGTCCAGCGCTTCCAGGTCGGTGCACTGGTGGAAGAAGCCACGCTCGATGAGCGCGTTCAGGAAATCCGATTTGGGCGTCGACATGGCTGGATCCGCCGATTGCGTGGGTTGCGGGCGAGGCGATGTAGCACAGCGGGGGGGAGGGATGAAGGGTGTGGGCACGGGCCGGGTGACATCCGACCCCGACTCACCCAAAACTGCCGCCATGGACACGAATGACACCTACACCGCCATCGGCCTGATGAGCGGCACCTCCATGGACGGCGTCGATGCCGCGGTCCTGGTCACCGACGGGCGCGACCGGGTGGAGCAGGGGCCGGCGCTGACCATCCCCTACGACGACGCCTTCCGCGCCCGGCTGCGCGCTGCAATCGCCGGGACCGGCGACATGGATGCGGTCGAGGTGGAGATCACCGACCTGCACCGCGATGCCGTCCGGGCCCTGATGGAGCGGGCCGGTCTGTCGGCGGATCAGGTCGATATCGTCGGCTTCCACGGCCATACCGTCCTGCACGAGCCGGAGGTCGGCCGCACCCGGCAGATCGGGCTGAGCCAGCGGCTGGCCGATCATCTCGGTATCGACGTGGTCGGCGACCTGCGGCTGGCCGACATGGCCGCCGGTGGGCAGGGTGCCCCGGTCGCCCCGGTGTTCCACCGCGCCCTGGCGGGGCCGGAGGGGCGGCCGGTCGTCGTGCTGAACATGGGCGGGGTGGCCAACGTCACCTGGCTCGGCCCCGGGGAGGCAGACCTGCTCGGCTTCGACACCGGGCCCGGCAACGCACCGATCGACGACTGGTGCTGGCGCGTGGTTGGGCGGATGTATGACGCCGACGGCGCTCTGGCCAAGGCGGGAACGGTGGATCAGGTACGGCTGGCCCGAATGCTGGCGGATCCGTATTTCGACCGAAAGCCGCCGAAATCCCTGGACCGCGATGCCTTCCATGAACGGGTCGCCGAGGCGGTCGACGGGCTGTCGCCGGAGGATGGCGCGGCCACGCTGGTGGCGTTCAGTGCGGAGACCATCGCCGGCGCGGCCCGCTGGTTTCCGGCACCGCCGACCCGCTGGATCGCCACCGGCGGCGGCCGGCACAATCCGGCGCTGATGGCGGTGATCGCCGAGGCGGTGCAGGGCGAGGTCGTCGATGCCGACGCTCTGGGCTGGGACGGCGACGCGCTGGAGGCGCAGGCCTTCGCCTATCTCGCCGTCCGCTCGATCCTGGGGCTCGACATCACCTTCCCGGGGACGACCGGCGTGGCCGAACCCCGGACCGGCGGCAAACGCTATTTCTCTTCGGTCTCGGCCGCCGGGACGTTGGCGTCGAGATAGCCGCCGACCATCCGGCTCAGATCGTCGATCTGCGGGCCGAAGAAGTGGTTGGCGCCCTTGATCACGTTGTGGGTGATCGTGATGCCCTTTTGGGTCGACAGCTTGTCGACCAGCTTCTTCACGGAATCGGCCGGGACGATCTCGTCCTTGTCGCCGTTGATCACCAGCCCGGAAGCCGGGCAGGGGGCGAGGAAGGTGAAGTCGAACAGGTTGGCCGGCGGGGCGATGGACACGAAGCCGCTGATCTCCGGGCGGCGCATCAGCAGCTGCATGCCGATCCAGGCGCCGAAGGAGAAGCCGGCGATCCAGCAGAACCGGGCGTTGGGGTTGTAGGTCTGCACCCAGTCCAGGGCGGAGGCGGCGTCGGACAACTCGCCCTCGCCGCCGGAATAGACGCCCTGGGAGCGCCCGACGCCGCGGAAGTTGAACCGCAGGGTCGAGAAGCCGCGGGCGACGAACGTCTGATACAGCGAGTACACCACCTTGTTGTTCATGGTGCCGCCGTGCTGCGGATGGGGGTGCAGCATCAGGGCGATCGGCGCGCCGGGGTCCTGGGCGTGTAGGTAACGCGCTTCGATGCGGCCTTCGGGGCCGTTGATCATGACCTCGGGCATTCTGGTGGAGTCCTCCGGATCGGCATTGAACCAGACCAAATAGCGCGGCCAGCGCTGCTTGTCTAATGCGCTGCTGCGTCTCGCCTCAAGCCGAGATCGGATCGCCCCCGCTCCGGATCAAGCCCGGGCCATTGCTATCCGCTTCGAACGAGTGCGGTGACGCGGCGAGGGATCTTTGCGATTTCGCACGATATCATTGTGAAATCGTCCAGCATGTCTGATTTATCCTTGAATACCCGTACTAACCAAATTAGTTTTTTCTCGGCTCGGTAAGGCGACAGGAACGGGACCTCCTCTCGCCAATATCAATCTTGGGGTGACAACCGCGAGTATTTGCGGTTGCCAAGTGGAGAGGTCTGATCGTGAAACTCAGCACGAAGAGCCGGTACGCCGTGATGGCGATGTGTGATTTGGCGTCCAGTGCCCAGGGCCGGCCCATCTCGCTCGCCGAAATCGCCCTGCGCCAGGACATTTCCCTGTCTTATCTGGAGCAACTCTTTGCGCGCCTGCGTCGCGCCGGTCTGGTCAGCAGCGTGCGCGGCCCCGGCGGCGGGTATCTCCCGGGCAAGTCCCTGGGTGACATGCGGATCGCCGAGATCGTCCAGGCCGTCGACATCGATACGCCACGGGGCAGTTGCACCCCGGGCGCGCCCCATTGCTGTTCCGGCAAAGGCGCCACCTGCCAGACCCACGATCTGTGGGAACAGCTTGGCAAGCAGATGCTGTGGTTCCTGAACCGGGTCACCGTCGAGGACGTGCTGGCCGGTCGGGTGCCCGGCGCCACCACGACGAAAGATCCCAAGGCTCAGGCCGCGGCGGATTGAGGCGGACGCCGGTCGTTCGGGTCGCCGGCTGACCCGATCCCGACCGGCCGAACCGACCGCCCAGCGCTTACGGCCTGCGTTGACCGCGTCGGCCGGGACGCTTAAGCCTCTCGCTTGCCGCTGAACAGCGATGGCGAGATGACGACCTATCTCGATTACAATGCCACCGCGCCGATCCGGCCGCCGGTGATCGAGGCGATGACGGAGGCGGCGCGCTGCCACGGCAACCCGTCCTCGGTCCATGCCATGGGCCGGGCCGCCCGTCACCGCATCGAGGCCGCACGGCGCGCCGTTGCCGCCCTGGTCGGCCGCGAAGACGTCGACGTCATCTTCACCTCCGGCGGGACGGAAGCCGATGCCCTGGCGGTCCGCGGGCTCGGGCGCGAGACGATCCTGGTCTCCGCCATCGAGCATGACGCCGTGCTCGCCGCCGCGCCGTCGGCCGCCCGCGTGCCGGTCACCGGTGACGGAATCGTCGATCTCCACGCCCTTCAGGACATGCTCGAGGACACGCAGTCCGGCCTGCTCTGTGTCATGTGGGCCAACAACGAGACCGGGGCGGTACAGCCGGTCGCCGAGATCGCGCGGCTTGCCCATGCCGCGGGCTGGCTGCTGCATGTGGACGCGGTCCAGGGGGCGGGGCGGCTCGACCCGGCGGATCTGGCCGAGGCCGATTCCATCGCCCTGTCCGCCCATAAGATCGGCGGCCCGCCGGGCGTGGGTGCCCTGCTGATCCGCGAGGGGCTCGCGGTGACCCCGATGATCGCCGGGGGCGGTCAGGAGCGGGGCCGGCGCTCGGGCACCGAGAACGATGTCGGCATCGCCGGCTTCGCCGTGGCCGCTGCAGCCGCCGCCGAGGAACGGGACGCCGAGGCGATGCGCCTCCGTGCCCTGCGCGACCGGATCGGGCAGGGCGCACGCGCGCGCGCGCCGGAGGCCCGCATCATGGCTGGGGCGGCCGAGCGGCTGTGCAACACGCTTTCGCTTGCGCTGCCCGGCGTCGCGGCGGAGACCCAGGTCATGGCCCTCGACCTCGCCGGCGTCGCCGTCAGTGCCGGCTCGGCCTGTTCCTCCGGCAAGGTGAAGCGCTCCCACGTCCTGGATGCCATGTTCCCGGACGATCCGATCGCCGGCCAGGCGATCCGCGTCAGCCTCGGCTGGGCCAGCACGGACGAGGATGCCGATCGCTTCTTGCATGCCTGGGGGGCGATGCGCGACCGTCTGTCCCCCGCGGTCCGCTGACACCCGACCACCCGACGTCCGATGACACCCGACGCCCGATGACACCTGACGAAAGACCCGCCCGATGACCGAGATCGTGCCCGCCGGCAGCTTCCTTGGCCGCCTGATCGACGCCTGCCCCGATGCCTGGTCGCGCTACACCGACCACCCCTTCGTGCGCGGCATAGCCGACGGCACCCTGCCCGAGGCGGCCTTCCGTCATTATCTCGCCCAGGATTATCTCTTCCTCATCCACTTCGCCCGGGCCTACGCCCTGGCGGTGTACAAGGCGGACGACCTGGCCGACATGCGGGCGGCGGCGGCCACGGTCAACGGCCTGCTGGACACCGAGATGAGCCTGCATGTCCAGTACTGCGCCGGCTGGGGCCTGACCGAGGCGGAGATGGCCGCCATCCCAGAGGATCCGGCCTGCGTGGCCTATACCCGCTACGTGCTGGACCGGGGCAT
This sequence comes from Thalassobaculum litoreum DSM 18839, assembly GCF_900102465.1. GTDB lineage: Bacteria > Pseudomonadota > Alphaproteobacteria > Thalassobaculales > Thalassobaculaceae > Thalassobaculum > Thalassobaculum litoreum. The sequence goes on along the minus strand of NZ_FNBW01000002.1, from coordinate 3,604 downwards.
GGCGGGAGACCTGCTCGACCTGCAGGCCGCGCTGGCGCCCTGCGTGGTCGGCTACGGCGTGATCGGCGCCCGGCTGGCGGCCGATCCGGCGACACTGCGCGGTGAGGCCAATCCCTACGAGGCCTGGATCGCCATGTATTCCGGCGAGGACTATCTGGACATTGTCCGCGCCTCGGTCGCCCACATCGACCGGCTGGCGGAAAAGCGGGGCGCCGCCGCCCGGTTCGCGTCGCTGGCCCGGACCTTCACCGCCGCCACCGAACTGGAGGTCGATTTCTGGCAGATGGGACTGAACGCGGTCTGACGGCCGCCCGAGCGGCCGCCGGGCTTGCGATTCGGGCCGCTCGCCTGCATATCTCTGCCCCATGAGCGACGCTTTCCCCGATCTGGATCTCGGCCTGCCCGGCCCGCGCAGCGCGCGGCGCGTCGTCGTCGCCATGTCCGGCGGCGTCGACAGCTCGGTGACGGCGGCCCTGCTGAAGGAAGCCGGCTACGATGTGGTCGGCATCACCCTGCAGCTCTACGACCATGGCAGCGCCGTCGGCCGCAAGGGCGCCTGCTGCGCCGGCCAGGACATCTACGACGCCAGCGTGGTCGCCGAGCGGGCCGGCATCCCGCATTACGTCCTCGACTACGAAAGCCGGTTCCGCGAGAGCGTGATCGACGATTTCGCCGACAGCTATCTGCGCGGCGAGACGCCGATCCCGTGCGTGCGCTGCAATCAGACCGTCAAGTTCCGCGACCTGCTGGCGACGGCCCGCGATCTGGGCGCCGACGCGCTGGCGACCGGACACTATGTGCGCCGGGTGGTCGGGGAGGCCGGCCCGGAGCTGCACCGGGCGGTCGATCCGGGCAAGGACCAGAGCTATTTCCTGTTCGCCACCACGGCCGAGCAGCTCGATTTCCTGCGCTTCCCGCTGGGCGGGCTTACCAAGGAGCAGACCCGCGACCAGGCGCGGCGTCTCGGCCTGGAGGTCCAGGACAAGCCGGACAGCCAGGACATCTGTTTCGTGCCCAACGGCAACTACGCGGAGATCGTCAAGAAGCTGCGCCCCGGCGCGGCCGATCCCGGCGAGATCGTGCATATGGACGGCACGGTGATGGGACGGCATGACGGCATCGTGCACTACACCATCGGCCAGCGCCGCGGCCTCGGCATCGGCGGACGCAAGGGCGAGGACGGCGCGCCGGACACCGATCCGCTCTACGTGATCCGCCTGGAGCCGGAGACCCGCCGTGTCGTCGTCGGCCCCCGCGAGGCGCTGGGGGCCTGCGAGGTGCGCGTCGGCCGGCTCAACTGGCTCGGCGATGCGACTCCGGCGGGGGGCAGCGGCGGCGACGGCATCCGCGTGGCGGCGAAGCTGCGTTCGGCCCAGGCCTCGGCGACCGGTACGCTGTATCGGGACGGCGCGGCGGCCCGGCTGGTCCTCGACGACCCGCAGTTCGGTATTTCCGCCGGCCAGGCCGCGGTTTTCTACGACCCGGAGGCCGGTACCCGCGTGCTCGGCGGCGGCTGGATCCTGGGGACGGGAGACCGAACGGGCGACGCCGGAAAAAACACAACGTCCCCGCGCTTGACACCGGCGATGCCCCCCCGTATATCGCCGGTCTCCGTGGCGGAGTAGCTCAGCTGGTTAGAGCAGTGGAATCATAATCCACGTGTCGGGGGTTCAAGTCCCTCCTCCGCTACCATTTTCCCTTATAATTTCAATGTGTTATGAAGCTTCGCGCCGCTCAAATGGCGTAGCGCACCTGTAGCGCACTCATTGGCTCGTGCTCCGGCAGCTTTGACGTTAAGTTTTCTGTGTCCAACACAGCGTTCCAAATCGCTGTCGGAACACATTTTTTGTAACCGCACGCGCTTGGGTTCGCCCTATCGACATGCCGAAACTCGCTCCAAATACGCAAACCGTGCTCGATGGGGATGTCCGCCTGTTCAAGCGGGACCGCAGTCGGGCCTGGCAGGCAACGTTCAAGATGGGCGGACGGTGGGTACGTATCACCACCAAATGCAAGCAGCTGGCCGACGCGAAGAAGCGGGCGCGGGAGCTGTACTACGAGTATCAGGCGCGCGAGAAGAACGGGCTCCCCATCATCAGCAAACGATTTGCGGATGTGGCGAAAGTGGTCATTGCCGACATGGACAAGCAGCTTGCGGCGGGCGCCGGGAAGCGGAGCTTCAAGGACTATAGGGCGGTTCTGGAAAAGTTTTTGATCCCATACTTCGGCGATAAATTCATCACCTCGATAACCTACGAGGATCTGCAGAAGTTCGCGAAATGGCGCCATGAAAAGACCGGGCGTGAGATCAAGGCTTCGACCATCAACACGCAAAATTCGGCGCTTAATCGCGTTTTTGACGAGGCTGTAGCGCATGGATACATCAATCGCACCCATGTGCCCGCACTGATCAACAAAGGGCGTGACAGCGAGCGCAGACCCGACTTCCGGCGCGAGGAATATCGGAGCATGGTCGCTCGCTTCCCAAGCTGGATCAATGACGGGCGAGAGGGCAAATCGCGCGAAATGCGGCACCTGCTGCGCGACTATGTGCTGATCCTCGCCAACACGGGCATCCGTCATGGGACGGAGGCCGAGAACCTCCGCTGGAAGCACATCGAGCTGTTCGAAGAGAACGGTTTGACGTACCTGGAGATGCACGTAGATGGGAAGACCGGCCCTCGGGATCTGATGTGCCGGGCGAACACAATCGGCTTTCTCAAGCGCCTCCAGTCTCGCTCACCGGATATCGCCCACTTGAGCTTTAAAGAGTTGATGAAGAAGCGGGTCGATGAGCCCGTATTTCGCCTGCCGGATGGGACGGTGACGAAGAACCTCCGCCAGACCTTCAAGAAGCTGATGGACGATACGGGCTTGTTGGTTTGCCCTCGCACGGGCAAGCACCGAACCCTGTACAGTCTCCGCCATACCTACGCGACATTTGCACTGCTCAACGACGGCATGGATATCCACACGCTGGCGGTTCAGATGGGCAACAGCATTCAGATGATCGAGAAGCACTACAGCCATCTGACCCCTCGGCTTCGCAAGGACATGCTAACGGGCAAGCGGTACGATCAGAGCAATGAGGAGTACCGTCGGCAATTCGGCAAGAAGGCTATGGCGGTCGAAAAAGCTGATATCGACCGCACCGTTGTTGAGGTCGACGAGCTTGAGGGAGATCTGCCGAACAGTCCTGAGGTGGAACCCGATGTTGGAGCGGGCGAGTTTTCGACAGGTACAAGTCGAGTTAGAGCATTTTCGCACCTGAGGGAATCGTAGGGGATTCCGTTTTTGGCACGAATCTGATTCACCATCATGGCTGGGGATTGGAGGCCAGCCATGATGACGCGAGCCTTTTCCGATGACCTTCGAGAACGTGTGATCCAGGCGGTCGAGGGCGGGATGTCCCGCCGTGCGGCGGCAGAGCGCTTTGGCGTCGGTGTGTCGACCGCGATCAAATGGGTGCAGAAATGGCGATCGACGGGGACCTGGTCAGCACGTCCGATGGGCGGTGATCGGCGATCTGGTCGGATCGAGGCCGTTGGCGACGAGATTCTCGATCTTGTTGATGCGCGCCCGGACATTACGCTGGCGGAAATCT
>NZ_FNBW01000010.1 GCF_900102465.1 Thalassobaculum litoreum DSM 18839 | reverse complement strand
ATCAACAAGATCGAGAATCTCGTCGCCAACGGCCTCGATCCGACCAGATCGCCGATCACCGCCCATCGGACGTGCTGACCAGGTCCCCGTCGATCGCCATTTCTGCACCCATTTGATCGCGGTCGACACACCGACGCCAAAGCGCTCTGCCGCCGCACGGCGGGACATCCCGCCCTCGACCGCCTGGATCACACGTTCTCGAAGGTCATCGGAAAAGGCTCGCGTCATCATGGCTGGCCTCCAATCCCCAGCCATGATGGTGAATCAGATTCGTGCCAAAAACGGAATCCCCTACGATTCCCTCAGGTGCGAAAATGCTCTAGCGCCGAAGCCCCGCGCGCCGTCCCGCCATGACTGCCATTCTTGCGACATCGATCATCGCCTGACCGCATTCGGCCTCGTCCGGATACCCCGTCGTCTTGCAGCGGATCTCCGCCTCGCCGAGCCGGGCGAGGGCCGAGGCGAGGCTGCGCAGATCCCATCGCTGAAGCTGGCGGGCCATGCCGTCGGCGGTGCGGAAGAAGACAGGCGGGCGCAGCGATTTGACCGCATCGGCCGGATTGCGCCCATCGGCCATCCGCGCACGGGCCAGATGCAGGCGCTGGAAATAGGTGATCGCCACGCGGATGATCCGCACCGATGCCTCGCCCTGGCGGAAGGCGCGGTCGAGCCCGCTCATGATCGCGTCCGGCCGTCCCTCGGCCGCGGCCGAAATCAGCGCGTCAATATCCAGCGCTGCGCTATCGCCGATCGCCGAAACAACCAGATCGAGATCGATGGTCTGACCCTGTCCCGCCAAAAGGGTGAGCTTTTCGACCTCCATTCGGCTCGCCATGCGGTCGCCGCCCAGGTGCTCGACGAGGAACCTTTCGGCCTCCGGCTCGATTTTCACGGCGCCTGCTGCGAGGGTTTCCCGAACCATGGTCGCCAAGTCGCGCCCGGTATCCGCATAGCAGGCAAGGGCGGCGATGTCCTCGCGTTTAGCCTCGAACAGCTTGCGAAGACCGCCGGACGGCTTCAGGTCGCCGCCCTCGACCACGAGGAGGGTGTCGCCGGTGTCGCCGTCCAGCGCGTTGACGATCGCGTCGCTGGTCTTGTCGCCGGCGTTGCGCAGGCGCACCAGGCGACGGCCGCCCATCAGGGAGCGCGCATGCATCTCGTCCGACAGCCGGGCCGGATCGCCGGTGGCGTCGTCGCCGTCCAGCTCGCAGACATTGAAGGGGTCGTCCAGATTGTCGACCGCGGTGCGGGCGATCCGTTTGGCGAATTCCAGGACCTTGCCGGTATCGGGGCCGTAGACCAGCACCGCCCGGACCCCCGGCGGCGGGTCCTTGAGGAACCGTTCCACACCGTTGGCGGCGACCTTCATCGCCGTCTCACCCCTCGGTGCGGTTGAAATAGAGCGCGAGCCGCAGGCGGATATCCTCCGCCAGTTCGGTCGCCGCGCGCTGCCGGGCGTCCTTCTCCGCCTGCAGGATCGCGTATTCCGACGAGCTGATCGAGAAGCTGGAGGTGCGCTGGTTGCTACCCTTGGTGACCACCTCGTTGCTCTGCAGGTCGAGCAGCCGCCAGTTCACCTCGACGATGAACTTCGCGAAGGTGGCCGTGGAATCCCGCAGGATCACGATATCCGAGCGCCGCTCCTTGGCGGAGACGTCGAGGCGGTAGGCCGGGTTGCGGGCGACGCCGCGCGGGTTGATCCGGTCGATCAGCTCGTTGCGCAGGATCTGTCCGAGCCGGTCGTTGATCGGCCCGACATCGACCTGCGGGAAGCCCTGATTGTAGACCGTCCTCTGCGTCGGGTCCTTTGCGTAGAGCGGCTGGAACCCGCAGCCCGACAGGGCGCCGCCGGTCAGGAGAAGAGCGACCGCGGCGGCGCGCAGGGCGGATGTCCGCATCGGCCGCGCCACCGCTCAGGCCACCACGTTGACGATCTTGTTGGGCACCGCGATCACCTTGCGGGGGCTCTTGCCCTCCAGCAGCTTGATCACGTTCGGCTGTTCCAGCGCCTGCTCGATCATCGCGTCCTTGGAGCTGTCCTTGGCCATCTCGATGGTGGCCCGGAGCTTGCCGTTGACCTGGATCGCGATGGTGACAGTGTCGTTCTCCGCCAGGCTCGCGTCGGCCTCCGGCCAGGCCGCCGTGGCCAGCATGCTGTCATGGCCGAGCTGGCGCCACAGCTCCTCACAGAGATGCGGGGTCATCGGCGCCATCAGCCGGACCAGGGTCTCGAAGCCAAAGCGCAGAACCCAGGCCTCGCCGGCACCCGTGCCGGCCAGGGAGAAGATCTGGTTCGACAGCTCCCGGACCTGGGCGACCGCGCTGTTGAAGCGGAACCGCTCGATGCTGTCGGCCACCGCCAGGATGGTCTTGTGACAGGCGCGGTAGACCGTCTCGGCCTCGGCCGACAGCTCGGCGGGCTTCGGCGTTCCGGCCGCGGGCAGGGCGGTCGGGCATTCGGTGATCTCGCGCCAGACCCGGTTGATGTAGCGCCAGGCACCGTCGACGCCGGCCTCGGTCCATTCCAGGTCGCGCTCCGGCGGGCTGTCGGACAGCATGAACAGCCGGGCCGTGTCGGCGCCGTAGCTGCCGATGATGTTGGCCGGGTCCACGGTGTTGCGCTTCGACTTGGACATCTTCTCGACACGGCCGACGGTCACCGGCTTGCCGCCGTCGACGGTGACCCAGTCGCCGCCGTCGGTCTTGGTGATTTCGTCGGGATAGAGCCAGCGGCCGTCCGCCCGGTAGGTCTCGTGGCAGACCATGCCCTGGGTGACCAGGCCGGCGAAGGGCTCGGCGATGGAGAGATAGCCGCAGTCGCGCAACGCCCTGGTGAAGAACCGGGCGTACAGCAGGTGCAGCACGGCGTGCTCCACGCCGCCGATATACTGATCCACCGGCAGCCAGTAGTCGGCCGCGTCCCGGTCGAAGGCGATCTCGCCCTGCGCGTCGGTAAAGCGGGCGAAATACCAGGAGGATTCGAAGAACGTGTCGAACGTGTCGGTCTCGCGCCGGGCCTCGCCGCCGCAGGACGGGCAGGCGGTGTGCTTCCAGGTCGGGTGGCGGTCCAGCGGGTTGCCGGGGCTGTCGAACTCGACATCCTCGGGCAGCTCGACCGGCAGCTGGTCCTCCGGCACCGGGACCACGCCGCAGCTCTCGCAATGGATCATCGGCACCGGGCAGCCCCAGTAGCGCTGGCGGGACACGCCCCAGTCGCGCAGGCGCCAGGTCGTCGTCCGCTCGCCGCGGCCGATCGTCTCCAGCCGGCCGGCGACCTCCGACTTCGCGGCCTCGATGTCCATCCCGTCCAGGAAGTCGGAATTGAAGATCTTGCCCGGACCGGTATAGGCCTCGTCGGCCACGGTGACGGTGGCCGGGTCGGTCTCCGGCGGCAGCACCACCGGCAGCACCGGCAGATCGTACTTGCGCGCGAAGTCCAGGTCGCGCTGGTCATGGGCCGGACAGCCGAAGATCGCCCCGGTGCCGTATTCCATCAGCACGAAGTTGGCGACATAGACCGGCAGGGTCTTGCCCGGCACGAACGGGTGCTCGACCTCCAGCGTGGTGCGATAGCCGCGCTTCTCGGCGGTCTCGATATCGGCCTCGCTGGTGCCCATGCGGTTGCATTCGGCGATGAAGGCCTGCAGCTCCTCATTACCCTCGGCCATCTCGGCCGCCAGCGGGTGGTTGGCCGACACCGCGCAGAAGCTGGCGCCGAACAGGGTGTCCGGCCGGGTGGTGAAAACCTCCAGGCTGTCGTCGCGGCCGACCAGCTGGAAGCGGACCCGCGCGCCTTCGGAGCGGCCGATCCAGTTGTGCTGCATCAGCCGGACCTTGTCCGGCCAGCGGCCTTCCAGCCCGTCCAGCGCGCCGAGCAGGTCCTCGGCATACTGGGTGATCTTCAGGAACCACTGGTTCAGCTTGCGCTTCTCGACCGGGGCGCCGGAGCGCCAGCCCTTGCCGTCGATCACCTGCTCGTTGGCCAGAACGGTGTTCTCGACCGGATCCCAGTTGACCCAGCTCTCCTTGCGATAGGCCAGCCCGGCCTTGACGAAATCCAGGAACATCTTCTGTTCGTGGCGGTAGTAGCTCGGATCGCAGGTCGCGACCTCGCGGCGCCAGTCGTAGCTCAGGCCCATGCCCTTGAGCTGTTCGCGCATGGCGTCGATGTTCTCGTGGGTCCATTTGTGCGGGTGGACGCCGCGCTCGATCGCCGCGTTCTCCGCCGGCAGACCGAAGGCGTCCCAGCCCATGGGATGCAGCACGTTGAAGCCGCGCGCCGTCTTGTACCGCGCCACCACGTCGCCGAGCGTGTAGTTGCGGACATGGCCCATATGGATGCGGCCCGACGGGTAGGGGAACATCTCCAGGACGTAGTATTTCGGCTTGGCGGGATCGGCTTCGACCTCGAAGCAACCGTCCTGTGCCCAGCGCGACTGCCACCGGGCCTCGGTTTCCTTGACGTTATAGCGCGCCATGACGTGCTGCTCTCTTAGTGATGGCATGGGGCCACGGGCACGCGCGGCACCGGCTCGTGCGACCTACTGCGACGCCTGCTGGATCCGGATCTGACGGGCGCGGGTGAGGATCGTGTTCTCAAGATCCTTGCCCAGGCTTTCGTCCACCGCCGCGTCGCGCCAGTCCCCGGCATTGCTCCGGGTCTGCCGGAACACGTTCGCGCGGATGCCGTCGGAACGCAGGGCGCGGTCGAGAATATAGACCGTGACCTTGAACCGCTCGTTCGGGCTTTCCGGCGGATTGTACCAGTCGGAGATGATCACGCCGCCGAACGGATCGGCCGAGGACAGCGGCAGGAAGGACAGCGTGTCGAGCGACGCCCGCCACAGGAAGGCGTTGACCGCCACGCCGCCCCCGCCCTGATTGTTCTGGTCGCCCTGGCCGAGAGAGAACAGGTCGAGCCCGCTCGGTCCGGCAAGGCTTTCCTGCTTCTCATAGGTGGGCAGGCCGTTGGGACCCGTGGTCGGGTACTCGTACTCGACGGGCACGTCCGTTCCACAGGCCGACAGGGCCAATAGGCAGAGCACGCCTGCGCCAACAGCATTCTTAAAAGTCGATCGAGAACCGGCCATCACAATCTTGTCCAAAGTTCGCAGCCACTTCTTTACCTACGCAGAGCGCCCGGCGCAATGATCGCCGAACGATGCTGTCCCTCGCTCCGTCAATGCCATGCGGACAGCCGCATAAATCCTCGTCCCAGGCGCTTCAGGAAGGTGGCGATTCCCGTGTCGGCGTTGTGACATATCCGCCACATTGAGACAGTTTTGCACCCGGAGCGGCGTCAGCCGAGTTGACGGTGGTCCGTAGAGCCCTGTAGCAATTGGCCATCGGTCAGGGATGGCGGGCGTGCTGTTTCGCTTTTTCCAGATGGACCGAGGACCCTAAAACACCTCGAACTCGGGAGATGGGGAATGAAGAAGGTTCTTCTCGGCTCGACGGCCATCGTTGCCGCCGGCCTGATTGCCGCACCGTCCGCCATGGCCGCTGAAAAGCTGCAGGTTTCGGTTGGCGGTTACATGGAGCAGTGGTTCGGCTACACGTCGGTCGACGACTCCACCGGCCGCGACGTTGACGGCTTCGACGTCAAGTCCGACTCTGAAATTCACTTCAAGGGCTCCACGACCCTGGATAACGGTATCGAGTTCGGTATCAACGTCCAGCTCGAGGCCAACAGCAACAGCTCTGACCAGATCGACGAGTCGTATCTGATCATGAGGGGCTCGTTCGGTGAGATCAACCTGGGCTCCGAAAACTCGGCGATGTACAAGATGCATTACGCCCCGAGCGATTTCGGTATCAGCATCAACTCCGGCGACCAGGGCGACTGGGCGGCTCTCTCGGGCAGCAACGTCTCCGGCTCCGGCTACTTCCGCGGCGTTCTGGGTTCGACCTATGTCGAGCCGGGCCGTGCGAACGACTCCGAGAAGCTGACCTACTACACCCCGCGTTTCGCCGGCTTCCAGCTGGGTGCGTCGTACTCCCCGGACAACCTCCAGGACACGAACGCTCCGGTTGACCGCAACACCGGCGTCTCCGACATGGTGACGTTCGGCGCCAACTACTCCGGCGACTTCGGCGGCGTGTCCCTCGGCGTGTCCGGCGGCTACGGCACCTTCATGGAGTCCGCTTCGGGCACCGATGAGCCGGAGAGCTACAGCGCCGGTGTGACCCTCGGTGTTGGCGGCTTCGGCGTGGGCGCGTCCTACGCTGCTGAGGACGGCGCGACCGAAGGTCAGGCCTACAACCTCGGCGTCTCCTACGAGACCGGCCCGTTCGGCGTCAGCCTGTCCTACTTCCATGGCGAAGTTGACAACAGCTCCGAGCAGGACACCTTCCATCTGTCGGGCAAGTATGCTCTGGGCCCGGGCGTCACCGCCGCTGCGACCCTGGGCTATGCTGAGTTCCAGGACGAGGGTTCTGCCGGCTCCGACGAGATCGAGGCCACCTACTTCGTCACCGGTATCCGTCTGTCCTTCTAATCCAGAAGACAGTCTGATTTGGGGAGCCGCCTTCGGGCGGCTCCCTTCTTTTTTGCGCCCGGATAGGCTATCGGTTGGCCAACACTTCTGACACGCGACCGACCCCAGGGCTCCGATGACCGACGTTACTTTCGACCGGCTGTTCCGCGCGATCGACCGCGATCGCTTTCTCGACCAGTATTTCGACAAGGCGCCGTATTACGAGGCCGGGGCTGTCCGCAGCGTCGAGACGGTGTTCTCCTGGTCGCACATGAACGACCTGCTGGCCCGCCCGAAGCTCTGGGACGGGCATACGATCGAGATGGCGCTGGACGGCAAGGTGCTGCCGGCGGCCCAGTTCTGCCGGCCGGGACATGGGCGCCAGGGCGAGTCCGGCCTGCGGCCGGACCGGGGCAAGGTGACCGCCCTGCTGCAGAAGGGGGCGACCTTCGTCCTCGATTTCCTGGAAGGGATCGATCCTCGGATCGCGTCGGTTTCCCGGGCGCTCGAGCGGCTCACCGGGGCCAACACGTCCTGCAACGCCTATTGCTCCTGGAAGGCGGTGCGGGGTTACGCCTCCCATTTCGACTGCATGGACGTCTTCGCCCTGCAGATCGAAGGCGAGAAGACCTGGAACCTCTACGAAGGCCGGTTTCCGGAGGCGTCCTTCGTCCCGGGCAGCCGCCCCAGCGACTTCACCGCCGAGCAGCACGACCGCATGAAGGGCAAGCTGGCGCAGCAGGTGACCACGCGGCCGGGCGACATTCTCTACCTGCCGCGCGGCCTGTATCACGACGCGCTCGCCACCGACACGGCCTCGCTGCACCTGTCCTTCGGCTCGACGCCGGCGGTCGGGGTCGCGGTGCTGGAGATGCTCGCCCGCGAGATGCAGGGCCAGGAGTATTTCCGCAAGCGGCTGCCGCATTTCGAGGATCGCGCGGCGCTTGCCGCCTATCTCCAGGGTATCGGCCAGACCGTGAACAAGGTGCTTGCCGATCCGGCGTTCCATGACTTCGTGGCCGGCTTCCAGAAGGACCGCATCTTCGACAAGGTCGCGGACTATCGCTTCCCGGAGCGCGATACCGACGGATATTTCTTCGTCTCGCGCTATGCACCCGTGGTTCAGGGCGCCGGGGACGGCCTGACGGTCACCCATCGCGGCCAGACGTTCCAGCGCGCCGCCGCGGACCGCGAGATGCTCGCCTGGATCCTCGAGCGCGAGGAATTCTGGCTCTCCGAGCTCTCCGAAGCCCACGGACAGCGGGGCGAGGCGGGCCGGACGCTGATCCAGGCCCTGATCCAGAACAAGGTCATCTTTCCGGTGCAGGTCTGACCGATGTCCGGCGGAATCCTCTGGCTGGCCTCCTACCCCAAATCGGGCAACACCTGGATCCGGATCTTCCTGGAGAATCTCTTCCGAAACGGCGCGGCGCCGGTGTCGATCAACGAGCTCAACGTGGTCTCCTTCGGCGACGCCCAGCGGGATCTCTACCAGTCGCTGACCCAGCGGCCGATCGACGAGATGACCGACCAGGAGCTCGACCAGCTGCGCCCCGTGCTGCAGCAGAAGCTCGCCTCCCGGCCAGAGACCTCGATCGTGAAGACCCATAACCGCATCGGTTTTGCCGGGGACATTCCGATCATCGGCCTCGAGCAGACCATGGGGGCGATCTACGTCGTGCGGAACGTATTCGACGTCGCCGTGTCCTTCGCCGCCCACTACAACGGCACGATGGAACAGGTGGTGGACGGACTGTGCCGCGATACCATGCACACGCCGACCACCAAGGCGGCGATCGTCCAGTATCTCGGCCCCTGGGGGGAGCATTACCGGGGCTGGACCGGCGTGCCGGGCTTCGAGCCGCTGGTCCTGCGCTACGAGGACCTGCGGTCCAAGCCGTTCAAGGAATTCTCCCGCATCGTCAAGTTCCTGAACATCCCGGCCACTCCGGAGCGGATCAAGAAGGCGATCCGGTTCAGCAATTTCGAGGAAGTCTCCCGCCAGGAGAAGCAGGCCGGCTTCCGCGAGCGGGTCCGCTCGGATCAGACCTTCTTCCGCGAAGGCAAGGTCGGCGGGTGGCGCAAGAGCCTGTCGGACGCCCATGTCGCCCAGCTGATCGACGTCCATGGCGACGTCCTGCGGGAGCTGCGGTATATCGACAAGAACGGCAAGCCGACGGTCTGATGCCATGGCCGGCCCGCTCCCGCCCAAGGCCAGAACCGCGCTGGAGAAATCCCTCTCCTCCGGAGATCCGGCGCCGGCCCGCCCGGTCCACGATCTTCTGCTGAAGCACCGGGCCGTCCCCGGCGCGGCCCTGTTCCGCCTGGCCATGCTGGAGGCCGGCACCGGCGGTTTCGCCGCCGCCGACCGCCTGCTGTCCGCCGCCGCCCGACGCCAGCCCGGCGATCCGCAGATCCTCGTCAATCACGCCCAGGTCCGGCTGGCGCTGGACGATCCCGACGGTGCCTACCGGCTGCTCTCGCCTCTGCCTGCCCAGGTCCGCGCCAACCCCGCCGTCCTCCGGCTGACCGGCGACACCGCCCTGTCCTCGGATCGCCTCGAGGAGGCCGTCGCCGCCTACGACCGCCTTGCCGGCCAGGGTGCCGGCGGCGACCCGGCCGTCCTGACCAATCACGGAACGGCCCTGCGGCGTCTCGGTCGCTTCGAGGCGGCGGTCGGCAAACTGGTGCGCGCCGTAGAGAGCGGCGCCGGCAGCGAGGCGGTGGTCGGGCTTGCGGGTCTGTACGGCCAGCTCGATCAGCATGACCGGGCGGTCGGTCTGCTGACCGATCACCTCGCTCGCCACCCGCTCGACAGCGTTCTCTGGCGCCAGATGGCGGCCTCCCATCGCGCGGCCGGCGACGGGACACGGGCGCGGGCGGCAGTCGAGCGCGCCGTTCTCGCCGCTCCCGGACAGGCCTCGGCCCTGACGCTGATCGCCGAAATCGCCGAGAACGCGGCCGATCTGGACCGGGCGGAGCGCTGGGCGCGGCGGGCGCTGGCGGTCGCCCCCGACACCGCCGCGGCGGCGCTGGTGCGGGCTGCGGTGGCGCGGCGGCGGGGCGACCCCGAGGCCGCCCTCGCGCTGGTGGATGCCTGGCTCGCCCGCAGCCCGGCGGGGGTGCGCCATCTGCTGCTGTTCGAGCGGGCCCGATCCCTGGAGGCGGCGCGGCGCACGGACGCGGCGTTCGCCGCCTTCACCGACGCGAACGATCAGCAGATGGCGACGGCCCGGCCGCGCCGCGATCCGGCCCGGGCGCTGGCCCAACTCGCGGCGCTGACGGATCTCCACCGCGCCGGACCGCCCGTCGGCGAGGGCGACGCCGGATCGGACCTGCTCTTCGTCGTCGGCTTTCCCCGTTCCGGGACCACCCTGCTCGATCAGGTGCTCGACGCCCATTCACGGATCGAGGTCATCGAGGAGCGCCCGCTCATCGCCGCGATGATCGCGGACCTCGCCCTTTCCGGCCATCACTACCCGTCGGATCTGCCTCGTCTGCAGCCCAGGGAAATCGAGGAGCTACGCGAGCACTACCGCAGCCGCCTGGCCCGTCATACCAGCCGGACCGGCACGCGCTACACGGTCGACAAGATGCCGCTGAACATGGCGCATGTGGCGCTGATCCGCCGGGTCTTTCCGGGCGCGCGCTTCATCCTCGCCCTGCGCCATCCCTGCGACGTGGTGCTGTCCTGCTTCATGCAGAATTTCGGTCTCAACGACTGGATGGCGGCATTCGCCACACTGGACGGGGCGGCGGCGCTGTACCGCGCCACCTTCGCCGCGTGGGAAAGCTATGTCGCAGCGGTCGAAACGCCGGCCATCGCCGTGCGCTACGAGGATGTGGTCGCGGATCTGGAGCGCGAGGCCCGCCGGATCACCGGGTTCCTGGATCTGCCCTTCGAGCCGGGGATGCTCGCCTTTCACGACCATGCCCGCGGCCGCGGGGTGCTGGCGACGCCGAGCGCGGCGCAGGTCACCCAGCCGATCTATCGCACGGCGCTGGCCCGGTGGCGGCGCTATGCTAGCGTGATGACGCTGATCGCCGAGGGGCTGTCGGCCGAGATTCAGCGATATGGATACGCGGAGGAAGAGACATGAGCGCCGACCCGGTCGATCCGCATCTGGTGCGGCGGATCGCCGACAATATCGACACCGTGCGAGCCTCGATCGCCAAGGCGGCCGGCGCGGCGGAGCGCAATCCCGAGACGGTGACGCTGATCGCCGTGGGCAAGGTCCAGCCGCTGGAGCGGGTCGAAGCGGCGCTGATGGCCGGCCAGCGGGTGTTCGGCGAGAACCGTGTGCAGGAAGCCAAGGGCAAGTGGCCCGACTTCCGGGCTCGGTATGAGGGGATCGAACTCCACCTGATCGGCCCGCTGCAGACCAACAAGGTCCGCGAGGCGGTCGAGCTGTTCGACGTGATCCAGACCGTCGACCGGCCGAAGCTCGCCCGGGAACTGGCCAAGGAGATGGAAAAGCAGGGCCGCCGCCTGGCCTGCTACATCCAGGTCAATACCGGCGAAGAGGAACAGAAGGCCGGCGTGGCGCCCGCCGAGGCCGACGCCTTCATCGCCGAATGCCGGGACGATCTCGGCCTCGCCGTGGTCGGCCTGATGTGCATTCCGCCGGTGGACGAGACCCCGGCCCTGCACTTCGCCATGCTGCGCGAGATCGCCAAGCGCAACGCGGTCGCCAACCTCTCCATGGGGATGAGCGGCGATTTCGAGACCGCCGTGGAGATGGGCGCGACCCATGTCCGGGTCGGCACCGCGATCTTCGGGGCGCGCGACTACGACTGAATTTGATCTGTCTCCAATGAGTTGGAGAGCGGTCTGTTCTATCTCATTGTTTTAGAGACAAACTCACCGACCATACTGAACCATTTCATGATTCAGTATGGTCGGATTTGCCTCTAGGACTGCTCCTGGGTCTTCATGGACTCGTAGCGGTCCAGCGCGCGCATCATCCAATGGGCTACATCGGTATTCCCGTCGCTGGCCAGCTTCAGCGGCGCCGGGGACTCCGTCGGCGCCGTGCGGGCGACGGTCTGCGGTGCCTGGGCGCCGACGGCGCGCGCGGGGGCCGTCTTCAGCGACGCGGCCGACGGGGTGACCTGAACGTTCAGACCGGTGTCGGCCCCGGCGCGCGCCACGGCCGGTCCGGGCGCGCGGACCGCATTGGCGCGCTGGATGAAGGCATCGAGCCGGCTGGCGGCGGAGCCCGAGAACTCCTGGGAACCGGCCTGGGCGGCGGCCGTTGCCGACGCAGGCACGGCGCCCGCGGCGGAAGCGGTGGCTGCGGAGGTGCCTGCTGAGGCGGCGGCGGCGGCGGTGGCTGCCTGCCTGGCGGCGGCAAACTGGGCCACGCCGGCGGGCAGGGTGCCCACCAGGGGATCCGTCAGGTCGGCGGTGTCGGTCTGCGGCATCTCGCCGACCAACGTCGCCGGCTCCTGGGCACCGGTACCGTCCGGGTCGCCGCCCGCCGCGTCGCCGCGCAGCATCGCCATGGTGGTCGCACCGATGTCGCCGCCGGTCTCTTCGGCGGTGATCGAGTTGGCCAGGGCCCCGATGACACCGGCAGGGCCGCCCCACAGCGCGCCCCCGGCCATGCGGGCCGGCTCGGAGATCGTGTCGCCGGTCAGTTCCCGGTAGAGGGTGCTGACGACCGGGATGTGCTGCAGCGGGTTGATCATGTCCAGCAGGTCGGCAAAGCCCAGCGAGTCGTTGGTGCCGCCGGTATCCGGGTCACACGGATCGGCCTCGCCGCTCTGGCATTTCTGAGACCACCAGCTCGGGTTTGTCTGGGCTGTCGCTTCCGTCACGCTCATCGCACACTCCTCCGTCCCCAGGAGTAACGCAAGCGCCGTGCCAGGCTGTGGGCGGGGTGAGCGTAAGGAAAACGGCGCATTCCGGACGATCTCGCCGCTCCGGGCCGCGGGAGGAGGGCGGCATCCATGCTCCGGCGGCAGAGACTGCCGGGTGTGCGGTGCCGGGGCGGAATCTTTCGCCGTGTGCCCGGAAGAGCTGTCTAGAAAGAGCTGTCTAGAACAGGTGTCCGGACCGCGATGCCTTGGTGGCCAGGTATCGCTCGTTGTGGCGGTTGGACGCGAAGATATGGGGAACGCGCTCCACCACCTCCACGCCGCAGGCGGCGAGCTGCTCGACCTTCGAGGGGTTGTTGGTCATCAGCCGCACCCGGCCGATGCCGAGCTGGCGCAGCATCTCGGCAGCGGGGAAATAGACCCGTTCGTCGTCGTCGAAGCCGAGCGTGGTGTTGGCATCGACCGTATCGGCACCCAGATCCTGCAGGGTATAGGCCCGCAGCTTGTTGATCAGGCCGATATCCCGCCCCTCCTGCGCCAGGTACAGCAGGACGCCGCCCCCGGCCTGCTCGATCTCGCGGATCGCGCCGCGCAGCTGGTCGCCGCAGTCGCAGCGCAGGCTGCCGAGGAGATCGCCGGTCAGGCAGGAGGAGTGGATCCGGATCAGGACCGGGCCGGCATCCCCGTCCGGCGCGCCGATGCGGATCGCCACATGTTCGGTTCCGCCATCCATCGGCCGGAAGGCGGTCAGCTCGCAATGTTCCGCATCGGCCAGCGGCACCCGGGCCGAAGCGGCGCGGATCAGGCGGTGGGCGCTGGTCTCGGCGAACCGTTCGATCTCGCCGGCATCGACCACCAGCAACGCCCGCTCGCGGGCCCAGGCGGTCATGGTCGAGGCCGAGATGCCGTGGACCGAGGCGACCAGCGCGCTCGGCAGCAGCCGGGCCAGCTTCACCAGTTTCACCGCGGCGGTTGCGGGGGTGTCCGCGCGTTCGGGCAGGGCTGTTAGCCCGGCCGGGATACCGGACTTGCGGGTCGGGTCGGCCAGGTCGAGCACGGCGTCCACGTCCAGGGCGTTGCCCAGCGCGACCGACACGGCCGGCGCCTCGGTGCCCGAACCGAGCACGGCCGCCCGATTGCGGGTCAGCACCACGCGCGGCTCGGAGCCGGCGATGGCCGACATCTGGCCCATCAGTTCCCGCGTCGCCATTTCGCTGCCGGCGGCCACGGCCAGCCGGTCGAGGTCGCGGCCGGCGCGGATCGCCACCAGGCCGCCGCGGCGCAGTTCGGCGATGGCGCGGTCGACCGCGAGCTGCCCCGTCGCGCGCACGAACGGCCGGGCGTTGGCGGCGGCTTCAGGGGATGGCTGGGTGAGGGCAGGCGTGGCGCCTGCGGAGGGATCGCGGTCATCGGGCATGGCGGGCATATTGATCGCCGCACCCGTCAGGTCAAGACGAATGGACCGCACGACGCCCGTGCGCTTGGATGCTAAAACGGTCGGGTCAAAAAAAGTCGATACGGGAGAAAGCGATGGCGGTGTTCGGGACATACGACCAGGCGGCGCTCGACGCCCAGTACAACAACCAGGCCAAGGTGCCCGACGTGGCCGGCATCGGCCAGCGCTGGATGGCCCGGGGCGAGGAGGCGCGCAACGCACTGTCCTGCGATCTGGACCTGGCCTATGGCCCGCATGACCGGCACCGGCTGGACGTGTTCCCGGCGCACCGTCCCGACGCGCCGATCCTCGCCTTCATCCATGGCGGCTACTGGCACACGCGGGACAAGACCCTGGTGCACTTCCTGGCGCCGACCTTCGTCGCCGCCGACGTGACCCTGGTCTCGGTAGAGTACCGGCTGTGCCCGGAGGTCAAGATCGCCGACATCGTGGATGACGTGACCGCCGCCATCGGCTGGATTCACGCCCATGCCGAGCGCGTCGGGGGCCGGGCCGACAAGATCCACGTGGCCGGCCATTCCGCAGGCGGGCATCTGGCGGCCATGCTGTGCGGACCCAAGGGCCGGCCGGATCTGCTGAAGGGCGGCTGCTCCGTCTCCGGCCTGCACGACCTGGAGCCGATCCGCCTGTGTTACCTGAACGAGAGCCTGCACCTGACACCCGACGACGTGGCGCCGCTGAGCCCGATCGCCATCGCCCGCGACCTGGAGAAGGGCGGCAAGCGCCTGCCGCCGCTGATCGCCACGGTCGGGCTGGAGGAGGGGCCGGAATACCTGCGCCAGCGCGACGAGCTGGTGACGGCGCTGCATGCCGCCGGTCAGCCGGCCCTGTCGGTCGATGTGGAGGGCGGCAACCATTTCACCGCCCTGGAGGCGTTCGGCGATCCGCACCACCCGCTGTGCCAGGCCATGCTGCGCCAGATGCTGTCCCCCGGATTCTGAAACCCGATCAGGGAGGCACGATGCCGACCGCAACCTTCAACGGCGAGGTCATCGCCGATGCCGAGGACGTCATCACCATCGAGGGCGTCGCCTATTTTCCGCCGGAATCCGTGCGTCTCGACTGCCTGGAGGAGACGGCGACCCGCACCGGCTGTCCCTGGCGCGGCATCGCCACCTATTACACGGTGCGCGTGGGCGACCGGGAGGAGCGGGACGCCGCCTGGCGCTATCTGGAACCCAAGCGCAAGGCCCGGCGGATCGCCGGCTGGGTCGCCTTCTGGAAGGGCGTGGAGGTCCAGGGCGTCGAGGGCGGACTGGTGGAATGAGCGTCGCGCGATGATTTGAGGTAACCTGATGCCGTCCGCTGGCATTGGCTTTCTTGGCGGGGGCTCGCTTGGCAGGGTCGCCGCAGCATAACCGGCCGCAGCAAAACCGGATGGGAATGACGATGACGACGGGACGCAAGGTTCTTCTGGTGGATGACGACGAGGCGCTGCGCGGCACGCTGGCGGAGCAGCTTCAGCTTCACGAGGAATTCGACACCAGCGAGGCGGGTACCGGAGCCGAGGGGCTGGAGGCGGCGAAGACGGCGACCTTCGACCTGATCCTGCTGGATGTGGGCCTGCCGGACATGGACGGCCGCGATCTGTGCCGGCTGATGCGCAAGGCCGGGGTGAAGTCGCCGGTGATCATGCTCACCGCCCAGGACAGCGACGCCGACACCATCCTCGGCCTCGACGCCGGGGCCAACGACTATGTGACCAAGCCGTTCAAGGTGGCGGTGCTGCTGGCCCGGATGCGCGCCCAGCTCCGTCAGCACGAGCAGAGCGACGACGCGGTGTTCTCCATCGGCCCCTACGCCTTCAAGCCGGCGGCCAAGCTGATGGTCGACGAGACCAAGAACCGCAAGATCCGCCTGACCGAGAAGGAAACGGCGATCCTCAAGTACCTCTATCGGGCCGGCGACCGCATGGTCCGCCGCGAGACCCTGCTCAACGAGGTCTGGGGCTACAACGCCGGGGTCACAACCCACACGCTGGAAACCCACGTCTACCGTCTGCGCCAGAAGATCGAGCCCGATCCCTCCCGCGCCGAGATCCTGGTCACGGACACCGGCGGCTATCGGCTTGTCCCGTAAGGGCAATTCCGATCGGTATATCTGTAAATATATACGTTTGACCCTGTTTGCGGATCCGAACGGGCCCTAAATTCGCTCAGTCCGGCCGGTAACGGCCCATGCGGGCGAGGCCCAGACCGAGCAGCAGGGCGCCCAGGGCGCAGAGCGTGGTCAGGGCGGCGAATACCCAGGTCACGTCGGCCCAGACCTGCATGACCAGCAGGATCTGCGGCAGCAGGATCGGGCCGATCAGCACGCCGAGATTGCGTCCCGTCATCAGTACCGCAAAGGCGCCCGGTCCGGCCCGCGACGAGCCGAGAATGGTGCTCGGCAGGGCGAACAGGCAGACCGGGGTCACGCCGATGCCCAGGCCGTAGGCGACCAGCGAGACGATGCCGGGGCCCAGCGTCGTCGTATACGGGATCGTCCACCACACCGCCGCCTGCAGCACGATGGAGGCGACGAACATCGGCGCCAGGGGCAGGCCGCGGCGGATCGCGATGGAGGTCAGCAGGCCGACCACGATCAGGATCACCACCGGCACCGAATACCCGACCGTCGCCCAGTCCTCCGACAGGCCGTGCGCCTCGACCAGGAACTGCGGCAGCCAGGTCATGTAGGCGAAGTACTGGGTCGACCACAGGGTGAAGATCAGCGCCGCCAGGGCGAGCGCCCAGCGCTCGTCCCGCGAGAACGGCGCATGGGGCGTGCCGGCCGGGCGGCGCAGGTCGAGATCGGCCGAGCCGCGCAGGCGGATCGCCACCATCCAGCCGGCCAGCAGCACCGTCGCCACCCCGGTCGCGATCCAGGACAGCCGCCAGCCGCCCCAGGCTTCGCCCTCCGCCAGATGGCCGAGCGGCACCAGCAGATTGGCGCTGATCTGTCCGAGCGGGATCCAGATCGCCGACAGGGCGATCGCCAGGGGCAGGTGGCTGGGCCCGGCGCTGCGGTTGGTGAAGACCGGCCCGGCGATGGCGAAGACTGCGAAGGCGAGACCCTCCAGCCCCCGGGCGGCCAGCATGATCATCGCGCTCTCCGGATGCACGAGGGCGAGCACGTTGCCGGCGATCGCGGTGGCGAAGGCGGTGAGCAGGATCGGCACGGTGCCGATGCGCTGCAGCGCCCAGCCCAGCCCGAACGACACCGCCAGCCCGACCACCGCGTAGATCGACATGAAGGCGCCGGCCATCACCTTGGGATAGGCGTACTCGGCCAGGAGCGCGGGCAGCAGCGGCGGCAGCTTGAACTGCTGGAAGGCGGCGAGCGTCGCCAGAAGAAAGCCGAACAGGATACCGGTCCAGTTCGTTCGTCGCATGTCGGGTCGGACCATCGGTCGGGTTCGGTGCAGTGGCGGGGACGGGTGCCGGAGGGGGCTGTCGGAATCAGGCGGGGTCCGCCACTGTGGGCCATCGGGCCGGGCGTCACAACCGCGCACGTACAGGTGTTCCTGACCGGATTTTTCCGGCAACATGCCTGTGGTATGGGTGCCGCGTCGTCGCGGGGTCGCGGTGATGTGGGGCTGCGGCGGCAGGCTGCCCGAGGCAGAAGGACGGGAGACGTCGGTTGGCGGATGACGCAATGGTCGTCAAGGTCTGGGGAGCGCGCGGCAGCGTGCCCTGTCCCGGGCCGCGGACCGTGAAGTATGGTGGCAACACCTCCTGTGTCGAGGTGCGCTGCGCCGGCCATCGGATCGTCCTGGACGGCGGCACCGGGATCCGCGAGCTGGGACATGCCATGTCCGGAGAGCCCTCGGGCCCGGTCGATGTGCTGCTCACCCATTTCCATCTGGATCACATCGCCGGTCTGCCGTTCTGGGGGCCCGCCTATACGCCGGGCAACAGCATCGTGTTCCGCGCCGCCCGGCTGCAGCAGACCTTCGGCCTGCGCGAGATCCTGCACAAGATGATGTCGCCGCCGCTCTTCCCCATTCCGCTGGACGAGTTCCGCGCCGATGTGCGGTTCGAGGATTTCGCCTCCGGCACCAGCTTCGATCTGGCCCCCGGCATCCGGGTCGACACTCGGCCGCTGAACCATCCCGGCGGCGCCTGCGGTTACCGGATCAGCCATGGCGGCCGGTCGGTCGCCTATGTCACCGATACCGAGCACGTCGCCGGTCAGGACGACCAGAATGTGCTCGACCTGATGCGCGGCGCCGACCTGGTGTTCTACGACTCCACCTATACCGAGCAGGAGCTGCCCTGCCATCTCGGCTGGGGCCATTCGACCTGGGAGGAGGCGGTCCGCCTGTCCGACATCGCCGGGGTCGGGACCCTGGTGCTGTTCCACCACGACCCCAAGCACGAGGATGCCGATCTGGACCGGATCGGCGACCTGGCGGCCGAAGCCCGTCCGGGCACGCTCGTGGCGCGTGAAGGCGTGGAATTCAGCCTCTGATGCCGACCCTGTGTCCCCTTCGCGGTAGCGAGGCATAACTCCTTGAAAAAACGGATGATAGCGGTCGCTACGACGCTTGGTATTGCTCAGGGCGGCGTGTTCGTGCCGCACCGGTATGCCGCCGCGCTGCGTCCGCCTTCCACCTACAGCAATCTGGAGCCGATCTTCGCTGCCGCCGAGCCGACGATGGCGGAGGTGCTGGCGGCGATCGACCGCTACGCCGATATCGTCGCGCGGTTCCACGGGGCGAAGCCGCCGACACCGCGCTGGGGCCAGGACTGGTTTCCCGGGCTGGACGGCGCCGCCGCCTACGCGATCGTGCGGGCCGGCCGGCCGGGCAAGATCCTGGAGATCGGCTCGGGCCACTCGACCCGGTTCATGGCCCAGGCGGTCGCCGATGGCGAACTGGACACCGAGATCCACTGCATCGACCCGGCGCCGCGGGCCGACATATCGGCGCTGAACGTGCGCCTGCGCCGCCGGACACTGCAGGAAACCAACCTGGCGACCCTGCCCGAGCTTGGCCAGGGCGACGTGCTGTTCGTGGATTCAAGCCACCTGGCCCTGCCGGGCTCGGACGTGGACCTGCTGTTCTCGCAGATCATCCCCGCGCTGGCGCCGGGCGTGCTGGTCCATGTTCACGACGTGCTGCTGCCCGACGGCTATCCCAGGGCCTGGGACTGGCGGGCCTATTCCGAGCATCAGGTGGTGGCCGCCTGGCTGGCGGCGGGCGGCTTGGAGCCTTTGTTCTCCAGCCACTATACGCGCACCCGGCTGGCCGGCCTGGTGGCGCAGTCGGCGGCCGCGCGCATCCCGGTTTCGGCCGGTGCGCACGAGACGTCGCTGTGGTGCGTGAAGCGCTCGCCGCAGCGGATCGCGGCCGGCTTATAGGTCATGGCTGGGGCGCCAGGATTCGAACCTGGGAATGGCGGTACCAAAAACCGCTGCCTTACCACTTGGCTACGCCCCATGCGCGGCGGAACATACGCAACTCATGCCATTTCAAGCAAGCGTCAGGTTACGATATCATGGCGGTGCCGTCCGCCCCTAGCCGGAGACTGACCGTGGCAACGCGCAGCAAGGCCAAACTGCCCTGGAGTGTGAAGGGCGTGACCCCGGAATCCCGCGATCTCGCCAAGTCCGCGGCAGCCGATCACGAGGCGACCATGGGGGAATGGCTCAGCCATGTGATCCGCCGGGTGGGGGCGGCCGAAGCCTCGGGACGACCCCTGACGCCGGCCGAATCACTGCAGGACATCGGGGATGACGGCGACGGTACCGGTCGTTCCCTCGTGTCCGGCGGCGCGCAGGGCGTGGTCGAGGATGCCGCCCTGATCGCCGGTGTGCACCAGCGCCTGGAACGCAGCGAGGCGCGGCTGCTCGATGTGCTCGACGGGCTGGAGGACGTGGTGGAGAAGCTGGCCGACCGCATCGGCCGGCTGGAGCGCCGGACCCACGGCCGCGACTGACCCGCGTGCGGGACGGCGGCCCTGCGATCTCGTCAAATCTCTGCCCCTTCGCAGTGATTTCTGTATAATGCGGCCAAAGTCTTACCGGGTAGTAATCCCGGTACCGGGTCGGTAGTTGTCCGCGAGGAAGGGTGACAGGTCGATGTCGGGATCGTCGCCATGGAGCATAAAGGGTGTCTCGCGGGAGGACCGCGAGGTCGCCAAGCATGAGGCGCGCAAAAGCGGCGAACCCATCGGCGCGTGGCTGTCGCGGCGGATTCGCGAGGCGTCCGCCGGCGGAGCACCGGTCGACGGCCGCCAGATCGTCGACCGCGGGAGCCTCGACGCACCCGACCGCCAGCCGGACCCGTCGGCCCGGGCGGTGTCGCCTGAGAACGACCGTCGGCGGGGGGGGCCGGTCCAGGGGGATCCGTCACTGGGCCGCCGCGCCACCGACCATCCCGATTTCGGCTTCGGCCCGGGCAACTGGCGCCAGGCCCGCGAGACCATCCTGGCACGCGAGGAGAGTCGCCACACCGAAGGGCTGGCCGCCCTGCGCGACCGCGTTCGGGCGGTCGAGGGCCGGCTGGAGACCAAGCCCGACGACATCGCCGAGCTGGACCAGCGGATCCGGTCGATCTCCGGCCGCATCGCCGAGCTGACCGACCGGCTGGAGGCGCTGGAGAATACCCGCGGCCTGGGCGATGTCGACCGCAAGATGGACCGGCTGGAGACGGAGTTTCTGGAGATGGACCGCTTCGTGCGGCGCATCCCGGCCGACACCTCGGACTCCCTGGACGGTCTGGCGCGCCGGATCGAGCAGCTCGTCGACCGCATGCGGGTGGTCGAGGCCTTCGTCCTTCCCGGCAAGCGCAAGCCCGGATTCTTCGGTCGGTTGTTCCGCCGGAAATCCCGGTAAACCCGTTATATTTCGGCTTGCTTCCATGATCATCGCTACCACGTTATGATGCGGTATTGATGCCGGTAGTGAGGGTAAGGTGTCCCGAGACGCCACCGCCTGGAGCGTAAAGGGAGTTGACCAGGCGACGCGCGATATCGCGCGTCGTGCGGCGGCGGCTTCCGGCATGACGATCGGCGAGTGGATCGACCACGCCATCAAGTCGGACTCCGCCAACCGGGGCATACCGGTTCCCGCCGGCCGTGACGGCGCCCCGGGCGCCGCCGCGCCGCAGCGGGTCGACGGGATCAGCGCCGACACGGTCGAGGCCATCTTCAGCCGAATCTCAGATGGCGAGCGCCTGTTCGAGGCCCGGCTGCGGCCGATCGGCTATGCCCTGAAGGACGTTGCCGAGCGGGTGGTGGCGCTGGAGCGCGAGGCGGAGCGCCTGCCGCCGCCCGGCGCACCCAGAGAGTTCGCGCCCTCGGAAATTGCGGCGGACCCAGGTCCGACCTCTCCCGAGGCCGGCCCTGCCGAGTCTGCTCCTGCCGAGGCGGCGCCGGCGGCGCCCGTGCGTACGCCGATCGCCTTCCGCCCGATCCGGACCCCGGAGCCGCCCGCCGAGCCGCCGGCGCCGGTGTCTGACGATCCGGTTGCCGAAGATCCGGTCAGCGGCGATTCGGCGTCCGCCTCAGAAGACGATGTCTGGGACAGCGAGCCGCAGGAAACGGCCCCGCCGGAGCGGCCTCGGCCGACACCGATCGCATTTCGGCCGATACCGCCGCCGCCGATCGAACCGTCTGAAGAACATGACGATTTCGAGCCGATAGAACGGAATGTAAAGCCGGTTCCGGCACCTCCACCGGGTCCGCCGGAGGACTGGAGCCCGGATTTCGAGCTCGATCGCGCCGCCTTGGCCGATGCGGCCGACGAAGTCCGGGATCGGCCGCGAGAGACTTCCGATCAGGAGCCGGAAAGGCCCGATCTAGATGCCGCGACGGCTGCGGTCGAGACCTGGGAGCCGACCGAGCAGACCGCCCCGGACGATATCCCGGCGCCGCCGGCGCCCGAGTCCGAGGTCGTATCGAAACCGCAACGACCCGACCCGACGCCGCCCGCCTATGACTTCCCCGCGGACCCGATCGACACCAGTGCGTTGGGTCTCTCGGGCGAGCCGATCCCGGAGCCGCTGCCGCCGCGGCGCCTCGCCAGTCGCGGCCGGCTGGCCATTGCCGCCGCCCTCGTCCTGGCGCTGCTCGGCGGCGCCGCCTGGACCGCCCATCGCCAGGGCACCCTGAGCCTGGGGGCGGTCGGCGCCCGGCTGGCCGAGGCCGAGACCAGTGTCCACCTCGCCCTGGTGGAGGCAACCGACTGGGTGATGCATCTGGTGGGCTCCGACCCGCATGTGCCGCAGGACGGGGTCGAATCCCATCCCCAACCCGCGCCGCCGCCGGAAACCGTCGCCTCCGCGCCGCCGGCGGAACCCGCCAGCCCGGCGGCCGCCACCCCCCCTGCCGGCACCGACAGTCAGGCCGGCAAGCCCGCGACCGAACCCGCGCCGGCGGAGACGGCTGCCGTGACCCCGCCCGAGCCGGCGGTGCAGCCCGCCCCGCCGCTGCCGGAGAAGCCGATCGATGTGGATCCGCGCCCGGTCGCGCCGCCACCGGCCCCGGCGCTGAGCGAGCCGCCGCGCCGGGCCTCGGCCGCCGCCGCGCCCGTGACGCAGGGCACAGCACCCCTGAGCCGGGCCGAGGCCGGCAATCCCGCGGCGCAGTTCGAGGTGGCGGCCGGCATGATGCGGGCCGCCGAGCCGCGCCCGGGGGAAGCCGCGACCTGGTTCCGGGAGGCGGCGATCAACGGCCTCGACGTGGCGCAGTTCAATCTCGGCGTGATGTACGAGCGGGGTCTGGGCGTGCCCGAGGACGAGACCCGCGCGCTGCTCT
Organism: Thalassobaculum litoreum DSM 18839; assembly: GCF_900102465.1. Taxonomy (GTDB): domain Bacteria; phylum Pseudomonadota; class Alphaproteobacteria; order Thalassobaculales; family Thalassobaculaceae; genus Thalassobaculum; species Thalassobaculum litoreum. The sequence goes on along the minus strand of NZ_FNBW01000010.1, from coordinate 217,028 downwards.
GGTATCACAGCGCGGCGGAGCAGGGGTATTCGCTGGCCCAGTACAATCTCGGCCGGCTCTATGCCCTGGGCAAGGGGATCCCGCAATCCGATGCGGAAGCGAAACGGTGGTTTCAGCGGGCCGCCGACCGAGGGGTCTCGGCCGGGCTCTACGAACTCGCCCGGTTCGAGACCGACGAGCTGGAGCGCGAGCGCAAGATGTACACCGCCGCCAAGGCCGGGGCGGAGGCCGCGCAGGAGTGGCTTCGGGTGAAATCCGCTGGCGGCGTGCCGGAGGCGCCGCTGGGTCCGCCGGCCGGGCTCATGCTGGATACGCCGACCGGTGCGCCGGACATCGCCGAGATCCAGGAGGGTCTTTCGGCCCTTGGCTATTACGACGGGCCGATGGACGGTATCGCCGGGCCGATGACCCGGGCGGCGATCAGCAAGTTCCAGAGCGACAACGGCCTGCCGGCCACCGGCCTGCCGTCGCGCAGCCTGCGCCAGCGCCTGAACTGAAGCGGTGGCTGAACTGAGCCGGACTTTCGCTAAACCTGCAGGGTTCCGGCGCGGATCCACCATCCCGGCATGTCGGCGGCCAGGCGCGCCGCCGCCTCCGTTGCTGCCTCGGGATCGGCGAAATAGCCGACGACCGTCGAGCCGCTGCCGGACATGCGGGCCAGCCGGCATCCCGCAGAAGCCTGCAGGGCGGACAGCGCACGGCCCACCACGGGCAGAATCCGGCAGGCCGTCTCTTCCAGGTCGTTGCGGAGGCCCGCGATCGCGGTCACGGGATCGCGCCCGAGGCCGTCGATCGCCACATCGGGCACCGCGTCTTCGAACTCCGGCCGGCGCGCCTTGAAGACGGCCGGGGTCGACAGGCCGGCGCCGGGCCAGACGAGCACCACGGGCAGGGCGGCCCCCAGGGTCACCGGCGTGATCCGCTCGCCGATGCCTTCGACGCGCGCGGGGCGGCCGGCCAGGCAGACCGGCAGATCGGCCCCCAGCGCCAGGGCTTCGATCCGCAGGGTCTCCTCAGCGATACCCGCATCCTCCAGCAGCAGCCGCAGCACCGCCGCCGCGTCGCTCGACCCGCCGCCGATCCCGGCGCCGGACGGCAGCTCCTTGCGGACGGTCAGCGTGCCGGCGAGAGACGCCGCTCCGAGACGGTTTGCTCCGAGCCTGTTTGCCCCGAGCCTGTTTGCCCTGAGACGGCCGGCCAGGGCCAGTGCGCGCCAGGCGAGGTTGGAGGTGTTCGTGGGCACCGGCTCCGGACGCTCAAGCCGATCCTCGATGTCGAGCCGGCAGGCTCCGCCGCCCGGCTGCCAGGTCACCCGGTCGCCGATATCGGCGAAGGCCACCAGCATGTCGAGCAGGTGATAGCCGTCGGCGCGGCGGCCGACCACGTGCAGGGCGAGATTGACCTTGGCGGGCGCGATGCGGTGCCTCGGCGCGCCCCGCCGGTCAGCCGTCGACATCCGTCTTTGTGTCCGCGGTCTTCACCGATTGCGACTGCACCGCGGGCAGGCCGGCCTGGAGCTTGTGCTCGATGCTCCTGGCCAGGTCCTTGTCCGGGTCGAAGCTCAGAGCCCGCTGCCACTGGAACCGGGCCTCCTGACGGCGGCCGACCCGCCAATAGGCGTCGCCCAGATGGTCGTTGATGGTCGCATCGGTCGGCAGCAGTTCGACCGCCCGCTCCAGATGCTCCACCGCCTCGGCGAAGCGCTCCTGGCGGTACATGGCCCAGCCCAGGCTGTCGACGATGTAGCCGTCGTTCGGCCGCAGGGAGACCGCCTGCTCGATCATCTTCGTCGCCCGAGGCAGGTTTCGGCCCTGGTCGATCCAGGTATAGCCCAGGTAGTTCAGCACATAGGGCTGCTCCGGCCGCAGCTCCAGCGCCTTCAGGAAATCGGCCTCGGCACGGTCCCACTGCTCGTCGCGCTCCAGGGCGATGCCGCGGGAATAGTGCATCGACCAAGAGCCGGGATCGTCCGCCGACAGGCGCGAGAAGGCCCGGTTATAGGCCGAGATCGCGCCTTTCCAGTTTTCGTTGGACCGGTACAGATCGCCGAGCCGGACCAGCGGGTCGATCTGCTGCGGTCGGCGGTCCGCCAGCGCGTTCAACCGGTCCACCGCCTCGTCCATGCGATCCAGGTCGACCAGACTGCTCACCGCCCGCAGCTCGGCCATCAGGCGGTAGGCCGAGCTTTCCGGGACCGTATCGTAGAGGGCAAGCGCATCGGCGTACTGCTCGCGGTCGTCCAGGATCTCGGCGATCAGCAGGGTCGCCAGGTCGAAATCCGGATCGAGCCGCAGGGCCAGGCGGCTGAACACCATCCCGAGCTCCGACCGGCGGTCGCGCTGCAGGGCGCTGGCCAGGTCGAAGAAGGCCTGGGCAAGTCCGTCCGTGACGGTCAGATGCTCGCCGCTCCGGGTATCGGCGGCCCGGCGCAGATACGTGCGGACATCGCTCGGATCGGCGGACACGGTATCGGTCACGATCGCCGTCGCCATGGCGGGTTCGACGCCCAGGAACCGGGCCTGGAAGTCGGCGGCGACCAGGCGCACCCGCAGCGGCGGATCCGGCATGCTGACCACGGCCGCCTCGTAGCGTTCGGCGGCCAGCGCTGTTTCGCCGGCGGCATCGGCCAGCATCGCGCTGTGCAGGGCGTGCAGCACGGCGAAGCCCTCGAGCTCCAGCACCCCCTCGATCTCGTGCTCCGCGTCGTCGCGACGGCCCTGGCCGAGCGCGATCCAGCCTTCCAGCAGCGGGCTGAGCACCCGGTTCAGCCGGTTGTCCGGCAGGGTGTCGATCAGGGCGCCGGCCCGGGCGAAATCGCCGGTCCGCGCCGCCTCGACCGCCAGGAAGATGTTGGCGATCGGCGCGTTGGCATCGAGGGTGTCGGCGATCTCGGGGGCGAGCCGGGCCGCGTCGTCGTAGCGTCCGGCCTCCAGCCGCAGCAGAAAGGCGCGTCGTTTCAGCGCGATGCCGATATCGCCGTCTTCCAGGACCCGGTCCATGAAGCTGCTGGCGCGGCCGACATCGCGAATTCGGTCGGCGTACCGTCCGGCGAGGAAGGCGCCGGAGGCCGACATTTCACTCGGAGACAGCGGGACGGCGGCTGCATCCCCGGCCCGGGGGCCGGCGGAGGCGCAGGCCGACAGGCCCAGCGCGACGCAGAATGCCGGGGCGAACGTGCGAAGGCCGCTCATGATGCCGGTCCGTCGTCCGGCAGCGGAAGCGGGTCGCAGGGCGGTCTGGGGCAAAGGCAAAGCCTCACATGTTCGGGTAGACCGGACCTCCCCCTCCTTCCGGCACGACCCAGTGAATGTTCTGCGTGGGATCCTTGATATCGCAGGTTTTGCAGTGCACGCAGTTCTGAGCGTTGATCTGCAGCCGCGGGTTCCCACCGTCGTCGTCGCGTACGATCTCATAAACGCCGGCCGGACAATAGCGTTGTTCCGGAGCGTCGTAGAGCGCCAGATTGTAGTCCACCGGAATCGACGGGTCCTTCAGCGTGAGGTGGGCTGGCTGATTCTCCTCATGGTTGGTATTCGACAGGAACACCGAGGAGAGCTTGTCGAAGCTGATCTTGCCGTCCGGCTTCGGATAGGAGATCGGCTGCGCCTGGGACGCCGGCATCAGGCTTTCGTGATCCGGGTGGTGGTGCAGGGTCCAGGGCGCCTTGCCGCGGAAGATGTAGGTGTCGATCGCGGAATAGGCGAGGCCCGGCAGCAGGCCGGCGCGGAAGGCCGGCCGGATGTTGCGGACCTTGTAAAGCTCGTCGTAGACCCAGGTCTTCTTGAGCATGTCCGGGTAGGCCGTCGGCTCCACGCCCTGCGTCGCGTCGCCGCCCTTCAGCGCCTCGAAGATCGCTTCGGCTGCCGTCATGCCGGACTTCATGGCGTTATGGCTGCCCTTGATCTTCGGCACGTTCAGGAAACCGGCGGCGCAACCGATGAGCGCACCGCCCGGGAAGGTCAGCTTCGGGATCGACTGCCAGCCGCCCTCGTTGATGGCGCGCGCGCCGTAAGAGACCCGACGGCCGCCCTCGAAGATCGGCCGAATCGAGGGGTGCTGCTTGAAGCGCTGGAACTCGTCGAACGGCGACAGGTGCGGGTTCTTGTAGTCGAGCCCGATGACGAAGCCGACGGCGACCTGGTTGTCCTCCAGGTGATAGAGGAACGAGCCGCCATAGGTGTCGCCGCTCATCGGCCAGCCGATGGTGTGGACGATCTTGCCCGGCGTGTGCTTCTCCGGCTCGATCTCCCACAGTTCCTTGATACCGATGCCGTAGGTCTGCGGATCGCAGTCCTTGCGCAGGTCGAACCGCTCCATCAGCCCCTTGGTGAGCGAGCCGCGGCAGCCCTCGGCGAACAGGGTCACCTTGGCGTGCAGTTCCATGCCCGGCTGGTAGTGGGCGGTCTTCTCGCCGTCCTTGCCGATGCCCATGTCGCCGGTGGCCACGCCCTTGACGCTGCCGTCTTCGTGATACAGCACCTCGGCGGCGGCGAAGCCGGGATAGACCTCGATGCCCATCCCCTCGGCCTGCTCACCGAGCCAGCGCGCCACATTGGCCAGGCTGACGATATAATTGCCGTGGTTGTTCATGGTCGGCGGGGTCGGCAGGCGGAACGACGACCCCTTGGTCAGGAACAGGAACTCGTCCTCGGTCGCCGGCGTGTTCAGCGGCGCCCCCTTTTCCTTCCAGTCCGGAATCAGCTCGTCGAGCGCCCGGGTCTCCATGACCGCGCCGGACAGGATATGGGCGCCGACCTCGGCCCCCTTCTCCAGGACGACGACCGAGAGATCGACATCATTCTCCTGACAGAGCTGCTTCAGCCGGATCGCGGCGGCGAGACCGGACGGTCCGCCTCCGACAATGACGACATCGCATTCCATCGACTCCCGTTCCATCCTGCACTCCCGCTTCGAAGCAATGGCACATTCTATCTCTTTGTCACCGCGCGGTGGCCGCCGGCCCTTCGACCTGTCATAACTCACCCATGTACGCGAAACCAGGGGCGCTGGCCCCGATCCGGGCCTGGGACAGACCGTGACGGCGGCCGATATCCACTCGGCAGCCCGCGCGCTGCTTTCCTGGTATGTGGAGGCTGGGGTCGATGAGGCAATACTCGCCGACCCGGTGAACCGGCTGGCGCCGGCCCCGAAACCGGCCCAGAGATCAGATCCGGCGCCGGCGCCGAGACCCGCCGCCTCCGCCCCGCAGACGCCGACCCACGGCCCGAGCGCACCACCGCCGCGTCCCGCCGTGCCGCGCGCCGTGCCGCGCGCCGCCCAGGCTGAGCTGGATCGCCCGGCGGACGCCGCCCGGGCCGCGGCGCGGGGCGCCACCTCCCTGGAAAGCCTCAAGCGGGTGATGGAGGGGTTCGAGGGCTGCGGCCTCAAGATCACGGCGACCAACACGGTCTTCGCCGACGGTGTGGCCGGTGCCGATCTCATGGTGATCGGCGAGGCGCCCGGCGCCGACGAGGACCGTCAGGGCAAGCCCTTCGTCGGGGTCAGTGGCCAGCTGCTCGACCGCATGCTGGCCAGCATCGGTCTGTCGCGCGCGGACTCGGTATATATAACCAACATCCTGCCCTGGCGGCCGCCGGGCAACCGTCAGCCGACACCGGCGGAGATCGCCACCTGCGTCCCCTTCGTGGAGCGCCATATCGAGCTGGCGGCACCCAAGGTTCTGATGTTCGCCGGCGGCACGTCGGCGAAGACGCTCATGGGCCGCAAGGAGGGCATCACCCGCCTGCGGGGCACCTGGATGGACTGGCCGCTGCCCAATTCGGGAGGGGTGATCCCGGCGCTCGCGACCTATCACCCGGCCTATCTGCTGCGGACCCCCGGACAAAAGGCGAGTGCCTGGAAGGACTTGCTTGCATTGCGTCGCCGTCTGGATGAAGTCGCGAAGGCAGTATAATTATCGCAATAAATTAATGTAATATTGAGCAATAAATACGTTATTTGAATTCATCAATACAGAATTAAATTTCATTCCGCATTCGGACAGCGATTTTCGGGTCGGTTATCCACAGGAATGGTTCCGTGGCCGGGGTGACTCACCTTGCCGTGTAGAACGAATCCTACTAACTGGATCGCATGTCTCCGCCACAATCCCGCCACAAATCCCCGTCGACCTTTGGGGGTGGTATTCATCGCCTGGTTGTCGGACTCCTCGGTGCCGCCCTGCTGTTCGGCGTGGCGACCGGTGTCCGGGCCCAGGAGCGGGCGCAGGAAACGGCGCTTCTGCCGCCGGCCATTCTCGATGAGTCGCGCCTCGAAGCCGCTCAGCCGCTGCCGCGGATTCTGACTCAGCGCGATGTCGAGCTCTACCGGAAGATCTTCGCCGAACAGAGCGAAGGCCACTGGAAGACGGCCGACACGCTGATCGCCCGGGTCCAGAACAAGATCCTGCTCGGTCACGTCAAGGCGCAGCGCTACCTGCATCCGACCGCCTACCGGTCGAGCTGGGTGGAGCTGCGGGACTGGCTGCGGGACTATGCCGATCTGGCGGATGCCAAGCGCATCTACGGTCTGGCCGTCCGGCGCAAGCCGGCCTCCGCCAAGGCGCCGCGCGCGCCGGAGCGTGGATACCTCGGCGGCAACGGCGCGGATGCCGTCCGCGACGTGCATTTCTACGTCTCGCCCCGCAAGCGCAGCGGATCCGAACAGGCCAGCATCCGCAATCTGGCGCGCGAGATCCGGTCGCTGATCGGCAAGGGGTCTCCGAGTGCGGCGCTCCGCAAGCTGGACACCAAGGCGGTGCGCAGGCTGCTCGATCCGGTGGAATTCGCCGAACAGCGCGGCCAGATCGCCAAGGGCATGTTCGTGTTCGGCAAGGATGCCGAGGCGCTGCGCCTGGCGGCGAAGAGCGCGGAGGAAGCCGGCGACGATGTTCCGGCCGCCTATTGGATCGCCGGTATGGCAGCCTGGCGGCTGGGCAAGGTGGAAGAGGCCGAAAAGCACTTCTCGGCGCTCGCCATGTCCGAAAACGCGGCCCGCACCCAACGGTCCGCCGGCGCCTATTGGGCGGCCCGTGCCGCTCTGCAGCTGCGCAAGCCGGCCGATTCGACCCGCTGGCTTGCCCGCGCCGCACAGTATCCGCTGACCTTCTACGGTCTGCTGGGCCGTCGTGCGCTCGGCGTGGAGGTGCCGTTCGACTGGTCGCTGCCGGAGATCACCGACCGCAAGGCCAAGCGGCTGCTCTCCCACGAGGGCGCGCGCCGGGCGATCGCCCTGATGCAGGTCGGCGAGAGCAGCCGGGCGGAACGCGAATGGCGCAAGCTGTTCCCGCGCCTCGACCGGTCGCTGCGCGAGCCGCTGATGACCATTGCCACCCGCCACAACATGCCGGGCCTGGCGATCCGTCTGGCCGGCATCATCCGGGTATCGACCGGGCGGATCTATCATGCCGCGCTCTATCCGGTGCCGCGCTGGGCGCCGGCCGACGGGTTCTCCGTCGACCGGGCGCTGATCTACGGCATCATCCGGCAGGAATCCGGTTTTGATCCGCGGGCGCGCTCCGGCCGCGGTGCGCGCGGGCTGATGCAGCTCATGCCGCGCACCGCCAACTACATGGACGCCAACGACGATCTGGAAGAGCGGCACGAGCTCTACGATCCGGCCCTGAACCTCCAGCTCGGTCAGCGCTACGTCGACCACCTGCTGCATCTGGACCGGGTGGATGGCGACCTGTTCCGCCTGCTGGTCGCCTATAACGCCGGGCCGGGCAATCTCGGCCGGTGGGCGCGGAGTGTGAACTTCAAGGACGATCCGCTGCTGTTCATCGAGTCCATCCCGTCGCGGGAAACCCGGGAGTTCATCGAACGGGTCTTGTCAAATGTCTGGATCTACCGACATCGTCTCGGACAGACCGCACCGTCCCTCGACCGCGTCGCCGCGGGAGACTGGGCGATCTATCGCGGCATCGACGACGAGACAGGATTCAAGATCCGCAATGCCCGATTCGGACAAGACTGACGGCGGCACGGCGCTGAACAGGGCGGCGCCCGGCGCCCGCCTCGACGAGAGCCGGCCGTTCATCCCGGTCAACATCGCCATCCTCACCGTCTCCGACACCCGGACGCCGGAGACCGACCGGTCCGGCGACACCCTGGTGGAGCGGCTGACCGCCGCCGGCCATGTCCTGGCCGATCGAGCCATCGTGCCGGACGACGTGAGCGCCATCACCGAGCGTCTGAAGGCTTGGATCGCCGATGACGGGATCGACGCGGTGATTTCCACGGGCGGTACCGGCGTGACCGGCCGCGACGTCACCCCGGAAGCCTTCGAGCAGGTCTACGAGAAGCGGATCGAGGGTTTCGGCGAGGCCTTCCGCTGGATCAGCTTCCAGAAGATCGGCACCTCCGCGATGCAGAGCCGGGCCACCGCCGGCGTCGCCCGCGGCACCTATCTGTTCGCCGTGCCCGGCTCGACCGGCGCCTGCCGGGATGCCTGGGACGAGATCTTCGCCTATCAGCTCGACTTCCGGTTCCGGCCCTGCAATTTCGTCGAGATTATGCCCCGCCTGCGCGAGCACGAGTTGGCGCGGGAGAAGACCAAGGCCTGAGGCCGCGTCAATCGCCCAGCCGCTGCAGCCAGCGCGCCGGGATATGCAGACGGAACAGGAAAATCCTCAGCGCGCCGAGCAGAACGGCACCGGCCCCGGTCGGCCAATCTCCGGCCTCGACCCTGGCGGCGACGTCGAAGACCACCATGCGGGCGAGGCCGAGCGCGCGGGCCAGGATCAGATCCTCGCCGCGCTTCAGATCCGCCACTCCCTCCAGATGGACGAGGAACCGCCGCCGGATCACCAGCCCCTGGGCGCCCGAGGGCAGCCCCATCCAGCGGTTGCGGAACCGCATCAGCCGGGTGGCCAGGGGGTCGCCCACCACGTCCAGCGGGAAGAAGCCCCCGCGCTCGCGGTTGCGCTCTTCGGCGGCGAACACCACGACCGTCGCATCCCATCCCCGCTCCAGCACCGTCTCGGCCCGCAGCAGAAGCAGCCAGTCCGCGGTGGCGGCCTTGGCCCCGGCCGCGAGGCGCGCACCGCGGGAGGCGGGCAGGGTGATCAGGGTGGCACCCCGGGCTTCGGCGACGGCGGCCAGGCCCGGGTTTCCGTCGGGGTCGACCACGATGGTCTCCAGGTCGAGGCCGCGGCTCTCCGTACCCACCAGGGCGGCTAGGCAGCGTGCGAGTTGGTCCGCGTCCCCGTTCGCCGCGATCACCACGGACAGACCCATGCGCCGGGTCCCCGGAGGGCCGACATGGGCGGCGGCGTCGGTGCGCATGGCGCGGGGACGGGGTAGGTGCATCGGTCTCGCCTATGGTAAGTCCGCGCAATGATAACCGATTCCCGTTCCGTCGACCCCACCCGGACCACCCTGGCCGCAGCCCTCGCTCTGTCCGAGGACGCCATCGCCGCCGAGCCGGTGGAGGGTCGGGTTCACCGCCACTGGCGGCTCGCCGGCGGACGCCTGGTGCGGGTCCCCCGGATGAGCCATCTGGGCCTGTCGCCCCGGCGTAACCTGATCTATGCCGCCCGGGCGTTCCGGCGTATGGCGCCCAGCGGCGCGGTGCCCCGGCTGCATGGGATGCTGCGGGTGTCGCCCGATCTGCCCTGGGGCGCGCTGGTGGTCGATGACGTCGACGGCGCCGTGCCGACCCTGCCGACCGATCTGCCGGCGATCGGCCGGGCGCTGGCCGCGATCCACCGTCTGCCCGTGCCGACGCGCCGGGCGCCCTTCGTCGACCCCGCGGATCCGCTGACATATCTGCTGACCGTCGCCCGCCGGCAACTGGCCCCGGTGCAGGACCGTCTGGAGGGCGATGCCCGGCGGATTCTGGATGAGGAGATGGGCTGGGCCGAGGGGTTGATCGCCCAGGCTCCGCCCCGGCCGGCCCCCAGCCTGGTGGCCGCCGACACTCATCCGGGCAATTTCCGGATTCTGCCGGACGGGGCGGCGGTGCTGCTCGACGTGGAGCGGCCGGTCTACGACAGCGCGGCGGTCGACCTCGCCCACGCCTCCCTGCCGTCCTCGCTGGCCTGGGATCCGGCGGTGCGGGGAGGTGCGGAGCGCGCCGACATCGTCGCCTTTCACGGCGCCTGGGCGGCGGAGGTACCGGCGGATCTGGCGGCGGCGGTGCGGCCGTGGGTCCTGCCCTACCGCCGGCTGATCTGGCTGCGGACCACGAGCTGGGCCTGCGCCTGGGCGGCGACGAACGACCTGTCGGCGGCGCTGGCCTCGGCCGATGCGGCGACCTCCGGCCTGGCGCGCAGGCTTGCACGCTTCGTCGATCCGGCGATGATGGAGGAGGCGCGGTCCGGTTGGATCGGAGACCGGGCCTTCAGCGGGGAGGAACTGATCCCGTGAGCGGGAAGATCGTCAACCTGCGTACCGAACGCAAGCGCCGCGGCCGGGCCGACGCGGCGGAGAAGGCGGCTCAGAATCGCGCACTGCACGGCCGCACCAAGACCGAACGCCAGGTCGAGCAGGCCCGGCGCGAGGCCGCCGACCGGGCGCATGAGGGCCGGAAGGTCGAACCGGACAAGGACCGGTCCGACCCCGATTGACGCGTGCCGTCGCGGCACGCCAGTGACGCGCGGGCCGGTCAGACCCAGCCGGTCAGACGACGCTGAGCGCCACGTCGATATTGCCCTTTGTGGCGTGGGAATACGGGCAGACGACATGTGCCTTGTCGACCAGGGACTTGGCCGTCTCGGCATCGACGCCGGGGATCGACACGGCCAGGGCCGCCTCGATGCCGAAACCGGTGCCGTCGTCGCGCGGGCCGATGCCGACGGTCGCGGTGACCTTGGCGTCGGCCGGGATCGTCACCTTCTCCTTACCGGCCACGAATTTCAGCGCGCCGAGGAAGCAGGCGGAATAGCCGGCGGCGAAGAGCTGCTCCGGATTGGTCCCGGTGGCGCCGTCGCCGCCCAGCTCCTTCGGCGAGGTCAGCGTGACGTCGAGCACGCCGTCTTCGGTGCGGGCCTGACCGGCGCGGCCGCCGGTGGCGCTGGCGGAGGTCTTGTACAGGATGTTCATCTCGGTCTCCTGATTTCTGAGAGAGTCGATACGGTCCAGATGCGATAAAGATTGTGCGCGATTGAATTTTTGACAACCAATCAGACGACATGACAGCCATGCAATAAGATTGTGTATGATCTAATCGGCCGCCCGGTATGCTGCCGGGCTCATCTGGAGCCTGCCGTGGACGAACAGACGCCCCCCCTGCCCACCGCCGCCCCGCCGGCGACCCCTTCCGCGCCGCCGAAGCTCGACGACCAGCTCTGCTTCGCCCTGTATTCGGCCGGGCTGGCGCTGACCAAGGTCTACCGTCCGATCCTGGAAGCGCTGGATCTCACCTACCCGCAATACCTGGCAATGATGGCCCTGTGGGAGCGCGACGACATCCCGGTGAATGCCCTCGGCGCGCAGCTGCGTCTGGATTCCGGGACGCTGACGCCCCTGCTGAAGCGCCTGGAGGCCCGCGGCCTGCTGCAGCGCCGCCGGGACCCGGAGGACGAGCGGCGAGTCCGGGTGGTGCTGACCGAAGCCGGGCGGTCCCTCGGGGCGCGGGCATCGGACATCCCGCTGGCGATCGGCCAGGCGGCCGGGATGAACCGCGAGGACGCCCGCGCGGAGCGGGACCGGCTGGTGGCCCTGCGTGACCGGCTGGAGGCTTTTCTGGACCGGGAGTGAGCCGAGGCGGCCGCCCGTCCCGGGTATCGAAGTTCTTGCTTTGTTCTCTCGGTCGTCCTATTTTGACGGCATGTCCCGTCGCCGTTCCATTGCGGTCGATCCGCTCGAAGTCTTTGCTGACGAGTTCGCCCAGGACGTCGCCCGCGACCCGTTCGTCGACGATTTCGGCCAGGCGGACGAAGCGGAGGAGCCGGTCAAGCTTATCGAGGCGGTAGCGCCGAGCTACGAGGCGCCGAGCGATGTGGTGCCGCCGGCGCCGCGCAAGGGTCGGGGTGCCGTCACCAACGTGGCCGGGCGCTACGAGCGCTTCGCCCAGGAGCGGGTCGATGACGGCTGGCAGCGGGCCGAGGACGAGGAACCGCGGCTGCGGACCACCGTCGCCATCGATGCCAGCCGCACGGTGATCGCCCGTAACCAGTCGCCCGACGTGCCGTTCGACCGCTCCATCAATCCGTACCGCGGATGCGAGCATGGCTGCGTCTACTGCTTCGCCCGGCCGACCCATGCCTATCTCGGCCTGTCCCCGGGGCTGGATTTCGAAAGCCGGCTGTTCGCCAAGCCGGACGCACCGGCGTTGCTGCGCAAGGAAATGGCGGCCAAGGGCTACACCTGCCAGCCGATCGCGCTGGGCACCAATACCGATCCCTACCAGCCGGTGGAACGCGAGCGGAAGATCACCCGGGGCATCCTGGAAGTGCTGGCCGAGCACGAGCATCCGGTGACCATCGTCACCAAGTCGGACCTGATCGTGCGGGACCTGGACATCCTCGGGCCGATGGCCGCCAAGGGCCTGGCGTCGCTGTCGATGTCGGTGACCACCCTGGACCGCGACCTGGCCCGGCTGATGGAGCCGCGGGCGTCGACGCCGGAGAAGCGGCTGGCGGCGATCCGCGCCTGCGCCGCTGCCGGGGTGCCGAGCGGCGTGCTGGTAGCGCCGATCATCCCCGCCGTGAACGACAGCGAGATCGAGGCGATCCTGGAACGCGCCCATGGCGAGGGCGCGCGGCACGCGGCCTGGGTGCTGCTGAGACTACCGTTGGAAATCAAGGACCTGGTGGAGGAATGGCTGCACACCCACTTCCCCGACCGGGCGGAGCGGGTGCTGTCCCTGGTGCGCCAGAGCCGCGGCGGCGCATTGTACAAGGCGGAATGGGGTAAGCGCATGTCCGGCGAAGGGCCGTATGCCCATATGATCTCCCAGCGGTTCCGCCGCACCTGCCAGAAGCTGGGTCTGGGACGGCGGATGGGCGGGCTGGACACCTCGCGCTTCACGGTTCCGGCCGCGGTCAGCCGGCAGATGTCGCTGTTCGAGGGCTGAGCGGGGTTTCGGGCGACCGTTGCCTCTGGGTTAAATCTTTGGATTCATGTATAAAATCCGGTAGCGCCCTGTAGCGCACCGTGAAACCGACATGTAAGTTGTCGCCGCAAGATCTTGATATGCTGGACCGATTGAAATGGCCAAAGCCCCGAAATCTGGTGCACCGGGCTTGAGACCGTCCCTCCCCGGTCCGACGGCCGAGCTGGAACGGGCGGCGGCGGCCGGGATGGGTCTCGGCCGGGCGGCGACGGTGTTCGGGGTCGACGAGGTCGGGCGCGGTCCGCTCGCCGGGCCGGTGGTCACCGGAGCCGCCTGGATCGATGTGGACCGGATGCCGGACTCCGTGGCCTGTCTGATCGCCGACAGCAAGGCCCTGACGGCGGAGCGCCGCGCCGCCGCCCTGGAAGCTGCGCGGCCCTATGCGGTGATCGCGCTCGGCCGGGCCGAGGTGGCGGAGATCGACACCACTAACATCCTTGCCGCCGCCCTGACCGCCATGGCCCGGGCGGTGGACGCCCTGGTCGCCACCCTCGGACGGCGGCCGGATCATGTGCTGGTCGACGGCAACCGGCTGCCTGCCTGGCCCTGGCCGGCCCAGGCGGTGGTCAAGGGCGACTGCCTCTCCCTGTCCATCGCCCTCGCCGCCATCGCCGCCAAACAGGCCCGCGACGCCGAGATGGCCGCCCTGGCACGGCACCATCCGGGCTACGGCTGGGAGCGCAATGCCGGCTACGGCACGGCGGAGCACCGGGCGGGGCTGGCGGCGCTCGGCGCCACCCCGCACCACCGCCGCAGCTTCGCGCCGGTCCGCGCCGTGCTGGAGGCGCGGGGGCTGGGGTAAGCCTCCCCAACCCCACCACCCTCTTACACTCCCCGGGCTTGCCATTCCTCCCGTAGGCCCCGGACCAAGTCCGGGGAGTGAAGATGGGGAAGAGGGGATTGGAGAACCCAACCCCATCCCGCTACCGCCCCATCCCAAGCGTCTAGAGCCCACAGTTAGCACTATATCTTGGGTATGACTCATAACTCATTGAGTCTATTTAGTGATTCGCCTATGAGCGTTGACGGGAGTCCCGGCACGTGAGATTCTCCGACCCTCCTTCTTGGCACGGACGGGGGCGAGAACGTGGGAGAGACCAAGCTGCCGGTGGGGCGAATCCTCACCGGCGACTGCGTGGACATGCTGCGCACACTACCGGATGCAAGCGTCGACCTGGTCTTCGCCGATCCACCCTATAACCTGCAGCTCGGCGGAGAGCTCTACCGCCCGAACAACACGCGGGTCGCGGGGGTCGATGACGACTGGGACCGGTTCGTCGGCTTCGAGGCCTACGACGCCTTCACCCGTGACTGGCTGGCGGAATGCCAGCGGGTGCTGAAGGATACCGGAACCCTCTGGGTCATCGGCAGCTATCACAACATCTTCCGGGTCGGCGCCACACTCCAGGATCTGGGCTACTGGATCCTGAACGACGTGGTCTGGCGCAAGGCCAACCCGATGCCAAATTTCCGCGGCAAGCGCTTCACCAATGCCCATGAGACCATGATCTGGGCGGCGCGCAGCGAGAACGCGCGGAAATACACGTTCAACTACGACGCCATGAAGGCGCTGAACGACGACCAGCAGATGCGCTCGGACTGGTTCCTGCCGATCTGCTCGGGCTCGGAGCGCCTGAAGGACGACAACGGCGACAAGGCGCATCCGACCCAGAAACCGGAGAGCCTGCTGGCCCGCGTGCTGCTGGCCTCCACCCGGCCGGACGACGTGGTGCTCGACCCGTTCTTCGGCACCGGCACCACCGGCGCCGTCGCCAAGCGGCTGGGCCGGCGATGGATCGGCGTGGAGCGCGAGGCGAAGTACATCGAGGTCGCCAAGCGCCGCATCGCCGAGACCGAGGCGGCGGAGGATCCGCTGGCCCTGGCGCTGGCCAACAAGCGAGACCAGCCCCGGGTCCCGTTCGGCCGGCTGATCGAGGAGGGCTTGATCCGGCCCGGCGAGGTGCTGTTCGACGCGCGCCGCCGCTGGACCGCCAAGGTGCGGGCCGACGGCCACCTGATCAGCGCCGAGCATCGCGGCTCGATCCATTCGGTGGGGGCCGCCGTGCAGGGCGCGCCGGCATGCAACGGCTGGACCTTCTGGCATGCCGAACGCAAGGGCATGCCGGTGCCGATCGACGCCTTCCGCTCCCAGATCCGCCTGGGAATGGGGGAGAAGGTCGGAGCGTAGAACCGGTCCGACCCGGCGAGCGCTATCCTGCCTGGACGGGTGCGGCGTCGACCTGGGGAGTACGATTGCGGGCGCCCGTCCGGGCTTCTGCGCTTGCCCCGGCACAAGGCCGGGGAGCGCGGGGGACCTCGGTCAGCTTCCCCGCGCCCTTCGTCGCAGCCCGTCGATTTCTGCGACATTCGTCGTCTCCCAAGGCGATAGTGGCGCAGCTCAACCCGTCTGAGGGGATCGCCTCATGATGTTCGACCTGTCGGATGCGCTGAACGGCCTGCTGGGCGGCCTGCTGATCGGGCTGGCCGCCGCGCTGTTTCTGCTGGCGAACGGCCGGATCGCCGGGATCAGTGGCATCGCCGTTTCCATGGCAACCGCCGCCGGCACAAAGCGTCGGCTCGAATCCGCTGCCTTCGTCGCCGGTCTGATCCTCGCCCCGCTGGCCTATGCCGCCCTGGCGGGGCCCGTGGATATCGGCGTCACGCCCTCCGTCCCGCTGCTGCTCGCCGCCGGACTCCTCGTGGGCATCGGCACCCGGATCGGCAACGGCTGCACCAGCGGCCACGGGGTCTGCGGCCTGTCGCGGCTGTCCCGACGCTCGATGGTCGCCACCGCCACCTTCATGGCCGTCGCCGTGCTGGTCGCCGGTCTGGCGCCGTTGGTCATCGGGGAATAGGGCAATGCGCATCCTCGTCTCCCTCGTCGGCGGCCTGCTGTTCGGCCTCGGCCTCACGGTCTCCGACATGATCGACCCCGCCCGGGTGCTCGGCTTCCTCCAGGTCGCCGACGGGTCCTGGGATCCCACCCTGGCCTTCGTCATGGGCGGCGCCCTGGTGCCGATGGCGATCGCCTGGGCGGTGCGCCGCCGCCTCTCGGCCCCGGTCTGCGGCGGCAGCTTTCCCGAGCCCGCGTCCGCGACCATCGACGCCCGGCTGCTGGCCGGCAGCGCGCTGTTCGGCGCCGGCTGGGGGCTCGTCGGCTTCTGCCCCGGCCCGGCCTTCGCGGCCCTGACCCAGGGCGGAGGGCCGGTGCTGATCTTCGTCGCCGCCATGACCGCCGGCTTCTGGATCGGCGGGCGTCTCGTTCTGCGTGGCTCCGGAACGGGCTGACCGCCCACACCCCAGCTTGCCAGGGGGCCGTCCGGCGTGGAGAATATGGCTCTTATCCTTGGACGAGAGCCGGTTCCTTGGTCCTAACGCTGTTTCCGCCGTCCCGGTCCGATCCGACCCTGCTGCTGCCGCGCATCTATATGCGCCAGCCGCAGCGTGGCGACTGGCAGGAATGGGCCGAGCTGCGGGCCCTGTCCCGCGATTTCCTGGTGCCTTGGGAGCCGACCTGGCCGGAAGACGCGCTGACCCGCGCCGCCTTCCGCCGCCGCCTGGCGCGCTACGCCGAGGACTGGACCCGCGACCAGAGCTATTCCTTCTTCCTGTTCCGTCGCGACGACGACGCGCTGCTCGGCGGCATCACCATCGCCAATGTCCGCCGCGGCGTCGCCCAGAGCTGCACCTTCGGCTACTGGATCGGCAAGCCGTTCTCGCGCCACGGCTTCATGACCGAGGCGGTGCATGGCGCCTGCTGCTTCGCCTTCGACCGGCTGTCCCTGCACCGGGTCGAGGCGGCCACCCTGCCCCATAACGAGGCGAGCCAGGGGGTGCTGCGCAAATGCGGCTTCGAGGAGGAGGGCCTGGCGCGGCGCTACCTGAAGATCGACGGCAAGTGGCAGGATCATGTCCTGTTCGCGCTGCTGCGCGAGGAATTCGATCCGACCCTGCCGCCCACCTGACCCGCCCGCCCGCCGTGATGCGCAGATCGCCCGTTCCCGATCCGGGCGCGGGCTGCTACCGACATACCAACAAGACCGACCCAAGGGAGAAACGCCGTGGCCGAACGCGAGCAGTACGAAGTCTTCGCCGTCAAATACGCCCATAAGGCCGACCGCATGGCCTCGCAGAACCTGATCTTCAGCGACCTGCACGACCGGCCGATGCCGCTCGACTATTTCGTCTGGGTGATCCGCAACGAGAACCGCACCTATGTCGTCGATACCGGCTTCGGGGAGCGCGAGAGCAAGGAGCGGGGCGTGCCGCTGGAGCGCACCCCGGCGGAAGGCGTGAAGCTGCTCGGCATCGATGCGGACACGGTCGAGGACGTGATTATCACCCACCTGCATTACGACCATGCCGGCGGCCAGGACCAGTTCCCCAACGCCACCTTCCACCTGCAGGACGGCGAGATGGCCTATGCCACCGGCCGCTGCATGTGCTTCGAGCCGATCCGCCGGCCGTTCGATGTCGAACACGTCACCGACATGGTGCGCAACGTCTATGGCGGCCGGGTGAAGTTCCACGACGGCGATGCCGAACTGGCGCCGGGCGTGTCGATCCACAAGGTCGGCGGCCATTCCGCCGGGCTGATGGCGGTGCGGGTCTGGACCAAGCGCGGCTGGGTCGTGCTGGCCTCGGACTGCGCCCATTTCTACATGAACATCGAGCAGCGCACGCCCTTCATCATCTGCTACAATCTCGGGGAGATGATGAACGGTTTCAATACGTTGGAGATGCTGGCCGACAGCCCCGACCATGTTGTGCCGGGGCATGACCCGCTGGTGATGCGGTACTACCCGGCGCCGTCGGCGGATCTGGAAGGGGCGGTGGTACGCCTCGACGAGATGCCGAACAAGGGGTGAACCGATCGCGCTCTAACCCATTAAAGAGAGAGCAAATTCACACGATCAGATGTGTCCATCCGATCGTGACTTGCTCTATCGCCGGTCGCGGGGATGGGCCAGGCGGTGGATGTCCATCAGCCGCCGCGCGTCTACATCGGTATAGCGCTGGGTCGTAGACAGCGATGCGTGGCCCAGCAGCTCCTGGATCGCCCGCAGATCCCCGCCGCCGGCCAGCAGGTGCGTCGCGAACGAGTGCCGCAGCGCATGGGGCGTCGCACTCTCCGGCAGGCCGAGATAGGCGCGCAGCACCTGCAGCCGCTCCTGCACCCGGCGGGGGCTGAGCCGCCCGCCCTTCACCCCGACGAACAGCGGCCCGTCCGGCGCGAGCGCGAAGGGCACCTGCTTCAGATACGTGTCGACCGCCTGGCGCACCTCGGGCAGGACCGGCACCAGCCGGGTCTTGTTGCCCTTGCCGGTGACCGACAGGGCCTCGCCGAGCGGCGCCACCGACCGGTCGAGCCCCAGCGCCTCGCCGACGCGCAGCCCGCAGCCGTAGAGCAGCGACACCACCGCCGCGTCCCGGGCCGCCACCCAGGGCTCGTCCTCCAGATCGCCGACGCTTTCCAGGGTATCGGCGGCCTCGCCGACCGTCAGCGCCTTGGGGACGGAGCGCGGCACCCGCGGACCGCGCACGCCGCCGATGGCGGCGTTGGAGACCGCCCCGCGCCGTTCCAGAAAGCGGAAGAAGCCGCGGATCACCGACAAGGCCCGGGCGGTCGATGTCTTGGACAGGCCGACCATCGCCCGCTGGCCGAGCCAGGCGCGGAAATCTGCCGGTCCCAGCCGGGACAGGTCGCCGGGGCTGGCCGGGCCGCCGAGATGGGCGGAGAGAAACTGCAGGAAGGTGCCGAGATCGTGTTCGTAGGCGGCGAGCGTGTGGGCCGACATGCGTTTTTCGACCCGCATCCAGTCCCGCCACGCGGCGATCAGCGGCGCCAGCGCGTCCGCATGGGTGGCGGTCGCCCCGCTCGCCTCTAGCTCGGCAGGTGCAGCCACTGTCGGATCATGCATTCCAGCGACCGGCCGAGGAAGCCGAGCAGTTCGGTGCCCTGGCCCGGCTGGAACGCGTCCGGCCGGCGCGAGCCCAGCGCCAGCAGCCCGACGGGCGCCTGGCTGGAGGCCCGCAGGCGGCAGATCGCCTGGCTGCGCACAAGACCGGCGGCTGAGGCGAAGAGCCGGGGATCGCCGTTGATGTCGGAACAGAGCAGCACGTCCCGGTTCGGGCCCAGCATGCCGTCCACCGCGCCGGTCGGCAGCGCCCGGATACCGGCGGCATAGGCCTTGGGGATCGGCACGTCGCCGGTCTCCACCCCGATGGTGACCGCGTCCACGTCCAGCAGCACGGCGAGATCGGCCGTCACCGTCTGGATCATGGTCTCGAAGCTGGAGGCCCGCAGGATCGCCAGCACGCTGTCATGCACCCGGGCCTGGATCGACTGGTTGTTGCGCGCGGTGGTGACTAGATAGTCCTGGGCGGCGCGCAGCTTGTCGTTCTCCTCGCGCAGACGGGTGACCATCGCCTGCTGGAAATCGACCACATTGCCCTCGGACTGGCCCGGCGGCACGAGCACCGCGAGGAGATCCGGATGCTCGTTCAGGAACTCCGGATTCTCCCGCAGATACGCAGCGACCCGGTCGGCCGTCAGCGCGCGCATCTCGCCCGAACGGGGCTTGCCGGCAGCTGTGGTCGGAACGGGCCCCTTCTCGGTCATGCGGCGTCGCTCTCCGGCGCGAGGATCGACTGGCCGGTCTTGGCCCAGTCGGCCATGAAGGCGGCCAGGCCCTTGTCGGTCAGCGGGTGATTGTACATCGCCCGCAGCACCGCCGGCGGCAGGGTGGAGACGTCGGCGCCCAGCTTGGCGGCTTCCACCACGTGATGCGGACCGCGTACCGAGGCGACCAGGATCTCGGTGGCGAAGTCGTAGGCGCCGTAGATCTCGACGATCTCGGCGATCAGGCCCATGCCCTCGGTGCCGATGTCGTCCAGCCGGCCGACGAAGGGGGAAATGAAGGCGGCACCGGCCTTCGCGGCCAACAGCGCCTGGGCCGGCGAGAAGCACAGGGTGACGTTGACCGCCGTGCCCTCGTCGGCAAGCACCTTGCAGGTCTTCAGGCCGTCGACCGTCAGCGGCACCTTGACCGCGATGTTGTCGGCGATGCCGCGCAGGTAGCGGCCCTCGCGCAGCATGGTCTCGTGATCGGTGGCGGTGACCTCGGCGGAGACCGGGCCGTCGACCACGTCGCAGATCTCGGCGATGACCTCGGCGATCGGCCGGCCGGATTTGGCGATCAGCGAGGGATTGGTGGTGACCCCGTCGACCATGCCGGTCGACGCAAGGTCGCGGATCTCCGCGACATCGGCAGTGTCGATGAAGAACTTCATGGGGCTCGTCTCCGTGTTCGGCAGTTGGCGGAGGCGTACGCGAGTCGCAGGCGAGAGTCTACCCCATCCCCCGGTGAGCGGCCACCGGAGAGCCGGGTTTCGCATGTGCAAATTAGGCATGCGTTGTGACGGCGGCCTCGCCGGGCCACACTCGCCCGATTTTTCGTGCGCGCGACCTCTCCCGCAACGCCCGACCCAGTCTGTTCCTAACCCTGTCTGTTCCCAACTCAGTCTGTTCCATCATGATCCGACCGTGACCGATCTTCTGCCCCTCGACGAGCCGTTCGACCGCGTCAGCGTGCTGCTGCCGCTGCCGCTGGACGTCGCCTATGACTACAAGGCCGATCCGGCTCTGGAGCTGGCGCGCGGCGATGTGGTGGAGGTGCCGCTCGGCCAGCGGCGCATGGTCGGGGTCGTGCTCGGTCCCGGCGGCGACGACGCGGTCGCGCCCGAGCGGCTGCGCGCGGTGTTCCGGCGGCTGGACGTGCCGCGCCTGCCCAGGACGGTGATCGATCTGGTGGAATGGACGGCGGCCTGGACGCTGGCGCCGCGCGGCAATGTGGTGCGCATGGCGATCAGCACGCCCTCGGCCTTCGAACCGCCGGCTCCGGTGGTTGTTCACACCGCCGGCCCGCAGGAGGACTGGACCGGCCAGGCCCGCCTGACCCCCGCCCGCCGCCGGGTGCTGTCGGTTCTGAGCGACGGTCCGGCCCTGGAACAGAAGGATCTCGCCCGCGAGGCGGGGGTCGGTCCCTCGGTGATCAAGGGCATGATCGACTGCGGCATGGTCGCGCCCCATACGGTCGCCCAGCCGGCCCCCTTCGAGACGCCGGACGCCACCCGCGACGGGCCGACGCTCAGCGGCGAGCAACAGGCCGCCGCCGAGACCCTGCGCGCCAAGGTCGATGCCCATGCCTTCTCCGTCACCGCCGTCGACGGCATCACCGGCTCGGGCAAGACGGAGGTGTATTTCGAGGCGATCGCCGCCGCCCTGACTGCCGGCCGTCAGGCCCTGGTGCTGCTGCCGGAGATCGCCCTGTCGGCGGAGTGGCTGGAGCGGTTTGCCGATCGTTTCGGTGTCGAACCGGCTGTGTGGCACTCGGATCTGAAGCCGAAGGTGCGGCGCGAGACCTGGCGGGCGGTGGCCGAGGGCTCGGTGCGGGTGCTGGTGGGCGCCCGCTCCGCCCTGTTCCTGCCCTTCGCCGAGCTCGGCCTGATCGTGATCGATGAGGAGCACGAATCGGCCTACAAACAGGAGGACGGGGTCGCCTATCACGCCCGCGACATGGCCGTGGTCCGCGCCCGGCTCGAGGGCATCCCCATCGCCCTGGTCAGCGCCACGCTGAGCCTGGAGACGGTGGAGAACGTCCGCCAGGGCCGCTACGGCGCGGTGCACCTGACCGCCCGGCCCGGCTCCGCCACCCTGCCCGAGGTCGCGCTGATCGACCTGCGCAAGCATGCGCCGGAGCGCGGCACGTTCCTCTCCCCGCCGCTGGTCGAGGCGGTGCAGCGCACCCTGGACGAGGGCGAGCAGGCTATGCTCTTCCTCAACCGCCGGGGCTACGCGCCGCTGACCCTGTGCCGGACCTGCGGCCACCGGCTGGAATGCCCGAACTGCACCGCCTGGCTGGTGGAGCACCGGCTGCTCGGCCGTCTGGTCTGCCACCATTGCGGCCTGTCGGCCCGGTTGCCTAAGCAGTGTCCGTCCTGCGAGGCGGAGGACAGTTTCGTCGCCAGCGGCCCGGGGGTGGAGCGGCTCGCCGAGGAGGTGCTGGTCCGTTTCCCTGACGCCCGCTTCCAGCTCGCCTCCTCCGATACCCTGACCGGCCCGGACAAGGCGGCGGATTTCGTGCGCTCGGTGCGGGCGCGGGAGGTCGACATCATCATCGGGACCCAGGTGGTGGCCAAAGGGCACAACTTCCCCTGGCTGACCCTGGTGGGGGTGGTGGATGCCGATCTCGGGCTGGCCGGCGGCGATCTGCGGGCGTCCGAGCGGACCTATCAGCTGCTGCATCAGGTCTCCGGCCGCGCCGGGCGGGCCGAGCGGCCGGGCCGGGTGCTGCTGCAGACCCACGCGCCGGAGACGCCGGTGATGCAGGCCCTGGCGGCCGGCGACCGCGAGTCGTTTCTGCAGTCGGAGATCGACCAGCGCAAGGCGGCGGGCATGCCCCCCTACGGGCGGCTGGCGGGGATCGTGATCTCCGCACCCGACGCCGACCGCGCGGATGCGGCGGCCCGGATGGTGGCCCGGGCGGCGCCGCGACTGAACGGCGTGACCATCCTGGGGCCCGCCCCCGCTCCGATCACCATGCTGCGCGGCCGCCACCGCCGCCGCCTGCTGGTCAAGGCGGGCCGACAGGTCAACGTCCAGCAGGTGCTGCGCGACTGGCTGGCACCGATCAAGCTGGAGACCTCGGTCCGGCTGCAGGTCGACGTGGATCCCTACAGCTTCATGTGACCGCGGCGCGCGGACGGGTCGGCCCGGGAACAGGTCCGGGCCGTGTGTAAGGGAGCGGGGCGGCTCGGGAATGTCAGGGGAGGGCGCCGGCATCCGGCGCCCCCCGTTGACCTCAGATGTGGATCGGCCGGCCGTCGACCGCCAGGGCCGCTTCCTTGACCGCTTCGCTGAGCGTCGGGTGGCCGTGGCAGGTGCGGGCGACGTCTTCCGCAGAGCCGCCGAACTCCATGATCGCGCAGATCTCGTGGATCAGCGTGCCGGCATCGGGCCCCAGGATATGGGCGCCGAGCACCCGGTCGGTCTTCTTGTCGGCCAGGATCTTCACCTGGCCCTCGCTGTCGGCATTGGCCCGCGCGCGGCTGTTGGCGGAGAACGGGAACACACCCTTGCGGTACTCGATCCCGGCTTCCTTCAGCTGCTCCTCGGTCTGGCCGACCGAGGCCACTTCCGGCCATGTGTAGATGATGTTGGGCACCAGGTTGTAGTCCACATGGGCGGACTGGCCGGCCATGATCTCCACCGCGGCAATGCCGTCTTCCTCGGCCTTGTGGGCCAGCATCGGACCCGGAATGGCGTCGCCGATGGCGAAGATGCCGCTCACGTTGGTCTGATAGTCCTCGTCCACCTGGATGAAGCCCCGCTTGTCGCGCTCCACGCCGAGGTCGTCCAGGCCCAGGCTCTCGAAATACGGGCGCCGGCCGATGGAAACCAGCACCACGTCGCCCTTCAGCTCCTCGGTATCGCCGCCGGCGGCGGGCTCCAGGGTGAGGGTGACCTGGGTCTTGGTGGTCTTCGCCCCGGTGACCTTGGTCGACAGCTTGAACTCGATGCCCTGCTTCTCCAGGACCCGCTTGAAGCGCTTGCCCATGTCCTGGTCCACGGTCGGCACGATGCGGTCGAGGAACTCGACCACGGTGACCTTGGCGCCGAAGCGCTTCCACACCGAGCCCATCTCCAGGCCGATCACGCCGCCGCCTATGACGATCAGGTGCTTCGGCACCTTGGTCAGCTCCAGCGCGCCGGTGGAGGTGACGATCTGCTTCTCGTCGACCTCGACCCCCGGCAGCGGGGTGGATTCAGAGCCGGTGGCGATCAGGATCTTGTCGCACTCGACCGTCTGCTTCTTGCCTTTGGCCGGGGTGACCTCGACCTTGCCCGGGGCGGTGACCTTGCCGGTGCCCTGCAGCCAGTCGACCTTGTTCTTCTTGAACAGGAAGCCGATGCCGTCGGTCAGGCCGGTGACGATCTCGGTCTTCTTCTCCATCAGCTTCTTGACGTTCAGCTTCGGGGCCGAGACCTCGATGCCGAAATCGCCCAGATGGTGCTCCGCCTCGGCGTATTTTTCCGAGGCGTTCAGCAGCGCCTTGGACGGGATGCAGCCGATGTTGAGGCAGGTGCCGCCGAGGGCACTGTGCTTCTCGACGCAGGCGGTCTTCATGCCGAGCTGAGCGGCCCGAATGGCGGCGACATAGCCACCCGGCCCACCGCCGATGACCACGAGATCGTACTTGTCAGACATGGGAACTCCCCAAGGGTAATCGTGGCGGTTGGCTTACAGGTCGAGCAGCAGGCGGCGCGGGTCCTCGATGGCGTCCTTCACCTTGACCAGGAAGGTCACCGCCTCGCGGCCGTCGACGATCCGGTGGTCGTAGCTCAGCGCCAGGTACATCATCGGCCGGATCTCGACCGAGTTGCCGATCGCCATCGGCCGCGGCTGGATCTTGTGCATGCCGAGGATGCCGGACTGCGGGGGATTGAGGATCGGCGTCGACATCAGCGAACCGTAGACGCCGCCATTGGAGATGGTGAACGTGCCGCCCTGCATCTCGGCCAGGGACAGCTTGCCGTCGCGCGCCTTCACGCCGAGGGCGTTGATCCCTTGTTCCACACCGGCGAAGGAGAGCTGATCCGCATCGCGCAGGATCGGCACCACCAGGCCCGACGGGGTGCCGACGGCGACGCCCACATCGAAGTAGTTCTTGTAGATGATCTCGTCGCCGTAAATCTCGGCATTGACCGCCGGCAGCTCCTGCAGGGCCGCGATGCAGGCCTTCACGAAGAAGCTCATGAAGCCGAGCTTCACGCCGTGCTTCTTCTCGAAGCTCTCCTTGTACTCGTTGCGCAGGGCCATGACGTTGGTCATGTCCACCTCGTTGAAGGTGGTCAGCATGGCCGCGGTGTTCTGGGCTTCCTTCAGGCGCCGGGCGATGGCCTGGCGCAGGCGGGTCATCTTCACCCGCTCCTCGCGCTCGTCCTCCGGGCGTGGCGGCAGCGGGCCGGACGGCGCGGCGGCGGCACCGCCGGCGGGGGCGGCGCTGAACGAGCGCTTCGCCGTGCCGGCCTCGATCGCCTTCTGCACGTCTTCCTTGACCAGACGGCCGTCCTTGCCGGTCGGCTTGATCTTGGCCGGGTCCAGGTTGTTCTCGTCGACCAGCTTGCGCACGGCCGGGGACATGGTCTTGACGTCGTAGCTGCCGGAAGACTGGGCGGCCGGCGCCGACTTGGCGGTTTCCTTCGGCGCTTCCTTGGGCGTCTCGGCCTTCTTCGGCTCCTCCTTGGAGGCCTCTTCCTTGGCCGGCGCGGCTTCCTTCTTCGGCTCGTCCTTCTTCGGGGCGGCGGTCGCGCCCTCGTCGATGGTGCCGAGCACGGCGCCGACCTCGACCTCGGAGCCTTCCTTGGCGGAGATTTCGGAGAGCACGCCGGCGGCCGGCGCGTTCACCTCCAGGGTGACCTTGTCGGTCTCAAGCTCGACCAACGGCTCGTCGGCGGCTACGGCGTCGCCCGGCGCCTTCATCCATTTCGCGACCGTCGCTTCGGAGACGGACTCCCCGAGTGTCGGAACCTTGATCTCCGTCGCCATACCCTTGGTCCTCTTCATCTTTCGTCATGCGTCGGCGGGCCCGCCGGGGCGTCCGTCGTGTTGGGTTGCATATGGTGTCAGCGTCTCGACGTTTCAGGCCTTACTCGGCCGCCATCCGTCCCTTGCTCGCCATGTCCACGGTAAGGGCTTCGTCGACCAGGGCGGCCTGCTCGCGCGCGTGGCGGCTGGCATTGCCGGTGGCCGGCGAGGCGGCCTCGCGGCGACCGACATAGCGCGGCCGCTTGCAGGCGCCGTCCAGTTCCATCAGCACGTCTTCCAGGCGGCGGTCCACGAAGGTCCAGGGACCCATGTTCGCCGGCTCCTCCTGACACCACACCACGTCGGCCTGCGGGAAGCGGGAGAGCTCCTGCAGCAGCGCCTTGCGCGGGAAGGGGTACATCTGCTCCAGCCGCAGGAAGAAGACATCCTTGATGCCGCGCTTCTGACGCTCCTCGTACAGGTCGTAGTAGACCTTGCCCGAGCAGATCACGACGCGCTTCACATCCTTGTCGGCGCACAGGCTCTCGTTGTCGTAGAGCACCCGGTGGAAGGTCGTGTCGCTGCCCATCTCCTCCAGCTTCGACACCGCCAGCTTGTGGCGCAGCAGCGACTTCGGCGTGAAGATGATCAGCGGCTTGCGGAAATCGCGATGCAGCTGGCGGCGCAGGACATGGAAGAAGTTCGCCGGGGTGGTGCAGTTCACCACCTGCATGTTGTCCTCGCCGCAAAGCTGCAGATACCGCTCGATCCGGGCCGAGGAATGCTCCGGCCCCTGGCCCTCGTAGCCGTGCGGCAGCAGCATCACCAGACCGGACATGCGCAGCCACTTCGCCTCACCGGAGGAGACGAACTGGTCCATGATGACCTGGGCGCCGTTGGCGAAATCGCCGAACTGGGCCTCCCAGCAGGTCAGGGCATTCGGTTCGGCCTGGCTGTAGCCGTATTCGAAGCCGAGCACACCGGCCTCCGACAGCGGGCTGTCGATGACCTCGTAATGCGCCTGATTGTCCTGGATGTTGTTCAGCGGGACGTAGCGCTCTTCGGTCTTCTGGTCGATATAGACCGAATGGCGATGGGAGAAGGTGCCGCGCTGGCTGTCCTGGCCGGACAGACGGACCATGAAGCCCTCGGTCAGCAGGGTAGCGAAGGCCAGCGCCTCGCCGGTGCCCCAGTCGATCCCTTCGCCGCTGTCCAACGCCTTCTGGCGCGACGCGATGAAGCGGTTGAGCTTGCTGTTCAGGTTGAAGCCTTCCGGCACCTCGCAGAGCTTGGCGCCGATACGTCTCAGTTCCTCGATGTCGACGCCGGTGGCGCCGCGCCGGGCATCGCCGGAGGCGACCTTCAGGCCGGACCATTTGCCTTCCAGCCAGTCGGCCTTGTTCGGTTTGTAGGACAGGCCGGCCTCGAATTCCTCGGCGAGATAGGCGTTCTCGTCCGCGAGAATCTTTTCCGCCTCGTCCTTGGTCAGGGTGCCTTCCTCGACCAGCTTGTTGGAATAGAGCTCCCGCGTGGTCTTATGGCCGCCGATCTTTTCGTACATCAGCGGCTGGGTGAAGCGCGGCTCGTCCCCTTCGTTATGGCCGAAGCGGCGGTAGCAGATCATGTCGATGACCACGTCGCAGCCGAACTCCTGGCGGAATTCGGCGGCGATCCGCGCGACATGCACGGAGGCTTCCGGGTCGTCGCCGTTCACGTGGAAGATCGGTGCCATCACCATCTTCGCCACGTCCGTCGGATAGGGCGAGGAGCGCGAGTAGTGCGGGCTGGTGGTGAAACCGATCTGGTTGTTCACGATGATGTGGATCGTGCCGCCGGTCTTGTAGCCGCGCAGGCCGGAGAAATCGAAGGTCTCCGCCACCACGCCCTGGCCGGCGAAGGCCGCGTCGCCGTGCAGCAGAATGCCCATGACCTTCTTGTGGTCGGTGTCCTGGCGCTGCTGCTGCTTGGCGCGCACGCGGCCGAGCACGACCGGGTTGACGATCTCAAGATGCGACGGGTTGGCGTTCAGGGTGAGGTGCACGTTGGCGCCGTCGAACTCCCGGTCGGCCGACACGCCCATGTGGTACTTCACGTCGCCCGACCCGCCGGCATCCTCCGGGTTCGCCGGATTGCCCAGGAACTCCGAGATGATGGCGCGGAACGGCTTGCTCATGAAGTTGCAGAGCACGCTCAGGCGGCCGCGGTGCGGCATGCCCAGCACCACCTCCTCCAGGCCGAGCTGGCTGCCGCGCTTCAGGATCTGCTCCAGCGCGGGGATCAGCGTCTCGCCGCCGTCGAGTCCGAAGCGCTTGGTGCCGACATACTTCACGGCGAGGAACTTCTCGAAGCTCTCGGCCGCGGTCAGCCGCTCCAGGATGGTGCGCTTGCCCAGCGGGGTGAAGTCGGTCTGGTTGCGGATCTGCTCGATGCGCTCCTGGATCCAGGCCTTCTGGGCCGGATCCTGGATGTGCATGAACTCGACGCCGATCGAGCCGCAATAGGTGCCCTCCAGCACGTCCATGATCTCGCGCAGGGTCGGGGTTTCCAGGCCGAGCACGTTGTTGATGAAGATCGGCCGGTCCCAGTCGGCCTCGGTGAAGCCGTAGGTCGCCGGATCGAGCTCCGGATGCGGCGTCGGCTCCTCGAGGCCCAGCGGATCGAGCTTGGCCTTGAGGTGGCCACGGATCCGATAGGCGCGGATGATCATGATCGCGCGGAGCGAATCGAGCGTGGCGGCGCGTACGTCGTCGGTGGACAGCGCGGTCGCGTCGGCCTTCTTGCCCGATTTCTTGGGGGCCGCGTCGGGGTCGGTCGCGCCGATGATCTTGGTGGTCCGGGCCGCGAAACTGGGCCCGCGCACATCCGTGGTCGCGGCGTCGACATCGTCGCTCAGGGCGTCGAAATACTGACGCCAACTCTCGTCGACCGAGGCCGGATTCTCCAGGTAACGTGCGAAAAGTTCCGCCATGAACGGCGCGTTGGCACCGTTCAGAAAGGTATAGTCCTGATAGTCCATGGACATGTGCGTCTACCGCCTCTGCGCTCGCTGCGGAGCCATCCACCCGCGTCGGCGGCCCCACCTGCCGGCTCTCCCCGGCGTCGTCCCTGCCACTACACCGAATGAATAGTTAACATTCAGTGATATTTCCATGGTCCACCGATCTCCCTGACGGATCAAGGGCGGGGACCGAAGGGCGGGGCCGTGGCAGCCCCGCCCTGGATTTTTGTCAGCCGCGCATCGCCGCGACCATGGTCTCGCCGAGGGCCGCCGGGCTGTCCGACACCTTGATGCCGGCCGACTTCATGGCCTCGATCTTGTCACCGGCACCGCCCTTGCCGCCGGCGATGATGGCGCCCGCATGGCCCATGCGACGGCCCGGAGGGGCGGTCACACCGGCGATGAAGCCGGCGACCGGCTTCTTCTTCGCGTTCGACTTCAGGAACTCGGCCGCCTCTTCCTCGGCGGAGCCGCCGATTTCGCCGATCATGATGATGCCCTGGGTCTCGTCATCGGCCAGGAACATCTCCAGCACGTCGATGAAGCTGGTGCCGTTGACCGGGTCGCCGCCGATGCCGACGCAGGTCGACTGGCCGAGGCCGGCCGCCGTGGTCTGCGCCACCGCCTCGTAGGTCAGCGTGCCCGACTTCGACACGATGCCGATCTTGCCGCGCTTGTGGATGTGGCCCGGCATGATGCCGATCTTGCAGGCGTCCGGGGTGATCACGCCCGGGCAGTTCGGACCGATCAGACGGGTCTTGGTGCCGGTGAGGGCGCGCTTGACCTTGATCATGTCCATGACCGGGATGCCCTCGGTGATGCAGATCACCAGCGGCAGCTCGGCGTCGATCGCCTCCAGGATCGAGTCCGCCGCGAAGGGCGGCGGCACGTAGATCACGCTGGCATTGGCGCCGGTCTTGTTGACGGCGTCCTCGACGGTGTCGAACACCGGCAGGTCGAGATGGGTCTGGCCGCCCTTACCGGGGGTCACACCGCCGACCATCTTGGTGCCGTACTTGATCGCCTGCTCGCTGTGGAAGGTGCCCTGGCTGCCGGTGAAACCCTGGCAGATGACCTTCGTGTTCTCGTCGATAAGAACGGCCATTATGCGGCCTCCTTCACGGCTTTGACGATTTTCTGGGCGGCGTCGCCGAGGTTGTCGGCCGACACGATCGGCAGGCCGCTGTCCTCGAGGATCTGCTTGCCGAGCTCCACGTTGGTGCCTTCCAGGCGCACCACCAGCGGCACGTGGAGGCTGACCTCCTTGGCCGCGGCGACCACGCCCTCGGCGATCACGTCGCAGCGCATGATGCCGCCGAAGATGTTGACCAGGATGCCCTCGACGTTCTTGTCGGACAGGATGATCTTGAAGGCCGCGGTCACCCGCTCCTTCGTGGCACCGCCGCCGACATCGAGGAAGTTGGCCGGCTCGCCGCCGTACAGCTTGATGATGTCCATGGTGGCCATCGCCAGGCCGGCGCCGTTCACCATGCAGCCGATCGAGCCGTCGAGCTTCACGTAGTTCAGCTCGTACTTGCCCGCCTCGAGCTCCATCGGATCCTCTTCGTCCTCGTCGCGCATCTCGGCGACGTCCTTGTGACGGTAGAGGGCGTTGTCGTCGAAGTTCATCTTGGCATCGAGCGCGATGAGGTCGCCGGCACCGGTCACCACCAGCGGGTTGATCTCCATCAGCGACGCGTCGAGGCCGGTGAAGGCGTCGTACAGGCCGGTCATGAACTTGACCGCCGCACCGATCTGCTTGCCCTCGAGGCCGAGCGCGAAGGCGATCCGCCGGGCGTAGTGGCCGGACATGCCGGTCACCGGGTCGATCGCCACGGTCAGGATCTTCTCCGGGGTCTTCTCGGCGACCTCTTCGATGTCCATGCCGCCTTCGGTGGAGGCGATCACGGTCACCCGCGAGGTCGACCGGTCGACCAGGAAGGAGAGGTACAGCTCACGGGCGATGTCGGAGCCGTCCTCCACATAGACCCGCTTCACTTCCTTGCCTTCCGGGCCGGTCTGGTGCGTGACCAGGGTCATGCCCAGCATGCGCTCCGCCTCGGCCCGGACGTCGTCGATCGACTTCACGACCTTGACGCCGCCGCCCTTGCCGCGGCCGCCGGCGTGGATCTGCGCCTTGACGACCCAGACCGGTCCGCCCAGCCCTTCGGCGACCTTGACGGCCTCGTCCGGGGTGAACGCCACCCCGCCCTTGGGCACGGCGACGCCATATTTGGCCAAGAGAGTCTTGGCCTGATACTCATGAATGTTCATCGTTCCCCGCTCCGTACGGTGCGAACGCGCTTACCCGTCAATCGGGCAGGCCCGCGGCGACTTCGTTGAGGGTTTTAACGGCGTTGACCGAGTGCTCGAACATCGCCTTCTCGTCGGCGTTCAGCTCGATCTCCACGATCTTCTCCACGCCGTCGGCGCCGAGCACGGTCGGGACACCGACATACAGGCCGTTCAGGCCGTACTGGCCGTCCACATAGGCGGCGCAGGGCAGGACCCGCTTCTTGTCCTTCAGGTAGGATTCGGCCATCTGGATCGCCGAGCTGGCCGGGGCGTAGAACGCCGAGCCGGTCTTCAGCAGGCCGACGATCTCGGCACCGCCGTCGCGGGTGCGCTGGATGATCTGGTCGATCTTCTCCTGGCTCGACCAACCCATCTTGATCAGGTCGGGAACCGGGATGCCGGCGACGGTGGAGTAGCGGATCAGCGGCACCATGGTGTCGCCATGGCCGCCGAGCACGAAGGCGGTCACGTCCTCGACCGACACGCCGAACTCTTCGGCCAGGAAATAGCGGAAGCGAGCGCTGTCGAGCACGCCGGCCATGCCGACGACCTTGTTCTTCGGCAGGCCGCTGTACTTCTGCAGCAGGCCGACCATGACGTCGAGCGGGTTGGTGATGCAGATCACGAACGCGTCCGGGCAGTTGGCCTTGATGCCTTCGCCGACGGCCTTCATGACCTTCGCGTTGGTGCCGATCAGGTCGTCGCGGCTCATGCCCGGCTTGCGCGGGATGCCGGCGGTGACGATCACCACGTCGGCGCCGGCGATCGCCTCGTAGCTGCTGGCGCCGGTGAGCACCGAGTCGAAGCCTTCGACCGGCGAGGCTTCGGCGATGTCCAGCGCCTTGCCCTGCGGCACGCCGTCGACGATGTCGAACAGCACCACGTCGCCGAGATCCTTGAGGCCGGCGAGAAGCGCCAGCGTGCCACCGATATTACCCGCGCCCACGAGCGCGATCTTGTTGCGAGCCATGATTTCCCCTGTCGCAAGCGTTGGCCTGGACATCCCGCGGCTGCCGGCGGCTGAGGCGGCCGGCGACGGCCCGAGATATGTGCGATGCGGCATAGCGCGTTTCCGTTGCGCGGGCAACCGCGTGTGGGAGCGAATCGTGAGCTTGGGGGGATCGGAAGGGGCTGAGAGCGGAAAAATCGACTTTTTCAACCCGGTTGATTCAGATCAACACGATTGCAACCTGACTCCCATACCGTAGCGAACAGCCGGGTCCGCAGACCGTACGGAGCGCCACAAGTGCCGCCGTTTGACCCGGGCGGGGGGTCGCCAATGTCAAGGGAGTGCACCATGAACAAGCAGTCGAAAGAGACCTCCGAAATCGAACAGACCGTCGACGAGTCGGTGAAGGCCGGACGCGAGGCGGTGGAGAAGACGACGAAGTCGATGGCCAAGGCCGCGCACGATGTCGCGCAATCCAACGGGTGGACGGAGACGGCCGACAAGCAGGCCGCGACCCTCACCGCCTTTCAGGGGCCGCTGGTGGAGGCGACGTCCCAGGCCTTCGGCCGCTATGTCGAGGGCATGGCCGAGCTGAATCAGGAAATGACCCGGTTCGTCGCCCAGCGTCTGCGCTACGACGCCGAGTTCGGCCACGCCCTGGCGGGCTGCGGCTCGTTCGTCCAGGCCGCGGAGATGCAGCAGGAATGGATGAAGAAGGCGGCCGACGACTATATGACCGAGGCCAAGAAGCTGGGCGAGATCGGACAGAAGGTCGTCAGCGACGTGACCCAGACGCCGTCGGCCTAAACGGGCAAAGCACCGTTCGAACAGCACCACGCAGCGATATGAACCGCGCTGCGTGGTCGGTCTCGTTTTGCCCTTGGCCAACACATAAGTCTGTGCTTATGTGTTGGCATGATCGAGAACGAGATCTTCAGGGCGCTGGCCGACCCGACCAGACGGGCCCTTTTCGAGAAGCTTGCCGCAGGCCGGATGAATGCCAGCGCGCTGCGCCAGGGCATGTCGATCAGCCAGCCGGCCATCTCCCAGCATCTCTCCGTGTTGCGTCAGGCGCGACTGGTGCGCGAGGAGCGCCAGGGACGCGTCGTGAACTATGAGATCGACCCGGACGGCCTGGCCCTGATCGCGGGATGGCTGGAACGGTACCGCGCCTACTGGCCGGCCCGGGTCAATGCCTTGTCGGACCTTCTGAAGGACATGGAGCCATGAGCGATCCGAAGCGCGCGCCGGGGGAGTCGACAGAACATCCCGCGACCCTGAAGTTCGACTACGACCTCGATGCCCCCGTGGAAACCGCCTGGCGGGCGATCAGTTCGCCGGAGATGCGGAAGAAATGGTTGCCGGAAAAGGATCTTGCAGATCCGGAGCCGGTCCACACCGTACCGGGCAAGGAGATCCGCTATCGCATGCGCGACGCCGAGCCGCCGCATCTGGAGAGCATGGTGACCTTCCGGATTGCTCCCGGCCTTGCCGGCGGGACCCGGCTGACGATCATCCACGATCTGACGGATGCCCGGCTGTCGGGGCACCGGCTGGTGCCGGCGAACACCGATCGCGGCCCGGTCATGCTGGCGGCCTGATCCCCCCGACCCAATCCATATCACCGGTATCCAGGAGGTCACCGATGCGTGACGCGATGCAGCTCGTCCCCATGGTCGTGGAACAATCGAGTGCCGGAGAGCGATCCTTCGACATCTATTCACGGCTGCTGCGGGAGCGGATCATCTTCCTGAACGGCGAGGTGAACGACACGGTCTCGGCCCTGGTCTGCGCCCAGCTGCTGTTTCTGGAGGCCGAGAACCCGCGCAAGCCGATCCATCTGTACATCAACTCACCCGGCGGCGTGGTCACCAGCGGTCTCGCGATGTACGACACCATGCGCTACATCCGGGCGCCGGTGGAGACCCTGTGCATGGGCACGGCGCGCTCCATGGGGTCGTTCCTGCTGATGGCGGGCGAGCCGGGGGCGCGGGCGGCACTGCCCAATGCCAGCCTGCACGTCCACCAGCCGCTCGGCGGCTTCCAGGGCCAGGCGTCGGACATCCTGATCCATGCCGAGGAGATGCAGCGCACCAAGCGACGGATGATCCGGCTTTATGCCGAACACTGCGGCCGCAGCGAGGAGGAGGTGGAACGCACCCTGGACCGCGACCGCTTCATGACGGCGGAAGAGGCGGTCGAGTGGGGGCTCATCGATCGGGTGGTCGAGAGGAGTGTGGCGCCTGCCGGACACTGAGGCCCGGCAGGCAACTCGGATCAGGCGGCGCGGCGGACGCCGGCGGCCTTGACGCTGTCGTCGACGAAGGCCTCGAACGGCTTGAAGTTCTCAACGAACCGGCCGCGCAGCTCGCCCGCGGTGGTGTCGTAGGCGGCGCCGTCGCTCCAGGCGCCGCGCGGACGCAGCACCTCGGTCGGCACGTTCGGGCAGCTCTCCGGCACCAGCAGGCCGAAATGACCGTCATCCTGCACCGGCGCGCCGCTGAGGGTGCCGTCCAGGGCGGCGCGGACCATGGCGCGGGTATAGGCGATCTTCATGCGCTCGCCGCCGGCACCGGCGCGGCCGCCGGACCAGCCGGTATTGACCAGCCAGCAGGTGGCGCCGTGGCGGGCGATCCGCTCGCGCAGCATCTCACCGTAGACGCTCGGGTGACGCGGCATGAACGGCGCGCCGAAGCAGGTCGAGAAGGTCGCCTGCGGCTCGGTCACACCCTTTTCCGTGCCGGCCACCCGTGCCGTGTAGCCGGACAGGAAGTGGTACATCGCCTGTTCCGGCGTCAGCTTGGAGATCGGCGGCAGCACGCCGAAGGCGTCGGCCGTCAGCATCACCACATTCACCGGATGGCCGGCCATGCCGGTGGCCGAGGTGTTCGCGATGTAGTCGATCGGATAGCAGGCCCGGGTGTTCTCGGTCAGCTCCGCGCTGTCCAGGTTCAGCAGGCGGGTGACCGGGTCCATCACCACGTTCTCCAGCACCGTGCCGAAGCGGTGGGAGGCGGCCCAGATCTCCGGCTCGGCCTCTTGGCTGAGCTTGATGACCTTGGCGTAGCAGCCGCCCTCGAAGTTGAAGATGCCGTTCTCCGACCAGCCGTGCTCGTCGTCGCCGATCAGGGTGCGGCTGCCGTCGGCCGACAGGGTCGTCTTGCCGGTGCCGGACAGGCCGAAGAAGATCGCGCTGTCGCCCTTGGGGCCGACATTGGCCGAGCAGTGCATCGGCATGACGCCGCGCTCGGGCAGCAGGTAGTTCAGGATGCCGAAGATCGACTTCTTGATCTCGCCGGCATAGCTGGTGCCGCCGATCAGGATCATGCGGCGGTCGAAATCGACCAGGATGAAGGTGGAGGAGCGCACCCCGTCCCGCTCGCCACGGGCGGTCAGGCCCGGCGCGTGCAGGATGGTGAAGTCCGGCTCGAAGCCCGGCAGGTCCTCCGCCGGCGGACGGATGAACATGTTGCGGGCGAACAGGTTCTGCCAGGCGGTCTCGGTGACCACCCGCACCTTCAGGCGGTGGTCCGGGTCGGCGCCGGCGTAGCAGTTCAGCACAAAGGCGTCGCGGCCGTGGTAGTAGGCCTGGACCCGGGCATGCATCGCGTCGAATTGGCTGCGGTCGATCGGCTGGTTGATGCTGCCCCAGTTGACCGTGCTCTCCGTCGCGCCGTCCCGGACGATGAACTTGTCCTTGGGCGAGCGGCCGGTGTGTTCGCCGGTCGATACGACCACCGCCCCATGGGCGGACAACCGGGCCTCGCCGCGCCGGATGGCGTGTTCAGTCAGGAGGGCCGAGCCGAGATCCCAGTGCTGGGTGCCGAGATTGGTCAGGCCGTGCGAGGTCAGGTCCATGCGTGTCGCGCTGTTGCCCACGTGTCCTCTCCAGGTAATGCTGAATGCCGGCTCATTTCGTGGCCGGACGTCGTTTGGATAGGCGAACTGTCACCGAAAGGCAACGATCCGCCCGGAAATTCGGTCTCCGGCGGCGCGGCGATACGTCGCGCGATGCCGTCGCACAATGCCCTGTGCGTCATGCCGTCGGCACCGAGTGTCGCGCCGTCGGCACCGGGCGTCACGCCTTCAGCACCGCCACGCCCGGCAGGTCCTTGCCCTCCAGCCATTCCAGGAAGGCGCCGCCCGCCGTCGAGACGTAGGAGAACCGGTCGATCACCCCGGCATGGGCCAGGGCCGCCACCGTGTCGCCGCCGCCCGCCACCGACAGGATCTGGCCGCGATCTGTCAGGTCGGCGGCGGCCTTCGCCAGGGCGTTGGTGCCGGCATCGAACGGCGCCGTCTCGAACGCGCCGACCGGGCCGTTCCACACCAGGGTCTTGCAGTCCTCCAGCCGCTTGGCGATGGCGGCCACGGTCTTGGGACCGACATCGAGGATCATTTTATCCGCGGGAACATCGAGAATATCGACGGTCTGCGTCTCCACCCCCGCCGCCAGGGTGTCGGCGACCACCGCATCCACCGCCAGCAGGATGTCGCAGCCGGCGGACTCCGCCTTGGCCTGGATCTCCTTCACGGTGTCGGCCAGGTCGCGCTCGGCCAGGGACTTGCCGATCTCCACCCCGCCGGCATGCAGGAAGGTATTGGCCATGCCGCCGCCGATGGCCAGCACGTCGACCCGGGAGACCAGATTGCCGAGCAGGTCCAGCTTGGTGCTGACCTTGGCCCCGCCGACCACGGCGGCGACCGGGCGCTCCGGGCGCTCCAGGGCGCGGGTCAGGGCCTTCAGCTCGGCCTCCATCAGCCGCCCGGCGATCGCCGGCAGCTTGCGCGCCACCCCGTCGATCGAACCGTGGGCCCGGTGGGCGGCGGAGAAGGCGTCGTTCACATAGAGGTCGGCCAGCTTGACCAGGCCGGCGACGAATGCCGGGTCGTTCGCCTCTTCGCCGGCATGGAAGCGCAGGTTCTCCAGCAGCACGACGTCACCGTCACCCAACTTGGCGACGGCGCTCTCGGCCGCGGCGCCGATGCAGTCCTCGGCGAAGGCGACCGGGCGGCCGACGGCCGCGGACAGCGGCTCGACGATCGGCTTCAGGGACATCCCGGCGTTCGGCTTGCCCTTGGGCCGGCCGTAATGGGAGACCACGACGACCTTCGCGCCCTTTTCCGCCAGTTCGGCGACGGTCGGGGCGGCCCGCTCGATCCGGGTCGCGTCGGTCACGGCCCCGTCCTTCATCGGCACGTTCAGGTCCAGGCGCAGCAGCACGCGCTTACCGGCGACATCGGCGCCGTCGAGAGTACGGTAATCGGCCATCTCGGGTCTCTCCCCAGCTACGAAACCGGCCCTTGTCGATCCGGGTTGCGCCGGGATGTGCCACAGCGCAGCCGGTGCGACAACCCTTGCGACGCGGGCTCCGGCCGTGTGCGGCGTCCAGGGGCGAACTCTTGCCCCAACTCTTGATTGACCGCCGCGCGGACCGATTTCTTCCCTATGAGTATCACGACACAATCGGGCCGGCCCGGCGCACTGCTCGGCTACGGCCTCGGCCAGGGCACACGGATGGCCTGGTATCTCGGGAACTACCTGGCGACCCGGTCCTGGTTCGCGCGGATCGACCCGACCGAGAAGCGCCGGCCGACCCTGCGCGGACGGCTCCGGGGCGCCCGGATCCAGGCGGCCCTCAGCCGGGGCGCGCTGGCCCTGATGGCCCGCGACGCGGCCCATGTCCGGAACGGCACCTACCCGATGCCGGCCGATCTGCGGCCGCGACCGGCGGCGGTGGGCGAGATGGCCGGCTACTGGCGCGACCTGCCCAGGGTGGCCCTGCGCCGGCGCCTGAAGCAGGGCCAGGAGCCAGCCGTCGAGCCGGTGCCGGAGGAGGACGGCTATCCGCGCTACTACCTGCAGAACTTCCACTACCAGTCCGGCGGCTGGCTGACAGAGGAGTCGGCGGATCTCTACGACACCCAGGTGGAGGTGCTGTTCGGCGGGCTGGCCCAGGCCATGCGCCGCCAGGGCGTGGTGCCGGTGGTGGAGTGGCTGCGGGCGCGTGGCTCGCCCGACGGTCCGGGCTTCGGCGCCGGCGTCACCCTGCTCGACCTGGCGACCGGTACCGGCGCCATGCTGGAGGCGGTGGGTCAGGCGGCCCCGGCGCTGGACCTGCAGGGGCTCGACCTGTCGCGGGCGTATCTGGACAAGGCGCAGCGCCGCCTCGCCGGCCGGGACGTGACCTGGCACCGCGCCAAGGCGGAGGCGATCCCGCTGCCCGACGGCTCGGTCGATCTGGTGACGGCGAGCTACCTGTTCCACGAACTGCCGAAGAAGATCCGCGCCGAGGTTCTGGCCGAGGTGCGGCGGGTGCTGAGGCCGGGCGGCCGGCTGGTGCTGGTGGACTCGCTCCAGCTCGGCGACACCCCGGCGCTGGACCCGGTGCTGCGGAGTTTCCCGGAGCAGTTCCACGAGCCGTATTACGCCGACTGGATCGGCGCCGACGTTCCGTCGCTCCTGGCGGCGGCCGGGTTCGCGGTGGACGCGGTGGACAAGGCCTATCTGTCGAAGGTGTTCGTCGGCGGCAAGCGGTAGGCGTCCTCACCCCCCTTAGATCACTCCCCGGACCTGTTCCGGGGGAACGCCTACTTATACGGATCCGCCGCGTCCCTCAGCCCGTCGCCGAAGAAGTTGAACGCCAGCACCACCAGGATCACCGGCACCACCGGGGTCATGATCCAGGGATACAGCTCCACCGCGTTGATGTTCTGCGCCTCGGTCAGCAGCACGCCCCAACTGGTGATCGGCGGGCGCAGGCCGAGGCCGAGGAACGACAGGGCCGTCTCGCCCAGGATCATGGTCGGGATCGACAGGGTGGCCGAGGCGATCAGGTGGCTCATGAAACTGGGCAGCAGGTGGCGGCCGATGATGCGTTTCGGCTTCGCCCCCATCAGCTCGGCGGCGACGCAGAAATCCTCCTCGCGCAGGCTGAGCAGCTTGGAGCGCACCGCCCGGGCGAGGCCGGTCCAGTCCAGCAGACCGAGGATCAGGGTGATGCCGAAATAGATCAGGATCGGCGACCAGGTCACCGGCAGGGCGGCCGACAGGGCCATCCACAGGGGCAGCTCCGGGAACGAGCGGATCACCTCGATTACCCGCTGGACACAGGCGTCCACCCAGCCGCCGTAATACCCCGCCAGCCCGCCGATCACGATGCCCAGCACGAAGCTGACGATGATGCCGATCAGCCCCACGGTCAGCGAAATCCGGGTGCCGTAGACGATGCGCGAGAACACGTCGCGGCCCAGCCGGTCGGTCCCGAGCAGGAACAGGGTCCCCCCGTCGGCCGGGCAGACCAGATGGAAATCCATCTCGATCTGGCCCCAGAACCGGTACCCATCGCCGGAACAGAAGAACCGCAGTGGCTGCACCTTGTCCGGATTGGCGGTGTAGACCCGCTTCAGGGTGCGCAGATCGAGCTCGTAGTCGTATCCCAGCACATAGGGGCCGACGAAACGGCCGTCGCGGAACAGCTTCACGGTCTGCGGCGGGGCATAGATATGGTCGGTGTGCCGGCTGGTCAGCGCGTAGGGCGCGATCATCTCGGAGATCAGCACCGAGGCGTAGAGCAGCAGCAGGAACAGCCCGGAGACGACCGCGAGGCGG
Source organism: Thalassobaculum litoreum DSM 18839 (assembly GCF_900102465.1). Classification (GTDB taxonomy): domain Bacteria; phylum Pseudomonadota; class Alphaproteobacteria; order Thalassobaculales; family Thalassobaculaceae; genus Thalassobaculum; species Thalassobaculum litoreum. The sequence goes on along the minus strand of NZ_FNBW01000010.1, from coordinate 177,528 downwards.
TGGCGCTTCAGCTTCCACCACATCATCCGCCACTGGGACGCCATGTAATAGCGTTCCTGCTCCGGCGTGAGGACCTCGTCGCGTTCCGGATCGAAGGGGGCGGCGTCGACGAAATGCCGGGCTTTGGGTCGGTTCGGATTGGCGGCGCTCATCGCGCGGTCCCCCCGCCGAGACGGATCCGCGGGTCGAGCCAGGCCAGCGCCAGGTCGGAGAGCAGCATGCCGAACACGGTCAGTGCCGCCAGGAACATCAGGAACGAGCCGGCGAGATACATGTCCTGGCTCTGCAGCGCGTTGATCAGCATCGGCCCGGTGGTCGGCAGCGACAGCACCATCGACACCACGGCCGAGCCGGAGACCACCTGGGGCAGCATGTTGCCGATGTCGGAGATGAACGGGTTCATGGCCATGCGCAGCGGATACTTCATCAGCGCCCGGAACGGCGGCAGGCCCTTGGCCCGGGCGGTGACCACGTACTGTTTCTGCAGCTCGTCCAGCAGGTTGGCGCGCAGCCGCCGGATCATCGCCGCCGTGCCGGCGGTGCCGATCACCACCACCGGGACCCACAGGTGCTCCAGCACCGACATCACTTTCCCGAAGCTCCAGGGCTGGTCGATATAGGACGGGTCCATCAGCCCGCCGATCGAGGTGCCGAACCAGACATTGGCGAAATACAGCAGGATCAGGGCCAGCAGGAAGTTCGGCGTGGCGAGCCCGAGGAAGCCGATGAAGGTCAGGCCGTAGTCGCCGACGCTGTACTGGTGGGTCGCCGAGTAGATGCCGATCGGGAAGGAGACCACGTAGATGAACAGGATCGTGGCGAAGTTCAGCACGATGGTCATCAGCACTCGGTCGCCGACCACGTCGCTGACCGGCAGCTGATATTCGAAGCTGTAGCCGAAATCGCCGCGCAGCATGCCCGTGGCCCAGACCAGATACTGCTCCCACATCGGCTTATCCAGGCCGTACTGAGCCCGCAGCGCCTCGATCTTGGCCGGATCGACCGCTTCGCCCTGGCTCTCCATCTCGGCGATCAGCGTCGACAGGTAATCCCCCGGCGGCAGCTGGATGATGATGAAGGTGATGACGCTGATGGCGATCAGCGTCGGGATCATCACGAGGATCCGGCGGGCGAGATAGTCGAGCACGGGCGGCCGGATCCTTTACTGGCGGGACCGGGCGGCCGCGGTCAGCACCCGGTCGGGTGTGCGCGGCCGCTCGGCGCCGAAGAAGAAGGTGTCCGGGCGGTGCATGCCGAAATGGGCCCCCGGGTCCCAGTTGTAGATCGCCTGCACCGGAACGTTGTGCAGCTTCAGGCTGACCACCACCGGCTGCAGCACGCCCGCGATCAGGCCGATGGAGAAGACCTGATCGCTCCAGATCTCTAGCATCTCGTGCCACACGGCGCGCCGCGCCTCGGTGGTGGAGGAGCGCCGCCAGGTATCGTACAGCTCCATCAGTTCCACCGCCTCCGGAATGTCCGGCGCGGTGCCGGCCTTGCCCTTGGTCTGGTAGTACTGGCCCCAGCGTGGCCACATGTACTGGGTCTGGGCGGTCGGGGCGAATTCGGACGGGCTGGACTCCGCGCTCGGGATCCCGTTCTCGATGCCGAAGGAGATCGCCATCATGGTCTGGCCGGCGAAGATGCGGTTGCGGAACACGGTCCGTTCCGAGGGGCGCGTGTAGAGCTTGATCCCGGCCGCCAGCCAGGTGTCGTGGATCAGCTCCAGCAGGTCGGTCTCCTCGGTGCTTTCGCCGGCGGTCTCCACGATGATCTCCATCGGCCGTCCGTCCGGCAGCAGCCGCACGCCGCGGTCGTCGCGCTCGGTCAGGCCCATCTCGTCCAGCAGGGCATTGGCCCGCTTCAGGTCGAACTCGGCCCATTTCCTTCGATATTCCGGCTCGTACAGCCGGGAGGAGGGCAGCACGGTGTTGTTGCCCTCCAGCGCCAGGCCGAAATAGATCACCTCGTTCAGCTCGTGCCGGTTCACCGCCAGCGACAGCGCCCGGCGGAACCGCGCGTCGCGCATCACCTCGCGCCAGAGCGGATCCTCGATGTTGAGGTTGGGAAACAGGGCGAGATGGGAGCCCTTGGCGGACTTCCACAGATAGGTCTCGTACGCGCCGCGCTCCGCGCCCTGGCGCAGGAAGGTGTAGTCCTCGAAGTTCAGGTACCGCGCCTGCAGATCGGACTCGCCCGCGCCGGTCTTGGCCGGGATCAGGCCGGGGGACGCGATCTGGAACACCACGGTGTCGATATAGGGGAGCTGGCGGCCCTCGGCGTCGATCTTGTGGTAGTAGGGATTGCGCTCGAAGACGTAGCGGTTCGCCGGCGGCGACGTCCGCGCCACCCAGGGCTGCAGGGTCGGCAGGTCCGGATTGTCGAACTTGTAGGGATTGTCCTCGCGGTTGTGCAGGGCGGCCCAGTTCCGCGCCTGGGCCTCCTCCACCTTCGCCTTCAGGGGACCGTGCTCGGCGTAGTGATCGTGGTACATCTTCAGGTGATGGGACGGCCGGTAGAGATAGAGCGGCCGGGCCCCGGCGAGCTGCGGCAGGAAGTCCGGATTGGGCTGCGACCAGGAATAGCGCACCCGGGTCGGCGACAGGATCTTCACGGTCGGTGGCTCGCCGTCGACCATCAGTTCGATCGGCGGGCCGGTCGGTGAGATCTCCGGGTTGTTGGCCACATCCTCCCAGAAGTAGCGGAAGTCCTCGGTGGTGAAGGGCGTGCCGTCGGACCAGCGGTGACCCTCGCGCAGGACGAAGGTGAAGGACCGGTTGTCCTCGACGATCACCTCCTTGGCCAGGTCGGGGCGCAGCTCCATGGTGGCCGGGTCGTAGCCGACCAGCCGGGCGTAGCCGTAGACCACCATCTGGCGGACGTCCTTGGCCCCGGCCATGACCATGTTCAGCGTGCCGCCGTAGTCGCCGAGCTCGCGGTCCTGATTCTTCAGGTCGACCACCAGCGGGTCGAAGGGAAGCCGGCCCGCCGTTTCGGGCAGCGCGCCGGTCGCGACCTTCTCCGCCAGCAGCGGCGGTTCGTTCTGGGCGGCGGCGGGCAGGACTTGGGCGAGCAGCAGGGCGGGGGCGAGCAGCAGGGCGGGGGCGCGCAGCAGGGCCAGGGCGAGTGCCAGACGCTTCACGACGCCAGCCTCAGGTTCAGGATTGCCGGGTCGGCCCGCACGAAATGGCCGTCGCCCAGCTCGACGAAACCCGGCATGTGGCTGTCATCGACCGTGAACGGCGCCGACCAGGCCGCGGGGTTCGAGGCCCGGCCATCCATCACCGCGTCGAAATCGAGCGGGTTGTCCAGATCCGGGTCCGGCACGGCGGCCAGCAGCGCCTGGGTATAGGGATGCACCGGGTCGCGGAACAGTGCCTCGCGCGGCGCCAGCTCGACGATCCGGCCGGCGCACATCACCGCGATCCGGTCGGCGACGTAGTCGACCACCGCCAGGTTGTGGCTGATGAACAGATAGGTGAGGCCCAGCTTCTCCTTCAGGTCCTTCAGCAGGTTCAGCACCTGGGCCTGGATCGACACGTCCAGCGCGGAGACCGGCTCGTCGCAGATCAGCATCTTCGGCTTGAGCGCCAGCGCGCGGGCGATGCCGATGCGCTGGCGCTGGCCGCCGGAGAAGCTGTGCGGGTAGCGGTTCAGGTGGCGCACGTCGAGCCCGACCAGCCGCATCAGCTCCGACACCATCTCGCGCCGCCAGGCCGGATCGCCGATGCCATGGATCACCAGCGGCTCGGCGATGATGTCGAACACGGTCATCCGGGGATTGAGCGAGGAGAACGGGTCCTGGAAGACGAACTGCAGCTTCTGGCGGAACTCGGTCAGCCGGTTGCCGTCGAGGGCGAGCACGTCGGTCGGCCCGGTCTCGTCGGTAAAGGTCACCTTGCCCGCGTCCGGCGTGAGCGCCCGCATGATCACCTTGGACAGGGTGGTCTTGCCGCAGCCCGACTCGCCCACCAGGCCGAGGCATTCGCCCGGCTGCACGGTGAAGGAAACGTCGTCCAGCGCTTTGATCGACTTGCGGGAGGTCGAGACCCAGCCGCCCTTGCGGATCGTATAGGCCTTGGTCAGCCCCTCCACCGCGAGCATCGGCGCGTTGTCGGCCGTCGTCGCCTTCGGCCGGTCGGCCAGCAGGTGCCCGGTCTCGGCCTTGATCTCGCGCAGCGGCTTCAGACGCTCGCCCGGCGCCATGTCGAAGCGCGGCACCGCTCCCATCAGCGCCTTCAGGTAGGGATGCTGGGCCCGGCGGAAGATGTCCTCCACGTCGCCGGATTCCATCACCCGGCCGCGATACATGACCACCACTTCCTCGGCCACGTTGGAGACCACGCCGAGATCGTGAGTGATCATCAGCATGGCCATGTTGAGCTCGGACTGCAGGTCCTTGATCAGCTTCAGGATCTGCGCCTGGATCGTCACGTCCAGCGCGGTGGTCGGCTCGTCGGCGATCAGCAGGGCCGGCCGGCAGACCAGGGCCATGGAGATCATCGCGCGCTGGCGCAGCCCGCCGGACAGCTCGAACGGATAGGTCTTCAGCGCCCGGTCGGGGTCGGGGAAGCCGACCATGGCCAGCATGTCGCGGGTCAGTTCCGTCGCTTCGTGGGCCGAGACGTCGCGGTGCAGTTCCAGCGCCTCGCGGATCTGATTGCCGACCGTGTGCAGCGGCGACAGCGACGTCATCGGCTCCTGGAAGATGATCGAGATCCGCCCGCCACGCACGTTGCGCATCTCGCGGCCGTCCACCGGCAGGCGCACGATATCGGTGATGGTGCCGGGCTTCTCGGGGTCGGCGAACAGGATCGAGCCGCCCAGGATCTTCGCCGGCCGCGGCAGCAGGCCCATGATCGCCTGGCTGACCACCGACTTGCCGGAGCCGGATTCGCCGACCAGGGCGACGGTCGAGCCCCGGCGGATCTGGAACGAGACGCCGTCCACCGCAACCAGCCGCCCCTCCGGCAGATCGAAGCCGATCCGCAGGTCGTGCACGCGCAGGAGCGGCGTTGAGCGATCCAAGTCTCCGTCCCCCTCCGGTTAGCCCTGAGTCAGCAGCTTATCAGCGGTCCCGATCCGGTCCAATTCCCTGCCGCCCGATTCCTTGCCGCAGACCCGGTTCGAGTTTCGGGGCGATATGCCCACTCGAGTCGAAGCTCGGTGGCCCGTCGCTCCCGTCGGCCTCCGGCGCCGGCCCCATCAGACCGAGGGCGCGCAGATTGTCGAGCGTCGTCTCGGACAGTTCAAGATTCTTGCGCCGCGACACCAGCATGCAATGGCGCACGAGGCCCTCGAAATCGTCGATCGAACTCTCCACCGGCAGCTTCTTGCCGTTGCCGGTCAGCTTCAGCTCCATCCAGCCGGCGTTCTTGTCGCGGCGGGTCGAGAAGTAGCGCAGGCCCATGGAGTCCAGGTCTGCCCAGGGAATGTCGATTTCGAGCGGCCCGGTGCGGCGGATCCCGTCGGCATCGACCTCGACCGCTTGAGCGGTGCGCAGCCAGGTACGGACCACATAGACACCGAACAGGGTCGCCAGGGCGCCGAAGATCACGGTCATGGTCGTCGCCATCGGCGTGACGACCAGCGGCAGGCCGGTCACGAGCAGGCCAAGTCCGCCCCGTGCCATGTCCCAGACGATCGCGCCGCGCTCATAGCGGTGCACTGTCACAAGCGCCTCCGTTTCCCCGGTTCCACACCCACCCGGGCAAGCGCGTCGCCCGGGGAAAGCCACTGTACCGCGGGATGATCCGACAGCAGCCGCAGGATCGGCTGCCAGTCGGTCCATGCCCCCCGGTCGGTGACGCGGTGATGGGACAGGATTCCGACCGGTCCGTCCACCCCGTCGTGTTTAATAATTTCGGTCGCGAGGGTCGCGCCGGGCACCGGTTTTCCGGTGCCGCGCCAGTCGATCAGGTCCACATGGGCGTCGAGCCGCGGCACCGAGGCCGGCGGGGCAGGGCGCTTCGGCGAGGCGAAGGCGGACAGGGCCGCGATCCCGCCCGCGCCCAGTACCGGCAGCAGATCCTCGCCGATCCGGTTCCAGGGCGGCACGAAGCAGGCCAATGCCCGCTCGCCGCCGACCTGGCGAAGCCGCGCCCAGCCGCGGGCGATCTCGGCCAGCCTGTCGGCCAGCGGACGGGTCGTGCCGAACTCGCACTTCTTCTCTCCGGCGGGCGCGTGGTTGGTGTGGGCCCAGCCATGGACGAACAGGGCCGAGCCGGTGCCGTCCAGCGCCGCGACCGCCTCGGCTGTCAGGCCGCCGGGGATGGCAGCGAAGGCGGCGGCGATGCCGGCCTCGCCCAGGGCCTCCAGGCAGACGGACAGCGCGCCGGACGGTGTTTCCAGATCGTCGTCGCGCCACCACAGGGCCAGCGGCCGGTCCTGCTCGCCGCGCCGGTCCAGAAGGGCCGCCAGGGTGTCGCGTGCGCTCATCGCCGGGCGAGACGGTCCATGACATAGGCCGCCGTCTTGCGCGCGCCGTCCAGATCGACGCTCGGCACCGCGTCGCGCGACCGGCCGCGCGCCCGTTCCATCGCCGCCCCCAGGCTCTCGGCGGTCAGCGCGTCCTCGGCAACCACCTCGAGCGCGCCGACATCGGCCAGCAGGTCGGCGCGCAGCCGCTGCTCGGTCTCCACCCCGCCCTCATAGGGCACGACCACGGCGCGGGTCCGCGCCGCCAGCAGTTCCAGCAGGGTGTTGTAGCCGGCCTGGGAGACCGACAGGGCGGCACCCGCCATCAGTTCCGGCAGGTTCGGCACGCTGCGCTCGATTACCGCGTTGGTGGGAACGGCGGCCTCGATCCGGGCCAGGGCGGAGGACGGCATGTGGTGGCCGGTCACCAGCCGCCAGGGCCGGTCGGCCAGGGGCAGGTCCGGAATCATGCGCGCCACGGTCGGCATGAACCGGTCGCCCACCGCGCCGCCACCGGCCGAGACCAGCACCTCGCCCGTCGCCGCCGGATCGGCCTCGGGCACGGCGATGTCGTCGGCGTTGACCACATAGCCGGTGTAGTGCTGCTCCACCGTGATCTCGGCCGCCATGGGGAAGGTCCGGTCCAGCCGGATCAGCTCCGGGTCCGAGTGGATCAGGGCGGCGTCGTAATAGGCGTTCAGGGTATCGACGATCTCCTGGTTGCGGTCGCGCCGCGGCTTGGTCACCAGGATATCGCGCATGGAGGAGAAGGTCTGCGGGTGCCATTCGGCCTGCCGGGCGCGCTCCAGCAGCGGCAGCAGCTCGAAGCGCATCTGCCGGCGGCCGAAGGGGAACAGCTCGGTGATCAGCGCCGCCGGCCGCAGCTCCTCGAACAGGGCTAGCAACCGGTCGCGCCGGGCGTCGCGGAAGGCGTCGTCGATCGGCGTGTCGGTCTCGTCCAGCAGCACCTTGAAGTTGCCATCCTCGGTGCGGATCGGCGGCAGCTGCACCATCTTCGCCCCACCGAGCGGCAGATGCGGCACCGGCATGCCGCCGGACACGAAGGCGACATCTGCGCCGGCCGTCACCAGCGCGCGCGCCACCGCCGCCGCCCGGCGCAGATGGCCGATGCCGAGCAGGTTCTGGACATAGAGCATGACGGTCGGTCGGGTCATCGGTCGGCCTTCAGGGGCAGGTTGGGCTGGGTCAGGCGCGGCGTGCCGTCGGCGGCGAGGTCGAACAGATGCACCCGGTCCCAGAAAAGTTTCACCGGCGGCTTATCGACCATCGGCCAGCCGGTGGCCAGGGACAACAGGGCGCGGATGACGCCCTTATGGGTCACGATCCCGGTATCCCGGCCCTCTAGGGCGAGGCGGACGAGCAGGGGGGCGAGCCGGGCCTGCACGGCGCGCGGGCTCTCGCCCCCGGGCGGGGTGAAATCCAGGCCGCGCGCCTCGTTCGCCGCGGTGCCGTCCGGATCTTCGGCGCGGATCTCCGCAAGGCGGCGGCCTTCCCAGGCCCCGAAATCGAGTTCGATGGCGGCGGGCTCGATGGCGGCCTCGACGCCGATCAGCTCGGCGGTACGACGGGCGCGGATCAGCGGGCTGGTCAGCCAGCGGAAACCGGCGACCTCGGCCGGCAGGATCCAGCCGCGCACCTGCGCCGCGCCGTCCGGGGAGAGCGGCTGGTCGGCGCGGCCCTGCAGCCGCTTCTCGGCGTTCCAGGCGGTCGGGCCGTGGCGCAGCAACGCGAGCCGGGTCATCGGCGCGCCTCCACCAAGGTTCGCAGGGCGGCATCCAGGGCCGCGGCGGCGGCAGGCAGGCCGTGCTCGGCACGGGAGATCTCGGCCGCCTTGGCGCCCTGCGACCGGCGCCGGGCCGGGTCCGCGACCAGCGTCCTCACGGCTCCGGCGAACGCGTCGGCGTCGCCGACCGGGGCCAGCAGGCCGGTCGTCCCGTGGCGCACGATGGCCGACACGCCGCCGGTGTCGCCGGCCACCACCGGCAGCCCGGCCGCCTGCGCCTCCAGCAGGGCCATGCCGTAGGCCTCGTTCACCGCGGGCCAGACCAGCAGGTCCGCGGCCCCATACGCGGCGTCAAGCTCGGGCGCGTCGAGCGCGCCGCGCCAGGTGACACGGTCGGCGACCGAAGCCAGCGCCGCTTCCACCTCCGTCCGGGCCGGGCCGTCGCCGACCACGGTGAGGCGCCAGTCGCCGGGGACCTGCGCCAGGGCGGTCCCCAGCACGCGGTAGGAGGCGAGCTTGTCGCCCGCCCGCATCATGCCGACCGCGAGGAGCGCCACCGGGCGATCGATGCCGTCCGCGCGCGCCGGCGGCGGGCCGTCGATCGCCAGGAAGGGGGGCAGGTCGAGATAGCGCGCTCCGGGCGACAGGCAGGGCTGGACCAGTGCCCGATCATGGGGGTTCAGGCCGACCGCCAGATCCGCCCGGGCCAGGGCGGCCAGGGTCGCCCGGTGCCCCTGGTCCCAGGGCCCGCCGGCGCGCTTGTGCGCCACCGAGGCCTCGGCGACCACATAGGGGATGCCCAGGCTCTCGGCGACCAGCGGGCCGATCAGGTCCGGCGCCTTGTAGTACAGGTGATAGGTGAACCAGAGGTCGGGGCGCGGCCGCCGCCCCTGCGACACCAGCCGCAGATAGCGCGCCGCCAGCCGGGTCCCCAGCTCGGCCAGCCGCGCCTGCCGGGTGACGTCGCCCTCGCCGTCGCGGCTGCGCAGGCGGGTGGCCAGATCGACCTCGTGGCCGGCACGGGTCAGGGCCGCCATCAGCAGGCGCGCGACCCGCCTGTCCCCGGAGGGAACGGCCGAATCCGGGGTCTTCAGAGGGGAATGGAAGGCGATCCTCACGCCGCGTCGGGCCGGCCCTCGGCCCGTGATGCGGCGTCGCCAAGGCCGAATTTGGCGGCGAGTCTGTCCAGCCCGGCATCGGCGGAGAACTCGGTCAGGACCCGCGCGCGGCCGGCCGCCGCCAGCCGAAGCCGGGCGGTCGGATCGCCGATCAGATCCTCGAGCGCCTTCGCCAGGGCCAGATGGTCGCCCGGCTTCACCAGCCGGCCGTTGACGCGGTCGTCGATCAGCTCGGGGATGGCGGAGACCGAGGTCGCCACCACCGGCAGGGTCATGAGCTGGGCTTCCATCAGCACGTTCGGCAGCCCGTCGCGGTCGCCGTCCGGGGCAATCTTGCTGGCGAGCACGAAGATGTCGGCCTCCGCCAGGGCGTCGATCACGCCGGAGCGGGACTGGGCGCCGCGCCATTCGATCCGGTCGGACAGGCCCATGATGTCGGCCGCCTGCTTCAGCCGACCGGCCAGAGCGCCGCCGCCGATATGCACGAAGCGCCAGTTCAGGTCGTTCGGCAGCACCCGCAGGGCGGCCAGCACGTCGTCATAGCCCTTCTTCTGCACCGCCCGGCCGATCGAGACGATGGTCACCGGGGCGTGCGGATCGCGGCCGTCGCGCTTGACCCGGCTGGCGGGCGGCGGAAAAGCGGAGGCGTCCAGCCCGTGATACAGCAGGCTGACCCGGTCGGGATCGGGTGCCAGAGCCGCCAGATGGCGGGCGCCGATCGCGGTGCAGGTCACCGCCCAGGCGGTATCGGCCAGCTTCTCCCGCTTCTCCCAGTCCTGAGTCGTCCAGATGTCCTTGGCATGGGCCGAGACCGACCAGGAAATCCCCCGCATCGTCGCCGCGTAGCGCGCGACCGAGGCCGGGGTGTGCAGGAAATGGGCGTAGAGATGGGTGATCGCCGGGTCGAGCTCGGCCGCCAGCACGCAGGCCTGGCCGAAGCGCCGGCCCCGGTTCGGGGTGGGGTCGCGCAACAGGTCGCGCAGCCAGGTGCGCAGGGCCCTGCCGTATCCGGGCAGCCGCCGGGCCGTCCGCCAGCCGCGCCAGACCCGGCCGAGATCGTCTCCCAGGTATTCCGGCAGATAGTCGACCGGCGCGGTGATCGCGTCATGCACCGGGTGGGTCGCCTTGTCGGTCGGATGGCGCAGGGAAATGATGCGGAAGCGCAGGCCGCGCTGCTGCAGCCCGAGGATCTCCTGGGCGATGAAGGTCTCCGACAGGCGCGGATAGCCCTTCACCACGATGCCGACCTGGCCACGGACGCCCGCGTGAGCGGTGGCTCCGTTCTCCGCGTTTCCGGTCACGGTCAGGCGGTCCGGCGTGCCGTAGCGGCCCGGCGCCGCTCGTCTATCCAGCGTTTGGTGAGCCGGCCGACCTGGTCGAGCCCGTTCAGCATGGCGACCGCCTTGGCCTGGGACGGGGTCTTCTGGCCCGGCAGCTGCCGCAGGGCGGCGGCCATCTGCATCGGATTTCGGTCGCCGTCATCCACCAGCATGCGCAGCAGGCCCAGCTCCTCGGCCCGGCGGGCGCGGATGTACTGCTCCAGCCGCGGCTCGGTCCGGGGCACGACGATCGACCGCTTGTCGAAGGACAGGATCTCGCAGAACGTGTTGTAGCCGCCCATGGCGACCATGCCGGCGCAGCGGGCCATCAGCGTCTCGATCCGGCTGTCGAAGGTGATCGCCTCGACCCGATCGAGCTTGCTCGCGCGCTCCATGAATTCGTGCTGCTGCTCCTGCGGCATGAAGGGACCGAGCACCAGCAGCGCCGGATAGGGAAGCTGCCGGTCCTCCTCGTAGGCGCGCAGCACCCAGTCCATCACCGGCTCGCCGTCACCGCCGCCGCCGGCGGTGACCAGGATGAACGGATCGTCGCCGAAGGGCAGGGCGGAGGACGGGCTCGGCGCCGGCGAGACCGAGCGACGCAGGTAACCGGTGTAGCGGGTCTTCAGCTTGATCTCGGCCGGGATGTCGAGCCCGTCATAGGGGTCGCAGACCTCCTTCACGCCGTAGACCCAGACCTCGTCATACAGGTCCTGCAGAGCGGGCAGCACCTTCTTGCGTTCCCATTCCTGCTCCAGCAGCTCCGGCTCGTCCATCACGTCGCGCATGCCGAGGATCAGGGGCGTGCCCCGCTCCTTCAGGAGCTCCAGCGTCTCCTTGACCTCGCCGCGCAGGCCGAGGGGCTCCTTGTCGACGATGAACAGGTCGGGATCGAACACCTCGGCGGTGTGGCGGATGATGGCGCTGCGCAGGGCCACCGTCTCCTCGATGTCCAGATGCAGGGACAGCGAGGTGTAGTCGCCGTTGCGCAGCTTGATGACGCCCGGAATGCGGACGAAGTCGACCCGGGTGCGGAAGTCGAAGCTGCCGATGATCGGCGAACCCGACAGGATCAGCACCGACAGGCCCGGATGATCCTCGACCAGCGCGTGGGCAATGGCGCGGCACCGGCGCAGGTGGCCGAGGCCCATCGTGTCGTGGCTGTACATGAGGACTCGGGCGGCCGGACGGTCCGCAAGCAGCTTGGCGGTCGCGGGGGCCTTGGTCTTCGTCATGGGTTCCCCGTCGCTGTCATCGCTGCCCGGAAATGTCGATATTCTGGCGGAGGCCGATGTCCGCCGCACTATGGCACATCGCGCCGGGCCGAGAAATGGTAACCTTTTGACGCAGCTTGGCGTTGCGCCGCTGGGCCTTCCGCAGCAAGATCGGCTCCGGGTGGCCCTGCGGTGGGTGGAGCGGTCGGCGGCCCGCGGCGGGACTGGCCCGCATCCGAGGTCGAGACGACAGGTCACCGGGGCGATGGAATCCACGATCTACCGGTTCATTCTGCGCTATTCCAAGCGGGAACAGATCATCCTGCTGGTGATGACGCTGATCTCGTTCCCCTTCCTCTACTACTCGCTCGACCTGCCGAAGCGGATCGTGAACGAGGCGCTCGGGGCCAAGGGCACCACCGATTTCCCCATCACGTTCCTCGGCATCGAGTTCCATCAGCTCGAATACCTCTGGACCCTGTCGGGGTTGTTCCTGGTGCTGGTGTTCATCAACGGCGGGTTCAAGTACTGGATCAACGTCTATCGCGGGCGCCTGGGCGAGCGGATGCTGCGCCGCCTGCGCTACGAGCTCTACACCCGCATCCTGCGCTTTCCGATCCCGCATTTCCGCCGGGTCAGCCAGGGCGAGATCATCCCGATGGTGACCCAGGAGGTGGAGCCCCTGGGCGGCTTCATCGGCGACTCGATCTCGCTGCCGGCGTTCCAGGGCGGGACCCTGATCACGATCCTGTTCTTCATGTTCATGCAGGACCCGATCCTCGGGGCGGCGGCGATCGCCCTGTCGCCGGTTCAGGCCTATGTCATTCCGAAGCTGCAGCGCCGGGTGAACGCGCTCGGCAAGCAGCGGGTGCGCACGGTCCGCGTGCTGTCGGACCGCATCGGAGAAACGATCTCCGGCGTGCAGGAGATCCACGCGAACAACATGGCGCGGCTGATGCTGGCGCGGTTCTCCGCCCAGCTCGGCGTGATCTACGACATCCGCTTCGAGATCTATCAGCGCAAGTTCGTCATCAAGTTCCTGAACAACTTCATCGCCCAGCTCACGCCGTTCTTCTTCTACGCCATCGGCGGCTATCTGGTGATCATGGGCGAGCTGTCGCTCGGCGCGCTGGTGGCCGTCCTGGCGGCCTACAAGGACCTGTCGGCCCCCTGGAAGGAATTGCTGAACTTCTATCAGCAGAAGGAGGACGCCCGGATCAAGTACGAGCAGGTGATCGACCAGTTCGACCTGCCGGAGATGATGGCGCAGGAGACCCTCATCGCCGAGCCGGAGGCACCGCAGCCGCTGGACGGCGAGTTGCGGGCGAACAACCTGGGTCTGATCGACGACGACGGCGAGGTCCAGTTCGAAGGCGTGGCGATGACCGTGCCGCCGGGCACCCACATGGCGCTGTTCGGCCCGGGCGGGGCCGGCAACGAGGCGCTGGCCATGACCATCGCGCGCCTGATGCATCCGACCAGCGGCCGCATCACCGTCGGTCAGGCCGATCTGCACGCCCTGCCGGAGGCGATCACCGGACGGCGCATGGGCTATGTGGGGCCGTCCACCTACGTCTTCAGCTCGACCATCCGCGAGAACCTGCTGCTCGGCGTGATGCACCGGCCGACCGGCGAGGCGCGCGACGATCCGGCGGTCCGCGCGGCCCTGGAAACCGCCGCCCAGGCGGCCAACTCCACCGACGATCCGGGCGGCCCCTGGGTCGATCCCGAGGCGGTGGGCGACGGCGAGGGCCTGGTCTCCCGGCTGGTCGAGGACCTCATGCTGGTCGAGCTGGACGACGACTGCTACGGCCTCGGCCTGCGCGGGACCATCGATCCCCAGGCCCGGCCGCAGATCGCCGAGCGGATCCTGGCGGCGCGCCGGTCCTTCGCCGAACGGCTCGCTGAGGATCCGGAGATGGTCGACCTGGTCGAGCCGTTCGCCGCCGACCGCTACAACACCAACGCCTCGCTGGCTGAGAACCTGCTGTTCGGCACGCCGGTCGGGCCGGCGTTCCAGCCGGACACCATCGCCGCCCATCCCTATGTACGCCGCACGCTGGCCAGCGTCGGGCTGACCGACGATCTGCTGAAGATGGGCCGGGACGTGGCCGCCACCATGGTCGAGCTGTTCGCCGACCTGCCGTCGGACCACGAGTTCTTCGGCCAGTTCAGCTTCATCTCACCCGACGATCTGCCGGAGTTCCAGGCGCTGCTGAACCGGGTCGAGCGGATCGGGCTGGAGAAGGTGTCGGAAGAGGATCGCGCCCGGCTGCTGTCGCTGCCGTTCAAGCTGATCCCGGCGCGTCATCGCCTGGGCATGCTCGACGACGGAATTCAGGCCCGGGTCCTGGAGGCCCGCGTCGCCTTCGCCCGTGACCTGCCGGAGGAGCTGCAGGGCTCCGTCGCGTTCTTCAGCGCCGATGCCTACAACGCCGCCGCCTCGCTGCAGGACAACATCCTGTTCGGCAAGATCGCCTACGGCCAGGCCGACAGCGTGGCCCGGGTGGGAACGGTGATCGGCTCGGTGCTGGACGATCTGGACCTGCGGCCGACGGTGATGGAGGTCGGCCTGGATTTCGAGGTCGGCATCGCCGGCGCCCGGCTGTCCTCGGTGCAGCGGCAGAAGATCGGCATCGCGCGAGCGATGCTACGCCGTCCGGACATCCTGGTGCTGAACGACGCCGTCGCCACCTTCGACGCCGCCGCCCAGCGCCGGCTCGTCGCCAACATCCTGCAGGCGATGTCCGGGCGCACGGTGATCTGGTCGACCCAGCGGCCGGATATCGCCCGCCTGTTCCCGGTGATCTCGGTGATGCGCGGCGGACGGCTGGCGGAGACCGGCGCGCCGGAGGATCTCGACCGGGAAGGCCGGGTGTTTCACGAAATTGCCGCGCGGAACTGAGGGGGTTTCACAATGGACGCGTCTTTCCCACCTCTGATAACGGCACCGGTCCATGAAGGAGGGTCGCCATGAGCCTCAACGAAGAGGTGGAACTGCTCCGCAAGATCCCGCTTTTCGCGAAGATCGAGCCGTCGAAGCTGAAGCTTCTGGCCTTCACCTCCGAGCGGCTCACCTACCAGAGCGGCCAGCGCCTGTTCCAGCAGGGCGATGTCGGCGATGCCGCCTACATCATCATCGACGGCGAGGCCTCGGTCCGGATCCGCACCGATGGCGGGGAGATCCAGGTGGCTGAGCTCGGCAAGGGCGACGTGGTCGGCGAGATCGCCATCCTGTGCGACGTGCCGCGCACCGCCTCGGTGGAGGCGACCGGGAAGCTGATCACCCTGCGGATCACCAAGGAGCTGTTCTTCCGCCTGATCAGCGAGTTCCCGCAGATCTCCATCGAGATCATGCGCGAACTGGCGGCCCGGCTCGAACGCACCAATGTCCAATTGCGCGAAGCGCTGAACCGGTGACCGGTAGCCAATCAGCACACTGGTCCAAGAGCGGACAGGCCCATGAGTAGACTCGACAGCATGATCCGGCGTCTGGAAGCCCAGCGTTCCACGCTCAACGATGCCGCCGCCCGGGTGCAAGGACGCAGCGGCATAGCGCTGGAGTTCGGGCTCGGCAACGGGCGGACCTACGATCATCTGCGCGCGATCCTGCCGGGCCGCGAGATCTACGTGTTCGACCGCCAGGTCGCCGCGCATCCCGACTGCATTCCCCCCGACGACCGGTTGTATCTGGGCGACCTGTTCGAGACCCTGCCGCGGGCCGCGGCCGATCTCGGCGGCACCGCGGTCCTGGCGCATCTGGATATCGGCACCGGCGACAAGGAGGAGAGCGTCGCCCTGTCGCGCCGCGCCGCGCCGATGGTGGCCGACCTGCTGGCGCCGGGCGGCGTGGTGGTCAGCGACCAGCCGCTGGACGGGGTGGATGCGTTCAGCCCGCTGCCGCTGCCGCCGGGCGTGAAGCCGGGGCGGATCTATCTGTACGAGCGGGTGTGAGCCAGGGCGGTCGTGTCGGAAAAGTTGCGGGGCCGGTACGAAGGAAATTCGGTACGTTAGTGCCTTGTCTTAGAAAATAATTTCTGACCGTCATCCCGGATCGTCCCGGGCTTGATCCGGGGTCCACCGGGATGACGAGAAAGGCGAAGTGGGAAACGCGGCTGTAGACCCGCCGCAGTCCTCTAAAGATCCAGGTCCACCACCACCGGTGCGTGGTCGGAGGCCTTCTCCCAGCCGCGGGCGTCGCGGATGACCTCGGCATGGCGGATGCCGCCGTCGAGGGGCGGAGTCACCCAGACATGGTCGAGACGCCGGCCCTTGTCCGCCGCCGACCAGTCTTTCGCCCGGTAGCTCCACCAGGAATACAGCCGTTCCTCCGGCGGAACGATCTTGCGTACCGCGTCGATCCAGCCGGCCGAGGCCTGGACCTTGTCCAGGGCCTCCACCTCCACCGGCGTGTGGCTGACGACGTTGAGCAGTTGCTTGTGCGACCAGACATCGGTCTCCAGCGGCGCGATGTTCAGGTCGCCCACCAGGATCATCGGGTGATCCGGGCTGCGCTCGGTGCCGAGCCACTGGGTCATCTCGGCCAGGAAGTCGAGCTTATGGGCGAACTTGTCGTTCACCGCCGGGTCCGGCACGTCGCCGCCGGCGGGAACGTAGAAGTTATGCACCTCCGGTCCGCCGTCGATCCGCGCCGCCACGTGCCGGGCGTCGGTGCGGCCGCAGAATTCGCGCGACACCGTCTCCTCGATCGGCAGGCGGGAGAGGATCGCGACCCCGTTATAGCCCTTCATGCCGGCGACGAGCTGGTGCGACCAGCCGGCCTCGGCCAGGGGACCGGTCGGGAACACGTCGACGAGCGCTTTGGTCTCCTGCAGGCAGAGCACGTCGGGCTGCATCTCCTGGAGAAGGCGCAGCACCAGCGGCAGGCGCAGACGGACGGAGTTGATGTTCCAGGTAACGATCCGCACCGGTCAGACCACCTTCACATGCAGGTCGCTCAGACCGTCCACATGGCCGTGCAGCTCGTCGCCGCGCTGAACCGCGTTCACCCCTTCCGGCGTGCCGGAGAAGATAAGGTCGCCCGGGGCCAGCATCACCAGGCCGGACAGGTAGCTGATGGTCTCCGGAATCGACCAGATCAGCGCCTTCAGGGTGGATTCCTGGCGGCGGGTGCCGTTGACGTCGAGCCAGATCGCCGCATCCTCGAGGATGCCGGTCTCCGTCACCGGGTGCAGGTCGGCGATCGGGGCGGAATGGTCGAAGCCCTTCGCCATGTCCCAGGGGCGGCCCATCTTCTTGGCCTCCGCCTGGATGTCGCGGCGGGTCATGTCGAGACCGACGCCATAGCCCCAGATTAGGCTGTTCGCCTCCTCCACGGGGATGTCGCGGCCGCCGCCGGACAGGGCGACCACCAGCTCGATCTCATGGTGCACGTCGGAGGTCATTGACGGATAGGGCATCGCCGCGCCGCCGGTGACCAGCGCGTCGGCCGGCTTCATGAAGAAGAACGGCGGTTCGCGATCCGGATCATGGCCCATCTCGCGGGCATGGGCGGCGTAGTTGCGACCGACGCAGAAGATGCGGCGCACCGGGAATCCCTGGTCACTGCCGGCCACCGGCACGGCCACGGTGCGCGGCGGGGTGATCACATATTCCATTGAAGCCAATTCCTTTTTCGTCTCGATATATCGCTCTTCGAGCGCCGGCCTCCGCGGGAGTTTCGACAGTGTCGTCGCCGCGCTCCGGAGCGGGAGGCGCTCGGTTGCGTGACTATGGCGGGCATCCCCCCGCCCGGTCCAGTCCCCATCGTGCGTCGGGCGCGTCGGTGCCCCGGCTGCGGTGCCGCAGTCTCCCGCCAGCCCGCCGGCCGGTCACGACCGTTTCGCTATCGAGACAGAATGGCGAGGGTCGCCAGGCCGGCTATTCGGCCGCCACATCGACGCCGGTGCGCGCGTCCTTGGCGGCGGCGCGGGCGGCCTTGCCGAACGCCTCGAAGATCGCCCGGTTGATCCCCTCCACCGGACGCGGCCACTCGGGATGCCACTGGACGGCGAGGGCGAAGGCGGGGGCGTCGGCGATGGAGATCGCCTCCACCACTCCGTCGGGCGCGCGGCCCTCCGCCACGACGCGGGGGCCGAGCCGCTCGATCGCCTGGCCGTGCAGCGAGTTCACCAGATGCGGGCCGGGACCGGCGATGGCGGCCAGCCGCCCGCCCGCGACCAGCTCCAGCGAATGGGCGGGGCGGTATTTCCAGTCGTAGGGCACGTCGCGGCGCATGCGGTGGTCGAGCCCGCCGGTCTTGGTATGGATCTCCTGGTGCAGGGTGCCGCCGAAGGCCACGTTCAGCTCCTGGGCGCCGCGGCAGACGCCGAGCAGCGGGATGCCGCGCGCCACGGCGGCCCGGGCGAGGTCCAGGGTGACGCCGTCGCGCGCCGGGTCGTGCTCGTCCGGGGTGGCGCTGTCGCCGCCGTCATAGCGCGCAGGCTCCACGTTGGACGGGCTGCCGGTGAGAAACACGCCGTCCAGCCGGTCGAGCAGGCTGTCGATCTCCACGCCGCCGGGCAGGGCCGGGATGATCACCGGGCAGACGCCCGCCACCTCGGACATGGCCGTGACATATTTCTCGCCGACCCGGTGACTGGCGTTGTGCTCCCCCATGATGCGGCAGGCGGTGACGCCGACGAGAGGCAGTCGGCCTGAAGACGTGCGGCGGCTCACGGAAACTCTCCTGACGGTCACGACAACGGCACGGACGCTTGGCCCGGCCCTCGCACCATGCCATATCCCGATGATGTTGGACATGTCGGACCCGCAGACGCTGACCATCGCCAAGGGCCTTGCCGTTGCCGCCTGGATCGGGCTGATCCTGACGGCCGAACGGGCGGCACCCGCCGTCGTGCGACGCGGCGGCTGGCCGCGGATCCTGCGCAATGCCGGGCTGTTCGCGGTGAATATCGGGCTGTCCCGGCTGGCTGTGATCCCGATCACCGTGCTCGCCACCTCGATGACCCTGGACTGGCGGCCGGCGTGGTGGGACGGCGGCTGGGCGTTGCTGGCCGATCTGCTGATCCTGGATCTGTGGATCTATTTCTGGCACCGGGCGAACCACGCGGTCCCGTTCCTGTGGCGGTTCCATGAGATCCATCATCTGGACGAGTTCCTCGACGCCAGCTCGGCGGTGCGGTTCCATGCCGGCGAGGTGCTGATGTCGGCGGCGGTGCGGGCGGTGGTGATCGTGCTGCTCGACATCCCGCTGGCCTCGGTGCTGGCGTTCGAGACCCTGGTGCTGGTGGCGTCCGTGTTCCAGCATTCCAACACCCGCCTGCCCGGATGGCTGGAGAAGGCCCTGTCGACGGTGATCGTTACGCCCTCGATCCATTGGGTGCATCATCACGCGGTGCGCCAGGACACGGATTCAAACTACGGGACCGCCCTGTCGGTCTGGGACCGGATCTTCGCCACCCTCAGCCCGACCCCGCGGACGCCGGAGATGGCGATCGGCGTGGAGCGGCTGCACGATACCGGCTTTCTCGCCCTGCTGGTCCGCCCCTTCAAGTCCCGGAGCGGGTCCGGATAGACCTGCGGGCCGCCCATCCGACGGGCCGAATTCTCACAAATGCCATCGGGTTGCTTCTATAGTGCGCGGGTGAGACACCGGTCTCAACACAATGGAGGTTTCAATGACCCGCTGGCTGTCCGCCGCCGCTCTCGTCCTGACCGCTCTCCTCTTCATGCCGGCCGGGGCTGAGGCCCAGACCGCCACGACCGGCGGCAGTTCCTCGTCGGAGACGTCATCCTCCTCCACCACATCGGGGGCGAAGACCTACAGCGAGCCGGAGGTCGTGTCCGCCGCCAAGGATCTGTTCGGGGAGACCACCGAAGGCCTGGCCAAGGTCATCGAGAAGGTGTTCGCCGACATGGGCGAGCCGAGCGCCTATATCGCCGGCAGCGAGTATTCCGGCGCCATCGTCGTCGGCCTGCGCTATGGCGAGGGCATGCTGAACAAGGCCGGCGGCGGGCAGAGCAAGGTGTTCTGGCAGGGTCCGTCCCTGGGCTTCGATTTGGGCGGCAACGCGTCCAAGGTGTTCGTGCTGGTCTACAACCTGGACTCGCCGGACCAGATCTACCGCCGCATCCCGGGCGTGGAGGGATCCTACTACTTCTTCGCCGGCGTCGGCGTGAACTACCAGTCCGACGGCGAGCTGACCCTGGCGCCGATCCGCACCGGCGTCGGCCTGCGCTCCGGCGTCAATATCGGCTACCTGCACTACGGCCGGGAGTTCTCCTGGTTCCCGTTCTGACGGACGGGGTGAGGGTAGGGCGCGCGGCGCCCTACTTGCCGTTGCCGCCTTCGGGGAACGGCTTGTCCTGCTTGGCCTCGATCACCCCGCGGCGCACCTCGCGGGTGCGGGTGAACAGGTCCTGCAGCTTGTCGCCCTCGCCCCAGCGGATGGCCCGTTGCAGGTAGCTCAGGTCCTCGCTGAACCGCTGCAGCATCTCCAGCACCGCCTCGCGGTTGTTTAGGAAGATGTCGCGCCACATGATCGGGCTGGAGCCGGCGATGCGGGTGAAGTCGCGGAAGCCGCCGGCGGAGAAGCGGATCACGTCCTGCTGCTCCTGGCCTTCCAGGTCGAAGGCGGTGCCGACGATGGTGTAGGCGATCAGATGCGGCAGGTGCGAGGTCACGGCCAGCACCTTGTCGTGATACTCGGCTTTCATCTCCTCAACGATGGCGCCGCATCGGGTCCACAGCTCGGTCACCCGGGCGACGGCCGCCCGGTCGGTGGTCTCGTCCGGGGTCAGGATCCAGTAACGGCCGACGAACAGGTCTGACGATCCGGCGTCGGGGCCCGATTTCTCGGTGCCGGCGATCGGATGGCCGGGCACGAAGGCGACGGTGTCCGGCATGTGCGGACCGGCGGCGGCGACCACCGCCCCCTTCACCGACCCCACATCGGTCACGATCGCCCCCGGCTTCAGGTGCGGGGCCATGGCCTTGGCGATCGCCCCGAAGGCGCCGAGAGGCGTGCAGAGAACGACGATGTCCGCCTCCGCCACTGCCTTGGACGGTGCCTCGAAATAGGCATCGGCCAGCTTCAGTTCCTTCGCCCGGGCCAGCGCCTCGGCCGACAGGTCGGCGACGACCACCCGGTCGACCGCGCCGTACTTGCGTACGGCACGGGCGACGGAGGAGCCGAGATTGCCGATCCCGACGACCGCTAGGGTCCCGAAGATCGGCTCTCCCTTGGCGGCGCCGTTGTCCGGGGATGCGGTCACGCGGGCACCCCGTTGAAGAAGTCGGCCAGACCCTGGACCAGGGCGCGGTTCTCGTCCTCCTGGCCGATCGAGACCCGGATGAAGTCGTGCTCGCCGTAGTCGGACATGCTGCGCACCATGATGCCGCGCTTGGCCAGGAACTCGCGCGCCTCGGCGGCGGTTCTGCCGGCCTCGGTCGGGAAGCGGGTGATGAAGAAGTTGGTGACCGACGGGTACGGCTCCAGGCCCAGCTTGCGGAACTCGTCCTGCAGCCAGGGCAGCCAGGCGCCGTTATGGGCCACCGACTTTTCCTGGAACTCCAGATCCTTCACCGCCGCGATGCCGGCGACCAGGGCCGGGGTGTTGACGCCGTAGGGCGGCTTCACCGCGTACAGGGTGGCGGCGATGTCGGCCGGGCAATAGGCCCAGCCCAGGCGCAGGCCGGCCATGCCGTACATCTTGGAGAAGGTGCGCAGCATGACCGTGTTGTCGGTCTCCTCCACCAGCTCGATGCCGGCGGTGTAGTCGTTGCGCTGGACGTATTCGGCATAGGCCGCGTCGAGCACCAGCAGCACCCGCGACGGCAGCTCGGCGCGCAGGCGGCGCACCTCCTCGGTCGGCACGTGGGTGCCGGTCGGGTTGTTCGGGTTGGCCAGGAAGACGATCTTGGTGCGCTCGGTCACCCGCGCCAGGATCGCGTCGACGCTGGCGGTGAACCCGTCATCCGGCGCCGAGACCGGCACGCCGCCGGCGATCTTGGTCGCCATCGGGAACAGCAGGAAGCCGTACTGGGTGTGGATCACCTCGTCGCCCGGCTCAAGATAGGCCTGGGTCAGCACCTGGATCAGCTCGTCGGAGCCGCAGCCCAGGATGATGCGCGACGGGTCGATCCCGTGCCGCTCGCCGATCGCCTCGGCCAGGCCGGAGGCGGCGACGGCGGGATAAGTGTGGATCTTCGACGCGATGCCGGCCAGGGCCTCCATCGCCTTCGGCGACGGGCCGAGCGCCCCTTCGTTCAGGTTCAGGCGGATGATCCGCTGCAGGCTCTTGGGATAGCTGGTCGGCTTGTAGGCGGCG
Organism: Thalassobaculum litoreum DSM 18839; assembly: GCF_900102465.1. GTDB lineage: Bacteria > Pseudomonadota > Alphaproteobacteria > Thalassobaculales > Thalassobaculaceae > Thalassobaculum > Thalassobaculum litoreum. The sequence continues at coordinate 155,423 of NZ_FNBW01000010.1, read as the reverse complement.
AGATCGGAAATCGACGATTTAGGGGCCACGCTGGGCATCGGACAGTCCTCGGACGGAAGAATGGGGTCAGGTGCTCGTCTTCGAGCGGGAGGTCTCGGGCCGGGCGTAGGCGCCGATCAGCGCCGCGCCGGCCGGAATATGCCCGGCCTCCAGATAGCCGTCGGCGGCGATCAGCGACCAATGGGCCCCTTCGATCTCCGCTGTGTCCAGCGCGCTCTCGGCGGTGCCGCGCACGGCATAGAGCGTCACGTCGTCGCCCGACGGGTCGGGACCCTGCGGAGCCACGCCATAGGCGGGCACGCCGCCCTCCCCGAAAAGCGGAAGCCGCGCGATGACGCACGGCTTCTGGGTGGAGGTATCCTGTTGCGATGCCGAAACGAGCTGCGGCCACCAGCGCCAGCGGGAATCCGCCACGTCCGGCAGCACGGCCAGGGTCGCGCGTCCGTCGACCGCCGCGGCGATCGCCGCCTCGGCGCTCTCCACCGTCTCGAGCCGCGTCGCCGCGCCGCCGCGGTCGCGCGCGAGGTCGAGGCAGGCCTCCGCCCCCTGCGGCGCGTAGACGACGGTCAGCGGATCGACCTGGCGCGCCAGGTTGGCGCCGAGGATCTCGCGCCAGATGCGCTCCAGGGTCGCGGTCGGCAGGTCGGCGCTGGCGGCGGAGCAGAGCCGGCGCAGGATCGCCGCCTCGCGGCCCGGACGCAGATAGGGACCCGACGCGTCGCCCTTGGCCGCGGCCACGCGCCGACCGATCGCGACCCGGCTTTCGAGCAGCCCGAGCAGCGCGTCGTCGATGCGGTCGATCTCGGCCCGAAGCTGGGCCAGCGAGGGCGCGACATCCGCCATGCGGTACTTCCTGGAGAGGTCGGTCACAAGGAAACCGGCAAGACCTATCGGAGCAGGCGGATTAAGGCAAGCCGCCACGGACCGGTGCCGGTGTCGAAAGCGCGGCATCGGGCCGGCCGGGCGAACTTTCGCTTGATCGGGTTTCCACGGCTCGGCCAAGGTTCGCGGCAAAATTCGCGGATTGTGTACCTAACGGGAGAATCCCGGTTCAAACGCTCTGGAGGAGGCGCGAACCATGACGGTCATTCCGTCCGACCCCCTATTCGGCGACCAGTGGTACCTGCACAATACCGGGCAGTCCGGCGGCACCGTCGGCCAGGATATCCGGGTGCTGGGCGCCTGGCCGGACTATACCGGCGAGGGCATCCGGATCGCCGTGATCGACGACGGGGTGCGCTATACCCACCCCGACCTGTCCGGCACCTACGATGCGGAGAACGACCACAACATCGTGACCGGCGAGGGCGACGCCACGCCGATCGCGGACGCCTATTCCCACGGCACGCAGGTGTCGGGGTTCTCGGCGGCCGCGGCCAACGGTACCGGCCTTGTCGGCGTCGCCTATGGCGCGACCTTCACCGGGATCCGGATCTCGGATGCGGACGGCGAGCTGGTGAACGCCGCACCGGCCTTCCACCTGGCCAGCGACGCCGATGTGACCAACAACAGCTACGGCAACGAGATCTTCTACGAGGAACCGGGCAGCCTCGACGCGATCGCCGACACCGCCACCACGGGGCGCGCCGGCCTGGGTACGGTGCACGTCTTCGCGTCGGGCAATTCCCGGATCCAGGGGACGCTGTCGACCCACGGGCCGGAACAGAACTCGCCCTACCAGATCACCGTCGCCGCCACCGATGCAGACGGTCAGATCGCGACCTTCTCGTCGCCCGGGGCCAATGTCCTGGTCGCGGCACCTGGTGCCGGCGTGCTCGGGGTCAGCGGCGAGGACGACGGCTACGACCTCACCGACGGCACCTCCTTCTCCGCGCCGATCGTCTCCGGCGTGGCCGCTCTGGTGCTTCAGGCCAACCCGACGCTGGGGATGCGCGACGTTCAGGAGATCCTGGCCTACTCGGCCTACGATACCGGCGCCGACCCGCTGACCCGGGCGGAGATCCTGGCCGATACGGTCGGCAGCGAAGCGGCGCTTGCCGAACTGGATGAGCCGGTCCGCGCGGCCTACGAGGCGGGGATCTCCCTCGCCCTGTCCTATCCCTGGACCACGGTTGAGAACGGTGCCACCGACTGGAACGGCGGCGGCCTGACGGCCAGCCACGACTACGGGTTCGGCCAGGTCGATGCCCGTGCTGCCACCCGCCTCGCGGAGACCTGGGACGCCACGCCGAACACGGTGACCAACCAGGCGGTCGTCACCGTGACCTCGACCACGGCGGTCGCGGTGCCGGACGGCGACGCCGCCGGCGTATCGCAGTCGCTGACGGTCGATGCGGCGATGGACGTGGAGTTCGCCACGGTCGACGTGGATATCCCCCATGGCGATCTGGGCCAGCTCCGGATCGAGCTGACCTCGCCGCACGGCACCACGAGCTACCTGATCTACAACCCGGATTTCGAGGCCTATGAGATCCTGGCGCGGCAGGACGGTCTGCTCGACGAACTGCCGGATCTCACCTTCTTCGGCGCCAATGTGACGACCCTGATGTCGAGTCAGCATTACGGGGAGAGCGCCGCCGGCGATTGGACCCTGAGGGTGACCGACACCGAGACCGGAACGGTCGGCACGCTGGAGAGCTGGAGCCTGACGCTCTACGGCGATGCGACCACCGCCGACGACCGGTATGTCTACACCGACCAGTACGCCACACTGGCGACCGCCGATGCGGGCCGCAGCGTCCTGGTCGACAGCGACGGCGGCACCGACACCATCAACGCCGCCGCCGTCAGCGGTCCCGTCGCGATCCATCTGGACGGCACCGTCGGCGCGATCTACGGCGCGGCCTTCCGTGTCGCCGACGGCACCGAGATCGAGAACCTGTACACCGGCGACGGCGACGACCTGCTGGCCGGCTCCGCCCTGGCCAACGTCCTGGTCGCCGGCCGAGGCAGCGACAGCCTGACCGGCGGGGCGGGGGACGACATCCTCGACGGCGGGAGCGGCCTCGACACGGCCCGCTTCTCCGGCCTGTCCTCCTCCTACGCCATCGGGGTTTCCGACAGCGAGACCGTGGTCGACGGGGCGGACGGCCGCGACATCCTGCGCAACACCGAGATCCTAGCGTTCGACGACGGCAACCGGCTGTCCACCGCCCCGGTCTCGGTCAGTGAGATCGGCTTCGACGCTGATTTCTACCTCGCCACCAACGACGACGTCGTCGCCGCCGGCTTCGACAGCGGCAACGCCTATCTCCATTACCTGCAATTTGGCGGGTTCGAGGACCGGGCGCCGAACGCGCTGTTCGACAGCGGCGACTATCTGGCGGTCAATGCGGACGTGGCGGCGGCGGGGATGAATCCGCTGCTGCACTATCACCTGTACGGGCACCTCGAAGGTCGGGACGCCGGGGCCCAGTTCGACGGCGAGGCCTATCTGGCGGCCAATCCGGACGTGGCCGGCGCCGGGATCGACCCGATGCTGCACTACCTCACCGTCGGCTTCGGCGAGGGCAGGTTGTTCCAGTCGGATCCGCTGTTCGGCTAGAGCTGATCGTGCGGTGACGGGATCACTTCGTGATCGCGTCAGCGTGCGTGAATCCGCTCTATCTCATTGTTTTAGAGACAAATTCACCGACCATATTGAACCATGAAATGATTCAATATGGTCGGATTTGATGATCGGATTTGGCTCTAGATGCGCGCGTTCATAAAGCTGTTCATTTGACCCCGAAGAAGGAGACGCAAGGATTAAAGACAAAATATAATCAATATGAACAAAAACATACTCATAATGACGAAACAGAAGCGCAATCGCACTGTCATGCGGCGTGGATAGCTTGGCCCCCCGACGTTTCGGCCCGCCCTGTCCCGGCGGGGTCTGAGCGCCTCCGTCCCAGGCCAGAATGAGGCTGCCGCATGCTCGCGTTCATCCGCTCCCATCTGAACGTCAAGCTGACCGCCGCCCTGGCCCTGACCCTGTGCCTCGTCCTCGGCGCCCTGGCCGGGGTCTATATCACCGTTGTGAACACGCTCATGGCCGAGCAGGAGGCACGCGCTGGGCTGCTGCGGGACATGAACGCCGAGCTGCGCGCCGAGGTCTTCGGACTGCAGAAGAAGCTGGCCGCCGTGCCGGACCAGCTTCAGACCGACGCGCTGCCGATCCTGCTGAGCTGGGCCTCGGAGACCTATCCGACGGAGACCCGGCGCTACGAGGGCCGCGACCGGATCGTCGAGCGCTTCACCAGGCGCGGCGAGCGCCGTGACGTGCAGCGGGCCGGCGGCATCGTGGTCAAGGAGACCGAGGGCGGCGTCGGCATCGCCTATGGCCTGTTCGAGAACGACGCCTTCACCGACACCGTCGAGGAGGTCGTGCTGGCCGGCGCCGATCCGGTGACGGTGGCGGCCAAGGCGGAGGAGCTGACCGGGGCGGCGGCGAGTCCGGACGCCCTGAAGCGCAAGGTCGCCGAGCTGAGGAGCGCGATCGTCGACGAGGCGCTGGCGGCGGAGACCACGCGCAACGCCATCCTCGGCCAGATCGACCATATCCACGAGGCCGAGGCCCAGGTCGAGCGGACGCTGACCCAGGCTTTGGTGCTGATCGCGGCCGTGAGCCTGGGCTGCGTGCTGGTCGCCAATGTCGCGGTCTGGGCGGTGATGCGCCACATGGTGACCCGGGCGCTGTCCCGGCTGTCCGCCGCGCTGCGGGCCATCGCCGATGGCGAGGAGGCCGAGATCAGCGATACCGACAGGGTCGACGAGATCGGGTCGCTGGCCGGCGGGATCCAGAGCTTCAAGGCCGCCCTGGACGAGATCGACGCGATGCGGGTGCAGCGCGAGGCCGAACGCGCGGCGCGGGAGCGCCAGCTCGCCGACCAGCTCTCCACCCTGAGCTCGGAGATCGAGACCGGGATGGGCGCGCGGGTGTCGGTGGTGACCGACAGCGTCGAACAGCTGGTGGCGATCTCCGCCGAGCTGAACGCGCTGGCGAGCGATACCCTGTCGCGCTCGACCGAATCCCACGCCCTGGCGGAGGAGAGCGCGGTCTTCATCCAGGACGTGCGCGCGGTGGTCCGCAACCTGAGCGACACCGCCCAGCGCATCGCCCGGGACGTGCGCGGCCAGCGGACGCTCACCAGCGAGGTCGCCGCCGAGGCCGATACGGTGGCCGACGCGGTGGCCGACCTGACCGCCACCGCCGGGCAGATCGGCAGTGTCGTCGGGGTGATCCAGGAGATTGCCGAGCAGACCAATTTGCTGGCCCTGAACGCCACCATCGAGGCGGCCCGGGCCGGCCAGGCGGGTGCCGGCTTCGCGGTGGTCGCCGGCGAGGTGCGGATCCTGGCCGGCCAGACCGCCGACGCGACCTTGCGGATCAGCCGGCAGGTCGGCGGCTTCCGCGCCAGCATCGATCGGGTGTCCGAGGCGACCGGCGCCATTCAGGAGCGCCTGCGCACGGTCGACTGCGGCATGGGCGAGGTCGCGGACGGCATCGAGAGCCTGAGCGAGAAGACCGAAACCATCACCGGGACCGTGGAGGACGTGGCCGACCGCGCCCACCGGGTCGCCGGCGTCAACGAAGGGGTGGCAAGCGCGGCGGAGAAGACCGGCTCCATGAGCGGGACCATGTCCGCCTCCTCCAACCGAATCACCGAAGCGCTCACCGACATGCGGGTGCATCTGCGCCAAATCCTGGCCGATGCCGGGGCGGGCACCGAGGCGGGCACAGGGGCGAGCACCGAGGCGGGCACTGGGGCGGGGGCCGCAGCGTGACGGCGGCCATGGGCAAGGCCGCGCCGGGCCCCTAGGATGGCGCTCCCTTCGCTGTCCGGAGCCTGCCATGACTATCGACACCGACCTGTCCCGCCCCGGCGTGCTGCGCGCCGGCATCAACCTCGGCAACATCCTGCTGGTGACGGGCACGGCGGCCGACGGCGACCCGGAGGGCGTGGCGCCGAGCCTGGCCGGGCGGATCGCCGACCACCTGGGCCTCACGGTCGAGCTGGTACCCTTCGCCTCGCCGGGCGAGGTGGCCGACGCCCTGGCCGACGACGCCTGGGACATCGCCCTGATCGCCGAGGAGCCGGAGCGGGCGAAGACCATCGCCTTCGTCGATGCCTATGTGGAGATCGAGGCGACCTACATGGTCCCCGAGGCCTCGCCGCTGAAGACCATCGCCGACGTGGACGCGGCCGGCGTGCGGATCGCGGTGTCCGACCGTTCGGCTTATGACCTGTATTTGTCGCGCACGCTCCAGAAGGCCGAACTGGTCCGCGCCAAGGGGCTGCAGGGGGCGCTGGATCTCTATGTGACGGAAAAGCTCGACGCGCTGGCCGGCCTGCGCCCGGCGCTGAAGGAGAACGCGGCCGATCTCGGCGGTCAGCGCATCCTCGACGGCCGCTACACCGCCGTGCGCCAGGCGGTCGGCACCAAGCCGAAGAACGCGGCCCTGCAGGCGGCCATCGCGGCGTATCTCAAGACCGCGAAGGCCGACGGCACCATCGCCGGCCTGCTGGAGACGTTCGGGGTGCAGGAGAAGCTGAGCGTTGCCGGGGACTGAGGCCCGCTACCCGCCGAACCGCTCCACGATCTTGCTTGAGCCCAGCGCCTTCACGGCGAAATCGAAGGTGCCGCTGTCGTTGATCTCCTCGGCGGCCGCGATCAGGGCGGTATAGGCGGCGCGGGCGAGGGCCGGGCCGGTGCTGATCCGCTTCACGCCGGCGGCCGCCAGCTCGTCCACCGAGAAGGTGCGGCCGGGAATGCCCATCATCACGCTGACCGGTTTCGTCACCTCGGCGCAGACCGTGCGGATGGCGTCGAGATCGGGCAGGCCGGGGGCGAACAGCACGTCGGCGCCAGCTGCCTCGAAGGCCTGGAGCCGGCGGATCGTGTCGTCCAGATCGGGCCGGCCGTTGAGGAAGTTCTCCGCCCGCGCCGTGAGCACGAAGCCGCCGGCGACCTTGCCCGCCATCTCCGCCGCCGCGGCGACCCGCTCGACGGCATGATCGAAATCGTAGATCGGCGTCTCGGGCCTGCCGGTGGAATCCTCGATCGAGCCGCCGGCGAGGCCGGTGCCGGCGAAGGTGTGGATGGTCTCCGCCACCCCTTCGGGGCTGTCGGCGAAGCCGTTTTCCAGGTCGGCCGAGACCGGCAGGCCGGTCGCGCCGACGATCTGGCGGCAATGGGTGAGCACCTGATCGGGTGCGACCTTGCCGTCGCCCAGGCCATAGGCGAAGGCCATGCCGGCGCTGGAGGTCGCCAGTGCCCTGAACCCCAGGGAGGCGAGGATGCGGGCGGAGCCGATATCCCAGGGATTGGGGATGACGAGCGGGCCGGAGCCCTCATGCAGGCGTTTGAAGTCGGACGCGGACGACATGGCGGAGCCCTCTTTGAGGTCGGATGGTCATGCGTGCAGGTAAGGTCTCCGCCGCGGGGGCGCAGGAACCAAGCGGGCGCTTGCCCTATGGGACAAGCCTCCGTACAGCTAAGGCTCGGTCTTGGAGGAGCCTCGTCCCGTTACGGGTCGCGGTCGGCGAAGTGCCCCTCGATCTCGGCGAAGCCCATCGCCTTGTGGGCGAACCGGAAGGTCCCGTCGCCGCTCATCTCGCGGGCGGCATCGATGAACGCCCCGTAGGCGAGACGGGCGAGCGCCGAGCCGACGCTGATCCGCCTCACCCCGGCCGCCGCCAGATCGGCGGCGCTGAAGGTGGCGCCCGGCATGCCCATGACGACGTTGACCGGCTTCGTGACGGCCGAGCAGACGGTCCGGACCGTGTCCAGGTCGTACAGGCCGGGGGCGTAGAGCACGTCGGCCCCGGCGGCCTCGAAGGCCTGGAGGCGGCGGATCGTGTCGTCCAGATCGTCCCGGCCCCACAGCAGGTTCTCGCACCGCGCGGTCAGCATGAAATCGCCCGGCACGGCGCGGGCCGCCTCGACCGCCGCCGCGATCCGCTCGACCGCAAGACTGAACTCGTAGATCGGGTGGTCGGGATCGCCCGTGTGGTCCTCGATCGATCCGCCGGCGAGGCCGGTGGCGGCGGCGGCGCGAATCGTCTCCCCGACACTCTCGGGGCTGTCGCCGAAGCCCTTCTCCAGATCGGCCGAGACCGGCAGGTCGGTCGCGGCGACGAGGGTGTGGCAATGCTGCAGCACCTGTTCCGGCGTGGCACGTCCTTCCCGGATGCCGAGCGCGAACGCCATGCCGGCGCTGGTCGTCGCCAGGGCCTTGAAGCCCTGGGCGGCAAGGATGCGGGCCGTCCCGATATCCCAGGGATTGGGGATGATGAAGGCGCCGGGCCCTTCATGCAGGGCCCGGAATGTCGTTGCTGCCTGGACCACGGTTGGCGCCCTCCGCGTTTGCGACCGGCGCCACTCTAGATCCAGGACGAGAACATAACAAGAACTTTTGCGCGGCCTACGCGATCTGGTCGCCTGTGGCCAGCACCCGGTTCTTCACCAGCGGACCGGAGAAATCGCGGAAATCGGCCATGAAATCGGCGTTCTTGTGCTCCTCGAAGGCGGCCGCGTCCTTGTAGACCTCCCACAGGTGGAAGGAGCCCGGCGCGTCGTGGTCGGCGCTGACCGAGAAGCCGAGGCAGCCGGACTGGGTGAGGCTGTTCTTGGCGTGCTGCTTCAGGCGGTCGGCGAAGGCGTCGGCGTCTTTGGCATCGACGACAAGATTCACGGCGACAACGTACATGCGGGATCTCCTCCGGGAGTTTGGTGGGTTTTTGGTAGGCGGTCGGTAAAGGTAGTCGGGCAGGCGGTCTCCAGATACAGGCTGCGCGGCGCCGGCGCGGGGGTCGGCCGGGGCGACGCGATCAGGTCGCGGGCCCGGGCCAGCACACGCTTGCGATCGCGGCGGATGGCATAGACCTGCTTCTGCGCCTCGATCATGACGACACCGGCGAAGGTGTTGAACCAGCGGTCGCCGATCCGCTCTATTGCCGGGGCGGATCGAATCAGCAGGCCGCTGACATAGGGCGGCGTATAGACCGAGTTGACCGTGCGGGTCGGGGTGAAGCGGCTGTCGCGCAGCATCCGGGAGAGCTGGCCGACCGTGTAGGGCTGGCCGTGTCCGAACGGCGTGTGGTCGAAGCGCGCCCACAGGCCCCGGCGATTCGGCACGACGAACAGGATCCGCCCGTTCGCCGCCAGCACCCGCCACAGCTCGCTCATCATCGCCGCGCGCTGCTCGGTCCCCTCCAGCGCATGCACCACGATGATGCGGTCGACCGAGGCGTCTTCCAGCGGGAGCTCGCCCTCGTCCACCAGGGCGGAGAGGTTCGGCCCCTCCGGCGGCCAGTGCAGCACGCCCTGCTGCGCCGGCATGAAGGAGAGCACCCGCTCCGCCTCGCCGCGAAAGGGCCGCAGATAGGGCGTGGCGAAGCCGAGGCCGAGCAGCGACTGGCCGCGCAGATCGGACCACAGCCCGCGCACCTGACGCCGGATCATCCGCCGCGCCAGATGGCCGAGGGGCGAGTCGTAGAAGTCGCGCAGATCGACGGCGTCGTTGAACATGCCGGGAGCCTAGTGCATTTCCGGGGGGAATGGCATCGCCCGCGGGAAAGGGGGCCTTTCCCATAGTCCCGGACGGTCATCCCGGGGCTGCCCGGGGTGACGATCAACAAAGATATGGAGGCGGCTAGCGGCAGAAGGTGATGGAGCCCTCGGCGCAGACCCGCTCGCCGTCGATCCAGGTCGCGCCGGACAGGTCGGCCCGGTAGAAATCCACGTCGCGCACTCGCGCGCCCGTCAGGTCGGCGCCGCGCAGATTGGCCGAGACCATGCGGGCGTCGGCGAGGTCGGCCCCGGCGAAGGTGGTGTTCTGGAGATTGGCCTGGCTGAAATCGGCGAACTTGAGCCGGGCCCCCTCGAAGCTCGCCCCTTGCAGATCGGCCCCCAGAAATCGGGCGCGGCCGCCCTGGACGCCGTTGAAGATGGAGCCCGCAAGCTTGGCGCGGTTGAAGCTGGAATCGTCCAGCCGCCCGCCGCTGAGGTCGATCTTCTCCAGATCCACCCGGTCGAAGCTGCAGCGCCGCCAGTCGACGCCCGGTGCCGGTGGATCGGAGCAGGCGGCCTGGGCCGGTGCCGCGCCGAACGCGATCCCGGCGAGCAGGGCGAGAAGAACTGGGAGGAGGTGACGGGAAAGACGCGGCATGGGGGCCTCTGTTCGCGGGGCGACGGGGCCAGCGCACTTGATAGGGTTTGCGAAAGCGGGCCCCGGCGCCCGTCGGTTTCTGTACCTGGGTGCGTCGGGGCGGAAGACTATCACGGGGATCGGATCAGCAAAGGGTCATGCGCCAACAGGCCGCTGTCCGCCAGATCGCCCGGGAGACCAGACAGCTGAGGAGACCAGTTCGAGCAGGAGGCGCGAAAGTCGCGCGGGGGCGAAGGGCGTCGGCTGTGCCATGAGCGATTGTCTTGGCACGGACTCCGCCGGCACGGGGCCGACAGTCCCTCCCGCCACCGGTCCGGTCCGTTGGGACGGTCGCTCGCCTTGGGTGCGCATCCGATCCTCCCCTTGGCCCGGAGAGATCGGCGTCGCGGGGCGGAGACCCCGGGCGGCGCCTCCCGAAGGGGGCCGCACGCACCGCACGGGAGCGTCAACGGAGGCCGGCACCACCCCGCAGGAGAGAGCCTGCATGAGATCCTGTCGGCCCGGACCGGGCCCGTCCGCCGCACCCGGTGGTGGTCCGGCGAGGCCGGATCGTCCGAGAGCAAAGCATCAAAGGCCCCGCGCGATGAAAGAAGCGTGACATCGGCGCCTCGATGCGGCAAGTGAAAATTCAATATAGCGTATGGGTTTTATAATGAAATTCCGATAATTACTTCTCAACAATTCATTCCATTATTTTCCACCAACTTATCCACAAGAATTTTTCGGGAAAAGCCCAGAGAAGTTACGTGGAATCAACGGCTTCCCGGGGGCGCTCCAGGCCGCGCTGCCGGTTGTGGAAAACCGTATGCTGTTTTAAAGAGAACGAGACTTTTGCGCGGTGCGACCCTACGCCGGGTTTGAGGGCGCCGGGTGATGGTCTATAAGACGTGTCGAAATTGTCAGGGGCGCGCGGTCCGGACCGGGGAGCGCGCTGCCATTCGGGCGAACCGGCACCGCCTCGCGGCGGCGCCTGTCAGGGGGCCTACACTTACGAGGCCCGCCAGTATGAGGGAAGTATGAGCGCTCACAATCGGCCGCTGTCTCCGCACCTTCAGGTCTACAAGCCCCAGCTCACGAGCGTCATGTCCATCTGCCATCGCGCGACCGGGATCGCGCTGGCGGCGGGCGTGCTGCTGCTGGTCTGGTGGGTGGTCGCCGCCGCCGCGGGACCGGAGGCCTTCGCCACGGCGCACGGGTTCCTGGGCTCCTGGTTCGGGATGCTGATCCTGTTCGGGTTCACCGGGGCGCTGATGTACCACCTGTGCAACGGCATCCGGCACCTGTTCTGGGACGCCGGCTACGGTTTCGAGCTGGAGACGGCGTATAAGTCGGGCTGGATGACGCTGGGCGCCGCGGCGGTGCTCACCGTCGTCGCCTGGATCATCGTCGCCGCCGGCTGACGAGGGGGACAAGAGAATGTCTGAGAATTCGATGCGCAGCACCTCGATGCGGAGCACCCTGGGGCGGGTCCGCCATCTGGGCTCGGCCAAGGAGGGCGTGCACCACTGGTGGATGCAGCGCCTCACCGCCCTCGCCCTGGTGCCGCTGGTGCTCTGGTTCGTGGTGTCCGTCGCCGGCCTGGCCGGGATGGACTACGCCGGCGCCCTGGCCTGGATCGGCTCGCCGTCGGTCGCCATCACCCTGGTCCTTCTGATCGGTGCGACCTTCTACCACGCCCAGCTGGGTCTCCAGGTCGTCATCGAGGACTACATCCACAACGAAGGTCTGAAGATCGCCGCCCTGGTCCTGGTGAAGTTCGCCATGATCATCCTCGCGGTGGCCTCGATCTTCGCCGTGTTGAAAATCGCCTTCGGAGGCTGAGATCATGGACGCCTACCCCATCATCGAACACGAGTACGACGTGGTCGTCGTCGGGGCCGGCGGCGCCGGTCTGCGCGCCACGCTCGGCATGTCTCTGGAAGGGCTGAAGACGGCCTGCATCACCAAGGTGTTCCCCACCCGCAGCCACACCGTTGCCGCCCAGGGCGGCATCGGTGCCGCGCTCGACAACATGGGCGAGGGGGACAACTGGAAGTTCCACATGTACGACACGGTCAAGGGCTCCGACTGGCTCGGCGACCAGGACGCGATCGAGTACATGTGCCGCAACGCCATTCCGGCGGTGATCGAGCTCGAGCATTTCGGCGTGCCGTTCTCGCGCACCGAGGAAGGCAAGATCTACCAGCGGCCGTTCGGCGGCCACACGCTGAACCACGGCAAGTCGATGGCCAAGCGCGCCTGCGCCGCCGCCGACCGCACCGGCCACGCGATCCTGCACACGCTGTATCAGCAGTCGCTGCGCAACAACGCCGAGTTCTTCATCGAGTATTTCGCCCTCGACCTTATCATGAGCGAGGAAGGCGAGTGCGTCGGCGTCATGGCGTTGTGCCTGGAGGACGGCACCATCCACCGGTTCCGCGCCCACCAGACGGTGCTGGCGACCGGCGGCTACGGCCGCGCCTACTTCTCCTGCACCTCGGCGCATACCTGCACGGGCGACGGCAACGCGATGGTGCTGCGCGCCGGCCTGCCGCTGCAGGACATGGAGTTCGTGCAGTTCCACCCGACCGGCATCTACGGCGCCGGCTGCCTGATCACCGAGGGCGCGCGCGGCGAGGGCGGATACCTCACCAACTCCGAGGGCGAGCGCTTCATGGAGCGCTACGCGCCGACCGCCAAGGACCTGGCCTCGCGCGACGTGGTCAGCCGGGCGATGACCATCGAGATCAACGAGGGCCGCGGCGTGGGTCCGAACAGCGACCACATCATGCTGCACCTGGAGCACCTGGACCCCGACGTCCTGCACCAGCGCCTGCCAGGCATCTCGGAGACCGCCAAGGTCTTCGCCGGCTCCGACGTGACCAAGGAGCCGATCCCGGTGCTGCCGACCGTGCACTACAACATGGGCGGCATCCCGACGAACTATCACGGCGAGGTCATCTCCCCGACCGCCGACGATCCGAACCGGGTGGTCCCGGGCCTGATGGCGATCGGCGAGGCAGCCTGCGTGTCGGTGCACGGCGCCAACCGCCTGGGCACCAACTCGCTGCTCGACATCGTGGTGTTCGGCCGTGCCGCCGCCCACCGCGCCGCCGAGACGGTGAAGCCGGGCGAGGGCCACAAGCCGATCACCAAGGATTCCACCGAGAAGGCGATCGCCCGACTCGACCGGATCCGCAATGCCAAGGGCGAGCTCCGCTCCGGCGAGGTGCGGCTCGACATGCAGCGCGCCATGCAGACCCATGCCGCGGTGTTCCGCACCACCGAGCTCATGGAGAACGGCCTGAAGAAGATCCACGAGGTGGCGAACTCGATGCCGAATGTGGGCGTCAACGACAAGTCGCTGATCTGGAACACCGATCTGGTCGAGACCCTGGAGCTCGACAACCTGATGGGTCAGGCGATCGTCACCCTGAACTCGGCGTCGCTGCGCCAGGAGAGCCGGGGTGCGCACGCCCATGAGGACTTCCCGGACCGCGACGACGACACCTGGATGAAGCACACGGTCATGTGGCTGAACGACAAGAACGAGACCCGGGTCTCGTATCGCGACGTCCACATGAACACGCTTTCGAACGAGGTCGAGGTGATCCCGCCGGTGGCGCGCGTCTACTGAGCCGCGCCCGCCGCACCGGATAGCCAGATAGCGAAGGAAAAACACCGATGGCCGAGTTCACTCTGCCCGCGAATTCCAAGGTCAAGATCGGCGACACCTACAAGGCGCCGGACGGAGCCAAGCGGGTCAAGAAGTTCAAGATCTACCGCTACGACCCGGACAAGGGTGCCAATCCCCGTCTCGATACCTACGAGATCGACATGGACGATTGCGCGCCGATGGTTCTGGATGCGCTGATCAAGATCAAGAACGAGATCGACACCACGCTGACCTTCCGCCGGTCGTGCCGCGAGGGCATCTGCGGGTCGTGCTCGATGAACATCGACGGCACGAACACGCTGGCCTGCCTGAAGCCGATCGAGGATGTGAAGGGCGACGTCCACATCTATCCGCTGCCGCACATGCCGGTGATCAAGGACCTGGTCCCCGATCTCTCGGTGCCCTACGCGCAGCTCGCCTCGGTGGAGCCCTGGCTGCAGGCCGACACCCCGCCCTCGCCGACCGAGGAGCGCCGGCAGTCGCCGGAGGAGCGCGAGAAGCTCGACGGGCTGTGGGAGTGCGTGCTGTGCTTCTGCTGCACGACGTCCTGCCCGAGCTACTGGTGGAACGGCGACCGTTATCTGGGCCCGGCCGTGCTGCTGCAGGCCTATCGCTGGATCGCCGACAGCCGCGACGAGCGCACCGGCGACCGTCTGGACGCGCTGGAGGATCCGTTCCGCCTGTACCGCTGCCACACGATCATGAACTGCACCAAGACCTGCCCGAAGGGCCTGAACCCGGCCAAGGCGATCGCCGAGATCAAGAAGCTCATGGTGCTGCGCCAGTAGATGGAGCGGCGGATCCCGCGGGATCTTCCTTCGTCACGGCAACATCAAACCCGGTGCCCCCAAAGGCGCCGGGTTTTGTTTGTGTCCCCCTCCCCTTTCCACACTCCCCGGAATGAATCCAGGGAGTGTGTGAATACGGGAGAGGAGAGTTCAGCGCTCTACCGCACCCCATACTCCTTGATCACGTCCGCGTCCGGCTCCGGGCCGAGGCCGGGCATGTCGGGGACCGCGAAGAACCCGTCCACCGGATCCAGCCAGCGCTGGTACAGCATCGCCTCCGGGCGAATGTAGAACCGCTCGATCAGCCCCGGATTGGCCAGACCCGCCGCCAGGTGCAGGGTCGCCAGGAAGCCCGGCCCGAAATATGGCGAGTGCGGCATCACCTGCACCCCGGCCGCCTCGCAGAGCGCCGCGGTCTTGCGGAACTCGGTGATGCCGCCGACCTTGGTCACGCTGGGCTGGGCATAGTCGACGGCACCAGCCTGGACCGCCTGGCCGAACATCATCGCCGTGCACCAGTTCTCGCCGGCCGCGATCGGCACCCCGGTCTCGCGCCGCAGATGGGCGAGGCTGGCGAAATCCTCCGGCGGGAAGATCGGTTCCTCCAGCCAGTGCAGGTCGAAGGCGTCCAGTTCCACCGCCATGCGCCGCGCCTGATCCGGCGTCCAGGGGCAGTTGGTGTCGACCATGATCGGGATGTCGTCGCCGGCCGCCTCGCGCGCGGCCCCCACTTCCTCGGCGGCGATCTCGTGCAGTTTGATGTACTTGTACCCCTCCTCGAGGGATTGTTTCACATCCTTAACGACCGCCTCCTGGTCGCGCAGGATGAACAGCGAGGAATAGGCCGGCAGCTTGGCCGAGGTCGAGCCGCCGAAGAGCTGGCACAGCGGCATGTTCGCGGCCTTGGCGGCGATGTCCCACAGGGCCAGGTCGAGGCCGGAGATCGCGAAGATGGTGATCCCGTGGCGGCCGAACAGGTGCATCTTCTGCTGCAGCCGGTGGTTCAGCCCGACGATGTCCGTGGCGTCCTCGCCGATCGCGGCCGGCGCGATCATGTGCTCCACCGCCGCGGTCACCGCGTCCAGGCAGTGGTAGGCAAAGGCGTCGCCCCAGCCCACCAGGCCGGTATCGGTCGTCACCTTGACCAGACAGGTGTCCAGCATCGCCCAACTGCCCGTCGCGAAGGCCTTGGTCTCGCCGCTATGGCTGAAGGGGATGCGGAGCGGAATGGCCTCGACGGCGGCGATCTTCATGGGCGTCCTCCCGGGAACGATGGTGTTTGTGATTGTCCGCCATCTTAGGCTGCGCGGGGCGCGTCCTGTCGAGCCCGCATCTGGCACTGATCCGGCGCGTCCAATGACCGATTGGCCGCCTCGGAGGGACGGTGCTAGGGTTCCGGCCGCTCATCCGATCGACCGTGCCGTCTCGACACCGGGACCAAACACCCCATCTCAGCGTGCAGCACCGAACTGCCACAAGAACGCGAGGAAAACCGCCGATGCCTGCTCTCGAAATCGTTCTCGTCCCGGCCCTGTCGGACAATTACGTCTATCTGCTGCACGACGCGGCCTCCGGTGCGACCGCCGTGGTCGATCCCGGCGAGGCGGCCCCGGTGGAGGCGGCCCTGGCCGAGCGCGGCTGGAAGCTGACCCATATCCTCAACACCCACCACCATGCCGACCATATCGACGGCAACGAGGCGCTGAAGGCCAAGTACGGCGCCACTCTGGTCGGGCCGAAGGCCGAGGCGGCCCGGATCCCCGACATGGACGTCACCGTGGCCGAGGGCGACACCTACGACTTCGCCGGCCATACCGCCCAGGTGTTCGACACGCCGGGCCACACCACCGGGCACATCTCCCTGTATTTCGCCGACAGCGACGCGCTGTTCCCGGGCGACACCCTGTTCTCGCTCGGCTGCGGGCGGATGTTCGAGGGCACGCCGGCCCAGTTCTGGGACTCGCTCACCAAGCTGCGCAAGCTGCCCGACACGACCTACATCTATTGCGGCCACGAATACACGGCCGCCAACGCGAAGTTCGCCCTGTCGATCGACGGCGACAACGACGCCCTTAAGGCGCGGGCCAAGGAGATCGAGGAACAGCGCGCCAACGGCGAGCCGACGATACCCTCCCTGCTCGGCCAGGAGAAGACGATCAACCCGTTCCTGCGGGCCGACGATCCGGCGATCGCCGCCGCCGTGGGCAAGCCCGGTGCCGATCCGGTGGATGTCTTCGCCGCCGTGCGCAAGGGCAAGGACAACTTCTGACCCGATACCCGAGACCTTCCAAACCATGGCCGAAACCGGCCGCATGAGGAAATGCAGATGAAGCTGTATCACGCCCCTGCCTCCCCCTATGTCCGCAAGGTCATGGTGCTCGCCCATGAGACCGGG
The DNA here is from genome assembly GCF_900102465.1 of Thalassobaculum litoreum DSM 18839. Taxonomy (GTDB): domain Bacteria; phylum Pseudomonadota; class Alphaproteobacteria; order Thalassobaculales; family Thalassobaculaceae; genus Thalassobaculum; species Thalassobaculum litoreum. Next base: position 138,468 of record NZ_FNBW01000010.1, on the reverse strand, counting down.
CTGGTCGACCTGATCGAGGTCGAAGGCGTCACCACCGCGCCTGCGTCGCCGGATGCCGGCGTCGCCAAGGCCAATCCGGTGAAGAAGATCCCGGCCCTGGTCACCGATGACGGTTTGGCCCTGTTCGATTCCCCGGTCATCTGCGAATACCTCGACAGCCAGCACGAGGGTCCGAAGATCTTCCCGGAGCCGGGCAACGCGCGCTGGCACGCCCTGCGCCTCCAGGCGGCCGCTGACGGTCTGATGGATGCGGCAATCCTGATCATCTACGAGGGTCGAATCCGGCCGGAAGAGCTGCATTACAAGCCCTGGACCGACGCTCAGATGGGCAAGGTCGACGGGGCGCTCGCCGCGTTGAACACCTGGTCGGAGGATTTCGGCGACAGGGTCGATATCGGCACCATCACCACCGCCTGTGCCCTGGGCTATCTGGACTTCCGTTTCGCCGACAAGGACTGGCGCGGTGAGAACCGGGCCCTGGCCACCTGGTACGAGCGGTTCTCCGCCCGGCCGTCCATGCAAGCCACCAAGCCGCCGGCCTGATCCGATGACGGATGACACGGCCAAACAACTGATCGACCGGATGGGCATGCAGGCCCATCCGGAAGGCGGCTGGTACGCGGAGACCTACCGCGACGCGCCGGAAGGCGGCGGACGCGGTGTGGTGACCCAGATCTACTATCTGCTGGAGGCGGGCGATGTCTCCGCCTGGCACCGGGTTAACGACGCGACGGAGATCTGGCACCACTATGCCGGCGCACCGCTGGTGCTGACCCTGTCGCCGAACGGCCACGACGCCGAGGCCCACACATTGGGCGACGACGTGCTGGCCGGTCAGAAGCCGCAGGTGGTTGTGCCGCCGGGCTGGTGGCAGACGGCGGAGAGTCTCGGCCGCTGGACCCTGTGCGGCTGCACGGTGGCCCCGGCCTTCGAGTTCTCCGGCTTCGAGATGGCCCCGCCCGACTGGCGCCCGATGCCACGGACGCCGGCGGGGGGCTAGACCGCCTCAGCGCGGCTGGCTTTGCGTCGCAAAAGGCGGTGCGCGGCGAGCAGCGCGCCGCCGACGATCAGGACACAGGCGATGGCCACTTCCGGGGTTGCCGGGGCGAGGCCGGCCGCGACCAGCACCAGGGTCGACAACAGCGGGGCGGCGTAGGACGACGCGCCGAGCACCTGGATGTCGCCTTTCTTCACGCCGATGTCCCAGGTGAAGAACGCGCCGCCCACCGGCCCAAGACCGAGGGCCAGCACCGCCAGCCATTCCACGATTGTCTGCGGCCAGACAGTGGTCTCGAAGATCAGGTGGCAGGGGACGGCCAGGATCGCGGCCGCGGCGCAGAACCCGCCGACCGCGTCGGTCGGTACGTGGCCGAAACGACGCGAGGCGACCGAATAGCTCGACCAGGTCAGGGCGCAGACCCCGGCGGCGATGTAGCCCAGCGTGTAGCGCGGGTCGATCTCCAGGCTCTGGCCCTTGGTGACCAGCAGGGCCGCCCCGGCGAGACCGAGCAGGGCGCCGCCCACATGGAACCAGCGCAGCCGCTCGCCCGGCAGCAGGGCGGAGAACACGACGATCAGCAGCGGCCAGAGATAGGCGATCAGGCTCGCCTCCACCGCCGGCGCGTTGCGCAGGGCCAGGAAGTAGAAGAAGTGATAGCCGAACAGCCCGCCGACCCCCAGCAGCCAGACCGGCGCCGGCTGGCGCAGATGGGCCAGCGGCGAGCTCCCCCGGGCCAGCGAGCCGACGATGCCGATCGCCGTGGCGACGCTGAACGTCATCGCCAGGAGCTGGAACGGCGGCACGTCGCCGGACAGGGCGGTGAACAGGGCGAGCAGCGCCCAACTCAGCACGGCGGTGAAGCCGATCAGGGTAGCGCGGCCTCGGGTCATGCGGCGTCGGTCATCGGGGAACCTATGGGCTGGCTGGCATGCGTGGGCGGGAGCCATTCGGTTTACGCGCTTGCCGGGAACGCTGCCACACGAAACAATCGTCAAAATCCCGTTCTCATGGTGCACCCGACATGCCGCATACCCGACTCCGCAAGTTCAACACCCGCGACACCTATCCCGACCAGGCGCTCGACAACGACCTGTGCCAGGCGGTGGTCGCCAACGGCACGGTCTATCTGCGCGGCCAGGTCGGCACCGATTTCGACGGCAACCTGGTCGGCCGCGACGATCCGGCCGCCCAGACCGACCAGGCGATGCGCAACGTGGAGACCCTGCTGACCGAGGCGGGGGCGCGGCTGGAGGATATCGTCAAGATCACCATCTTCATCACCCGGCGCGAGGATCGCGAACCTGTCTACCGCACGGTCGGCAAGTGGCTGAAGGGCGTCTATCCGGTCTCCACCGGCCTGATGGTCGCCGGGCTCGCCAAAGAGGAATGGCTGATGGAAATCGACGTGATCGCCGTGATCCCGCAAGAGGATTAGCGACACCCAACACGACTGGAGGAGGAAACCATGACCGCCGTGACCCCGAAGGCTGCGAACCACAACGGGCTCGACCCGCTGGCCTCACGCTATGTCGATGTGGAGGGTATGGACTGGGAGCCAACGCCCTATCCCGGCGTGGAATGGAAGATCCTGCTGAAGGACGAGGAGAGTGGGCTGCTGACTGCCCTGTTCAAATGGGCGCCCGGCTCGGAGCTGCCGCTGCACGAGCACACCCGCATCGAGCAGACCTTCGTGCTGGAAGGCTCCATCGAGGACGAGGAGGGCGAGGTGACGGCCGGCAACTTCGTCTGGCGACCGGCGGGCTCCAAGCACGTGGCGAAGTCGCGGAACGGGGCGCTGCTGCTGGGAACGTTTCTGAAGCCCAACAAGTTTCTGTGAGGCGGAAGCGCGGTCTTTCGATACGCGCACTCCCCGGCACAATGCCGGAGGTGTGGCGTGGGGTCGGAAGAAGCGGAAAGAGCGCCTAGAGCAAATCACGATCCGATGGAAACATCTGCTCGTGTGAATCGCCCTCTATCTCTATTGGGATAGAGGGCGATTCACGGTACGGATCGTTTCGATCTGAACCGATCGCACTCTAGCGCCCCACGTCGTCCGACGGCCGGCCGAAATCGTTCGGACGCCAGAGGTCCGGCGGAAGGTCCAGGCCGAAGACCGGATCGAGCAGCGCCACCTTCACCTCCACGCCCTGGGCGTCGGTGATGATCCACTGCTTCAGGGACAGCGGGTTGTCCTGGAAGGTCAGGATCACGTTGCCCTGATCCGGATCGTCGCGCTGGCGAAGCTGCAGACGGATCACGTTGGAGCCCTTCTGCACGTCCTCGACCACCAGCTCGTCCATCAGGTCGACCTCGTCGGAGACCAGCACCGAAAGCGGCGAGGAGATCAGCGGGATCTGGGTGGTCTGCTCCAGGTCGTTGTCCTGGTAGGTGAGCCAGATTCCGTCGGCTGTGATCAGCACCGGCGAGGGCGGGGCATATTCGAACCGCATGCGGCCCGGGCGCTCCAGCCAGACCACCCCGCGGGCGACCAGCCCGGTCGAGCTCGCCTGCAGGAATGTCGAGCGCATGCTGGTGAGCTGGTTGAAGTAGTCCTCCACCCGCTGGACCTCCGCCCGCTGTTCGGCGGTGAGCCCCTGGGCGACGGCGGACGCGGGTACCCCTGCGACACCCCCGGCGGCGGCGACGGTGAACAGCAGGGCGGCGAGGAGGGAGCGTGCTCGGATCATGTCGCTGACTTGGCGTGTCGCGGGGCGAATGGCAAGCGGCAAATCGGAGACGGCCGCGTCACGATTGCGCCACGACACTCTGCCTGTGCGCCGCCCGAAGCCGCGGTCGGCCGAACCGTCACTCGGCCTAACCTAACCGCTACTCGGCCGAATGGTCGCCGACCAGGACCTCGCGCTTGCCCACATGGTTGGCCTGGCTGACCACGCCCTCGGATTCCATGCGCTCGATCAGGGTGGCCGCCCGGTTGTAGCCGATCTTCAGGTGGCGCTGGATGAAACTGGTCGACGCCTTGCCCTCGCGCGCCACGATCGCCACCGCCTGATCGTAGAGTTCGTCGCCGGATCCGCCGCCCTCGCCGGCGCCGGAGAAGCCGAGCGGATCGCCGACCCCGTCGTCGTCCTCGGTGATGGTCTCGTCGTATTCCGGCTCGCCCTGGGTCTTCAGGTGGCGGACCACGTCCTCCACCTCCTCGTCGGAGCAGAACGGCCCGTGCACGCGGGTGATGCGCCCGCCGCCGGCCATGTAGAGCATGTCGCCCATGCCCAGGAGCTGTTCGGCCCCCTGCTCGCCCAGGATGGTGCGGCTGTCGATCTTGGAGGTGACCTGGAACGAGATCCGGGTCGGGAAGTTCGCCTTGATCGTGCCGGTGATGACGTCGACCGAGGGACGCTGGGTCGCCATGATGACGTGGATGCCGGCGGCGCGCGCCATCTGCGCCAGACGCTGGACCGCGCCCTCGATATCCTTGCCGGCGACCAGCATCAGGTCGGCCACCTCGTCGATCACCACGACGATATAGGGCAGGGGCACCAGGTCGAGGGGCTCCTCCTCGAAGACCGGCTTGCCGCTGTCGGCGTCGAAGCCGGTCTGCACCCGGCGCTTCAGCACCTCGCCCTTCTTCACCGCCTCGGCGATGCGGGCGTTGTAGCCGTCGATGTTACGCACGCCGAGCTTCGACATGGCCCGGTAGCGGCTCTCCATCTCGCGCACGGTCCATTTCAGCGCGACGACCGCCTTCTTCGGGTCGGTCACGACCGGGGAGAGCAGATGCGGGATGCCGTCATAGACCGACAGCTCCAGCATCTTGGGATCGATCATGATGAAGCGGCAGCGCTCCGGCGGCAGCCGGTAGAGCAGCGACAGGATCATCGTGTTCACCGCCACCGACTTGCCCGAGCCGGTGGTGCCGGCGATCAGCAGGTGCGGCATGCGGGCGAGATCGACGGCGATCGGCGTGCCGCCGATATCCTTGCCCAGGGCGATCGCCAGCTTGTGCGAGGAGCTGTTGATCGAGTCGGATTCCAACACCTCTCGGAAATACACGGTCTCGCGCCGGGCGTTCGGCAGCTCGATGCCGATCACGTTGCGTCCTGGGACCACGGCGACGCGGACCGAGACCGCGCTCATGGAGCGGGCGATGTCGTCGGACAGGCCGATCACCCGCGACGACTTGGTGCCGGGGGCCGGCTCCAGTTCGTACAGGGTGACCACCGGGCCGTAACGGACCTTGCCGATGGTGCCCTTGACGCCGAAATCGGCCAGCACGCTTTCCAGCATGCGAGCGTTCTGCTCCAGGGAATCCTCGTCCGGGCCGGTGGTCTGCGCCGGCGGATCCGTCAGCAGGTCGAGCTCGGGATAGACGTAGCTGCCGTCATTCGGACCGAGGTCGAACTGGCGCTGGGTGGCCTGGCGCGGCTTGGCGGTCTTGGCGGGCTTCTCCACCCGGCGCATCGACGGTTCGGCCGGCCGGTCGGCGGCCGCCTTGGCGGCGCGCACGGCCTGGCGCGGTGCCTCCGTCTCGCGGCGCTCTTCCTTCCAGGGGACGTCGCCCTCGTCGTCCTCGCCATCGCCGCCGTCCAGGCGCGGCTCCTTGCGGCGCACGCCGGCGCTGAAACCGGCGCCGAGCCGGGCACCGAGCCGCACACCGGCCTCGGCGCCGCGGGCGCCCATGCGGGCGCCGCTGGCCGCACCGCTGGCGGCGTGGCGGAACAGGCCTATGACACCCCGGATGGCCTCGATCAGGCCGATGCCGGCGGACCAGAGGCCGGCGGCCAGGGCCAGGAGGCCGGACAGGATCGCCACCGGCAGCAGCCCGCCGATCGGGGCGAGCTGGGCGGCGACAGCGCCGGCCGGGGACAGCACGATCGGGCCGAGGAAACCGCCGAGCCCGGCGCGCAGCGGCCAGGCGGCGGGCGGGGTGATCAGCGCCAGGGCGGCGGTCGCCAGAACCATGGACAGGGGCAGCAGGGCGATGCGCAGGGGCCAGCGTCCGACCCGCTCGTGCCGCAGGATCCGCCAGCCCCAGACGGCCGGGATCAGCGCCAGCAGGGCGCTGGCGGCGCCGAGCGACTGCAGCAGCAGGTCGGCGATCACCGCGCCGACGAAGCCGAAGGGATGGGAGATCGCGCCGGACCCCGCCGCGTTGAGCGAGGGATCGGCCGGGTCATAGGCGCCGATGGTGGCCGCCAGCAGACCGGCGGCGGCGATCAGCGCCAGACCGCCCGCCTCTTCGCCGCGCCGCTGCAGGTACCGGGTCGCCTCGACCGGCAGAAGGGTTCGATTCTCATTGCCGCCGGACGCCCGTGCCATGCGCCTCAGCCCTCCCAGATCTCGGAGACGCGCGGTGCCGCCGGAGGGCCAACTCCGGGCGGTTCACGCGTATCGGGTTTGTTCCAAACGCCGAACAACTCTATACGACAGGGAGTTAGCGGGCAACCTTCACAGGGAAGATAAGAAAAAATCGAATCCCCTCAAACAGAAAGCGGGCCCGATGACCAGCATCGAGCCCGAGTTATGGGAGAGTGCGGCGTCGAAAGGACCCTGCCGCCTGGGAAGCGGGACCGCCGGAGCGGTCCCGCCATTGGATTGGTCGATCGGTCCCTGATCAGAAGGTCTGGGAACCGCGACCGAACTCCGGATAGGCCTCCATGCCGTTCTCGGCACGGTCCAGACCCAGGGCTTCGTCCTCTTCGCTCGGCCGCAGGCCGAAGATCAGCTTGAGGATGAACCACAGGATAGCCGAGGTGATGATCATGAAGACCGCCACACCGACGATGCCGGTCAGCTGACCGCCGATCGTCGCATCGCCGTTGGAGAACACGACCGCGATCGTGCCCCAGATGCCGGCGACGAGGTGGACCGAGATGGCACCGACCACGTCGTCGATCTTCAGCTTGTCGAGCAGCGGCACCGCGAACACGACCAGCGCGCCGCCGATACCGCCGATGATGATCGACAGGAACGGCGACGGGGCCAGCGGCTCCGCCGTGATCGCCACAAGGCCGCCCAGCGCGCCGTTGAGCAGCATCGTCAGGTCGACCTTCTTGTACATGATGCCCGTGAGGATCAGGGCGATCACCACGCCGGCCGCGGCGGCCAGGTTGGTGTTCATGTAGATGGTCGCGATGGCGACCACGTCGGCGGCGGAGCCCATGGCGAGCTGCGAACCGCCGTTGAAGCCGAACCAGCCCATCCACAGGATGAACGTGCCCAGCGCGGCCAGCGGCAGGTTGCTGCCCGGCATCGGGTTGATCGAGCCGTCGGCCCCGTACTTGCCCTTGCGGGCGCCGAGGATGATGGCGCCGGTCAGAGCCGCCCAGCCACCCACGGAGTGCACGATGGTCGAGCCTGCGAAGTCCAGGAAGCCGGCCTCCGACAGCCAGCCGCCACCCCAGCTCCAGGACCCCTGGATCGGGTAGAGGATACCGGTCAGAACGACCGTGAAGATCAGGAACGGCAGCAGCTTGATGCGCTCGGCCAGGGTGCCGGACACGATCGAGGCGGCCGTGGCCACGAACACCATCTGGAAGAACCAGTCGGAGGCCGCACCGTAGCCGGCGGCGTCGTCACCGGTGAACGCGCCCTCGGCGTCGAACGGATCGGCGGCCGACCACGGTCCCGGGACGCCGAAGAAGCCGGAAACGTCGGCATACATAAGGTTGTAGCCGATCACCCAGTACATCAGACCGGCGATCGAATAGAGCGACACGTTCTTGGTGAGCTGCATGGTCGTGTTCTTGGTGCGGACCAGTCCGGCCTCGAGCATCGCGAAGCCGGCGGCCATCCACATGACCAATGCGCCGTGGAAGGCGAAGGAGAAAGTGTTGAAAATGAACGCGGTCTCGATCGAGACTTCGGCCGAGGCGCTCTTGGTGAAGCCAACCGTCGCGACGGACGCCGCGAGGGCCAGCAGGCTGAAGGACATGAACTTCTTCATCGATTGTGCTCCCCGCCGCTACTCAGAGCGCGTCCGCGTCGGTTTCGCCCGTGCGGATACGAACCGCCTGGGCCACGTCCAGCACGAAGATCTTGCCGTCGCCGATCCGGCCGGTATTCGCCGACTTCTGGATCTGCTCCGCCACCTGGCCGACCATGTCGTCGGCAACGACGACCTCGACCTTGACCTTCGGCAGGAAATTCACGGAATACTCCGCGCCTCGATAGATTTCGGTTTGGCCCTTCTGACGGCCGAAACCCTTCACTTCGCTGACGGTAAGACCCTGGATTCCCAGGCCCGTCAGCGACTCGCGCACTTCGTCGAGCTTGAAGGGCTTGATGATGGCCATGACGAGTTTCATATCGCCCAACCTCGCACCTTGTGTTCCCCAAAACTCCGATCGGCGCCCGCGCGGTCCGGAAACCCCCCAGGTACTGCCCGCGCGCCGAGCGGAGCGGCCGCGTCATGCAGGCCAGTGGTTCCATCATCAAGAAGCGTGCCGAAAGCGAGGTTTGTTGAATCATTGATTGATTCCGGGGTGTTAAACGCCGGGTATGGTTCAGCCGTGCGGCGTGCCCCGAATAGAATGGTCAGAAATTAGCCGAAAAAACGGGACTGCCTAAAAATCAGGCAGATCAAATGCGTGATACGCGACCATCTGCCCCTTGTCCTGAGCGCCCGGCGCGCCATTCTGAGAACGGGATATCAGGAGACCGACCATGGCTTCGACTTCCAAGGGACCCTCCCGGGGCACTTCCACGGGGCTTCCGCCGGCGCAGGCCAAGCGCGACATGCCGCAGGACGAGGCCGATACGGTGATCGTCGGAGCCGGACTGTCCGGGCTGACCATGGCCCTGGCGCTGGCCGAGGCCGGGCTGTCCAGCATCATCGTCGACCGGGTCGATCCGCGCGCCGCGGTCGCCGGCCGCAACGACATCCGCACCACCGCCATCTCCCTGTCCTCGCGCCGGCTGATGACCGTGCTCGGCGCCTGGCAGGCCGTGGCCGACGGCGCCGGGCCGATCCATGACATCCGGGTGTCCGATTCCGGCTCCAGCCGCTATCTGCACTACGATCACAGCACGGTCGGCGACGAGCCGATGGGCCATATCGTCGACAATGGGGCGCTGAAGACCTCGCTGCTGGCGCGTCTCGCCGACCATGGCGACCGGGTGACCTTCGTCGAGCCGGGCTCCGCCGCCGCCCTGGCGGTCACCGCGGGCCGGGCCTGCCTCACCCTGGAGGACGGTCGGGTGCTCTCGGCCCCGCTGGTGATCGCCGCCGACGGGCGCGGCTCGCGGGTTCGGGCGCTCGCCGGCATCCGCACCACCACCGTCGACTATCACCAGAGCGCGGTGGTCGACACCATCGACCATACCGAAGACCACCGGAACCTGGCCCATGAGCGCTTCCTGCCGGGCGGGCCGCTGGCGCTGCTGCCGCTGCTCGACCGGAACCGGTCGGCCCTGGTCTGGTCGGAGCGCACCGCCGTCGCCGAGCGGATCGCCCAGCTCGACGACGCGGGCTTCGCCGCAGCGTTGGAGGAGCGCTTCGGCGATTCCCTCGGAACGATGAGGCCGGTGGGGCCGCGCGCGGTGTATCCGCTGACCCTGACCCTGGCGGAGTCCGGCATCGCCGACCGGGTGGCGCTGGTGGGCGACGCCTTCCACGCCCTGCACCCTATCGCGGGGCAGGGGTTCAACGTGGGGGTGCGCGACATCGCGGTGCTGGCGGAAGTGCTGGCCGACGCGGCCCGTCTCGGCCTCGACATCGGCGGCGTGCCGGTGCTGCGCGATTACCAGCGCCAGCGTCGTTTCGATATCATGACGATGGTGGCCTCGACCGACGGGCTGACCCGGCTGTTCTCCAACGACATCGCCCCGGTGCGCACGGCCCGCCGTATCGGCCTGTCGGTGGTGCAGCAGGTCCCGATGTTCAAACGGGCCGCGATCCGCCATGCCATGGGGACCCTGGGCACCCTGCCCCGGCTGCTGCGCGGCGAGCCGGTTTAGGCTGTTTAGCACCTTAATTCGCCCCCCGGCACAAGGCCGGAGCGTGCAAGAAAATTCGGCGTTTAGAATGCGTTCAGCCGCGCGACAGGCCGGCCTTGGCGAGCGCGTCCTCGTAGGCCGCCATCATCGTGGCGCCCTCTTCGGCGAGCTTGCGCAGGTAGCGCCAGGTGAACAGGCCGGTGTCGTGGCCGTCGCTGAAGACGATCCGCACCGCGTAGTTGCCCACGGGCTCGACCGCCTTGATGGTCACCGCGCGCTTGCCGGCCACCAGGGTCTTTCCGGCAGCACTGTGGCCCTGGACCTCGGCCGAGGGGCTCTCCACCCGCATCAGCTCGGCCGCGATGGTCCCCGACACGCCGCTCTCGAAGGTCACTGCCAGGGCGCTCCGGTCGCGGGTGACCCGCAGTTCGGTCGGCCAGTCGCCGGTCGTGGCGTCAGGGGCGCCGGGATCGCTCACGCCGGCGACCCCTCGTCCAATCGTCGCGCCTCCTCGACCAGCATGATCGGCACGCCGCCGCGGATCGGGAAGGCCAGGCCCGCCTTCTCGCTGACCAGCTCCTGCGCCACCCGGTCATAGGTCAGGGCCTGCTTGGTCACCGGACAGACCAGGATCTCCAGCAGCTTCGGGTCGATCCCGGCGCCGGTCGGGCCGACGGGGCCGGACTCCGGTTCCGGCGCGTTAGTGTCGGGCATGGTCGCCTCCGCTCGTATCGGCGACCGCCATGTCGAGCAGGGCCAGCATCATGCTGGCCCGTGACTTGAGCGAATCGCATTCCAGAAGAGCCTGTTTCTCGCTGCTCTCGAACGGGCAGACCATGGCCAGCGTGGTGACCAGCCGGTGGTCCGGTGTCTGTTCGATCACGCCCCAGTCCGCGGTGATGCCCTGGGCGTCGAAATACTGCTTGAGCCGGGTGACCAGCAGGCCGCGGTCGAGTTCCGCGTCGCAGTCGCCCTCCAGGTCTCCGGCAAACGGTCCCCAGTCGGCGATGACCCGGCGGTAGCCGCGCATGGAGGCGATCTCCTCGTCGACCACGAACCGGCATACTCCGGTCAGGGTGATCAGGAACCGGCCGTCATCGGTCTCGGCGAACTGGGTGATCCGGCCGGCGCAGCCGATCCGGTAGAGGCAGCGCGATCCCGCCTCGGAACCGCCCTCGGCCGGCTTCGGCTGGATCATGCCGATCAGCCGGTCGGTGGCGAGGGCGTCGCGGGTCATGTTCAGGTAACGCGGCTCGAAGATGTTCAGCGGCAGCTTTCCCCGTGGCAGCAGCAGCACGCCGGGCAGGGGAAACACCGGCAGGGTCGCCGGCAGCTCGTCGAAGCTCGGGTCGAACGGGCTTGGACTCATCGCGTCGCCGCCTTTCCTTTCCCCGGGTTCAGGAGAACAACAGCGAGGACAGACGGCGCCGCGCGTCGGCGGTGACCGGGTCCGTCGGGCCCATCGCTTCGAAATATTTCAGCAGCTGCTTGCGCGCCGCCTCGTCCTCCCACTTCCGGTCGATGCGGATGCTCTCCAGAAGCTGCTCCACCGCGCCCGCGCGGTCGCCGGTGGCGTAGAGGGCGGCGGCGAGGTCGATGCGCGAGCGGTGATCCTTCGGATCGGCCTCGACCTTGGCGCGCAGGGTGTCGAGTTCGGCGCTGGCCTTGGCCCCTTCCTTCGCCAACTCGATCTGGGCGATCACCGCCTGGACGGCCTTGTCGGCCTTCACGTCTTCGGGGATCTGCTCCAGCACCTTCTCGGCATGATCCGACCGCCCATCGGCGAGCAGGCACTTCAACAGCCCGGCGAGGGCCGCCGGATTGGTCTGCTCGTGCTGGAGGATCTGCTGATAGAGGGCGCCCGCCTGCTGGTGGTCGCCGGCCTCCATGAGTTGGTCCGCCTGCTCCAGGGCCTGCTCGATCGGCGACGGGCCGGCGGCACCGCCGACCCGCTCGATCAGCGCGGTGATCTCGCTCTCGGGAACCGCGCCCTGGAAGCCGTCGACCGGCTGGCCGTCCTTGAAGACGTAGACCGTGGGGATCGACTGGATGCGCAGCTGGCCAGCGATCTCGGGGCTCTCGTCCACATTGATCTTGACCAGCTTCACCGAGCCGCCGGCCTTGCGAACGGCGTTCTCCAGCGCGGGGGTGAGCTGCTTGCAGGGGCCGCACCACGGTGCCCAGAAATCGACCAGCACGGGCATCTGCATGGAGGCATCGACCACCTCGGCCATGAAGGTTGCCGTGGTCGCATCGACGATTGCGGCCTCTCCGGTCTGTCCGCCGGGTTGCGCCGCGCCCAGGATCGGTTCCATCTGCTGCGTTCCTCTGTTCTGGGAGTGACTATCTAAAGTGCGACCGTGTCGCGACAAGGGTGAAGGGGGGCGATTTTCGTCGCCGCGCCCTGAAATTGGGGCCGCCGAGGCTCAATCGCCAGAGGCGGCGGAGAGGTCGAGGATCTGCGGAGTATGCCCGCAGGCCTCGATGAAGCGGGTGAGGGCGTCGGGCGTGACGGCGATGGTCATCTCGTTCGACAGCGGGTGATAGTTGAGGGGCGAGATGCCCATCATCTCCTTGTCCAGGATCACGGTGACCGAGGTCTCGGTGTCGTTGATCAGCGTGAACGGCGACACCGCGCCCGGGATCACCCCCAGGGTGTTCATCAGCCGGTCCGCACTGCCGAAGGACAGGCGCACGCCGCCGAGCAGGGCGCCCAGCGCCTTCAGGTCGATCCGCCGGTCCTCCAGGCAGACCACCAGCCACATGGCGCCCTTGCGGTCGCGCAGGAACAGGTTCTTGCAGTGCCCCCCGGGCAGGTCGCCGCGCAGCGCCTTGCTGTCCTCCACCGTGAACAGCGGCGGGTGGGTGTGCAAGTCGTAGGCGATGTCCAGCGCGTCGAGTCGGGCCAGCAGCGTCTCGGGCGAGGTGGGCAGTTCGGGCGAGGTAGGCGTCTCGCTTTCGGCCATCTGGGAAGCTCCGGTATGCGCGGTTTCGGTGGCTTGTCGCGGTGTGTGATGGGCTTGTCTAGCGCATTTTGCGCTCCGGGTGCAGCACCGGAGGGTTTTCGCGCCGCGCCGCGCCGGCGGGAAGCCGTGAACGGTCTGCGTCTGCCGCGGCGCGTGCTATCCTGGGAAGAACCGAATTCGGTGTTCCTGCTCGGTATGGAGTGTCCCATGCGCCGTGTCGCCCTCGCCCTTCTCGCCGCCCTGCTCGTCCTGTTGCCCCTGTCGGCCCCGGCCCGGGCCGCCGGCCCGGTCGTCCTCACCGTGACGGGGGCCATCGACAACACCAACCGCGGACCGTTCGACCCGTTCTCCGACGTGCTGTTCGGCACGCTGCAGGAGACGTTCGAGAAAGCCTACGCGCTGACGCTGGACGATCTGGCCGCGCTGCCGCAGAAGACGGTCGAGATCGGCTATTCGAACTGGCCCGGGCCGGTGACCGTCAGCGGTCCGACGCTCGCCGCCGTGCTCGACCTCGTCGGGGCGACGGGCAGCGAGGTGCTGGTCCAGGCCGTCGACGGGTATGCCCCGTCCTTCAAGATCGCCGAGGTGCGCGCTGGAACCTTCGTGCTGGCCACGTCCCAGGGCGGGAAGCCGCTGGCCCTGGGCGGGCGAGGTCCCGTATGGCTGGCGTTCCCGGCCGGCAGTTACGAGGGTCAGACGGCGGATGACGACTCCGGCCTCGCCTGGGCCGTCTTTCATATCAAAATCGCTGCCGGCGAGTGAGCCTGCGCCGCGAGCCGTGCCATAGCTATTTGAAAACGCTTGGGTTTTAGCCATATTTCGGGGGCAAAAAAAATCCGTGGAAAAAGGCGTTAATCGCTCTTGCAATCGTGCGATCCGCCGGTATTATCCGCGGCCTCGACGGAGCGCGGGCGTAGCTCAGGGGTAGAGCACAACCTTGCCAAGGTTGGGGTCGTGAGTTCGAATCTCATCGCCCGCTCCAATTTTCCTGCACATCGACGGTGTATCAGTCCCCCACCGGGGGACCCGTGGCGACCACGGGGCTACCGGCGCGGTCCGGGCATTCGTGTCAGCGACGCAGCCTGAGCAGCAGACCCTGGGCGACATTGGCGATCGCGTTCGCCGCCGCCGGCCCCATCTGGTCGGCGAGTTCGTCGGCCAGCTCCAGCAGCAGACCGGCCTGGCGGCTCAGCACCACGGCGTTGCCGTCCGTCAGGTTCAGGACCGCATCCTCCGCCGCGAGATACCGGTCCACGTCCGGGTGCGGCTTCCAGGCCTCCGCCGAGGGCGGTAGCGCCTTCCAGGCTTCCCGCGCCATGTCGAACTCCACGAACACCGCCTCCACCTCCGGATCGACGACCGTCGGCGCCGGCGACTGAGTCAGGGCGCCCATCGGAACGCTCAGCCCGGACGAGCCGGCAAGCGAGGCCAGGGCATCCGCCACCAGGCGCCGCGCCTCCTCGGCGTCCTCTGCGAGGTCGGGGTCCTCCGGGAAGTCCTGATCCGGGCTGCGGGGATCCGTCCGCAGCGGGCGCCGGGTCAGCAGCTCGAGCGCATGGGCAAGCTGGATCGAGGGGACGGTGAGCCCCACGGGCAGCCCGTGACCGCGCAGGACGTCGGCACGCGACATGTCGGCGCGCGAGGCTCCCGCGCCGGCCGCGCCGCGCGGGGGCGCAAGGGTCCGGGTGAAATCAAAGAGTGTATCGAGATCCTGCGGCCCCGAGGTGCCGGGACCGGCACCGCCGCCAACTCTGTCATCCGATGGAGGCATGTGTCCGATCCGTCACCTGTTCTGCCATGCGCGAGTATCGAAGCATCAGACTAGCGATATAATTGCATCTTGCCTATCGAAAATCGATCAGGTTTTGATCTATGCCGATTTTTAGCCAAGTCAAACCGATCATCCATCTATCATATTTAAAAATTCAGCCGCTGGATGTAGTCTCGTCCAATGGACGACTACCTGACAGGCGAGGCGTTGCGGGCCGCGCTGGCGCGGCTGAACTGGACCCGCGAGCGATTGGCCGTGGCGGCCGGCCTCGGCGAGGCGACGGTCTACCGCATGCTGGCGCAGAACGGTGCGATTCAGGCCAGGCGCAGCTCGATCGACAAGGTGGCCACCGCGCTGGCGGCGGAGGGGGCGCTGGACCGGCCGAAGGCGCCGGGCGAGCTGGATCCGCTGATCACGGTCGCGCTACCGGCCGAGCTGATCCGGCGCATGCCCGGACGGTTCACCAGTCTGACCCGGCTGTGGGCCCAGTCGATGGAAACTCAAGATCTGGAGGATCTGGTGCGCCGCCTCGGCGGGGCGACCGACCGAATGTCCAGCGTCAATGTCGGCGACGACGGCGGGCTGCGGATCGGCCTGCTCGGTCACGGGCTCCGGTGGGCGTCCAACAACATGGTCGGACGCCCCCTGATGGAGCTCGCGGATCAGGACGTGGCGGTGTCCGCCTCAGAACGCTATTGGCGATCGATCATCGCCAATGAGCCGAACCTTGCGTATTGCCGCCGCGGCGACCTCGAGTTCACCGTGCTCAGCGTACCAGTTCGGCATGCTGGACGGCAGGCTGTGGTGTCTTGGTCGGAACTAGGACGTCCGGACCTTTGGAGATGAAGTCCAGGGCATCCTTCATGATCTGCACCGGCGCCGCGTAGCCGAACCAGAGGGGCGTGGGCGGCGTGGTGTAGTGCCACGTGGCGCCCGGCTCCAGGAACAGCGGCCGGTACCGCTCCGCGATGCCCTTCTTCATGATGATCTCCGGCACCATGAAGAAGACGTGCTTGGCATCCCAGACATCGACCGCGAAGCTGCGACCGATCATCGGCAGGAACGGCACCAGCAGCCTGGACAGATCCGTGCCCCGCAGATCCGGGCGCACCCAGATGCCGCCGGAGAAGGCCGAGGGCCCTTCCATCGCCTCGAACCACTCGCGCACCGTCCCGAAGATCTCGATATCGGGCTTGGCGCAGGCGTTGTGCAGGCCGATCTCGTCGATGTACTCGGCCATGGTGTCGACCGGCAGGTAGAGGCCGCAGGCATAGGTGCCGATGGTCTCTCCGTCCTTGTGGATCAGGACGCACATTCCACGGTCGGCGTTTGTGGTCTCGTTGAAATATCCCGGGAAGGCAATGGCAGTATCCCGGTCGACGTTCGCGAAGGCCGCGAAGTCGCCGTGGATGGTCATTTCCGCACCGTGGCGGGCCAGCGCGCGCTGACCCTCGGCGATGAGGTCACCCATGATCGTTCCGGCCAAGGCCTGGGGCAGTCGAGTTCTTTGCATTTGATCCTCCATTGGCGAATGGGCATCCGGGCCAGCCGTCACCTGAAAGAGAAACAAACAACCGTGCGACGTATTGACTCGGATTCGGCAAACGCTGAACTTTATCGCAGGTGAAGAAATCCAATCAATATTTGATCAGTTTCCTATCTATTCTATCAATTTTTGATAGACGGAAGACAGCCAAAGAAAAAACCGCGGCGCGCGTGTCCGATGGAGGCCCCGACCCGTAAATATCCATAATCCCTGAATTGTTTCCGGTAGTTCGGCCGTTCTGATAGGCTCGCTGGCGACCGAATTTCTAAGGGGGGACCGCTATGCGCAACCGCACTGAGACCCTGAAGCTGGAGAAGATCGATGCCGTTTGCGCCCTGGTTCTCGCGCGATTGCAGGGAGCCAAGGCGGAGACGGCGGAGACCTTCGTGCGTCAGTTCTTCGCCAACGTGGCACCGCAGGACCTGATCGACGAGGAGGTCGAGGACCTGTTCGGCGCGGCGATCGCGATCTGGACCTACGGCCGCGAACGCAAGCCGGGCCAGGCCCGGATCCGGGCCTACAATCCGCGTTTCGAGGAAGTGGGCTGGCAGTCGACCCACACGGTCATCGAAATCGTCAACGACGACATGCCGTTCCTGGTCGATTCCGTCACCGCCGCCCTGAACCGGCGGGACCTGACGGTGCATCTGGTCATCCACCCGATCCTGCGGGTCGTACGCGACGACAAGGGGGTGGTGACGTCCTTGCTGAAGGAGGATGCGGGGGCACAGGGCGCCGCCGGTGAATCCTTCATGCACCTCCAGGTGTCGGAACAGACCTCCTCCGAGGCGTTGGCCGAAATCGAGGCCGACCTGGCCCAGGTGCTGAAGGACGTGCGCGCCGCCGTCGAGGACTGGCGCACCATGCGCAAGACCATGGTCGACGTCATTGCCGAGCTGGAGAAGGCGCCGCCGAAGGCCGCGAGCAAGGACGATCTGACCGAGATCTGCGCCTTCCTGCGCTGGATCGAGGACAATCACTTCACCTTCCTCGGTTACCGCCAGTACGACTACAAGACCACCGGCAAGAAGCTCCGCATGGAGGTGGTCGAGAAGAGCGGCCTCGGCATCATCCGGTCGCCCGAGGTCAGCGTGTTCGACGGTCTGCGCGACATCTCGGCGCTGCCCGACCAGGTCCAGGGCTTCCTGCTCGACCCGACGCCGCTGCTGGTGATGAAGGCCAACAAGGTCTCCACCGTGCACCGGCCGGTGCCGCTCGACTCCATCAGCGTCAAGAAGATCGACAAGTCCGGCAAGGTGGTCGGCGAGCACCGGTTCATCGGGCTGTTCACCTCGGTCGCCTATAACGAAAGCCCGAAGGAGATCCCGCTGCTGCGCCGGCGGGTGGAGAAGATCGTCGAGCGCGCCGGCTTCCGCCCGGCCAGCCACGACGGCAAGGCGCTGGTCAACATTCTGGAGACCTATCCCCGCGACGAGCTGTTCCAGGCCAGCGAGGACGAGCTGTTCGAGATCTCGATCGGCATCCTGCACCTGCAGGAACGCCAGAAGACGGCGCTGTTCGTGCGCCGTGACGCGTTCGAGCGTTTCGTCAGCGCGCTCGTCTTCGTGCCGCGCGACCACTACAACACCCAGCTGCGGCAGCGCTTCCAGGCGATCCTGGCCACCGCCTTCAACGGCGAGGTGACGGCGTTCTACACGCTGATGTCGGACAGCGTTCTGGCGCGCCTGCATTTCATCATCGGGACCACCCGCGGCGAGATCCCCAAGGTCGATTTCGACGAGCTGGAGCAGCGGCTGATCGATGCCGGGCGGAGTTGGGCCGACAAGCTTCACGACGCCCTGGTCGCCGACAAGGGGGAGGAGAGCTCCCAGAAGCTGCTGCGGCGATACGGGCCGGCCTTTCCGACCGCCTACAAGGAAGCCTACCCCGCCCATGCGGCGATCTTCGACATGGAGCGCATGGAGGAGATTCGGTCCGACCAGACGCTCGGCATGAACCTGTTCCGGCCGATCGGGGTGGATGAAGACGTCCTGCACCTGAAGCTGTTCCACGGCCGCGAGCCGGTACCGCTCAGCGACGTCATGCCAATGCTGGAGAACATGGGCGTGCGCGTGCTCTCCGAGGTGCCGTTCGAGATCGAGGGCGGCGGCCTGGAACACCCGATCTGGATGCACGATTTCGAGATGCGGCTGCGCGCCGAGACTGAGTGCGATCTCGCCACCATCAAGACGCCGTTCCAGGAGGCCTTCGCCGCCGTCTGGGACCGGCGGATGGAGAATGACGGATTCAACGGCCTGGTGCTGAACGCCGGGCTGACCTGGCGCGAGGTCACCGTCATCCGCGCCTACGCCAAATACCTGCGCCAGGCGGCCTTCACCTTCTCCCAGGACTACATGGAGGAGACGCTGCTGGCCTATGCGCCGATCGCGCGTCTGCTGGTGAAGCTGTTCGCCGCCCGCTTCGATCCGGCGGCCGAACAGGACCGGACGAAGGCGGTCGAGGGGCTCGAGGACAAGATCCATTCCGCCCTCGACGACGTGGCCAACCTGGACCAGGACCGCATCCTGCGCCGGTTCCTGAACCTGATCCGCAGCACCCTGCGCACCAACTTCTACCAGATGGGCGAGGACGGCGAGCCGAAGAGCTACACCTCCTTCAAGCTGGACAGCCAGTCGCTTCAGGACCTGCCCCTGCCGCGCCCCATGGTGGAGATCTGGGTCTACAGTCCGCGGGTCGAGGCCATCCATCTGCGCGGCGGCAAGGTGGCGCGCGGCGGCATTCGCTGGTCCGACCGGCGCGAGGACTTCCGCACCGAGATCCTCGGGCTGATGAAGGCCCAGCAGGTCAAGAACGCGGTCATTGTGCCGGTCGGCTCCAAGGGCGGCTTCGTGGTCAAGCGCCCGCCGGTCGGCGGCACCCGCGAGGAGGTCCAGGCCGAGGGGATCGAGTGCTACAAGACGCTGATGCGCGGGATGCTCGACATCACCGACAACATCTCCGGCCCCGACATCATTCCGCCCAGGCATGTGGTGCGCTACGACGGCGACGACCCCTATCTGGTGGTGGCCGCCGACAAGGGCACGGCGACCTTCTCCGACATCGCCAACGGCGTGTCCCAGGATTACGGCTTCTGGCTGGACGACGCCTTCGCGTCGGGCGGCTCGGCCGGCTACGACCACAAGAAGATGGGCATCACCGCCCGCGGTGCCTGGGAGAGCGTGAAGCGGCATTTCCGCGAGCTCGGCCACAACACCCAGAGCGAGGACTTCACGGTCGTCGGCTGCGGCGACATGTCGGGCGACGTGTTCGGCAACGGCATGCTGCTGTCCAAGCACATCCGCCTGGTCGGCGCGTTCAACCACCTGCACATCTTCGTCGATCCGGACCCGGATACGGCCAGGAGCTTCAAGGAGCGCCAGCGGCTGTTCGAGCTGCCGCGCTCGAGCTGGTCCGACTACAACGCCAAGCTGATCTCCAAGGGCGGCGGCGTGTTCGACCGCTCGGCCAAGTCGATCAAGCTGAGCCCGGAGATCAAGAAGGCGTTCGGCATGACCGAGGATTCGGTACCGCCGAGCGAGCTGATCCGCGCCATGCTGAAGGCCG
This sequence comes from Thalassobaculum litoreum DSM 18839, assembly GCF_900102465.1. Classification (GTDB taxonomy): domain Bacteria; phylum Pseudomonadota; class Alphaproteobacteria; order Thalassobaculales; family Thalassobaculaceae; genus Thalassobaculum; species Thalassobaculum litoreum. Next base: position 118,726 of record NZ_FNBW01000010.1, on the reverse strand, counting down.
ATGTGGATCTGCTCTGGTTCGGCGGGATCGGCACCTACATCAAGTCCGAGCGCGAGAGCAACGCCGATGTCGGCGACCGGGCGAACGACCCGGTGCGGATCGACGCCAAGGAGATCGGCGCCAAGGTGCTGGGCGAGGGCGCCAATCTCGGCGTCACCCAGCGCGGCCGGATCGAGGCGGCGCTGCGGGGCGTGAAGCTGAACACCGACGCCATCGACAACTCCGCCGGCGTCGACTGCTCCGACCACGAGGTCAACATCAAGGTCCTGCTCGGCGCGATCGTGTCCGACGGCGACATGACCCTGAAGCAGCGCGACAAGCTGCTGGAGGCGATGACCGACGACGTGGCCGAGCTGGTGCTGGCGGACAATTACGACCAGACCCAGGCGCTCTCCATCGCCTCCCACAAGGGGCTGTCGCTGATCGATGCCCAGAGCCGGCTGATGCGGGAACTGGAGCGCGGCCATCTGAAGCTGAACCGGCGCATCGAGTTCCTGCCGGACGACGAGGCCATCGCCGACCGGGTGACCGCCGGCAAGGGACTGACCCGTCCGGAACTGGCCGTCCTGCTGGCCTATGCCAAGATGGAGCTGTACGACGACCTGCTGGACAGCGACCTGCCGGACGACCCGGCCCTGGCCGAGGATCTGGCGCTGTACTTCCCGGAGCGGCTGCGCGCCAAGCACGGCAAGGCGATCACGGAGCATCGCCTGCGTCGGGAGATCATCGCCACCACGGTCACCAACTCGATGATCAACCGGGTCGGGGCGACCTTCCTCAACACCCTGCACGAGCAGACCGGCGCGAAGCCGGCGGAGATCGCCCGCGCCTATACCGTCGTGCGCGACGTGTTCGGACTGCGCGGGCTTTGGGACGCCATCGAGGCCCTGGACAACAAGGTGCCGGCCGCCCTGCAGACCCGGATGCTGCTGGACATCCAGCGGCTGGTCGAGCGCGAGACCCTGTGGTTCCTGCGCAACGGCCGCCGTCCGCTCGACATCGCCAGCCACGTCAACGAGTTCGAGCCCGGCGTCAGCGCCCTGAAGGGCTGCCTCGTCGAGGTCATTGGCGATGTTGAGCGCGACGACCTGAGGCTGGTCTGTTCCGAGCTAGAGGAGAAGGGCGTGCCAAAGGACCTCGCCCACGAGATTGCGTCCCTGGAGGCCCTGTCCTCGGCCTGCGACGTGGTCCGGCTCGCCCTCGCCTCGAAATCCGAGGTGCGGACGGTCGCCATCGTCTACTTCAAGGTCGGTGCGCGCTTCTCGCTCGACTGGCTGCGTGACCGGGCCTCGGAACTGGCGGCCGATACCTATTGGCAGAAGCTGGCGGTCAACGCCCTGGTGGACGATTTCTACCAGCACCAGAGCCAGCTGGCGCAGCACGTGCTCGGCCATGTGGATGCGGGCGGCGGCGGATCGGGTACGAAACCCAAGAAGGCGACGGGCAAGAAGGCCCCCGACACTGCGGTGGCCGACACTGCGGCTGCCGACACTGCGGCCGTCGGCAACGGCGACGTCGCCGCCACCGATGCCGCCATCACCGCCTGGAGCGCCGACCGCGTGGACGATGTGGATCGGGCGGACCGGCTGCTCGACGACATCCGCTCCGCCGACCATGTCGATCTGGCCATGCTTGCCGTGGCCAACGGCCAGATGCGGGCGCTGCTGTCGCGATGAGCCCGGAGGGTACGGCGCATCCGGCGAGCGTGGCCACGGGCGAGGTTCCCGGCGGCCGGATCTCGTGGGAGGTCGACTATCGCCGGCTGGTCCTGATCATCCGTCTGTGCGGTGGGGTGACCGATGACGATCTGTCCAACGGCGTCCCGGAGATCTGGCACCGCCACCCCGAGGTGCTCGACTGCGCCACCCTGGTGGACGCCCGCGAGCTGACCGGCGAGGGGAAATACGGCTGGCGCGGCCTGCGCGACGTGTCGAGCGCCTGGAAGCGCTTCGCCATGGGGCGCGACGCCGGCACCCGGGTGGCGATCGTGCTGCGCGACACCCTATTGACCAAGCTCGCCCGGGCGGTCAGCTTCGACTATCCGGGGTCCGTGTTCCGAATCTTTTTCTCCGTCGAGGACGCCGAGGATTGGCTGGGAATGAGATGAGCCGCCTCCCGCGTGCGCCGGTCATCGGCTGGTGCCTGTACGACTGGGCGAATTCGGCGTTTCCGACGGTGATCTCCACCTTCGTCTTCGCCGCCTATTTCACCAAGGCGGTGGCGCCGGACGAAACCACGGGCACCTTCCTGTGGGGCAACGCGACGGCCATCGCCGCCGTCTGCATCGCCCTGCTGAGCCCCGTGCTGGGGGCGATCGCCGACCGCACCGGCAAGCGCAAGCCCTGGCTCGCGGTGTTCTCCCTGGTCTGCATCGTGGCGTCGGCGGCGCTGTGGACCGTGGAGCCCGATCCGTCCTTCATCACCCGGGCCCTGGCGCTGGTGATCGTCGCCACGCTCGGTTTCGAATTCGCAACGATCTTCTACAACGCGATGCTGGCGGAGGTGGCGCCGCCCGACAAGATCGGCCGGGTCAGCGGGCTGGGCTGGGGGCTCGGCTATTTCGGCGGGCTCGCCTGCCTGGTGGTGGCGCTGTTCGGCTTCATCCAGGCCGATCCGCCACCCTTCGGCATGGGCACCGAGGCCGAGGAGCCGGTGCGCGCGACCTTCATCCTGGTGGCGGTCTGGTTCGCGGTCTTCTCCCTGCCGTTGCTTCTGTTCGTGCCGGAATCCCGGCTGCGGGAGAACGAGGCGCTGGACGAGGCGGTGGGCGACGGGCTGAAGCGGATCTGGACCACCCTGCGCCGCCTGCGCTGGTCCCAGCCGGTGACCCGGTTCCTGGTGGCGCGGATGCTGTATGCCGACGGGCTGACCACCCTGTTCACCTTCGGCGGGATCTACGCCGCCGGCACCTTCGGCATGGCGTTCGACGAGATCATCATTTTCGGCATCTCGCTGAACGTGACCGCCGGCATCGGGGCGGCCGCCTTCGGCTGGCTCGACGACCGGATCGGGCCGAAGCGCACGATCTTCCTGGCGCTGATCGGGCTGGTGCTGTTCGGAGTGGCGGCCCTGCTGGCGCCGGACAAGACCTGGTTCTGGGGGATCGGCATGGCGCTGGGGACCTTCATGGGCCCGGCCCAGGCGGCCTCGCGCACCTACATGGCCAAGCTCGCCCCGCCGGATCAGCGCGCCGAGATGTTCGGTCTGTTCGCTCTTTCCGGTAAGGCGACGAACTTCGCCGGCCCGCTGCTGCTGGGCTGGGCGACGCTGGCCTTCGACAGCCAGCGGGCGGGGATGGCGACGATCGTGCTGTTCCTGGTGGCCGGCCTCGCGCTGCTCACCACGGTGCGCGAGGAGCGGTAGGGGGCTTTCCTCTCCACCAAATACACTCCCCGGATTCATTCCGGGGTAAGCGGCGACGCTTGGGCGGGAGCTCGGGAATCGGCGTGAAACGCGCCGCATTCCACTTGGGCTCGCCCCGGAACAAGTCCGGGGAGTGTGTGAGGGGAGTGTGAGAAGGGTGGGAGGAAGAGAGGCTCTCAGAACGCCGGCGAGGTCGCCGTGATCCGGGTGAGGCCCTCGGGCGCGTCGTCGTGGTCGAGCTCGATGTCCCAGTACAGGTAGTCCCGCCAGCTCTCATGCAGGTAGTTCGGCGGGAAGCCGCGGCCGCTCTGCTGCAGCTCGTAGGCGGTGGGCTGTTTCGGCGCGGTGATCGGGATCATGCCGATATCGCGCGGCATGTGGTTGCCCTTCACCAGATTGCAGGCGCCGCAGGCGGTGACCACGTTCTCCCAGCTCGTCCGCCCCCCGCGCGAGCGCGGGATGACGTGATCGAAGGTCAGCTCCTGGGTCGGGAAGCGGTCGGCGCAGTACTGGCAGGAGAAACGGTCACGCAGGAACACGTTGAACCGGGTGAAGGCCGGACGGCGCGACTGGTGCACGTATTCCTTCAGCGCGATCACGCTGGGCAGCCGCATCTCGAAGCTCGGGCTGCGCACGGTCGTGTCGTACTCGGAGACGATGTTCACCCGGTCGAGGAACACCGCCTTGACGGCATCCTGCCAGCACCAGAGCGACAACGGAAAATAGGAGAGCGGCCGGAAATCGGCATTGAGGACGAGCGCGGGTGCTGCGTCCGGCCCCGTCACCGCGTGCTCCTCCGATTTCTCGGCAGGGCACGCGGCGCGCGACTAGGGAGAGCAGCGGCATGCCACGCAGCGCTTTGCTGCATGTTTTGCCACAACATCTTGTCGTCCCAGTCGCTTCGCATCGCAGTGACCGCCCATTTAGTGGGGAGTTCGTGCCAGGCTTCGAGGCGTTATATATCTATATGTTGTTACAGTTTTATGGTCCCCGCAAGGCCCATCGCGGGGGTCGGTCAAACCCCAAGAACTCTCCGCAGAAACGCCGCCCCGGCCCCGAGCCCGACCTCGTCGATTCCATGGCCGAGACCCGGCCGCGCGATCGATTCGACGGCCACTCCGGCGGCTGTGAGCCCGGTCTGGGCCGCCTCCATCGCGCCGAAGGGCACGACCTCGTCCGCCGTGCCGTGGACCAGCAGGACCGGCGGTTTGGCGGTGACCGGATCGTCCGGCAGATCGCCGGCGATCAGCGCGCCGGAATAGCCGACGATTCCGGCGACCGGCGCCGGCCGGCGCAGGGCGGTATAGAGCGACATCATGGTACCCTGGCTGAACCCGACCAGCGCCAGCTTGTCGGCGCCGAGGCCGAGACGCGCCAGCTCGGCGTCGAGAAAGGCGTTGAGCATCGGCGCGGCGCCGCGGATGCCGGCCAGCATGTCGGCCGGATCGCGGCTCTGCAGGCTGAACCACTGGCGGCCGAACGGGGCCATGTCGCAGGGATAGGGCGCGTTGGGCGAGGCGAAGGCGACCGAGCCCATCTCGCGCGCCCAGACCGGGGCGATGCCGATCAGGTCGTTCCCGTCCGCTCCCAGGCCGTGCAGCATCACCACAAGGGCGTCCGCCTCGCCGCCGGTCGCCGGTCCGAACCGGGGGCCGTCCAGCTCTGTTGCCTGAGTCTCCGCCATGGCCGTCTTTCCTTCAGTTGACCGGGCGAGACCCTAGCGGTACCGAGCCGTCATGACCACCACCCGCTTTGCCCCGAGCCCGACCGGCCTGCTGCATCTGGGCCACGCCTATTCGGCGCTGCAGGCGGCGTCCTTCGCCGGTCAGTTCACAGACCGGACGGCCGGGGGCCGGTTCCTGGTCCGCATCGAGGATATCGACGTCACCCGCTGCCGGCCGGAGTTCGAGGCGGCCATCCTGGAGGATCTGTCCTGGCTGGGGCTGGATTGGGAGCGGCCGGTGCGCCGCCAGTCGGACCATATGGACGACTACCGCGCCGCCCTGGACCGGCTGGAGGCGATGGGGCTGCTCTACAAGTGCTTCCACTCCCGCAAGGAGTTGGACGACGCCCTGTCGGCGCCGCACAACCGGCCGATGATGGGGCCGGACGGTCCGGCGGTGACCGACACGGACGCGCTGATGCCGGAAGACGAACGCGCCCGGCGCGAGGCGGCCGGCGAGCCCTATGCCCTGCGCCTGCGCATGGCCGAGGCGGTTCGCCGGGCGGGGCCGCTGAGCTGGCGTGACCGGACCCATGGCGAGCAGCCGGCCCGGCCGGAGGTGTTCGGCGACGTGGTGCTGGCCCGCAAGGACGCGGCGACGTCCTACCATCTGGCGGTGACGGTGGACGATGCGCTGCAGGGCGTGACGCTGGTGACACGGGGCGAGGACCTGTTCCAGGCGAGCCATGTCCACCGCCTGCTCCAGGCGCTGCTGGACCTGCCGGTGCCGGAGTATGCGCATCATCCGCTGCTGGTGGACCCGGCAACCGGCCGTCGCTTCGCCAAACGCGACCGGTCGCTGACCTTGAAGGCACTGCGGGAGAGCGGGGTGAGTCCGGCGGAGGTGCGCAAGCGGATGGGCTTTTAAGGCCCCGCACCCTCACGCACTCCCGGGATGTATTCCGGGGTAGTCCGATCAGCTTGGACGGGCGCCGGGTAATTTGGAATGAACCTCCACGCCTGCTCTCCGGATCGCCCCGGAAGAGGTCCGGGGAGTGAGGAAGGGGGGGATAAGGCGGAGCGGGCCCCCGGTCCCCTACGGAAACACCGCGTGCAGGCCGGTGCAGAGCTCCAGGTAGTCCGGGTGGTCCGGATCGATGCGGCCCGTGCGGAGCAGCCAGTCGATCACCACCAGGTTGCAATTGTACTTGAACCCCGCCGGCCCCTGGACCACGCCGCGCTCGACGATCGAGGCCACCTCCCGCCAGGGCATCAGCATGAATTCGGCGACCTCGCCATCCACCGGCCGCGGGGTGAAGTCCTCCGGCAGGACCAGGTCGTAGACCCAGAAGGCGTGACGCCGCAGGCCGCCGCCCATCTCGCCGCCGGTGCTGGACGGGCCGCCGTCGTCCACCTCCATGGTGTAGGAGACCATTCCCGTCGCCACCGCCTGGCGGGCGAGAGGCTCGGCGATGCCGGCCTCCTCGGCGCATTCCTTGATCAGGTTCTCCTGCGGGCCGTAACCGACCGGATGGCCGCCGGCGACGATGTTGTCGAGGCTGCCCGGATAGGTGCTCTTGTCCCAGGCCCGGCGCGCCACCCACATGCGCGCCGCGTCGCCCTCGCCGACCACGCCGTTCAGATGGAAGCCGCGGTTGATGATGCCGAAGGCGGTCGCCGCCGCCCGGTCGATCTCGAACACCGGATCGTCCGAGAGCCGCTCCATCACCGGATATTTCTCGCCGCGCAGCCGGGGCAGCAGCCCGTCCTCGGACAGGGCCGACAGGGCCTCGTCCACTGCCTTGGTACGGTCTGCGTAGGTGGTCAGGCGCGGGTCGAGATGGACCAGGTCCTCGAACACGTGGAACAGGCCGCCGAACCGGCGCAGCTCCAGCGACAGGCCCCGGCGCATCAGGCCGACCCGGGCCTGGCCCACGCGGAACGGCACGAAATCCTTCAGGTCGTAGGCGTTGCAGAAGCGGATATGGTCGAGGAAGGCCATGGAACTCGGACGCCGGGGTTCAGGACAGCATCATGCCGAAGAGCAGGCCGAGCGCCAGGGCGACGCCGACCGGCCAATAAGCCCGCCGCGCCCGCTCCCGCGCCATGAGCCGCACCGTGTCCGGATGCAGCCGCAGACCGCCCTTCTCCACATGGCTCAACGCCATGTCGGCGTGGCGGATCAGCGAGGGCAGGCGCTCGACGCCGCGCAGGATATCCGCACCGGCCCGGGCGAGGCGCGCCTCCGGCCCGCGGTTCTCGCGCATCCAGTCCTCGATCAGCGGCCGCGCCATCTCCCACATGTTGACGTTCGGGTTCAGCCGCCGACCCACGCCCTCGGACACCACCATGGTCTTGTGCAGCAGCAGCAGCTGGGGCTGCGCCTCCATGGCGAAGGTCTCGGCGATGCGCAGCACCTGACCCAGCAGCTTGGCGACGGAGACCTCGTTCAGCGGCTTGTCCATCAGCGGCTCGCCGATCGAGCGCACCGCCTGGGTGAACAGGTCGATCGACTTGTTGGCCGGCACCATGCCCATGCGGAAATGCACCTCGGCGACAGAGCGCCAGTTGCCGAGCAGGAAGCCGGTCAGGGTGTCGGCGAGGTAGTAGCGGGTCTCCAGGTCGAGTCGGCCCATGATGCCGAAATCCACCGGCATCAGCACGCCGTCCGGGGTCACCAGCATGTTGCCGGGATGCATGTCGGCGTGGAAGAAGCCGTCGCGGAACACCTGGTTGAAGAACACCGCCGCCGAGCGGGCCAGAAGCACCGTCGGGTCGAGGCCGGCCTTGGCCAGCGCCTCGGTGTCGTCGATGCGGAAGCCGTCGATCCAGGCATTGGTGAAGACCCGGCGGGTGGTGCGGTCCCAATCCACCTCGGCCACGGCGAAGCTGTCGTCGCCGATGAAGTTCTCCGCCAGTTCCACCGCCGCGGCGGCCTCCAGGCGCAGGTCCATCTCGATCTCGACCGTCTCGCGGAACACTTCGACGGTGTCGACCGGCTTGAAGCGGTGGGACCAGGGCAGGTGGCGCTGCAGGGTCTCGGCGATCCAGGAGAACAGGTCCAGGTCGCGGGCGACCGCCACCTCGATGCCCGGGCGCAGGATCTTCACCGCGACCCGGCGGCCGTCGGTGGTGACGGCGCGGTGCACCTGGGCGATGGAGGCGGCGGCGATCGGGCTGGTCTCGAACTCCGCGAACAGCGCCGCCACCGGCGCCTCGAGTTCGTATTCCAGGGTCTGGCGCGCGACGGTCTCGTCGAAGGGCGGCAGGCGGTCCTGGAGCTGGGTCAGATCCTCCGACGCCTGCTCGCCGATGAGATCGGCGCGGGTGGCCATGGACTGGCCGAGCTTAATGAAGGTGGGCCCGAGCTGGGTGAGCGCGGAGGCCAGCCGCTGGCCCCAGCGGCCGGTGACCGATGGGCTGCGCAGGTGCCGGGCCAGACGGGCGAGGCCCGAGACGGTCGGCGCCTCCGCCACGGTCTCCAGCGGCTCGAACACGCCGTGCCGGGCCAGGACCCAGGCGATCCGCAGCAGGCGGATCAGGTTGCGCAGGGAACGGATCATGGGGACCGGATCATCGCCTACAGGCGCCAGCCCGAATGGATCGCCGCGATCCCGGCCGACAGGTTGCGCCACTTCACCTGCTCCAGCCCGACCCGGCGCATGCGCTCGGCCAGGTCCTGCTGGTCGGGGAAGCGGCGGATGCTCTCGGCCAGATACTGGTAGGCCGGCCGGTCCTGGGCGACCTTGTCGCCGAGCCAGGGCAGCACCTTGAAGGAATAGGTGTCGTAGATCGGGTCGAGCCAGGCCTGGGTGGGACGCGAGAACTCCAGGCACATGAACCGGCCGCCGGGCCGCAGCACCCGGGTCATCTCCCCCAGCGCCCGATCGATGCGGGTCACGTTGCGCAGGCCGAAGGCGATGGTCACGCGGTCGACCGAGGCATCGGCGAGCGGCAGATCCTCGGCATTGCCGACCACCCAGTCCACCGCGTCGTCACCGCCGGCCTTCTCCAGGCGGTCGCGGCCGACGGCGATCATCTCGGCATTGATGTCGCAGACCGTGACCGGGCCGCCGCCGCGCTTACGCCACAGGGCGGCGATGTCGCCGGTGCCGCCGGCCACGTCGAGCAGCCGGTGTCCCGGGCGCGGCGCCAGCCAGTCGGCGAAGGCCTGTTTCCACACCCGGTGGATGCCCAGGCTCATCAGATCGTTCATCAGGTCGTAGGAGGAGGCGACGCTGTCGAACACCTCGCGGACCCGGGTGCTCTTCTCCTCCACGGACACCGAGGTGAAGCCGAAATCGGTCACCCCGTCGCGGATCTTCGGATCGGTGGCGGAGGGGTCGCCGGCCGTCGCCGCCGCCGTCGCCTGCGCTGAATTCGCGTTCTTGCCCTCGGCAGCCATCGCGTCTGCACCCGCCCACCGGTTTCGGTCTGACGTGGATTAGGCCTCTACGCGCCCGGAATCAAGGCCGGGCACCGGTCTGCCGTGCCGGCCAATCTGCCGCTTGGCGCGGCTCGGCCGTCGGGATACCGTCCGCCATCATGCCTGAACTGCCTGAAGTCGAAACCGTGATGCGCGGGCTGTCCAGCCGCATGGACGGGCGCGTGCTGGCCGAGGTCGAGGTGCGCCGGCCGGACCTGCGCTGGCCTCTGCCCGACCGCATGGCCGAGCGTCTGACCGGGCGCCGGATCCTCGGACTGCGCCGCCGGGCGAAATACATCCTGGTCGATCTCGACGACGGGACGAGCTGGATGATCCATCTCGGCATGTCCGGCCGGATGCTGATCTCCGACGGCCCGAAATCGCCGCTGGAGACCCATGACCACGTGGTCTTCCGCACCGATGACGGCACCTGGGTGAAGTTCAACGACGCGCGCCGCTTCGGCATGATGGACCTTTGGCCGACCCAGGAGGTTGAGCGGCACAAGCTGCTCAAGGGCATCGGGCCGGAGCCGCTGGGCAATGCCTTCAACGGTCCGGCGCTGGAATCCGCGCTGGCCGGCAAATACACCCCGATAAAGGCCGCTCTGCTGGACCAGAAGGTGGTGGCCGGGGTCGGCAACATCTACGCCTGCGAGGCGCTGCATCGCGCCGGGATCGCGCCGCGGCGGCTGGCCCTGAACGTCTGGGGTGGTCGAGCGGAGCGGTTGGCCGACGCGGTCAAAACCGTGCTCACCGAGGCGATCGCCGCCGGCGGCTCGAGCCTGCGCGATCACCGTCAGGTGTCGGGCGAACTCGGGTATTTCCAGCACACCTTTCGGGTGTACGATCGCGAGGGGGAGGGATGTCCGACCCCGGAATGCGGCGGCACGGTGAAACGTCTGGTGCAGTCCGGGAGGTCCACTTTCTATTGTCCCCGCTGTCAACGCTGAGGTAGAAGCCGGCGCCATGAGCCTGCCGTTCCGATGCGTCAAACCGACCGCTCTCGCCGCCCTGGCGATCGCGGTGCTGCTGCTTGTCCGTATGCCGGCATCGGCCGACGGGCGGTTCGTGGACGGCATCGAGGATCTGCCCCTGATGCCGGAACTGCAGAGCGTGCCGGCCGCGAGCGTCGCGTTCGACGGGCTCGCCGGCCGCATCGTCGTCGCCTTCGCTGAAGGCACGGTTGCCATGGAGGATGTCCGCGCCTTCTACGACGCCACACTGCCCCAGCTTGGCTGGGACAGGCTGGAGGGCGATCGCTGGGTGCGCGCGGGCGAGGAGTTGAGTTTCGACGCGGTGGCCGAGCGGGGCGGACTGGTGGTCCGCTTCGAGCTCGTGCCGCGATGATCACAACCGCCGCCGCCCCTGCTCGGGCGGTCGGCGCGACCCGGGAGTGGCCGCTATGGCTTATGAGAACATTCTGACCGAGACGCGCGGCAGTGTCGCGCTGATCACCCTGAACCGCCCGAAGGCGCTGAACGCCCTGTCCTCGCCGCTGATGGCGGAGCTGGGCGATGCGCTGCTGGCGGCCGATGCCAATGCCGAGATCGGCTGCATCGTCGTCACCGGCAGCGAGAAGGCCTTCGCCGCCGGCGCGGACATCAAGGAGATGCAGTCCAAGGGCTTCGCCGACGCGTATGTCGAGGACTTCATCACCTCCGGCTGGGAGACGATCCTGCGGGTGCGCAAGCCGGTGATCGCGGCGGTCGCCGGCTACGCGCTCGGCGGCGGCTGCGAGCTGGCGATGATGTGCGACTTCATCATCGCCGCCGACAGCGCCAAGTTCGGCCAGCCGGAGATCAATCTCGGCGTCATTCCAGGCGCCGGCGGCTCCCAGCGCCTGACCCGCTTCGTCGGCAAGTCGAAGGCGATGGACATGGTGCTGACCGGCCGCAACATGGATGCCCAGGAGGCCGAGCGTTCGGGCCTGGTCAGCCGCATCGTGCCGGCGGCCGACCTGCTGGACGAGGCGATGAAGGTCGCCGGCCGTATCGCCGATCTGTCGCTGCCGTCGGTGATGATGGCCAAGGAGGCGGTCAACCGCAGCTACGAGACCACGCTCAGCGAGGGCGTGCGGTTCGAGCGCCGGCTGTTCCACTCCCTGTTCGCCACCGAAGACCAGAAGGAGGGCATGGCCGCCTTCGTCGAGAAGCGCCAGCCGGTCTTCAAGAATCGCTGACCGCAGGACTCCGGCGGGACTCTTCTCCGCCAAAGAATCACCCCGGTCGACGCGACTCGTTGTTGACGGCGTCCGGGGTGACAGCTATAAGCGCGCCTTCCACGGATCTGCCGTACTTTGAGAGACGAACATGGCCAATCACGCTTCAGCTGAAAAGCGCATCCGGCGCAACGCACGGCGGTACGAAATCAACCACGCGCGCATCTCGCGCATCCGTACGCACGTCAAGCGCGTCGAGAAGGCGATCGCCTCCGGCGACCAGACCGCTGCCATGGAGGCCTTCAAGGCCGCCCAGCCGGAGATGCACCGCGGCGTCCTCAAGGGCGTCCTGCACCGCAACACGGTGGCGCGCAAGCTGTCCCGTCTGAACACCCGCATCAAGGCGCTGGGCGCCTGATCTCAGGCCCGTGCCGAGACGACGACGAGGAAGCCGCCGGGATCGGCGGCTTTTTTGTGCCGGCACCGCTGTGTATCGGCACCGACCCTGCGCCCGCGTCCCGGCCCGTCTGATCGGGTCCGGAGGATCCTGCGGACCCTGCTGAAGTCGAGGGGGCGCTGACTGTCGGCGGGATCAGGAGCAGCTCTGCCGCCGGTCGCGTGCGGGCACCCCGTGCGGCAAGGTCGTCGCCGCCCCGGTCAGCCAGGCCCGTCATCCAGGCCCTGGTCCCCGTCACCCAGGATCACATTGTCCTTGTTCACCGCGGCGACGGTCATGCGGGTGCCGTCGCATTTGGTCACGGAAGGGTTTTTTGGGCCGCGCCTCATGATTGTTTTGGTTCGCGATCGTATGCACCTTCTTTCTGTGTGACAATTGGGAGTCCATGCTTAGCAATCTGAATCCCCAACACGATTCTGACCGGTGAAGTAGTTGGCCCGATTCGTTGAGTCCGGGGTGAGGAAACCGCCTCAATCCGCTGAATCACAATGACTCTTTGAAGTGATCGTGTTGACCTTGCACAAGGGTTCGAAAAAAAATCGTCATAGAGTGTTCGACTCGGTTGCGCGCCGATGGTCTGCCTAGTACCTTAGCGATCTTACCGCAGATGACGAGTTGCGAAGCATAGGGAATAAACATGTCGAGTAATTCGTCTACTACTCTGAGCGGTTTCATTCGGTCGAATGGATTTTCCCGGATCAAGTTCTCGGGGTGATTTTCCGAATACTGGCTAAATGCTAAACGAAGCGGCGTCGGCCGCGGCGGAACGAGTGTGTGTAGACGATCGAATGATGTCGGTGTGGAGGTCACAGGGATGCCTCCGCAAGTGGTTGGGCAAATTGAACTGCCGCATGTCGGGGTTCAGAGGAATGCGAGGGAAGGACGGTGACACGGATCGGCTGGGGGAGCCAATCGGGGGATGTATCGTCAAAGTGGAACTATTGGAGCATCGCGCTGACCAACGTCGACCGGCCGGCGGGCGATCTTTCGAGGGAGGGTCGTCATGGCTGAACTGGCGGATCGGGACGGCCTAGCCGCCCAATGGGCGCGGGTTAAAACACGTCTGCGTTCGGAATGCGGGGAGACGGCGTATCGCGGCTGGCTGAAGTCGCTGACGCTGGCGCGCCGCGACGGTCAGGTGGTCTATCTGGCCATCCCGTCGAAGTTCGAGCGGGACCGGGTGGTCACCCAGTACGGGGATCGCCTGCGGGGACTGTGGCAGGGCGAGGATCCGGCCATCGCCGCCGTCGAGGTGGTCGCCGCAGCGCGTCAGGAGGCGGTCGCCCGTGCCGTCCCCGACGTGTTCGAGGACGACGAGCCGGTCGCCGAGCCGCTGTCGACGCCGGAGCTGGTGTCGGCGGAACCGCCGAGCGACCTGAACGCCATCTCGGCGTCTCTTGACGCCCGGTTCACCTTCGAGAATTTCGTCGTCGGCAAGCCGAACGAGCTGGCCTTCGCCGCCGCCCGCCGGGTGGCGGAGAGCGAGACCGTGCCGTTCAACCCGCTGTTCCTGTATGGCGGGGTCGGGCTCGGCAAGACCCACCTGATGCATGCCATCGCCTGGGAGATCCGCCGGAACCACCCTCAACGGCGGGTCCTGTACCTCTCGGCCGAGAAGTTCATGTACCAGTTCATCCGCGCCCTGCGGTACCGGGACACGGTCGCCTTCAAGGACCTGTTCCGCTCCGTCGACGTGCTGATGATAGACGACGTGCAGTTCATTAGCGGCAAGGACAGCACCCAGGAGGAGTTCTTCCACACCTTCAACGCCCTGGTGGACAACAACCGCCAGGTGGTGATCTCCGCCGATAAGAGCCCGACCAATCTGGACGGGCTGGAGGAGCGGCTGCGCTCGCGCCTGGGCTGGGGCCTGGTGGCCGACATCCATCCGACCGACTACGAGCTGCGGCTGGGCATCCTGCAGTCCAAGGTCGAGCGGGTGGACGTGGACATTCCGCCGAAGGTCATGGAGTTCCTGTCGCACAAGATCAGCTCCAACGTGCGCGAGCTGGAAGGGGCGCTGAACCGGGTGGTGGCCCATTCGACCCTGGTCGGTCGGGCGATCACCCTGGAGATGGTGCAGGAGGTCCTGTCCGACCTGCTGAAGGCGAACGACCGCCGGGTGACGATCGAGGAGATCCAGCGTCAGGTGGCCTCGCACTACAACATGCGGATCTCCGACATGTACTCGGCCCGCCGGGCCCGGGCGATCGCCCGACCGCGGCAGATCGCCATGTACCTGTCGAAGCACCTCACCCAGCGCTCCCTGCCGGAGATCGGCCGCAAGTTCGGCGGCCGCGACCACACGACGGTCATGCACGCCGTCAAGAAGGTCGACGAGTTGCGGTCCACGGACCGGCATTTCGACGCCGATGTGGACCTGCTCCGGCGCATGCTGGAGGGGTGAGTCCCTTGCCGTCCGGCGGTGGCGGAAACCGCCTCGCCGGACGGTGAAAAACTCCCTGTGCACAAGCGTTTCGTGCTATAAAGTCTGACTTTCGATTCGCCGGGTCGCGGGCGGTCGGATTCCACCGGATCGGGTGGCGCCGAAACTCGCGATACGCCGGTCCGTCAGGCGTCAATCCAGTTCGAGCGAGCACATGAAGATCACCATTGACCGGGCGGCCCTCCTGAAGCCGCTGGCCCATGTTCAGAGCGTCGTCGAGCGCCGGAATACCATTCCCATCCTGGCCAATGTCCTGTTGCAGGCGAAGGAAGGGCGGGTGTCCCTGACGGCGACCGACATGGACATGGACGTGGTCGAGAGCGTCGCCTGTTCCGTCGACCAGCCGGGCTCGGCCACGGTGCCGGCCCTGACCCTCTACGAGATCGCCCGCAAGCTGCAGGACGGCTCGGAGGTCGAGCTGACCGTCGCCGGCGACAGCGGCCGCATGGCGATCCGCGCCGGGCGCTCGAACTTCTCGCTGCCGACCCTGCCGGTGGAGGAATTCCCGGCCCTGTCCGGCGACGAGCTGACGACCAACTTCGTGCTGTCGGCGGCCGATGCGAAGACGCTGATCGACCGCACCCGCTTCGCGATCTCCACCGAGGAGACGCGCTACTACCTCAACGGCATCTACCTGCACGAGACCCAGGCCAACGGCATGGCCGTGCTGCGGGCGGTGGCCACCGACGGTCACCGGCTGGCGCGGGTGCAGATGCCGCTGCCGGAAGGGGCGTCGGGCATGCCGTCGGTGATCGTGCCGCGCAAGGCGGTGACCGAGATCCGCAAGCTGATCGACGAGACCGACGGCGACGTGCAGATCGGCCTGAGCGAGAACAAGCTGCGTTTCGCCTTCGCCGACACCGTGATGACCACCAAGCTGATCGACGGCACCTTCCCGGATTACGAGCGGGTGATCCCGGCCGGCAACGACAAGATCATGCGGGTCGATTGCCGCTCCTTCAAGAAGGCGGTCGACCGCGTTGCGACGATCTCCACGGAGAAGTCGCGCTCGGTCAAGCTGGCCGTGAACAACGGCACCCTGACCCTGTCGGCCAACAGCCCGGACAATGCTCAGGCGACGGAAGAGATGGACGTGGAATACGGCGCCGCCGCCATGGAGATCGGCTTCAATTCCCGCTATCTGCTGGACATCGCCGACCAGGTCGACGACGGCGGCAAGGCCGTCTTCCAGATGGCCGACGCGGCCTCGCCGACCATCGTCACGGACGAGGCCGATGACGGCGCGCTCTACGTCCTGATGCCGATGAGGGTGTGACGGCGCGCGTGTCGGTCGAGGGTCCCATTCTCAGCGAACATAGCGGTGCCGCCTCCGCCGCCGGGGCACCGCTGCGGCTGGCGGTGAATTCGATCAGCCTCACCCGGTTCCGCAACCACGCGGCGACCTCCCTGGAGATCGACCGGCCGGTGGCGGTGCTGACCGGCGCCAACGGCTCGGGCAAGACCAACCTGCTGGAAGCGCTCTCCTTTCTCAGCCCCGGCCGCGGCATGCGCCGGGCCAGGCTGTCGGAGATCGATCGGGTGGGCGATTCCGGGCCCTGGGCGGTCTCGGCGTCCATCACCGGCAAGCTCGGCGACGCGCGGGTCGGCACCGGCCGCGATGCGGCGGCCGAGGGCGAGCGGCGGATCGTCCGCGTCGACGGCGCCCCGGCGCGCAGCCAGTCGGCGCTGGGCGACCACCTGACCGTGTCCTGGCTGACCCCGGCGATGGACCGGCTGTTCACCGAAGGGGCGTCGGGCCGCCGCCGGTTCCTGGACCGCCTGGTCTATGCCTTCGACGGCGAGCATGCGGGGCGGGTGAACGGCTATGAACATGCCTGGCGCGAGCGCAACCGGCTGATCAAGGACGGCCGGCGCGAGGCCGCCTGGTACGCCGCGCTGGAGGAGACCCTGGCCGAGACCGGGGTGGCCATCGCCGCCGCCCGGGCCGCGCTGATCGCCCGGCTGAACCGGATCTGCGCCGCCACCCGCGACCCGTTCCCGGCCGCCGAGCTGGCGCTGGACGGCGAGATCGACCGCTGGCTGGTCGGCACCCCGGCCCTGGAGGTCGAGGACCGGCTGCGCGCCACCCTGGCGGCCGCCCGTTTCGGCCCGCAGGAGGCGGAAGGGCCGCACCGCTCCGACCTGGCGGTGACCCATGTGGGCAAGGCCATGCCGGCGGCCCAATGCTCCACCGGCGAGCAGAAGGCGCTGCTGGTCGGCATCGTGCTCGCCCATGCCCGGCTGCAGGCGATCGACGAGCATGCGGCGCCGATCCTGCTGCTGGACGAGGTCGCCGCCCATCTCGACGACCGGCGCCGCGCCGCCCTGTTCGAGGCCGTCTTCGACCTCGGTGGGCAGGCCTGGCTGACCGGAACCGATCTATCAACCTTCGCGCCGATCGCCGATCGCGCGCGCTTGTTCGACGTCGCCGACGGCAAGGTCCGGCCGGCTGAGGTCGTGTCCTAACCGGAGTCTCCCCCCATGGCTGACGACGCCACCAACGGCACCGAAAACGGTCAAGACAACGAATACGGCGCGGAATCCATCAAGGTCCTGCGCGGCCTCGATGCGGTGCGCAAGCGACCGGGCATGTATATCGGCGACACCGATGACGGCTCCGGCTTGCATCACATGGTCTACGAGGTGGTGGACAACGCCATCGACGAGGCGCTGGCCGGCTATTGCGACGCGGTCCAGGTCATCCTGAACGGCGACGGCTCGGTCACCGTGCGCGACAATGGGCGCGGCATTCCGGTGCAGATCCATTCAGAGGAAGGCGTGTCGGCGGCCCAGGTCATCATGACCCAGCTCCATGCCGGCGGTAAGTTCGACCAGAACTCCTACAAGGTCTCTGGCGGCCTGCACGGGGTCGGCGTCTCGGTGGTGAACGCCCTGTCCGAATGGCTGGAACTCAAGGTCTGGCGCGAGGGCAAGGAACACTTCATGCGGTTCCGTCACGGCGACGCCGAGGCGGATCTCGTCGAGGTCGGGCCGTCCAACGGCAAGACCGGCACCGAGGTCACGTTCAAGCCGTCCACCGGCACCTTCACCATGGTCGAGTTCGACTTCCCGACCCTGGAGCACCGGCTGCGGGAGCTGGCCTTCCTGAACTCCGGCGTGCGGATCCTGCTGACCGACGAGCGCAGCGGCGACCCGACGACCACCGACCTGTTCTACGAGGGCGGGCTGAAGGCCTTCGCCGAGTATCTGGACCGCTCGCGCACGGCGCTGCATCCGACCATCTCCGCCATCGGCGAGAAGGACGGCATCACGGTCGAGATCGCGATGGAGTGGACCGACTCCTATCACGAGACGATGCTGTGCTTTACCAACAACATCCCGCAGCGCGACGGCGGCACCCATCTGGCCGGCTTCCGTGCGGCGCTGACCCGTCAGGTGAACAACTACGCCGCCCAGACCGGGATCGCGAAGAAGGAGAAGGTCTCGCTGGCCGGCGACGACGCCCGCGAGGGTCTGACCTGCGTGCTGTCGGTCAAGGTGCCGGACCCGAAATTCTCCTCCCAGACCAAGGACAAGCTGGTCTCCTCCGAGGTCAAGCCGGTGGTGGAGAACATCGTCGGCGAGCGTCTGGACCAGTGGTTCGACGAGCATCCGAACGAGGCCAAGCGGATCGTCACCAAGGCCTATGAGGCGGCCGCCGCCCGCGACGCCGCCCGGCGTGCGCGCGAACTGACCCGGCGCAAGGGCGCGCTGGACATCGCCAACCTGCCCGGCAAGCTCGCCGACTGCCAGGAGCGCGATCCCTCCAAGGCCGAACTGTTCCTGGTCGAGGGCGACAGCGCCGGCGGCTCGGCCAAGCAGGGCCGTGACCGCAAGAACCAGGCGATCCTGCCCCTGCGCGGCAAGATCCTGAACGTCGAGCGCGCCCGCTTCGACAAGATGCTGTCGAGCGCCGAGATCGGCACCCTGATCGCCGCCCTGGGCACCGGCATCGGGCCGGAGGAGTTCAACATCGAGAAGACCCGGTATCACCGGATCATCATCATGACGGACGCCGACGTGGACGGCTCGCACATCCGCACCCTGCTGCTGACGTTCTTCTTCCGGCAGATGCCGGAGCTGCTGGAGCGCGGCTATCTCTATATCGCCCAGCCGCCGCTCTACCGGGTGAAGCGGGGCAATGAGGAGACGTACCTGAAGGACGACAAGGCGCTCGAGCGCTTCCTGATCGACGAGGGCACCAAGGGGGCGGTGCTGCGGACCTCCTCCGGCGCGCAGATCGGGGCGGCCGATCTCGCCCATCAGGGTGAGCTGGCCCGCCAGGCCCGCCAGCTTCTGGAGCCGCTGGTCCGCCGTCTCGGCGGCCCGGTCGTCACCGAGCAGGCGGCCGTCGCCGGCCTGCTGCGCCCGGGACTGCTGTCGGAGCCGGCGGAAGCGGCCGCCGCGGCCGCCGATTTCGCCCGGCGGCTCGACGTGCTGTCGGAGGAGCATGAGCGCGGCTGGTTCGCCTCCTACGAGGAGCAGACCGAGACCGGCCCGGCCATCGTCGTCGCCCGCACCCTGCGCGGCGTGACCGAGACCTACACCATCGACGGCGTACTGATGCGTACCGCCGAGGCGCGGGCGCTGGCCGACCGGGCGGCCGACCTGAGCGAACTGTTCGCCGAGCCGGCCACCCTGGTGCAGAAGGACGGCAGCGAGCGTACGGTCTACGGGCCGGTCGGGCTGATCGAGGCGATCTTCGAGATCGGACGCAAGGGCCTGACGATCAACCGCTACAAGGGTCTCGGCGAGATGAACCCGGACCAGCTCTGGGAGACCACCCTGGATCCGGACCGCCGCACCCTGCTGCAGGTGAAGATCGCCCATGCCGACGAGGCACAGGAGGTGTTCAGCACCCTGATGGGCGACGTGGTCGAACCGCGCCGCGAGTTCATCCAGTCCAACGCGCTCAAGGTCGCCAACCTGGACGTGTGATCTCTCCCGGTAGGGCGTGAGGACATGAGGGCCGCTGCAAAGCGGCCCTTTCTTTGTTCAGGCTCCCCCAGCGTGCCATCAGATTCGGCCGATACGAGCCCGCAACTTCGTTATTATTTCGGCTTTTAGTTGAGTGAATTTCAGGACTTTGCCCTTTGGCGGACGCAGACTCGTCAGGTCGAAAATACCTTCGATCACCAGCTACTTAATCAACCGATAGATGGGGGACTTGTTATGCTGCCAATCAGTGCTGTGCCGTACAGGCTCAGGAACATGTCGACCGACAATGTCATCGCTCAAACACCGGAGTTTCCGAGGAGCGGCGGCCTTTGCGCCTACGGAGGCGGCGCGATAAGTAACGACCAGCTCTGGTATTTCCTTCAGGAGGGCGACTATCTCCGGATCATGAGCCTGGCGTGGCTCGGTACCGTCATCTACAGCAACGGTCCGGCCGTCAGCGGCTATCGAACGGACGATGAGGTTCTCAAGAGCCCGGCGGATCAGCACTGGAAATGTGAAGTGTCCGCCGAGTACCCCGACGCGATCATGATTACCTCGGTCGTGTCGGGACGGTCGATCCTGGATCCCCATTCCCGAGGTCAGACCGACAGTCTGGAAGCCCAGGATCTGGTGCAGCGCGATACCAGATATTTGTGGATCCTGGAGCCGCAAGCCTAACGTCGGAGACGCAATCCGGTCACCCGCCCCAAGGCGGGTGACCGTCTCATGGCGCTAGAGTTGTCGAGCGGCGCCAACGCACCGCTAGAGCCTTTCCAGATCACCCGTGATCGGGAAAGGCTCGCAATCTATTGAAGATAGAGCAGGCGGGCTCAGGACCCTTCGGTCATCGCGTTGGCTTCGCTCTGCAGGTGGGTGTAGTGCTCGATGCCGATGCGGCCGATCAGGTCGAGCTGGGTCTCCAGGTAGTCGACATGCTCTTCCTCGTCGTTGAGGATCTCGTTGAAGAGATCGCGGCTGACGTAGTCCCGGATCGAGTCGGCATGGGCGATCGCCTCGCGCAGGTCCGGCACCGCGTCGAGCTCGACCGCCAGGTCGCACTCGAGGATCTCCTTGACGCTCTCGCCGATGCGCAGCTTGTTCAGCTCCTGCAGGTTCGGCAGGCCTTCCAGGAACAGGATGCGCTGAATCAGCTTGTCGGCGTGCTCCATCTCCTCGATGGATTCCTCATAGGCCTTCTTCGAAAGCTTCGAAACACCCCAGTCGCCGAGGATTCGGGAGTGCAGGAAGTACTGGTTGATCGCCGTCAACTCGTTCTTGAGGATGCGATTCAGGTGTTCGATGACTGTCTTGTCGCCCTTCATGGCGCCCTCCGTCGGTCGGATCATTGCGCGCAGAGTACAAGAACGGTTCAAATCGGCAAGAAAAAACGTAATGATTTCAAGTAATTGAGAATGATCCGCAATACAGTCTGCCTGCCCGGCTTCATGCTGGGGCCCGGTCTTTTCGACGATCTTGCCGACAGCCTCGGCGACCGGCTCCGGCTTCTGCACGGGGATGTGTACAGCGACACGTCCATCGCCGGCATGGCCCGACGCGTGCTCCGGGACGCGCCCGACCGCTTCGCGCTGCTCGGCTTCTCCATGGGCGGCTTCGTGGCCCGGGAGATCGCGCTGAGCGCGCCGGAGCGGGTCGACGCGCTGATCCTCATCGGCACCTCGGCCCGCGCCACCTCCGACGCGGAGCATGGCCGCAAGGAGGCGATCCTCTCACAGCTCGCCGAGACCGGCTTCAAGGGCATGTCGCGCAAGGCCCTGGCCCGCGGCATCCATCCGGATCATCCGGACCGGGAGGCCCTGGTGGCCCGGTTGCGGGCGATGGGGGCCGAACTCGGCGGCGAGGTCATGGCGCGCCAGCTCCTGGCCACACGGGTCGACGGCCATGGCGACCTGCCCCGCATCGCCGCGCCCACGCTGGTGGTCGCCGCCCGCGAGGACCTGCTTCGGCCGCTCGCCGAACTGGAGGCGCTGGCCGCCGGCATCCCGAACGCGCGCCTGGAAATCTTCGAGAACTGCGGTCACATCATCCCGATGGAAAAGCCGGATCAGTTGGCTGACAGCATCATGGCGTTTCTGAACGGGCTCTAGGCAGGCCTCGGCCCGGCGGGTAGGTTGCCTGGGTGTCAGTCAGATCCGCCCTGTCCCCGCTGCTCACCGGCTCGCTCGCCGGCGTCCTGATGATGGCGGTGGCCGCCGCCGCCTTCAGCTTCATGCACGCTGCGATCCGTCACGTGAGCCTGGAGCTGCATCCGTTCGAGATCGCGTTCTTCCGGGTCTTCTTCGGGTTCTTCGCCCTCGCGCCGGTCTTCCTGCGCCAGGGCTGGGCGCCGCTGCGCACCAGCAAGGTCAAGCTGCTGGGCATCCGCGGCATGCTGAATGCCGCGGCGATGCTGATGTTCTTCTACGGCCTGTCGATCACGCCGCTGGCCACCGTGGCGGCGCTGGGCTTCACCGCTCCGCTCTTCGCCACGGTCCTGGCCATGCTGGTGCTGGGCGAGGTGGTACGCCTGCGCCGCTGGACGGCCATCGTCATCGGCTTCGTCGGCGCCATGGTCATCCTGCGCCCCGGGGTGATCGAGGTCGGCCTCGGTCCGATGCTGATCCTCGGGTCCTCGGTGGTCTGGTCGGTGGCGCTGATGGTGATCAAGGTGCTGACCCGCACGGAGTCCAGCGTCACCATCACCGCCTATGCCTCGATCTTCCTGTCGCCGGTCTGCCTGGTCGTCGCCCTGCCGTTCTGGGCCTGGCCGTCGCTGGAATCCCTGCTCTGGCTGATCGCCATCGGCATTGTCGGCACCATCGCCCAGACGGCGATGAACCAGTCCTTCAAGATAGCCGACGCCTCCGCCGTTCTGCCGGTGGATTTCTCCAAGCTGCTCTGGGCCGCGGCCATCGGCTATGTGGTCTTCGGCGAACTGCCGGACGTGTGGACCTGGGTGGGGGGCGCAATGATCTTCTCCAGCGCCACCTATATCGGCATCCGCGAGGCGCGGCTTAAGAAGGAGGGCAAGCTGCCGGCCGGACCGCCCTCGACCGCGGTGGACCGGGTGCCGCCCGTCGCCTCGCCCCGGGCGATGGGAAAAGAGGGCTGAACCCCGGCGGGAAAAGAGGGCCGAGCCCCGGCTGGGACGCTGTGTCCGGTTGACCGGAGCGGTTTCAATGGGGATAAGCCCGCATCCCTGAACAACTGCCGAGGTCGCCCCCCATGGCCGCCCCCGATCTGGTTCCCGTCGCCCGCGCCCTGATCTCCGTCTCCGACAAGACCGGCCTGATCGAGTTCGCCGCCGCTCTGTCGCAGATGGGCGTGGAGATCCTGTCGACCGGCGGCACCGCCAAGGCGATCGCCGAGGCCGGCATCCCGGTGGTCGAGGTGGCGGAGCGGACCGGCTTCCCGGAGGTGATGGACGGCCGGGTGAAGACCCTGCATCCGGTGATCCATGGCGGCCTGCTCGCCAGACGCGACCTGGACCACCATGTCGCCGCCATGGATGCGCACGGCATCGCGCCGATCGACCTGCTGGTGGTGAACCTCTATCCGTTCGAGGCGACCCGCGCCCGCGGGGCAGGCTACGACGAGAGCGTGGAGAACATCGATATCGGCGGCCCGGCGATGATCCGCGCGGCGTCGAAGAACCACGACTTCGTCACCGTCATCGTCGATGTGGAGGACTACGGCCCGGTGCTGGAGGAGATGCGCGCGAACGACGGCGCCACCAGCCTCGCCCTGCGCCGCAAGCTCGCCGCCACCGCGTATGGCCGCACGGCGGCCTATGACGCGGCCATCGCCGGCTGGCTGGCCGGCGAGGTGGGCGAGGTCTTCCCGCGCCGCTTCACCCTGGCCGGCTCCGCCCCGCAGGTGCTGCGCTACGGCGAGAACCCGCACCAGCAGGCCGCGTTCTACCGCACCGCGGAGAGCCGGGCCGGCGTATCGACCGCCGAGCAGGTCCAGGGCAAGGAACTCAGCTACAACAACCTGAACGATACCGACGCCGCCTTCGAACTGGCGGCCGAGCTGGACGAGCCGGGCATCGCCATCATCAAGCATGCCAACCCGTGCGGCGTCGCCGTCGCCGGCTCGCTGTCGGATGCGTGGGACGCAGCACTCGCCTGCGACCCGGTCAGCGCCTTCGGCGGCATCGTCGCTGCCAACCGCCGGATGGACGCCGCCACCGCCGAGAAGATCGCGGCTATCTTCAGCGAAGTGGTGATCGCCCCCGATTTCGATCCGGCCGCCCTGGAGGTCTTCGCCGCGAAGAAGAACCTGCGGGTGCTGAAGACCGGCGGCATGCCGGACCCGACCGCCAAGGGCCTGACGATCAAGAACTTGGCCGGCGGGCTGCTGATCCAGTCGCGCGATGCCGGCCGGGTGAGCGAGACCGAGCTGAAGGTCGTCACCAAGCGGGCGCCGAGCGCGGCGGAGATGCGCGACCTGCTGCTCGCCTTCCGCATCGGCAAGCACGTGAAGTCGAACACCATCGTCTATGTGAAGGACGGCTCCACCGCCGGCATTGGCGCCGGGCAGATGAGCCGGGTGGACGCCGCGCGCATCGCCGCGATCAAGGCCAAGGACGCCGCCAAAGCCGCCGGCTGGGCCGAGCCGCGCACAGTGGGCTCGGTCGCCGCGTCGGACGCGTTCTTCCCCTTCGCCGACGGCCTGATCACCGTCGCCGAAGCGGGGGCCACCGCGATCATCCAGCCCGGCGGGTCGATCCGCGACGAGGAGATCATCGCCGCCGCCGACGAGCGGGGGCTGGCGATGGTGCTCACCGGCATGCGGCACTTCCGGCACTGATCGGCCGGAAGTGCCGGAAGTGCGGGGTCGGGTCAGTCCCAATCCCAGATCGGGCTGCCGAGGTTGATGTCGTCTTCCTCGGTGAAGGCGCCGGTGGCACCGCCGGCCGCGGCGCCGAGAAGCGGGGCGCCGACCGCGTAGCCGGCGGCACCGCCGAGACCGGCACCCGTGACGCCGCGCTCGGTCGCGGTGTTGCCGCAGGCGGAGAGGGCGAGCGCGCCGGCGGCAAGGGCCGCCGCAGTCATGAGAGTTCTAGGCATGTCATCCTCCAAGGATCTTGGTGGCTGATGGAGGGCCAGACCCGGCGCCTATTGGGCGCCGTGCAGGCTGGCCATCGGAGCGGTGCGCAGCTCGCGCAGCGGGATGATCAGCATGTCGTCATCCCCGGCCTCGAAGAGCTCGTCGAGCGGGCCGTTATCGGTATCGACCACCGCCACGACCTCGCCGCCGCGGCCGATCGCGAAATCCTCGATCACGCCGAGCTGCTTGCCGGAATTGCTGTAGACCGCCTGGCCGCTCAGCTCCGAGAGGCGCGGGCCGTTCCCCGTGCTGGGGCTGCGATAAAGGTCCGTGGCATCGACCACGACGACCGAGGTATCGGCCTGCACGGGCGCGCTCGGGACGATGGCGAGAGCCGCGACGGCGAGCGAGAGAGCGCCGGCACCGGCCAGTAATTTCCTCCTCATATGCTCCTCCTTGCGTTGTGCATGTCCCTGGCCAACGGGGCTGAGGCAGGACCGGTTCCACAGGTTTTGCCGGGATTACCGGCGTAAGTGGCGGTGATCGCCGGCCTCCGCCGTCGCAGTGGCGAGGCCCGGACCCCACATGTAGTCTGGTTGCCGACCCATCGATCAGCGAAGGACAGCTCCGTGCTCCCCCAGGAAGTCATCCGCGCCAAACGCGACGGCCAGACCCTATCGGCCGAGGCGATCGCCGAATTCATCGCCGGGCTGACGGGCGGAGCGGTGGGCGAGGGACAGGCCGCGGCCTTCGCCATGGCGGTGTTCTTCCAGGGTATGGACGCCGACGAGCGCGCCGCCCTGACCCGGGCGATGGCCGACAGCGGCACCGTGCTGCGCTGGGACGGGCTCGACGGCCCGGTGCTCGACAAGCACTCCACCGGCGGGGTCGGGGACCGGATCAGCCTGATGCTGGCCCCCATCGTCGCCGCCTGCGGCGGCTATGTGCCGATGATCTCCGGGCGCGGGCTCGGCCATACCGGCGGCACCTTGGACAAGCTGGACTCGATCCCCGGCTACCGCACCAATCCGGACCTGAAGACGTTCCAGCGGGTGGTGCGGGAGGTCGGCTGCTGCGTGATCGGCCAGACCGACGACCTGGCACCGGCGGACCGGCGGCTCTATGCCATCCGCGACGTCACCGCGACGGTGGAATCCGCCGCCCTGATTACCGCCTCCATCCTCTCAAAGAAGCTTGCCGCCGGCCTGGACGGGCTGGTGATGGACGTGAAATGCGGCAGCGGCGCCTTCATGGACGACCTGTCCAAGGCGCGGAACCTGGCCGACGCCCTGGCGGAGACCGCGCGGGCGGCGGGCCTGCCGACGGTGGCGCTGATCACCGACATGAACCAGGTGCTGGGCCGCACCGCCGGCAACGCGCTGGAGGTGGCCGATGCCGTCGCCTTCCTGACCGGCGCCGAGCGCGAGCCGCGCAGCCTGGAGGTGATCCTGGCGCTGGCCGGTGAGATGCTGGCCCAGGGAAAGATCGCCGAGACTCCCGATATCGGCCGCGACATGGCCCGAGCGGCGCTGGAGGACGGGCGCGCGGCCGAGGTCTTCGGCCGCATGGTCGCCGCGCTGGGCGGCCCGGCCGACCTGATGGACAGACCCGAGGCACATCTGGAGACCGCTCCCGCCGCCGTGCCGGTCTATGCCGAGGCTCCGGGCATCGTCGCCCGGATCGACGCCCGCCGGCTCGGCGTGGCGGTGATCGAGCTGGGCGGCGGGCGTCGCCAGGCATCCGACAGGATCGACCATGCCGTCGGGCTGACGGAGATCGCCGGCATCGGTGAGGCGGTCGGCCCGGACGTGCCGCTGGCGGTGATCCATTGCCGCGATGCCGCCGCCGCCGAGCCGGCGGCTGCCTCCATCCGCGCCGCCTATACCCTGGGCGACGCTGCACCGGAGGTCGGGCCGGTGGTGATCGAACGGCGGACGGGGGAAGGCTGATGGCCCGCGCCTTCTTCATCGTGCTGGATTCCGTCGGGATCGGCGGCGCCCCGGATGCGGAGCGCTTTGGCGATGCCGGTTCCGACACGGTGGGCCATATCGCCGATGCCTGCGCCACCGGCCGGGGCGACGGGCACGGCCGCAGTGGCACGCTGCACCTCCCGAACCTGCTGGCCCTCGGACTGGGGGCGGCGCATCGCGGGGCGACGGGCACCGAGCCCGTCGGACTGGACGCGGCGCCGGCCCGCATCGGGGCCTGGGGCCACGCGGCGGAGATCAGCCTGGGTAAGGACACGCCGAGCGGCCATTGGGAGCTGGCCGGCGTGCCGGTCGCCTTCGACTGGACCTACTATCCCGACACCGTTCCGACCTTCCCGGCCGAGTTCACCGCCGCCCTGGTCGAGCGCTGCGGGCTGCCGGGCATCCTGGGAAATTGTCACGCAAGCGGAACGACCATAATCGCCGATCTCGGCGCCGAGCATATGAGGACCGGCAAGCCGATCCTCTACACCTCGGCCGACAGCGTGGTGCAGATCGCCGCCCATGAGGAGAGCTTCGGGCTGGAGCGGCTCTATAAGGTCTGCCGGGTCGCCCGCACCCTGGTGCCCGACACGGTCGGTCGGATCATCGCCCGGCCGTTCCTGGGCTCCGGACCCGACGACTTCACCCGCACCGCCAACCGCAAGGACCTGGCCGTTACCCCGCCGGCACCGACCCTGCTGCAGCGCCAGTCCGAGTCCGGCGGGTCGGTGGTCTCCATCGGCAAGATCGGCGACATCTTCGCCCATGCCGGCACCGGCGAGGAGATCAAGACTGCCGGTAATGACGGGGTGTTCGAGACCCTGATGTCCGTGACCGGCCGCGATCTGGACAACGCGCTGGTGGTGGCGAATTTCGTCGATTTCGACACGCTCTACGGTCACCGCCGCGACGTCGCCGGGTACGCCGCCGCCCTGGAGGCGTTCGACCGCGACCTGCCGCTTTTCCTCGGCGCCCTGCGGCCGGGCGATCTGGCGGTGCTCACGGCGGATCATGGCTGCGATCCGACCTGGCGCGGCAGCGACCATACCCGCGAGCAGGTGCCGGTGCTGTTCGCCGGCCCCGGCCTGGCGCCAGGGGATCTCGGCCAACTCGCCTTCGCCGATTTGGGCGCCACCCTGGCCGCCCATCTGGGCCTGGCGCCGGGCGATCACGGCATAGATCGGTTGAGGTCTGGCCGGCTGGGGACGCGGCGATGATCCCGCGCTTCGCCGTCGACAGCGACCCGGCCGAACTCGCCGCCGCCTATGGGCGCGACGGGGTGCTGGTCGTCGAGGATGCGATCCCGTCCGCCGACTGCGACGCCCTGATCGAGCGCGCCCATGCGATCGTCGACGCCTGGGACCCGGCGGAGGGGCGTTCGGTGTTCTCCACCACCGCGCCGAGGCACGCCTCCGACGCGTATTTCCGCGAGAGCGGCGACAAGATCCGGGTGTTCCTGGAGGACGGCGCGGTGGATGCCGAGGGCGCGCT
Organism: Thalassobaculum litoreum DSM 18839; assembly: GCF_900102465.1. GTDB lineage: Bacteria > Pseudomonadota > Alphaproteobacteria > Thalassobaculales > Thalassobaculaceae > Thalassobaculum > Thalassobaculum litoreum. The sequence continues at coordinate 90,765 of NZ_FNBW01000010.1, read as the reverse complement.
GACCGTCGACCGGCACCGGGCGGTGAACAAGCTCGGCCACGCCATGCACGATCTCGACCCGGACTTCGACCGCGTGTCGCGTCGTCCGGTGCTGGCCCGTATCGCCGCCACCCTCGGCATCGGCGCACCGAAGCTGGTGCAGTCGATGGTGATCTGGAAACCGCCCGCCATCGGCGGCGCGGTGGTGCCGCATCAGGACGCCGCTTTTCTCGTCACCGACCCGCCCAGCGTGACCGGCTTCTGGCTGGCGCTGGAGGACGCGGACGAGGGCAATGGCTGTCTGATCGCCCAGCCGGGAGGCCATAAGGGCCCGCTGCGTCAGCGGTTCCTGGACCGTGACGGCGGGCTGTCCCTGGAGACCCTGGACGCCACGCCCTACCCGGCGGACGGCTTCGTGCCCCTGCCCGCGCGGAAGGGCACCCTGGTCGTGCTGCACGGGTTGCTGCCCCATGGCAGCGCGGCCAACACCTCGCCGCGCTCGCGCATGGCGTACACGCTGCACATGGTGGACGGGGCGGCGGCATGGCACCCTGGCAACTGGATCCGCCGCCGTCCGGACGATCCGTTCCGAGGCTTCTGACCGGGAGAGACGATGTTTCGGATGCTGCGCGACCTGTGCCTGCTCCTCGTCGTGATCCTCGGGCTCACGGGCGGATCGCAGGTCTCCTCCTTCGTCGATGCCTATGCGCAACGGTTGGGCGGGGCGGTGGACGAGCTGGATCGGCAGGTGACCGCCCATCGGACCGAGGCCGCCGCCCAGAACCTCACCCTGGAGGCCTATCTGGAGCGCCACCGCACCAACGCGGACCCGGCGATCCAGGGCTCCGGCCGGCGGCTGACCGCCATGGTGGACCGGCTCACCGACCTGCGGGCCGCCCGCGCGGAGCTGGAGGCGGCGGGTCCGTGGACCCGGCCGGCGGTGGCGCTGCGCCATTCCGACAGCGATATCCTGGGCAACGCCTATGCCGAGTGGCGGCCGGGGCTGACGATCGATCCGCGCTGGGGCGTGGTCGGCGCGGTTCTGGCCTGGATGCTGTTCGCGGCGGTGTCCACGCTGCTGGTGCGCGGCTTCCGCTCCCCCCGTCGCCGCGCGCCCGCCCGCTGACGCACCCGCCCGCTGACGCACCCGCTCTCACCCGATATTTCCGTCATCCTGAATCAAGTTCAGGACGACGGTAGGGGATCGGGTCAGGAACGCGCCGTGACTAAGACCCCTCCGCCGCCACGACCTTGGCCGTGCCGGACTCGTACTCTGGCACCATGCGGCCGAGTATCTCGACCGTGGCGACCATCTGCCGGGAGCGGGCGGCCGCCTCCAGCTCGTCCAGGCCGCGCTCGATCAGGGCATGGTCGGCGGTGCGGGGATGGGCTCGGCGGATGGCGGGGATCTCCGTCGCCTCCAGGGTCTCGGCGCCGTGGAACAGCTCCTCGTGCAGCTTCTCGCCGGGACGCAGGCCGGTGAAGGCGATCTGGATGTCTTTGCCCGGCTCCAGCCCGGCCAGCCGGATCATCCGGTCGGCCAGGTCGACGATCTTCACCGGCTCGCCCATGTCCAGCACGGTGATGCCGCCCCGCTCCCGCGGCGTCGCGTTCTCCAGGGCGGCGGCCTGGAGCACCAGCTCCACCGCCTCGCGCACGGTCATGAAGTAGCGGGTGATGTCCGGATGGGTCACGGTCAGCGGCCCGCCGCGTTCGAGCTGGCGCTGGAACAGCGGCACGACCGAGCCGGTGGAGCCCAGCACGTTGCCGAAGCGGGTGGTCACGAAGCGGGTGCCGCCGTCCAGGTCCAGCGCCTGGCAGTACGCCTCGGCCAGCCGCTTGGTCGCGCCCATGACGTTGGTCGGGTTCACCGCCTTGTCGGTGGAGATCACCACCACCGTGCCGACCGCGGCGGCCCGCGCGGCGTCGGCGACGATGCGGGTGCCGATGGCGTTGGTCAGCACCGCGTCGCAGACATTCGCCTCCATCAGCGGCACGTGCTTCAGCGCGGCGGCGTGGAACAGGATTTCGGGTCTGGCCTCGCTGAGGATCTCGGTCACCCGGGCGGGGTCCCGCACGTCGCCGATCAGCGCCGCGCGCGGTAACTCCGGCACCCGCTCGGCCAGCTCAAGGTCGATCCGGTAGAGCGCGTATTCCGACTGGTCCACCAGGGTGATGCGGGCCGGTCCGAGATCGGCGATCTGGCGCACCAGCTCGGAGCCGATGGTGCCGCCCGCGCCGGTGACCAGCACCCGACGGCCCGCGATCAGCCGCTGCATGGCCGGCCGGTCCAGGGTCGCCTGCGGCCGGCCGAGCACATCCTCCACGTTGATCGGGCGGAGCTGCACCTGGGCGTCGCCGGGCGTCTCCAGCGCGCTCAGCACCGGCATGCGGCTGACCGGGATCCCGAGCGCGTCGGCCCGGTCCAGAACGCCGCGGACGGTGGCGCCGTCCATCTGCCGGCGGGTCAGCACGATGCGCTGCGGCCGCAGCCCCTGTCCGGTCAGCCGCTGCACCACCGCTTCCAGGTCCGTCAGGCCGCCGAAGACCGGCACGCCGCGGATACGGCGTCCGTTCCGCGACTCCCGGTCGTCGACGATGCCGACCACCCGATAGGGCATCTCGTGACCCGGCGCGGTCTCGCGGATGAACAGGTCCGCCCCGTCCCCCGCACCGACCAAGAGCACCGGCACCCGGTCCCGGGCGTTGCGCTCGAACAGGGCGGAGATCGTGCCGTCCTTCAGCAGCCGGTAGCCGACCCGGGGCAGGATCAGCAGGATCGACAGCAGCGCCGCCTCGATCACCAGGAACGAGCGGGGCAGGGAATCGAGGCGCGTGACGATGAACTGCAGCACCAGGAAGGCCGCGATGATCACCGCCACCGCGCGGACGATCTGGCCGAGATCGCCGATCGACGTGTAACGCCACACCGCCGTGTCGAGGCGCATCACCAGGAACACCGCCAGCGCGGTCAGGGTGAACAGCGCCGTGCCGGTCTGGATCGCCTGCATCGGCCACCAGGCGATCTGGTCGCCCAGCCGCACATACAGCGCCAGCGGAAACGACACGGCGGCCATCACCGTGTCGTGGGCGAAGATCAGCAGGGAGCGTCTGAAAGCGCGGGCGTTCATGCGATGTCGCGGGCTGGAGTGGCTGGGCCGAGGGAGTCTATCACGGTTGCCCCCCGTCACCGCCGGTCAGCAGGGGGTCAGCCGTCTGCCGGACAGCCTCTAGCATCCCGGCCTGCGGATCGACGACCGGTTTCCACCCCAGGGTCCGCCGCAGGGCGGTGTCGTCGAAGGCACAGGAGCCGCCGAGCCGCCGGCCGGTATCGCCCAGCAGGGCCAGCCCGCGCGCCGGGACGGGCAGCAGCAGCGCCCGGCGGCCGAGCGCGTCGAGAATCCGCCGGGTCAGGGCCCCGGTGGACAGCGCCTCGCCGTCGGTGGCGAAGAAGGTGCGGCCCGCCGCCTCCGGACGTTCCAGACAGGCCAGGGTGGCCGAGGCGAGGTTGTCGCGGTGCAGGAAGGAGCGCCGGTTGCCGGAGATGCCGAGCGGCAGCACCGCCGGCGCGCGGCGCAGGAAGTCGATGATCCGCCGCAGATTGCCGCCGCTTCCCGGCCCGTAGACCGGCGGCGGGCGCAGGATCACCACCTCCAGTCCCGTGTCCGCCAGGGCCCGTTCGGCGGCCAGCTTGGCCCGGCCGTAGGAATCGCCGGGCGCGGGGGCCGCGGTCTCGTCGATGCCGGAAAACGGCGTGGTCTCGCCGGCCGCCTTGACCGAGCTCATGAAGACGAATCGGCGCGCGCCGGCCGCCACCGCCGCCTCGGCAAGCCGTTTCGTTCCGTTAACGATGCTGCCGTCCAGCGTTTCGTCGGACAGGCCGCCCGGCGCGCTGGGGCTGGACAGGTGGATGACCGCCTCGACCCCGGCCAGGGCCGCCGACCACTCCGTCAGCGGGCCGAGATCGCCCACCGTCACCGCCCGGTCGCGCCAGCGCGGGGCCAGACCGGCCGGATCGCGGATGGCGGCGACGGGGTCATGCCCGCCGGCCTCTAGGTCGCGCAGGATCGCCCGGCCCACATAGCCGCTCGCGCCGGTGACCAGGACCTTCATACCGCCGGCTCCGAGGCTCTTGTGCCGACCCGCAGCAGCAGGCCGTAGCACAACCCCGCCACCGCGAGGCCGGCCACGAGGGCTATCCAGGGCTGCACCGGCGCCACCCACCAGGCCAGGGCGATCAGGGCGGCGTTGGCGGCGAGCGTCGCGGCGCAGACCCGGGCATGGCTCCACCCGCCCTGCACCGCGCGCTGATAGGCGTGCTCGCGATGCGCCTCGGTCGGCTTCCTGCCCCGGGCGAGTCGGCGGATCAGGGTCACCGAGGCGTCTATGACGAAGACCAGCGGCAGGACCAGGGCGGCGGCCAGCGCCGGCCCACCGGGGGCGGCGGTGGCGACCAGCAGGTAGCCCATCAGGAAGCCGAGCGGGATGCTGCCGGAATCGCCGAGGAAGATCTTCGCCCTGTGCCAGTTCCAGACCAGGAATCCCAGGGCCGCTCCCAGCGCCGCCGCGCTCGGCGCGAGCAGGGTGGCCGGGGCCAGCCCGAGAAGCGCCAGTCCGCCGACGCCGACCGCGATGGCGCCGGTCTCGCTGCCGACGATCCCGTCGATCCCGTCCATGAAATTGTAGAGATTGATGAACCAGAGCCAGGCCAGGGCGGTCAGGGCCAGATCGAGAGGCTGCGGCAGGTAGGCGGCGAAGGCGCCGTGGCCGTCGAGGGCCCAGAGCCCGCCGGCGACCGCCAGACCATGGGCGGCGAGCCGCACGCCGGCCGACAGGTTGCGCAGGTCGTCGATGAAGGAGACCACCGAGAGGCCGATCGCCAGAGCCAGCGCGATGCCCATGCCGCCGACCGGCGCGCCCTCGACCACGGTGGCACCCAGGGCGACGGTGGCGATGGCGGCGATCACCGCGATGCCGCCGCCGCGCGGGGTCGGGATCACATGGCTGGAACGGTCGTTGGGATGGTCGAGCACCGCCGCGCGCCGCAGCAGGGACAGGACCGCGCGGGTGGCGAGGCAGGAGAGGGCGGCGCCCAGGCCGACGATGATCAGAATCGCAGTCATCGCCAGGGCTTATACACAGCCGGTGCGGGCGGAGATAGGACGCTTTCGGACGACCCGGAAACCTGCGGCTTCAGTGGCCTGGACTACCGCCGGTCCTCGCGGCGCAGGGCCCATTTCACCGAGATCGACTCCAGCGCGCGCAGCTCGGCCAGCGGTACGCCGATGACGATCTGGCGGGTGCGCTGCAGACGGCCGCCCTCGCCGAAATACACGCTCTCGTTCAGGGCCAGCCGTCCGCCGGTGACCCGCAGCCGCCAGCCCCCGCCCGACGGCATGCGCAGCAGCACCGAGGCGCCGTTCTGGATCAGCGAGGCCGAGACCCGGGGGTGCAGATGGAAGCGGATCGCCGCCTCCTGCGGCTTCGCGCCGGGGCCGCCGGTATAGCTCAGAACGTCCTCGCCGCGCAGGTCGTCGCCGCCGGCCGCCAGAAACAGCCGGCGCCGGTGGACGACCGAATGGCTTTCGCGGTAGCCGTCATGCTCGGCCTCGACCCAGACCGCGCCGTCGGCCTCCCAGCGCTCCAGTCGGACCTGGGCCGGACGGCGGCCGAGACTGCCGTCGGCGCGCAGCTCGGTGGTGTTGGTGTCGTCGATCACCAGTCCGGAATGGGCGGCCGACGCGCGCAGCAGCCCCTGCCAGCGCGGATCGCCCGGCGCCGCCCCGCAATTGACCACCAGCCGTTCCTTGCCGACCGAGAACTCCATGCTGAGGGTGCCCGCATGGGCGGTGTCGTCGTCGGCGACCGGGGCACCGGTATCGAGGATGGCGACGGCGCGGCCGGCCACCAGCCGCTCGAACCCGGCCTCCAGGGCCGAGGTCACGGCGCGCGTCTTGGTCTCGGCGCGGGCGATCAGGGTGTCCAGGCGCCAGACCTGACCCTCGGTGGCGCCGTTGAACAGGGCGAGGCCGCCGTCCCCGTGCCGCAGCATGCGGAGCACGCCGGTCATGCGCTGAATGGTCTCGTCCAGGGCAGCGGTGGATTCCCGGCCGGCTGCGCGCAGCGCCGCGCGGGCGTCCACCAGGGCGACCAGGGCGTCGGTCTGCATCGCCGGCGAGCGCGAGCGATGGCCGCCATCGGGCAGGATCTGGGCCCGGATCGCCGCGTCGAGACGGTCGGCCAGGCCCTGGATCTCCTCGCCGTCGGCGCCGAGCGCCACTGCCGCGATCAGGGCGCCGCGCAGGGTCTCCAGCCGGGCGACACCGGGCGGGCCGGCTTCCAGCGCGCGCAGCAGGTGGCGGTACTGGCGGGTCAGGCTCTCCAGCACCCGGCGGCGGAAGTCGTCATCGGCGGAGTCGGCGAAGAAACCGAAGGTATGGACCCAGGCGGCGACGCGGGCGGCCAGCAGATCGGCCCGCCAGGCCAGCCGGTCCCAGCCCGGATACCGCTCGATCCAGGCGCCCACCAGGTCGCGGGCGCGGCGCCGGGCGGCGTCCCCGGCGAGATCGCGCAGGTCGCGCAGCCATTCGAACCGGTGCAGGGCTTCCCGGGCGGCGTCGCTGTAGCCGCTCTGATCCCAGGGATCCGCACCCACCTGCACGGCGGTGCCGCCGACGGCGTAGGTGCCCTCCAGAAGCTCGCGACCGAGGTCGGAATCGCCGGTCCAGGCGTCGGCGACGGCCACGGCCAGCCCGTCCGGCACCGGTCCGGACAGGCGCCAGGCATGCACCGGCGAGGCGAAATAGGCGTCCCGCAGGCGATCCGACAGTCCGCGCCTATCCCGCCGCCTGCTCACCACCGTTCTCCCGTCAGTTGGCGGCCCTGATCGCGGCGATGTTCGCCGCGTAGGCATCGCTCCCGCCCTTGAAGGTGGCGGTTCCGGCGACCAGCACGTCGGCCCCGGCCGCCACGATGCGCCCGGACGTCTCCGCCGTCACCCCGCCATCGACCTCCAGGTGGATGGCGCGGCCGGTGGCGTCGATCCGCTTGCGGACGGCGGCGATCTTGTCGAGCTGGGAGGCGATGAAGGCCTGGCCGCCGAACCCGGGGTTCACGGTCATCACCAGGATCAGGTCGACCATGTCCATCAGATTGTCCAGCGCCTCGACCGGCGTGCCCGGGTTCAGCGCGACCCCGGCCTTGGCGCCCAGCGAGCGGATGAGCTGAAGGGTACGGTGGACGTGCGGGCCGGCTTCCGGATGCACGGTGACGATGTCGGCGCCGGCCTCGATGAAGCCGCCCACATAGGCGTCGACCGGCGCGATCATCAGGTGCACATCGAAGGTCTTCCGCGTATGCGGCCGGATCGCCTTCACGATCGCCGGACCCAGGGAAATGTTCGGGACGAAATGCCCGTCCATCACGTCCACATGGATCCAGTCGGCGCCGGCGGCGTCGATGGCACGGATCTCCTCGCCGAGCTTGGCGAAGTCGGCGGCGAGAATGGAGGGAGCGATCAGCGGAGCGTTGGCCATGGCGGGTCGGTAGCAGGTTGCGTCGGCCGCTTCAAGCGCCTGTGCCCCCGAGCCGCCGATCGGCGCGTCGGCCATGAAAGCGACGGGCGCCCCTCGCTTGCGCGAAGGACGCCCGCACCGGCCGCCGGGAGGGCGGAGGGGGGTTACTCTCCCGGCGCCGGGACCGTGTGATGCGTACCGATATGCTCCGCCTCCGCCGCGTGGCGCAGCGGCCGGTTCCCGGTCAGCGCCCGGGCGACGACGTAGAACACCGGCGTGAAGAAGATCCCGAAGGCGGTCACCCCGATCATCCCGGAGAACACCGTCAGGCCCATGGCGTAGCGCATCTCCGCCCCCGCCCCGGTGGAGGTGATCAGCGGCACCACGCCCATGATGAAGGCCATCGACGTCATCAGGATCGGCCGTAGCCGCAGTCGGCTCGCCTCGATCGCGGCGGCCACGGGACCGCGCCCGGCCAGTTCCAGGTCGCGGGCGAACTCGACGATCAGGATGGCGTTCTTCGCCGACAGCCCGACCAGCACGACCAGACCGATCTGGGTGAAGACGTTGTTGTCGCCGCCGGTCAGCCAGACACCTGTCATCGCCGCCAGCACGCTCATCGGCACGATCAGGATGATCGCCAGCGGCAGGCTCAGGCTCTCGTACTGGGCGGCCAGCACCAGGAAGACCAGCAGGAGGGCCAGCGGGAAGATGATCAGCGAGGAATCCCCCGCCAGGATCTGCTGGTAGGTCAGGTCGGTCCATTCGAAGCTGAAACCGGCCGGCAGGGTCTCCGCCGCGATCCGCTCCACCGCCGCCTGGGCCTGCCCCGACGAGTATCCGGGGGCGGGCGCGCCGCTGACATCGGCGGCGATGAATCCGTTATAGCGCATCGCCTGTTCCGGCCCGACCGCCGGCTCCACGCTCAGCAGGGCCGACAGCGGCACCATGGCGCCGGAGGTCGAGCGCACCTTCAGGGCGCCGATATCCTCCGGCCGGGCGCGGTAGGGGGCGTCCGCCTGCAGCCGCACCGAGTAGGTTCGCCCGAACCGGTTGAAGTCGTTCACATAGAGGCTGCCGAGATAGATCTGCAGCGTCTCGAACACCTCGGTCACCGGCACGCCGAGCTGCTGGGCCTTGGTGCGGTCCAGATCGGCGTAGAGCTGCGGCACGTTCACCTGGAAGTTGGTGAACAGATTGGCCAGCTCCGGCGCCTGCCGGGCGGCGCCCAGGAAGGTCTTCACCGCCGCGTCCAGCGCCTCGTAGCCGTGCGAGGCCCGGTCCTCGATCTGCAGCTTGAAGCCGCCGGTGGTGCCCAGCCCCTGGACGGGCGGCGGCGGGAAGATCACCACGAAGGCGTCCTTGATCGCGCCGTACTGGGCGTTCAGGCGGCCGGCGACGGCCCCGGCGCTGTGGGCCGGTCCCTGGCGCTCATCGAACGGCTTCAGGGTGGCGAAGACGATGCCGGCGCTGGAGCTGTTGGTGAAGCCGGCGATCGACAGGCCGGGGAAGGCGACCGCGTGCTCCACGTCCGGGTCCTCCAGGGTGATCCGGCTCATCTCGCGGATCACGCCCTCGGTGCGGTCCAGAGTCGAGCCGTTGGGCAGTTGGGCGAAGCCGATCAGGTACTGCTTGTCCTGCATCGGCACGAAGCCGCCGGGGACCTGGTTGAAGATGGCGTAGGTCGCGCCCAGCAGCGCCAGGTACAGGCCAACGGTGACCGTCTTGTGCCGGGTCACCCGCGCCACCCCGCCGCCATAGGCGTTGGAGCCGCGCCGGAACACCGCGTTGAAGCCGCGGAACAGCCAGCCGAAGGCGAAGTCCATCGCCCGGGTCAGCCAGTCTTTCGGTGCGTCGTGGCCCTTGAGCAGCAGGGCGGCGAGCGCCGGCGACAGGGTCAGGGAGTTCACCGCCGAGATCACCGTGGAGATCGCGATGGTCAGTGCGAACTGCTCGTAGAACTGGCCGGTCAGGCCGCTGATGAAGGCGAGCGGCACGAACACCGCCACCAGCACCAGGGCGATGGCGACGATCGGACCGGAGACCTCGCGCATCGCCTTGTAGGTCGCGGCCTTCGGCGCCAGCCCTTCCTCGATGTTGCGCTCCACGTTCTCGACCACGACGATCGCGTCGTCGACCACGATGCCGATGGCCAGCACCAGCCCGAACAGGGACAGGGCGTTGATCGACACGCCGAGCAGGTGCATGGCGGCGAAGGTGCCGACCACCGAGACCGGCACGGCCAGGAGCGGGATGATCGAGGCCCGCCAGGTCTGCAGGAACAGGATCACCACCAGCACCACCAGCCCGACCGCCTCCAGCAGGGTGTGGATCACGGATTCGATGGAGGCGCGCACGAACTGGGTCGGGTCGTAGACGATCTCGTAGTCCACGCCCTCGGGCATGTAGCCCTTCAGCTCCGCCATGGTGGCGCGCACGTCGTCGGAGATCTGGATGGCGTTGGACCCCGGCGCCTGAAAGATCGGGATGGCGACCGCCGACTTGTTGTCGAGCAGCGAGCGCAGGGCGTATTCCGCCGCCCCCAGCTCGATCCGGGCGATGTCGCGCAGGCGGGTCACCGCCCCGTCGGTGCCGGTCTTCACGATGATGTCGCCGAACTCCTCCTCGGTCTCCAGCCGTCCCTGGGCGTTCACCGGAAGCTGCAGGTCGACGCCGATCAGGCCCGGCGAGGCGCCGATGATGCCGGCGGCGGCCTGGATGTTCTGCGACCGGATCGCGTCGGCCACGTCGCCGGCGGACAGGCCGCGCTCGGCCACCTTCTGCGGGTCGAGCCAGATCCGCATGGCGTAGTCGCCGGAGCCGAACAGCCGGACCTGGCCCACGCCCTCGATCCGCGCCAGCCGGTCCTTCACGTTCAGGACGGCGTAGTTGCGCAGGTAGGTCATGTCGTAGCGGTCGTTGGGCGAGAGCAGGTGCACGACCATGGTCAGGTCGGGCGAGCTCTTGACCGTGGTCACGCCGAGGCGGCGGACCTCTTCCGGCAGCCGCGGCTCGGCCTGGGTCACCCGGTTCTGCACGAGCTGCTGCGCCTTGTCCGGGTCGGTGCCCAGCTTGAAGGTCACGGTCAGGGTCATCAGGCCGTCTGTGGTGGCCTGGCTGCTCATGTAGAGCATGTCCTCCACGCCGTTGATCGCCTCCTCGATCGGCGTCGCCACGGTGGCGGCGATGACCTTCGGGTTGGCGCCCGGATACTGGGCGTTCACGACGACGGTGGGGGGCACGACCTCGGGATATTCGGAGATCGGCAGGCTGCGCAGGGCGAGCAGCCCGGCGACGAAGATCAGGACCGACAGCACCCCGGCGAAAACCGGACGGTCGATGAAGAATCTGGAGAGGTTCATGTCACGCGTCCGGTTTTCGGGGTGATCGGCGGGAGAGAGCGGCGAGCGAGAGGCGGCGTCAGTTCGACGCCGTCTCCAGCGGCAGGTTCGGGGTCATGGCGACCATCTCGGGGGCGACCAGTGTGCCCGGGCGGACCCGCTGCAGGCCGTTGACGACGATCCGCTCGCCGGCCTCGAGACCGCTGGTCACCACCCGCAGGCGGCCGGCGGTCGGGCCGAGGGTCACCTCGCGATAGGCGACCGTGTCGTCCTCGGCGACGACCAGCACGAACTTCTTGCCCTGGTCGATGCCGACCGCGCGCTCGGTGATCAGCAGCGACCGCTCGGCCACCGCCTTGCCCATGCGCAACCGGGCGAACTGACCCGGGATCAGGAAGCCGCCGGGATTGTCGAACTGGGCGCGGACATGGACCGTGCCGCTGCCGGCATCGACGGTGTTGTCGATGAACTGCAGGTGACCGTGGATCGGATCGGTGCTGCCGAACGGGGCGGCCAGTTCGACCGGGATCCGGCTGACGTCGCGGTTGCCGTCGGCCCCGGTGCCCAGGTCGCGGATCGCCTCCAGCACCACCTGTTCGTCGGCGTCGAAGCTGGCATAGATCGGATCGACCGAGACCAGGGTGGTCAGGGCCGGGGCGCCGGCGCCGGCCGGCACCAGATTGCCCACATCGACCAGGATCTGGCCGACCCGGCCGGAGACCGGCGCCCGGATCTCGGTGTAGCCCAGGTCGAGCTTGGCCCGGCGCAGATCCGCCTCGGCCGCCTGATAATGGGCCTGCGCCTCGCGATAGGCGTTGGTCCGGCTGTCGCCCTCGCGGATCGGCAGGGTGCGGGTCTTCACCAGCTCCTGCGCCCGCTCATGCTCCTTCTTGGTGAAGGACAGCCGCGCCCGGGCGGCGGTGGTCTGTGCCTCGGCCCGCGCCACCTCGGCGGCGAAGGGTTCGGGGTCTATGGTCACCAGCAGGTCGCCCTCCCGGACCAGACTGCCCTCGCGGAAATGCACGGCCCGCACCTGTCCGGCGACCCGGGAGCGGACTTCCACCCGCTCCACCGCCTCCAGGTGCCCGGAGAACTCCTTCCAGCCGACCAGATCCTGCGCTTCGACCGTGGCCACGGACACCGGCACCGCAACCGGCGCCTGAGCGGCCGGCGGCGCCTCGCCCGTGGCGGCTGTCTCCTCGGAATAGGATGGCGAGAGGGCAAGCATTCCGGCGGCAATGATTGCGGCTACCGCGGCCGACCCCAGTATGATTTTGTACCCACGTCCTTTGGAATGTGCACCAGCCATCGGATCGCTTCATGTCTCGTTTTGTACCGATTGGTAAGAAATCGGTTCGGCCGGATATGGAGGGTGGACATGGGTGGATCAAGTACCCACCTTACCGATCGGTACAAAAAAAATCGAGTGGAGGATTCTGGCCATGAGTCGGCCCCGGACATTTTGTGAGGTAACTGCGCTCGACAGGGCCCTCGAGGTGTTCTGGCGCTCCGGGTACGAAGGCGCGTCGATCTCCGCCCTGACCGAGGCGATGGGCATCAACCGGCCGAGCCTCTATGCCACCTACGGCAACAAGGAAGAGCTGTTTCAGAAGGCGCTGGCCCGCTACGTCGATCTGAAGAACGAGTTTTTCGACCAGGCCCTGGCCGAACCCACGGCCCGCGAGATGGTCGCCAAGCTGCTCTACGAGGGTGCGGCGATCCTGACCGATCCGGAGCATCCGGTGGGCTGCCTGTCGGTCCAGGGCGCCCTGGCCTGTACGACGGACACGGAGCGGGTGCACGACGAACTGGCGAAACTCCGGGCGACCTATGAGGCGCGGCTTCGCCAGCGCTTCGAGGAGGAATGCCGCGACGGCCGTCTGCCGCCGGGGACCGACCCGGAGGTGCTGGCCCGGTTCGTGACCACCGTCAGCCACGGCATGTCGGTGCAGGCGAGCGGCGGTGCCACCTGCGAGCAGCTGCGCGAGGTGGCGAAGATGGCCATGCGCGCCTGGCCAGTACCGGACCAGGCCTGAGCCTGAAAGCGCCGTCTCAGTCTTTGACCAGCCGGCAGGCGTAGAAGCCGTCGATCCCGCCGGCATCGGCAAGGTGGTCGGGACGGGTGCGCAGGTCGCCGTCGGCGGTAATCGACTGCGACAGGCCGCCGATCTCGTCGGCCGTGATGGGGACCCGTCGAACCCCCGGGGTGCGGGCGAGCAGGGCGGCGATGCGCTCGGCACCCTCGGCGCTCTCCAGCGAGCAGGTGCAGAACACCACCGTGCCGCCGGGCTTCACCATCGCGACGGCGGCGTCGAGCAGCCGGTCCTGCAACACCACCAACTTGGCCACGTCGCCCTCGCCCTTCAGCCAGGGAATGTCCGGGTGCCGGCGGATGGTGCCCGTGGCCGAGCACGGGGCGTCGAGCAGCACCGCGTCCACCGGGCTTGGCGGGCGCCATTTGGCGGCGTCGGCGGTCACGCAGGTGGCGGCAAGCTGCAGGCGGGCGAGGTTCTCCTGCATCCGCTTGACCCGCCTGGCCGCCCGGTCGACGGCGATCACATGGGCCGCACCGGCGGCGAGCTGCGCGGTCTTGCCGCCCGGCGCGGCGCAGAGATCGACGACGGTCTTACCGGCGACATCGCCGAGCAGACGGACGGGCAGGGCGGCGGCGGCGTCCTGCACCCACCACGCGCCCTCGTCGAAGCCGGGCAGGGCGTCGATCCGGCCCTCGATCGGCCGGCGCAGGGTCCCGGTCTGCAGCACCGTGGCGCCGAGCGTTTCCGCCCACTGGTCGGGATCGGCCTTCACGGTGATGTCGAGCACCGGCTCGCGCTGGACGGCGGCGGCCATGGCCTCGGCAGTCTCGTCGCCATAGGTGGCGCGCCAGTTCCGCGCCAGCCAGGCCGGCAGGGCGTCCAGGGCGGGCAGGGTGTCGATGGTTTCCCGCGCCTCGCGGTCGAGGCGGCGCAGCACGGCGTTGGTCAGCTTGGCGAACTTCTCGTGGCCGCGCGAGCGCACGAGATTGACCGCGCTGTCCACGGCGGCATGGGGGGCGACCTTCAGCACCAGCAGCTCGGTCGCGGCGATCCGCAGCACATCGCGCACGGCCGACGCCTTCAGCGGCAGCGGTTGGGCGAGGCAGCCGTCGATCAGCCGGTCCACATGGCCGAGGCGGCGCAGGGTCGTCGCCACCAGGGTGCGGGCGAAGCCGCGGTCGCGGTCGGGCAGCCAGTTCATGCCGTCATGGGCGACCAGGGCCTCGTCCAGCGGCGTGTTCTTGGCCAGCACCGCACGCAACAGGTCGAAGGCGACGCTGCGGGCGGCGGAGATCTTGGCATCCGCCGGCGGCTCTCCGGGAGCCCCGGGCGGAAGCGGGTCGGGAGTCTGGTCGGTCATGGCGGCGGGTTTGAGCACGACTGGCCCGCCAAGCAAAGGGGAAAGGCGCCCCTCCGCCTCGGTTTCAGCGTGGCGCCACGCCGGTCAGGACCGTGCCGAGGTCGTCCGACAGGGTCTTGCCGAGCCGCACCACACCCGCGTTCTTCGGCAGGCCGGCCAGCTCCGGATGGTCCCGGTCGAACGAGGTCACCACCGCGCAGGGCAGGTCCGCCGTCGCCTTGATCGATCGAATGGCGTTGATCAGGTCGACGCCGGAGATCCCGTCCATCACGGCGGAGGTCAGCACGATATCCGGGCGGTCGGTGACCGACAGGCGCAGGGCATCGTAGACATCCAGCGCCGTCTGGGCCCGGAAGCCGCAATTGGCCAGTTCGCGCGACAGCATGTGGCCCATGGTACGGGCCCGGATCACCACCAGCGCGCGGCCCGGCTTGGCCGACACGCTGGTCGGATCGAAATCCGCCAGGACCGGGAGCCGGCTCTGCATCTTGGCGGCCTGTTTCGGGTCGGGCTCGCGGCCGAGCTCGATCAGATCGGACAGGCAGTCGACGAAGCGCTGGTAGTCCTCGATCGGCAGCGGCGCCTGGTCGAGGGTCGCCGACATGTAGTCTTCGAAGCGGTGGGCGACGGTGGCGACCGTGCGGAAATGGAAGTTCGCGGCCGCGCCCTTAACGCTGTGGATCTCGCGCGACAGGGTCATGATCGCGTCACGGTTGGCCACCTTCGCGCCGGCGAGGTTGGTCAGCGAAACCTGCATCCGGGCAAGCCGGTCCGAGGATTCCCCAAGAAACTCCTGCGTGAGGTTTGCAACGATATCGTCGAAAAGTGCCATTGACCCCATCCCCATCTGCCCGGCGTCCCAAAGCGGGACGGCGCAAAACCCTGCCGCAGGACAGTTAAAGTTTCGTCAACGATGGCTCGAGCGAACTGCGCCGACCGCGTTGACGACGATCCGGGCGGCGGTGAGGGCGGACAATCCGTCCGGGTCGCGCTCGGGGATGAACTCGATCATGTCGAAGGCCCGCAGCCGTGCCTTCGCGGCCACCCCGTGGATCAGCTCGATCGCCTGGGTATAGGTGAGCCCGCCCGGGGTCGGGGCGACGACCGCCTTCATGATCGACGGATCCAGGGCGTCGCAATCCAGGGTGATTAGGCAGTTGGCCCCCGCCGGCACATGCTCCAGCGCCGCCTCGATGCCGTGGCGGTGGATCTCCCGCGCGGTGACGATCTCCGCGCCCCAGGTCTCGGCGATCTGCACCTCCTCCTGCATGGCCGACCCCAGGCCGCGGATGCCGACCTGCACGATCCGATCCACATGGGCCATCTCCGAGGCCCGGCGCATGGTGCTGGAGAAGCCGTATTTCTCGCCGCGCCGCTCGTCGCGCCAGTCGATATGGGCGTCGACCTGGACGATTGTCAGCGGGCCGAGCGGCGCCAGCGCCTCGATGAACGGGATCGGCACGGAATCGTCGCCGCCGATCATGATCGGCACCGCTCCGGCCTGCAGGATGGCGCCGGTCGCCGCCTGAATCTTCTCGCGATTGCCGGCGCCGTCCAGAGAGGCGGTTTTCAGATCGCCGGCATCCAGGAACGCCAGGCTCCCGTCGTCGTCGAGCGGCCGGCCCAGGTCGAAATCCCAGTGATGCGCCCAGCCGGCATCGTGGGTCAGGGCCCGGCGCAGAGTCGCCGCCGTGCCGGCCAGCGCCTCGTTGCTGAACTCCGGATAGGGCGTGCCGTGGGGCGCGCCGAACAGCACGATCCGGGATTCGGCCAGGGGCAGGTCGGCACGGGCGCCGAAGAAGGCGGGCGCGGGGGCGGTGGTGTCGAGGGTCATGGCTTCAAGTCCTTAGTGTGCGGTGGCCCAGCTCTCGCCCCAGCCGGCGTCGGCAACCAGCGGGACGGACAGGTTCAGGACCGGGGCGGCGGCCCCCTCCATCACCTCCTTGACCAGGGCGGCGGTGGCCTCCACGTCGCCCTCGGGCACCTCGAACAGCAGTTCGTCATGCACCTGCAGCAGCATGCGGGCCTTGGAGTTCGCCTTCTCCAGGGCGACCGGCAGGCGGACCATGGCGCGCTTGATGATGTCGGCGGCCGTGCCCTGGATCGGCGCGTTGATCGCCGCGCGCTCGCCGAAGTTCCGCATGGCCGGGTTCTTCTCGCGGATCGCGTTGATGTGCACCTTGCGGCCGAACCGGGTCTCAACGAAGCCCCACTCGTGCGCCCGCTTCTTCATCTCGTCCATGTAGTCGCGGATGCCGGGGAAGCGCTCGAAATAGGCGTTGATGTACTGCTGCGCCTCGCCCTGGGGCGTGCCGAGCTGGCGGGCCAGGCCGAAGCCGGAAATGCCGTAGATGATGCCGAAATTGATCGCCTTGGCCTTGCGGCGGATCTCCGAGGTCATCTCCCCCAGCGGCACGCCGAACACTTCGGAGGCGGTCTGGGCGTGGATGTCGATGCCCTCGCGGAAGGCGGCGCGCATGGTCTCCAGCCCGGCGATGTCGGCGACCAGCCGCAGCTCGATCTGCGAGTAGTCGACCGACAGCAGCAGGTTGCCCGGCTCGGCGACGAAGGCGGTGCGGATCTTGCGCCCCTCCTCGGTGCGGATCGGAATGTTCTGCAGGTTCGGGTCGTTGGAGGACAGCCGGCCGGTGGCCGCACCGGTCATCGAATAGGAGGTGTGGACGCGCCGCGTCTCCGGGTTGATGTCGTCGACCAGCGCGTCGGTATAGGTCGACTTCAGCTTGGCGATCTGGCGGTAGTCGAGCACCTTTTCGGCCAGCTCGATGCCTTGCGCGGCCAGTCCTTCCAGCACGTCGGCGCCGGTGCCGTAGGCGCCGGTCTTGCCCTTCTTGCCGCCGGCCAGGCCCATCTTGTCGAACAGGATCTCACCGAGCTGCTTGGGCGATGCGACGTTGAACGGCTCGCCGGCCAGGTCGTGGATCTCGCCCTCGCGCTCGACCATGCGCTTGGCGAAATCGGCCGACATGTCGTTCAGGATCTTCGGGTCGACCCGGATGCCGTTGCGCTCCATGTCGACCAGCACCGGGATCAGCGGCCGCTCCAGGGTCTCGTAGACCGTGGTCATGTGCTCCTCGACCAGGCGCGGGCGCAGCACCTGATGCAGGCGCCAGGTCATGTCGGCGTCCTCGGCGGCGTAGTCCCGCGCCTTGTCGAGCGGCACCTCGGCGAAGCCGATCTGGCTCTTGCCCTTGCCGCAGACCTCCTCGAACTTGATGTTCCTGTGCTCGAAATGCAGCAGCGACAGCTCGTCCAGCCCGTGGCCGTGAAGCCCGCCCTCCAGCACGTAGGAGGCGCACATGGTGTCGTCGATCGGGGCGACGGCGATGCCGCCATTCGCCGGCCGGCTGAGCACCAGGCAGTCGTATTTGGCGTTATGCGCCACCTTGAGCACGGCGGGGTTCTCGAACAGGCCTTTCAGTGCGGCGATGGCGTCGTCGAACGGGATCTGCTCCGGCCCGTCGCCGGAGGACGGGGCCGCCAGCAGCTCGCCCTGGGCGGCCGTGCCCACATGGCGCAGCGGGATGTAGCAGGCCTTGCCCGGCGCCAGCGCCAGGGACACGCCGACCAGCTCGGCCCGCATGGCATTGAGCGAGGTGGTTTCGGTGTCGAAGGCGACGGTGCCCTGGGCCTCGGCGGCCGCGATCCAGCCGTGCAGCCCCTCCAGGGTGGTGACCAGCGCGTAGTCGGCCTCCTCGCCGGTCGGGGCGGAGACTGCGGCGGTGGCGGCGGTCTCGCCGGCGGCCTGGCCGGCCTCGCTCTCGAACCGGGCGATCAGCCGCTTGAAGTTCTGCTCGCGCAGGAAGGCCAGGATCTTGTCGGAATCGATGCCGCGCACGACCAGATCGCCCAGCGGCTCCGGCACGTCCACGTCGTCCTTCAGGGTGACGAGCTGCTTGGAGATGCGGGCGAGCTCGGCATGTTCGATCAGGTTCTCGCGCCGCTTCGGCTGCTTGATCTCGCCGGCCCGCTCAAGCAGCGTCTCCAGGTCGCCGTATTCGTCGATGAGCTGGGCGGCGGTCTTGATGCCGATGCCGGGCACGCCCGGGACATTGTCGACGCTGTCGCCTGCCAGCGCCTGGACGTCGATGACCTTGTTCGGGGCCACGCCGAACTTCTCCATCACCTGGTCGGGGCCGATCGCCACGTTCTTCATCGGGTCGAACATGTCGATCCCGTCGCGCACGAGCTGCATCAGGTCCTTGTCGGAGGACACGATGGTAACGCGCCAGCCCTTCTCCACCGCCTGCCGGGCATAGGTGGCGATGATGTCGTCGGCCTCGAAACCGTCCATCTCGATGCAGGGCGCGTTGAAGGCGCGGGTCGCCTCGCGGATCAGCGGGAACTGCGGAACCAGATCCTCCGGCGCATCCGGGCGCTGGGCCTTGTACTGGGGATAGATGTCGTTGCGGAAGCTGAACCGGCTGGCGTCGAAGATCACCGCCATGTGGTCGGCGTCCATGTCGTCGATCAGCTTAACCAGCATGTTGGAGAAGCCGAAGACCGCGTTCACCGGGACTCCGTCCGGCCGGGTCATCGGCGGCAGGGCGTGATAGGCGCGGAAGATGTAGCCCGACCCGTCCACCAGGAAGAGATGGCTCTGCCCGGGCTCGGCCGGGGGCGGGATGTCCGTGTCGGGCGTGGCGGCGGTGTCGGCCATCGGGTCTTCCGGGGCTGGTTGGGCAGGGATGCAGGTTACCGGCCGCGACTCTAGCGGACCGGGGCGCATCGGCAACCATTGAAGCGCGTTTCCCCTGCCGGGACGGCGTCGTCCAGCGACGCCCGGAGCCTAGATTTCGTCGATCAGGACCGAGACCGGATAATGGTCACTGAAGCCGGCGGTATTGACGTTGGCGGCGGCGTTTCCCTTCGGCA
The DNA here is from genome assembly GCF_900102465.1 of Thalassobaculum litoreum DSM 18839. Lineage (GTDB taxonomy): Bacteria > Pseudomonadota > Alphaproteobacteria > Thalassobaculales > Thalassobaculaceae > Thalassobaculum > Thalassobaculum litoreum. The sequence goes on along the minus strand of NZ_FNBW01000010.1, from coordinate 71,642 downwards.
GCCCGAACCTGACAGGTTCCGGCGAGACACGCGTGCTGACCATTTCGGGTATCGCCTCGATCTTGGCGGTCTCCTCCCGGACGCTGAAGGGCTGTCCGGCGGTGAGCAGGGCCTTCGACACCATGATCTGGTCGAAGGCATTAGCATCGCCCTGATAATACAGGGTGCCGTGAAGCAGGCGCGTCGCACCGGTGGGGTCCGTGCAGACCTGCCGCATGTAGTTCCAGGTCAGATTGTAGAACCGCGCGGCGGTGCGCGATCGCTCCACATCCCCCCGTTCCCGGGAGGCCCGGGCATGAATGCTGACCGATTCGTCGAACGGATCGTCGTTCATGTCGCCCATGGCGAGGATCGCGGCGTCTTCGGTCGTCTCTTCGCGGATGCGCTTGTGCCAATAGCCGAGAGTCTCGCCGGCGACCATGCGGTACCCGCGGCTGAGTTCGGTGCCGCCGCTGCGCGATGGCCAGTGGTTGGCGAGCAGGATCAGGTCGTTCCCCGACGCCGTGCGGAACGTGGCCTGGGAGATGTCGCGGGTGCCCGTGCTGCGGAGCACGAAATGGGAGAACAGGGTGCCCGGGACAAAGGCGATCCGGCCGGTGTCGTAAAGAAAAGCAGTATCGATTCCACGGCGGTCGCGCGTTGAGTCCGCGTGAACCACGTCATAGGCTCGTCCGGTCGTGGCCCGCACCTTTTCGACCAATGCTTCCAGTACGAAGGAATTCTCGACTTCGCAAACACCCAGGACCGTCGGGTCGAGTTGCGTGATGATCCTGGTGAGTTGGGTGAGCTTTGTTTCGAAAAGCGCGTCGGTCCATCCGGCGAGGTCGTTCTTCACCTGGTTGTAAACCTTGGGCTCATGACTTGGATGACCGTCAGGGGCGAAAAGGTTCTCAAGGTTCCAGAAGGCGATCTTGTATGTCTGTGGCATGGGTTCCCCCGCCGGCAGCTGCCGCGCTCGGATAAGTTTATTTATTTTTGTGATGGGCAATCAAATGAAACATTTGTTCCAGCGCCCCAATCCTGCCTCACGGAGCCTTTACCGCAGGGTCGCGGGTGCGTGATGACGCGCGAGCGCCACCTGCTCATATCCTCGGGCACCTGATCGGGATTGGCCGATCAGGGAACGGCTGAACAGGAAAGCGGAACAGGGTCATGCAATACGCAGCTTTTTCCAGGGCGCTCGCCCGCATCGTCGGGGTCGTGGCCATCGCCGGGCTGGTGGCCCTCTTCGGCCCCCGGATCACCCATGCCGGCCAGGACCCGGTCTATACCGAGTTCCTGTCCGATACCGCGGTGGACGGCTACGACCCGGTCGCCTACTTCACCGACGGCAAGCCGGTCGAGGGTTCGGACAAGTACGAGACGGAGTACAACGGTGCCACCTGGCGCTTCACCTCGGCCGAGCACCGCGACGCCTTCATCGCCGAACCGGCGAAATACGCGCCGCAATACGGCGGCTACTGCGCCTGGGCGGTCTCCCAGGGCTACACCGCCAAGGGCGACCCGCAGCACTGGCGCATCGTCGACGGCAAGCTGTACCTGAACTACAACGCCGACGTTCAGAAGAAATGGACGGCCGACATCCCCGGCCACATCACGGCGGCCGACGGCAACTGGCCGAAGGTACTGGAATAGAGGCCTGGAAGCCTCAGGCGGCGTGCTCGCCCTCGTCGCCGGAGACCATCACATAGGTCTTCGAGCAATAGGGACAGACCACCTTGTGCTCGTCCTCGGGGATCTCCAGGAACACCCGGGGATGGCCGAGCGGACCGTCGCCGCCGTCGCAGGCGACCCGGTGTCCCGTCACCTCGATGGTCTCGAACGCGTCGTTGCTTGCCGCCGCCATGGCCCGATCCTCCGCGCTGCCCGCGCTTGTTCACGTCTTCCCCGGATGATACCCACGAGCGCGTCTGCCGCAAGGTTTTGATCAGCTTGGATGGGGTCATGGGATCGGTCCGCCTGTCGTTAACCCTCGCGTGCCTGCTTGTCCTGGCCGCCTGCGCGCCGCAGATCGCCCGGCCGGGGACCGAGCAGGTGACCCCGGAGCTGGTGCAGCGGCCCTTCGCGGTGATGGAGGACGGCATCCGCCTGCCGATGCGGATCTGGCGACCGGAGGGCGGGGCCGAGGCAGCGGTGGTCGCGCTGCACGGCTTCGGCGACTATTCCAACGCCTTCGCCCAGCTCGGCGCCGACCTGGCGGCCCAGGGGGTGACGGTCTATGCCGCCGACCAGCGCGGCTTCGGCGAGGCGCCGGGCTACGGCATGTGGCATGGCCGCGCGCGCATGGCCCGCGACGCCGAGACTCTGGTACGGCTGGCGAAGCGGGATGCGCCCGGCGTGCCGGTCTACCTGCTGGGCGAAAGCATGGGCGGGGCGGTGGCGATGCTGACCCTGTCAGACCCGCAGACCGAAGCGGACGGCGCGGTGCTGTCGGCGCCGGCGGTCTGGGGCCGCGACTGGATGCCGCTGGTCCAGTCCCTCAGCCTCGACATCATGGCCCACACCGTGCCCTGGCTGCCGCTGGAGCCGCGCGGCATCCGCCTCATCCCCAGCGACAACATCGCCATGCTGCGGGCGCTGGCGCGCGACCCGCTGTTCATCAAGCGCCCGCGGGTCGACGCGGTGCATGGGCTGGTGGCGCTGATGGACGCGGCCCAGGCGGCCGCCCCGGAGCTGAACGGCGCGATCCTGGTGCTGTATGGCCGCAAGGACGAGCTGGTGCCGCGCCGGCCGACCTGCGCCATGCTGAAGGCCCTGCCGCCGGGCCGCCGGGTGGCGCTGTACGCCGACGGCTATCACATGCTGTTCCGCGACCTGGAGCGCGCCCAGGTGATCGCCGACATCGCCGCCTGGACCCGCGATCCGACAGCGGTGCTGCCGTCCGGCGAGGAGGCGGGCGCGGCGACGCTTAAGCGGTTCTGCGGGGGGTAATCCGGCGGTTGGCGTAAACCCCATTCGTCATCCCGAACTTGTTTCGGGATGACGAATGGGGTGGGAACAATAACGGAGGGTTACAGAACGATCACGTCCCGCGCCGGCGGTACCGCGAAGAGGTGCCAGACCCGGTCCGAGCGGCGCTCCAGGATGCGGCGCTGGTTCAGGTAGCCCTTGTCGGTGATCTCTCCGGCGTCGACGTTCGGCGGCTCGTCCATCACCAGGGCCCGGGCGATCCGGGTGCTGGAGGCCGGGTTGGCGGCGTTGTGCCGGGCCAGCCCCTCGCGGATCGTCGCCACCGTCGCACCCGGCTTGGCGAAGACCAGGACGCCGACCGCGTCCCGGTCGTGACCGGCGATCACCACGTCGCTGACCGCCGCGCCGCAATTGGCGATCACCGCCACCCGCAGGGCGCCGACGCTGACCCAGGTGCCGGTGGAGAGTTTGAAATCCTCGGCGATCCGGCCGTCGAAGACGATCCCGGCGTTGGGATCCACCGGATCGGCCAGCCGCACTGCGTCGCCGCTCAGGAAATAGCCGTCGGCGTCGAACGCCTCGGCCGTCAGGTCGTCGCGCCCGGCATAGCCCGGGGTGATGTTCGGGCCGCGCAGGGCGATCTGCAGCTTGTCGCCGGTCGGCACCAGCTTCGCCTCGACTCCCGGCACCGGAACCCCGACCACGCCGGTCTCCTCCAGCACCAGATGCGCGGCCAGCGCCATGGGCGCCGTCTCCGTCGTGCCGTAGCAGGTGGTCAGTACCGGCAGCTCGCCCGTCGCCGCCAGCCCCAGAGCCTCGACCCGCCGCCACAGGGACAGGGGCAGGGTGGCGCCGGCGTAGAACACGAATTCCAGGCTCTCGAAGAACCGGTCGCGCAGGCCGTCATCCGCCTCCAGATAGGGCAGCAGCATGTCGAGCCCGCGCGGCACGTTGAAATGCAGGGTCGGGCGGACCAGCGCCAGGTTCTCCACCGTGCGGGCGATCCGCTCCGCGGTGGGGCGGCCGTCGTCGATATACAGGGTGCCGCCATGGCTGATGGCGAGGCCGAGGTTCTGGTTGCCGCCGAAGGTGTGGCTCCAGGGCAGCCAGTCGAGCATCACCGGCGGCCGCTCGGCCAGGAACGGCCAGACCTGCCCCAGCGCGGCCTGGTTGGAGGCGAGCATGCGGTGGGTGTTGATCACGCCCTTGGGCGTGCCGGTGGAGCCGGAGGTGAACAGGATCTTGGCGACATCGTCGCCGCTGACTGTCGGCAGATCGCCCGGCTCGGTCTCGGCCAGGGCGGATACGTCGCCGACGATCTCCGCCCCGCCGAAATCGACTCCGGCCCGTGCCCGCTCGAACGGTTCCAGCCCCTCGGCCAGCACCAGCCCCGGCCGGACGATCGCCACGATCTGCTTCAGCTTGACGAAGTCGCGCGACAGCAGCGAATAGGCCGGCGAGACCGGGCAGAACGGCACCCCGGCCCGGAAGGCGCCGAGCATCAGCAGCGCCTGGTCGACCGAGTTCTCCGACAGCGCCATGACCGCGCCGATCCCGCGCGCGATCAGCGCGGTGGCGATGCCCCGGCTGGCCCGGGCCGCTTCGGCGAAGCTGACCGCGCGCCAGCCGTCGCCCTGGCGCTCGGCCACCAGCGTGCGGTCCGGCGTGCGGCTCGCCCAGCGGTCGAGATGGTCGATGATGGTCTCGGGATGTGGGGCGGGCGGCGTGCGGGAGCGCAGGTGGACGGTGCCGTCGGAATCCCGGCGTATGGCGATATCGGGCAGCGCGAAGGGCGCCCGCTTTCGCGCCGGTTTCATGCGGCCCCGCTCACGCAGCCGAGCGGATCACCGCCAGGAACCGCTCTCCGAACTTTTCCAGCTTGGCCTGCCCGACCCCGTGGATGCCGGCGAAATCCTCCAGCGAGGACGGCCGGCGCTCCGCCAGCTCGATCAGCGAGCGGTCGTGCAGGACGGTATAGGCGGGGAGCGACAGCTCGCGGGCGATGTCGCGCCGCTCCTCCTTCAAGGCCCGCAAAAGGTCGGCATTCTCCGGCGACACGGTGGCGGCGGCCTGCCCGCTGCTGCGGCTGGTCTTGGTCCGCTTGGCGGTGTCGCGGCGCAGGGTGACCCCGGCCTCGCCCTTGAGAACCGCGCGGCCGGTCTCGCCGACCGTCAGCCCGCCGAACCCGGCGGTGTCGATGGCGACGATGCCGCAGGCGACGAGCTGGCGGATCACCGAGCGCCAGCCGTTGCGATCGAACTCGGTGCCCACACCGAAGGTCGGCAGGGAATCGTGGCCGTGGCGCTGCACCGCCTCGGTCTTGCCGCCGACCAGCACATCGACGATATGGCCGGCGCCGAAGCGCTGGCCGGTGCGCAGGATGGCGGACAGCACCTTCTGCGCCGGGACCAGCCCGTCCAGGGTCTCCGGCGGCTCGCGGCAGGTGTCGCAGTTGCCGCAGGGCTGGGCCAGCGGCTCGCCCAGGGCGGCGAGCAAGGCCTGGCGGCGGCAGCCGGCGGTCTCGCAGATGCCGAGCAGAGTGTTCAGTCGGCGGTGCTCGATCCGGCGCTGGTCCTCGCTGGCGCCGCTCTCGTCGACGAAGCGGCGGCGCTGGGCGATATCGGCCAGGCCGTAGAGCATCTGCACCGTCGCCGGCAGGCCGTCGCGTCCGGCGCGGCCGATCTCCTGATAATACGCCTCCACCGAACCCGGCACGTCGGTGTGGAAGACGAAGCGGACGTCCGGCTTGTCGATGCCCATGCCGAAGGCGATGGTGGCGCAGACCACCAGCCCGTCCTCGGTTACGAACCGGTCCTGGTTGGCTGAGCGCACTTCCGGGTCGAGCCCGGCATGGTAAGGCACGGCCGGGATGCCCTGGCGGCACAGGGCGGCCGCCGTCTCCTCCACCGCCCGGCGCGACAGGCAGTAGACGATGCCGCTCTCGCCCTTTCGGTCTTCCAGAAAGGCCAGGAGCTGCTTCACCGGGCTGCGCTTCTCGGCGATGCGCAGGTCGAGATTGGGCCGGTCGAAGCCGAAGACGAACTCCCGGGCGTCGCCGCCGCACAGCCGATCGACGATGTCGCGCCGGGTGGCGGCGTCGGCGGTGGCGGTGAAGGCGGCGGTCGGCACGCCCAGCCGCTCGCGCACCCGCGCCAGGGTCAGGTAGTCCGGGCGGAAGGCATGGCCCCACTGGCTGATGCAATGCGCCTCGTCCACCACCAGGCGGGTGACGCCGATATCCGACAGGTCGTCGAGGATGCCGTCCAGGGCGAGCCGTTCCGGCGCGATGTAGAGCAGCCGCAGTTCGCCGGAGCGGGCCTGGCGCCAGATGTCGCCGTTGGTGCCCGGCGCGTTGCCGGAATGCATGGCGGCGGCGCAGACCCCCTGCAGCCGCAGCGAGCGGACCTGATCCTCCATCAGCGCGATCAGCGGGGAGACGACGACGGTCAGGCCGCCATCCATGACGGCGGGCAGCTGGAAGCAGAGCGATTTGCCGGCGCCCGTGGGCATGACGGCGAGGGTGTCGCGGCCGGCCAGGATGCTGTCGATCACATCGCGCTGGCCGGGCCGGAACTCGGCGAAGCCGAACACGTCGTGCAGCGCCGTCTCCGGGCAGCGGCCGGGGAATGCGGGCGAATCGTCGAGGGTATCGGGATGGGCGAGAGCCATGGCCTCAGAGGTAGCACTGTCGCGGGTGCGGGTCATGAGGCCTTGCCAGTCCGGCGGATCGCGGGGGTTGTGGGGCGTTGGCTATGGCACCGGCAGGGCGCGAATCGCCGTGTTCTCGGAGCGGGAGGCCGTCTCTCTCTCTCTCTCACCGTCATCCCGGGAGGCCCCGGGCTCGACCCGGGGCTGTCCGGAATGACGATCCATATTCTTGAGGCGGCTACCCCCGGCCGACGAACGGCATCTTGGTCGCCATCACGGTCAGGTTGAGGATGTTGGCCTCCGGCGGCAGGCTGGCCATGTGGACGATGGCGTTGGCCACATGGTCCACGTCCATCATCGCCTCCGGCTTGATCTCGCCGTTCGCCTGCTTCACGCCGGTCTTCATGCGCGCCGCCAGCTCGGTGAAGGCGTTGCCGACGTCGATCTGGCCGACCGCGATGTCGTATTTGCGGCCGTCGAGCGCCGCCGTCTTGGTCAGGCCGGAGACCGCGTGCTTGGTCGCGGTGTAGGGAATGCTGTCCGGCCGCGGCGCATGGGCCGAAATGGACCCGTTGTTGACGATGCGTCCGCCCATGGGCTCCTGCGCCTTCATCACCCGGAAGGCCTCGCGGATCACCCAGAAGCAGCCGGTCAGGTTCACGTCGACCACGTCGCGCCACTGGTCGTCGGACAGCTCCTCCAGCGGGATACCCGGGGCGTTCATGCCGGCATTGTTGAAGATGAAGTCGACCCGGCCGAAGGCCTCCACGGTCTTGTCGAACAGCGCCTTCACCGCCCCCGGATCGGTCACGTCGGTCGGCACGGGCAGGGCGCGGTCGCCGTCGGCGCCGGCCTCCTTCTTGGTCTCCTCCAGCGCGTCGGCGCGGCGACCCGCCAGGGCCACGCTCCAGCCGGCCTTCAGCAGGGCCAGCGCGCTACGCTTGCCGATGCCGGAGCCGGCCCCCGTGACGATGGCCGATTTGATGGTGCTCATGGTGTTTTCCCTCCCGGATTGGATGTTTGCCGGGACGGTAGCACCGGGCTCCGCCCGGGCACAGACGCCAATATCGCGCCCCTCGGACCCCGGTCAGGGCGAGCCCGGCGCAGCGTTCTTGCCGGTGACGGGCGCGGCGATATAGTTTGTCGGACTCGATTTTCTGAGGATCCGAATGCTCGTCACCTGCCCGAAATGTGAGCAGAAGTTCAAGGTGCCGGACTCCGCGCTCGGCACCAAGGGCCGCAAGCTCAAATGCAGCAGCTGCGAGCACAAGTGGCACCAGATGCCGGTCGGCGCCGAAGACGGGGAGCCGGAGGCGCCGCCCGTCGCCAAGAAGAAGAAAAAGGCCCCGCCGCCGGAGCCGGTCGCCGAGGAGCCGCTCGAGGAGGCGGTTGGCCAAGACCAGATGGGCGAGGAGATCGACCCGCCGCCGCTGGGTGACGTGTCGCGCTTCCGGGCCGTGCGCGGGACAGAGGACGAGAAGCCGTCGCGGCCGTATATCCTCTACGGCCTGCTGTTCCTCGCAGTGGCGATCCCGGCCGGTCTGTTCGCCGCCCGCACGTCCCTGGTCCATGCCTGGCCGGCGAGCGCGCTGCTCTACGAGAAGGTCGGCATGCCGGTGCCGGTGCCGGGCGAGGGACTGGTGCTGCAGAACGTCTATGTGGAACGCCGCCAGGAGGGCACCGTGGAGGTCCTGGTTGTCCATGGCGAGATCCGCAATCCGGGCGAACTGATGATGAGCCTGCCGGCGCTGCGGGCCACGGTGTTCGCCGAGGGCGGGCAGACCCTGGCGAGCTGGCTGTTCACCACCGAATCCTACCAGCTCCTGCCGGGCGAGAAGACGGCGTTCGTCTCCGAATTCGCCAATACGGCGCCGGGGGCGGCCAAGGTCAACGTCACCTTCACCGACGCACGCCCGGAGGCCGGGCTCGGCTATTGAGCGGGCCGGGGCGGGACGGCGATCTGGGGCCCTGTCCGCTCTGCGGCCGGCCGATGGTCGCGGGGCCGAGCGTCGATCGCCATCACTGGGTGCCGAAAAGCAAGGGCGGCCGCGCGGCCGAGCCGATGCATACGGTCTGCCACCGCAAGATCCACAGCGTGCTGGACGAGCGGACCCTGGCGCGGGACTACGACACGCCGGAGAAGCTGCGCGCCCATCCGGAGATCGCCCGGTTCCTGGTCTGGCTGCGCGGCAAACCCCCGACCTTCACCAGCCGCCACCGTACGGCGCGGAAGCGGCGGTGAGGGTCTCGCAACCACATCCCCCTTTCACTCCCCGGATTTATTCCGGGGCCTACGCCAGGGTCAGCGCCAACGCCGAACCGCTAGGCACGACGATCCGTAGGCCCCGGAATAAATCCGGGGAGTGCGTTTGGTTGGTAGGTGGCGAGCCCGCAGCTGCCCCGCCCTCAATACAGGTTGTTCTTCTCCGACTCCGCGATGCGCTTGTCGGCGGCGGCCACGTCGACGGAGGCGTCCTCCACCTGGTCGGCGATCATCTGGCCGAGAGAGGGAAGCACCTTGCGCTCCACCCTGTAGTCGTCTTCCCAAAGCTTGGAGCGCACCAGCGCCTTGGCGCAGTGCAGGTACATCTCCGAGACCTCGACCAGAATGCCGGTCTTCGGCAGCCGGTCGCGCACCGCGAACTGGGTCAGCAGACCGGTGTCAGCGATCACCCGGGCGCGGCCGTTGATCCGCAGGGTCTCGTTGACGCCCGGGATCATGAACAGGATGCCCACGCCGGGGTTCACCGTCAGGTTGCCCAGGGTGTCGATCCGGTTGTTGCCCGGCCGGTCGGGGATCAGGATCGTCCGGTCGTCCAGCACCGCGACGAAGCCCGGCGCATCGCCCTTCGGCGAGACATCGCCCAGGCCGTCCGGGCCCTGGGTTGAAATGACCAGGAACGGGCACAGTTCCAGGAACCTCTTGGCATGCTTGTCGAGATAGGTGAGCTGCTTCTTGGCAGCGAGCTCGCCCGGCATGCCGTAGATCTCGCGCAGAGCGGCCTCGCTCTCCAGAACATCCGTCGCGCCCGTCTCTCTGATATTGGCCGTATCCATGGTAGGAACTCCGGGTTCGCGCCGGCTTCGCGGGAGCCGGCGACTCGGCTAGACTCGGTTTGCTGGCCGGGACGCTAGCAGACCTGAAAACGTGGGGCCATGGGCATATGCCAACGGAACTGACCCAGACGCGTCGCCTGACACGGGTCATGGAAGGGGTTCTCGCCAGCTTCGACTACGAGGGTTTGCTCGCCCTGGTGGTGGAGCCGGACGACGACAACCGCGCCCTGCTGTGCCGCGCCCTGGTCGATCTCGGCTTCCCGCCGCCGCTGGACGCCCACAACGCGGCCACTGCCCTCTACGCGGCGGAGGAGATCACCCCCGACCTGCTGATCCTGGACGCCCGGCTCGAGGGGCCGGACGGGGCCGACGGGTTCGAACTGCTGCAGCGGATCCGCGAGGATTCCACCACCCTGCCCGACGACATCCCGGTGATTTTGTTGGCCGGCGCGGTGAATGATTTCGCCGTGCAGGAGTCAAAGCGTCTGGAGGTCGATCTCCTCCTGACCAAGCCGGTGCCCGCAAAGCGCCTGCAGAACCGGGTGAATTCGCTGATGATGAAACGCTTCACGGACCGCGTCACATGGGGGAGCTGACGCCGCTGCCGGGCACGCCGGCGGCCGACGGGTACCGCATGCCGGGGGAATTCGAGGCCCATGCCGGGACCTGGATGCTGTGGCCGGAGCGCGGCGATACATGGCGCGACGACGCCGCGCCGGCCGAGCAGGCCTTCACCGCCGTCGCCGAGGCGATCGTCGCCGCGGAGCCGCTGACCGTCGCGGTCTCCGCGGCACGAAGGGCGCGGGCGCGCGCCGCCCTGCCGGCCGGGGTCACCCTGGTGGAGATGGAGAGCGACGACGCCTGGATGCGCGATGTCGGCCCGACGGTCGTGGTCGACGCCGCCGGCGACCGGCGGGCGGTCGACTGGACCTTCAACGCCTGGGGCGGCGACGTGCATGGGCTCTATCCGGACTGGCGGGCCGACGATGCGGTGGCGGCGAAGGTCGCCGCGCTGGAAGGGATGGAGCGCTACCGCGCGCCGCTGATCCAGGAGGGCGGAGGCCTCCATACCGACGGCAAGGGCACGGTCTTCGTCACCGAGGAATGCGTGCTCAGCACCGGCCGCAATGCCGGGCTCGGCCGCCAGACCTGCGAGGAGATGCTGAAGGCCTATACCGGCGCTGAGCAGGTCGTGTGGCTGCCGCGCGGGGTGTTCGCCGACGAGACCACCGGCCACGTGGACAACCTGCTGCATGTGGCCGGGCCGAACCTGATCCTGCTGACCTGGACCGACGATCCGTGGGACCCGCAGCATGTGCGCTCCGCCGAGGCGCTGGCCGTGCTGGAGCGGGTTCATGACCTGTACGATCAGCCGTTCCGCATCCTCAAGCTGCCCATGCCCGGTCCGCTGCACATGAGCGACCGAGAGGCCGGCGGCGTGGTGGCCGCACCCGGCGGCAAGCCGCGCGAGGCCGGCGACCGGCTGGCCGGCTCCTACGCCAATTTCTACCTGGTGGAGGGGCGGGTGCTGGTGCCGCTGCTCGACCCGCGCACCGACGACGATGCCTGCCGGATCATCGCCGACGCGCTGCCGGACCGCGAGGTGGTCGGGATACCGGCCCGCGAGATCCTGCTCGGCGGCGGCAATATCCACTGCATCACGCAGCAGATTCCGGCGGGGCAGACTCTGTCGGGAAAGCCGCAATAAAGTCGTGAGCACGCCACGAGTTTGCACTATCTTCCGCGCCACCGAGTTCCCTTGATCCTACGTCCCAAGCGCAGATCGCTGCCAGGAGCCCCCCGCATGGCCCCCGATTCCGTGTCCAACCGTCCCAATGTCCTCATCAAGCGCGGCCGCAAGTTCCTGAACACGCCGGGCCCGACCAACGTGCCGCAGCGCGTGCAGAACGCCATGCACCGCGACACCATGGACCTGAACGATCCGGAGTTCGTCGACGCCGCCGTCGAATCCTTCGAGGGGCTGCGCAAGGTCTTCAAGACCGAGGGCGAGATCTTCACCTACATCGCCAACGGGCACGGGGCCTGGGAAGCCGCCCTGGTCAACACCCTGAAGCCGGGCGACGTCGCCCTGGTGCCGGAGACCGGCCACTTCTCCGGAAGCTGGACCGACATGGCCGAGGCGCTGGGCATCGTGATCCAGACCGTGCCGGGCAGCTGGCGCGAGGCGATGGATCCGGCCGCCGTGGGCCAGGCGCTGTCGGAGGACAAGGAGGGTCGGATCAAGGCCGTGCTCGTGGTCCACACGGACACCGCCACCTCGATCACCAGCGACGTGCCGGCGGTGCGCAAGGCGATGAACGAGAGCGGCCACGACGCCCTGCTGATGGTGGACACCATCGCCTCTCTGGGCACCACCGATTTCCGCATGGACGAGTGGGGCGCGGACGTCGCCATCGCCGCCTCGCAGAAGGGTCTGATGATGCCGCCGGGCCTGGGCTTCTGCGCCGCCAACGAGAAGGCGATCGCCGTGCACAAGGCGAACGCCAACCCGCGCCGCTACTGGGATTGGACGCCGCGCATGTCCGGCGCCGGCTACCGCACCTTCTGCGGCACCTCCCCGCAGCTGCAGATCTTCGGCCTGCGCGAGGGGCTGCGCACCCTGTTCGAGGAAGGGCTGGAGCGCTGCTTCGAGCGGCACCGGGTGCTGTCCCAGGCGACCCACAAGGCGGTGGAGGTCTGGGGCACGGCCGGCGCGCTGGAGCTGAACGCCCTGGTGCCCGAGCAGCGCTCGGTCGGCGTGACCGCGATCCGCACGGCGGACGGCGTCGACGCGAACCGGATCCGCGAGGTCTGCCGCGACGAGATGATGGTCGGCATCGGCGGTGGTCTCGGCGATCTCGGCGGCAAGGCGTTCCGCATCGGCCATATGGGCGACATGAACGCGCCGATGCTCTACGCCGCCCTGGCGTCGGTGGAGTCGACGCTCGACTATCTCGACGTGCCCTACAAGCCGGGCGGCGTCACCGCGGCCATCGAGCACGTGACGGCCTACAAGAAGGCCAACGGCCCGACCACGTTCTGATCGGGGTCTTGGGTGATTTGGGTTCGGGGCTGAGCGGAGTTTTGGGCTGATGAACCGGCCGGTGCTGTTCGTCTGTCTGATCGCCGGGATCGTGCTCGGGACGGCGGCCGGCGTGGTGGTGGGGAGTCTGACCGGAACGCTGGCCTTCGGCATCCCCCTGGGCGGTGCGCTCGGCACCGCGCTTGGGCTCGGGATCGGCGCGGCCCTGGTGGCGCGGCAGAAGCGCTGAGTGGGTTCGCGCCTCCCGCCCTTACAGAACACTCCCCGGATTGAGTCCGGGGTGTGAGAAAAAGGGGAGTGTTCGGAAAGGGAAGGGGCGCTGAACCTAAGCTGCCTAAAAAATTTGTCTCTAAAACAATGAGATAGAGCAGATTCACGCACGCTGACGCAATCACGAAGTGATCCCGTTACCGCACGATCTGCTCTAGATCCCCGCCGCCCGCGCCTTCTCCCCGAGCATGGCCGACACCGTGTCCAGCACCGGGGTGGCGATGCCGGCGGCGCGGCCGTAGTCCTGGATGATCCGCACGATCCCGTCGATCTCCATCGGCCGGCCCAGGTCCCAGTCCTGCAGCATCGAGGAGCGGTGCAGCGAGCGCTTGGACGGATCCGACTGGCCGGCCTCGTCGATGCTGACCTCGATGCCGTGGGAGGCGGCGACCGCCTGGGCCTCGCGCATGATGGCGAGCGTGACCGCCAGGGTCTCCGGGTTCTCCGCCAGACCGCGCTCGGTCGAGCCGGTCAGCACGCCCAGCGGCGAGCGCGAGGCGTTGATCAGCAGCTTGGCCCAGATCGCCCGCCGGATCGCCGTCGTCACCGGCGCGCCCATGTCCGCGTCCTCGATAACCTTGGCGATCGCCGTGACCCGGGCGCTCTCCGAATTGTCCGGCTCGCCGAGGGTGAAGATGCCCGGCCGCGGACCGACATGACGCACCGATCCCGGCTCCACCACGGTGGCCGGGCAGTCGATCATGCAGCCGATGGCGCGCTGCGGGCCGATGCCGTTCCAGATCGTGGCACCCGGGTCGAGCCGCTCGATCGGCCCGCCGCTGCCGCCGTCGCGCTTGTACTCGTACCACCAGGGAATGCCGTTCATGGCGCAGACCACCGGCGTGTCGGCGCCGAGCATCGGCTGGATCGCCTCGGCGATGGCCGGCAGGGCGGGGCCCTTGGCGGTCACGACGATGACGTCGACCGTGCCCAGATCCGCGGCCCTGTCGCTGGCGGTCACCCGGGAGGTCCAGGTTTCGCCCCGGGTCTCCACCCTGATGCCCTTTTCGCGCATCGCCGCCAGATGCGGGCCGCGCGCCAGAACCGCCACGTCCGTTCCGGCCCGGGCCAGATGCCCGGCCATGAAGCCGCCGACGGCTCCCGCTCCGATGATGCCGATCCGCATGCGTCCGATCTCCAGATGGATTGTTCAGGCCAGGAAGCCGGTATAGCGTCGAACCCTGTGCCTGTGACCCCACGGAGTGAGCCCGTGACATTTTCCCTGACCGCCCGCTGCGAGATCACCGGCGCCTTCGGCATGGTGGTCAGTTCCTCCTCGACCGCCGTGGCGGCCCGCTGCGCCTTCGCTCGGGCCGGAGTCGGGGCGGTGGCGACCCAGAACATCACCGACCCGCGGATCGGCCCGCGCGGCCTCGACCTGCTGGAGACCGGCCTGCCGGCCCGCACGGTGCTCGAGCGCATCGTCGAGAGCACCGAGCACATCGCCTATCGGCAGATCGCCCTGATCGACAGCCAGGGCGGCACGGCGGCCTATAGCGGCGCGAACACCCTCGGCACCTACGCCTCCGCCGAGGGCCGCGGCTGCGTGGCCGCCGGGAACATGCTGGCCGGCGAAGGCGTGGTCGCCGCCATGGTGGACGCCTTCGAGTCCCGGTCCGGGCGCTCTTTCGGCAAGCGGCTGATCCGGTCGCTGCAGGCCGGGCTGGCGGCCGGCGGCGAGGCGGGGCCGGTGCATTCCGCCGGGCTGCTGATCCAGGCCGAGGTCTCCTGGCCGGTGGCGGACCTGCGGGTCGACTATTCGGACACGCCGATCGCGGACCTGACGGCCCTATGGGAGCTGTGGAAGCCGGACATGGACAGCTACGTCACCCGCGCGCTCGACCCTTCCAAGGCTCCGAGCTACGGCGTTCCCGGCGATCCGTAAGTCGGTGTTCTGCAAAAGCGATTTGACGCTATTGACAATCACTCGCAAGAGCGACAGCTTACCTCAAAATCGAGGGAACGCTCATGTACGTGTGCATCTGCAACGCTCTGAACACCCGGACCGTGACTCAGGCCATCGATGACGGCGCTGCGACGGTCGGGCAGGTCTACAAGGCCTGCGGGGCGGTTCCCCAATGCGGCAAGTGCAAGTGCACCATCCGCGAGATGCTGGATGAGCGCTGCCCGCAGCATATGACCGGCGCCCAGGGGACCGGATCGCTTCCGGGCCTGCCCGCCGACCCGCTTCCGGCCTTCAACGCCGCCTGAGGGCGCGTCTAGCCGCCCGCCAGAGCCCGTCGGGGCAGCCCGGCATGGGCCGCATCCATGAAATCGCGGAAGATCTCCGCCGGCAGCCCGCCGCCGGTCACCTTCTTCATCGCCGTCCCGTCGTCGTTGCCGACCCAGACGACGGTGACGAGGTCGGCCGTGTAGCCGGCGAACCAGGCGTCGCGGTAGTTCTGGCTGGTGCCGGTCTTGCCGGCGACCGGGCGGTCCAGCGCCGCCTTGTGGCCGGTGCCGCGGGCGACCGTCTCCATCAGCATATCGGTCAGGGTGGCCGCCGCCCGGTCGGAGATCTGCGTCGGCAGGCCCGAGCTCGACAGCCGGTACAGGGTCGCCCCGCCGCGCGCCTTGATCTCCTCGATCCCGTGCGGCGTGACCGGCCGGCCGCCATTGGCGAAGGTCGCGTAGATGCCGGCCACGTCGAGCGGGCTCATCTCGTCCACGCCCAGACCGAGGCTGGGGCCGTGGGTCAGCTCCTCGGAGAAGCCGAGCCGGCGGGCGACGTCGCGCACACTGCGCCGTCCGACCTCCTCCTGCAGGCGGATGGTGGCGGCGTTGCGGCTCTCCGCCAGCGCCTCTGTCAGGGTGATCACCCCGTCGTACTTGCCGTCGAAGTTCCCCGGCGACCAGCCGGCGATGGCGATCGGCGTGTCGTTGATCAGGTCGGTGGGCCGCCAGCCCGCCTCCAGGGCGGCGAGGAAGACCACGGGCTTGAACAGCGAGCCCGGCTGCCGCAGCGCCTGGACGGCGCGGTTGAACTGGCTGGCCTGGAAATCGGCGCCGCCGACCATGGCGCGCACCGCCCCGGTGCGGGGATCAAGGGCGACCAGGGCGGCCTGTCCGGCGCCCATCGCCCGGCCCTTCTCCAGACCGGCGCCGACGGCCTGTTCGGCCAGGGTCTGCAGCCGCAGGTCCAGGGTGGTGGTCACCGACATGTCGTCGGAGCGGGTGCCGACGAAGCTGGGCACCTGATCGTAGATCCAGTCGGAGAAATAGCGGTGACCGGCGCCGCGGCCGACCGGACCGCGCAGCTGGTAGGGATTGGCGGCGATCTGGCGCGCGGTCGCCGGATCGATGTAGCCGATATCTGCCATGGCGCCGAGCACCACGGCGGTACGCTGCTTGGCCAGCGCGGGATCGGCGGCGGGGCTGTAGCGCGACGGGCCCTTCAGCATGCCGGCCAGCAGGGCCGCCTCGCCCAGGGACAGGTCGCGCGCGCTCTTGGAGAAGTACTTCCGGGCGGCGGCGTCCACCCCATAGGCGCCGGCGCCGAAATACACCCGGTTCAGGTAGATCGACAGGATCTCGTCCTTGGTGAACTCGCTCTCCAGCCAGAAGGCCAGCAGCAGTTCCCGAATCTTGCGCGACAGGCTGCGGTCGTGGCTCAGGAAGACGTTCTTGGCGAGCTGCT
Source organism: Thalassobaculum litoreum DSM 18839 (assembly GCF_900102465.1). Taxonomy (GTDB): domain Bacteria; phylum Pseudomonadota; class Alphaproteobacteria; order Thalassobaculales; family Thalassobaculaceae; genus Thalassobaculum; species Thalassobaculum litoreum. The sequence goes on along the minus strand of NZ_FNBW01000010.1, from coordinate 55,077 downwards.
GGGTCAGGGTGCTGCCGCCCTGCACCACCCGGCCGGCCCAGATGTTGACCGCCATCGCCCGGGCCAGACCGATCGGATCGACGCCGAAATGATAGGGGAAGCGCCGGTCCTCGATGGCGATGACGGCGGCGGGCAGGTGCGGCGACATCTCTGCGACGGTGACCGGCTCGCCGTGCAGCGGGCCGTAGGAGGCGAACAGCGCGCCTTCGGACGCCGTCATCCGCACCGAGCCCGGCCGGGTGTAGCGGTCGAGGTCGTGAATGTCGGGCAGCTGGAAGGCGTGCCAGACCAGCAGGCCGGCCACCAGGACCGCGCCCCAGAACGCGGCCAGGAAGCCCCATTTCAGCAGCGGACGGAGCAGCCGTCTCAGCGGCGAGCGCTGGCGACCGCCGCCACGACGGGTGGAGGCGCGGCCCGACCCGCGCGGCCGCCGCGCGCCCGACTTTGCGCCCGATTTGCCCGCAGCGGCCTTCGGCGCGGCCTTGCTCTTGCGCGGCGCGCCGAAACCCGGTTCGGCACGGCTGCCGGCCGCCGCCTTGGCGCCGGATCGCGTCCTGGTCTTGCGTGTCGGCTTCGACGCGCTGGAAGAGGATCGGGCCATCGTCGATTCCAGTTTATGTTCACAGTGAAGATAGCCGATGAACTAACTGGAATGTAGAGAAAAGTCCGTCACTCGTTCGACACGGAGCTCGGTGGGAACCGCAGGATCACCCGGGTGCCGGCATTCACCGCGCTCTCGATCGCCAGCCGGCCGCCATGGAGCTGCATCATCCGGGCGACCAGAGGCAGGCCCAGTCCCGCGCCGGCGAGACGGCGGGTGGTGGGGTCGCCGGTGCGGCCGAACGGCTCCAGGGCGATGGCAATGTCGGAGGCCGGGATCCCCACGCCGGTATCGGCGACGACGATCTCGAGCCAACCGTCGGGCCGCCGATGCCCGTCGATCCGGATCGACCCGCCCGCTTCGGTGTATTTCAGGGCGTTGGACAGCAGGTTCATCAGCATCTGACGGTAGCGCCGTGGGTCGACTTTCAGCATCGGCGTGTCGGCGCCCAGCCCGAATTCCAGGGACAGGCGCTGCTTGGTCGCCGGGTCCCGCATCATCTCCACCACCGTGCGGGTGGTGGCGGCGGTGTCGATCCATTCCGGCGTCACCTCCATCCGGCCCGCTTCGATGCGCGACAGGTCCAGGATGTCGTTCACCAGGGTGAGCAGCTGGGTGCCGCTCTCGTGGATCGCGTCGGCGTAGCTGGAGATCTGCGCCGGTTTCACGTCGTCCTGGTGGGTGTCGACCTGGCGCTGGATCAGCTCGGAGAAGCCGAGCACCGAGTTCAGCGGCGTGCGCAGCTCGTGGCTCACCAGGGCCAGGAACTCTGACTTGGCCCGGGCGGCGCGCTCGGCCTCCTCCAGGGCGGCGGCGACCTGACGGCGCGACTGCTCGACCCGGGCGGTGGCGGCCGAGGCCTCGGAGGTTCGCGTCTCCAGTTCCCGGGTGCGCTCGCCGACCCGCGTCTCCAGATCGGCGTTCAGGACGGAGAGCGCGTCTCGGCTGCGGCGGAGCTGGCCGATCATGTCGTTGAAGGCGGTGCGCAGGGTCTCGATTTCGGTACCGGCCGCCGCCTTCGCCGTCGCCGGGTCGAATTCGACCGGTTCCAGCTTGTCGAAGCCGGTGCGGCGGGTCGCCTCCACCAGACTGTACAGCGGCCGCACCAGGATCGAGCGACTCACCCGGTCGAAGATGAACCACAGGATCGCGGTCTTGAGCAGGGCGGCGATCACCAGCAGGGCGATGTGCCAGCGCAACCGCTCCAGGATCACCAGCTCGCTCGAGAACAGCGTCACGTAGCCGACGCGCGTGCTGCCGACGGCATGGCTGTAATCGACCGGGAAGGACACCGCGAGCCCCTGGCCCGGCAGGGCCTGCGCGCCGGGTGCCTCGCCGACCCCGGCACTGCCCTCGGGCAGGTCCCCGGCACGCGTGAACTCGCCCGCCTGGTTGTGGTCGAGCACGCGGATGCCGACGATCTCGGGCAGATCGGCGGCAGCCACCGCGATCTTGGCCACCTCGTCGAGGTCCAGGGACCAGAGCGGGCCGGCCAGGGTGCGCTCCAGCGTGCGCTGGTGAAGGGTCAGTTCCCGCTCCAGGTCGGCGCGGGCGGAGAAGTAGGTTTCCGCGACCAGGGCCCCGGTGATCACCGTCGCGGCCACCAGGTAGAGCAGGAAGGCGGTGCGGAACAGGCGCCCCGTCACGGTCGACCGGCCGGCCTGGGGCGGCGTCGACTGCGTGTCCCGCGGCGGGCCCTGTTGCGCCGCCGTCACCGGGACGGAGCTCCCGCGGCATAGGCGGCGGCGCGGGCCTGGAACGCGGGATCGGCATTGATCGCGGCGATGGTCTCGAACACAGCCTCAGCCAGCGCCGGATCGCGCTCGACGAAGGCGTGGGACAGCAGCAGGTAATAGGGTTTGGCGATCAGCGGCGGCTCAAGCTTCACCACATCGCCATAGGCGGCCGGGTCCGAGGCGATGGCCGCGGCCGCCATGTTCTCCAGTTCGGCATAGGCGGCGATCCGCCCGGCGACGAGCTTGTTCAGGTTGATCCCCTGGATCTTCCCGGTCTCCACCTTCACGCCCCGGCTCTCCAGGTCGCCGACGATGGAGTAGCCGGTGGTCGCCCCCACGGCCTTGTCGCCGAGACCGGCGATCGTCTCGCCGTCCCAGCGTACCGGCGAGCCCCGCAGCACGTGCAGGAAATAGGCCTGGGTGAAGATCGCCCGCGATGGGTCAGGCATGCCGTCCGCTAGCGTCGGATAGACGCCGATCCGCTCGCGCTCCTTCTTGTAGCTGGCGTGAAAGATGCCGTCGGCCTCGCCGGTCTCCAGCAGATAGAGCCCGCGGTTCCACGGAAACCGGCGGATCGCCAGGTTGACCTCGAGTCGGGCGCCGAGGTCGCGCAGCAGCTCCAGGGTCAGGCCGGGCCGGTCCCAGTTGATCGCCGTTCCGGTGCCGAGATAGCGCGGCGGATTGGCCTGGGTCTCGTAGACGAAGCTCAGGGTCGGCCGGCCCTCGAACCGCGCCGGCGGCTCGGCCCATGCCGGTCCGGCCGCGCCGACCATCGCCATCAGCGCGGACATCAGGATTGCGATCATCCGGTATCGGGTCACAGCGACTCCCCAGGCCGTATGCTTCGAACAAGCATATCGGATCACTCAGGTCCAGCCGATCCGCAGATGTGTCACACGGCCTCGGTCGCCGCTTTTTTGTCTCCACCGGCATCCTGTCGGCATATCTTACGCGCCGATTGCGTCGAGGTTTTGGCGGCGATACTGTGGCTGTCGTGATGCCATTCGGTCTCCAGACAGGTTGGCGGTACCGGAGATGGCTGCAGAAGTGAATGCGTTGCGCGAGACACTGGCTTCCGGAGCCAGTCGCATCTTCAATGTCGCCGCGATCACCCACAAGCTCGAGACCGATGCCGGCGGCGAGGCCGACCAGTATCTTTTCGGCCATCGCGGCCTGAACGACAGCGTCTTCATCAAGCGCCCCAAGGATGCCGCCGCACCGGTCCGGACCGGAACCTCCGGCACCGCCGAGATCCTGGAGAACGGCCAGCTCAGAACCATCACCTTCGACATGACGGCGCGGGTGGAGAAGGGCGACATCGCCACCTTCCTCTACATTCCCTTCGACATCGAGGCGATCGCCGGCGGCGGCAACAGCCTGGACCTGAGCGTGGCCCGCGGCCGGACTGAAGCGCTGTACAATCTCACGGGATTCCGCTGGGAGGACGAGGGCCGGGCGATCGCCCGGGACCGTCGTCTGATCGAACTGATCGAGGAGCTTCCCTCGCTCGATCCCTTCCTGCTGCGGGACCGGCTGGAGACCGACGGGATCAAGGCGCCGGAGGCCTATTTCGAGATCTCCGACAGCGAGTTCCAGGAGATCAAGAAATACATTCTGAACAAGTTCGAGCCGATCACCACCCGGGTGGTCGACCCCGCCTCGCCGAAGGCGGCGGAGATCACCGAGCAGTTCATCATGAAGCTGTGGGAGGGCAAGGATCTCGACTACCTGGCGCCGATCACCCAGGTGTTCCGCATCAACCCCGAACAGGCGGGCGAGATCTACTACTCCTGGAAGGGCGTGACCTATTACGAGTTCCAGTACAAGCGCGGCCAGCGCACCCTGTTGGGCTTCGCCGACTGGCTGCATACCAAGGGAGCCGTGCCGTCCCACTACGTCAAATCGGAGATCCGCCAGGAGCTGGAGGAGAAGGTCCGTCAGGTGACGACCGCCTTCGCCCGGCACCTGAAGAACAGCTCGGAGATCCTGCGGATCTACAACCAGGCCTATGAGGACCTGTTCGTGCGCGGCGGCGATGCCCGGCCCTTCATCGAGTTCCTGAAGGATTCCAGCACCCTGTTCTGGGACATCGCGGCATCCATTTCGGCGATGAACCACGGCGTGGCCGTGTGGCGCCAGCACACCGCCAAGAGCCGCGACGGCAAGCTGGCCGCCGACGACCTCACCAAGCTTCTCAGCCTGCTCGACCGGGTGATCGTGTAGAGCGCGATCGGTTCAGATCGTTTCGATCTGAGCCGTGAATCGCCCTCTACCTAATTCTAAGGATGGAGCGGGCGCCGCTCAGCCGGTCTCGGCCAGATGGTTGCCGATGATGTAGCCGAAGGTCATGGCCGGCCCCAGGGTGATGCCGCCGCCCGGATAATTGCCGCCCATGATCGAGGCGTTGTCGTTGCCGACGGCATAGAGGCCGGGGATCGGTCGGCCGTCCGCGCCGAGGGCCTGGGCGTTGGCGTCGGTCCGGATGCCGGCGAAGGTGCCGAGATCGCCGACCACCACCTCCACCGCGTAGAACGGCGGCGTGTTCAGCGGATGCACGCAGGGGTTCGGCTGGATCTCCGGGTCGCCCTGGAAGCGGTTATAGGCCGTGGAGCCCTTGGCGAAATCCGGGTCGTCGCCGCCGGGGCCGAAGGTGTTGAAGCGGGTCACGGTCCGCTCGAAGGTCTCCGGATCGACCCCGATGGCGCGGGCCAGCTCGACCAGGGAGCGCCCGCGCTTCAGGTAGCCGGAGTTCAGATACGGGGTAAGCGGCAGCGGGAACGGCTTGGCGAAGCCGAGGCCGTATTTGCGGATCGCCCGGTGGTCGATGATCAGCCAGCCGCGCGCCTCGCCGGGTTCCCCGGCGCAGGCCGTCACCAGGGCCTGGACGAAGTCGTGATAGGAATTGCCCTCGTTCACGAACCGCTTGCCGTTCGGCGCCACCGCGATCACCCCCGGCTTCGCGCGGTCGATGAAATGCGGGAAGACGCCGACGGACCCGTCCGGCCAGGGCACCTTGGAGACCGGGACCCAGGCCGCCGCGTTCGGCAGGCTCTCGTCCAGTGCCGCGCCCGCGGTCTCCGCCAGCCGCAGCCCGTCGCCGGTATTGCCGGCCGGCGCGGGGGAGTGGTGCTCGGCGCCGCTGGGCGCGTGGGGGAACAGCCGCTTGCGGCGCTCCAGGTCCTGCGGGAAGCCGCCGGAGGCCAGCACCACCCCGCGGCGGGCGGCGATCGTGACCCGCTTGCCCTCGCGCTCGATCACGGCACCGGTCACCGCCCCGTCGGCATCCCTGACCAGGTCGACCGCCGGCGCCGACGTCCACAGCCGGACCCCCCGGTCGAAGGCGGACTTGGCCAGCCGTCCCGCCAGCGCGTTGCCGTTTGTCAGCCGCATGGAGCGGCCCTTGGTGGCGACGTCGACGGCATGGCTGACCAGGCGCCGGCCGACGAACGCGGCGGAGGTCAGGGACTTGGTCACGTTGAAGAAATGCAGCAGCTCCTTGCCCGAGCCGATCATCATGCCGAGAAAGGTGATCTCCTTCAGCGGCGGGCGCAGGCGCTTCACCTCGTCGCCGAGCTGGCGGCCGTCATAGGGCGCGGCGCAGATTGACCGGCCGCCGTCGGACCCGCCCGGCGCGGTCGGGTGATAGTCGGAGAAGGCGGTACCGGTCACGAAGGCGACGTCGGTCTCGGCCTCGAAGAAATCGACCATCTTCGGGCCGTTCTCCAGGAAGGCGTCGACCCGGGCCGGGTCGAAATGGTTGCCGGCCTCGTGCTGCAGGTAGGTGCGGGCGGCCTCCAGGGTGTCCTGGATGCCCTCGCGCGCCGAGGGGCCGTTGCAGGGGATCCACAGCCAGCCGCCGGACCGCGCGGTGGTGCCGCCGAAGACCGGCTCCTTCTCCACCACCAGCACGCTGAGCCCACGATGGGCGGCGGTGACGGCCGCCGACAGCCCGCCGGCGCCGGAACCCACCACCAGCACATCGACGGTCTCGGCGGCGGGCGACGCGGCCGCAGCGGAGGAGGTGGGGGAGGAGGCGGGCTTGGCGTCGGGTGCCGACCCTGGCGCGGACTCGGAAGTCATGGTGGTGTTTCCCCGTTCGGTCGTTTGGCGATTTTTATTGAGGAAAAGAGTGCGACAGCCACCGCAACACGGCAACCCGCGGCGAGCGCCGCGCCGGCATGCGGAACCTGTCAGGCTTCTCTTGCCTTACGCCCTCAGTGCCAGTAGGTTCCGCCCGAGCCGCACCCGTAGCTCAGCTGGATAGAGTGCTGCCCTCCGAAGGCAGAGGTCACAGGTTCGAATCCTGTCGGGTGCGCCATTTTCCCTGACGCTCCTCCAGAGACTCCGTCAGCCCTTTCTCCGGCCGTCCAGCAGCACTGCCGCGGTCTCGTCGTCGGCCGGGAAGAGCGCTTCCATAGCCAGCTCCGACAGGATGATGTCCAGGGCGGTGCCGAAGACCGTCGTGGTGCTCAGGAAGGACAGAATACCAGCCTCCAGACGCAGGATGATCTCGCGGCTCGGCGCGTTGCAGCCGCTCTCGATGACGCTCAGATGCCGCTGGGACGCCTCGGGCCTCGGCGGCGACAGCCGCACAGCAGCGGACCGAAAATCAGAGCGGGGGCGGTGCTGTCTATGGCGCAACCCTAGCCCCGGGAGAGGGGCCAAATACCCGGCAGGCAATCGGCCCCTCTCCCGCCACGGCGAAGGATGCGCACACAGAGGCGGGCGATGGTCACCAGAACCCGAACCAGACCCCGATGCCATGGATGATGGCGATCGGGAAGAAGATCGCGCCGGCGATGAGAAAGCCCCAGGATTCCTCGGTGAAGCAGGTGTAGAGGTGCTGAAACCACGCCGCGACCCCCACCAGCAGCACGAAGAGCGCGGTGCAGATGCCGATGACGCCGGTCTGAATGATTCTGTCGATCATGGGGGTCCCATCTGTGGCCATTGCGGAGGGATAACGCGGCAGCGGCCGATCGGCTCCCTCATGGCGTGCCGCGATAGACCGGCACCCGCTTGTTGAGGAAGGCGTCGAGGCCCTCCTGGGCGTCCGGCTCGACCGAGGCGGCGGCGATGGCGGTGCCTTCCTTCTCCATCTGCGCCTCGAAGCTGGTGTCGAAGCTGTCGATCAGCAGGCGCCTGGCCCGGCCATAGGCCCGGGTCGGGCCGGCGGCGAGAGTGCGGGCGGTCTCCTCCGCTTTGGCGAGCAGGACGTCGTCGGCCACGGTCGCCGTGGCGATGCCCCATTCGACCGCCTCGGCGGCGGAGAGCCGACGGTTGGTCAGGGTCAGTTCCTGGGCGCGGCGCAGGCCGACCATCCGGGGCAGCAGGAAGGTCGACCCGCCATCCGGCGACAGGCCGGCCGCGGTATAGGCCATGGCGAATTTCGAACTCTCCGCCGCGTAGACCAGGTCGCCCAGCAGCGCCAGCGACAGCCCGGCGCCGGCGGCGGCACCCTGGACGGCGACCACCAGCGGCGCGTCCATCCGCGCCAGGGTCGAGCAGGCGGCATGCAGGTAACCGGTGGTCTCCTTGATCAGGGCGCCGACCCCGGGGCCGGCCTCCTTGAAGGTCTTCAGGTCGCCGCCGACGCAGAAGTTCTTGCCCGCACCGGTCAGCAGCACCGCTCGCACCGAGCTGTCCGACGCACAGCGCACCGACGCCTTCATCAGCGCCAGGCCGAGCTCGGGGGTGATCGAATTGCCCGCCTCGGGGCGGGTCAAGGTCAGGCGGGCAAGCCCGCCCTCCAGCGAGAACGATACGAGAGTGTCGGTCACAGAGGTCTCGGGCACGGTCGCCTCCCAGCGCTTATGGTCGGGCGCAGGGTAGCGGGATTGACCGTGCGGCGGTCAAACCGGTTTCTGCGGCGGCGGACGTTTTCGGGTGTCGAGCGGTAGATCCAGCCGCGCGGTTCGGGTTTTGGGCTTCACCTTTTTTACGGGAAATGATCTTATTGCGGTGATCCTAATACGATAGCCATATGTGAAGAATGGTTGTGAGGCGGACCGCCGGAACTCGGAGACGGGAGCGGCGAGTGGCCGGCCTGGACAAGAGACGACAATCTTAGGATAGCCACTGCAACGACGCGGATAGGAGGCTGAGGCGGTCGTTCCGCCGCCGGAGCGGTGTCGGACACCGAGCCCTCGTTCCGCCCAGGACGGGAGGATACAAGGATGTCGATCACGCCGCTGTACGACACGGACGGGAACGGAATCGCTACCGCTACCGTCAGCTTCGACTACGGTTTCACGGAGGCGCAGAAGGAATCGATCTATACCGCGCTCGATACCTGGGAAGCGCTGACGAATGTTGACTTCTCGACCCATTCCGCCGGGGCGGAGAATCAGGTCGCCTTCACCGCCGGTTCGATCGACAACGTCTTCGGTATCTGGGCCTATGCCTATTACTGGGGTGAGGTCGTCTATGACGTCTCCGACATGAACCGCATCGAGCCCGAGATCTTTACCACCCTGTCGATCCATGAGGTGGGGCACATCGTCGGGTTGGAGCACCAGACCAGCGACAGCGTCATGATCTCCGCCATCCGGTCGGCCGCAAGTGCACCGACCGATCTGGATATCGCCAACCTGGAGGAGATTTACGGCCCGAAGATCACCGGGCTTGCGGCGACCGTGCAGGCCGGAGGGGACGGGGTGCAGGAGGTCGTCGGCAATGCCGGATCGGATATTCTCTATGGTAACCAGGCCGGCGACACATTGCTCGGCCGCAATGGCGACGACACGCTGTATGGCGGCCAGGACGACGACACGCTGATCGCCGGCAACGGCGACGACCAACTGTTCGGCAATCTCGGAAACGACCTGGTGTCGGGAGGTCTCGGCGACGATCTCATGGTCGGAGGCGGCGGCGCCGATCTGTTCATCGTCGGGTCGGGACAGGACACCATCAGCGATTTCTCGGCGGCGGAAGGCGACCGGCTGAGCGGGGTGATGCTGCGGGCGACCGACGCGATAGATGGCGTCACCCTCTGGCTGGACGATGGCACCGTGAAGCTGATCGGCCTGACTTCGAACGACGTGGATATGATCTTCGTCTGACCGGCGCGGGCCGGAATCAGAAATCCAGGTCGGCGTAATGGCCCACGGGGCGCAGGCCGGGGACGGCGTCGGCGAGCAGGGAGCGGAAGGCCGGGCGCGATTTCACCCGGGCGTACCATTCCTTGGCCTCCGGCGCGTGGTCCCAGGGCACGTCGCCCAGATAGTCGACGCAGGACAGGTGGGCGGCGGCGGCGAGGTCGGCCAGCGAGAACTTGTCGCCGGCGAGCCAGGTCCGGCGCTCCGCCAGCCAGGCGATATAGGCCAGGTGAATCTGCAGGTTCGCATGGCCGGCGCGGATGGCGGAGCTCGAGGGCTCGCCGATGCCGAGAAAGCGCTTCATCACCTTCTCGCCGACCAGCAGGTCGGTCACCTCGCGGTCGAACTTGCGGTCGAACCAGGAGACCAGCCGGCGGATCTCCGCCCGGTCCGCGATCGTGCCGGGCAGCAGCGGAATGGTGTCGTCGCATTCCTCGAGATATTCGGCGATGGCCTGGGAGCCGGCTATGGTGCTGCCGTCGTCCTCCACCAGCACCGGAACCTCGCCGGCCGGGTTGATCGCCAGGAACTCGTCGCGCCGCTCCCAGACCGGTTCGGCGCGCAGATGGACCTCCATGCGCTTCTCGCCCAGGACCAGACGGATCAGGCGGGACTGCGGAGATAGTGCCAGATGATAAAGCGTGCGCATGGACCGGGGGAAACGCGACGGAGAGCGGGAGTCTAGCAGGTCGGGTCGGGCCGGCGCTACAGCGCTAGCTCCGCGTCGATCCTTCCTCACTCTCCGGCGGCGGGTCGGAGGCCGGCTGGGCGGGCGGCCGGGTCTCCTGCACCGCGGTGTCGGAGGGCGGGGTCTCGGGCGGCGGCGCCAGCTGCTTCGCGGCCTGCTCGGCCTGCAGGGTGACATGGGCCGGCGGGGCCTTGCCGGCCGCGTCGACGCCGAAATAGACGGTGGTGTGCGGGAACGGAATCTCGATGTTCTCCGCGTCGAACCGCTTCTTCAGACGGCGCAGCATCTCGCGCTTCACGCCCCATTGCTTGATCGGCGGGGTCTTGATCCGGCAGCGGATGATCACCGCGCTGTCGGCCAGCTCGTTCACGCCCAGGATCTCGATCGGCTCGAGGAACAGCGCGCTCCAGGCCTCGTCCGCCTGCATCTCGTCGGCCACCTCCTTGATCACCACGCTGACCCGGTCGGTGTCCTCGCGATAGGCCACGCCCACGTCGAGCAGGGCGAAGGAGAAGTCCTTGGTCAGGTTGACCACCGTGGTGACGTCGCCGAACGGGATGACGTGCACCGAGCCCTCCAGATCGCGCAGACGGATGGTGCGGATCGACATGTCCTCCACGACGCCGGTATGGCCCCCGGCCGTCACCACGTCGCCGACGGCCACCGTGTCCTCGATCAGCATGAACAGGCCGGTGATCACATCGCGCACCAGCGCCTGGGAGCCGAAACCGATGGCCAGACCGACGACACCGGCACCGGCGAGCAGCGGCGCGATGTCGATGCCGAGTTCGGAGAGCACGATCAGCCCGCCGAACACCACCAGGGCGACCAGCACCGCCCGCCGCAGCAGGGGCAGCAGGGTCTTGGTCCGGCTGCTCGCCTCGCGCGGACTGCCGTCGGAATTGGTGCCGGACAGCGCCCGGGCGATGCCGCTGGCGGTCAGCTCCCAGACGACCACGCAGACGATCAGCACCAGGATGATCGTGCCGGCAGAGCGCAGCACCGCCGTCTGGGTCTGGGTATCCAGCGCGCTGATCACGCCGGCGTTCCAGCCCTCGAGGATGGCGACGGCGGCCAGGGCGAGGATCACGATGTCGACCGCCTTCTTCAGGGTCGGCCGATACAGATTGGCCCGCTTGCGCAGACCCGGAAACCGCTTCTCGAGCTCCTCGTCGACGGCGAACAGCCGGTCGAGCAGCTTGTTGGCGAGGTGCTGGGCGGCGAGGGCGGCGGCGGCGGCGACCACCGAGATCACGGTCGCCCGCAGCATGAACAGGAAGCCGTCCTGGGCGCCGGAGACGAAGATCCCGAAGCCGACCAGGATGTAGAGGCTGGCCAGCAGGTTCCAGATATCGGCGAAGCGGCGGCGCACGACGCTCTTGCCGCCGCCTCGGATCGCCTCGCGGACGGTCGGCCGCAGCTGGGTGACGAGGATCAGCAGCATGCCGGTCATCACCGCGGCGGCGGCCACCTCGAGGGCATGGGAGCCGACATACCCGGCACCCAGCGGCAGGGCGGTCTGGGAAATCACGTAGCCGATCACGCCGACGGCGGTGAGGCGCATCACCCAGAGATAGAGATAGGCGGCCATCTCGTCTCCGACCCGCAGGATCCTGAGATGCGGGGCGTAGGGGGCCAGGATCAGCCGGGCGAGAACGCCGATACCGGTCTGCACGGCGATCGCCTGGATCACCACGAGGGCGATCTGTTCGGCCTGAAAGCTGCGGGGCACGACCACCAGGGCGGCCCAGCCGGCGCCGAGCACCGCGGCCACGGTGAAGGCCTCCAGGATGGTGCGGAAGATCGCGGTGAAGATCTTCGCCTGGATCGACGGCACCTCGGCGTCGCGCAGGCGGCGGATCGTGCGGCCCAGGGCGAGGCCGGTCAGCCACCGGGCGATCAGTGCCACCAGTATCGGAAAGCCGAGGCCGACGGTGGCGATCTCGATCCAGAAATCCCGGCGGTATTCGACGTTGATCTGCCTGTCCAGCCACTCCGGCAGGTCGCGGATGGCGATCACCGCGTCCCACACCTCGGAGAACACGAGTTGCACCCGCTCGCCCTGATTGATCACCGCGTCCGACAGCTGGTCGCTGAACGAGTGGTCGTCGGCCGGGGGCTGCTCCGCGCCTTGGGCGGGCGCTTCGGCGGTATCGCCAACGGCCGTCCCGCCAACGGCCGTCCCGCTCTGGGCTTCCAGCAGAGTGCGCAGGTCGGACAGTAATTGGGCGCGGCGCTCGGGATCCTCAAGGGTCTGGATCAGCCGACGCAGATCGGCGGCGGTTTCCGGCGCGGCACCCTCCGGGCCCGCGGTCTCCTGGGCCTCTGCGGAAGTCTCTGTGGAGGTTTCCGCGGATGGCGACCCGGTGGCCAGGCCAGGGGTCCGGGCGGACAGGGGAGACGCCGCGAGGAGGGCGGCGGCCAGAGCCAGGCAGACGATCAGAAGGCGCATGAAGGATCCGGGAACAGTCAAGGTCCCCCATAAATTAACGTTCCTGGCCCCAGGTCAACCGTGCAGGCGACCACGGCGGCCGGTTACCAGGTCGGCGGCGACGAGCGAAGCGCGGTCGCCGGCCGGTCGTAGCGCATCGCGCAGCCGTCGATCGCCACCGGCGGCTTCAGACGCAGCGCCGGTCCCCGGCCGGTGCTCTCCGGCCGCGGCCAGAAGTCGGCGGCGCCGCGCGGCGCCAGAGGGCCGTCCAGGTCCTCCGGGTCGTTGTCGGTCACCAGCTTGGCGGTGCGGGCGAGGGAGGCCCGGACCCGCAGGACCCGGCCGGTTGACCGCCGCTCGGCGATGCCGCGCAGGGCGCCGATCGCCATGAGATATCCGGTGGCGTGGTCCAGCGCCTGGACCGGCAGCGGCACCGGCTTGTCCGCACCCCGGCGGATCATGCCGGCATGGGCGATGCCGCTCGACATCTGCAGCAGGCTGTCGAAGGCCCGGCGGGTCTTCCACGGCCCGCTCCAGCCATAGGCATCCAGGGAGACGTCGATCAGGGTGGGGTTCAGGGTCCGCCGCGTCTCGAAGCCGAAGCCGATCGTCTCCAGCGCGTCGCTGCGGTAGCCGTGAACGAACAGATCGGCCTCGGACAGCAGCCGGGCAAAAGTCTCCCGGTCGGCCTCTTTGGTCAGGTCGAGGCCGGTGCAGCGCTTGCCCAGGGTCATATCCGGTTCCAGCAGCGGCTCCTCCCACCAGGGTGGGTCGACCCGCAGCACATCGGCGCCGAACCCGGCCAGGAACCGCCCGCAGGCGGGGCCGGCCAGCACCCGGGTGCAGTCCAGGACCTTGAGGCCGGCGAGCGGGCAGGCCGGGTCGACGTCGCGGCCGTCGGGCGACCCGTCGGTCCAGTCCATGTGGATCAGCGGTTCGGCGTTGACCGCCATGCCCTGGGGATGCGCCGTCCAGGCCTCGATCGAGCGCATCTCCGCGGCACAGCCGTTCTCCGCCACCACCGCGTCTTCCAGTGCCTTCGCCTTCCACTGGGCGACGGCGGGGGCCATGGCGGCGCGGTCGGCATGGTCGCCGAGCACCCGCTGGGCAGCGGCCCGGTGGTGCGGCGCATTGGTGTGCAGCCGGATCCAGCCGTCCCTGGTCGGATAATCGCCGGCGATCGAGTCCCAGATCCCCGGGATCTCCCAGCCCAGGGCCTCGAAGGTCAGGTCGTACCAGAACGAGGCCTGCCGGCGGTCGACCGTCACGCCCGGCACCGTGCCGCAGGCCTGGCCGATCAGCCGCGCGACTTCGACGGAGGCGGCGCCGATGGTCGCGGCCGCCAGATCGGTTACCGCGAAGACCGAGGGCAGGCCGCCCTCGCCGGTGACGGTGAAGGATGCGGGTTCGTCATCGCCGAGCGCCCCGGCGATGTGGTCGAGAAATCCGTCCATGTGGCTACCTCGCGAAGTCGAAAGGCTGGGTCCGGCGCATGCTGTCGTCGATGCGCAGGCGGTGGTTGACGGGCGGATGCGCCCGCTGGGTGCAGTCGAGCCGCTCGCAGACGCGGCAGCTCACGCCGGCCGGCGTGGCCGCCGGTTTGCGCCTTGGGTCGTGGCCGTCGGCATAGACCAGGTGCTTGGCCTCCTTCCACTCGCAACCCAGCGCGATGGCGTAGCGCGGCTGCAAAGGGTCGCGGCCGCCGCCGATGACATCCAGGGTGCGGGCCAGCAGGAACAGGGTCGTGCCGTCGGGCAGGGCAGCCACCTGGGTCTGGATCTGACCCGGTGTGCGGAACACGTCATGCACCGCGAGCCGGGGGCAGGTGCCGCCGAACCGGGCGAAATGATAGCCGCCGCCGGACAGCCGCTTGGAGATGTTGCCGGCATTGTCGATCCGCAGGAAGAAGAACGGTACCCCGCGGGCGCCCGGCCGCTGCAGGGTGGTCAGCCGGTGGCAGACCTGCTCAAAGCTGGCACCGAAGCGCCGGCGCAGCAGCTCCACGTCGTAGCGCAGCTCCTGGGCCGCCTTCAGGAAAGGGGCATAGGGCATCATCAGCGCGCCGGCGAAATAGGCCGCCAGGGTCGCCCGCAGCAGTCCGTGCGCCTCCTCGCCGCACAGGCCCGCCCGGGCGACCAGATCGTCCAACAGGTCGCGCTCGGTGATCAGCACGAACTGAACCGCCAGGTTGAACACCCGGCCCGACGCGAGCAGCGACTCGGAGATCAGAATGCGGCGGCGGTGATGGTCCCAGCGCCGCAGGGTGTCGCCCATCACCTCAACCGGCATGATCCGCACGCCGATGCCGTGGTCGCGTTCGATATGGTCGCGCAGGCCGGCGAACAGGGCGTCTCGGTCCAGGGCGGCGCTCTCCCACACCTGCTCGGCAAGCCGCTCCATCGGATCGAAATAGTTGCTCTCGCCCTGCAGGAAGTCGCGGACCTCCTCCACCGGAGCCACGGTCATCGAGGCTTCGAGGCCGCCGTCGCCGCCCTCCCGGTGGGCCAGCGCCTGGGCGGTCTCCCAGAGCTGGCGGTAGGCCTGATACAGGCTGAGCACGCCCTGGGCGGCGGCGGGCGCCGCGCCGACCAGCTCGCGGATTTCGCGGTCGGAGACGCGTTGGCCCTCGAACAGGGTGTCACCGAACACCTCCGACAGGCCGGCGGCGAGGCGTTGGTCGTCATCCTCGGCGAAGGCCTTCAGGTCGATCTCGAAGGTCTGGCCGAGCTTGAACAGCAGCGGCACGGTCACCGGCCGTTGGTTGTGCTCGATCAGGTTGAGATAGCTGGGGGAAATGCCGATCTGGGCCGCCATTTCGGTCTGGCTCAGCCCGGTATCCATTCTGAAGCGCCGGACCTTGTGGCCCAGCATGGCCTTGCGATCGAGGCTTTCCATTCCCCTTGGTCCGCCCATTGGGCTCTCAGCGTGTCGGGAAGACAGTCTAGAGCGGGTTTTTTGCGGATGCGAACACTTTACGAATTTTACAGGAATAGGCGGATTGGATTTACGCCTGTTACATATTTACTCTTTTTCAAACAACGTCTTATGGACGTCTTCCTCGATCCGCTTCTACGGTTCCCTTGCATTGCGGCGCAGCAGAAGGCGCCGCGGGACCGATGGAGAGGACCGCAGGAATGACCAGTTTCGAGGAGCATACCCAGACCGGCCTGGGCCGTTTCGACAATGTGCGGCGCGACTACGCGATGGCGGATGTCGCACGGCTGGCCGGCTCGGTGCGGGTCGAGCATACGCTCGCCCGGCGCGGGGCCGAGCGGCTGTGGCACCTGCTGAACACCGAGCCCTATGTCAATACGCTCGGAGCGCTGACCGGCAACCAGGCGATGCAGCAGGTCAAGGCGGGGCTGAAGGCCATCTACCTGTCCGGCTGGCAGGTCGCCGCCGACGCCAACAGCGCCGGGGCGATGTATCCCGACCAGAGCCTGTACCCGGTGAATTCCGGCCCGGAGCTGGTCCGCCGGATCAACAACACCTTCATGCGCGCCGACCAGATCCAGACGATGGAGCAGTCCGGCGATACCGACTTCTTCGCGCCGATCGTCGCCGATGCGGAGGCCGGATTCGGCGGCGCGCTGAACGCGTTCGAGCTGGCCAAGGCCTATATCGAGGCCGGGGCCGCCGGCATCCATTTCGAGGATCAGCTCGCCTCGGAGAAGAAGTGCGGCCACATGGGCGGCAAGGTGCTGATCCCGACCCAGCAGCATATCGGGACGCTGAACGCCGCCCGGCTCGCCGCCGACGTCATGGGCGTGCCGACGCTGATCATCTGCCGCACCGACGCGGAGAGTGCGAAGCTCATCACCTCCGACGTGGACGAGCGCGACCACCCGTTCCTCACCGGCGAACGTACGGCGGAGGGCTTCTACCGGCTGAAGGACGGCACCAGCTTCGAGCGCTGCGTCGCCCGGGGGCTGGCCTACGCGCCGTATTCCGACCTGTTGTGGATGGAGACCTCCACGCCGGATCTGGACCAGGCGAAGCGCTTCGCCGAGGCGATCCGGTCGGAGTTCCCCGACCAGATGCTGGCCTATAACTGTTCGCCCTCCTTCAACTGGGCGGCTAACCTGGACAAGGACGATATCGCCCGGTTCCAGCGCGAGATCGGCGCCATGGGCTACAAGTTCCAGTTCGTCACGCTCGCCGGTTTCCACAGCCTGAACCACGGCATGTTCGAGCTGGCCCGCGGCTATGCCGAGCGCGGCATGGCGGCCTATTCCGAGTTGCAGAACGCCGAATTCGCCAGCGAGGCGGACGGCTACACCGCGACCCGCCACCAGCGCGAGGTCGGCACGGGGTATTTCGACGCGGTCTCCGTCGCCATCAAGGGCGGCGCGTCGTCCACCACCGCGCTCGCCGACAGCACCGAGGCGGCGCAGTTCCGAAAGAAGGCCCCGCTGCAGAGCGCGGCCGAGTGAGAGGAGGACACATCATGCCGGAACATCGTTACTGGGTGATCGGCGGCGAATACGCCAGCACCGCCTTCGACCGCGTGGTGGAGGGAACCGAGCGGATCCTGGGGCCATACCTGTGCCGAGACGAGGCCCATAAGGCCTGGGAGGAAGTCGCCGTGGAGACCCGGGCCATCTGCCTCGCCCGCTTCACCATCGTCCAGGAGGGCGCGCGGGCGGCGTAATGCGCCCTGCGTTGGACTCCCTTCGACCGCCTTCCCGGCTCCGCTCCGGGAAGGCGGTCTGCATTTGGGCGGGCGTCGTTAGAGCAGGCTCTTGGCGATGGCGACGACCGCGAGCACCGTCAGCAACACCAGAGCGGCACGCTTCACATGGCTCGGGTCGGCGATGCCGTAGAGGTGACGACCGGCGAGCACGGCCAGCTCCACGATCGGGGCGAGGACCAGGGCGCGCCAACCGACCGTCTCGGTGATGATGCCGAACCAGAGCATCGCGGCCAGCGCGGCCAGATCGCTGAACAGGAAGAAGGCGATGGAGGTCGCCCGCAGCGTCGCCACTGGCAGCGGCGAGGAGAGATACAGCAGGATCACCGGCGGGCCGGGCATGCCCATGGTGCCGGACAGGAAACCGGCCGCCATGCCGGTTCCGGTCAGCAGCGGCGCACCGGGAGGCCGAGCCATCTGGAACCCCCGGGCGATGATCAGCACGGCGATCAGCACCATCACGCCGATGGCGAGCCGCATGGTCTCCGCGTCGAGGGAGGACAGCAGCCAGGCGCCGAGCGGGATCGCCGGCAGGGCGCCGAGCACCAGGAAGGACACGCCGCGCCGGTCCACGTCGTGGCGGACCGAGGGCAGCATCCGCACCCCGGCCAGGATGTCGAGCAGCAGCGCGATCGGGACGATCTCCACCGGCGCGATGACCAGGCTGGTGGACGTCACGACGATCAGCGGAAAGCCGAAGCCGGTGAAGCCGCGCACCACGCCGGCGACGATGCAGGCGCCGACAACGGCCGCCCAGATCGGGGCCTGCCAGCCCAGAAAGACAAGGTCTTGAAAGCCGGCGGTGAGCCCGCTCACCCGGCCGCCCGGAGCGCGGTCACGTCACCGGCTCCTCGAACCCACCTCCAGGGCCGGATCGGTCGCGTGCCCTTGCGCGGCAGCCCATCCAGCGCGCCGGCCCGCAGGTCGCGGACCTGCAGCCATCCGGCCTTCAGCGGTCCCGGCATCTCGAAGCCGTAAGGCGGGGCGGGCTCGAAGCCGAAGGGGAGGTAGTAGGACGGCTCGCCGGACACCAGGCAGATGTCCCAGCCGCCGTCGCGTGCCGCCTGCAGGCCGTGGGAGACCAGCGCGCGGCCGAGGCCCTGACCCTGCATGGTCGGGCAGACGGCGAGCGGACCGAGCAGGACGGCGGAGATGTCCTGGCCGGCATCGGCTCGGCCCACATCCACCTGCCAGAACCGGATCGTGGCCAGCACCCGGCCGTCGATCGGATCGTCGGCGACGAAGGCGAGGCCCTCGGCGACCGGGCCCTGACGCAGGCGCCAGACGGTGCGGCCCTTGCGATCGGTGCCGAAACCGAGGTCGTTCAGATGCTCGACGGCGGAAGTGTCGGCGGGAAGTTCGGCGCGGATGTGAAACATGGCGATGACCTGATCCGGAGAGGGCGTCGAAACCCCGTTCCGGTCGGCCGGCACGGGGGCGTTCAGATGCTGGGAAGCACCTGTCGTCGTCGCTCCAATCGGGTATGCCGGTCGTTCATAGGTCTGGTCCCCTGTCAGACCTTTGCAAATACCGCAAACCCGGACGGGTCTCCATAGATTTTTCGCCGGGTCTGGATCGCGTGCGGCGCGCGTTGCAGAAACATCACGTTGTCACCAGGACCGCCTTGGCGTTCTCCACGGGGGCGGTACCCGGCACGATGACCATCGGATCGGTGCGGCGGTCCTCGCGGCTGTTCGGCCAGGTCTGCACCACCAGAACCTGGGTCACCGGCCCCTGGTCGGTGGCGCCGATCGGCAGCATGACCCGGCGGGTCCACAGGAATCCGCCCACGTCCCAGCGGAAGCGGCTGGCGGTAAAGACCGGCTGCCAATGCTTGATCGCCAGGGCGAAGGCGCCTTCCAGATAGGCGCGGTAGTCTCCGGAGAAGATCTCGTCCGAGCGGCGCCCGACGAAGTTGGTCCCCCAGCGATGCACCATCTCGTCGCCGACCACCCGGTAGCGCACCCGGCCCTGCGGGGTCATCACCTCGGCGAGGATCAGATAGGGGAACAGGTGCGGCGGTATCCGGAGCGGATCGATCTCCCCGCGGGTCGGCAATCCGCCGACCGGGCGATGCTCGGTCCAGAAGGCGATGGCGGATACCAGCACCGGGTCGTCGTCAGCCTGCATCGTATGCGCTCGAAGCTTGCACGTCGTCATACTAGCGCGTGACAGGGGACGGCGACAGAGCGGATGGCCGGGGCCTGGGGACGGCTCACCCCCTGAGCGCCGCCGCGTGCCCGGCCGTGTCACGCACGGCGGCCCAGTCGCGGCTGCGGATGGCGTCGGTCGGTGCTGGGAAGCTGCCGCCGACGCAGAGCACGTTCACCAGGGCCAGATAGTCCTGGGCGTCCGACGGCCCGATCCCGCCGGTCGGACAGAAACGCAGGTCCGGCAGCACCGGCTGGATCTGCTTCAAGGCCGCCGGCCCGCCGGCCGTCTTGGCCGGGAAGAACTTCAGCGTGTCCAGCCCGGCGCGCCGCGCCGCCATCGCCTCCGACACCGTCTGGACGCCCGGCAGCAGGGGCAGTCCCGCCGCCTTGCAGGCCGCGACCAGCGACAGGTCCAGCCCCGGGGAGACGGCGAACTGCGCCCCGGTCGCCAGCACGTCGGCGATCCGGTCCGGGTCGAGCAGGGTGCCGACGCCGGCGATCATCTCCGGCACCTCGGCGCGGATCGCGCGGACCGCCTCCAGGGCCGCCGGCGTGCGCATCGTCACCTCGATCACCGAGATGCCGCCGTCCAGCAGCGCGCGGGCGAGGTCCGGGCCGTCGCTCGGATCTTCGATGGTGACGACCGGAATCACCGGCCCCCGGGTCAGGATATCGCGCACGGCGAGGGTCATGGTCGCTCTCTCGGCTTCTGGCGTGCGTCCGCTCGTGGCGTCCGTCTGCGCCCCAACGATAGGGGCCGCGTGGCCGCAACTCAAGGAGACCGGGCCGTTGCACATGGTCGGGGACGCCGTCCTTGCGTCACCCCCCGGCGACACCCTATATGGGGGGTGGAAGGCTGGCGCGGACGGGCTCCTCGCCAACCCGGTCAGGTCCGGAAGGAAGCAGCCGTAACGAGTTTCGGTCCGGGTCGCTGCCAGTCTTCCACCTCTCCCCTTCGTGTCCGAGCCCATCCATCGATCCCACCGGTCGATCCCACTGGTCGATCCCTGAGAAATCGGGGATCGCGTTCTTTCATGTGCGGGGACGCCGCCCTATGATCGCGCGATGAACGACGCCCCGCCCTCCGCCCAGGACGCCGCCCCGAGCGAGTATCGGGTATTGGCGCGGAAATACCGGCCCCAGACCTTCGACGATCTGAAGGGCCAGGACGCGCTCGTGCGCACCCTGCGCAACGCCTTCGAGCAGAACCGGGTGCACCATGCCTTCGTGCTGACCGGCGTGCGCGGGGTCGGCAAGACCACCACCGCCCGGATCATCGCCAAGGGCCTGAACTGCATCGGTCCGGACGGCCAGGGCGGGCCGACCATGAAGCCCTGCGGGGTGTGCGACAACTGCCGCGCCATCGCCGAGGACCGGCATGTCGACGTGCTGGAGATGGACGCCGCCTCGCATACCGGCGTCGACGACGTGCGCGAGCTGATCGAGAACGTGCGCTACCGGCCGGTGGCCGGCCGCTACAAGGTCTACATCGTCGACGAAGTGCACATGCTCTCCAAGAACGCCTTCAACGCGCTGCTGAAGACGCTGGAGGAGCCGCCGGAACACGCCAAGTTCATCTTCGCCACCACCGAGATCCGCAAGGTGCCGATCACGGTGCTGTCGCGCTGCCAGCGCTTCGACCTGCGGCGTATCGACATCGCCCTGCTGGTCGAGCTGTTCGAGCGGGTCTGCCGGGACGAGGGCGTGGAGGCCGAGGCCGAGGCGCTGCGGCTGGTGGCCCGCGCCGCCGACGGCTCCGCCCGCGACGGGCTGTCGATCCTGGACCAGGCGATCGCGCTGGCCTCCGGACCGGTCACGGTCGAGGGCGTGCGCGACATGCTGGGCCTGGTCGACCGGGTGCGGATCTACGACCTGTTCGAGGCGGTGATGGCCGGGCGGATCGCCGATGGTCTCACCGTGCTGTCGGAGCTGTATGACGGCGGGGCCGATCCGGTCGTGGTGATCCAGGACCTGATGGAACTGACCCACGCGATCACCCGGATGAAGGCCGCGCCGCAGGCGGCGGGGGCGAACGATCTGGGCGAATCCGAGCGCGAGCGCGGCAAGGCGCTGGCCGAGACTCTGGCGGTACCGTCGCTGACCCGCACCTGGCAGATGCTGGCCAAGGGCCTGGGCGAGGTGCAGACCGCCCCGGTGCCGATCGCCGCCGCCGAGATGGTGCTCATCCGCGTCGCCCATAGCGCCGACATGCCCGACCCCGCCGATCTGGTGCGGATGCTGACCGACGGTGCGGCGCTGCCGGCCGGTGGCGCCGCCCCGTCCGCGCCGGCGCCCGCCGCCGCCGGTCCGTCTGCCTCCGTTGCACCCCCCTCGATGCCCGCCGCCACTGCGGCGACGGTTGCCGCCGCCCCGCCGCCCGCGGCGTCGCCGCAGATGGCCCCGGCGCCCGATCCGGTGCCGGACCACGTGTCCTCCGACTACGGGATGGCGGCCGATCCCGGCGGCGATTTCGACGGTCCGGGCTACGCGGACGATGGTGTGCCGGATTTCGTCACCGCCGGCCCGCCCCCCGAGGATGACGAGGGGCCGGCCGGCGATCCCGACGATGCTCTGGATCCGGTGCCGACCGACTTCGCCGGCGTGGCCGAACTGGCCTTCCGCCGGGGCGAGGCGATCCTGGGCGCGACGTTGACCAACAAGGTGCATCCGGTCGCCGTCGAACCCGGTCGTTTGGAACTGCGGCCGCAGAAGGGCGTTGATTCCCGGTTGATCGGGTTGCTGGCCGGTCATCTGCAGCGCTGGACCGGGCGCGACTGGACCGTCGAGATCTCCGACCAGGAGGGCGGTCCGACCCTGCGCGAGCAGAAGGCGGCACAGAAGGCGGCCGTTCAGGCCGAACTCGCGGCCCACCCGGTGGTCGCCAAGGTGCTGGAACTGTTCCCCGGCGCTGAGATAGACACGGTGGTCGAACTGGCCGCGCCCGAACCGGAGGCGGCCGACCTGCAAAGCGATATGTCCCCTGACCCGCTCCGGGCGGGTCAAGCAAACGAGGCGTAGGCGATGAAAAATCTCGGCCAGATGATGAAGCAGGCCCAGGAAATGCAGACCCGCATGCAGGAAATGCAGGAGCGGATGGAGCAGACGGAGATCGAGGGCACCGCCGGCGGCGGCATGGTGTCGGTCACCATGACGGCCAAGGGTTCGGCCCGGAAGATCAAGATCGATCCGGCGCTGATGGACGCCACCGAGACCGAGGTGCTGGAGGACCTGCTGGTCGCCGCGCTGAACGATGCCCGCGCCAAGGCGGAGACGCTGCAGGCCGAGCAGATGAAGGAACTCACCGGCGGCCTGCCGCTGCCGCCCGGCTTCAAGCTGCCGTTTTGACAACGGCGGATCGGACGCGCACCAATGGCCGCTGGCGATCTCGATAGAGTGATGCATCTTCTGGCGAAGCTGCCGGGCCTTGGCCCCCGGTCGGCCCGCCGGGGGGTTCTGCACCTGATGCAGCGGCGCGAGTCGCTGATGCTGCCGCTGGCCGAGGCCCTTGCGGCGGCGGCGCGGTCGATCCGGACCTGCCGGACTTGCGGCAATTTCGACACCACCGATCCCTGCGCGATCTGCCAGGACGTGCGCCGCGATCCGGGCCTGATCTGCGTGGTCGAGGATGTGGGCGACGTCTGGGCCCTGGAGCGGGCGGCGGCCTTCAAGGGGCGCTATCACGTCATCGGCGGCGTGCTCTCCGCCCTGGACGGGGTCGGTCCGGAGGATCTGAACATCGAGAGCCTGGTCGCCCGCGCCGATACGGCGGAAGTGACCGAGGTCGTGCTGGCGATGAACGCCACGGTCGACGGTCAGACCACCGCCCATTACATCGCCGACCGGTTGGCGGGAGCCCATGTCGCGGTCTCCCGCCTGGCCCATGGCGTGCCGGTCGGGGGCGAATTGGATTATCTCGACGACGGCACCCTGACCCAGGCGATGAAGGCCCGGCAGAGCGTCTGACGCGACGGTTATACGTTTGATCGCCTGCGGTCAGGCGGCGTTGGCGAATTTGGGCGCCCGGCGCTCCATGGCCCAGAGCCGGTCGAGACCCGGCTTCACCTCGGCGGCGACGAAATCGGCGCGCTTGTCCGGACTGCCGCCGCCGCTCGGGAACTTCTGCTCCCACTCGTAGACCTTGACCGTCAGGCCGCAGAGCACTTCGGCCAGACTGCGCTGGTGGCGGGAGATGGCGCCGCGCACGGCGTTGAAAGTCTCGACGGTCACCTGATCCCAGCGCACGACCGTTTCGCGGTCGAAACCATTGAACCGGCGCGTCACCGAGTTGGAGACGAAGGTCAGGATCTCCTCCACCCGGGCGATCGCCTTCTGCATCGACTGGTCGTGGCGCAGGTTGCCGGAATCCTTCACATCGCCGATCCAGGACAGCAGGCGGTTCACCGCCGGCAGGCAGTACAGGAAGTAGCTGCGGTAATAGGACAGCGCCAGATAGGTGTCGCCATAGCTCTCCAGCATGTCCGGGAGCTGTTCGACGCCGATGCCGAGACCGTTGGCCATGCTGTCGATGCGCTTGCGGACCACGGCCGTGTCGGGGGTCGCCACCCGCTCGATCAGGGTCTCCAGATCGTTCGGCCCGGCGGCGTCGCCATCGCCGTAGAGATGCTGCATCAACGGTCGCGTGATGTTCTGCATCAGCGGCATCAGTTCCCGCTTCTTGGCGCTCGAGAGTTGGAAGGCGTCCAGGCTGAGGATATCCACGCCGGCCTGGCGCAGGCCGATCCGCAGGGTATAGGGGTCGAAGGCCGGAAGCTGGCTGAGCCGGCGCAGCAGCAGGATGTCGTCCTTCAGATCGCCCTGGTCGGGGAAGAAGTCCGGCACTTCCTCGACGGCGATCTGTCCCGACCCCATGCCCTTCTCGCGAAACAGCTCGATGCGGGTTTCCAGGCGCACGTTGCGGATCAGACGCGCGGAGCGCATGGCGGCTGTCTTAATCGGTACGATCGCAAGCGGAAGTGTGTGGATCGAATCCCGATCGTATTCCGCTATCTCGTGGATCATGCCGGTCGCATCGGGCATGGAATTGTCGCTCTCCCCAGTCGCCGCTCAATAAAGCTTTGTCAAAGCATCGTCCCGGCGACAGTCTGCAGACGATCATCGTAATATTCAAAGTCTTTTAGGGAAATTTCCGCAAAACGCAATGCATCTCGCCATATCCGCGTGGTGCGAAGTATTAAATCGCGCCTCGGGCGGAGCCCTTATGGACGATGGGGTTTTGAGACGTAGTCTTCGGACCGCATTTCCATAAGGCGCGAGATCGTCCTGTCGAACTCAAACCCCCAGTCGGAGCCGGCGTAGAGCGCCTCCGGCTCGTCCGCCGCCGAACAGACCAGGGTGGTGTGCCGTTCATAGAGCGCGTCGATCAGCATCATGAAGCGGCGCGCCTGATCGCGGATGGCGTCGCTCATGGTCGGGATGCCGTCGATCACGATTGCGCGATACTTCTTCGCCAGGGCCAAAAAATCGGCCGGACCGAGCGGCTTGGCGCACAGATCCTCGAACTGGAACCGGGCGACGCCCTTGGCGGCGCGCTCGACCGGCATTTCCCGGCCATGGACGATCACCACATCCGGCTCGGGGACGGCGCCGCCGGTCATCTCGGCGAACAGGTGGTCGAGGGTCCTTTCGGCCGCGGCATCCGCGGGGGTCACGTAGACCTTCTCGCCCACAAGCCGGTCGAGGCGGTAGTCGGTGCCCTCGCCGAGATCGACGATGTCGAGCCGCGCTTTCACCAGTTCGATGAAGGGCAGGAAGCGCTCGCGCTGCAGCCCGTTCTTATAGAGTTCGTCCGGATGCCGGTTCGAGGTGGCGACGACGATCACGCCGCGCTCGAACAGGGCGGTGAACAGCCGCGAGAGAATCATCGCGTCGGCGATGTCGCGCACCTCCATCTCGTCGAAGCACAGCAGATGCGCGTCGCGCGCGATCTCCTGGGCGGCGCGGGCGAAGGGCATCTCGCCGCCGATGCCGCGCTGGCGGATGTGGTGGATGAGGCTGTGCGCCTCCTGCATGAACTCGTGGAAATGGACGCGCCGCTTGTGCGCCACCTCGGCGGCGTCGAAGAACAGGTCCATCAGCATGGACTTGCCCCGCCCGACCGGACCGTAGAGGTAGACGCCGCGCGGTACCTCCGCCTTGCCGGAATCCCAGCCGCCCAGGAAGCGGCGGACCAGTCCGCCGCCCTTCGGCGACTTCGCGCGCCAGCCGGTAACCGCCTCGGCAAGCGCGTCGAGTCGCCTGGCGGCCTCCTCCTGATCCGGATCCGCGGTGATCGCGCCGGCCTTCAGCAGCGCGGCATATCGCTCCAGGGGCCGGCCGTCGGGAACAGCGGAGCAGTCGACGACCAGCTTCTGCGCACCGTCAGCGGCCACCATTCACTTCCAGGACGGTTCCGACACAATAGGCGGCGTGGTCCGACAGCAGCCAGACGATGGCCTCGGCGACCTCCTCGGCGGTGCCGGCCCGGCCGATCGGCACCAGGGCGCCGAGACGCGAAGCCCGGTCGGGCGCACCGGCGGTGGCGTGGATGTCGGTGTCGATCATGCCCGGGGCCACGGCGTTCACTCGGATGCCTTCGCCGGCGACCTCGCGGGCGAGGCCGAGGGTCCAGGCATCGACCGCGCCCTTGGAGGCGGCGTAATGCACGAACTCGTTCGGCGAGCCGACACGCGGCGCGATGGAGGAGGTGTTGACGATCGGGCCGCCCTTGCCGCCGCGCTTGGTCGACATGCGGCGGACCGCCTCGCGGTTGGTGATCATCAGGCCGATGACGTTGAGGTTGATCACCTCCTGCATGGCCGCGGTGCTCATGTCCTCGACCCGGGTGATCTTGCCGGTGATGCCGGCATTGGCGACGACGCCGCCGACCGGGCCCAGTTCCTTCTCCGCCGTCTCGAACAGGGACAGGATGTCGGCCTCGCTGGCCATGTCGCCCTTGACGGTGATCGCCCGCCGGCCGGCATCCGTCACCTGTTTGGCGACCGCCTCGGCGGCGGTCGCGTTGGCGGTGTAGTTGATCGCGACGTCCCAGCCCTGGGCCGCGGCAAGGCGGCAGGTCGCGGCGCCGATGCCGCGCGAGCCTCCGGTGACGATCAGGACCTTGTCGGACATCGCGAATTCCCCCGTTTAGCTGTGCCCGTCGCCAGTGGCGGGCTTATTGAGCGGCCGGCGCGGTGGCGGCCAGGTGGACCCGCGCGGTGATGCTCGCCTTCTCGGCGCCGGCCAGACCGCTGCCGCCGCCCGAGGCGGACTGGGGCATGTCGGAGCGCATCATCTGCATCTCCGCCTTGGCCATGGGCACCGGGCGGTAGGACTGGGTGAAATCGATCATGCGCACCCGGAAGCTGCGATCGGCGAAGGCCGCGTTCAGGGCGGCGATCTCCTTGCCGACCCGCTCATAGACACGCGTGCGCAGGCTGTCGGTGACGGCCTCGCGTTCCGCCATGGTCGGCGAGTAGTCGATCGAGGCGACGGTCAGCGAACGGCCCGGCTTGGTGGCACCCTTGGCCTTGGCCGAGAGATCCGACAGGGCGGCTTCCGGCAGCCGGGCCTCGGCCGTCACGCTCCACCGCTCGAACCCGGCATCGTCGGCCTGCTTGCTGAACTGGACGATCCGCCAGGTGGTGTCGATGCCGAAGCCCTGAAGGGTGGAGACCAGTTCGTCGCGGGCGGCGCCGAAGGTCCCGGCCTCGACGGCCAGATCGGCGGAGATGCGCACGGTGGCGGTGGTCGTCTCGACCCAGTCCTCGACCTCCAGCATCATCACGACCTCGTCGTCGGCGACACCCTGGCGGGTGATCGGGCCGGCTTCCTCGGCCTGCACGGGGGCGGCGAGGAGAAGCGAGGCGGCGAGCAGGGCGGCTAAGGGAAGGCGCATGGAAAGTTCCTCACGGTCAGGTGATTTCGGACCGTGAGGCGACCATAGCCAGAGGGCGAAATGAAGGCAATCCGGCGACGGTTCCGTCACGATAGGTTCCGCCACGGTACCGGCGCGGTGCCATCCCTGTGCGGTCCTGGCGGTCGGTTACGACGATCCGGCGACCGTGGCCCAGGCGGTGCCCTCGCGGGAGAAGTTGAAGGCGCCGGGATTCAGGATCTCGGCCAGGATCTCAAGCGAGGTGACCAGCCGCGGGCCGGGTCGGTTGAAATAGGCGTTGCCGTCGACCGCCCAGAGCTTCTTCTGCCGCACCGCCCGCATCGCCGCGATGGTCGGGCGGGCGATGAAGGGGGCCGCCTCCTCCATGGTGCGGGCGAGGTCGAAGCCGCAGGGCATGAAGATCATCGCGTCCGGGTCCGACTTGGCGAGCTTGGACAGGGTGGTGAATTCGGAGTGCTGGCCCTTCTTCGCCATGACCGGCACGCCGCCGGCGGCGGTCACCAGCTCCGGCACCCAGTTGCCGGCGATCATCGGCGGATCGATCCATTCGACGCAGGCGATGGTCGGCTTCGGATCCAGCGCGGCGCCGCGCATGGCGATGATCTCGACCCGCTCGCGCGCCCGCTCCGCCAGCTCGTTGCCGGCCCAGCGCAGATCGAAGGCGTCGGCCATCGTGCCGAAACTGCGCCAGACCTGATCCAGGGTCTCCGGGGCGACGGAGACCACGACGGGCTGGCTGCCGGTCCAGGTCGCCAGCGCCGCGTTCAGGTCGGCCTCGGAAACCGCGCAGGCCGTGCACTGGTGCTGGGTCAGGATGATGTCGGGCTTGGCCGCCTTCAGCGCGTCGGCATCGACCTCGAACACCGACAGCGCCTTGGTGATCAGCTTGGAGACCTGACGGTGCAGACCCCGCGACGGCTTGGCCGGATTGATCCGCGGCCGGGTCATCACCGGAACATCGACCACCTCTGCGGGGTAGTCGCATTCGTGACTGCGCCCCACCAGGTGCTCGCCCATACCCAGGGCGGTGACGACTTCGGTCGCACTCGGCAGCAACGAGACGATGCGTGGGGCCATTATTGCACTGCTTCTCTGGCGGATTCCCGGGCGGCGGCTTCGGTCTCGCGGCGTTCCCGGTGGATAAGCCAGAGATTTCGGGCGTAGATGAAAAGGCCGGTTCCCTGGCCCAGGATGAAGACCGGATCCTGGCGCCACAGAGCGTAGACGAACAGTGTAGCACCGCCGGCGAGCGAGAAATACCAGAAGGCGATGGGGATGACGCTCTTGCGGCTGATCTCGCTCTTCAGCCACTGGATCAGGAACCGCATCGTGAACATGGCCTGACCGCCGAAACCGACGCAGACCATCACGATCTCTTCCGTCGACATGCCGGTGAAGGCGCCGATGAGCTTGTCGGCGAGGGTGTCAAGCATGGGTCGCTCCGTCGCTGACCGTGGCGCTGTCGTCCGACTCGCGTACCGCAACGTCGGCGGGCGCGCGCTGCATGAGCCAGACCATGCCCAACAGATCGGGGATGCCCACGGCCAGCCGGTCGAAGATCCGGTACTTCGATGTCCCGGCATGCCGGGCGCGGTGGTTGACCGGCACGACGGTCACCCGCGCGCCTTCGCGCTTCGCCAGGGCCGGCATGAAGCGGTGCATGTGATCGAAATAGGGAAACCGCAGGAACAGCGCGCGCTCGAACAGCTTCAGCGAACAGCCGGTATCCGGGTTGTCGTCCCCCAGCATGGCGCGGCGCAGGGCGTTGGCGATGCGCGAAGCCCGGCGCTTGGCCCAGGTGTCGCGCCGGTTCACCCGGTGGCCGGTCACCATCAGCGGCGTGGCCTCCTGGTCGTCCTGCCAGGCCTTGAGCAGGGCCGGGATGTCCGCCGGATCGTTCTGGCCGTCGCCGTCCAGGGTCGCGACGAGACGGCCGCGCGCGGCGGTGATGCCGCTGCGCAGGCCGGCACTCTGTCCCGAGCGCCTGGAATGGGTCAGTACCCGAAGTTCCTTCACGTCACCCCGCAGTTCCGCCAGTTTCGCGCCGGTCGAGTCGGTCGAGCCATCATCGACGAACACGATCTCATACGCACACACAGAGTCGAGGGCGCCGCGGATCTCGGCGATCAGCGGACCCACATTGGCCTCCTCGTTCAGGACCGGGACGACCACCGACAGGAGCGGATCGCTCGCGGGCGCGGTATGCGGGGTCTCGGCCGGCGCGGTGGATGTCTCCGGCACGGGCGTGGTCTTTCAGTATTGACGTCGGCGCCCTGATAGCCCCGCAAGGGTCCGAGTTTCAAGGAAGATCACGCAGGGAGTACGCCGCGGGCAGGCTTCCGGTTCCCGTTGAGTCTCCAAATCGCAACGCGACTGCAAACAAAGCGTCATCGACCGCGGGCTATATGGGCTTCCGACGGAGCCGATCGTCGGCGCCGGCCATGCTGGGAAGTCGCAGCGCCCGACCGGCACCGCCCGGCGCGCTGGCGACTTGGCGCGGTGGGGCTGGCGGGTTGGTCGGACGGACCGCACGAACGCTCATCGCAACGCTCGAAGGCCCGCTCGCCCCTCATGCTGATTTATCAGAACGTTACCAAGCGCTTCGGCGCCAACGCCGCCGTTGACAACGTCAATGTTTCGGTCGACGCGGGCACCATGCTCGGCATCATCGGCCGGTCGGGTGCCGGCAAGTCGACGCTGCTGCGGCTCACCAACCGGATGATCGATCCCAGCGCGGGCTCGATCCGCTTCGGCCCGCGCGACATCAGCCACCTCAAGGGCAAGGCCCTGCTCGACTGGCGCGCCGACTGCGCCATGATCTTCCAGCAGTTCAACCTCATCCCGCGCCTCGACGTGCTCACCAACGTCATGCTCGGCCGCGCCAATTCGATGGGGATCGTCAAAAGCGTCTTCAAGCTGTTCACCGATGCCGAGCGCCACGAGGCGCTGCTGGCGCTGGAGCGGCTCGGCATCGTCGAGACCGCGCTGCAGCAGGCCGGGACCCTGTCCGGCGGCCAGCAGCAGCGCGTGGCGATCGCCCGGGCGCTGATGCAGAACCCGAAGATCATCCTGGCCGACGAGCCGATCGCCTCGCTCGACCCGATGAACGCCAAGCTGGTGATGGACGCCCTGCGCGACATCAACCGCCAGGAGGGCATGACCGTCGTCTGCAACCTGCACACCCTGGACACGGCGCGGACCTATTGCGACCGCATTGTCGGGATGCGCGGCGGAAAGGTGGTGTTCGACGGCACCGCGGCCGAGCTGACCACCGACGCGGCGCGCGAGATCTACGGCGCCGGCGCCGAGTTCGACGAGGCCGCGACCTCCACAACCATCAACGACCGCCCGGACGAGACGGGCTCCCAGGATTCCGACGGCCCGCGTCTGCGGGCGGTCGGAAGCGCCGTCGCCTCCGCCGGGGGGTGACGCCGCCGACCGTACCGGTCAGCCAGACCCGGCGACGCCAACACCAAACGGCTCATTTCTGAGCGAGGGGAAGACCAATGACCTTTCTGCGCACTGCGGCGGCCGCTGCCGTCACTGCCCTGGTCGCGTTCGCCGGCACCGCGCCGGTCTCCGCGGCCGATCTGGGCATCAAGGAATTCCGCATCGGCCTGCTGGGCGGCGAGAACGCCTCCGACCGCCTGCGGTCCAACGAGTGCCTGCGCGAGCGCACCGAGAAGCTGCTCGGCGTGGAAACCAAGCTGTTCGCCCCGGCCGACTACAATGGCGTGATCGAGGGTCTGCTGGGTGGCAACCTGGACATGGCCTGGCTCGGCGCGTCCGGCTACGCCGCCGTTTATCTTGAGGATCCCGAGGCCGTCGAGCCGGTTCTGGTGAAGATCAACGTGGACGGCTCCTACGGCTACCACTCGATCGGCTTCGCCCGCGCCGACAGCGGCATCACCAGCCTTGAGGACCTGAAGGACAAGAAGTTCGGCTTCGGCGACCCGAACTCCACCTCGGGCTACCTGATCCCGTCGATCGAGATCCCGGCGGCCGGCTTCCCGATGACCCCGGGCGAGTATTTCGGCGATGTCGTCTTCACCGGCGGCCATGAGCAGACCATCGTCGCGGTCGCCAACGGCGACATCGACGCCGGCGTCACCTGGGCCGACGGCATCGGCGCCTGGGAAGAGGGCTACAATTCCGGCGCCCTGCGCAAGGCGGCGGATGCCGGCCTGGTCGACATGACCCAGCTGGTCGAGATCTGGCGTTCGAAGGTCATCCCGGAAGGCCCGATCGTGCTGCGTAAGGCGCTGCCGGAGAAGGTCAAACTGCTGATGACCGGCCTGATGGCCAGCCTGGAGTCCATGGACCCCGAGTGCGCCTATGGCGTCATGGCGGGTGAAGTGAAGGGCATGGCCCCGATCACCCACGCGGAATACGAAGTGATCGTCGCCGCCCGCAAGTCGAAGATCGGCAAGTAATCCTGCCCCATTCCGGCGCCGCGCGGTCCTCTCTGGATCGCGCGGCGTTCCGTATTCCGCCTCCCCCTCCGCGCGAGCCCGTCCATGGCCATGACCACCGTCGATCAGCTGCAGGCCCACGCCTCCTCCCTGGAGCGGCGGCGGCGTCTGTATACCGGCCTCGGGGCGGCGATCTTCGCCATCCTGGTCGTGCTGGGCTTCATCGGCGCCGAGGAGATGAACTCCGGAGGCTTCGTCCAGGGCCTGGAGAAGTTCTTCGACTACCCGGGCAACATCGTGTCCGAGACCGCCGAGGCCGGCACCGGGTGGTTCGAGCGGCTGTGGATCTATCTCCCGGCCCTGATCGAGACCATCAACATGGCCGCCGTGGCGACCATTTTCGGGACGGTATTCGCCGTGTTCCTGTCTTTCGCGGCGACGCGGGACCTGCAGGTCTGGCCGCCGATCATCCCGGTGGCACGCCGGATCATGGACATCACCCGCGCCTTTCCCGAGCTGATCCTCGCCCTGTTCCTGATCTTCATGCTGGGGTCCTCGCCGGTCCCGGCGATCATCGCCGTCGCCTTCCACACCGCCGGCGCGCTCGGCAAGCTGTTCTCCGAGGTCAACGAGAACATCGACCGCGGTCCGCTGGAGGGCATGACCGCCGCCGGGGCGAGCTGGACCCAGCGCATGCGCTGGGCGGTGCTGCCGCAGGTGCTGCCGAATTACACCAGCTACATGCTGCTGCGCTTCGAGATCAACATCCGGGCCTCGGCGATCCTCGGCTTCGTCGGCGCCGGCGGCATCGGCTCCGAGCTGCGCAAGGCGATCAGCTGGGCCAACGGCGCCGACATCGCCGCGCTCTTCGTCCTGCTGTTCCTGACGATCATGGTGATCGACCAGATCTCCGGCCATGTGCGCCGGCGCCTGGTCGGCGGCATGTTCGTCGGCGCGCGCTGAGGAGGCCGCCATGAGCGCCATCACCGCCGATGAGGCCGGCCGTCTCGAGAGCACCTATGGCGACGTCCTGCGGACGCACCGGCGCCAGTTTCTCTGGCCGGTCGGGTTGCTGGTCCTGGTTGTGGTCTATCTCGCATACGCCTTCTTCGCCTTCGGCGTTCCCGAGCTGATCGCCAAGTCCCGGCTCGACCGGGGCGTCCTGCTCGGTCTCGACAGCGTCGCCTACAAGGTTCACGTGGAGAAGAACCTGCGCCGCGACCGGTTCGAGGTCGCCGTGGAGGGCGAACGCACCGCCACATACGACGAGGCGTCGCTGCCCGACTGGGTCGGCGTCACCGGCGCCAGCGGCAACGAGGGCCGGGTCGATATCGACATGGGCGGCGGATACTCCTTCGTCATCGAGGGCGAGCGCCTGACCGTCACTGGGCCGGGGATGAGCGCGCCGTTCACGGTCACCGCCGGCGACACCCTGAGCTGGGAGGGCGACGTGCCGTCCTGGATCGAGCTCAACCCGAAGAAGGTCGACGTCAAGCTCAGCCTGTTCCAGCGCGCCCAGGTGACCTCCGGACGGATCCTGGTGTTCCGTTATTTCTGGGGTTGGGAGGATTTCTGGTTCGACTTCCGCTCGCCGTTGAACGGCCTCTCGGCGGGCGAGCTGTGGGCGCTGGCCTGGTCCGACGAGCGGATCGATCCGGAGATGTCCAACGCCGCCCTCATCGTCGACGAGTTCTGGGGCAACGAGGGCTGGCAGCACGGCGACGTCTTCAAGGCGCTGCTGGAAACCGTGATCATGGCCTTCCTGGGCACCGTGGTCGCCGCCGCGGTCGGCCTGCCCCTGGCTTTCATGGCGGCCGCCAACGTCAATCCCGAGCCGGTCAGCCGCTTCGTCATCCGCCGCTTCTTCGACTTCGTGCGCGGCGTCGACATGCTGATCTGGTCGCTGATCTTCATCCGCGCCTTCGGCCTCGGCCCGCTTACCGGCGTGTTTGCGATCGCGCTGACCGACACCGGCACGCTGGGCAAGCTGTTCTCCGAGGCGATCGAGAACATCGACAACAAGCAGGTCGAGGGCATGCAGTCCACGGGTGCCGGGGCGCTTGCCCGCTACCGCTTCGGGGTGATCCCGCAGATCCTGCCGGTCTTCATCTCCCAGTCGCTCTATTACCTGGAATCCAACACCCGATCGGCGACGGTGATCGGGGCGCTGGGGGCGGGCGGCATCGGCCTGAAACTGGTCGAGACGTTGCGCACCGGCAAGGACTGGGAGAACACCCTCTACATCATCGTGCTGACCCTGATGGTGGTCATCGCCATGGACATCACCTCCGGCTGGCTCCGGCGCAAACTGACCGGTGCCGGACGCGACTGAGGGTCGTCTCGGGCCCTCAGTTCCGCCCTGGGTTTAACAACCCTCGGGCGATCACGCCGGCCTGGATCTCCGCCGCCCCTTCGAAGATGTTCAGGATGCGGGCGTCGCACAGCACCCGGCTGATCGGATACTCCAGCGCATAGCCGTTGCCGCCATGGATCTGCAGGGCGTCGTCGGCGCACGCCCAGGCGACCCGGGCGGCCAACAGCTTCGCCATCCCCGCTTCGATATCGCAACGGCGGTCGCTGTCCTTCTCGCGGGCCGCGTGCAAGGTAAGGGCGCGGGCCGCCGCGATCTCCGCCGCCATGCGCGCGAGTTTGTTGGCAACGCGGGGAAAGGCCTGAAGTTTCTTGGAAAACTGAACTCTTTCGTTGGCGTAACGAAGCCCTAGTTCCATCGCCGCCTGGGCGACGCCGACGGCGCGGGCCGCGGTCTGGATGCGCGCGCTCTCGAAGGTCGCCATGAGTTGCTTGAAGCCCTGCCCCTCCTCGGAGCCGAGCAGACTACCGACCGGCACCTCGAAACCGTCGAAGGCGATCTCGTATTCCTTCATGCCGCGATAGCCGAGCACCTCGATCTCGCCGCCGCTCATGCCGGCGGCGGGGAACGGGTCCTCCTCCGTGCCGCGCGGCTTCTCGGCCAGCAGCATGCTCAACCCGCGGTAGCCGGTTTCGTCCGGTTTGGTGCGGACCAGCAACGTCATCAGGTCCGTGCGCGCGGCGTGGGTGATCCAGGTCTTGTTGCCGTTCACCTTCCACACGTCGCCGGCCTTCTCGGCGCGGGTGCGCAGGTGGGCGAGGTCCGATCCCGTGTTGGGTTCGGTGAACACGGCCGTGGGCAGGATCTCGCCCGAGGCGATCCGGGGCAGCCAGTGGGCGCGCTGGTCCTCGGTGCCGCCCAGGCGGATCAATTCGGCGGCGATCTCCGAGCGGGTGCCGAGCGAGCCGACGCCGATATAGGCCCGGCTGAGCGTCTCGGAGACCACCACCATGGCCTCCTTGCCCATGCCGAGCCCGCCATACTCCTCGGGCACGGTCAGGCCGAAGGTGCCGAGCTCCGCCATGGCCTCGACCACCTCGATCGGGATCAGCCGGTCCTCCAGATGCCACTGATGGGCATGGGGCTCGACCCGGTCGGCGCCGAAACGGCGGAACTGTTCGCGCACCATGGCCAGAGTCTCGTCCAACCCGTGATGGCCAAAGGCATCCGGGTCGCCGGCCTCCATCGCTTCCGCCAGGCGGGCGGCCAGGGCCACGCGGGCGGTCTGACCGTTACCATAGCGCATCAACTTCTGGCAGGAACTGCTTGTAAGCGGGGACAGATCTTCCTCTTCGAGTCCCAGGTCGTGAGGGCGGAGCATTTCGGTCTGCGCCATCGGAATGCCGCCGCGGATCTGCCCTAGATACTCGCCCGCGGCCACCCCGAGGATCAGCCTCTCGGTCTCGCCGGCACGGCCCTGGTCGGCGAGGTCGTCGGCCCAGGAAACCAGCCGTTTCAAGGCTTCCACCGTGGTCGCCAGCCAGGCGAGGCCGTGGACCGCGGTCTGTTCCGCCTCCATTTTGGCGCCGTCGAACCGGCCGTTTACCACCACGAGGTCCGAAACCCGCCGGCGGGCGGTCGCAAGCACGGTTTCGGCCGCATCGACCGCCTCGCGCGCAAGCGAAAGGGTATCTGCGTCCGTGGTTTCGGTGGTTAAGGTCTCGACGGCGGCGCCGTTCATCCTGGGATCTCCCAATTCTCTAGCGTTTCCGGAGGTTTCCACACCATGGTGCAGTCGGCGTTGGAGGTCCAGACCCCATGCATTCAGCCGCCGTGTTAACCCTGTTGGTTAACCCATTGTTTACAATTTGATATGGATGCGAAACGGAGTATCGAATTGAAACCCCGTTCCTGGTTGCGAGGCGCCGACTCGACGGATATGATCCGGCCGACACCTCAATATCCTGTGTGTTTCTCAACGGTTCCTACGATATGGAGCGAGCGTGATTTCCGCCGACACTACAGCGCCGGACGAGAATATTCGAGGAAAATCAAAAGGTTCCGGCGCGACGGGGGCGGCATACGTCGTGCCCTGCGCCTCCTCCTTTCGCGATGCGGTCCTGCGGCTCGCCGAACAGCGCCAGGCCAGCCCCTCGGACCTTGCCCGGGCGGTGCTCCTGCTGATCCCCCGCGACGTCTTGGCTCGGACCGTGGACCCGGGGGAGCCGGCGCCCGGGGACCGGGAGCGGATCGCCCTGCAGTCCGGGGCGTCGCGGGGCCGGGTGCTGAAGCGGAAACCGCGTTTGCAGATGCGCCTGCCGGCCGGTCACGCCCACGCGGATCTGAGGCGGGCCCTGGCCCTGGCCCTGTCGATGGCCAAGGGCGAGTCCCAGCTCGCGGTGGTCACCGAGGCCGATCGCAAGGCGGAAGCGGCGGTGGAGCGGGCGCGCGACGAGATGTCCGAAGAAAACACCACCCTGCGCGGCCTGATCGCCGATCTGGCCATGCCGGTGCTGCCGAACGGGGTCCAGACCCGCGGCGAGGCGCTGTTCGCCCTCGGCTTCCCGCCGACCGCAGTGCCCGACGCGGGCACGATCCGGCGTCGCTGGCGCCGCATGGCGATGATCTACCATCCGGACAGCGCCTTCGGCGACCACGACCGGATGAGTCAATTGAACCAGGCGCTTGATAAGCTCACCCATTAGAGAGGGTTAGCATACGATTGTAATATTATTTCGCGTGCTTGACAGCCGCTTCGGGTCTCCGTAGCGTCTCTGGCATGAGCAACGATCTTCACATGCAGGCCGCCTACGGGAACGGCCGCATCGGTCGGCGAATTAGCCGCCCGGTCCTCGTCGAGGGCCGGGGCAGTGCTATTCGCCAGGAACCGATCTGTGGAGATTTCTCATGCTCGCCGAGCACCTGAGTCCCAACGCGGGCTCGTCCAACGCCGCCACCGCCTTTTCCGCCACCGCTTCCGCCGCCAATGCCGCGGCCGAGCCTGTCGTGGCCTGCTTCTCCATCACCGCCGTGGCCGACCCGCAGGTCATGTCCCGGGTGCTGGAGTTGTTCGCCAAGCGCGGCCTGATCCCGTCGCGCTGGCACAGCGACCTCAGCGGCCGCCGCCGTGACGAGCTGCTGATCGACCTCCAGGTCGAAGGGCTCGAACGCGAGAAGGCCGACCTGATCGGCCACGCCATGCGCCAGATGGTGCCGGTCATGAGCGTGCTCATCAGCCAGAAGAGCTACGCCTAAGAGGTTGCTCTTAGGAGCCCGCCAACATCGCACTCCCCGGACTTGTTCCGGGACGAACCGTGGAGCCGCTTCGCCCTCACGGAACGAGGGTGCGATGCGGCGGACGGGCTTGGCCCGGAACAGGTCCAGGCAGTGTGGAAGAGAGAACCGCGTCGGTACTCACGCCACCCGCACGATCTCGACGCCGGCGGCGGCCGCAGCGTCGGCTTCCGCCGCGCCGACCTGCTCGAGCCAGTCGCGTCGGCCCCGCACGCCGCCGCTTTCCCGCACGGCGACGATCGGAGCGAAGTCGATCGTCGCATGCACCCAGCCGGGCCGGTCGAACACGCCCTCGGTGAGGATGCCGGAGGACGGCAGGCCGTTGTCGGCGGGCACGAAGACCCCGGCCGAGCCGTGATTGCTGTCCAGCGCCGGGGACCAGGGTGCGTCGCCAACCGTCGGGCTGGTCACCACTGGCACCTGGTTCTCCAGCGCCCGGGCGAGGCCGGCGATGCGCACACGGGTGGCGCCGGCGATCGTCTCGGTGGCGCTCGGGATCAGGATCAGCTCCGCCCCGGCGGCGACCATGGCCCGCACGATCAGCGGAAACTCCCCGTCGTAGCAGACGGCGACGCCGATCCGGCCGATCTCGGTGTCGAAGATCCGGGCGGCCGAATTGCCGGTGACGCCCCAGATCTCCCGCTCCCAGGGCGTCATGATCCGCTTGTCCTGAATGCCGATGCCGCCCTGAGGGCCGATCAGCCGGGCCCGGTTCACCGGCTGCCCGCCCAGATCCGGCGCCAGTACCGGCAGGCTGGCGGCCAGGATATGCACCCCGTGGCGCCGGGCGAGCTCCGCGTGCAGGGCGTCGACCTGATCGATCAGGCCCCCGACGGCGCGGATCTGGCCGGGCAGGTCCGCCTCCATCTCCAACCCGAAGGTCGAGGCGAGCTCCAGGGCGCCGTATTCCGGAAACACCAGCAGTTCGGCCCCACCCTCGGCTGCCTCGGTGACCCAGGATTCGATCCCGGCGGCCCAGGCGTCGAGGCTGGAGGGCCGGCCGACGGGAAACTGCGCGGCGGCGACCCGCAGAGTGGCGCGGGCGGCGCTCACAGCTCTTTGATCCAGTACTGCATGGATTTGGCGGTCTCCTCGCTGTCGCCGACATCGGTCCAACTGTACCGGGCGACGGCGCCGTCAAGCTTCCGGTAGCCGAACCGCCGCCAGATCGGGTCCAGCGGCGTGTGGGTCTCGGGCCTGGCCGGATGATCGTCCGGCCGCAGCACGCCGCAGAAGGCCGCCATGCGGAAGCCCAGGGCGCGGGCATGAGCCTCGCGCCGCTCGAAGAAGCTGCGATAGGCGCCCCGGCCCCGGCATTCCGGCAGCAGAACGGATTCCGCACAGTAGAAGATCTCGTCCGGGTCGTAGCCGGCCCGGGCGAGCGGTGCCGAGAAATCCGCGTGCTCATGGGCCAGCGGGAGCCCGGTCGAGGCCCCGACCATGGCGTCCCCCGCATAGGCCGCCACCAGGATGGCGCCGTCGGAATTGGCGAAGGCCGAGAGATACTGCGCCTCGTAGGCCACCGAGCCGTCGTAGAGATAAGGCCAGTCGCGGAACACCCGGATCCGCAGATGCGCCAGCGCGTCGATCGCCGGCGCGATGGCGGCGCGGCCCGTCATGGTCTCCAGACGCAGGTCACCCTCGGCCATGGCGTTCCCCTCTGATGCGTCCGCCGCAATACCGGCGACGCCGCAGCGGGTCAACCGCAGGCGGACCGGCTACTCGGCGGCCTGCTTCAGATAGGCGATGATGTCGGCGCGATCCTGGGCGTCCTTCAGCCCGACGAAGATCATCTTGTTGCCGGGTACCGCCTCTTTGGGGTTTTCCAGATAGGTGCTCAGGCTTTCCGCGTCCCAGACCACGTCATGGGCCTTCATGGCGTCGGAGTAGCGCTTGAACCCCTCGGCGGTGCCCGCCTTGCGCCCGACCACGCCGTAGAGCGAGGGGCCCTGGCGGTGCTTGCCTTCCTGCACCGTGTGGCAGGCCTGGCACTTGCGGAACACCTTCTTGCCGGCGGCCGCATCGCCCTCCTCGGCGGAGGCGGCGGGGGTGAGGGCCATCGAGCCAGCCGCGAGGGCGAGGCCGAGGGCGAGGACGGTTCTACGCATGGAGATCTCCATCGTCAGCAGGGTGGGCGGCGGCTCTTGCGGTCGCGTCGGCCCGTCGAGAGGGCCGCATTCTGGCCCTGCGCCGCCGGTTCCGACAGGCCGTGCGACGATCTGTCGGAACCGGCTTCATCTACGTCGGCGCCTTCGGGGCGGATCAGTAGCCGCGCTTGAGCAGGCGGTTCATCATGTGGGTGACGATCAGCGAGCGGGGTTCCACCGTCCGCCATTGCTCGGCCGCCGGT
The DNA here is from genome assembly GCF_900102465.1 of Thalassobaculum litoreum DSM 18839. GTDB lineage: Bacteria > Pseudomonadota > Alphaproteobacteria > Thalassobaculales > Thalassobaculaceae > Thalassobaculum > Thalassobaculum litoreum. The sequence continues at coordinate 15,420 of NZ_FNBW01000010.1, read as the reverse complement.
CCGCTCAGGGTCCGCGTCTGCCAATCGGACAGCTCGGCCGCCGCGTCGTCGAGCGAGATCACCCGGCGGGCGACCTTCGCGGCAAGCAGACCCGCCTGGAAATCCACATCCGGATTGATCGGCCGTCCATCCGTCATGCTTGCCTCTTGAACCGAAGCCCCGGTGACGTTAGCTCAGGCGCTGTCGTGGCCGCCAGTTCGGCGGACCTGCCGGGGGATCGGATGTTGGAGACGCAGTCGGGGGCGGGTACGGTGTCGGGCGCGCGGGAGTGGGTCCGCGCCGTCGTTGAATCCGGGCGTGCCCAGGCAGTGATCACCGCCCTGATCGTGCTGAACGCGGTCACGCTCGGTCTGGAGACCAGCGCGACGGCCATGGCGGTGGCCGGGCCGCTGCTGGTGCTGGCCGACACGATCATCCTGGGCGTCTTCGTCGCGGAGATCGCCCTCAAGCTCTTCGCCCGCGGCCCTCGGTTCTTCCGCGACCCCTGGAACCTGTTCGACGTGGTGGTGGTGGGCGTGGCCCTGGTGCCCGCCTCGCAGGGCTTCTCGGTGCTGCGCGCCTTCCGCATCCTGCGCGTGCTGCGTCTGGTGTCGGTCGTGCCTTCCCTGCGCCGGGTGGTCGGCGCGCTGCTCCATGCCATTCCGGGGATGGGCTCGGTCGTCATGCTGCTCGGCGTGCTCTTCTATGTCTTCGCGGTCATGGCCACCAAGCTGTTCGGCGGCGCGTTCCCGGAGTGGTTCGGTACCATCGGCGCGTCATTCTACACGCTGTTCCAGGTGATGACGCTGGAGAGCTGGTCGATGGGCATCGTGCGGCCGGTGATGGACGTGTTCCCGGTTGCCTGGCTGTTCTTCGTGCCGTTCATCCTGCTGACCTCCTTCGCGGTGCTGAACCTGTTCATCGGCATCATCGTCGACGCCATGCAGAGCCAGGCCCATGCCGAGGAGGCGGCCCTGCATCTGGGCGAGCCGACCCTGGTGGACGTCATGGCCGAAGTGAAGGCGCTGCGGGCCGAAATCGCCGCGACGCGGGGGGAGGTGCAGGAGGGGGCGCGGGGGGAAAAGTCCGCGCTGGAATCTGAGGGGCACAGCGGCTAAAGTCCGCCGCCTCGCGGGCGTAGTTCAATGGTAGAACCTCAGCCTTCCAAGCTGATGATGCCGGTTCGATCCCGGTCGCCCGCTCCAGATTTCCCCGGCCCGGATTTCCCCCGACCAGATTGCCCCGCTGTCCCCTTGTCCGATCGCAGGCCGGCCGCCGTCAGCGGCGCGGGACCGGGACCGTCTTGTCCGGGGGGTATCGATAGACGCCGTCGCGGATGCCCTGCTCCCAGGAGCCGTAATGGATCGGTTCCGGAACGAGGAACGGCTGATAGGCGTAGCCCAGCAGGAAGGCCACGGTCCCGACGGCGCCGGCGCGGCGCAGCCACCGCCCCGGCTCCGCCAGCATGAGCGCCAGGCTCAGCAGCAGCAGGCCCGACGGAACGTACCAGTAGCGGTGGCCGACATCGCCGCCGGCGAACATGTCCGGCATGGGGGCGAACTTGACCGCGATGCCGGCCAGCACCAGCCCGGCCAGCACGGCGAGGCCGACCCTCGGCAGACGATAGGTTCCGGCCGCCAGACCGGCGGTTGCCGCCGCCAGGGCGACCAGGCCCCAGGATGAGCCGACCGAGGCCTTCACCAGATCGCCGGCGGTTCCGAGGGCGGCCAGGCCGAGGGTGCCGCCGCCGGCCTGCGGCTGGGACAGGATGAAACCGCCCTGGATCGCGCCGCACAGGAGCGCCAGCGCGCAGACGATGACCTCGGGGCGGTGGGTACGCAGCAGCCAGAGCCGGGTCGCGAAGACCGGCAGGTAGATCAGGGAGAACGGGCCCGACAATCCGGCGACGACCACCATCGCCGCCTTGTTCGCCGTTCCGCCCGGCGCGGAGACGGCGATCGCGGCCAGAGCGATGGCGGTGATCCATTGCAGGTTGGTGGGCGTGCCCAGCACCTCACTGCCGCCGAAGGCCAGCAGGGGCGTGAGCGCGCCGAGCCAGGCGGCCGGTCCGGGGAGGCACAGAAAGAGGGTCACGCTGGCCCAGGCGCTGAACGCCGCCGCTCCCACCAGGAAGACGACCAGGGTCCATTCCAGCGGCAGCAGCCCGGCCGCCGCCGCGACGATGCGCGGCATCAGGTGCAGGTAGCCGGCATAGGGCTCGATGAAGGAGCTCCAGCCGAACATGTTCCAGCCGCGGAAGAAGGCGCGTCCGTCCTCGGCCCAGAAGTCCGGGCGCAGGAAGGCGTCTGTATCTCGGAGCGCCAGCAGGCCGACGGCCGCCACCGCGACGGCGATCAGTGCGTAAGGGGCACGCCTCATGGGAGGGCTCATCCGTGGTCCGACGGCATGGCCCCGTCAGATCGCACGATCGTCCGTGGAAGGAAATACCGCGATGCCGGCGGGGGCTCTGCGTCGGCGACCCACCGGCGCCGGCCGGTCAGTCGAACAGGGCGTCGATATCCGCCTGGCTGAGACCCTGGCCACCCAGGGCCGGGCCGTTCAGCAGCTCGTGCTCATCCTGCTCGTCATGCGCGCCCTCGATCGTGCCTTCGTCCGGAATGTCGACGTCCTTGAACGCCTCCAGGCCCCAGATATCGATCATCGCCAGCACGCGGCTCTCGATGTACCGCAGGGTCTTCACCACCTGGGTGACGCGCTGGCCGGTCAGATCCTGGAAGGCGCAGGCCTCGATGATGGCGATGAGGCGTTCGCTGGCATGGTCGATCAGCAGCGCCACATCCGGATCTTCGACCGTATGCGAGTGGATCTGCTTCAAGAGCTGCTCGACTTCGTCGGCCGCCGACATGATCTCGTTGGTGGCGTCCTCGGTCTGCTTGGTGATTTCCTCGAGCTGGAGTGAGGCCTTCTCCATCTCGTCCCGGCCCATGACCGGGTTCTTGATCGCGGCGATCTGGGTCTTGGCGCGGCCGATGCTGCGGACCATCTGCGCGATTTCCACGCGCACGTCCCGCTTCATGTCGTCGTCTTCGGCGATTTCGGTCTCTTTGACGCCGCGAAGTTCGGCGACCTCCTGCCGGAGCTCGGCGATCTGCGCCAGGATCATCTCCACGCCGCCATCGGCCAGGGCCATGGGCGGAATGTCGGTGTTGGCGCTCTTAAGCACACCCGCCGCTCCGGCCTTTTTGGCCCGGCGTTCTATTGAAAAGAGCTTCTCGTGCTTGGCGGCCATCATCATCTTCTCCCGGCACCTCGGTACGATCTGCGCGGATATTCGCCGGGATGCTTAAAAAAAACGTTAACCCTTAGAGGGAGGGAGTCGAACTGAAACCCGCTCACGACATCATTAACTAATTTTTCAGGCTATTGCGCAAAATTGGCGCCGCGGGCCGATGGGCTTGGAACAGGCGCCTGTCTGGCAATTGCTTGGGCGAAAAAAGGTTGAGCAGGATGGCTGTCGCAGGGGCGAGCGTTGAGACGAGCGACAAACTGGATCCGAATACCCACTTCGTTTTTCAGCATCGGGTATTTCAGCTTCCGGACACGCGGTTCGAACTGTCGGGCCGAGACCGCAGTCCCGTGATGCATGTCAAACTCGGGGATATCGACGCGGTGATCCCGATCGACGACGTGTCCTCAGAGTTCGGGATTTCGCCGGATTCTCCCGACGGAAAGCTTCTGGTCATCGCCGCCAACAGCCTGAAATTCGTGAAGGATATCCGACCGGGTGACAGTATCCCGTCGGAACTGCTGGACGGCACCGCCTCCTGGCGGGTCGAGGACCACCACCGCGAACTGGCCAAGAACCGGCTGATGGTGCAGGTGGCGACCTGGCTGACCGGTGACGAATCCGTGGTCCTGGATATGACCGAGCTTCGGCGCATGTCGACGGATTCCAACATGCAGCAGAAGGTGCGCGACGGCATCTCCAAGATCGCGGAGTCCCTGGGGCTGGGTGCCGGCCGGCGCGACGAGGTGCTCGACATGATCGATCGCTTCGCCCGAGAGCTCTGCTACATCGAGGCCCTGCGCGACCGCTACAACTCCGCCCGCGGCATCGCGGTGAAGCTGAACAAGGTCGGCAGGCTCTACAAGGAAGACAAGCACTTCTACGAAGAGGTCAACCGCGCCGGCATCCTGATGCGGCCTGCGATGCAGGGCTTCATGAGCCTGTTCGAGCAGGTCGACGCGCAGACCAGCGAGATCATGGTGGTGCTGAAATCCTATGACGCCATGGTGAAATACGTGCGCGAGATCCGCGACGAGTTGCACCAGCGCCTGATCATCTGGGACCAGGCGATCAAGATGTGGAACGTTCCGGTCGAGAAGAAGCACGACCGGCTGCGCGATGCGGTGCGCGAGACCTACCGCTTCGTCGCCTTCCACTTCCCCCAGACCCACGACTGGGTCTGAGGGCGCCCGGCCCCAACTCCAGCCCTTACCCGGGAGGTCGGGTTCCCTCCCTTGCGGTTCCCTCAGGCCGCGCGCCGGGCCACCAGGAACAGGCGCCGGAACGGGAAGACCGTGCGGCCGTCCGGCATCGGCGGATAGGCGGCGCGGACCCGCGTCCGGTAGGCGCTCTCGAACCCGTCGCGCTCCGCGCCCTCCAGGGCGCCGAGGAACGGGCGCAGCCAGGTGCCCTTGGTCCATTCCGCCACCGGGTTCTCTCCCTCCAGGATCTGGATGTACTCGGTCTCCCAGACGTCGAGCATATCGGCCAGCGGCGACAGCAGGTCGATATAGAAACCCGGCTCGTGGGTCGGCGGGGCGCTGAGCATCGGCTCTATCGTCTTTCGCCAAGGCCCGTCCATGGCCGCGTCGGCGACCGATGTGTGTGACGGGGCGGCGAAGTTGCGGGGCATCTGCACCGCCAGCCAGCCGCCGGGGGCGACCTGGTCGAACAGGCGCGGGAACAGCGCCCCGTGGTCGCCCAGCCAATGCAGCGCCGCGTTGGAATAAAGCACGTCCACCGGCGGTTCAGCCCTCCAGGAAGCGGCGTCCGCGACGTCGAAGGACAGGGCCGGGAAGGACAGGGCCGGATGGTCGGCGCGGGCGCGGTCCAGCATCTCCGGGGACGGATCCAGCCCGGTGATCTCGGCCGTCGGCCAGCGGGCCGCCAGCACGGCGGTGACGTTGCCGGTGCCGCAGCCGAGATCCACCACCCGACGCGGCGCGTCGACGGGAATCCGGCCGAGGAGATCGGTCGCGGGGCGCAGGCGATGGTCGGCAAATTTCAGGTATTGCGAGGTGTCCCAGGTCATTTCTGCGGCTCCGGAGGGTCGACGGCGGCGGTCGGCGGGCATGGGGTATGGTAGAGATACGCAGGATACAGCATATTTTCCGGCCAAGGACGGGGCCGGTGAGTTCGGGCGACAAGTCAATGACCGACGGTAAAGCCGGCAGCGCCGGAAAATCCGGCAAGACAACGCGGACCCGGGACAGCATGCCCGGAACCCTGGCCGAGCAGGCGACCGGGCACGAGTTCCCGCGCGACGACCGGCCGACCTCGCTGCGGCTGCGCAAGCTCAGCCAGCGCGACGTCGACCAGATGGTCCAGTCCCATGCCCAGTTCGAGAGCGGCCGCACCGGTGGCGCACGGGCGAGTTTCGCCGGCTGCGACCTGCGCTATCTCGACCTGAAGGGCGTCGATCTCGGCGGCGCGGATTTCACCGGCGCCAGCCTCAGCCATGCCGATCTGCGCCATGCCAAGCTGGGCAGCGCCAACCTGTTCGCCTGCGACCTGCGCCACGCCGACCTGCGCCACGCCACCCTGTCGCGGGCCGACATGCGCGGCGCCTGTCTGCGCGGGGCCAACCTGACCGACGCCGTCCTGCAGGAGGCGGATCTGCGCGACGGCGTGCTGCTGAAACCCGACGAGCGCGGCAACCTGGTGGCCTCGGGTTTCGAGACGACCTCCACCGACGCGGCGACGGCCACCGCCCTGCGCGCCGACCTGTCCAACGCGAAGATGTCGAACGCCTTCGTCGTCCAGACCGATCTGACGGACGCCAACCTGCGCAACGTGCGGCTGAACCGCGCCGATCTGAGCCACGCCAACCTGACGGGCAGCAACCTGGAAGGCGCCGACCTGACCGAGGCCAACCTGACCGGTGCCATCCTTCACGGCGCGGTGCTGTACAATGTGATCTTCTCCAACACCCAGCTCGCCGACGCCGATCTGGCCGGCGCGGCGTTCTCCAACATGGACCGGGACGCGCCGCAGTTCCGCGACGCGCGCCTGCCCAAGGTACTGGATGCGCTGGGCATGGAGATGCGGACCATGCTGATCGCCCATGACGCCTGGATCCGGTCCTCCGGACGTCAGGGACAGCGGGCGGTGCTGACCCGGCGCGACGCCAGCGGTCAGTCGCTGTCCGGCATCAACCTGTCGGCGGCCGGGATGGAATTCGTGGTCCTCACCGGCTGCGACCTCAGCCGCATGGAACTGCTGATGTCGGACATGGCCTTCGCCGACCTGCGCAAGTCCGACCTGTCCCAGGCCGACATGCGGGGGGTGACCCTGCGCCGTGCCAACCTGACCGGCGCCAATCTCACCGGCGCCCGGCTCGGGCCGATCAACATCATCGGCTCCAACGTCCAGCGCTGGACCGCCCATCTGGAGCATGCCCGGCTGGCGCAGGCGAATTTCCGCGGCGCCGACCTGTCCTTCGCCGCCATGATGCACACCGATCTGACAGGCGCGGACCTGCGCGACGCCAACCTGCGCGGCGCCGATCTGCAAGATGCGATCCTCACCGATGCCGACCTGCGGGGCGCGGATACCCGGGACACCGATTTCCGGGGCGCGCAGGACGTCGCCCTGTGACGCAGGCGCCCTGGCCGGAGACGGACGGGGCTGCCGCGATCACCCGGGCCGTCACCCGCGGCGCGGCGCGGCTGTTCGAGGATCTGGGGCATGCGGTGGTCACCGAGCTGCGGCTGGCCAACGGCCGGCGGGCGGATATCGTCGCCCTGGCTCCGGACGGCACGGTGACGATCGTGGAGGTGAAATCCGGCATCCCCGATTTCGCCGCGGACCGCAAATGGGTGGATTACGGGCCGTTCTGCGACCGGTTCTTCTTCGCGGTCTCGCCCGACTTCCCGCTCGAGCGCCTGCCCGATCCCGACACCTGCGGCCTGATCGTCGCCGACGCCTGGGGCGCCGAAATCCTGCGCGAGGCCCCGGTGGTGCGGCTGGCCGCCGCCCGGCGCAAGGCGATCACCCTGCGCTTTGCCGCAACCGCCGCTCGCCGCCTGCGCGGCCTGGAGGACCCCCGGCTCTAAGAGGGGGGCGGACAGTTCTGTCGCGCTGCAGGTGCGAAAAGCTGCGTCAGGCCGGGCTTATTGAAAATATAAATGATCAATATTTGAATTAATCGACCGATTATTGGTTCTATTTCACGACTAATTCGCTGCCATTTTGGTCAGTTATCCTGACCGTTATTCCGCCCTATGTTGCACTGCAGAAGGCGACGGGATGATCCGCCGCCGAACGTGGAGGCAGACATGGCCAATATCGATGTCGCGAAGACCGTGATCGCTTACAGCATGGGTTGGGCTCTGATCGCCCTGACCGCGGTCGCCGGCGCCCTCTAAGGGCCCGATGTCCCGGCCTGTCCGGGACCAGTATCCAACCGAGACCGGGGCGCAGGCCGTTCAATGGCCTTGCCCCGGGCGGTTGCGCGGGTCCGAGAGCGGGCCTGCCTGAAACCTGGCTTCTGGAGAAGTACTCTTACTTCTTGGAAATCCGGGCGACCGTCGCGGTCGTGCTGTGACCGTCCTCGAGCGACGCCAGCATCACCCGGCCGCCATAGGACTGCACCACATCGGCGCCGACCACGGTTGCCACGGTGTAGTCGGCTCCTTTCACCAGAACGTCCGGCCGCAGGGTCTCGATCACCGCCAGCGGCGTGTCGTCGGGGAAAATCACGACCGCATCCACGGAGGCGAGCGAACCCAGGACCAGGGCGCGCGAGGCGTCGTTCTGGATCGGCCGGGACTCCCCCTTAAGCCGCTTCACCGAGGCATCGCTGTTCAGCCCGACCACCAGCCGGTCGCAGGCCGCGCGCGCCTGTCGCAACAGCGATACGTGACCGGGGTGCAGCAGGTCGAACACGCCGTTGGTGAAGCCGACCTTCAGGCCCTGACGGCGCCACGACTGCGCCAGGGAGCGGGCCTCCTCCAGGGTATGGGTCTTGGACTCGCCCACATCCAGCTCGCGCTGGCGCAGGGTTGCGGCCATCTCGTTCGCCGCCGCGGTCGCCGTGCCCATCTTGGCGACGACGATTCCGGCCGCCACATTCGCCAGCCGACAGGCGTCTTCCACCGCGATCCCCGCACCCAGCGCGGCCGCCAGGGTCGCCACCACCGTGTCGCCGGCGCCGGAGACGTCATAGACCTCCCGCGCGGTTGCCGAGAGATGCAGCGGTTCCACCCCGCCGCCGCGCACCAGGGACATGCCGTCCTGGCTGCGGGTGACCAGCACGCCGTTCACGCCGGACGCCTCGATCAGGGCGGTGGCGGTCTCGACGATCCCAGCATCGCCGTCCGCCATGCCGCCGGTCGCCTCGGCCAGTTCGCGGCGGTTCGGCGTCACCAGGGTGGCGCCGGCATAGCGGGCATAGTCGCTTCCCTTGGGGTCGACGATCACCGGCACGCCGCGCTCGGCCGCGGCCTCGATCAGCCGCCGCAGCACCGGCTCGGTCAGAACGCCCTTGCCGTAGTCCGACAGCACCATCGCCTTGGCCTGGGCCAGATCGGCGACCGCGCGGGCGACGATCTCCTCCTCCAGGTTGGCGGAGACCGGCACGATCCGCTCGCGGTCGGCGCGCATCATCTGCTGGCTGCCGGCGATGTAGCGGGTCTTGATCGTGGTCGGCCGCGCCTCGTCCTCGATCAGATGGCTTTCGATCTCCAGGTCGTCGCGCAGCAGGCCCTTGATGTCGCGGGCTTCCTGGTCGCGTCCCATCACGGCGACGAGGCAGACGGTCGCGCCGAGCGCCCGCAGGTTGCGCGCCACGTTGCCCACGCCGCCCAGCATCACGGTCTCGCGCTCGATCCGAAGGACGGGGACGGGGGCCTCCGGCGAGATCCGGTCGACCGCGCCGTAGACGAAACGGTCGAGCATCAGGTCGCCGACCGCGAGCACGCGGATGCCGGCGAGGTCCTCGACGAGGGAGGCGAGTTCGGACTCGTCGGTCATTCTTCTTCCACCAGACCGAGGCGGCGCTCCAGCGTGCCGCACAGCGCGTGGCCGATCAGGATGTGCATTTCCTGGATCCGGTTCGCCGCCCGGGCCGGTACCGACACCACGATATCGGCGATCGGGTCCACCTGCTCCCGGTTGGCGCCGACCATGGCCACGGCGATCAGGCCGCGCGCCTTTGCCTCCTCCAGCCCCTTCAGCACGTTCGGCGACTTGCCCGAGGTGCTGAGGCCGATGGCAACGTCCCCGGGGCGTCCGAGCGCCTCGATCTGGCGGGCGAAGACCCGGTCGTACCCCATATCGTTGGCACCCGCCGTCAGGGCGGATGTGTCCGTCGTCAGGGCCAGGGCGGCAATCGCTGCCCGGTCCGTGACGTAGCGTACGACCAGCTCGGTGGACAGATGCTGGGCATCCGCGGCACTGCCGCCGTTGCCGAAAAAGAGCAACTTTCCACCATTGGACACGGATGACGCGCAAGCGGCCACCAACTCTTCGAAGGCCGATTCGACGGCCGCGCGGGTTGAGCCCGTTACGCTCGCGTGTTCTTCGAAATCTTTTTCCAGCAACGACTTGGCGGTCATCTGGGGCCCCGGTTCCGCACGATTCGGCTGGGGACGATCAGGCCCGCAGCGGCCCAGGATTTACCCCGTCGGCGGCGTCCTGCCAAGTGTCGGAGAATCCTTCAACAGTTCTTGCGAAATTCTCAGGTAGCCAGAATTTGCATAAAATTTGCGATGTGCAGGTCGAGGGGATAGATTGCGCGCTCCAGGGGGGAGAAACCTGCCCATGGTCGATCTGACCGGCACTAATTCTGACGACACGCTGTTCGGCGGCGCCGTCAACGACACGCTCTTCGGAGGCGATGGTAACGACTCTCTCGACGGCCGGGAGGGGAACGACCTGCTGTTGGGCGGTGCCGGCGACGATCTGATCGACGGATCAGCCGGTAACATCAACGATTTCAATCAGCCCACCGGAGACGACACGCTGTCGGGCGGATCGGGCTCGGACACGTTGCGCGGCGGTGGCGGCAACGACACCTATCTCTATAACCGCGGCGACGGTTACGACGAGATCCAGGATTACTACTACTTCCATGAGCGCATCAGCCTTGGGTCGATCAGAAGTCCTGTCGAACTCGACGGCGGTACCGACACGATCCGGTTCGGCGCGGGGATCACCTATGAGGACCTGTGGGTCTCCCTCGACGGCGACGACCTGATCATCGGCATCCGCGACGGCGACACCGATCTCTACGGTCTGAGCGACCTGCTGCGCCTCAACGACGCCGACAATCCCCTGCGGGCGATCGAGCAGATCCAGTTCGAGGACGGCACCACGATCGATGTGTCCGGTCTGGTCACCGACCTGGAGGGTTCGGGCCAGTCGGACACGGTGACGTGGGATGGGCCGGCCCTCGGCATCGATGCCGGCGGCGGTGACGACACCATCACGGCCACCGACGCCGCGGACACGATCGGCGGCGGCGCGGGCAACGACGTCGTCAACGCGGCGGGCGGTGACAACCAGATCGATGGCGGCGACGGCGACGACGCGGTGGTTACCGGTGCCGGCGTCGACAGTGTGGCCGGCGGCTCCGGCCAGGACACCGTGTCGGTCGGCGGCGGCAACGACCGGGTCGATGGCGGCGACGGCGACGATTCCGTGCTCGGCGGCACCGGCGACGACACTCTGGTCGGCGGCATCGGCAACGACACCCTCGACGGCTCGGCCGAAGCCGGCACCACCAACGAGGCGGTCGGCCACGATCACCTGTCCGGCGGGGTCGGCGACGACCTGCTGCGCGGCGGCGGCGGCAACGACGTCTACAGCTTCAACCTGGGCGACGGCCAGGACACCATCGTCGACGAGTACAAGATCGTCCCGGAGAACGGGCTCGGCCATGTCGACAACGCCTATGTGACCGACGGCGGCGCCGACCGGATCGTCTTCGGTCCTGGCATCGGCGCCGAGGATCTGTGGTTCGACATCATCGGCGACGACCTGGTCATCGGCATCCGCGACGGGGTCAATGAACTCGGCGATCTGGCCGACCAGATCACCATCGAGAACTGGCGCGACAGCGACTACCGGATCGAGACGCTGGAATTCGACGATGGCAGCGAGCTGTCGGTCGAGGATATCACCGCCAACCTCGACGGCACCTCGGCCGACGAGAGCCTGAGCTGGACCGACACAGCGCTGGGCGTCGATGCGGCGGGCGGCAACGACACGGTGGTGGCCGGGGCGGCGGACGACACGGTCTCCGGCGGTGACGGCAATGACCTGCTGGTCGGCGGCGGCGGCAATGACGTGGTCGACGGCGGCGCGGACAACGACTCGATCCGCGGCGGTGTCGGCAACGACACGGCGCGGGGCGGCGACGGCAACGACACGATCGACGGCGGCGACGGTAACGACCTGCTGTCCGGCGGTGCGGGTGCGGACACGCTGCTGGGCAGCGGCGGCATCCGCGGCGCGGCCATCGCAGAGCCGGAGGGCGACGACACCCTGGTCGGGGGCGAGGGCAATGACCTGTTGCGTGCCGGCGGCGGCGACGATGTCTACCAGTATGCCTCCGGCGACGGCCGCGACAGGATCATCGACGAGTACTGGTACCAGACCCGCAGCCCGCTCGGTCATATTGGCACGCCGACGCTGCTCCATGGCGGCATCGATACCCTGGAGCTGAGCGACCTGAACGCCGAGGACGTGACCCTCTGGCTGAACGGATCCACGCTTTATCTCGCCGCGGCCGAGGACGCCGTCGGCTGGGACTCGATCTCCGACATGGTCGAGATCGACTATTGGACCGACACCCTGCGGACCATCGAGAACATCGAGTTCGCCGACGGCTCCGTGCTCGACCGCGGCCAGGTCTCCGCCGCCGCCAGCGGCGTGACCGCCGGCAACGACACGGTGAGTTGGTCCGGTCCGGGCATCCGCCTCGATGGCGGTGCGGGCGCCGACTCGATCCAGGGCGGCTCCGGCCGCGACTACCTGGAAGGCGGCAGCGGCAACGACACCCTCAACGGCGGTGGCGGCGACGACACGCTGGAGGGCGACGGCGGCAACGACGTCCTGGTCGGCGGGGCCGGCAGCGACCGTCTCGACGGTGGCGCCGGATCCGATACCCTGACCGGCGGTGCTGGTGGCGATGTCTTCGTGGCCGGCGACGGCGACGTGATCGCCGATCTCGGCGACGACGACGTGGTCCGGGTCGAGGGCGTGTCGCTGGATGCGGACGCGGTCGAGCTGGTGCGCAGCGAGGACGGCACCACCACAGGCATCCGGATCGATACCGACGGCGACGGGAATGCCGACCTGACCCTCACCCTTGAGGGCGATTTCAACGACGTCGAGGCGGTCACCCGGACCGCGGCCGACGGCTCCACCTATACCGACTTCACCATCCGCGATCAGGGCCCGATCTTGGCCACCGGTGGCGACGGCAACGACGTGCTGACCGGCGGTGCCGCGGCTGACACGCTGTCCGGCGCCGGTGGCGACGACACCGTCCTGGCCGGCGGCGGCGAGGATACCGTCGATGGCGGAGACGGCAACGACCTGCTGTCCGGCGGCGAAGGGGCCGACACCCTGGACGGGGGTGCCGGCAACGACACGGTCGCGGGCGGCGCCGACAACGATCTGCTCTCCGGCAACGAGGGCGAGGACGCCCTGGCCGGCGGCGACGGCGACGACACGCTGTATGGCGGGCCGAGCGACGATTCCCTGACCGGCGGGGCCGGCGACGACGAGCTTCTGGGCGAGGCCGCCGACGACAGCATCCAGGGTAATGACGGTGCCGATCTGCTGTCGGGCGGTGGCGGCAACGACACGCTGGACGGCGGCGAGGGAGCCGACACCCTGCGCGGCAGCGACGGCGACGACCTGCTGTCCGGCGGCGCCGGCGCCGATGACATCGACGGCGACGGCGGCGACGATGCGCTCGTCGGAGGTGCCGGTTCGGACAGTCTGGCCGGCGGCGCGGGCGCCGACACCTTCGCCGGGACCGCGGACGATCTCGACGGCGACCTGATCCGCGACTTCGCGGCGGGCGTGGACGTGATCTCGGTCGCCGGGGTCAGCGCCGACACACTGGGCGTCACCCTGGTCCGCGACGAGACCGGCAGCACGCTCAGCCTCGACACCGACGGCGACGGGACGCCCGACTCCACGATCCGTCTGGAGGGCCTGTTCACCTCGCCGACGGTCACCGACAACGGGTCCGGCGGCGTCGATATCAGCCTCGAGGCGTTCGAGCCGGAGCTTGGCACCGATGGCGCCGACACCCTGGTCGGCACGCCGGAGAACGACACGATCGAGGCCGGCGACGGCGACGACGACATCTCGGCCAAGTCGGCGGGCGACGTGGTCTCCGGCGGCGGCGGCGACGATACCCTGTCGGGCCAGGCGGGCGACGACACCCTGTCCGGCGGCGACGGCAATGACAGCCTGCTGGGCGGCGAGGACGACGACATCGCCCTGGGTGGCGACGGCGACGATACCGCCGAGGGCGGGTCGGGCGAGGACACCTTGTCCGGCGGCATCGGCAACGACAGCCTGGACGGCGGCGACGGAAACGACGTCGTCAGCGGCAATTCGGGCGAGGACACCCTGTCCGGCGGGGGCGGCGATGACAGCCTGGACGGCGGGGCAAGCAACGACCTGGTCGACGGCGGCGCCGGAAACGATACGGCCGAGGGCGGGAGCGGCGACGACACGGTGGCCGGCAATGACGGCGACGACAGCGTCGATGGCGGCTCGGGCAACGACGTGGTCGACGGCGGTGCCGGTAACGACACGGCCGAGGGCGGTGCGGGCGACGACACGGTCGCAGGCGGCGACGGCGATGACAGCGTCGACGGCGGTTCCGGCAACGATCTGGCCGAGGGCGGCGCAGGCGACGACACGGTCGGCGGCGGCGACGGGGACGACACGGTTGCGGGCGGCGACGGCAATGACAGCCTGGCCGGTGGCGACGGCAATGACAGCGTGGCCGGTGGCTCCGGCGACGACACCGCGGCCGGTGGGGCCGGCGACGACACCGTCGAAGGCGACGCAGGCGCGGATTCCCTTTCCGGCGGCGACGGCGACGATCTGGTCGATGGCGGCGCGGACAACGACACGCTGGACGGCGGCGCCGGTAACGACACCGTCGATGGCGGCAGCGGCGACGACGTCATCGACGGCAATGACGGCGACGATTCCGTAGTCGGTGGCGACGGCAATGACACCGTGCAGTCCGGCGACGGCAACGACACGGTCGAGGGCGGCTCCGGCGACGACTCCCTGGCGGGCGACGCGGGTGCTGGCTGGAACGGCACGACTCTCGCTGGCGGCAGCGCCGGCGACAATCTGTCCGGTGGTGACGGCAACGACCTGATCACCGGGGCCGCCGGCCGCGACAACCTGTCGGGCGGAGCGGGCGACGACACGATTTCCGGCGGCGCCGATCGCGACGTTCTGGTCGGTGGCGACGGCGAGGACCTGCTGTCCGGCGGCGAGGGCGGCGATTCAGTCTTTGGCGGTGCCGGTCGCGACACGCTGTTCGGCAATGACGGCACCGACTACTTGGAAGGCAATGACGGCGACGACGTGATCGACGGCGGAGCCGGCGACGACCGGATCGTCGCGGGCGACGGCAGCGACACGCTGTCAGGCGGCGCCGGGCGCGACGAGATGTCGGGTGGGGCCGGCGACGACGTGATCGACGGCGGTGCCGAGGCCGACCGGATGACGGGTGGCGCCGGTGCCGACACCTTCGTGGTCGATGATGGGGACGTCATTCTCGATCTGGAGCAGGTCGATGCGGTGCGGATCAACGGGTCGGCCCTGAATGCCGATGCTCTGACCGTCACGCGAACCATCGGTGCCGACGACCGCACCACCGTGAATGTCGATACCGACGGCGACGGGGTTGCCGATTTCAGCTTCCAGGCGATTGGCGGCTTCGAGGTTGCGGAGATCTCGACCGGCACCGACGAGAGCGGCGCGCCCTATACCCAACTCCGCTTCAGTGCGAACACCGAACCCACCGAAACGGCAGAGGACACCACCCCGGGTGGGGATACTCTGACTGGCGGTGACGGCAATGACACCGTCACCGGTGGGGACGGCAGTGACACGCTGACGGGCGGCGACGGCAACGACACGCTGACGGGCGGCGACGGCGGCGATACGGTTACCGGCGGCGACGGCAACGACACGCTGACGGG
>NZ_FNBW01000014.1 GCF_900102465.1 Thalassobaculum litoreum DSM 18839 | reverse complement strand
AATCTCGTCGCCAACGGCCTCGATCCGACCAGATCGCCGATCACCGCCCATCGGACGTGCTGACCAGGTCCCCGTCGATCGCCATTTCTGCACCCATTTGATCGCGGTCGACACACCGACGCCAAAGCGCTCTGCCGCCGCACGGCGGGACATCCCGCCCTCGACCGCCTGGATCACACGTTCTCGAAGGTCATCGGAAAAGGCTCGCGTCATCATGGCTGGCCTCCAATCCCCAGCCATGATGGTGAATCAGATTCGTGCCAAAAACGGAATCCCCTACGATTCCCTCAGGTGCGAAAATGCTCTAGGCGGCGACCGCCGATCCGTCGCGCCTTGGATCGGCCGCCCCCACCATCGCACCGGTCTCCCGCGTGAAGGACACCGCCTGCATCCCGCCGCAGTTCATGGTGAGCGGTGGCGCCATTTCGACCGCGTGGCCGCGGCGCTTCAGCTCCTCCACGGTGGATTCCGGCACCCGGCTCTCCAACTCGACCCGGGCGCCGTCCCACAGCCGCGCCCGCGGCGCCTCCATGGCGGCCTGCAGCTCGAGGCCGTAGTTCAGATAATGCACATAGGCCTGGGTCTGCATGATGCCGTAGCTGCCCGGGGTGCCGAGTGCGAGGACACCGGTGCCGTCGACCGTCCCGATGCTGGGTGCCACCACCGAGGCCCATGCCTTGCCCGGCGCCAGGTAGTTCGGCGAGGCCGGCTCCAGGTCGCCCCAGTTCAGGTAGTTGGACATGCACACACCGGTGCCCGGGATCACAACGCCGGAGCCGAAGATGCCGCCCAGGGTCTGGGTGACGCAGATCAGGTTGCCCTCGGCGTCGGCGGCGGAGAACGAGGTGGTGTGCTGCCTGGTCCAGTCGGTCTCGCTCATCGGGCCCGCCCCCCCACTGCTCGGTGCGGCCGATCACCGGCTTGCCGTCGGTCAGGCGCGAACGCAACCGGTCCATGGCATTGGCCTCGAACAGGCCCTCCATCTCGGCGCGCGACCGCTTGTTGTAATGCAGGGGTCACCTCAAGGTTTGTTTTCGCTAAACCTCGCGAACTCGGACAAACCATGAACAGGCCAAGTCAGATCACTCTGGCGCAGATGACCCTGCCTCCTCGATCTGAGCAGCAACTAAGCGAGTTGCAATGACACTGCGTGACCCCCACGTTTGGAACAGTCCCCGGTACTTTGGGAGTGTTCCAAACGTGGGGGAATCCGGTACGAAAGCCTCTAGTCAGTGACGAGCGACCGTTCGGCTACTTCTGCGTCCAACGCCAGTCCCAGACCAGGCGCCGTAGGCGCGACCAGTTGAATGCCGATCTCGTCAACTTCCTCCTTGAACGGCGCACCAGCGAATAGTCGGGTCTGGAATTCCAGGAGCGCGTTGTCGGCCATGAAGTACTCGATCCACCTGACATTTGGCAGTCCCGCGGCCAGATGGATATGGACGTTCTGCAGATCCCAAGGCGAGACCGGAACGTTCATCGAGGTCGCGTAGGCGTGAATGCGCAACCAGTCGGTGATGCCGCCGGTGATCATGACGTTCGGCTGGACCATGTCCACGCCGCCCTGCTCGACCAGGGCGCGGAATTCGGAGAGGCCGACATTCTGCTCGCCGCCGACGATATACGTGCGTCCAGCTCGCGCGCGGACGCGCGCATAGCCGGGGATATCGTGCGGCGGTACGGGTTCCTCGAGCCAGTAGACGTCGTATGGCTCCCAAGCCTTAAGCTGCTGGATCGCTGTGTCGACGTCCCAGCTGCCGTTCACATCGACCATCAGTTTGACGTCAGGCCCGACGGCCTCGCGTACCGCGCGGACCCGCTCGGTGGCCTCGCGCGGGGTGACGTAGCCTCGGGTGCCTCGGATCTTCAGCGCCCTGTGGCCCATGGCGACGTAGGATGCGGCGCGCTCGGCCAGGGCATCGGGTGCCATGTGGTGGGCGCAGTTCGCATATGTCGGCACAAGCCGGCGCTGTCCACCCAGCAGCGCGCTGACCGGCAGGCCCGTGGCTTTGCCGCGAATGTCCCAGCATGCCATGTCGAGAGCGGCGAGCGCATAGCGGGCGATGCCGTCGCCGCCGCGTCGGGGCACCGTCTCGCCCTGCAGGCGCTGCCAGAGGTCGGTGGTGAGCCGCGGGTCAGCGTCGAGCGCGGCGGGCCCGAAAACATGCTCAATGAACTGGGCGATGATCGGACCCATGCGCGGCGGCGCGTTGGCGAAGCCCATCCCGGTCACCCCCGCATCGGTGGCGACCTCGACCACGACCATCTCGGCGGAATAGGGGTTGCCGCCTTCGCCCCGATAGCGCCGTGCCGTCACCTCGGTGATCTTCATCATTCTCTCCAGATTAGTCGCTGGACCACAGGCGGGCGCGCAGCCAGGCGAAGATCGCCGAGCCGAACAACCCGAGGAAGGCGAAGAAGAGGAACATCGCCGCCAACGGCTGAGTGAAGATCAGCCACCAGTCGCCATCGAACATCTTCAACGAGTTCTGCAGGTTGGTCTCGACCATCTCGCCGAGAATCAGGCCGACAGCGATCGGCGCGACGGCGAATCCGTGCCGCCGCGCGAGGAACCCGATCACGCCGAAGACCAGCGCCACCCAGACGTCGAGTAGCGAGGAGTGCAGCGCATAGGCGCCGATCACCGAAAGGGCGAAGACCATCGGCCATAGGATCTTCGACGGTACCAGCGAGATCCGCGCGAACAGCTTGGCGGCGTAAAGCCCCATTGCTAGGAACATCAGGTTGGCGATCAGCATCGCCCCGAAGATCTGATAGACCGTGTCCACCTGCTCGGTGAACAGGTAGGGGCCAGGGCGCAGCCCGTGCACCAGCAGGCCGACGAGGATGACCGCCGTCGTACCGCTGCCAGGAATGCCAAGCACCATCGTCGGAACCATGGCCCCGCCGGTCGCCGCGTTATTGGCGGCTTCGGCGCCGGCGATGCCCTCGACGGAGCCGTTGCCGAACTCTTCCTTGTTCTTCGACCAGCGGCGAGCCTCGGCATAGCCGATCATCGAGGCGACGGTGGCCCCTTCCGCCGGCAGGACGCCGATGAAGGTGCCAATCCCGCAGGACCGCAGCACGGTCTTCCAAATTCGGCGGTAGTCTTCACGACTGGGCAGCATCACCGCCTTGAGGCGGACCGCGACGATGGCCCGGTTCAGGTGTTTGGATTGAACGAGCAGCTCGGAAATGGCGAACAGGCCGATGAAGACCGGGACGAACGACAGGCCCTCGTAGAGTTCGTAGTTACCGAACATGAACCGCTCGATTCCCGTGGTCGGTTCCGCCCCGATAGTCGCCAGCCAAACGCCGAACACGCCGCCGATCACATTCCGCACTGCGCCGCCGGCGCTGATCGAGGCCAGCATGGACAGGCCAAAGAGCGCCAGTGCGAAGTATTCCGGCGGGCGGAATTCATATGCGACGCGTGCGAGCAGAGGGGCGCATATGCAGAGCACGATGATGGAAAACACGCCGCCCACCGTGCTCGAAACCACGGCGATCCCGAGCGCCCGCCCGGCTTCGCCCCGTTTGGCTAGCGGATAGCCGTCGAAGGTCGTGGCGGCTGCGGCCGCCGTTCCCGGCGTATTGATCAGGATCGCGGTGATCGACCCGGCGAAGGTCGCTGAGACGTAGAGGGTCGCCAGCACCGCAATCGCATGGACCGGCGCCATGGTCAGGGTGAACGGAAGCAGCAGCGCCGCGCCCGTGGTCGCCCCGAGACCGGGGAGTACGCCGATGATCACGCCGACGATGGTGGTCAGAAAAATCAGCAGGAGCAGGTAAGGGTCGAAAACGACCGATCCCATGGCCAGCAGGGCATCCAACATCGCGCGCCGCCTATCCGTAGTACCAGTTGGTGAACAGTCCCCGCGGGAACCGGATCTGCAGGACCTTGTCGAACAGGAGAAACACCGTGGTCGGAGTGAGCACCGAGACGGCCAGCGCGACCGGAAGCCGACGCTCGCCCCACAGGAGGCACATCAGAAACACGGTCGCCGCGATGGCGATGATCATGTCGACATAGACCGTCAGCACGAAGAACACGCCGAACAGGGCGATCGTGCCCCAGGTGGACCTCCCCTCGAGACGGATCTGTTTCGGTGGCGCGATGCGGTACTGCAGCGCCAGGGCCACCGCGAGTCCCATATTGATGATCATCAGCACGATCGGGAACACGCGCGGCTGCATGCTTTCGCCGACGATCATGGGCGGCGACAGATCGAGCTGGAGCGAAGCCCAGATGACGACGACGGAAAAGCCGATGATGAGGGCGGGGAGGACGAGAGTACGCATGGCCGGACGGACGGCGCGCCCGCCAGGGCGCACCGTCTTCTCCTAGGTCAGAGCAAGGGGAGGCTTCTTATTGGACCAGGCCCATTTCCTTCAGGGCTGGGCCGAACTCAGCCACCATTGCCTTAATCTGCTTACCCCAGGGTTCGGAAGATTGCGGCGAAGTCGTATCCAAGCCGGAGTTCATCAGATAGGCTTGGTAGAGCGAGTGATCCATTGCCTTGGACAACGCGGTCTCAAGCTCGGCCCGTCGCGCTTCATCGACGCCCGAGTGGGTGACAAAGCCGCGGGTCGTCGACAGGACGAGGTCGATGCCCAGTTCCTTGGAGGACTTGGCCGCCGGGATGGGCTCCATGCCTTCTTCCGCCAGGATCACGAGCGGGCAGATATCGCCCGCTTCAATCGGAGCGCTGGCTTCCGAAAGATTCAGAACGCCTACGTCCACCGCGCCGGCGACAAGCTGGGTAGCGAGCTCCCCGCCGCCCTTGAACGGAATGTAGGTCGGCATCGGCTGGCCGAGCCGCTTAGCCCAGAGATAGACCGTGATGTGGTCGATGGTGCCGGTATGGGTCCCGCCGAACTTGATGTCATCGCCATTATTCATGCCGGCGACGAAATCGTCCGGCGTCTTGTATGGCGAGGTCTTGCAGTTAACCATCAGGATCTGCGGGTCGTTGGTCCCGCGTGCGATCGGCGCCATGTCGTCGACCGTCAGCTTGGTCTTGCCCATCGCCATGGTGATGGCGTGACCGACGGTAAAAGTCAGGATGGTGTTGCCGTCGGCCGGGCGGGTGAGGAAGTAGTTCATCGACGCCGCGCCGCCGCCGCCGCGCTTGTTGACGATCACCATATCCTGCCCGAGTTCGCGCCGGGCCCGGATCATCATCATCCGAGAGTTGACGTCGGTACCGCCGCCGGCGCCGGCATGGGTCACCACCTCGATGGCGGGCTTGTCCTGCGCCATGGCGGGCAGGCCGACCGTCGCCAGACCGAGGCCGGCGGCCATTGCCGCAACGAGGCAACTGCGCGTTCCGATAGAGCGCACCATTTTCGCTTCCTCCCTTTTAGTTCTTTTCTGCGTCGGCTGTCAGATCGCCGCGCACATTCGTTGGTTGTTCAGGAATAGTGGTCGAGCGGCAGGTGGAGCGTCAACGAATTTTGGCATACCAAATGACAATCAAGCTTCGACGGAATTCACCTTTACCCAGGTATGGCCGATGTGATCGCGCATGAGGGTGGTCAAACGTGCCGCGTCGCGCGCCTTGAGGGCGTCGGCGATCTGCTCGTGTTGCGCCACCGCCTCGTGCCAGCGGTCGTCGCGCTGGTTCGAGATGTAGCGGATGCGATAGAGCCTGGCGTTCAGTTGCGCGTGCGTGTCGACCAGGACCCCGTTGCCGCCGGCCGCGACGATGCTCTTGTGGATTGCCTGGTTGAGCTTGAAATAAGCCAGCTTGTCCTTGCGGTAGAAGGCCGAGAGCATCTCATGATGCAGGGCCAGGATCTCCTCGATCCTCTCGTTTGAGGCGAACTCGGCCGCAAGCTGGCCGCCGAGCGCCTCCAGGGTGCCGAGAACCTCAAGGAGTTGCCGGACTTCCTGCATGTTCGGGCTCGCCACGACGGCGCCGCGGTTTGGCAGGCTGTGCACCAGGCGTTCGCTGACCAGGATACGAATCGCCTCGCGCAGAGGCGTGCGCGACACGTTGAGGAGCTCCGAGAGCTGGCGTTCACGGATCCGCGTGCCCGGCTTCAGGTGATCCTGGATGATCATATCCCTCAGCTTCGAGGCCACCTGACTGACCAGCAGCCGGCTGGCCAGATCATTGTCATTGGGCGGCTCCGGTAGATGGCCGCGGATTTCGTTGTCGGCTTGAACCAGTGGCTCCGATCCCGAGTTCGCCATGCATGTCTCTTCCAAAATGCGGCGGCCCGATCCAGGACCCGCCCCTGCGGATCGTCATAGGACGTACAACCCCGGCAGTATAGCGAAGGTGAGTTGACGTCGTTAAAAATTGTATGCCAAACGAGTCGAGGCACGGAGATGTGGTGAAGGCCGCCGGCCGCGAACGGCCCCGACGCCCAGGGAGGAAATTCAACGATGACAACCGAACCCCTCATCGATCTGTTCGTGCTTGATCTGACGCGCGCCAGGGCTGGGCCGACCGCGGTCCGCCAGTTGGCGGACTGGGGGGCCGACGTGGTGAAGATCGAGCTCCCGCCGTCGGTCGGAACGGATTCCCTCGGCGGAGAGCGGGGCGGGTTCGATTTTCAGAATCTGCACCGCAACAAGCGCAGTCTGACCCTGAACCTGAAATCCGATCAGGGCAGAGCAGTGTTTTTTCGGCTGGTCGAGAAGGCCGATGTCGTCGTCGAGAACTTTCGCCCGGACGTGAAACACCGCCTCGGCATCGACTACGACGCGTTGTCAGCGGTCAATCCCCGCCTAGTCTACGGCAGCATTTCGGGCTTCGGCCAGGAGGGTCCCTATAGTGGTCGCCCCGGCCTCGACCAGATCGCCCAGGGAATGGGCGGGCTGATGTCAGTGACCGGGTTGCCGGGACAGGGGCCGGTACGGGTCGGCATCCCGATCGCCGATCTGTCGGCCGGCTTCAATCTTGCCATGGGCATCATGATCGCCCTCTACGAACGCGAACGGTCGGGCAAGGGGCAGTGGGTCCGAACGTCGCTCCTTGAGGCGCAGATCGCCATGATGGATCTCCAGGCCGCGCGCTACCTGATGAAGGGCGAGGTGCCGCAGCAGGCCGGGAATAATCACCCCGTGCATATCCCGACCGGGGTATTCCGGACCGAGGACGGGGCGATCATCATCCAGGCCTCCGCGCAGAACCTGTACCGGCGGATGTGCGACGCGATCGGCGCGCCCGCGCTGTTCGATCATCCCGACTTCGCCGACCCGAAGGACCGATTGGAGAACCGTGACCGTCTGAATGCCGAGATCGAGGCGCGCACCCGAACACGGAGCACGCAGCATTGGATCGACGTGTTGGCCGAGGCGGGGGTGCCGGCGGGGCCGATCTATTCCATCGACCAGACCTTTGCCGATCCGCAGGTCAAGAGCCTGGCCATGGATCCCGAGGTGACCGCGGCCGACGGAAGGACTCTCCGCGTGGTGGGTCAGGCCGTGAAGATGTCCCGCACGCCGAGCCGGATGCGAAGCGGAACGCCAGCGATCGGCGCCCATACGGACGAGATCTTGCGTCAGGCGGGTTATTCCAAAGATGAGATCCAGGCACTACGCGCCTCCGGCACGGTTTAGAGAGAGGAAGACGCCATGGTTGACACCGGTACCGATAAGATTCTGGCCGAGATCCGGGACGCGACCGGCTGGCTGACCATCAACCAGCCGGAGCGCCGCAACGCGATCTCCCTGGAGATGTGGGAGGGCATCGCACGGTCGTTCAGGGTTTTCGCCGACAGCCCCGAGGTGCGCTCGGTGGTGATGACCGGCGCCGGTGACAAGGCATTCACCGCCGGCGCGGACATTTCCCAGTTCGACAAGAACCGCGCCGATGCCGACGCCGCCGACCGTTACGCGAGGATCTCGCGCGACGCCCGTCAGCTTATCCTCGACCTGCGTAAGCCGGTGATCGCGATGATCCAGGGCTTCTGCATGGGCGGCGGGCTGGGAATCGCTATGACCGCAGACATCCGTATCGCCGCCGAGGGCTCGACCTTTGGCATCCCTGCCGCCCGGCTGGGAATCGCCTACGACACCGGCAACCTGCTGCGGCTGGTCGGTCTTGTTGGCCCATCCAAGGCGAAAGAAATCCTGTTCACTGCGCGTCGCTATTCCGCCGGACAGGCGCTGGCGATGGGACTGATCAACGACGTTGTCGCCCCCGAGGCGCTGGAGGACACGGTCCGGGCGATGTGCGCCGAGATCTCCCAGAACGCGCCGTTGTCGATGGAGGCGTCCAAGTTGACCATCGACGAGTTGGTAAAGGTGCCGTCGGATATCGACGCGGCCGCGATCCAGGAGATGGTGGACCGTTGCTTCAACAGCGCCGACTACAAGGAAGGCCGGGCTGCCTTCATGGAGAAGCGCAGGCCGACATTCGCAGGGCACTGAGCAGGCGCTGGTACGGGAATCCCGAGCTTCGCCCGAGAGGGTGTGGCGCTCGACGTCTCCACGCTGGCCAACTGGATCGGCGCGGTCGCGGCGGCACTGAGGCCCCTGGCCGAGGCCATCGAATCCCACGTTCGCGACGCCGAGCGGATCCAGGGGTTTCCGTACCATTTTCCCCGAAAGTATCGGTTAGAGACCTTTGAAATTCCAATGTGTTAGCGGTGGGTGCCGAAATAGATGTTGCGACATTTCAAGACCTTACGGGAGCCGCCTGACAATGTCGCCTCTTGCCCCATCGATATGCGGTCAAGGGCAACGTCGTCTGGAAACTGAGGCAATCGAAGATGCCTCTCGACCGTGAGAGTACCATGCCGCCAGGTTTTGCCCCTGCGGACGATCCGCGCCGGGGCGATGTGGTTTGACGAGGCCGCGAAAACAGGATTCATCTCTAACTCATTAAAAATAATCAAGGTGGGCTCCTGATGCTTCCGCTAACCAGCTGAAATACTTTGGAACCCCTACCGATACTTTCGGGGAAAATGGTACGGAAACCCCAACCTCCACTTGCCTCATTTCAACGTCATGAGCACATCGACAATGGCGACTTCGCCTGAGCCAGCGTGAATCATGACCGGGTTTAGGTCGCAGGAGGTGATCAGGTCACCAAGGTCACGTGCTAAGAGCGACAGGTTGGAGACCAGCTCGGCGAGCGGTCGCGTATCGGTTTGGGCGATGAGGTTCCGATAGCCGTTCATGCGCTTACCGAGTTTTGTCGAGGCGATGAGCGCCTGCGCGTCCGCCACTGTCAGCGGCGCAAGTCCCATGGCCAGATCGTCAATCAGCTCGACAAGCGTCCCGCCGGTCCCGACCATGACCTTGACGCCGAAGGGTGGCGAGGCGACGAAACCCGCCACGGCCTCGAGATCGCCGCGAACTTCCCGCTGCAGCTCGTAGCCGTCGATTTTGGCATTGGGGGCGGCGGCCGCGACGTTCTCCGCAATCCGGGAAAGTGCCGTCGACAGCTCGTCCATGTCACGCACGCCAAGCATGACGCCACCGAGCTCCGAGCGATGAGCGATGTGCCTGGATGCGACCTTAACGGCCAGCGGGAACTCTATATCGGCGATCCGTTCGGCCGCCTCGGCGGCGTTCGCGACCACAAGGGACGAAGACGTCGGAATGCCGTAGGCGGCCAGGATTTCCAGACAGCTCTCCGATGTCAATTGGGACCTGCCGTTCTTCAGTTCCCCGTGGATCAGGCTCAGGATACGGGTCTTCCGCTCCAGCATTTCAGGCGTTTCCGCGGTCTCGGCCCTGGCCCGCGGGCGAGGGCGTGAGATGGTTCCTGCCCCAACGATGCCCTCGCGCAGTCCGCTGACAATGGGAATGCCGTGGCTTTCGAATTTCAGCCGGATGTCGGGGTGGATTTCTTCCGAGGTGGCTGAGATCGCGATGATCGGTTTCGACGCATCGCGGGCGCTCCGGCAATAAGCATCGATAGGTGTGCTGTAGGACTCGAGCGACTTTTCGTGCAGTCCGGCCTGACAATCCTGGATCACGGCCAGCATATCGATGCCGTCGTCATTGAGAATGGCCTTGATTGAACCGGCTATGTCGCGGGCGGCCTCGTCCGTCACAGAGCCGAAATCGATCGGGTTCTGAGCCAGAGTGCCGGGAGAAACCTCACCGATGTGGCGGACCACGGCATCGCTGAAATGTGCGAGTTCGACACCAGCCGTCACAGCGACATCGCAGGCGAGTGCCGTCTGCCCGCCTGAAATACCGACGATCGCGAGCCTGCCCCTGTTTTCTCTTTGGCCATGGCGAGACAGGATCTCGAGGGCTGCGTTCAACTCGTCGTAATCGGCAACGGTGGCGATGCCGTTGGCCTCGAAGAATAGCCGGTACGTGTCCGCGTCGCTGGTCATGGACCCGGTGTGGGCGAGAGTGGCGGCCGATCCGATCGCGGAGTTTCCGACCTTCAGGACGACGAGGGACTTGCCGGTCTCGAATACCCGGCGGGCGGCGCGGGCAAAGGCGTCCGCGTCCTTGATCGCTTCCAGTACGATGCCGATTGCCGCCGTGTCGTCGTCCGTTGCCAGCCAGTTCATGTAGTCGGCGGCGGTAAGCTGGAACTCGCTGCCGACGGTGATGATCTTCGAGATGCCGAACTCAGCGGAATTCATCAGCGTGATAGCGGCCGATCCGGACTGCGCGATGAAGGCAACCCTGCCTGCCCTGATCTTGCTCGACGTCGTCGCCGGATAGAGGAACAGCCCGTCGTTGAGGTTGATCAGGCCCATGCAGTTCGGCCCCTGGATATTCATGGTGCTTTCGGTGGCGAGGGATCGGAACGTGTCCGCGTCTTCTTGCGAGAAACCGGAGGCGAAGAAGATCGCCGATTTCACACCGCGTGACTCAAGCGCCAGCGCCGTTTCAAAGGCGGCAGCGGCAGGGACCGACGCGATGGCCAGGTCAACATTGTCGGGCAGGTCTTCGATGGCCGGGACGGTCACCAGGCCCTGGATGGTTTCGGCGCTGCGATGGACCGGGATGATCCGGCTTTCGCACTCCCGGCTCAGCAGATTGTCGATAACGGCGTTACCCTGAGCTCGCTTCTTGGCAGACGCACCAATAACGGCGATCGTCGCCGGCTTGATGAGTGACGAGACATCCCTGCTCATCGTGACTTTTTCTATGCGGTTATGGCAAGTGGACGGAGGGGACGCCGGGTTCAGTCGCCGTCGAAGAACTGTTTGGCGTTGTGATAGAACCACTTCTCCAGCACCGTCTCCTTCAGTGGAAGCTGGCGGTATTCCTCGACCAGTTCCTCATAGGGACAGTCGAAGAGATAGCGTGACAGTCCGATCATGATCTTGTTCTGCAGGCGGCTGTTTCCGAACTGCATGAACATTTCCCAGCCTGCCCCCGGCTTGGCGAAATAGCGCGGCCGGTGAGCCGAGGTGTCGCAGTAGAGGTTCGGGTGACGGGCTAACAGGCCAACCATGTCCGGGATCCATGGCCATCCCCCCAAACCGGCGAGGATTTTCAGCTCTGGAAAGTCAATGGCGACCTGGTCGAGATGGCGCGGGTGGCCGAGATCGTAGGGCCGGTCGTTGGCGTAGTTCATGCTGCTGTAGATCTTCGCCGGCACGTTCAGCTCGACGCACTTGGCATAGAGCGGATAGTAGCGCCGGTCGCTGGCTGGCAGGCAGTTGGTGAGCGCGGTTACGCGAAAGCCGTTTGCTCCGTCTTCTCTCACCAGCCGCTCGAGTTCTCTTACCCCGCGCATGCCGTCCATTGGGTCGATCAGGGCGAACATCTTGAAGCGGCCAGGGTATTTGCGATGGATGTCGCCGATCTCGCTGTTCAGCATATTGCACATGAAGCCGTATTCGACGTTCGCCTGATCCATGTCGTCGATGATCGAGGTAAACTTCTGGTCGCGTTCCTCCTGTGTGTAGGAGCGAGTCGCCGATCCTTTCGAGCCACCGCCGAACACGGTGCTGTAATTACCGAAGCCGTATCCGTCAGGCCGGTCAAGTGGCTCTCCCATCGGGGTGCCTGGACGGCCCCTGCCAATTTCCTGGGCCTGCAGTGCAGCCTCGGAAAGTGGGGCCTCGATTTCCATGTCGATGATCGGGTGCATGTTCTCTCCCTTCTGAAGTTTCTTGAAGAGGCTGTCCCAGTTAATCTGCATTGGAGGTTAGAGCGGCTTTCTTAGTCAGTGAATCAGAAAGGAAAGAGATGGACCCCATTGTTCGGAAAGTTTGGCGGCTTGATTAAGCTATTCCATGGTGTGGTTCATGCCGCCAGTCTGCTGATCGCCGTAGCAGGGTTGATACTGTTGAAAAAGGCCGTCTTGCCTCGGATCTGAGGTGCTGATTCAGTTCTCCTGTAGTGGGAGGGCGGGCCGATGATGGGCGAGCGGACAGTGATGCATGAGGAGCTGTTCTACGGCTTCAACCTGGAGCGACATGTGCCCGGGGATCACCTGCTACGGGCCATCGACCGGTTCGTCGATCTGTCGGAGGTTCGCCGGCATCTGGCACCGTACTACAGCCCGATCGGCCGCCCCTCGATCGATCCGGAACTTCTGATCCGCATGCTGATCGTGGGCTATTGCTTCGGCATCCGCTCGGAACGGCGGCTGTGCGAGGAGGTCCACCTGAACCTGGCCTACCGGTGGTTCTGCCGGCTTGGCCTGGAGGGTGACGTGCCGGACCACTCGACCTTCTCCAAGACCCGCCACGGCCGGTTCCGGGAGTCCGATCTGCTGCGCGAGTTGTTCGAGACGGTCCTGCGGCGCTGCATGGCAGAAGGCCTTGTCGGCGGCGAGGGCTTCGCCGTGGATGCCAGTCTGATCGTGGCCGATGCCCATCGTCAGCGCGGCGTGGCCAGGACCGAAGACCTGCCGCAAGCCGGGCGTGCGGTCGAGGAGTATCTGGCCGTTCTCGACGATGCGGCGTTCGGCGGGGCGACGCCGGTCCCGCCCAAGTACCTCTCGCCGGCCGATCCGGCCGCGCGTTGGACCGCGTCCTGGGGCGGGCCGGCGGTCTTTGCCTACTGCACCAACTATCTCATCGATGTGGAGAACGCGGTCATCGTCGACGTCGAGGCAACGACCGCGGTACGGCAGGCCGAGGTGGGTGCCGCCCGGACCATGATCGATCGCACGCAGGAGCGCTTCGGTCTCTGGCCGGAGCGCCTGATCGGGGATACCGGTTACGGCTCGGCAGAGATGCTGAACTGGCTGGTCCACGCGCGCGGGATCGAGCCGCATATCCCGGTCTTCGACAAGTCAAAGCGCACCGACGGCACCTTCTCGCGCGAGGACTTCAGCTACGACCACGACAGCGACACCTATCGCTGCCTCGGCGGAAAGCTTCTGCAGAACAGCCGGCGTGCGTTCACCGAGCCGCGCAGCGGCGTGACCAAAGACGACACTCGGATCTATCGGGCCAGCAAGTCCGACTGCGATGCCTGTTCCCTCAAGCAGAACTGCTGTCCCGGCCAGCCGGCGCGCAAGATCCCCCGATCGATCCATGAAGGGGCGCGGGACATGGCCCGCGACATCGCCAAGACCGAGACCTATGCGACCTCCCGCCGACAGCGCAAGAAAGTCGAGATGCTGTTCGCCCATCTCAAACGCATCCTGAAGCTCGGCCGGTTGCGACTGCGCGGCCCCTGCGGCGCCCGCGACGAGTTCCTCCTCGCAGCCACCGCCCAGAACCTCCGAAAGCTCGCAAAGATCTGCGCCCCGCGGGCGCCAGCACCGGCCACATAAGCGCAAAGGGGCCATTGCACCCATGCCAGCCGATCGACGAACCGCTTCGAAGCCGAGCCGACAGCCGACTTCTTCAACAGTATCGGTCGATACTGTTCAGAACAGACTCGATGGGCGCGCGAGCCGGAAACCCCGGGGCGCCGCTAATCGGCGATCGATCCCGTGTATTTCTCCTCCGGCAGCCCTGTCACCCCGAAAGCCGCCCCCACCTCGGCGACGAAGATGCCGCCCGCGGTCGGTTCGGCAGCCGCCTGGGCGTCCGTGAAATTCTCCCGCGCGGTGGTGATGTACAACCGGTCGAGCGCCGGCCCGCCGAAGCAGGCGCAGGTGACCTGGCTGACCGGCAGGTCGACCCGGATGTCGCGGCTGCCGTCGGGCAGGAAGCGCTGGATCCGGGCGCCACCGAACTGGGCGTTCCACAACGCGCCCTCGGCATCGACACAGGAGCCGTCCGGCCCGCCCTCGTCGGCGGCCAGCTTGGCGAAGGTCCACCGGGCGCCCAGCACCCCGTCGGTCTCGTAGGAGATCCGCTCGATCGTCTTGCCGGCGGTGTCGGCGAAGTACATCCGCGCCCCGTCCGGCGAGAACGCGATACTGTTGGCGCAGCCGACCCCGTCGAACAGCCGCAGGGCCCGGACCCCGTTGAACTGATAGACGGCGGAATACGGCTTCAGCCCGTGCTCGTCGACGCCGCCGAACACGAAGCGGCCGGCGCGGTCGACCCGTCCGTCGTTCATGCGGGTTCGCGGTTCGTCGGCCTCGACCGGCGCCAGGGTCTTCAGGGATCCGGTCTCCGGATCGAACAGCGCCAGCTCGTCCTCCAGCGCGAGCAGGATCCGGTCGTCACTGCAGAAGGCGAAGCTGCCGATGCGCTTGTCGAAGCCGCGGGTCTCCACCGACCCGCCCTCGGCGTCGCAGCTCCACAGAGTGCGGCCCAGGATATCCGTCCAGTAGAGCCGACCATGACCCGGATGCCACTGGATGCCCTCGGCCAGCGTGTTGCGGCAGTCGAGCAGCAGGACCGCCTCGATGCGCCGGTTCATCACCCGCCTCTCCCCACGTTCGTCTATTTAATTCATTTCTTTAATTTATCTTGTCGGAGCGAAAACCGACGATCAATACTCAAACGCTCCAGATACCGTTGAGCAGGCTTCCATGCACCGATCCTACGCCGCCTCGCCGGCCCTCTATCGCGACCTGCAGGACCGCGCCGTCTTCGTCTCCGGCGGCGCCACCGGCATCGGCGCGGCCATCGTCGCGTTGTTCGCCCGCCAGGGCGCCCGGGTCAGCTTCGTCGATATCGATCCGCAGGCCGGCACGGCCCTGGCCCAGGCGGTGGAGGCGGAGTGCGGCAACCGGCCGAACTTCGCGACCTGCGACGTGACCGAGACGGCGTCCTTCACCATGGCCATCGAGGCGGCGGCACAGCCGGCCGGCGGGCTGTCGGTGCTGGTGAACAACGCCGCCCGCGACCAGCGGGTGAAGGCCGAGGCCGTCACGCCGGAGGTCTGGGACGACCTGGTGGCGGTCAACCTGAAGCACCAGTTCTTCGCCGCCCAGGCCGCCCGGCCGCTGATGGTGAAGGCGGGGGGCGGATCGATCACCAATTTCGGCTCCATCGCCCCCTGGCTCGCGGTGCCGGACCTGGCGGTCTACAACGCCTGCAAGGCTGCGGCCTTCGGCCTGACCCGGTCGCTGGCGCGGGATTTCGGCGGCGACGGCATCCGGGTCAACTCCATCCTGCCCGGCGCGATCCTGACCGAACGGCAGCGCCGCGACTGGATCAGCGAGGCGGACCGGCAGGCGATCCACGCGCGCCAATGCCTGAAGCGGGACATGGTGGAGGAGGACGTGGCCGAGATGGTGCTGTTCCTGGCCTCCGACGCCTCGCGCGGCTGCACCGGCCAGGAATTCCGGGTGGACGGCGGCAACGTCTAAAGCAGATCGTGCGGTGACGGGATCACTTCGTGATCGCGCCAGCGTGCGTGCATCTGCTCCAACCCCCGCCGCTAATTGCAGTCGTACTGCGCCTCCAGGTCCTTCTGCACCATCTCCGCGAACTTGGCGGCGGCAACGGGCAGGATGCGGCCCCGGAGCTGGCCCATGTAGATCAGGCCGCTGGGCACGTCGCGCGGGTCGAGCTGGCGCGAGACCATGTCCGGCAGCATCCCGCCCGGCGGCAGGCCGATGGGGATCTGGAACGACACGATCCCCTCGGCGATCGCCTGGTGGCCCAGGAACTCGAAACTGTCGGATTCCACCACCGGGTTGAGCGAGATCGCCGAGTCCGCCAGGGCAACCTCCATCAGGTGGCGCACCCCATAGGCCCGGGTCGGCAGGGCGATCGGATAGTCCAGGCACTCCCGCAGCCGCACGGTCTCCCGGGCCGCCAGCGGATGATGGCGCGAGAACATCGCATGCACGTGCTGGCGCACGGTCAGCAGGGTCTGGAACTCGGCCAGCCGTATCGGCTCGAACACCAGCGCGAGGTCGGCGGTGTGGTCGACCAGCGCCTGTTCCGCCGCCTCCCGGTCGCGGCGGAACACCGCGAAGGTCACCCCCGGATGCTCGCGGCGATAGGCGGCGATCTGCCGGGGCAGGTACGGCAGCAGCGCCTGGCTGCAGGCGATGGTGATATGGCCGCGCCGCTCCCCCGCCAGATCGGCGATCTGCGAACGCACCCTGTCCATGTCGGAGATCTGGTTGCGGATATGGTGGATCAGCAGTTCGCCGGCACTGTTCAGCCGCACGCCCCGGGGCAGCCGCTCGAAGATCGGCACGCCCAGATCCTCCTCGATCGCCAGCAGCCGCCGGTTCAGCGCCGTGGAGGTGATCGACAGGGTCTCCGCCGCCTTGCGGATCGAGCCGGCCCGGGCCACCGCGTCGATATAGAGCAGCGTCGTCATGTGGCGCATCGGTCCCTCCCCTGACCGCTGCATTTCCTGCAGCGGCTCGCTGCAATCATAGCAGAAGACAACAGCAGTCATAGCCAGCACGCTTTCTCCTATCGCAGATGCGAGACCGGTGTGGGAGCGCCGGCATCTGCGGAATTCATGGGATTGGACAAGCCAAACCGGCGGCTTGGGCGGGGCGTGTTCGCAGCCGCGAAATGCCGGAGAAGCCTTCAGGAAACAGAGTCACGGAGACCCGAGTGGGACCGAGCGCCGCCATGCAGGATCTGCCCTTCGACATCGCCTCGCTCCACGCGGCCTACGAGTCCGGCACCAAGCCGGGCGACGTGGTGGCCGAGTGCTATCGGCGGATCGCGGCGTCGGGCGATCCCGGGATCTTCATCACCCTGATCGACGCGGAGAAGGCCCATGCCGAGGCGGCCCGGCTCGGCCCGTTCGATCGGGTGGCGAAACCGCTTTGGGGCGTGCCCTTCGCCATCAAGGACAACATCGACGCCGTCGACGAACAGACCACGGCAGGCTGCCCCGCCTTCGCCTATGAGGCCGCGGCCGACGCCTTCACGGTCGCAAAACTGCGGGCGGCGGGCGCGATCCTGATCGGCAAGACCAATCTCGACCAGTTCGCCACCGGCCTGGTGGGCGTGCGCTCGCCCTATCCGATCCCGAAGAACGCCCTGGACCCGGAGATCGTACCGGGCGGCTCCAGCTCCGGCTCGGCCGTCGCCGTGGCGCGCGGCCTGGTCAGCTTCGCGCTCGGCACCGACACGGCGGGCTCTGGCCGGGTGCCGGCGGCGCTGAACAACATCGTCGGGCTGAAGCCGACCGTCGGCGCTCTCTCGGCCAGCGGCCTGGTCCCGGCCTGCCGCACGGTCGACACCATCTCGGTCTTCGCCCTGACCGTGGAGGACGCCTACCGCGCCTTCCAGTCCGCCGCCGGGCATGACCCGGCCGACGCCTTCTCGAAGGCCGTGACGACGCCGGATCTCGGCACCGCCCCGCCGCATCCGACGATCGGCGTGCCGGACACCGCGTCGCTCGAATTCTTCGGCGACGCCGTCCAGGCGGCGTCCTATGCGGCGGCGCTGGACACGCTGAGGTCCGAGGGCGGCGAGATCGTCGAGTTCGACTTCACGCCGTTCTACCGGGTCGCCGAGATGCTCTACGGCGGCGTCTGGGTCGCCGAGCGCCACGCTGTGGTCGGCCCGCTGATGGACACGGCCCCCGAGGCCGTTCACCCGGTGATCCGCCGGATCGTCGGCGCGGCGACCAAGTTCTCCGCGACCGACACCTTCAACAGCCTGTACCGGATGGAGGCCCTGCGCCGGACCTGCGAGGCGGCGATGGCGGGCATCGACCTGCTCTGCGTGCCGACCATCCCGACCTTCTTCACGGTCGCCGACCTCGAGGCCGACCCGATCGGCCCCAATACCAAGCTCGGCACCTATACGAACTTCGTGAACCTGCTCGGCCTCTGCGGCATCGCCGTGCCGACCGGCACCCGCAGCGACGGACGGCCCGCCAGCGTCACCCTGCTGGCCCGCGCGGGGCAGGACAGCCTGACAGCGGCGCTCGCCTCGCGGCTGCACCGGAAGGCCCGCGTGACCCTGGGTGCCACCGGCTGGGCGCTTCCCGAGATCCCGGAACCGGCGCCGACACTCGGCCCGGACGAGATCGTCGTCGCCGCCGTCGGCGCCCACATGTCCGGCCTTCCGCTGAACGGCGAGCTGATCCGGCTGGGCGGCCGTTTCATCGCCACCGCCTCGAGCGCGCCCGGCTACCGGCTCTACCGGCTCACCGGCGGCCCGCCGTTCCGCCCCGGACTGATGCGCGACGCCACCGGCGGCGCCATCGACCTGGAACTCTGGGCGCTTCCGCTCGCCAGCTTCGGCGCCTTCATGGCCGGCATCCCGGCCCCGCTCGGCATCGGCACGGTCACCCTGGCCGACGGCGGCACCGTCAACGGTTTCATCTGCGAGTCCGCCGGGCTGGAGGGCGCCACCGACATCACCGAGTTCGGCGGCTGGCGGGCCTATCTCGCCGCCGCCACAGACCGGCAGGGGGCGGTTCCCTGACCCACCACACGATACGGACGACTGAACAGGAGGAGAGACACATGCGCAGGCGCGATTTTCTGAAGGGTGCGGCCGTTCTCGGCGCCGGCTCCCTTCCCTTCATCCGCTCGCTGCCGGCCGCGGCGGCATCGAACGGCACCGTTGTCGTGGCCATGGGCCAGACCATCAACAGCCTCGACATCCACCGCTCCGGCACCAACCGGCCGAGCTATCAGGTAGCGGTGAACGCCTATGACCGGCTGGTCAGCTTCGGCACCAAGACCCTGCCCGACGGCAGCCTGTCCTACGACTACTCCGTCATCGAGCCGGAGATCGCCGAGAGCTGGGAGACCACCGAGGACGGCAGCGCCATCATCTTCAAGCTGCGCCGGGACGGAAAGTTCTGGGACGGCTCGCCGATCACGGCGGAGGACGTGAAGTGGTCGTTCGACCGCGCCGTCACCCTGGGCGGCTTCCCCACGGTGCAGATGAAGGCCGGCTCCCTGGAGAAGCCGGAGCAGTTCGAGGCGGTCGACGAGTTCACCTTCAAGATCCACACGATCCGTCCGTCCAAGCTGACCGTCCCCGACCTGGCGGTGCCGGTGGCGATCGTCATCAACTCCAAACTCGCCAAGGCGAACGCCACCACCGACGACCCCTGGGCGACCGAATACCTGCACAAGACCCCGGCCGGATCGGGTGCGTTCAAGGTGGCGCGCTGGGAGCCGGGCCAGCAGCTCGTCTACGAGCGCAACGACGCCTGGACCTCGGGTCCGGTGCCGGAGGTGAAGCGGGTGATCGTGCGCGAGGTGCCGAGCCAGGCGACCCGCCGGGCCCTGTTCGAGCGCGGCGACATCCAGGTCTCCTTCGACATCCCGAACAAGGACGCCAAGGAGCTGTCCGGCACCGACGGCATGACGATCCATTCGACACCGATCGAGAACGCGATCTACTGCCTGTGCCCGAACCTCACCTTCGAGCCGTTCAAGGACAAGAAGGTGCGCCAGGCCATCGCCTGGTCGGTGCCCTATGCCGACATCTTCCAGACCGCCGCCTATGAGCGCGGCGTGCCCATGTGGGGCGGGTCGTCCGCAACGCCGGCCGACATCGCCTGGCCGCAGCCGTTCCCCTACAGCACCGACCTCGACAAGGCGAAGGCCCTGCTGGAGGAGGCCGGCTACAAGGACGGGTTCGAGGTGCCGCTGTCGATCGCGCTCGACCAGTCCGACTGGATGGAGCCGACGGCCCTGCTGGTGCAGGAGAACCTGGCCAAGATCAATATCAAGGCGACCATCGAGAAGATCCCCGGCGCCAACTGGCGCACCGCCTCGCTGGTGGAGAAGCGGCTGCCGCTGCATCTGGAGACCTTCGGCGGCTGGCTGAACTACCCCTGCTACTACTTCTTCTGGGCCTATCTGGAAGGGCACCTGTTCAACTCCTCGAACTACCGTAACGAGGAGATCGAGACGCTCACCAACGAGACCCTGCACATCCCGGTCGATCACCCGGACTACGCGCCGAAGATCAAGCGCATGATCGAGATCGTCTGGGACGAGGTGCCGCGGATCGCCCTGTTCCAGCCGGCCCTCAACGTCGGCACCCGCGACATGTCGGGCTACGAGTACTGGTTCCACCGCCAGCTCGACGCCCGCGGCTTCGAGGCGTAACCGCCATGGGCCCGCGAACCAAACTGGTGCTGTACCGCACCCTGCAGGCCCTCCCGGCTCTGGTCGGGGTGGTCATCGTCAGCTTCATCCTGACGCGGATGCTGCCGGGCGACCCGGCAGCCTATTTCGCGGGCCCCGCCGCCACCGAAGCCTCAATCGCCGAGATCCGGGCCACCATGGGTCTGGATCGCTCGCTGCCGGTGCAGTTCCTGCACTATGTCCAGGATCTGGTCGTCGGCGATCTCGGCAACAGCCTGTCGACCGGCCAGCCGGTGGTGGAGGAACTGACCCGCCGGCTGCCCGCCTCCCTGGAACTGACCCTGACGGCGCTGCTGCTGTCCTGCGCCATCGCCCTGCCGCTCGGCATCGCCGCCGCCGTGCATCAGGGAAGCTGGATCGACCACGCCTGCCGCGGCCTGGTCACCGCCGGGGTGTCGCTGCCGACCTTCTTCACCGGCATCGTGCTGGTCTATGTCTTCTACTACCTGCTGGGCTGGGCGCCGTCGCCGCTGGGCCGGCTCGACTTCGTCTACCTGTCGCCGCCGGAGGTGACCGGGTTCTACGTGATCGACGCGCTGCTGGACGGCGACGTCGAGACGGCACGCGGCGCGCTGAGCCAGCTCGTCCTCCCGGCCACCACGCTGGCGCTGTTCACCCTGGCGCCGCTCGCCCGCATGGCGCGGGCCGCCATGCTTCAGGCCCTGTCCTCGGACTATGTCCGCACCGCCCGCGCCGCCGGGCTCGGCGAGGGGCAGGTGGTGCTCGGCTATGCCTTCCAGAACGCCATGCTCCCGGTGGTGACCACGCTCGGCATGGTCTTCTCCTTCATGCTCGGCGCCAACGTGCTGGTGGAGAAGGTGTTCTCCTGGCCCGGCATCGGCTCCTACGCGGTCGAGGCCCTGGTGGTCTCCGACTACGCCGCCGTGCAGGGCTTCGTGCTGGCCATGGCGATCCTGTTCGTCCTGCTGAACCTGGCGATCGACATCATCTACACGCTCGTCGATCCCCGCACCCGGGAGGGCTAGACCGTGAGCGCCACCACGCCGGAAACACGCGAACGCGGCTTTCTCGACCACGTGATCTACGTGCTGAGCGAGAACCCGATCACGGCCATCGCCTTCGCCCTGTTCGCGACGATCGTGCTGGTGGCGGTCTTCGGCCCGATACTGGCGCCCTACGACCCGATGGAATCCAACGCCGCCCGCGCGCTGCAGCCGCCCTCGGCCGATCACTGGTTCGGCACCGACAATCTCGGCCGCGACGTGTTCTCCCGCGTGCTGATCGCAACCCGCCTCGACCTGATGATCTCGGTTGCCGCCGTCGCCCTGTCCTTCGTCGTGGGCGCCGCGATCGGATCGGCCGCCGGCTATTGGGGCGGCTGGATCGACGCGGTGACCGGCCGGTTCGTCGACACGATCATGGCCTTCCCGCTGTTCGTGCTGGCCATGGGCATCGTCGCGGCGATGGGCAACACGGTGGAGAACATCATCTACGCCACCGCCATCATCAACCTGCCGTTCTACGCCCGGGTCGCCCGCGCCGAGGTGCGGATCCGCCGCAACGCCGGCTTCGCCCAGGCCGCCCGGCTGTCCGGCAACACCGACATCCAGGTGCTGGCCTTCCACATCTTCCCCAACGCCCTGCCGCCGATGATGGTGCAGATCTCGCTCAACATGGGCTGGGCGATCCTCAATGCCGCCGGCCTGTCCTTCATCGGCCTGGGCGTGCGACCGCCGACCGCCGAGTGGGGGATCATGGTGGCGGAGGGCGCCAACTTCGTCGTCTCCGGCGAGTGGTGGCTCGCCTTCTTCCCCGGCCTCGCCCTGATGACGGCGGTCTTCGCCTTCAACCTGCTGGGCGACGGTCTGCGCGATATTTTCGATCCCCGGCAAAGGACGTAAGCCATGTTCCTCGATGTCCAGGATCTCAGCGTCAGCTTCTCCACCCGGCGCGGCACCGTGGACGCGGTGCGCGGCGTCAGCTTCTCGCTCGCCAAGGGCGAGACCCTGGGCATCGTCGGCGAGAGCGGGTCGGGCAAGTCGGTCAGCTCCTACGCCGTCATGCGCATCCTGGAGCGCAGCGGCCGGATCGCCGGCGGCCGGATCACCTTCGACGGGATCGACCTCACCGCCATGTCGGACCGCGAGATGCGGGAGCTGCGCGGCCGCGAGATCTCCATGGTGTTCCAGAACCCGCGCGCCGCGCTGAACCCGATCCGCAAGGTCGGCCACCAGATCGAAGACGTGCTGCGCCGTCACAACCGGGCGACCCGTTCCACCGCGAAAGCCAAGGCGATCGAGGCGTTGCGGGCGGTCCGGATCGCCGATCCGGAGGCGCGTTACGACGCCTATCCGTTCGAGCTGTCGGGCGGCATGTGCCAGCGGGTGGTGATCGCCATCGCGCTGGCCTGCGATCCGCGCCTGCTGATCGCCGACGAGCCGACCACCGGCCTGGACGTGACCACCCAGAAGGTGGTGATGGACCTGCTGGCCGAGCTGACCAAGAGCCGGGGAATGAGCTCCATCCTGATCACCCACGACCTCGGGCTGGCGGCGGAGTACTGCGACAAGATTGTCGTCATGAAGGACGGTGCGGTGGTCGAGGCGGGCGACCCCAAGGCGCTGTTCGCCGATCCGCGGCACGCCTATACGCGCCGCCTGATCCGGGCCACGCCGAGACCGGGCGCGGAGGTCGGCGACCTGCTGGAGCCGCCGGCACCCTCTCCCGTCCGACCGGTGCCGGGCGCGCCGCTGCTGCAGGTCCGCAACCTGCGCAAGGTGTTCGGCCGGGGCGCGTCGGAATCCGTCGCGGTGGACGGCATCTCCTTCGTGATCCGCGAGGGCGAGACCCTGGGTCTGGTCGGCGAGAGCGGCTGCGGCAAGTCCACCACCTCCGCCATGATCATGCGCCTGCTCGACCCGACCGGCGGCGAGATCCTGCTGGACGGCAGGCCGCTGACCGACACCCCGGCCGCCAAATTCTCCCGCGATCCGCGGCGCGGCAGCCTGCAGATGGTGTTCCAGGACGCCACCGACAGCATCAACCCGCGCTTCACCGCCCGCCAGGCGATCGCCGATCCGATCCGCCGGTTGACCGACGAGAGGCCGGCCGGGCGGGTGGAGGAACTGGCGGCCCAGGTCGGCCTGCCCCTGACCCTGCTCGACCGGTTCCCGCACCAGCTCTCCGGCGGTCAGAAGGCGCGGGTCGGCATCGCCCGGGCGCTGGCCTCGCGGCCGCGGCTGCTGATCCTGGACGAGCCGACCGCCGCCCTGGACGTTTCGATCCAGGCGATCGTGCTGAACCTGCTGGCGGAGCTGCGCGCCAAGCTGGGCGTCAGCTACCTGTTCGTCAGCCACGACCTGCATGTGGTCCGCCTGCTCTGCGACCGGGTGATCGTGATGCGCGAGGGCAGGGTGGTGGAGGAAGGCACGGCGGAGGCGGTGATGCGCGCGCCGTCCGATCCCTATACCCGCAGCCTGCTCGACGCCACGCCGATGCCGCCGGCCGCGATCGCCGCGACCCCCGCTCTCGCCAAGGCGGCCGAGTAGGAGCCCGCCCGTGGAGATCAACATCCCCGAGGTTCTGGCCGAGGTGACGGAAGCCTTCCGACGCTACGAGGCGGCGCTGATGGCGAACGACGTCGCCGTGCTGAACGAGCTGTTCTGGGAGGCGGACGAGACCATCCGCTACGGGCCGCAGGAGGCCCTGTACGGCTACGCGGAGATCGCCGGCTACCGCAGCGGCCGCGACGTCAGCGACAACGCCCGCGACCTGACCCGCACGGTCGTCACCACCTACGGCCGCGACCACGCCACCGCCTTCACCGAATACCGCCGCGTGTCCAGCGGCCGCAGGGGCCGCCAGAGCCAGACCTGGGTGCGCATGCCCGACGGCTGGCGCGTCGTCGCCGCCCACGTCAGCCTTCTGCCCGTATCCGACCCGCGCCCCAGCGAGGACGCCATGGCCGCATCAGCCTTCGATCCGGACGCCTTTATCCGTGCGGCGGCCCCGGCGCTGGGTCTCGATCTGGACGAGGAGCGGATCGCCGCGGTGGCCCCGTACCTCGCCATCGCCCGGGAGATGGCGGAGCTGCTGGAGGCCGCGCCGGTACCGGAGGGAACCCTCGCCCTGGCGCCGGTCTACGCGCCGGAGGAGACGCGGTGAGCGACCTCGGCGCGTTCTCCCCCGCCTGGAAGATCGCCCGGGCGGTCGCCGCCGGCACCGTCACCGCCGAGGACGTGGCGCGGTCGGCCCTCGGCCGGGTCGCCGACGTGAACCCGGCGGTCAACGCCGTCACCGACGTCACCGCCGAGCGCGCCCTGGCCCAGGCCCGATCGATCGACGCCGACCGGACGGCGGGCAGGCCGCTGCCGCCGCTGGCCGGCGTGCCCTACGCGGTGAAGAACCTGTTCGACATTACGGGACTGCCGACGCGCGCGGGGTCGAAGATCAACCGCGACCTGCCGCCCGCCTCACGCGACGGTGTGTTGATCGAGCGGTTGTCGGCGGCCGGTGCGGTGCTGATCGGCGGGCTGAACATGGGCGAATACGCTTATGACTTCACCGGCGAGAACGCCCATGACGGGGCCTGCCGCAATCCGCACGACCCGAGCCGGATGGCCGGTGGTTCGTCCTCGGGCAGCGGCTCGGCCATGGCCGCCGGCCTCGCCGCGCTGACCCTGGGCTCAGACACCAACGGTTCCATTCGCGTGCCGGCCTCGTTCTGCGGCACCTTCGGGCTGAAGCCGACCTACGGCCGGCTGACCCGCGCGGGCAGCTTTCCGTTCTGCGACAGCCTCGACCATCTCGGTCCCTTCGCCCGTTCGGTGCGCGACCTCGCCCTGGCCTACGATGCGATGCAGGGCCCGGCCGACGGTGACGCCGCCTGCGCCGGCCGGCCGGTGGAGCCGGTGCTCGGATCGCTCGATGCCGGTGCGGGGCAAGGGCTTGCCTATTGGCGTGCAGGTGATCGCCGCCCCCTGGCGGGAGGACCTGTGCCTGCGGGTCGCCGCCTGGCTGGAGCAGGAGGGGATCGCGGGCTTCACCGCCCCTGCGCTCTAGGACCGGCGCTCGTAGTCCGGCGTTCTAGGCCCGGTACGCCTTCAGGAACAGTCGGACCGCGTGGTCGGCGATGGCGTGGATGCGGTTGGCATCGGGCTGGTGCTCCACATCGAGCAGCACGCGAAGCTGGAGATCGCCGCGCAGCAGCCCGATGAAATCTGCGGCCGCCTGCATCGGGTCGTCGATCGCCAGACCCGCCGCGGCGCCATGCTCGACGAGCTGACGGGCCAGCCGTTCCCGCGAGGCTTGCGGCGCGGAGCGGTAGAACGCCCGGCCCAACTCGGGAAAGCGCGGGCTCTCCGCCACCACCATGCGGTAGACCTTGGCCGTCACCGGACTGGTGAAGACCTCCACCATGCCTTCCGCCCAGGCGCGCAGGCGGGCCTCGAAATCCGGGTGGCTGCCGGTCAGGACGTCGTCCAGATGCCGACGCTGGCGCTCGCGCTCCACCACCGCCTCGAACATCGCCTCCTTGGAGGCGAAGCGGGTGTAGACCGTGGCCTTCGACACGCCGGCATTGCGGGCGATCAGGTCCACCGAGGCGGGCCCGAACCCGTGCTCCATGAAGGCGGCCGCGGCGGCGTTCAGAATCTGCCGGGTCTTCGGATCCTGACCGCCGTCCTCCGCCATGCAGGGGCTCTGCAGGGGCTTTCGAGAAGGGGTGCGTGGACCGTCAGCGCGTCTTGTCATGGCCGTCCCTGCGGATGGAGCTTGACGTGGCCTACGTGATCTTCCATGTGTGCGCAATACAAAACTGAACGGTTCAGTTCAGTAGCATCCATCTCGAATTCGCGCGTCAGCTATGGAGTCGCCCGGTGGACGCCCAGTCACCGAAAGAGGCCCGCGGGGACGCGGCCGAGCAGCCCGCCGGCACCAGCTCGAAGAAGCGCCGCCGGGTGATGTTCCTCGCCACCGTCCTGACCGTCGCCGGTGCGGCCGGAACCTTCTGGTGGCTGCACGGGCTGGGCAAGGAGGAGACCGACAACGCCTTCGTCGAGGGCGACACCCAGATGGTCGCCAGCGAGGTCACCGGACGGGTGATCGCGGTGCATTTCGCCGAGGGATCGGCGGTGATGCAGAACGCGGTGCTGGTCGAGATCGAATCCGCCGACGCGGAGGCCCGCGTGGCCGAGGCGGAGGCCGCGCTGGTGCGCGCCCACGCCGATGCCGCCCGGGCCGAAGCCGACCTGTCCTACAGCGAGGCCGATACCGAGGCCCGCTTGGCCGAAGCGCAGGCGGCGAAGGATCTGGCCGAAAGCACCCTGGCCCAACGCCAGGCCGATGTGACCGCCGCCGAGGCGGAGTCCAGCCAGGCCGCCGCCGACGCGGCACGCTACCGCCAGCTCAGCCGCTCCGACTTCGCCTCCAAGCAGCGGCTGGAATCCGCCGAGGCACGGGCGCGCACCACTGGCGCCCAGGTCAAGGCCGCCCGCAGCGCCGTCGCCGCCGCGCTCGCCGAGGTGCGCCGGGCCGAGGCCGCCATCGAGACGGTGCGGGCCGCCCGCCGCGAGATCGTCGCCCGGGAGGCCGAACGCGACGCCGCCAAGGCCGCCGTGCATGAGGCCGAGGCGTCGCTGCGCGCCGCCCGCGTGGCCCTCGACCACACCAGGATCGTCGCCGCCCATGACGGCACCGTCACCAAGAAGTCGGTGGTGGTCGGCCAGCTCGTGCAGACCGGCCAGGCCCTGGCCTCCGTCGTGTTCGGCCAGCCCTGGGTGGTCGCCAATTTCAAGGAGACCCAGCTCACCGACATGCGGGTCGGCCAGAGCGTCGACATCGCGGTCGACGCCTATCCGGACCTGGTCCTGACCGGTCGGGTCGATACGATCGGCCGGGGTACGGGCTCCTATTTCAGCCTGCTGCCGACCGAGAACGCCACCGGCAACTACGTGAAGGTGGTGCAGCGGGTGCCGGTGAAGATCGTCATCATCGACGGGCTCGACCCGCGGCGGCCGCTGTCGCTCGGCATGTCGGTGATTCCGATCGTGCATGTGGACGACGAGGGAAGCGCTCCCGAATGAGCGACGCGGCGCCTCCCGCCCCCGCCGGGCGGCGCAAGGTCAATCCGTGGATCATCGCCCCGGTGGTGGCGATGGCCGCGTTCATGGAGGTGCTCGACCTCTCCATCGCCAATGTCGCCCTGCCGCATATCGCCGGCAGCCTGTCGGCGTCGCGCGACCAGTCGACCTGGATCCTGACCTCCTATCTGGTCACGAACGCGATCATCCTGCCGCTGAGTGGCTG
The DNA here is from genome assembly GCF_900102465.1 of Thalassobaculum litoreum DSM 18839. Lineage (GTDB taxonomy): Bacteria > Pseudomonadota > Alphaproteobacteria > Thalassobaculales > Thalassobaculaceae > Thalassobaculum > Thalassobaculum litoreum. The sequence continues at coordinate 121,213 of NZ_FNBW01000014.1, read as the reverse complement.
GCTGTCGACGGTGATCGGCCGCAAGAAGTTCTACATGATGTGCATCGCCGGGTTCGGCGTGGCTTCGCTGCTCTGCGGCCTGGCGCCGACCCTGGAGCTGCTGATCCTGGCGCGCACGCTGCAGGGCCTGACCGGCGGCGGGCTGCAGCCGGTCAGCCAGGCGATCCTGGCCGATACCTTCCCGCCGCATCAGCGCGCCATGGCCTTCGCCATGTACGGAATCTCCGTGGTGTTCGCCCCGGCCATCGGCCCGACCCTGGGCGGCTGGATCACCGACAATTTCAGCTGGCACTGGATCTTCCTGGTCAACGTGCCGGTCTCCATCGTGCTCTGGCTGCTGGTCGAGGCGCTGATCGAGGATCCGGAGGCGGCGAAGGAGGAGGTCAAGCGCCGCCGGGCCGCCGGCATCCGCATCGACTATATCGGCTTCGGTCTGCTCGCCCTGGGTCTCGGCTGCCTGCAGATCCTGCTCGACAAAGGCCAGGAGGAGGACTGGTTCACCTCCCATTTCATCGTGATCATGGCGGTCATCGCGGTGGTCGGGCTGGTCGCCTTCGTGTGGTGGGAGCTCAGCAGCGACGACCCGATCGTCGACCTGTCCCTGCTGCGCGACCGCAACTTCGCGCTCGCCAACGCGATGATGTTCATGCTCGGCTTCGTGCTGCTCGGCTCGACCGCCCTGCTGCCGCAGTTCGTCCAGTCGCTCTACGGCTACACGGCGATGCAGGCCGGCATGGTGCTGTCGCCCGGTGGCTTCATGATCATGGCGGCGATGCCGATCGTCGGCCGGCTCGTCGGCGTGGTGGACGCCCGCTACCTGATCGCCTTCGGCCTGATCTGCTCGGCCTCGGGCCTGATCCTGATGAGCGGCTTCACCCTGGACGTGGACTTCTGGACCATCGCCCATGCCCGGATGCTGCAGGCCGCCGGCCTCGGCTTTCTGTTCATCCCGATCTCGTCCATGGCCTATATCGGCCTGCCGCCGGGCAAGAACAATCAGGCCTCCGCCCTGATCAACCTGTCGCGCAACCTCGGCGGCAGCGTCGGCATCGCCCTGCTGTCCACCTGGCTGGCCCGGGGTTCCCAGACCAACCGGGTGGACCTGATCGGCCATGTCTCGGCCCTCGACCCAGGCTATCTGGAGCGCGTGCGGCAGATCGAGCAGGGGCTGATCGCCAACGGCGCGCCGGCCTCCGAGGCGCACCAGATGGCGCTGGCGGTGATCGCCCGCACCGTGAGCCGGCAGGCGGAGCTGCAGTCCTTCCTGCAGGACTTCACGACCCTGGCGATCGTGTTCTTCGCGCTGATCCCCGCCGTACTGTTCCTGCGCCGCCCGAAACGGCCGCCCGGTCCCTGAGCTGTCGGTGGAGGGATGACGCCGGTCCCTCAGGACGGTAGTGATGGCGGCAAGCACGCCCGCGACCGGATCAGGCGGGCGAACGAAACCGGGAGGAAGACCTTGAAACACGATCTCGACCGCGCCCTGGCGGGCATCTCCGGCATCCTGGTCACTCCCTACGACGCCGACGGCGAGGTCGCGCCGCAGAAGCTGGCGCCGATCGTCGACCGGGTGCTGGGCGCCGGCGTGCACATGCCCGTGGTCAACGGCAATACCGGCGAGTTCTACGCGCTGACCACCGACGAGGCCTGCACCATGGTGCGCGAGGTGGCGGGCCTGGTCGGCGACCGCGCGCCGCTGCTGGCCGGGGTCGGGCGCGGCATCCGCGACGCCTGCCGTCTGGCCAAGGTCTCCGCCGAGGCCGGGGCCTCCGCGCTGATGATCCATCAGCCGCCGGATCCCTTCGTCGCCCCGCGCGGGGTGATCGACTATGTCCGCGCCGTCTCCGACGCCGCCGACGGCCTGCCGATCATGCTGTACCTGCGCAACGACGCCATCGGCACCAAGGCGATCGCCGAGCTCTGCGGCCTGCCCGGGGTAAAGGGCGTGAAATGGGCGACGCCGAACCCGATGAAGCTGGCCGAGGCCATGGCCGCCTGCGATCCGTCGATCACCTGGGTCGGCGGCCTCGCGGAGGTCTGGGCCCCGCCGTTCTACGCGGTCGGCGCCCGCGGCTTCACCTCCGGACTGATCAATGTCTGGCCGGAGCGCTCGGTGGCGATCCACGCGGCTCTCGACGGCGGCGACTACGACACGGCGGGCCGGCTGATCCGCGAGATGCGCGCCTTCGAGGACATCCGGGCGGAGGAGCTGAACGGCACCAACGTCACCGGGGTGAAGGCCGCCCTGCAGGCGCTCGGCATGGATTGCGGCCCGACCCGTCCGCCCTCGGCCTGGCCGCTGACCACGGCGCAGCAGGACCGGCTCCACGCGTTCCTGAAATCCAACAGGCTGGTCTGAGGCCCGGCGAGCCGGACCCCATCGGCCACGTCTTCTCAGTCCATGCCCCAGCCGAAGCGCGACCACAGGCGCTCGTGGCCGTAATACAGGAACATCTTGGTCGCCACCTCGATGCTGGCGATGGAGCTCGCCCAGGCGATGCTGCCGGTGATGAACAGGCTTATGAGAAAGGTGTCGAACGTCGCCGTCACCCGCCAGGTGAGCGTCTTGGCAAGCGAGCGCTTGCGGGATGTGCGCGGACCGTCGGTCATGTTCCTTCTCCTCCCGCCGCAACGGCTCCAGAGGCGTCACGCGGCCGGTGGATGCCGCATTCCGTCTTGCCGCGGCCCCGCCAGCGACCGGCGCGCGGATCCTCTCCGGCGCAGATCCGGTCGGTGCAGGGCGCGCAGCCGATCGAAAGATAGCCTTCCGCCAACAGAGGATGGGGCGGAAGGGCGTGCCGGTCCATGTAGGCGTCCATATCCGCCGGCCGCCAGCCGAGCAGCGGGTTGATCTTGATCCGCCCCTCCGCCGCCTCGATCGGCTTCAATCCGGCCCGGTCGGCGCTCTGATAGGCCTTGCGGCCGGTGATCCAGGCCTCGAAGCCGGCGTGTCCTCGATCCAGCGGGGCGACCTTGCGCACGAAACAGCACTGGTCGGGCGCGGTTCGGTGCAGGTCGCCCTCCGGATCGAGGGCGGCGACCTCGTAGGCGGCCGGGGTCAGCGTGCGCACGTCGGTCAGCCCCAGCCGCGCCACCAGCGCGTCGCGATAGGCCAGCGTCTCGTCGAACAGCTTGCCGGTATCGAGGAACAGCACCGGCGTCGCCGGCTCGATCTCCGCCACCATGTGCAGCAGCACCGCCGCCTCCGCCCCGAAGGACGAGGTCAGCGCCGCCCGGCCGCGAAACGCGTGGCGCAGCAGCGGACGCAGCAGGTCGGCGCCCTGCAGGGCGCCATATCGGCTCAGCAGTCGGGCGACCCGGCGGTCGATCCGGTGGCCGACCTGGCGGTCGAGAGGCTCCGGGGCCGGAGCGAGGTCGTATCGGGAGTCCTGGCGCTGACGCATGGGTCACCTCCACAAGCTGGCGGGCCCACGGAGTCTTCCCCGTGGCGCTTTAGCGGTTGGTGACGCGGCCGCAAGCTGCCCTTCAAATCGCCGCGCCGGCCCTGAACCCAGAGCCGGATAGTCAGTGGTTCAGCGTTCGACGAACGCCTTCTCGATCACATAGCTGCCGGGACCGGAATTGTTGCCCATGGCGAAGCCCAGGCCCTCGACCCAGTCGGTCATCTCGTCCAGCATCGCCGGGCTGCCGCACAGCATGAGGCGGTCGCTGTCCGGATGCAGGGGCGACAGCCGCAGGTCCTTGAACAGCTTGCCCTGACGCATCAGGTCGCTGATCCGGCCGCGCGGGTCGTGATCCTCGCGGGTGACCGTGGGGTAGTAGGAGAACTGCTCCTGGACCTGCTCGCCGACCAGCGGATGCTCCTTGAGGTCCTGGCGCAACAGGTCGCCATAGGCCAGCTCCGAGGCGTACCGGCAGCCATGGGCCAGCACCACCCGGTCGAACTTCTCGTAGACCGTCGGATCCTTGATCAGCGACAGGAACGGGGCCAGGCCGGTGCCGGTCGACAGCATGTACAGCACCTTGCCCGGCAACAGGTTCTCGGTCAGCAGCGTGCCGGTGGGCTTGTTGCCGACGAGCACCTTGTCGCCGACGGCCAGGTGCTGGAGGCGCGAGGTCAGCGGTCCGTCCGGCACCTTGATCGAGAAGAACTCCAGGTCCTCCTCGTAATTGGCGCTCGCCATGGAATAGGCGCGCACCAGCGGCTTGCCGTCGATCTCCAGCCCGATCATCGCGAACTGGCCGTTCTCGAAGCGGAAGGCCGGGTCGCGGGTGGTGCGGAAACTGAACAGGGTGTCGGTCCAGTGGCGGACGTCCAGCACGGTCTCGGTGCGAAATGCGCTCATCTGCGGCCTCGTCGATACGGTTCCGGGGAGCAGGGCGGACGCCGGAGCGCGCCGCCCAAATTCATTCGTACACATACGATACTGATGCGCCACGAGATGTCACATAGATAACGGCCGGCGCTGAAAAATCCATTCAAACCGGCGGTTTACCGGCAGAAAGAACGGGCAGGTCACGGCCGCAGGGAGGCCGCGACAGATCCATTCCGCCGCGCCGGAGAGCGGTGACCGTTACGTTCCGGCGTCAGGCGAGTTTGATTTCCCGGTAACCGGCCCTGGCGACCGCGTCGCAGCGCTCGCGGTAGGCGACGGCGCTGCCGCTGTAGCGGGCCAGGATGCGCTCGGTCTTGCCGGCGTTGCGGTTCACGCCGGTCATCCAACTGTCGACCTCGTTGGACAGCAGCCCCTCGCCGGCTTGGCGCACGGTCTCGGTCCAGTCGGCCACCGCCCGGGCCGTGGTGGCGGCGTAGGTGATGTCCTTGTCGCGCATATGCGCCATCAGGCCGGTCACCCAGTCGACGTTGTACTCGATGCTGCGCGGAATGTTGCCGAGCGCGGTATGCGGGCCGACCAGCATGAACATGTTGGGGAAGCCCTCCACCATCACGCCGAGGAAGGTCTTCGGTCCGCCGGCCCAGCGCTCCTTCAGGCTCTGCCCGCCCTCGCCGCGGAAGTCGATGCGGTCGAAGCTGCCGGTGATCGCGTCGAAGCCGGTGGCGTAGATGATCATGTCGAACTCGAACGCCTCCTCACCCGTCTCCAGACCGGTGGGGGTGATCCGTTCGATCGGGGTTGAGAGCGCGTCGACCAGGCGCACGTTCGGCTGGTTGTAGACCTCGTAGTATTTGGTCTCCAGCGGCACGCGGCGGGTGCCGAAGCCGTGATCCTTGGGGATCAGCAGGTCGGCCACGGCCGGGTCGCTCACCCGCTGGCGGATCTTCTTCGCCACGAAGTCGGACAGCATCCTGTTGGCCGTCCGATCGATCATCACGTCGCGGAAATTGCCCTGCCAGATGCCGAAGCCCGGTTCGCTGTAGCGCTGTTCCCAGAACGCCTCGCGCTCTTCGTCGGATACCTCCAGGGCGCTGCGCGGGTCGGGGGTGTGCAGGAAGCAGGCGAAGGTCTCGCGGCAGCGCTGGAAGATCTCCGGATAGCGCGCCTTCAGGGCCGGCTGTTCCTCGGCGGTGATCCTGGCGTTGTGCAGCGGCGCACACCAGTTCGGCCGGCGCTGGAACACGGTCAGGGTCTTGGCGGTCTTGGCCACCTCCTGAATGGTCTGCACGCCGGTCGCGCCGGTGCCGATGACGGCCACCCGCTTGCCCTCGAAGCTGACCGGCTCCTTGGGCCACAGACCGGTATGGAAGTACTCGCCGGTGAACTCCTCGATGCCGGGGATGCGCGGCATGGTCGGCGAGGAGAGCGGGCCGATGGCGGTGACCATGAAGCGCGCCCGGTAGCGATCGCCGCTCTCCAGGGTCACGGCCCAGGACCGGGTGTCATCGTCGTACTGAGCCGACGCCACCCGGGCGGAAAAGCGGATGTCGCGGCGCAGGTCGAGCTTGTCGGCGACGAAGTTCAGGTAGCGCAGGGTCTCAGGTTGGGCGGCGAAATGCTCCGACCAGTCCCAGGCGTCCAGCAGCTCCTGGTCGAAGGAATAGGCGTAGGAATAGCTCTCGCTGTCGAAGCGGGCGCCCGGGTAGCGGTTCCAGTACCAGGTGCCGCCGACGCCGGTGCCGGCCTCCAGCACGACGACCTTCAGGCCGAGCCCGCGCAGCCTATGAAGCTGGTACATGCCGGAGATCCCGGCGCCGATGATGACGACGTCGCAGTCGAGCTCGGCGGCGGACGCGGTTGCGGTGGAGGATACGGGGGCGGGACCGGTACGGTCGGACGGGGCTGTCTGGCTCATGATGGCGAAACCAAAGCAGCCCGCCGGGCGGCCGACAAGATACTGAATGTGCTGCAGCGCGGTAGACGCGGGGTAAAGGGGCGGTACACCGGGGCGGGGGGATGCTCACTCCGGCGCTTCCCCCCCGCACCATCGTCTTCCCGGCCTTGCGCCGGGACCGAGGAAAGGGACCGCCGGAACGCCTCAGGACATAGCTCGAAACGCTGCGGCAGCGGCGCCCTGGGCCCCGGCGTGAAGCGGATATATGAATAAGGGGGGAGAGATCGGCAAGGGTTGTGCGGCGACGCGCGGCTCGAGAAGCAGGCGCCTGGCGCCCTATTCCACGAACCGATGGTCCATCGACAGCGCCGGTTGCTCGCAATTGCTGCCGCGCACGACCTTTGCCGGCACCCCGGCCACCGTGCAGTGGGCCGGCACGTCGCTCAGCACCACGCTGCCGGCGCCGACGCGGGAGCATTCGCCCACCTCGATATTGCCCAGCACCGTCGCCGACGCGCCGAGCAGGGCGCCGCGGCGGATCTTCGGATGCCGGTCGCCGGTCTCCTTGCCGGTGCCGCCGAGGGTGACGTTGTGCAGCATCGACACCTCGTCCTCGATCACCGCGGTCTCGCCGACCACCACGGAGGTGGCGTGGTCGATCATGATGCCGCGGCCGATCAGGGCGGCCGGGTGGATGTCGACCCCATAGACCTCGGAGATCCGGGACTGCAGATAGAAGGCGAGCGCCTGGCGGCCGTGTCCCCACAGCCAGTGGGCCACGCGGTAGGCCTGGATCGCCTGGAAACCCTTGAAGTACAGAAACGGCTCCAGATAGCTGTTGCAGGCGGGGTCGCGTTCGAACACCGCCGACAGGTCGGCGCGCACCGCCGCCCCCACCGTGTCGTCGCCATGCACCGCCCCGTCCACCGTCTGACGCAGCGACAGGGCCGAGATCGCCTCGGATCCCAGCTTCTGCGACAGGTGGAAGGCGAGCGCATGCTCCAGCGTGTCATGGGCCAGGACGGTGGCGTGCAGGAAGCTGGCGAGCGCCGGCTCGTCGCGCGCGGTCTTCTCGGCATCCTGACGCAGGGAGGACCAGATCGGATCCAGATCCGGCTGCGCCTGCCGTGGCGAGAAGGACGTGTCCGGCATCCTCTGATCCTCCTGTATCGGCAGACGCGCCCCGCAAAGGGACCGCCCGCTCATCCATGACGTTGGGCCGCACTATACCTGTTTCAAGCGCCGGAATTAACCGCGCGTTGGAACGAGTGCTTTGCGATGACTCCGCGACTTCTGGCACGCTGTCCAGTCGTCGCCATGCGACTTGTCGCCGACCTCTATGATCTGCTTGGCAACGGTTGTCATGGCAACTATATTTGCCCTCCATGGAACGCACAGACCTGCACCGGAACTTCGGGTTCCTCGTCCACGACGTCGCCCGACTGATGCGGGTGGCGTTCGACCGTCGCGGCAAGGAGCTCGGGCTGACCCGCTCCCAATGGTGGGTGCTGACCGCCCTCTATGCCAAGGAGGGCATGGCCCAATCCGAACTCGCCGCCTTCATGGAGTTGGAGAAGGCCACGCTCGGCCGCCTGCTCGACCGGCTGGAGGACAAGGGCTGGGTCGAACGCCGGCCCGACCCGGTCGACCGGCGCATCAAGCGCGTGGTGCTGACCGAGAAGGTCCAGGGGCTGATGCGCGAGTTGCGCGGCATCGCCGCCGACATCCGTAGCGACGCCATGAAGGGCCTCACCCGCGAGGAGCACGAGGCCTTCATCGATACCCTGCTGAAGATCAAGACCAACCTCTACGCCTTCGACGAACTGGCGGGCCCGGCGGCGCAGGCGGAGGCGGCCGATGACTGACATCGAGAAGAATGACGGCGCCAACCCCGGCGGAAACCAGGGCGGCAACCAGGGCGTCGTGCCCTCCGAGGACGGCCCGATTACCGCCCACAGCGCCCGGCCCAGGCGCCGGCGCGGCCGCTGGGTCAAGCGGCTCGTCCTGCTGGTGGTCATCCCGGTCCTCGCCCTGGTCGGCGCGTCCTATCTCTATGCCGTCACCGGGCGGTTCGTGACCACCGAGAACGCCTATGTGAAGGCGCATATCATCGCCGTCTCCACCGATATCGACGGTCGGGTGACCGAGGTCTTCGTGAGGAACGATCAGCGGGTGAAAGCCGGCGAGCTGCTGTTCCGTCTCGACCCGGACACCAACTGGCTGGAGTTGAAGTCGGCCGAGGCGCGGATGCTGACCGTCCGCCAGGAGGTCGAGGCGACCCGGGCCGAGTTCCATCAGGTTCAGGCCGAGATCGACGAAGCGCGCGAGACCGTCTCCTATTTCGCCCGCGAGGCCGACCGCCAACGCCAGCTCAACAAGCGCGGCGTCACCACCGAGGCGCGGCTGGACGAGGCCGAGTTCGAGGTCGCCTCCGCCCGCCAGCGGGTGCGCGCCCTGCAGGAGAAGGTGCGCACGGTCCTGGCCGAACTCGGCGGCGACCCGGAGCGCGCGGTCGAGCTGCATCCCAAATACATCGAGGCGCAGACCGCCCGCGAAGTCGCCGAACTGCATCTCGGCTATACCGAGGTCCGCGCCCCGGCCGACGGCATCGTCACCCAGGTCCATCTGGAGCCGGGCGAGTGGCTGGAGGAGGGCGACCCCGCCTTCGGCCTGATCGAGGCCGACGACACCTGGGTGGTGGCGAACCTGAAGGAGACCCAGCTCACCCATGTGCGCGAGGGCCAGGTCGTGGAGGTCGGGATCGACGCCTATCCGGACGTGACCTGGAAGGCGCGGATCACCTCGATCGCGCCGGCCACCGGGGCGGAATTTGCGGTGCTGCCGCCGCAGAACGCCTCGGGCAACTGGGTGAAGGTGGTGCAGCGCATCCCGGTGCGGATCGACCTGGAGACGGTCGAGGGCCGCCCGACCCTGCGCGCCGGCATGACCGCGTCGATCTCGATCGACACCGAGCGCGAGCGCGCGCTGCTCACCACCGTGCGCGAGTCGCTGGCCGCCCTGCGCGGGCCGGATGGCGAGGCGGCCCAGTAACCCTGGGCGACGCCGGCTGTCACCGGATGGTCATCTCCTCGGTGTAGTAGGATACTCCCCACGTCCTTCCGATCCCCGGAGTGTTCCCATGCCCGCGCCGAAAGTTCTGGTCGTCGTCTTCGACGGCCTGCGTCCCGATCACGTCACGCCGAACCAGGCCCCGAACATCCACGGCTTCGCCACCGGCGGCGTGTGGATGCGCAACACGGGCTCGGCCTTCCCGAGCGAGACGCGGGTGCAGGTGACCACGTCGATGACCGGGCATCCGCCGGCCGGTCACGGGATCATGGCCAATGCCTTCTACGATCCGGCGCTGGGTTTCTCCTCGGCGATGGACACCTCCGACGACGAGCGCATGCGCGCCGCCGATAAGATTTACGGCAGGCTGATCGCCGCGCATCACCTGAGCGAAATCCTGTGGGGTGCGGGGCGCAAGTTCGCCGCCGTCACCACCGGCAAGGTCGGCAACGCCCGCCTGCTGGCCGGCCGCGCCGCCGAGCTGAACCAGCCCGTGCTGTCGATCTGGGGCGACGCGATCTCCACCCCGGCCGCCAATTTCGCCAAGGTGGTCGACCGCTTCGGACCGGTGCCGGAGCAGGTCTTCCCCAATACCGGCGTGGCCGACTGGGCGGTGAAGGTGCTGCTGGAGCACACGATCCCCGACCACGATCCGGACGCCTGCGTGCTGTGGCTGAACGAGCCGGACCTGTCCTATCACTACCGCGGCCTCGCCAGCGGCGACGGCCAGAGCGCGATCGGCGCGGTCGATGCCGGCTTCGGCCGCATCCTCGACTGGTGGCGCGCGGAGGGCCGCGACGCCGGCTGGAACATCATCGCCATGTCCGACCACGGCCATGTCACCGTGGAAGGCCAGCTCAGCGTCGCCGAGGCGCTGACGGCCGAAGGCCTGAAGGTCGGCAAGGCGCTCGGCCCCGATGTCGACTACGCCCTGAAGCCCGGCTACTCCGCCCATATCGCCGTGCGCGACCGCGACCCCGCGCTGATCGCCCGGCTGGTGGAGACCCTGCAGGCCCAGGACTGGTGCGGCCCGATCATGACCCGGGCCGGCGCCGGCGACGACGGCACCCTGCCGATCTCGGTGGTGAACTGGGACAGCCCGCGCGCCGCCGACGTGGCCTTCACCCTGCGGTCCTGGGACCGGGACAGCGACGGCGGGCTGCCCGGCGTGATCCTGGCCGACAACCCGGACATTCCGCTGGGCGGCGGCATGCATGGCGGCCTGAACCGGCGCGAGCTGAACCACTGTCTGTTCCTCGGCGGCGACAGCTTCCGCAAGGGCGTGGAGATCGAAACGCCCAGCGGCACGATCGACGTCTCGCCGACCATCCTGAAGACCCTCGGCCTGCCCCAGCACCCGCTGATGGCCGGTCGTCCCATCGAGGAGGCCTTCGCCGTCGGCGACCCCGCACCCGACGTTTCGGAGCAGGTGCACGAGGCCGGCCGCGGCGGCTACGCCCAGAAGATCGTGACGGCGACCGTCGGCGGCGCGAAGCGGCCGTATCTGCGCTGGGGTATGCGGACGACCTGACCGGTTTATCTTGAAGGGATGCGGATCCTTTTTCTCGCCCTGCTGCTGGTTTCGACACCGAGCGTTCTCGCGGCGCAGGGATGGCTGCGCGGCGACGGCACCCCGTCCTCCCGGAGCGAGCTGAACCAGGCGGCGGTCCGGGCGGTCTTCGTCCTGATCGGGGAGACCCACGACAACCCGCACCACCACGCCGCCCAGGCGGCCCTGCTGCGGACCATGACCGCGTCCGGCCGGCGCCCGGCGGTGGTCTGGGAGATGGTGCCCCGCGACCGGCAGGACGCCGTGGACGCCTGGGCATCGGGAGCGACGGCGCGGTCGCCCGACGCCTTCGCCGAAGCCGTCGGCTGGGCCGAGAGCGGCTGGCCCGACTTCACCCTCTACCGACCGATCTTGTCGGCCGCCATCGACGCCCGGCTGCCGATGGTCGCCGGCGGGCTGGAGCGCGAGGCGACCCGGGCGGTGGCGCAGGGCGGTCTCGCCGCCCTGACCGCGGAGCGTCTCGCGTCCTGGGGTCTCGACCGGCCGCTCCCGCCTTCGGCGACGCAGGCTCACCTGGACGCGGTGTACGAGGGCCATTGCCGGCTGGTCCCCCGGACGCAGTTGGGATCCATGGTGGATGTCCAGGCCGCCCGCGACGCCTCCATGGCCGCCGCCATGGTCGAGGCGGCAGAGTCTGGAGACGGCGCGGTGCTGATCGCAGGACGCGGCCATGTCCGCACGGATATCGGGGTGCCCCTGTTCCTGCGCCGCCTCGCCCCCGACACACCGGTCGTCGCCGTCGGCCTGAGCGAAGGACATGCGGATGGCGGGTTCGACTATCTGCGCGCCTTTCCGTCGCCGGAGCGGGTCGATCCGTGCGTCGCCCTGCGGAAACGGTTCTCCGGCAGGAAATAGCGGACTCCGCTTGCCCTATCGGGACGTTTCCCGTATATCCCCGCCTTCCCGCTCCGGACCTGTGCCGGGGATGGGCCGTCGCGTCTGGGCGAACAAGGGCTGCCCGGCCGACGAGAAGTCGAGACGTCGAGACCAAAGGAGCGACAAAATGCCCAAGATGAAGACGAAAAGCAGCGTCAAAGGCCGCTTTCGCACGACGGGGTCCGGAAAGATCAAGGGCAACGTCGCGTACAAGCGCCACATGCTGCGCCGCCGTTCCCAGAAGATGAAGCGCCAGGCCCGCGGGACCTTCGTATTGGCCGAGGCCGATCAGAAGATCGTCAAGCGGTTCATGCCCTACGGTTGAGGAGCGGATAGATGGCACGAGTTAAGCGGGGCACCACTGCGCATGCCCGCCACAAGAAGGTCACGGACGCCGCCAAGGGCTACTATGGCCGTCGCAAGAACGTCTTCCGGATCGCCGTCCAGGCGGTCGAGAAGGGCCAGCAGTACGCCTACCGGGATCGCCGGGTCCGCAAGCGCGATTTCCGCGCTCTCTGGATCCAGCGCATCAACGCCGGTGTGCGTCAGTACGGCATGACCTATTCGCGGTTCATGAACGGCCTCAAGCTCGCCGGCATCGAACTGGACCGTAAGGTCCTGTCCGATCTGGCGATCCACGAGCCCGCCGCGTTCAAGAGCATCGTCGATCAGGCCGAGGCCGCGCTGAAGGCGTAACGCCGGACGCAGATCGAGACGAATTGGGAGGGCCGGTCGCAGGATCGGCCCTTTTCCTTTGCCGGCCGGCCCTCACCGGAACCGCAGCAGGACCTCGTTGCGCCGGAGAACGCCCGGCGTCCACGGATCGTCGTAATAGGCCAGCAGCGGCGGCCCCTCGGGCTCCAGCCCCTGCCCGGCCAGCCAGTCGCGCAGCCGTGCCTCGTGCTCCGCGAAGTCCGCGTCGTCGGCCCAGCCGCTGAACCGGATGGCGGCGAGCCGCATCGGCGGCCAGCGGTCGAGCGCCACCTCCCCGCCGGCCGGGCGCGGCAACGCGTCCAGCGCATACTGCGACGGCATCACGAAACGGACCCGCCACGCGCCGCCGCCGTTGCCTTCGGTCGGCTGCTGGATCACCGGCGCGGTCATCGCGATGCGTTCGCCGTCGCGGTCCTTGGCAAAGATGTAGCCGGCCAGCGCCCGGAAGCCCTGGCGCACGCCCTCCTGCCGGTCACCCGCCGTCACCGCCTCCGCCACCACCATCGCCGGGTAATCGCGCAGCTCGATATCGCCGTCGGCCTCGACCACCGTATAGGCCGGCTGTTCCACGCTATGAGTCACCCAGTACCATCCTCCCGCCAGCGAGACGGCCAGCACGCAGATCGCCGCCACCGCGGCGATGGTGGCCTTCTTGCCCCGTCCCATCCGCTTCCCGTTCTCCACGCTTCCTCCTGCCCTGCAGCCCGTGGGCGCGACACAGATGTGGGGCGAAACCGGCCGCCGTCGAACCCGCCCGGGCCTGCCCGACCGGCGCGCGTCCGGGTCATGGCGCCTGAGGGCTCGCAAAACCGTTGGCGACCCGCTAAAACGGCGCCCACCGGACCGGGAAACGGGCACAGACTGATGGCAAATATCGAAGCGTTAGAGGCCGAACTGCTGGCCGAGGTGGAGCGTGCGGGGGATCTCGACGCGCTGGAGCAGGTGCGGGTCGCCGCCCTGGGCAAGAAAGGGCGACTGACCGCCGAGATGAAGACCCTCGGCGGCATGGACCCGGAGACCCGCAAGGAAGCCGGCCAGGCGCTGAACCGGATCAAGGACCGGGTGGCCGGCGCCCTCGATGCGCGCAAAGGCGAGCTGGCGGCCGCCGCGCTGGACACCCGCCTCGTCGCCGAGCGGATCGACGTCTCCCTGCCGGCGCGCCCGGAGATGAAGGGCCGCATCCACCCGATCACCCAGACCATCGACGAGCTGACCGCGATCTTCGCCGAGATGGGCTTCGTGGTCGCCGAAGGGCCGGATATCGAGAGCGACTACTATAACTTCGAGGCGCTCAACTTCCCGCCGGACCATCCGGCGCGCCAGGACCACGACACCTTCTATCTGACGCCGGACGCCAACGGCGAGCGAAAGGTCCTGCGCACCCACACCAGCCCGGTGCAGATCCGCACCATGGAGAAGCAGACCCCGCCGATCCGCATCATCGTGCCGGGCCGCACCTTCCGCTCCGACCACGACGCCACCCACTCGCCCATGTTCCATCAGGTCGAGGGGCTGGTGATCGACAAGATCAGCCATATGGGCCACCTGAAGGGCTGCCTGACCGATTTCTGCCGGGCCTTCTTCGGCATCGACGACCTGCCGCTGCGCTTCCGGCCGAGCTACTTCCCGTTCACCGAACCCTCGGCCGAGGTCGATATCGGCTGCTCGCGCGCCGGCGGCGAGCTGAAGATCGGCAATCACGGCGACTGGCTGGAGATCCTCGGCTCCGGCATGGTGCACCCCAACGTGCTGCGCTATGCCGGGATCGACCCGACCGAGTACCAGGGCTTCGCCTTCGGCATGGGGATCGAGCGGATCGCCATGTTGAAATACGGCATCCCCGACCTGCGCCCATTCTATGACAGCGACCTGCGCTGGATGCGCCATTACGGCTTCGTGCCGCTGGCCCAGCCGACCATCGCCGGAGGCCTCTGAGCCATGAAGTTCACCCTGTCCTGGCTGAAGGATCATCTGGACACCGACGCGTCGCTCCAGGAGATCACCGACCGGCTCACCATGCTCGGCCTCGAGCTTGAGGAAGTGGAAGACCGCGCCGCCGCCTTCGCCGCGTTCCGCGTCGCCCATGTGGTGGAGGCGGTGCAGCACCCGAATGCCGACCGCCTGCGGGTCTGCAAGGTCGATGCCGGCGACGGTATCGTGCAGGTGGTCTGCGGCGCGCCGAACGCCCGCACCGGCATGAAGGGCGTCTTCGCCCCGCCGGGCAGCTACGTGCCGGGCACCGACCTGCTGCTGAAGCCGGGCAAGATCCGCGGCGAGGACAGCAACGGCATGCTGCTGTCGGAGCGCGAGCTCGGCCTGAGCGACAATCACGACGGCATCATCGACCTGCCGGACGACGCGCCGGTCGGCCAGGCCTATGCCGCCTATGCCGGGCTGGACGACCCGATCATCGACATCGCCATCACCCCGGACCGGGCCGACTGCCTCGGCGTGCGCGGCATCGCCCGCGATCTCGCCGCCTCCGGCCTCGGCACCCTGAAGCCGCTGGACACCTCGCCGGTCGAGGGTACGTTCGCCAGCCCGCTGCGCTTCGATATCGACCTGCCGGCCGACCAGGCGCATCTCTGCCCGGCGGTCAGCGGCCGCTATTTCCGCGGCGTGAAGAACGGCCCGTCCCCGGCCTGGATGCAGGACCGTCTGCGCGCCGTCGGCCTGCGCCCGATTTCCGCCCTGGTCGACATCACCAACTACATGATGCTCGATCTCGGCCGGCCGCTGCACGCCTATGACGCCAAGAAGCTGCACGGCAACCCGACGATCCGACTGGCCAGGGACGGCGAGACCTACCGCGCCCTGAACGGCAAGGACTACACCTTCGAGGCCGGCATGCTGGTGATCGGCGACGCGAACGGCGTCGACGATCTCGCCGGCATCATGGGCGGCGAGCGCACCGGCGTGGACGACGACACCACGGACATGTTCCTGGAGGTCGCGATCTTCGACGAAACCTCCGTGGCCGCCACCGGGCGCAAGCTCGGCGTGCTATCCGACGCCCGCTACCGGTTCGAGCGCGGCCTCGATCAGACCGGCCCCTGGTGGGGGGCCGAGGTCGCCGCCCGCATGGTGCTGGATATCTGCGGCGGCGAGGTCAGCGAGACCGTCCTGAACGGCGAGGGGCGCGACTGGCGCCGCAAGCTGCCCCTGCGCCATTCCCGCATCGCCGCCCTGTGCGGCGTCGAGGTGCCGGAGGCCGAAGCCCAGCGCATCCTCACCACCCTCGGCTTCGAGGTGGAAGGGTCGGGCGAGACCATGAGCGTCACCCCGCCGCCGTGGCGCGGCGACGTGGAGGGCGAGGCCGATCTGGTGGAAGAGGTCGTCCGGGTCCACGGCTACGACAGGATCGCGCCGGTCTCCATGGAGCGCACCAGCGTGGTCGGCCAGCCGGCCCTGACCGCCGAGCAGAACCGCCGCCGCCTCGCCAAGCGGGCGCTTGCCGGCCGCGGCATGATGGAGGCGGTGACCTTCTCCTTCCTGCCGGCCAAGCATGCAGAGCTGTTCGGCGGCGGGGCACCGGCCCTGCATCTGGTCAATCCGATCAGCGCCGACCTGGACGTGATGCGCCCGTCGATCCTGCCGAATCTGCTGGCCGCCGCCGCGCGCAACGCCAATGCCGGCTATCCGGACATCGCCATGTTCGAGGTCGGCCCGGAATATGCCGGCGACCGGCCGGAGGATCAGTCCCAGGCCGCCGTCGGGCTGCGGGTCGGCCGCACCGGACCGCGCGACTGGCGCAAGGCCGACCGGGCGGTGGACGCCTTCGACGCCAAGGCCGACGTGCTCGACCTGCTGGAGATGCTGGAGGCGCCGGTGGCCAACCTTCAGGTCTCCACCGACGCGCCGGACTGGTACCACCCGGGCCGCTCCGGCTGCCTGCGTCTCGGGCCGAAGGTCATGGCCCGGTTCGGCGAGCTGCACCCGCGCATCCTGGCGGCCTTCGACGTGAAGGGTCCGGCGGTGGCCTTCGAGGTGCTGCTGGACAACGTGCCGATGCCGAAGCGCAAGGGGCCGCAGCGCCCGCTGCTGGAGCGCATCCCGTTCCAGCCGGTGGCCCGCGACTTCGCCTTCGTGGTGGCGACGGACGTGCCGGCGGACAGGATCGCCCGGGCGGCGGCCGGCGCCGACAAGGCGCTGATCGACGGGGTCCATGTGTTCGACGAATACACCGGGCCGGGCCTTGCCGAGGGTACCAAGTCGATCGCGGTGGAGGTCATCCTGCAGCCACGCGACGCCACCCTGACCGACGAGCAGATCGAGGCGGTCTCCGCCAAGATCGTCGCCAATGTGGAGAAGCAGACCGGCGGCGTGCTGCGGGGCTGACCGGCCCCGCCCTCACCGCTCCGCGCGCCGGTACTTCACCATGAACACGAACGGGATGATGGCGAAGCAGGTGGCGGCGTAGAGGTAGAAGGCGTTGATGTAGCCCAGCATCACCGCCTGCCGCCGCATCTCCGCCCCCAGCCCGGCCAGCGCCCGCTCGCTGTCGGTCGGCCAGTCGCCGCGCAGGCCGAACAGCGTGTTCGCTTCGGCGAAGATCGACACGAAGGGCACGAGCTCCGTGTAGCCGGCCGCCGTGGTACGGATGACCAGCGCGATGGTCACCGAGATGAAGATCGACGAGCCGACATTGCGGATCAGGTGGTAGATCGCCGTCGCCTCGTTCATGAAGGCCTTGTCGAGGGTGCGGAAAGTGATCAGCGTGATCGGCACCCAGATGAACCCGACCCCGAACCCGGCCAGCAGGCTGGTCCAGGCCAGCGCGAAGGGCGACAGGTTGATGTCGAACCCGCCCATATAGGCGGCGGCCACCCCTTGAAGCACAAAGCCGATGGTCAGCAGCAGGCGCGGGTCGAACAGCCGGTTGATGAAGGCCATCACCACCGAGGCGACCAGGGTGCCCAGGCCGCGCAGGGCCATGAACACGCCGATCTCCGCCTCCGGATAGCCCTGGATGTTCGCCATCATCGGCGGGAACAGCACCATCGGCGTCCACAGGATCATGCCGAACAGGAACATGATGGTACAGCCGATGGCGTAGTTCCGGTCGCGGAACATGGCGAGGTTCAGGAACGGCTTCTCCGCCGTCGCCACATGGGCCAGGAACAGATAGAAGGCCAGCGCCGCGACGATCGCCTCGATCATGATCTCCGGCGATTCGAACCAGTCGAGCCGCTGGCCCCGGTCCAGCATGAACTGGAACGAGGCGATGGCCACCGACAGGGTGAGGAAGCCGAACCAGTCCAGCCGCATCGCATTGGATCGCCGGCGGTCCTGGATCACCACCGTGATCGCGGTGATGGCGATCAGCCCGAACGGTACCAGCAGGAAGAACACCCAGCGCCAGCCCAGCTCCTCGGCCAGGAAGCCGCCGACGGTCGGACCGATGATCGGGCCGAACACCACGCCCATGGAGAACACCGCCGTCGCCGTGCCGTGCTGGTGGCGCGGGAAAGTGTCCAGGATCGTCGCCTGGGCCAGCGGCACCAGCGGCGCGCCGAACCCGCCCTGCAGGATGCGGTACAGCACCAGCTCCTCCAGGCTCTGCGCCACCCCGCACAGGAACGACGCGGCAGTGAATCCGACCGCACACCAGAACATCAGCGAGCGCCGGCTGAACCGCGAGGCGAGCCAGCCCGAGGCCGGCGTCATCACCGCCGTGGCGACGATGTTGAAGGTGACGACCAGGGCGATCTGGTCGGTGGTGGCGGCGAAGGTGCCCTGCATCTTCGGCAGCGCCACGTTCGCGATCATCACCGTCATCGTGTAGAGCATCGTCACGAAGGTGAGCGATACCAGGATGACGGCGCGCTGCGCGAAGCTGGTCCCGGCGGCGTCGGGCAATGCGGATGGGACGGCGGTCGCCATGCGCCCGTGCACCCTCCTCCCTTGTTCGGTCTTCTTTTGATCTTTTGACCATCATGGCATGTTCGGCGGCGGCCCGTTACCCGTTGAAAAGCCCTCGTGGCGGCAGCAGCGCTTGCCTGCACGGCACGCTTCGGTAAGGTGCGGGACACGTGGGGGGATGACCCGATCACCCTTAAGCCGAAGGAGACGTCGATGCGCCGACTGGCGTTCGCCGCAAGCATTATCGGAGCGATCATGACGACCGACACCAACGGGGCAGCCGCCGCCGGTCCTGAGAACACGCTGATCATGGAGCTGAAGGACGGGCCCGTGGTCATCGAGCTGCGCCCCGACCTGGCGCCGAACCACGTCGACCGCATCAAGGAGCTCACGCGCGAGGGCTTCTACGACGGCGTCGTGTTCCACCGCGTGATCGAAGGCTTCATGGCCCAGACCGGCGACCCGACCGGCACCGGCCGGGGCGGTTCCGACAAGGACGACCTGCGCGCCGAGTTCACCGACACCAATTTCAGCCGCGGCACCATCGGCATGGCCCGCACCCAGGCGCCGCACAGCGCCAACAGCCAGTTCTTCATCTGCTTCAACGACTGCTCGTTCCTGAACGGCCAGTACACCGTGTGGGGCCAGGTGACCGACGGCATGGAGCATGTGGACGCCATCGCCCGCGGCGAGCCGCCGCGCAACCCGGACAGCATCGTCTCGATGAAGGTCCAGGCGGACACGCAGTAACAGTCGACCGCGTCCTGGGCGGGTTCCTGCTCGGGGCGCGGTCCGTTCGGATGCCCCTCCCCCGTCATCCTGATGCAAATCAGGAACAGCGGCGCACCGCCGCCGGAATCTTGGTCCTGACTTTCGTCAGGACGACGGGATAGGCTGGTTGGACGTGATCCACACATCGGAGACGGACCATGACCACCCTGATCGCCGGCGGATGCGGCTTCATCGGCCTCGCGGTGGCCGAGCGCTACCTGGAGGACGGCCAGCAGGTCGTGCTGTTCGACCGCAACCCGCTGCATCCGGTGGCCAAGGCCCGGCTCGACGCCCTGCCCGGCTCCTACACCCTGATCCAGGGCGACATCCGCCAGGCCGAGCCCATCGCCCAGGCGATCGGCGACCACAGGGTCGACCAGGTGTTCTACGGCGCCGCCGTCACCTCCGGCCCCGACCGGGAGCGCGAGGCGCCGGAGAGCGTGATCGAGGTCAACCTGGTCGGCCTCGCCCATACCCTGAAGGCCGCCGCCAAGACCGGGGCCAGGCGGCTGATCAACATCTCCTCGGGAGCGGCCTACGGCACCGGCGCGTTCGGCGACACCGGCTGGAGCGGCCCGCTGGACGAGTACGGCACCCGCGAGGAGCCGTTCAAGATCTACGGCATGACCAAGTTCGGCTCCGAGCGGCTGGTGCGGCGCTACGCCGAGCTGACCGATCTGGACACCCGCTCGGTGCGGCTGTCGACGATCTACGGCGCCTGGGAGATCGACAGCGGTGCCCGCGACACCCTGTCGGCGCCGATGCAGGCCGCCCTGCTGGCCCGCGCCGGCGGCACCGCGATCTTCGACCGGCGCGACGCGCTGGACTGGACCTATTCCCGGCATGTCGCCGGCGCCCTGCAGGCCTTGATGGCGACGCCGACCGGGTCCCTGAAGAGCGACCTGTTCAACGTCACTTCGGCCCGACAGGTCAGCGTCATGGACATGTGCGCCCCGCTGGCCGAGGCGTTCCCGGGCTTCTCCTACCGCCTGGCCGAACCCGGCGAGACGGCGACGGTCAACCTGTGGTCCGACCAGGACCGCTTCCCCATGAAGCCGGACCGGCTGGCGACCGAGGCCGGCCACCGGCTGCCCGACGACCTTGCCGCGACCATGGCCGACTTCATCGGCTGGATCCGCGACCATGGCACTTTCTGGGACCGAAGCTGACGCCGAGCGTCGGCGCGGGCGTCTCGTCGGCTTCGCACTCGCCCTGGCGGCGACGGTGGGGCTCGGCCTCGCCATCGCCGTCGCCCGGATCGCCTTCGAGGGCGGCACCAACGGCCAGTCCGTCGCCCTGGTGCGGGCCTGGTTCGTAGTCGCCCTGGTGGGCGCGTGGTGCCTCGCCTCGGGCCGCTCCCTGCGGGTCGACCGCACGGCCTGGCTGAACTGCCTGGGGCTCGGGCTGCTGCTGGCCCATATGTTCTTCGGCAATATCGGCGCCGTGCAGTTCATCCCGGTCGGCGTCGCCGCCCTGCTGTTCTTCGTCTACCCGCCGCTGGTCAGCGTCTTCACCGCCCTGCTCGACCGGCGCTGGCCCGGTACCCTGCGGCTCGCCGCCTTCCTGACCGCCTTCGCCGGCCTCGCCGTCATGCTGGGGGAAGGCTTCCACCATCTCGATCCGCGCGGCCTGCTCCTCGGCCTGTCGGCCGGCATCGCCTGCGCGGTCAACGTCACCTGGATCGGCCGGGCGATGGGCGGGCGGGACACCCTGGTGATCATGTTTCACATGGCACTGGTGGCCGCCGTCGCGCTGAGCATCATCGTGCCGGCGACGACCGGGCTGACGGCGCCGGTCACCACCGCCGGCTGGCTCGGCGCGCTCGGCGTGATCCTGCTGCAGGGCTGCTCGATCCCGCTGTATTTCGCCTCGATTCCGCGGATCGGGGCGGAGACCAGCTCCATCGTGAACAACCTGCAGCCGGTGACCTCCATCGTCGCGGCCTATCTGCTGTTCGGCGAGGCGATGACGGCGGCCCAGGGGGTCGGCGCGGCGATGGTGCTCGGCGGCATCGTGGCGCTGCAGCTATCCGGCCGGTTCCGTCCGTCATCCTGACGTCCGTCACTATGACGGCAGCGCCTTCACCCCTCGTCGAACGGGTGCCAGCCGTCGCGCGCCTCGATCTCCAGCACCCAGAGGTCGGGATCGATGCGGCGTTCCTTCTCGATATGGGCGTCGACCTCGTATTCCGGCAGCGGATGCTCGCCCAGGGGGCGGCGCCAGACCATCTTGCCGCTGTCGTAGTCGCGGGTCGGCGCCAGCAGGACGAAGCCGATATCGCGCCCCCGGTTGACCACCACGAAGACCTGTCCGGCATCGTCGTCGCCATGGCGCACCACCGTCGCCGATATGCCGCGCGCGCTGGCCTGACGGATTGCCGCCTGCACGATGATCCCTGCCTTGAGTCGCGGTTCCGTCACACTAACCTCTTCGTTGTGTTCGTCCCGCGAGACGCTGGACCCGAGACGCTGGGCCCGAGACGCTGGGAACACCTTATGATTTCGCATAGATTACACCTCAACCGTCGATTTGACGGACCCAAACAGGGGAGCTCACCATGCACCTTCGTCTTCTCGGCCGGAATCCGTTCCTGGGGGCCGCCGTTGCGCTGACCATGATGGCCGGCCCGGCCCTGGCGGCCGACATTTCCCCCGCCGTCGTTTTCGACATGGGCGGCAAGTTCGACAAGAGCTTCAACGAGGGCGTCTATAACGGCGTCGAGAAGTTCAAGTCGGAGACCGGCATCGACTACCGCGAGTTCGAGGTCACCAACGAGACCCAGCGCGAGCAGGCCATCGCCCGCATGGCACAGCGCGGCGCCAACCCGGTGCTCGGCGTCGGCTTCGCCCAGGCTCCGGCCATGGAGAAGGTCGCCAAGGCCAATCCGGACACCAACTTCGCCATCATCGACAGCGTGGTCGACCTGCCGAACGTGCGCTCCATCGTCTTCAAGGAGCATGAGGGCTCGTTCCTGGTCGGCATGCTCGCCGCCATGGCGTCGAAGAGCGGCAAGATCGGATTCGTCGGCGGCATGGACATTCCGCTGATCCGCCGCTTCGCCTGCGGCTATGTCCAGGGTGCCAAGCACGCCAATCCGGACATCGACGTGTTTCAGAACATGACCGGCACCACGCCGTCGGCCTGGAACGACCCGACCAAGGGCAGCGAGCTCGCCAAGTCGCAGTTCGACCGGGGCGCCGACGTGATCTTCGCCGCCGCCGGCGGCACCGGCCTCGGCGTCTACCAGGCGGCCGCCGACAGCGGCAAGCTGGCGATCGGCGTCGACAGCAACCAGAACCACCTGCATCCGGGCACCATGCTGACCTCGATGCTGAAGCGGGTGGACGTGGCCGCCTACATGGCGTTCTCCGACGCGGCGAACGACAAGTTCACCACCGGCGTGCAGAATCTCGGCCTGGCCGAGGGCGGCGTCGACTGGGCGCTGGACGACAACAACCGGGATCTGATCAGCGGCGAGATGAAGCGCGAGGTGGAGCTGGCCAAGTCGAGCATCAGCCTCGGCAAGATCACGGTGCACGACTACATGTCCGACAACGCCTGCCCGCACTGAGCCGGCGCAGCGCAGCAAACGTGGAGGGGACGGAGTGAGCATCGCCGAAGACACGGCCGACACGCGCTCCGTCCCGTCCTCTTCCCCTGCCATCGAGCTGATCGGCATCGAGAAGCGGTTCGGACCGGTCCAGGCAAACCGCGACGTGTCCCTGTCGGTTACGCCGGGAACGATCCACGGCATCGTCGGCGAGAACGGCGCCGGTAAATCCACATTGATGAGCATCCTCTACGGCTTCTACGAGGCCGATTCGGGGGAGATCCGGATCGACGGCCGGCGGGTGACGATCCGCAACGCCAAGGACGCGATCCGCGCCGGCATCGGCATGGTGCATCAGCACTTCATGCTGGTCCCGCCCTTCACCGTGCTGGAGAACGTCATGCTTGGGGCGGAGGGCGCACCGCTGCTGGCAGCGGGCATCGGCGCCGCCCGAGCGGAGCTGCTGCGCCTGGGCCGCGAGTACGGGCTGGAGATCGACCCGGATGCGATCGTCGGCGAGCTGCCCGTCGGTCTGCAGCAGCGGGTGGAGATCCTGAAGGCGCTGTATCGCGGCGCCCGCATCCTGATCCTGGACGAGCCGACCGGCGTGCTGACGCCGCAGGAGACCGACCAGCTCTTCGAGATCCTGCGTGAACTGAAGCGCGAGGGCGTCACCGTCATCCTGATCACCCACAAGCTGCGCGAGATCCTGGCGGTCACCGACACCGTCTCGGTGATGCGCCGCGGCGAGATGGTCGCCCACCGGCCGACCGCGGAGACCTCGCGCGGGGAACTGGCCGAGCTGATGGTCGGCCGCAAGGTGCTGTTCCGGGTCGACAAGGGTCCCGCCAGTCCCGGGGCGCCGCTGCTCTCGGTCGCCGGTCTCGGCGTGGTCGACAGCGCCGGAGTGACCCGGCTGCACGACGTCTCCTTCACCGTGCGGGCCGGCGAGATCGTCGGCCTGGCCGGGGTGTCCGGCAACGGCCAGAGCGAGCTGCTGGAGGTGCTGGCCGGGCTGCGGGCCCCCACGACGGGCACCGTGCGGCTCGGCGATCTTGAGATCGCGCCCGACCGTCCATCCAACGGGGCGGCGGTGCGGGCAGCCGGAGTCGGCCATGTACCGGAGGACCGCCACGCCATGGGCATGGTGATGGATTTCGACGCCAAGGAGAGCGCGATCCTCGGCCACCACACGGACGACCGCTACAACGCGGGCGTGCTGACCGATCCAGGCGCGATCGAGGAGGCCTGCCGGGCGAAGATGGAGGGCTTCGACGTCCGCCCGCCGGACCCGTCGCTGAAATCCTCCCTGTTCTCCGGCGGCAACCAGCAGAAGCTGGTCCTGGCCCGCGAGCTGGACGGCGATCCGAAGATCCTGCTGGTCGGCCAGCCGACCCGCGGCGTCGATATCGGCGCCATCGAGTTCATCCACCGCCAGCTCGTCGCCATGCGCGATGCCGGCGCCGCCATCCTGCTGGTCTCGGTCGAGCTGGACGAGATCATGGGACTGAGCGACCGCATCCTGGTGATGTGCGGCGGCGCCCTGGTCGGCGAGCTGCCGGCCGACGAGGCCGACGACCGCACGCTCGGCCTGATGATGGCCAACGTGCCCCTGTCCGAAATCCGCGCGCAAGGTCGTACCCAGGGAGATCCGGCATGAAGGACGATCTTGCGGCCCTCACCGAGCGCCGCCATCCGGAGCCGCCGCGCTCGGCCGATGTGCGCGACGCCTACGACCATGACAAGGGACGGGTGATCCATTCCGCGGCCTTCCGCCGGCTGCAGGGCAAGACCCAGGTCATGGCCACCGGCGAGGGCGATTTCCACCGTACCCGTCTGACCCACAGCATCGAATGCGGCCAGATCGGCGAAGGGCTGCTGCTGAAGATCCGCGCCGATCCGTCGGTGCCGGAGACGGTGAAGGCCTGGCTGCCCTCGGCCTCGCTGATGACCGCCTCCTGCCACGCCCACGACCTCGGCCACCCGCCCTACGGCCATAGCGGCGAGGAGACCCTCAACGCCTGCATGGCCGGCAGCGGCGGCTTCGAGGGCAACGGCCAGACCCTGCGCGTGCTGAACCGGCTGGAGAAGTACCGGCGTCCGGGCATCGGCCTGAACCCGACGCGGCGGCTGAACCTGGCGGTGCTGAAATACCCGGCCTCCTACTCCGCCTGCTCCGCCGCCTTCGCCACGCTCGGCAAGGATGCCGACGACCGGCCGCCGAAATGCTACCTGGACAGCGAGCAGGACATCGTCGACTGGGCGCTGGCGCCGTTCTCCAACGCCGACCGCGACACCCTGCCGGCGCTGGACACGACCGGGCGGCCGATCTACCGCACCATGGACTGCGCGCTGATGGAATGCGCCGACGACATCGCCTACGGGGTCCACGACCTGGAGGACGCCATCGCCCGCGGGCTGATCCGCCGCGACACCTTCGAGGCCTATGCCGCCGCCGCCACCGACCTGCCGGATTTCGAGGGGCTGAAGACGGAGGGCCTCGGCCTCGACCGCGACGCCCTGGCCGATGCCCTGTTCTCGCGTTCCAGCTACGATCGCAAACAGGCGATCTCCGCCCTGGTCAACGTGCTGGTCACCCACGTCACCGTGTTCGAGCGCCCGGAATTCGAACATCCGCTGCTGCGCCACACGGTGGACTTCGCCGGGCCGGTGAAGGATCTGGTGCGGTTCCTGAAGACTTTCGTCTACCAGACGGTGATCAACAGCGCCTCGGTCCGCCAGCTCCGCCGCAAGGGGCATCTGGTGGTGAACAGCCTGTTCGACGAGCTGGTGCTGGACCCGACCATGATCCCGGAGGGCGCGCGCGACGACCTGCTGGACAGCGACCCGATCCGGCGGCAGGTCTGCGACTACATCGCCGGGATGACCGATACCTATGCCGAGCGGCTGTACCGGCGCATGTTCGAGCCGGGCTTCGGCACCACCACCGACGAACTCTGAGGACCTGCATGAGCCGGGAGCTGCCCGCCTGGATCGATATCGGCGTCCTGCCGGCGCTGAATATCCTGATGGCCTTCCTGGTCGCCGGCCTGATCGTGCTGCTGGTGGGCGAGAACCCGCTGGAGGCGCTGGACGTGCTGGTGGCGGGCGCCTTCGGCTATCCCGGCTCGCTCGGCTACACGCTGTACTACACCACCAACCTGATCTTCACCGGACTGGCCGTGGCGGTCGCCCACCATGCCGGGCTGTTCAACATCGGCGGCGAGGGCCAGGCCTATATCGGCGGGCTGGGCGTGGGCGTCGTCGCCCTGTCGCTGGACACCGCCCTGCCCGGCTGGCTGCTGATCCCGCTCGCGGGGCTGGCCGGCGGCGTGTTCGGGGCGGCCTGGGCGTTCATTCCGGCCTGGCTGCAGGCCCATCGTGGCAGCCACATCGTCATCACCACCATCATGTTCAACTTCCTGGCCGCCGCCCTGATGGTGCACCTGATGGTGAACGTGGTGATAGAGCCGGGTCAGATGTCGCCGCAGAGCCGGGAGATGGCGGAGAGCGCCTGGCTGCCCTTCATGCACGACATCCTCGCCGGCTTCGGCATCGACGTCACACCCGCGCCGCTGAACCTGTCGATCGTCTGGGCCGGGCTGGCCTGCATCTTCGTCTGGCTGCTGATCTGGCGCACCCGCTGGGGCTACGCGATCCGCACGGTCGGCCATAACGAGAAGGCGGCCGTCTATGCCGGCATCGACCCCAAGCGGGTGATCGTCGTCTCCATGGTGATCTCCGGCGCGCTGGCCGGCTTCGTCGGGCTGAACGAGATCCTGGGCGTGCATCACCGGCTGCTGCTGAACTTCACCGCCGGCTACGGCTTCACCGGCATCGCCGTCGCCCTGATGGGCCGCAGCCACCCGGTCGGGATCGTGCTGGCCAGCCTGCTGTTCGGCGCCCTGTATCAGGGCGGCACCGAGCTCGATTTCGAATTCCAGACCATCACCCGGGATCTGGTCGTTGTGATCCAGGGCCTGGTGATCCTGTTCTCCGGCGCGCTCGCCTTCATGCTGCACCCGACGGCGCTGAAGCTGTGGCGGGCCTGGACGGCCCGGCGGGAGGCGGCGCAATGACCGACCTCGCCGATCTCTGGCTGCTGTCGATCCTGACCCTGGATGCCACCATCCGGGTTGCCGCGCCGCTGATCCTGTGCGCCATGGCCGGGCTGTTCAGCGAGCGCTCCGGGGTGGTGGATATCGGGCTGGAAGGCAAGATGCTGGCCGGCGCCTTTGCCGCCGCCGCCACCGCCTATGTCACCGGCAATGCCTGGCTCGGACTGCTCGCCGCCATGGCGGTGTCGACGGCGCTCGCCATGCTGCACGGCTTCGCCTGCATCACCCATCGCGGCGACCAGGTGGTCAGCGGCGTGGCGATCAACGTGCTGGTGGCCGGGCTGACCATTGTGCTCGGCATCGCCTGGTTCTCCCAGGGCGGGCAGACGCCGCCGCTGGCCTCCGACGGCCGGTTCCGCGCCCTGGTCTGGCCCTTCGCCACCGCGGTCCGCGAGGTCCCGGTGATCGGCCAGCTCTATGCCGAGGTGATCAGCGGCCACAACATCCTGGTCTATGTCGCTCTGCTCTCCGTCCCGTTCAACTGGTGGGTGGTGTACCGCACCCGGTTCGGCCTGCGCCTGCGCGCCGTCGGCGAGAGCCCGAGCGCGGTCGACACCGCCGGCATCTCGGTGACCTTCCTGCGCTACCGGGCGCTGCTGTTCACCGGGGCGCTGTGCGGGATCGCCGGCGCCTATCTCTCCACCGCCCAGTCCGCCGCCTTTGTGCGCGACATGACGGCGGGCAAGGGCTACATCGCGCTGGCCGCCCTGATCTTCGGCAAGTGGCGGCCGGTTCCGGCCCTGATGGCCTGCCTGCTGTTCGGCTTCCTCGACGCCGTCGCCACAAGGCTCCAAGGCGTGGAGATCCCCGGCATCGGCCGGGCGCCGGTGGCGCTGATCCAGGCCCTGCCCTATGCCTTGACGGTGATCCTGCTCGCGGGCTTCATCGGCAAGGCCATCGCCCCCCGGGCGATCGGCGTGCCCTATGTGAAGGAACGGTGAGGCGGGCCATGGACCTGTCGTCCCTGGAGATCGAGACCGAGCGGCTGCGCCTGCGCGCCTATCGCGCGGACGACGCGCGGGACATCTTCGACGCCGTCACGCCGGAGATCTGCGAGTACATGACCTTCAATCCGGCGCAGTCCGTGGACGAGATCCGCGAGCTCGGCCGCAAATGGCTGGTCCTGGCGGCAGAGGGGCGCGAGGTGGCGGTGCCGATCCGGGAAAAGGCGTCGACGCGGTTTCTCGGCATGGGGGGCATTCACTATCGCAAGCACCAGCGACCCGACCTCGGCATCTGGATCCGTGCAGATGCCCAGGGCCAGGGCTACGGACGGGAGGCAATCGTCGGCCTGATCGGCTATGTCCGCGACGTCCTGAGGGAGGCGGACGTGCTCTATGTCGCGGCCGAGGAGAACCACCGCAGCCGCCGGATCTCCGAAAGCCTGGGCGGCGAGCTCTGCGGCAGCGACATCGTCCAGCGGCCCTGCGGCCCGCTCTATCCCGGCGTCATTTATCGGATCGCCCTGTCATGACCGAAATCGACCGTATAGACGCCGCCGTCGCGGCCATCCAGGCTGCCGCCCCCGGGTTCCGGCCGCTTCTCGGTATTGTGCTCGGCTCCGGGCTGGATGCCTGCGCCGAGGCGATCACGGACCCGGTCGACATTTCCTATGCCGATATTCCCGGCTTTCCGAAGCCCGCCGTGGACAGCCATGCCGGACGGCTGCGGCTGGGCTCGCTCGGCGGTGTGCCGGTCGCCATGCTGCGCGGCCGGGCCCATGCCTATGAAGGGCACCCGATGGCCGACGTGGTGCGTCCCGTGCGCACGCTCGTCCGGCTCGGCTGCAATGCGGTGGTGCTGACCAACGCCGCTGGCTCCCTGCGCGAGGAGGTCGGACCCGGCCGGCTGATGGCGATCGCCGACCACATCAACTGGTCCGGCCAGAACCCGCTGACCGGACCGAACCTGGATGCGCTGGGTGCCCGGTTCATCGATATGACCACCGCCTACGATCCGGGCCTGCGCGGCCATCTGGCCGCCGCCGCCGAGGGAATCGGACTCGACCTCGCGGAAGGCGTCTACTTCTGGTACCCGGGCCCGAGCTTCGAGACCCCGGCGGAGATCCGCGCCTTCCGGACCCTGGGCGCCGATGCGGTCGGGATGTCCACCGTGCCGGAATGCATCGCGCTGCGGCATATGGGGGTGAAGGTGGCCGGGATCTCGACCATCACAAACCTGGCCGCCGGGATGGGCGCCGGCGCCGCGCTGGACCATGCCGACGTCATGACCACCGGGGCCGGTATGGCCATGGACCTCGCCCGCCTGCTCACCGCCTTCGCCGGGATCGCCGCCGATGACCTCTGACACCTCCACCGATGCCCTGGCCGAGACCGCCCGCCGGGCGATCGCCTGCCTCGACCTGACCTCGCTGAACGACGGCGACGACGACGCGGCCATCGAGACACTCTGCCGCCGCGCGGTCACCCCCGCAGGCCCGGTCGCCGCCGTCTGCGTGTGGCCGCGCTTCGTGCCGCTCTGCCGCGACCGGCTGGAGGGAAGCGGCGTGACGGTCTGCACCGTGGTCAACTTCCCGCACGGCCGCGACAATGTGGAGCAGGTACGCGACGAGATCCTGCCGGCCATCGCCGACGGCGCCGACGAGATCGACGTGGTGCTGCCCTATACCGCCCTGCTGACCGGCCGGGTCGCGGAGGCCCGGGCGGTGCTCGACATGGCCCGGCTGATGACCGGCGAGGCGACCCTGAAGGTGATCCTGGAGACCGGGCGCCTGCTGACCCCGTCCGCGATCCGAGAGGCGGCGGCGCTGGCGGTGGACGCGGGGGCGGATTTCCTGAAGACCTCCACCGGCAAGGTGGCGATTTCCGCCACGCTGGAGGCCGCCCATGTGCTGCTGGATGTCGCAGCGGCGGCGGGCCGCCCGGTCGGCGTGAAGGTCGCCGGCGGCGTGCGCACCACCGAACAGGCGGCCGCCTATCTGCGGCTGGCGGATGCGATCAACGGGCGGGCCGAGCCAAGCAACTTCCGCTTCGGCGCCAGCGGTCTGCTGGACGCGCTGCTGGCGACGCTGGACGGCAGGCCGGCGACGGTGTCGGCAGGGTATTGAGATACCGAATCCGGCCGCCTCGCAAAGGCTGTTCGGACTAAATATCCTTGAACTTCTTCAGGAAAGCGTCGACCGCCTGCGTCACTTTCCGTTCGGCCTCGTCCACGCTCTGCATCTGCTGCATCACGTCTCTCGCCGCCACGGCCGCCTCGGCCGAGGCCGACTCGACACCGCCGATGGTCTGATCGACGGCGGAGACGCGCTGGGCCGTGTCCGCCATGTTGCCGGTGATGTCCGTCGTCACCGCACCCTGTTCCTCGGCGGCGGTGGACATGGCCGTCGCCTGTTCGCGGACGAGCTCGATGGCCTCGGTGATGGCCCGGATGGCGGCGACGTTCTCCCGCACGGCCTTGGTCACGCTGTCGACTTCCGAGCCGATTTCCTCGGTGGAAGCGGTGGTCTGGGCCGCGAGTTTTCTGACCTCTTCGGCGACGACGGAAAATCCGCGCCCGGCATCTCCCGCCCGGGCCGCCTCGATGGAGGCGTTCAGGGCCAGCAGGTTCGTCTTGTTGGCGATGTCCTTGATCAGGGTGACCACGCCGGTGATGCGCTTCGTTGCGGTTTCCAGGTTCTGCAGCGAGGACGTCGCCGCATTGGCCCTGTCGGACGCGTCATCCGTGAGACCCGAGGTCTTGGTCACCCCTTTGACGATCTCCTGGATCGAGGACGCCATCTGATCCATCGCGACGGCGACGACGGAGACGTTCTCCGCCGCGGCAACCGAGTTTTCCTTCACGACAGAGCCCTGGCGGCTGGTCGAGTCGGCCGTTGCGACCATCGATTCCGCGGCGATCGTGGACTGTCTCGACGCTCGATGCAGGGCGGTCATCGCGCCGACGACGCTTTCGTGAAAATCCCGGCCGAGGGCCTGAATAGGCCGCAGGAGAACCACCCCCAACCCATAGCCGCATGCCAGGATGAGCAGGCTGAACACGCCAAGGGTGACGAGGGCGTTGCGGATCGAGGCATTGGCATCCGCCATCGCCTCTTCTTCCGTCACGGAGAGGATGATCTTCCAGTCGAGCCCGGGAAGACTGACCCGCTCGAACCCGGCGATGACCGGTACACCCTTGTGATCCGTCGCCGCGATGCGCCCTTGCGTACCGCCGAGGGCCCGGGTGACGACCTCGCTGGACAGGGCCGTGCCAATGGCAAGATCGTCGGCGGTCTCCGGGACGGAACGCAGTTGTCCGTTCGACCCGATCAGGAAGGTTTCGGCGGTCTCGAAGCCGGCGATGTCCTTGTTGACGATCGCGTTGATCCGGTCGACCGGCATCTGGAAAGCGATGATGCCGATCAGCTCGCCCTTGTCCTTAAGGGGCGCCAGCAGGAACGACGCATCCTGATTGTAGGAGGGCTCGTAGGGTTCGAAATCGACGAAGACGAGGTCGTCCGACTGGTCGCGAATGATCTGTTGAACGGCCCGTCCGAATGCCGAGCCGCTGTAAGGGCCGTCAACGAAGGACGTGCCGTAATCGAGCTCCTTGAAGACCGAGTAGACGATACGGCCCGCGTCAGGCTCGAACAGAAAGATATCGTAGAACGCGAACTCTTCCAGATATGCCTTAAAGTACGGGTGATAGGCCTCATGCAGGCTTGAGTATCGACTGCCGTCGCCAGCCCTCATGAGGCGGTGTTTCTCACCGATTTCCTGGGGGTTGTCCGAAATGTAAAGGTGTTGAAGCTTCTCCGACACCGGGTCGATCTTCATCCAGCGGGCCAGATCGTCCGGCGTTGCCCCCGTGGTGTTTTCCTGCTGATAGCGATAGCGCGCCTCCAGGCTCTCGGGGTCCACGGCGACGTCTTGCGAGGCGTCCAGTTCGTCGACGGCGGCGGTAAAGGCCCGCGTCGCGTCGGTGACCACCGGATTGATCGCGAGCGTTCGGGCAATGCTCAGAAGTGTTCCGAAATAGGTCTCGACCATCTCCTGTTTCAGGTCGACGACGGAGGCGATTTCCGCACGGGCCGCGTCTTCGGCCATGGTGTACATGCGGGAGAGGTCCAACAGGGAAATCACGATCATCGGCAGGATGCCGGCTGCCAGCAACGCAGCCATGATCTTGTGTTTGAACTTCATCGCCGCTGGATCACATCATGATTTTTCCGCCGAGAGCCTAGACTTAGCAGACTTTCAGACAGCATTCACACACTATGTCGGCGGCCCTGTCCCGGGAAATCGGTCCGTGGTGTATGCGAAAAACCGGGAGGTCTCGGCGCGAGCGTGGTGACGGCCGGCCGTCCTGCGACGGCCGGCCGGACAGCCCTGCCTCAGTTCACCGGCGTGATCAGCGGCTTGCCGGCGAGGCCCGCCAGCGCGTTCTCCATCACCAGCCGCCCCATCGCCAGGCGGGTGTCGTGGGTGGCGCTGGCCTGGTGCGGCTGCAGGACGACGGTCTCCGTCATGTCCTTCAGCGCCTGGGGCACCTTGGGCTCCTGGTCGAACACGTCGAGGCCGGCCGCGCCGAGCCGGCCGTCGCGCAGCGCCTCGATCAGCGCCGCCTCGTCCACCACCGAGCCGCGGGCCACGTTCACCAGCACCCCGTCGGGACCCAGCGCGTCCAGCACCTCGCGGTTGATCATGTGCCTGGTCGACGCCCCGCCCGGCACGATGGCGATGAGGAAATCCACATCCCGCGCCATGGACGGCAGGTCGCCGTAATAGGTGTACGGCACGTCCTTCTGGCTGCGGGTGTGGTAGGCGATGTCCATCTTGAAGCCTTCGCAGCGCCGGGCGATCTCGATGCCGATGCGGCCCAGTCCGAGGATGCCGACCTTGCGGCCGTGGACGCGCTGGGTGAAGGCCATGTTGCCCTCGCTCTCCCATTTGCCGGCGCGCACGTAACGGTCGGCATGGGGGATCTTGCGGCAGGTCGCCAGCAGCAGGCCGAGGGCGAAATCCGCCACCTCGTCGCTCAGCACGTCGGGGGTGTTGGAGACCTTGATGCCGCGCTCGGTCGCCGCCTTCACGTCGACCCCGTCATAGCCGACGCCGTGATGGGCGATCACCTTGGTCCTGGGCAGGGCGTCCATGATGTCGGCGCCGCAGGCGGTCGCTCCGGCGATCGCCACGCAGCTGTCGGCGAGGGAGGCGAGCATGGCCGCCTTGTCCTTGGCCTCCCAGAGCTTGTGGACGGTGAAATGGTCGTCCAGTTCCTCCATGGCGACGTCGTACCAGGGGGAGATGACGAGGAGATCGGGCTTGGTGCTCACGGGTTGGCGTCCTTCTGTCGGGGCGTGATCTTTCAGCGCGTATCGGGTCAGAACGATGAATTGGGTTCCTGCAGGAAGGCGCGTTCCGCGAGCGTGCTCTCGCGGCCCAGCACCTCGTTGCGATGGGGAAAGCGGCCGAACCGGTCGACGATCACCTTGTGGCGGTCGGCATAGTCGGTCAGGCCATCGTCCCCCAGGGCGACGAACAGCGCCAGGCACAGGGCCTGATCCGCCGGGTTCTCGCTATGCTCGAAGGGCAGATAGAGGAACAGGCGCCGCTCGCGCGTCGTCCCCACGTGATCGCCCTCGGCGATGGCGCGGCGGGCCAGTGCGAGGGCGGCGGGATCCTGGGCGAAGGCGCGGGCCGAGCCGCGGAACAGGTTGCGCGACATCTGGTCGAGCAGAAGGATCAGGGCGAGCCGGCCGTCCGCCGTCTCGGCCCAGCCGTCAAGCTGCCCCTGGGCGGCCGCTTCATGGGCGGTCCCGAATCGGTCGCGCAGGGTGGCATCGAAGGCGTCGCTCTTCTTGAACCAGTCCTCCTCGGAACACTCGGTGAACCAGAAGTCCAGGATGTCGGCGGCGGAGATTGTCGGCATTGCACTGCTCATCGGGTTCCTCCCGGCGCGACCTTAACCGAGCCATCGCAAAGGTTGAAGCATGCGGATGGCCGGACCGGCCGACGGGACGTAGCCTTGCCGTCGTTGGATCGGATACGCACATAGAAGGTCTGACGAGGAGGAACAGGAACATGCGGAAAATCGGTCGACGGGTCGGTCTGTTGGGAATAGCGGCCCTGGCGCTCGCCGGCTGCATAACGGCGCAGAACACCATCCAGCCGACGGATTCCGAGGGGCGCCGGGCGTTCCTGCGCTATGCCGGCGGCGAGAGCCCGGTCTATCTGCGCGCCGCCAACCCGCCGGGCGCGCTCGGAAACCATGACGCCGTGGCCTCGGTCATGGCCGAGGCGGCGAGCGGCGCCGTCTTCGGCATGCCGACGACCTTCACGTCGGATGTGGGGGCGGCGACCCACCCGAACTTCCGCATCATCGCCCTGTTCGATCCGGTGGAATCCCTGTCGACGGCGGAGGTGTGCGAGTCCGAGGCCCGGTCGTCGGACGTGCCCGCCGCCCGCTATACCGACCGCACCAACCTGTTCCTCGCCTTCTGCACCCGCGGCGAGGCGATCGGCGGCACCAAGGTGAGCGGCCCGAAAATCGAGTCGCTCGACGACCCGACCCTGCGCGACATGACGCGCAGCGGCATCCGCGAGATGTTCGCCATCGACGACCGCAACCGCGGCCGCGGCGACCCGCCGATCCTGGGGTCGTTCTCGGGCAACCCGAACGATTTCGGCTTCCGCCTGAACCCGCTGGAAGGGGTGGTGAAGTAGGAGCGGCCCCTTCTATCTCATCGCACTCCCCGGATTCAGTCCGGGGAGTGCATTTGGGAAGTAAGGGGAGCCCAGGGAAACCCGCTCCCGCCTAGAACTGGTCTTCCGCCAGGGCCATCACCGTCTCGCCGCCGGCGGTGATCGTGTCCAGCAGCGACGGCGCCTGGGCCAGCACATGGTCGGCGTAGTGCCGCACCGTGACCAGCTTCGCCTCCAGATACCGCGCGTCGACATCGCCGCCTTCCGAGAGCAGACGCCGAGCCGCCAGCCCGGAACGGGCCATCAGCCAGCCGCCGGCCACCAGGCCGAACAGCTTCAGGAACACCGCCGAGGGAGAGGCCGCCGCCGCCGGGTCGCCCGGCATGGTCGCCACCACCCAGTCGGTCGCCTCGGCCAGCGCCTTGCGGCCGGTCGACAGGTGGCGATGCATGGCGTGCAGGGTCGTGTCGCCCGCCGCGTGCTCGGACAGTTCGGACAGGGTCATATCGATATCGGCCAGCAGTTCGCCCATGGCCGCTCCGCCGTCGCGGGCGACCTTGCGGCCGACCAGATCGAGCGCCTGGACGCCGTTCGCGCCCTCGTAGATCGGCAGGATGCGGGCGTCGCGGTGGTGCTGGGCCGCACCCGTCTCCTCGATGAAGCCCATGCCGCCATGCACCTGGATGTTGGTGGAGCAGATCTCCACCGCGGTATCCGTGCACCAGGCCTTGGCCACCGGGATCAGCAGGTCGACCCGGCGCTGGGCGGCGGCGGCGATGTCCTTGTCGCCATGCCGGTCGGCGGTGTCGATGGCGGCGGCCGTGTCGTAGACCAGCCCGCGCATCGCCTCGATCTGCGCCTTCATGGTCATCAGCATCCGGCGCACATCCGGGTGGTTGATGATCGTCACGCCGCCGCTGAAGCCGGAAATCGCCCGACCCTGCACCCGGTTGCGGGCATAGTCGACGGCCTGCTGATAGGCCCGCTCGGCGATCGCCACGCCCTGCAGGCCGACGGCGAGCCGTGCGTTGTTCATCATGATGAACATGTACTCGATGCCGCGGTTTTCCTCGCCGACCAGCCAGCCGACCGCGCCCTCGTCCTCGCCATACGCCATCACGCAGGTCGGGCTCGCATGGATGCCCAGCTTGTGCTCCAGACCGACCGGACGCACGTCGTTGCGCGTCCCCGGATTGCCGTCGGCGTCGGGGATGAACTTCGGCACGATATAGAGCGACAGGCCCTTGGTGCCGGCAACGCCGTCGGGCGAGCGGGCCAGCACCAGATGGATGATGTTGGCGGTGCAGTCGTGATCGCCCCAGGTGATGTAGATCTTCTGGCCGCGCAGGCGGTAGCTGCCGTCGTCCTGCTTCTCCGCCTTGGTGCGGATGGCGCCCAGATCGGTCCCGGCCTGGGGCTCGGTCAGGTTCATGGTGCCGGTCCACTCGCCGGACACCAGCTTGGGCAGATACAGCGCCTTCTGCTCGTCGGAGCCGACCTCGCGCAGAGCGTCGATCGCCGCCTGGGTGAGCAGCGGGCACAGGCCGAAGGCGAGGTTGGCGCCCTGCCACATCTCCTGCAGGGCGGTGGAGACCAGCCAGGGCAGGCCCATGCCGCCGTATTCCTCCTCGAAGGGGGCGCCGTTCCAGCCGCCCTCGGCGAACTGGCGGTAGGCGTCCGGGAATCCGTTGGGCGTGCGCACCACGCCGTTTTCCAGCGTCGGGGGATACTTGTCGCCGACCGAGTTCAGCGGGGCGAGGACGTCGCCGGCCAGCTTGCCGCCTTCCTCCAGGATCTGGGAGACGAGGTCGGGGTCGGTGCCGTCGAGCCCGGGCAGGGCCGTGATGCGGCCGAGACCGACCACGTCGTTCAGCACGAAGCGCATGTCGCGCAGGGGGGCGGCGTAAGGGCTCATGGCGTGCGTCCTCTTCCTCCCGTGCCGGCGGTCCTGGCTGCTGCCGCCGATCACGATCCTCGGGAAATCGCGCGCTTTATATAGGCGGTCTCGCCCCGCGCCAAACCCGAGTGCGACAAATCTGTCGCCTACGGCAAATCAGTGCCCGAAAAATGCCGCCGAAACCGGCGTCAGAGCACCTTGCCCGGGTTGAAGATGCCCGCCGGGTCCAGGGTCGCCTTGATCGACCGCATCAGGTCCAGGGAGACGGCGTCCTTGTAATGGGCGAGTTCCCCGCGCTTCAGCCGGCCGATGCCGTGTTCGGCGCTGATCGAGCCGCCCATCTCCACCACCGTGTCGTGGACCGCCCGGTTGAACTCGTCCCAGCGGGCCAGGAAGGCCTTGCCGTCGCCGCCCTCGGGGACCTGCAGGTTGTAGTGCAGGTTGCCGTCGCCCACATGGCCGAAGCCGACCAGGCGTACGGTCGGGTCGATCTCCGCCACCTTCTTCCAGGCGGCATCGTAGAACTCGGCGATGCGCGAGACCGGAACGGAGACGTCGTGCTTGATCGACGCGCCCTCGATCTTCTGGCTCTCCGAGGCGTTCTCGCGCAGCTTCCAGAACTCCTGGCGCTGGGCCTCGTTCTGGGCGATGGCGGCGTCGAGCACCAACCCGGCCTCGAACGCGCCCTCCAGGATCGCCTCCAGACGCTCCGACAGCCCGCTCTCGCCGGAGGCGGTGGAGACCAGCTCCAGCAGGACGTAGAACTCGTAGCGCTCGGCCAGCGGGTCCTCGCAGTCCGGCATGTGCTTCAGCACCAGATCGATCACCAGCCGCGGCATCAGCTCGAAGGTCTCCACGGCGTCGCCGCTCTCGGCCCGCGCCCGGCCGAGCAGGGTGACTGCGGCGGCCACGTCCGGCACCGCGCAGAAGGCGCTGCGGATATCGGTCGGCTTGGGGAAGATCTTCAGCACGGCGGCGGTGATGATGCCGAGCGTGCCCTCCGCGCCGAGGAAGAGCTGCTTCAGGTCGTAGCCGGTATTGTCCTTGCGCAGGCCCCGCAACCCGTTCCAGATCCGCCCGTCCGGCAGCACCACCTCGAGGCCCAGCACCAGCTCGCGGGCGTTGCCGTATTTCAGCACGTTGGTGCCGCCGGCATTGGTCGAGAGATTGCCGCCGATCATCGCGCTGCCCTCGGCCGCCAGCGACAGCGGGAAGTAGCGGTCGGCGTCGGAGGCGGTCTGCTGCAGGCTCTCCAGAATACAGCCGGCCTCCACGGTCATGGTGTAGTTGTCCGGATCGACCGCCCGCACCTTGTTCATGCGCGCCAGCGACAGGATGATCTCCTCGCCGCCCTCGTCCGGAGTCGAGCCGCCGCACAGGGACGTGTTGCCGCCCTGGGGCACGATGGGAATGCCGGCCTCGGCGCAGACCGCAACCACGCCGGCCACCTCCTCGGTCGTCGCCGGCTTCACCACCATCCGCGCCGAGCCGCCGTACAGCCCGCGCCAGTCGGCCAGATGCGGCGCCATGGCGTCGGCATCGTCGGTCCAGCCTTTCGGCCCGACGATGGTCTTGATGCGCTCCAGGGCTTCGGTGACGTCGTTACGTGTGGCGGCGGCGGGCGCGGCCATGGGCAGTCTCCTCAACGTGAGGGAAATGGCGTGTGGATAACCCGATCATACGGCTCCATCCGCGCACGACAAGATGCGTCCGCGATTGGTCCATTCATAGGGGCGGAAATTTGGCCTCAGGCGGCGGGTCTGCGGCGGGGGCTCGTGGAAGACACGCAGGGTGACCGCACGGCCGCCGCTTTCCCCGTCATCCTGACGGATGTCAGGATCAGCGGGCGCTCATCCACACCCCCGGATTTATTCCGAGGCCCACACATCCTCCACACGAGCGGAGGCCGCGAAATCTTTGACTGCCGAGCGGTATCAACCGCGCGGGGCGGCGGCGCGCCTCAGGCGGTCGTTGATCGCGGCCCCGAGCCCTGCTTCCGGCACCGGCGCGACCGCGATGGCCGCTATCCCCGGCCGGTCCAGCGCCCGCAGCAGCGCGAACAGGTTGGCCGCCGCCTCCACCGGATCGCCGGAGGCGCTGAGATCCGTCGCCGCCCCCAGTTGCCCGGCGAAATCCAGCCCGACCTCCCCGTCCCGCAGGGTAGTGGCATTCAGCCGCACCGGGGCGGCCGGAGCGTAGTGGCTGGCCAGCATGCCGGGCGCGGTGATCGCGTCGCCATGGCCGGCCAGCTCGATCGAACCGACCAGCGCCTCGATCTGTTCGCGGGTCACCGACCCGGGGCGCAGCAGTCGCGGCCGGTCGCCGCTCACGTCCAGCACCGTGCTCTCCAGTCCGACCGCGCAGGCGCCGCCGTCCAGGATAAGGTCCAGGCCCTCGAAGCCTTCCGCCGCCACATGGGCCGCGATGGTCGGGCTGACCCGGCCCGAGCGGTTGGCGCTGGGGGCGGCGACCGGACGGCCGGCCTCGGCCAGCAGGGCGCGGGCATCGGCGCTGCCGGGCACCCGGATCGCCACCGTGTCCAGCCCGGCGGAGGTCAGCCAGGCGATCGGGCAGTCCTCGGTCCGGCGCAGCACCAGGGTCAGCGGGCCGGGCCAGAACGCCTCGGCCACCGTGCGGGCCGCCGCCGTCGCCTGACCCAGCGCGAAGGCGGTCTCCACATCCGGCACATGGCTGATCAGCGGATTGAAGCGCGGCCGGCCCTTGGCGGCGAAGATCCGGGCCACCGCCGTCTCGTCGGTCGCGTCGGCGCCGAGGCCGTAGACCGTCTCGGTGGCGAAGGCGACGAGGCCGCCGGCGCGCAGGATCTTTGCCGCATCGGCGCGGGCGGAGGGGTCGGCGATCGGGCGGATCGGAACGGACATGGCGGCGCTGGTGCCCCAGGATGGCGGTAACGTCAAGTCGCGGTACCGTTTTGCGGTGCAGCATAACCGTCGAACCGCTACACTGGTCCGACAATCTTTAGAGGAGGGAGGGCCTGAATGGCACGCATCCTCACCGTCGCCCAGCAGAAGGGCGGCGCCGGCAAGACCACCCTGGCCGCGCATCTCGCCGTGGCGATCGCCGAGACCGGCAAGACCGTCGCCGTCGTCGATATCGATCCGCAGGCATCGCTCTCCTCCTGGTGGGAGATGCGCGCCGAGCTGGGCCTGCCCGCCCCGTCCAACGGCAGGGGCAAGGGCGGCCTGTCGGTGCACCGGATCACCGGCTGGCGCACCGCCAACGAGGTCGAGAAGCTGGCCCGCGACCACGACGTGGTGGTGGTCGACAGCCCGCCGCATGCCGAGACCGAGGCCAAGATCGCCGTGCGGGTGGCGGATCTGGTGCTGGTGCCGCTGCAACCGAGCCCGATGGATTTCTGGGCGACCCAGGCGACCCTGGACCTGGCGAAGGCGGAGAAGACCGACGCCCTGCTGGTGCTGAACCGGGTGCCGCCCCGCGCCTCGCTGACCGAGGCGATGACCGTGAAGATCGGCGAGATGGGCGCCAAGGTAGCGAAGGCGCAGATCGGCAACCGGGTGGCCCTGGCGGCGTCCCTGCTGGAGGGCAAGGGGGTGACCGAGTACCAGAAGCGCGGCACCGCGGCGGCCGAGATAAAGGCGCTGGCCGCCGAGGTGATGAAGGGATAGCGGGGCCCGGATCCTCGGGATGACGATGAGGGGATGGAGAAGAAAGGCGCCTAAAGGTTCCGCGCCCGCTCCCGCAGGACGAATTTCTGCACCTTGCCGGTGGAGGTCTTCGGCAGTTCGCCGAACACCACCGTCTTCGGCGCCTTGAAATGCGCCATGTTCTCGCGGGCGAAGGCGATCAGTTGGGCCTCCGTCGCCTCCTTACCGGGGCGCAGGGTGACGAAGGCGCAGGGCGTCTCGCCCCATTTCTCGTCGGGACGGGCGACCACCGCCACGTCCATCACCGCCGGGTGCCTGTACAGCACGCCCTCCACCTCGATGGTCGAGATGTTCTCGCCGCCGGAGATGATGACGTCCTTGGAGCGGTCCTTGAGCTCGATATAGCCGTCCTCGTGCATCACGCCGAGGTCGCCGGTGCGGAACCAGCCACCCTGGAACGCCTTGTCAGTGGCCGACGGGTTCTTCAGGTAGCCCTTCATCACCACGTTGCCGCGCATCATGACCTCGCCCATGGTCTCGCCATCGGCGGGGACGGGGTCCAGGGTCTCGGCATCGGCGATGTACAGGCCTTCCAGCGAGGGATAGCGCACGCCCTGGCGCGACTTCAGCGCCGCCTGCTCGTCGACCGGCTTGATCGACCACTCGTCATGCCAGGCGCAGACCACCGCCGGGCCGTAGACCTCGGTCAGGCCGTAGACATGGGTGACATCGATGCCCAGGTTCTGCATCCCCGCCAGGACCGGAGCCGGCGGCGGCGACGCGGCGGTCATCATCTGCACCGATTGCGGAAACGACTGCTTGGTCTGCTCATCGGCGTTCAGCAGCATCGACATGACGATCGGCGCGCCGCAGAGATGGGTCACTCCCTCCTCGGCGACGGCCTTGTAGATCGCCGCGGCCTCGACCTTGCGCAGGCAGACATGGGTGCCGGCCTGCACGGTGATGGTCCAGGGGAAGCACCAGCCGTTGCAGTGGAACATCGGCAGGGTCCACAGATAGACTGGATGCATCTTCATGCCCCAGACCATGATGTTGCCCAGCGCGTTCAGATAGGCGCCCCGGTGGTGGTAGACCACGCCCTTGGGGTCGCCGGTCGTGCCCGAGGTGTAGTTCAGAGCGATGGCGTCCCACTCGTCGCTCGGCCGCAGGCCCTCGAACGCCGGGTCGCCGGTCGTCAGGAACGATTCGTAATCCGTCTCGCCGAGCTTCTCGCCGCCCGGCCCCTCGCTGTCGTCGACATCGACCACAAGCAGCTCGCGGTCGGTCAGGGTCAGCGCTTCCCTGATCACCGGCGCGAACTCGGTGTCGGTCAGCAGGACCTTGGCCTCGCCGTGATCGAGGATGAAGGCGATGGTGGCCGCATCCAGGCGCGTGTTCAGCATGTTCAGCACGCCGCCGGCCATCGGCACGCCATGGGCCGCTTCCACCCCTTCCGGTGTGTTGGTCAGCATGGCCGCGACGGTGTCGTTCCTGCCGACGCCGCGGGCAGCAAGGGCGGAGGCCAGCCGGCGGCAACGCTCGGCCGTCTGCGCCCAGGTATAGCGGCGCTTGCCATGGGCGACCGCCAGCCGGTCCGGGAAGGTCGCGGCGGTGCGCGCCAGGAAGCTGAGTGGGGACAGCGGCACAAAATTGGCCGCGTTCCGGTCCAGATCG
Source organism: Thalassobaculum litoreum DSM 18839 (assembly GCF_900102465.1). Lineage (GTDB taxonomy): Bacteria > Pseudomonadota > Alphaproteobacteria > Thalassobaculales > Thalassobaculaceae > Thalassobaculum > Thalassobaculum litoreum. The sequence continues at coordinate 79,648 of NZ_FNBW01000014.1, read as the reverse complement.
GTCTCGTAAGGATTGGCCTGGGCGGGGTTGGCCTGGGCGGGATCAGAAGGGGCGGTTGCAGTCATCGTCATCGCTCTCCGGTGGTCGCGGAGACCCTAGCCGAGAACGAATTCTATGCCCACACCCCGAGATGCTGAACCAGAATCACGCTGCCGATGGCGATCAGGATGACTCCGCCGATCGCCCCGGCGGGCCGGCCCAGCGCGGTGCCTGCCGCGCGGCCGAGCAGCATCCCGAGGCACGCCATCACGAAGGTGACGGCGGCGATGGCGAGCGCGGTCGGCACCAGGGCATCCTCCATCAGCGCCAGCACGGCGCCGACGGCGAAGGTATCGACGCTGGTGCCGATGGCGGTCAGCGCCAGGGTCGGCCAGATCACCGCCGGTCCGCTGTCGGGGTTCGCGACCAGGCTCTCCCAGATCATCTTCGCGCCGACGCCGCCGAGAATCCCGAACGCGATCCAATGATCGACCGCCGCCACATAGGCATTGGCGGCATGCCCCAGCGACCAGCCGAGCAGCAGCGCCACCGTCTCCGCCGCGGCGAAGAGGAAGGCGATCAGCAGCATGTCGACCGTGCGGTGACGGTCCTGCCTCGCGCCGTTCCCGATCGACACGGTGAACGCATCCGCGGAGACGCCGACAGCAAGGGCAAGGGTCGAGATCATTCCGGTTTCCGCCGGTCTGTGGATGGGGTGCCCGGGCACCCCCTTAAGGAAGCCCGTATATAGCCCCGCCCGGACCCGAAGTCAAAAATTAGGCAAAGCTAACTTTATGATATTAAATAGATTTTCTTACATGGACGATGAAATCTCCAACCCCTTGAAGCTTGTTAGTCGCCCCCATCGGAGTGGATGTCCGGACGGCATGCCGGCGCGTCACCATCGGGCCCCGCGACGAAGCGGGCGCTTAACAAGACCGCTGCCTCCCGCATAGAGTTCACCGAAGAACGAAGACACGGACCGATCACGGATCCGGCGACAAGGGAGAGCGCGACGATGGGCCAATTCGACGACGTCTATACGTCCTGGCAGTCAGATCCGCAGGCGTTCTGGGCGCGCGCCGCCGAGGACGTGGTCTGGACCAAGCGCTGGGACACCGTTCTCGACGACAGCAACCCGCCGTTCTACCGGTGGTTCGTCGGCGGCACGACCAACACCTGCTACAACGCCGTCGACCGCCACGTGGACGAAGGCCGCGGCAGCCAGCCGGCGATCATCTACGACAGTCCCGTTACCAACACCGTGGAGACCATCACCTACGCCCAGCTAAAGGAGCGCACGGCAGCCTTCGCCGGCGCCCTGGCGGGCTTGGGCGTGCGCTACGGGGACCGGGTGATCCTCTACATGCCGATGATCCCCGAAGCGGTCGTCGCCATGCTGGCCTGCAGCCGGATCGGCGCCATCCATTCGGTGGTGTTCGGCGGTTTCGCCTCCAAGGAGCTCGCCACCCGGATCGACGACGCCAAGCCGAAGGTCATCGTCGCCGCCTCCTGCGGCCTGGAGGGCCAGCGGGTGGTGCACTACAAGCCGCTGCTGGACCGGGCCATCGAGCTGGCCGAGCACAAGCCCAACGCCTGCATCATCAAGCAGCGCCCCCAGGAGGAGGCCACCCTGGTCATGGGCCGCGACTGGCTGTGGGAAGACGCGGTCGCCCAGGCGGAGCCGGCCAAATGCGTGCCGGTGAAGGCGGAGGATCCCGTCTACATCCTCTACACCTCCGGCACGACCGGGAAGCCGAAGGGTGTGGTGCGCGCCACCGGCGGGCACCTGGTTACCCTGAAATGGTCGATGCCCAACATCTACGGCATGGACACCGGCGACGTGTACTGGGCCGCCTCCGACGTGGGCTGGGTGGTGGGGCACTCCTACATCGTCTACGCGCCGCTGTTCCACGGCTGCACCACGATCCTGTACGAGGGCAAGCCCATCGGCACGCCGGATGCCGGCGCCTTCTGGCGGGTGATCGAGCAGCACAAGGTCAAGGCGATGTTCACCGCCCCGACCGCCCTGCGCGCGATCAAGAAGGAGGATCCCCAGGGCAAGCTGCTGGAGAAATACGACCTGTCCCACTACCGCGCCCAGTTCCTGGCCGGCGAGCGCTGCGACCCGGACACCCTGAAATGGGCCGAGGACCACCTGAAGGTGCCGGTGATCGACAATTGGTGGCAGACCGAGACCGGCTCGCCGATCGCGTCGAACTGCCTCGGCATCGAGCTGCTGCCGTTCAAGCCGGGCTCGCCCACCCGCGCGGTGCCGGGCTACGAGGTCCATGCGCTGTCGCCGGAGGGCGAGGAGATGCCGCCGGGCGAGATCGGCTCGCTGGCGATCAAGCTGCCGATGGCCCCGGCCGCCCTGCCGACCCTGTGGAACAACGACGACCGGTTCATCGAGAGCTACATGGCGGAGTTCCCCGGCTACTACCAGACCGGCGATGCCGGGATCGTCGACGCGGACGGCTATCTCCATGTCATGTCGCGCACCGACGACATCATCAACGTCGCCGGCCACCGCCTCTCCACCGGCGGCATGGAGGAGGTGCTGGCCAGCCACCAGGACGTGGCCGAATGCGCCGTGATCGGCGTCGCCGACGAGGTGAAGGGCCAGGTGCCGCTCGGCTTCCTGGTGCTGAAGGACGGGGTGAACCGGCCGCATGAGGAAATCGTGAAGGAAGTGGTGGCGATGGTGCGCGACCGCATCGGGCCGGTGGCCGCCTTCAAACAGGCGACCGTGGTCCTGCGTCTGCCGAAGACCCGATCGGGCAAGATCCTGCGCGCCACCATGCAGAAGATCGCCGACGGCGAGAGCTTCGCCACCCCCGCCACCATCGACGACCCGGCGATCCTCGAAGAGATCGCCACGTCGCTGCAAACCATCGGATACGCCCGCAAAGGGTAGAACAAGAGGGATAGGACATGCGTCTGGAAGGAAAAGTTGCCGTCGTCACCGGCGCGGCGCGGGGAATCGGTGCGGCCATCGCCAAGCGGTTCGCCCTGGAAGGGGCCAAGGTCGTGGTGTCGGACGCCGACCCCATGGCCGGCGATACCTCGGTCGAGGCGATCAAGCAGGCCGGCGGCGAGGCCCGCTTCATCGCCTGCGACGTGTCCGACCGCGCCCAGGTCGCGTCGCTGATGGACCGCACGATCGAGGCCTATGGCAGCCTGGACATCGCCGTCGCCAATGCCGGGGTGATCCACAATCACCCGTTCCTGGAGCTGGACGACGAAACCTTCGACCGGGTGATCGCGGTCAACCTTAAGGGCGTGTTCCTGACCGGCCAGGAGGCGGCGCGGCGGATGGTGGATCGCGGCATCCAGGGCCGGATCGTCAACACCGCCTCGGTCAACTCGGTGATCGCCCCGACGGGGCTCGCCGCCTACAACGCGTCCAAGGGCGGGGTGGCGCAGCTCACCAAGACCATGGCGATGGATCTGGCGGATTACGGCATCCGGGTGAACGCCATCGGGCCGGGCAGCGTGGCCACCGACCTGTTCCGCGCCGGCATCCTCACCGACAACGAGGCGATGCGCCGGGTCGAGATGCGCACCCCCATGCGCCGGGCGTCGGAGCCGGACGAAATGGCCGGCGTCGCCCTGTTCCTGGCGAGCGACGACAGCTCGTATGTGACCGGGCAGGTGATCTACGCCGATGGCGGGCGACTCGCCCAGGGGCATGTGATCCAGCCGAAGGATTGAGCCTCCGCGCTCCTCCGATCGTCATCCCGGGAGACCCCGGGCTCGCCCCGGGGACTGCCCGGGACCCGGAGGGCGTCAGCCTGGGTCCCGGCCGACCTCCGGGTCAGGCCCGGAGCTCGCCGGGATGACGATGTTTTCTTGAATGTATCCCGCAACCGTTATCCCGGATCGACCCCGGGTCCGCCCGGGGCGAGGCCGGGACCCAGGGGCACCGACCTGCGAGGCCGGCGTGGCGGATCGGCGGCCGGACACGCATCCGTCCGGCGCCGATCCGCCTGCCCAGCCCCCCACGGGCCAACCGGTAAGTCCCTATTCGAAATTCGGCCGCGGATCGCCGGTGACGCCCTTGGGCGCGCGCTGGATCTCGATGCGACGCTTGCCCTGGGCGGTCTCCGCCTTCTTCGGCAGGGTGATGCGCAGGATGCCGTCTTCGCTATGCGCCTCGATTCCGGTCTCGTCCACGTCCGGCGGGAAACGGAAGGTCCGCCGGAACGCGCCGTAGGTGCGCTCGGAAAAGATGTAGCTGTCCGTCTTCTCGTCGCGCGAGGACCGCTTTTCGCCGCTGACCGTCATCTGGTCGCCATGGACCTCCACATGGATGTCCGCCTCGCGCACGCCCGGCAGCTCGATCTCGATGACGTAGGCGGCACTCGACGCCGTCGCATCGGAGGGCGGGCTGAAGAATTCGGCGACGCGGTTGCCGAACCGCCGCAGCGGGTCCATGACCTGCGGCCACCAGTCTGCATGGGATGGAACACCTTCGACCATAGTCACCTCCGTGGCGGGTTCCCTTGTCCGATTTCGGACGACGGAAGCTTGGCGGAGGTGCGGTCAGCCGACATTGACCTGCATCAAATACGGTCGAAAATCCGACTTGGGCGGTGCTTCCTGGGCGGCACTCCCCGGGCGGCTCTCCCCGGGCAGCGTTCTCCGGCCGGTCAGTTCCGGTAGGCCAGCCGCAGGTTACCCCAGATCCGGTCGGCCACCCGGATCGGGCAGTCGATCTCCTTGAGCACCTGCTTGTTGCCGCCGCCCATGTCGCGGACATAGCTCTGGATCTTGTGCTCGTCGGTATTGCGGGCGGCGAGCAGGCCGGCCCGGTCGTCGAAGATCCGTCGGTTGCGGCTGTTGGCGGTGTTCCAGACCGTCTCCCCCGGCTTCTGCGGCTTGGAGAAGGCGGTGTTGTGGGTCGGAAGGTAGGCGTTCCGGTCGACGGCGGCGCAGAACACGATGGCGGAGTTCTTCGCCACCACCGCCTCCTGGACGACAGGGAACTGCTCGTCGGTGAGGGCGAGGAACCGGGTGGAGTACTGCACCGGGTCGGTCCCCTGGATCGGCACGTAGTCGTCGTCGAACAGATCCTCCATATCGAGCCGGCCGGAGGACAGAGCCGAGGACAGGATGCCGGACAGCTTGTCCGCGGCATCCCGGCACAGCGTCACCAGCGGCGCATCATGGGTCTTGGTCGCCTCGATGACCCGCCGTACCCCGGCGATCTCGGTATCGGTCGGCGCCAGGAACTGCAGATGGGTACCCAGCGGGCTGCTGCCGACGACCCGGGCGCGCAAGGTCCCGATCCCGTCGACCTCCACCGTGCCCTCCTGCCCGGTCGCCTCCTCGTCGAGGCCCGGGAAGAACAGACCGCCGGAGAACGACAGATCGACGGTGTGGCCCTTCAGCGAGGCGGTCCCCATGGACAAGGTGCCTGGAATGCCGACGGCCACCCGGTCGCCCTGGCGCCGGTCGCCGACCCCCGAGGAGCGCAGCATGGTGGTTATGCGGCGCTGCAGGTCGCCGACATCCCGTCCGAGCCGCCCGGCGATCTCCGCCAGCCGGTCCGCCGCCCGCAGGGACACCTTGGCCGTGTCCTGGACCGCCCCGATCTGGTCGGCGACCTGTCCGGTCTCCAGGGAGGCGCGTTCGGCGCTGCGGGCGATCTCGGCGATGGCGGCGCGCTGTTCGTCGGCCGAGCTGGAGACCGAACCGGCCCGTTCGGACAGCTCCTCCACCCCGGTCACGATGCTGCCGAGCGCCAGGTTGACCGAGTCGGTCGAGGCCGAGATCTGCTGGGTGCGTTCGGTGACCGACGCGATCGCGTTCTCGGTCTCCGCGGCGAGCGATTTCACCTCGCCCGCGACCACGGCGAAGCCCTTGCCGGCGTCCCCGGCCCGAGCCGCCTCGATGGTGGCGTTCAGCGCCAGCAGGCGGGTCTGCTTGGCGATGCTGCGGACCAGTTCCGTCACGTCGCCGATCGCCGCCGCGCTCTCGGTCAGCGCCGCCATGGCGCGCTTGGCCTCCTCGATATCGGAGAGGGTGGATTCCGCCTTCTGGGCCGCGCCGGTGGTCTGGTCCGAGATCTGCTGGCTCGAGGCCTCCAGTTCCTGGGCGGCGCTGGCGACGATGTTCACGCCATCGCGGGTATTCTGTGCGCTCGCGCCGACGGTGCCGGCCGCCGAGGTGACGTCGCCGGCGATGTTCTCGAGCTGACCCGCCACCTGGCTCAGGGTCTGAACCTGGTGCCGCACCTCGGACAGGGTGGTCGACATCTCGCGCTCAAGACTGTCCGACATGGCCATCAGCCGGCCAGTGGAGTCGATCTCGTTCGAGGTCGAGCCGAACGAGGCTATGCTGGCGGCGATATCGGCGAAGCATCGACGCAGGATCGCACGGATCTCGTGCTCCTGTCGGTCGCCCTTCCTGACGCTCTTCACCACGCCGACGATCAGGTCCTCGGTCAGCTTCTCGTAGCCGGCCAGGTAGGTCGAGGTATCGATCCGCCGCTCCACATGGACACGGCCGATCCGTTCGGAGGTGGCGAGCACCGCGTCCAGGTCGCGCTCGGATCGCGCGGCGAACAGGGCAGTCCAGTGCCGCAGCTGCGCCTGCTTCAACCGGTCGAGGTCGGAACCCTCGAACAGTGGGGCGATGTCCTCGTGGCCGGTGGCCATGCGGTAGAAGTCGTCGATGGCCGACCGCGCCAGCTTCTCTCCCTCGGCGGCGGGGCCGCTCTCTTCCAGCTGGAACAGCTTGCGGATCTGTCCGGCCGTCGACGGCTCGATTCCATGGTTCATCCATTTCCCCCCGGTCGTCGCATCTGTTCGCGCGGCGACGTTCCCGGCCGGAGCTTTCCTACGTACCGTCGGACCATCTGACGCGGGCCGCCGGCACGGTTTCCCCGGCGATGCGCCACCGTCCTGCCAAAAATAGTACCACGGCATTTACGGGCATGCTTTTCGTAATCGTCTCGTATGCGAGCAATCCCGCATCCAGGGCCGCATCGATCTCCCCGGGGGCGAGCGCGCCGACGTCGAGCACCACCGGCCGGTCGCCGAGATCGCTGTCCGGATCCTCCGCCGAGGCCGGGCCGCGGCGGATTGCGGGATGGCCGGGCAGGTCGACCGCGTTGCCGATCAGTGTCGCCGCCACATCCGCGCTGGCCGCATCCCGGGCCAGGACCGTGACCGCATCGGCGATGCCGAAGGAGAAGGAGCGCCCGCCCCGCCCGCTGGTCGCCACGCCGCGCACCGGGTCCGTGTGGCGCAGCGTCGCCGTGCCCGCCAGGGCAGGCGCCTGCAGATCCGCCACCAGCCCGACATCGAAGCTCTGCTCCGGCGCCAGGTGGAAGGCGATGTCGCCGCCGTCATTGACCCAGGCGCGGGACAGATCGGGAGCGGCTTCGAGCATGCACGCCAGGATGTGATCGGCGACCGCGCCGGCGACCGCCGCCATCGGCGTGACGAACCGGTCGGGCCAGGGGGCGACGGCGGCGACCATGCGGCGGGCAACGGGGCCGGACACGGCCGTAGGCGGATCGACGATGGGGCGGCGCAGGATCGGCAGCTCTCCGACCAGTTCCGTCAGCAACCCGTCGAACGCGTCGATCGCCGCCGTCTCAGCCGCGGCGCGGTCGGGGCCTTCCGCCTTCAGGATCAGGTCGATCGGCCCGTCCTGCAGGTGCACGCGGCCATCGTGAAGCCGGACGGCCTGCATGGCCGGCCTCAGGCGCGAGGCGACGCGGACCCCTGGGGCAGGTAGGGCCACGGGTTGTCCGGCGCCTGTCGCTCGCGGCGCAGGTCCGGCCGGCTCTCCAGCACCTCGGCCAGGGGTCGGATGGCATCCGTATAGCCGCCCAACTCCTCGTAGGCCCAGCGCGGCAGGGTGAACTCGATGGGGGCGACCAGCGCCGGGGTCGGCACATAGCCGAACGCGCCCCTGGGCAGTCGCGTGACGTCGACCATCAGGGTGATGCCGCCGCCGGGCCAGACATAGACCGGCGCGCCGCCGCAGGTGACGCGGGTGATCGTCGACTGGACCGAGCGGGTCAGGCGCACCGGATTCTCGGTCACTCCGGCCCGCAGGCTGCCGCCGGCGCCGCCCATGAACAGCACGGTGCACAGGGCCGGCTCGCAGTTCTCGCCGATGCGGTCGACCACCGCCTCCAGCGGCTTGGGCATTGGTTTGGCGACGAAATTCAGCCCGTCATCCAACTCGAAATAGGCACTGTCCTCGCCGGTGGTGGAGACCATCAGCACCCGCTCGCCCGGCCAGGCGGTCTTGGGGTCGACCCGGTCGATGATGTCCAGCGGATCGGTGACGTCGGTGCCGCCCCAGCCGGAGCCCGGCTCCGCCACCTGGAAGTAGCGGCCGGGCGTCGACTTGCGGCCGCGCACCCGGATGCCGCCGGGCTTCATGTCGAGGAACTTGCCGGCCTGATGCTCGCTGAGCACGCCGGTGATGTGGTCGTCCACGACGATGACCTCGTCGGCATGGCCGAGCCATTGGGGCGCGAAGATGCCGATGGTGGCCGAGCCGCAGCCGACCCGCATCCGCGCCTCCTGCTCGCCGTCGACGATCGGCGGCTTGCCGGCCTGAACCGTGACCCGGCTGCCGCCGTCGATCTGCAGCTCCACCGCCTCGCCGTTGCACAGGGCCAGCATCGCGGCACAGGTAGCCGTGCCCTCCTTCTTGCTGCCGCCGGTCAGGTGGCGCACCCCGCCCAGCGACAGCATCTGGCTGCCGTATTCCGCCGTGGTGACATGGCCGACCGGCTCGCCGTCGGCCAGCACCTGGGCCTGTTCCGGGCCGAGATGGCGATCGGTGTCGATCTTCACCTTCACGCCGCAATAGCTGAAGATTCCCTCGGTCACGACGGTGACGGTATCCACCCCGTCCCATTCCGCGCCGACGATGAACGGGGCCGGCTTGTAGTCGGGATAGGTGGTGCCGGAGCCGATGCCGGTGACGAAGACCGGCGGCTCGGCCACGATCCTGCCGTCCCAGTCGGGGGCGCTCTCCAGGAACGGCACCACCGTGCCGTCGCGCTCGGCCACCTGTTCGGTCACCACCAGCGGGTCGAGCCGGACCAGGTCTCCCGCCACGTTCGCGTAGCGGTCGCAGGCCCCCGACTTGCCCTCGCGGATGCGGCACAGCACCGGACAGGCGTCGCAGCGCACGATGCCCTCGGGGAGCGTTTCGGCACTCATTCCGCCGCCTCCCGCGTCTGAGCCGCACGGATCGCCGCGCGCAGGCGGTGCGGCAGGACCGGCACCTTGTCCGGGCACACGCCGACCGCCTGGCGGATGCCGGCGAGAATGGCGGGCGCGGTCGGCACCAGGGCCGGCTCGCCGATGCCCTTGGCGCCGAACGGGCCGAGCGGCTCCGGATCCTCGATCAGAATGCAGTCGATCTGCGGCATGTCGCCGACCGTGGGGATCAGATAGTCGTGCAGGTTCTCCGTGCGACCCGGCACGTATTCCTCCATCAGCGCCAGGCCGAGACCCTGGGCGATGCCGCCATGAATCTGCCCCTCCACCAGGGTCGGGTTCACCGCCCAGCCGACATCGTGGGCTGCGGTCATGTGCAGGACCTTGGTGGTGCCGAGCTCCGGGTCGACCTCCACGAGCGCGATCTGCGCGGCGAAGGCGTAGGTGGCGTAGGGAGTCCCCTGGCCGTCGGCGTCGAGCGGGGCGGTCGGCGGATCGAAGGTGCCCTCGCCCACCAGCAGGTGCCCGTCGCCATCCACCGGCAGGACCGAGAGGTCGAGATCCCGCAGACCGGCGGCATCGCGCACGACGATCCGGCCGCCGTCGAAGGTCAGCTCCGCATCCTCGCCGGCATTGGCCAGCCGCAGGATCCGCGCCCGCAGGTCGCGCCCCGCCAGTTCCGAGGCCCGGCCCGACACGAAGGTCTGGCGCGAGGCGGAGGTCTTGCCGGCGTCGGGGGTCAGATCGGTATCGCCCCAGACCTGATCGACCAGGCTCAACGGCGCACCGAGCGCGTCGGCGGCGATCTGAGCCATGATCGTGTAGCTGCCCTGGCCGATATCGACGGCGCCGTTGAACAGGGTCAGCCGCCCGTCCGGCTTCAGCGCCAGACGCATGATCGACGGGTTCGACATGGAGGTGTTGCCGCAGCCATACCACATGCAGCCGATCCCGGCGCCGAGGCGGGTGCGGCCGGCCTTCGCATTGTGGGCCGCCACCTGCTCGCCGTAACGCGCCCAGGCGGGTTTCAGCGCCTCGATGCAGGCCGCCAGCCCGACCGAGGCTTCGATGACCTGTCCGGTCGCCGTCGGGTCGCCGGCGCGCAGGGCGTTCAGCAGCCGGAACTCCAGCGGGTCCATGCCGATGCGGCCCGCCGCCTCGTCCATCAGCCGCTCGCCGATGATCGCCGCCTGAGGCACACCGAAGCCGCGGAAGGCGCCCGCCGGCGGCCCGTCCGTATAGACCGCGGCACTGGACGCCAGCACCGCCCCCACCCGATAAGGCCCGGGGGCGTGGACCGGCACGCGGCCTGCAACGGTCGGCCCCCAGGACGCGTAGGCGCCGGTGTCGAAATCGCCGTGAAAGCGAAAGCCGGTGATCGCCCCGTCGCGGGTCACGCCGAGGCTCGCGGTCATGCGCGCCGGGTGGCGCTTGGTGGTGGCGGCGAAGCTCTCCGGGCGATGGTAGAGCGTCGCGACCGGCCGGCCGAGCTTCCAGGTGGCCACGGCGAGCGGGAGCTGGATCGACTGGTCGAGCTTGCCGCCGAAGCCGCCCCCAACAACCGAAGGCGTCACCCGCACCGCCTCCTGGGCGATGCCGAGCACATGGGCGACCTCGTCGCGGTCCATATAGGGGGTCTGGGTGGTCACCCGCAGCTCGACCCGGTCGCCGGCCCGCCGCGCCCAGCCCGCTTCGGGCTCGATATAGGAGTGCTCGACGAAACCGGTCTGCATCGCAGCCTCGACGACCGCATCGGCCCCGGCCATCGCGGCGTCGACATCGCCGGAGGCCACCCGACCGCGGATCAGCACGTTGCCCGGCGAGGCCTCATGCAGTCGCAGCGCCCCCTCCTTCAGCGCCGCCTCGACGCCGACCACCGCCTCGCGGGGCGACCAGTCGACCGGAAAGCCGGAGAGGTCCAACGCCTCGAACGCCGCCCGGGTCTCGACGATGACGGCCGCCACCGCCTCGCCGCGGTACCGCACGAAACCTTCGGCGAAGACAGGCTGGTCCTTGAGGGTCGGATAGATGCCGAAACTGTTATGCCCCGGCACGTCCCGCGCGGTCAGCACCGCGACGACGCCCGGCACCGCGGCGGCCCAGGCGTCGACATCGCCGAAAGCGAAATCCGCCAGCGCATGGGGCGAGCGCAGCACCCGCAGCCACAGGGCATCCGCCGGCGTGGTGTCGTCGCCATAGAGGTCGCGTCCGTCGAGCTTGCCGACCCCGTCCAGCCGGGCGACCCGGGCGCCCACCGCCGTGCCGGGCGCCGGCGCCTCGGTATCGGGCGCGTTGGAGGCGACATCCAGCACCGCCTCGACGATCTTCAGATAGCCGGTACAGCGGCACAGCACCCCACCGAGCGCGTCCTCCACCGCCGCCCGGCCCGGCTGCGGGTTTCGGCGCAGCAGATCGTGGGCGGCCATCAGCATGCCGGGCGTGCAGATCCCGCACTGGGCGGCCCCGTGCCGGGCAAAGGCACGCTGCAGGGCGGAATGGGTGCCGTCCCGGTCGGCCAGCCCCTCCACGGTGACGACCTCCCCCCCCTCGGCCTGGCCGGCGGGGACGAGGCAGGCGCAGACCTGCGCACCGTCCAACAGAACGGTACAGGCGCCGCAATCGCCGGCGTCGCAGCCGACCTTGGTGCCGGTCAGCCCGAGATCCTCGCGCAGCACCCTGGACAGGCGGCGCTGGGGGGCGACATCGACGCGGCACTCGCTGCCGTTGACGGTGAAGGTCAGGGTCGCGGTCATGCCGCCTCCGCAAGATCGGCCAGACAGCGCCGCACCAGAGTCCGGGCGGTGTCCATCCGGTAGGGCGCATCGCCCCGTACATCGGCGATCGGCGCCAGGGCGGCGAGGTGACCGTCGTCGAGCCGATCCGCCGCCTCTTTCGGCGACAGTCCGACCAACGCGGTCTCCAGCGCGCCGAGACGCAGAGCAGCCGCGGTGCAGGCGCCGACCGCCAGCCGCGTGCCGGCGATGGTGCCGTCGGCGGCCAGACGCATGGTGCCGGCGACCATGACGATGGAAATCACCAGATAGCGCCGCGCGCCGAGCTTCAGGAACCGGCCGGCCCCGTCGAGGGCCGCCTCGGGGAGGTGCACCGCCGCCAGCAGTTCGCCCGGCTCGAGCGCCGTCTTGCGGTTGCCGAGGACAAAACGGTCGAGCGGCAGCCGGCGGGTTCCGCCGGCCGAGACCAGCTCCACCTCCGCGTCCAGCGACAGCAACGCGGGCACCCCGTCGGCAGCGGGCGAGGCGTTGCAGAGATTGCCGCCGACCGTGCCACGGTTCTGGATCTGCGCGCCACCGATCTCCCGCGCCGCCGCCTTCAGCCCGTCGCAGGCCGCCGGCAACTCGGCGTCGATCACCGACCGCCAGGTCGCCGCCGCGCCGATCCGCAGTCCGGCGCCGGTCCGCCCGATCCCCTGCAGGGCATCGAGCGCGGTGACGTCCAGGATGTCCTCGCCGGTGTCGTGGGTGACCCGGGCCGGATAGTGGTCGGTCCCGCCGGCGAGCACCGTCCAGCCGCCGTCCGCAAGCGTGCGCAACGCCTCGTCCAGATCGCGCGGACGCAGATATCGGCTCACGGCACCCCCGATCCATCCCTGTGGAATTTCATTCGTGTACCAATGAAGTGTGCCACGAGTTTGTGAGCGGTCAAGAGGTGGTGCCGACCTTGCGACACTGGATTTGGCCACAATCGGATGCAACTCTTTCCGCATGAGCGCATCCGCCGCCCCGCCATGGCCCGCACGCCGCCTCCAACCGACCGCCGCGGCACCGTGGGGGCCGACACTTTGGGCATCGCTGCTGTGTGGCGTGGCCCTGCTCCTGGCCGCTCCCGACGTCCGCGCGCAGACCCCGGTCGACCTGGCCCTGGTGCTGGCGGTGGACAGTTCCGCCAGCGTCGACGAGTCGGAATTCGCGCTTCAGCGCGGCGGCATGGCGCAGGCCTTCCGCGATCCGGAGGTGATCAAGGCGATCGAGAGCGGCCCGTTCAAGCGCATCGCCGTCACCGTCGTCGAGTGGGCCGGCCATGCGGACCAGGCGATCGACATCCCCTGGACGGTTGTCGACGGCGCCGCCGGGGCGCTGGACCTGGCCGACCGGATCGACGGCCTGGAGCGGCAGATCCTTACCGGCGCGACGTCCATCGCCGGCGCGCTCAGCTTCGCCAATTCCCTGCTGCTCTCCCACCCTTTCGAGGCCGACCGGCTGGTGATCGACCTGTCCGGCGACGGCCGCAACAACCAGGGACCGCCGGTGGAGACGATCCGCAAGGGCGTGGTCGCCCAGGGGGTGACGATAAACGGGCTGGCCATCGTCAACGAGCATCCCACCCTGAACTACTACTTCGAGGACCGGGTCATCGGCGGCACCGCCGCCTTCGTCGAGGTGGCGAACGACTACGGGGACTATCCGCGCGCCATCCGCCGCAAGCTCATCCGCGAGATCCGCACCATGAACATCAGCGCGCCCAGCGTGCCCACCTCTCAGGAGACAGCCCGCGCGTGGCGCCCCCATGCGACCGAGCTGGCCACCCTGCCGGCCGCCTCCGAGCGGTGGTAGCGCCGATGCGTGCAGCCTTCCTGACGGTGCTCGCGGCGGCCGGTCTTCTCGCCGCGACGTTTCTGGCATCCGGCATCCCGGCACCGGCCCGGGCGGCGGAGCCGGTCGACCTGGAACTGGTGCTCGCCGTCGACAGCTCGGCCAGCGTCGACTACACCGAGTTCAATCTGCAGCTCCAGGGCCTCACCCTGGCGTTCGAGGATCCCGAGCTGGCCGACGCGATCGCCGCCGGGCCGCTCGGCGCGATCGCCGTCACCCTGATCGAATGGTCGAGCGCCGAGCGCCACGAGATCTCGATCCCCTGGACGGTGATCCGCAGTGGCGACGAGGCCCGCGCCTTCGCCGACGAGATCAGCCGCGCCCCGCGCCGAGTGGTCACCGGCGCCACGTCGATCTCCTCCTCGATCCTGTTTGCCGCCGGGATGTTCGACACCAACGGCTACGAAGGCACGCGCCGGGTGATCGACCTGTCCGGCGACGGCTACAACAACCAGGGGGCGGCCCTGTCCGTCGCCCGCGCGCTGGTGCTGGACCGGGCGATCACGATCAACGCGGTGGCCATCGAGAACCAGGTTAAGGGGCTCGGCGACTATTTCGAGGAGAGCCTGATCGGCGGCTTCGGCGCTTTCGTGATCCGGGCGTCCGACTACGAGGACTATATCGGCCAGATCCGCCGCAAGCTGCTGCGCGAGATCATGCCTGCGCCGATCTCGTAGTCCTGGCTTTTACTCTTCTCACACTCCCCGGATTTATTCCGGGGCAAGCCCTCGGGGATCACCGGGCGGGTCGGGGCGCACACGAGCGTCCGTTCAAGCCCTGGCGTTGCCCCGGAATAAATCCGGGGAGTGAATGAAGATGGGTGGGGGTATCCCTCCTCCCTATCCCCGCGCCGCGTCGAACCCCGCCAGCACCGCCGCCAGGTTGTCGCCCAGGATGTCGGAGATGTAGCCGCCCTCCTGCACGAGCACCGTCGGCCGGTTGCCGCGACCCAGCCGGTCGCCGATCGCCCGGAATCCCTCGGTGGTGACGCCGAGGAAGGCGAGCGGATCCTTCTCCGAGGCGTCGAGCCCCAGCGCGATCACCAGGGCGTCGGCGCCGAAGGCATCGATTGCCGCCATGGCCTTGTCCAGGGTCTCCAGGTACTCCGCGTCCCCGGTTCCGCGCGGCAGCGGCAGGTTCAGGTTCGCCCCGCGCCCCGGCCCGGCGCCGATCTCGTCGGCATAGCCGGTGAAGAACGGGTAGTAGCCGTGCGGGTCGCCATGGATCGACACGGTCAGCACGTCGTCCCGGCGGTAGAAGATGCCCTGGGTGCCGTTGCCGTGGTGCACGTCCACGTCGAGGATCGCCACCCTGGCGGCACCCTGGTCGCGCAGGTGCTGGGCGGCGATGGCCGAATTGTTCAGGAAGCAGAAGCCACCGGCCTGGTCGCCATAGGCGTGGTGTCCCGGCGGCCGGCAGAGCGCGTAGGTCGGCTTGCCGTCGCGCCACATCGCATCCGCCGCGGTCAGCGCCACCTGGGCCGAGGCCAGCGCCCCCCGCCAGGTGCCGGGACCGATCGGGCAGGCGGTGTCGGCCTGGTAGTGGCCGGCCAGCCCGACGATATGGGTCGGGTGGATGTCCATGTTCCGGCCGGGATGCACGTTCGGCAGGATCTCCGGCGCGTGGTCCGGCAGGGCCGACCACTTGTCCCAGGCCGTGGTCAGGAACTCCAGATAGTCGGCGGCATGGACCGCCTGGACCGGGGCGAGGCCGAAATCCTTCGGCGCGATCACCGCGTGGGAGCCGGCCTCCACCGCCCGGCGCAGGATCGCCGCGCGCTCCGGCACTTCGGGATTGGCCGCCCGGTTGCCCCGGCTGATGAAGCCGCTCGGCGCGTGCACGCTGTAGTCATCGGCCAGAACGACCCGCATCTCATTCCTCCTGCTCGATCCGCCACGCAGATGTAGCGGGCGGGGGTGAGGCGGCGCAAGCCGTGGCCGGGCAAATCACATTCTCATCGTCACCCTGGACTACCCCGCACCTGGTCCGATAGCGGGACGCGAGACAGCCGTCCCGACGTCGGCGGCTTGATCCTGACATGCGTCAGGACCATGCCGCGAACGTGTCCGCTCGGTCCCGATCGGCCCCCGGATCAAGTCCGGGGAGCCACCGGGATGACGGACAGAGAGGAGCGAGGCGGGCCGCTTACGCCCGCCGCTCCCGGGTGGTGTTGCTGATCGGCTGGGACAGGCGGCTGACCATTTCCTTGGGCACCACCTGCCAGAAATTGTCGCGCTCGTGGCGCCAGTCGATCAGCAGCCGCTCGGCGAAGCGGGACTGGGTCTCGCGCACATGCTCCGACACCATGCGGCGCAGCAGCATCTCCCAGTAGTCGGTTTCGATCCGCTGGTAGACCACCGTCTCCGGGTTCACGACCTGCTCGAAATTGCCCGCCGCGTCGTAGATGAAGGCCATTCCGCCGGTCATGCCGGCCGCGAAGTTGTGGCCGACCTCGCCGAGGATCACCGCGGTGCCGCCGGTCATATACTCGCAGCCGTTCGAGCCGCAGCCCTCCACCACCGCATCGGCGCCCGAGTTGCGCACGCAGAACCGCTCGCCGGCCTGGCCGGCGGCGAACAGCTTGCCCGCCGTCGCCCCGTACAGCACGGTGTTGCCGATGATGGTGTTCTCGTTCGGCGTAAAGGACGCCGCCGTCATCGGCCGCACCGAGATGATGCCGCCGGACAGGCCCTTGCCCACATAGTCGTTGGCGTCGCCGAACACCTCCAGCTTCAGCCCCTGCACCGCGAAGGCGCCGAGCGACTGGCCGGCGGTGCCGCGCAGGCGCACGGTGATGTGGCCCGGCTGCAGGCCCGACATGCCGTACTTGCGGACCAGGACCGAGCTCAACTTGGTGCCGATGGCGCGCTGGGTATTGGCGATGTTGTAGGTGAGCTGCAGCTTCTCGCCGCCCTCGATCGCCGGCTTCACGTCCTTGATCATGATGGCGTCGAGGGTCTCTGGCACCTCGTTGCGGAACTCGACCGTGTTGTAGGCCGGCAGCCCACCGGTATCGGCGCGCACCAGGATCGGGTTCAGGTCGAGATCGTCCAGGGACGGATCGCCCCGGCTGACCTGGGCCAGCAGGTCGGAGCGGCCGACAACCTCGCGCAGGTGGCGCATGCCCAGGCTCGCCAGGATCTCGCGCACCTCCTCGGCGACGAAGGAGAACAGGTTCACCACCTTCTCCGGCGTGCCCTCGAACTTGGCGCGCAGCCCCTCGTCCTGGGTGCACACGCCCACCGGGCAGGTGTTGGAGTGGCACTGGCGCACCATGATGCAGCCCATGGCGACCAGCGAGGCGGTGCCGATGCCGAATTCCTCGGCGCCGAGCATGGCGGCGATCACCACGTCGCGGCCGGTCTTGATTCCGCCGTCGGTGCGCAGGGTCACTTTGTGCCGCAGCCGGTTCAGGGTGAGCACCTGGTGGACCTCCGACAACCCCATCTCCCACGGGATACCGGCATACTTGATCGAGGTCTGCGGGCTGGCGCCGGTGCCGCCGCCATGGCCGGAGATCAGGATCGTGTCGGCATGGGCCTTGGCCACGCCGGCGGCGATCGTGCCGATGCCGGTGGAGGCGACCAGCTTCACGCAGACCCGGGCTTCCGGATTGATCTGCTTCAGGTCGTAGATGAGCTGGGCCAGATCCTCGATCGAGTAGATGTCGTGGTGCGGCGGCGGCGAGATCAGGGTCACGCCGGGGGTGGAGTGGCGCAGCCGGGCGATCAGGCTGTTCACCTTCATGCCTGGAAGCTGGCCGCCCTCGCCGGGCTTCGCGCCCTGGGCCACCTTGATCTCGATCTCGCGGCAGTTGTTCAGGTACTCCGCGGTCACGCCGAAGCGGCCGGAGGCCACCTGCTTGATCGCCGAACTCGGGTTGTCGCCGTTCGGACGCGGCCGGAACCGGGCCGGGTCCTCGCCGCCCTCGCCGCTGTCGGACTTGGAGCCGATGCGGTTCATGGCGATGGACAGGGTCTCGTGCGCCTCCGGGCTCAGGGCGCCGAGCGAGATGCCCGGGGCGATCAGCCGCTTGCGGATGTCGGTGATCGACTCGACCTCGTCGAGCGGCACGGTCTGCTTGACCTGCTTGAAGCCGAGCAGATCGCGCAGGTTGATCGGCGCCTCTTCATAGACCGAGTTCGCGTAGCGCTTGTACAGATGGTAGCTGTCGGTCTCCACCGCGCGCTGCAGGGCATGCATCATGTCGCCGTTGAAGGCGTGACGCTCGCCGGTGCGCCGGTAGCGATACAGCCCGCCTACGGGCAGCGGCACGACGCTCTCGTCGAAGGCCTTCTTGTGCATCGCCAGGACCTTGGCCTGGATGCCGTTCAGGCCGAGGCCGGAGATCCGCGAGGACATGCCCGGGAAATACTGCTCCACCAGGGAGCGGGACAGGCCGACCGCCTCGAAGTTGTAGCCGCCGCGATAGGACGACAGGACCGAGATGCCCATCTTGGACATGACCTTCAGCAGGCCGTCCTGGATCGCCTTCTTGTAGTTGGCGAGGCAGTCCTCCAGCGTCCGGTCGCCGAACAGACCGCGCGTCAGCCGGTCGGCGATCGCCTCCTGCACCAGATACGGGTTGATGGTGGTGCCGCCGACGCCGATCAGCACGGCGAAGTAATGCACGTCCAGCACCTCGCCGCAGCGCACGTTGATCGAGGTGAAGGTGCGCAGCTGCTGGCGGACCAGATGGCTGTGCACGGCACCCGTCGCCAGGATCATCGGCATGCCGGCCCGGCTCGGCGTGGTCTCCATATCCGACAGGATCACGTGGGTGCAGCCGCCGCGCACGGCGTCCTCGGCCTCCTGGCGGATCCGGTTCAGCGCCGTCTCAAGCGCATGCGGGCCGCCCTCGGCATCGAAGGTGCAGTCGATCTCGGCCGCCGTCTCCGCCATGTAGTCGCGCATGGCGTGGAACTCGGCATTGGTCAGCACCGGGCTTTCCAGCAGCAGGTGGTCGCACTGCTCGCTGTCCTCGTCGAGGATGTTGCCCAGGTTGCCGAGGCGGGTGCGCAGGGTCATGACCCGGCGCTCGCGCAGGCTGTCGATCGGCGGGTTGGTGACCTGGCTGAAGTTCTGCCGGAAGAAGTGGTGCAGGCCGCGGTACTTGTCGGACAGCACGGCGAGCGGCGTGTCGTCGCCCATGGAGCCGACGGCCTCCTTGCCGCCCTCGGCCATCGGCTGCAGCAGCAGCTCCATATCCTCCAGCGTCCAGCCGGCAACCACCTGGCGGCGGCGCAGCGCGTCGCGCTGGAAGGCCGGCTTCTCCTCGTGCTCGGCGCGGATCAGCTTGTCGATCTTGGTGCTCTCGGTGATCCACGCGCCGAACGGCCGGCTGGTGGCCAGCAGGTCCTTCAGCTCGGCATCGTGGTAGAGCTTGCCCTCGACCAGATCGACCGCGATCATCTCGCCCGGATCGAGCCGGCCCTTCTCGATGAGCTTGGCCTCGTCGATGCGCACCATCCCGGTCTCCGAGCCGCCGATCAGCAGGCCGTCATCGGTGACCGAATAGCGCAGCGGCCGAAGCCCGTTGCGGTCCATGCCGCCGAGCACCCAGCGCCCGCCATAGGCGGCGATCGCCGCCGGGCCGTCCCACGGCTCCATCACCGCGTTGGCGTAGGCGTAGAGGTCGCGCCAGGACTGCGGCAGGTCGTCCTCCTCGGTCCAGGCCTCCGGAATGCACATGCTCTTCACCATGGGCAGTTCGCGGCCGGAGCGGACCATCAGCTCGAAGGTGGCGTCCAGCGCGGCACTGTCGGAGGAGCCGGACTGGACCACCGGCTTGATGTCCTCGATCAGGTCGCCGAAGGTCGGGTGCGCCATCCGGGTCTCGTGGCTCGCCATCCAGTTGACGTTGCCCTTGACCGTGTTGATCTCGCCGTTATGGGCCAGCACGCGGAACGGCTGGGCCAGCTTCCAGGTCGGGAAGGTGTTTGTCGAATAGCGCTGGTGATAGACGGCGAAGTTCGACACGAACCGCTCGTCGGTCAGGTCGGGATAGAACTGGTCGACCTGCTCGGCCAGGAACATGCCCTTGTAGATGATCGACCGGCAGGACATCGAGCAGATGTAGAAATCGGTGATGTGCTCGGCCAGCGCCGCCTTCTCGATGCGGCGGCGGATGATGTAGAGGTCGCGCTCGACCTGCTCGGCGTCATGCTCCAGCGGGGCGGAGAACATGATCTGCTCGATCTCCGGACGGGTGGCGTTCGCCTTCTCGCCGATGACCGAGATGTCGACCGGCACCTGGCGCCAGCCGTAGATGAAGCAGCCGGTCTTCAGGATCTCGGACTCGACGATGATCCGGCAGCGCTCCTGGGCGGCGAGGTCGGTGCGCGGCAGGAACACCATGCCGACGCCGATCCGCTCGTCGAGCAGCTTGTGGCCGGTATTGGCCACCTCCTCGCGGAAGAAGTCGGCCGGGATCTCGATATGGATGCCGGCCCCGTCGCCGGTCTTGCCGTCGGCATCGACCGCGCCGCGGTGCCAGACCGCCTTCAGCGCCTGGATCGCCGAGGTGACCACCTCGCGCCGCGGCTGGCCGTCGATCGCCGCGACGAAGCCGACGCCGCAGGACTCGTGCTCATGCGCCGGGTCGTAGGCATGGCCGGCCTGCAGCTTGGCCGCGTTCTCCCGCCACTCGCGCACGAAAGTCTCGCCGCTCGGGGTCTCGCCGTTCAGGGTGGGCGTGTCCGACATGTCTGGCCTCCTCGGGTCAGCAAACGGTGTCTGCGGGATGGGTCAGGCGGCCGACAGGGCCGTTTCGGCCTCGGCGGTCAGGTAGTCGTGGATGCGGTCGGCGGCGTCGCGGCCGTCGCGCACCGCCCAGACCACCAGCGAGGCGCCGCGCACGATGTCGCCGGCGGCGAACACCCCGTCGAGGCTCGTCATCATGGTCCTGAAGTCGATCGCCACGGTGCCCCAGCGCGAGACCTTGAGCTCCTCGGCGCCGAACAGCCCCGGCAGGTCTTCCGGATCGAAGCCCAGCGCCTTGATCGCCATGTCGCACTCGATGGTGAAGCTGGAGCCGTCGATCGGCTGCGGGGTCTGGCGGCCGGTGGCGTCGGGCACGCCCAGATGGATGCGCTGGCAACGCACGCCGTCGACCGTGGCATCGCCGACAAAGGCCTCCGGGGCGGCAAGCCACTCGAAGGTCACGCCCTCTTCCTCGGCGTTGGCGACCTCGCGCTGGGAACCGGGCATGTTGGTCCGGTCGCGGCGATAGACGCAGGTCACCGCAGCCGCCCCCTGGCGGATCGCGGTGCGCACGCAGTCCATGGCGGTGTCGCCGCCGCCGATGACCACGACCTTCTTGCCCTTGGCGTCCAGGGTGCCGTTGTCGAGCTCCGGCACGTCGTCGCCCAGGCCCTTGCGGTTGGAGGCGGTCAGGTAGTCCAGCGCCGGATAGATGCCGTCCAGGCCGACGCCCGGGCACTGCATGTCGCGCGCCTTATACACCCCGGTGGCGATCAGCACGGCGCTGTGGCGCGCGCGCAGTTCCTCCAGGGTGACGTCGCGGCCGATCTCGGTATTGGCGTGGTAGTGCACGCCGCCCTCGGCCAGCAGCGCCGAGCGCCGCTCCACGACCTCCTTCTCCAGCTTGAAGTTGGGGATGCCGTAGATCATCAGGCCGCCCATGCGGTCGTAGCGGTCGTAGACATGGACCTGGTAGCCGCGCTTGCGCAGCTGCTCGGCCGCCGCCAAGCCGCCCGGTCCGCCGCCGATGATGCCGACGGACTCCTCGCGCTCGCGCACCGGCTTGACCGGCTTGACCCAGCCGTTCTCGAAGGCGGTCTCGGTGATGTACTTCTCCACCGAGCCGATGGTCACGGACTCGAAGCCCTTCTCGATGACGCAGTTGCCTTCGCACAGCCGGTCCTGCGGGCAGATGCGGCCGCAGATCTCCGGGAAGTTGTTGGTCGCCGAGGAGATCTCGTAGGCCTCCTCCAGGCGCCCCTCGGCCGTCAGCATCAGCCAGTCCGGGATGTTGTTCTGCAGCGGGCAGTGGACCTGGCAATAGGGCACGCCGCACTGGGAGCAGCGACCGGCCTGCTCCTGAGCCCGGGCCGGGTCGAACTCGGCATAGATCTCGCCGAAATCGGTGCGACGGTCCTCGGCGGCGCGCTTCTGCGGCATCCGCTTTTCGGTTCCGACAAACTTCAGCATCCGGTCGGTCATGGCATCGTCTCCTTGTCGGGAGCCGGGCGCGGAGACGCAATCCCGGATCCTTATCCCCCGCCTTATCGCGTAGCGGGCGGCTTCTATACACGTTGAGAGAGAGTCGAAAAAGACCAAATGTCCAATTTAGGTCCGATTTGGACCTAAATTGCATCGTACATGCCCGTGCAACCGGGAACAATCCCGGATCAGCGGCGGCGACGGTGTGATGTATTTTCGATTATAGATCCGATACGGGACTATTTTGCCGCCTGCGCCGCTCCGACGAATCTTATATTGTCCGAGCCGCGCAATCGGACAGCAGGGGGCGGGCGCGTGTCCATCGAACATCTGATCCTCATCGCCGTCGTGCAGGGGATCACGGAATTCCTGCCGATCAGCTCGTCAGGCCACCTGATCCTCGTCCCGACCCTGACCGGCGCGGCCGACCAGGGCCTGGTGATCGACGTGGCGGTCCATGTGGGTACGCTGCTGGCGGTCTGTCTCTATCTGTGGCGCGATATCGGACGCATGACCGCCGGCACCCTGCGCGGTCTGCGCGGCCGCCGCGATCCCGGCTTCCGTCTCGCCCTGCAGATCGTCCTGGCCACCATCCCGGTCATCGCCGCCGGCTACGCCCTGCAGCGTTACCTGGGTGGCATGCCGCGCTCGCCGGAAATCGTCGCCTGGGCGACGCTGGGCTTCGGCATCCTGCTCGGCGTGGTCGACTATGTCGGCATGACGATCCGGCGGATCGAGCACATGCGGTACGGCGAGGCGCTGTTCGTCGGCCTTGCCCAGGTGCTGGCGCTGATTCCGGGCACCAGCC
Organism: Thalassobaculum litoreum DSM 18839; assembly: GCF_900102465.1. Taxonomy (GTDB): domain Bacteria; phylum Pseudomonadota; class Alphaproteobacteria; order Thalassobaculales; family Thalassobaculaceae; genus Thalassobaculum; species Thalassobaculum litoreum. The sequence goes on along the minus strand of NZ_FNBW01000014.1, from coordinate 56,870 downwards.
GCTCCGGCATCACCATGACCGCGGCCCGCGCGCTCGGCTACGAACGCCAGGAGGCGGCCCGCTTCTCCATGCTCATGGGCATCCCGACGATCCTCGCCGCCGGCACCCTGGTCGGGCTTGACCTCTATGAGGCGGGCGACGCCCGGCTCACCGCGGACGCGCTGCTCGCCGGCGGCCTGTCCTTCATCGCCGCCCTGATCTCCATCGCCCTGATGATGGGTTGGCTGAAGCGGGCGAGCTTCCTGCCCTTTGTGGTCTACCGCATCCTAATGGGCGGCGGATTGCTGATCTGGCTCTATACGGCTTGAGACGCACTGCCTACTCTCGGCCTCAAGAGCATCGGAGGGAGCCGCGATGACCGAATATGCCGAGCACCAGAGCCTCACGGCCTTCGCCGACCAGACCGACAACCCCAAGGCGCTGGGCTTCGACCTCGGGCGGCTGGCGCGGATCGGCGACTGGATGCAGCGCTATGTCGAGGCCGGCAAGCTGCCCTATGCCATGACCGCCATCCTGCGCGGCGGCGAGATCGCCTATCTGGACGCCCGCGGCTACACCGATCCGGACGCCCGACAGGCGCCGGCGGTCGATCATCTCGCCCGCATCTATTCCATGACCAAGCCGATCGTCACGGCAGCGGCCATGACCTATTACGAGGAGGCGCGGTTCCAGCTGGAAGACCCGATCTCGCGCTTCCTGCCGGAATTCGCCGAGCCGCGGGTCTATGTCTCCGGCGAGGGCGACAGCATGGTGACACGGCCCGCCGAGGGGCCGATCACCATCCGCCAGCTCATGACCCATACCGCCGGGCTGACCTACGGCTTCTTCGATCCGGGCCCGATCGGCGCGGCCTACCGCAAGAACAACGTCAACTACTTCCCCGGCAAGGAGACCGTCGCCGGGGTCACCCAGCGCACCGCCGCGGTGCCGCTGCTGTTCGAGCCCGGCAGCCAGTGGACCTATTCGGTCGCCATCGACGTGCTCGGCCGGCTGGTCGAGGTGGTCGCCGGCAAGCCCCTGGGCGAGGTGCTGCGCGAGCGGATCTTCGAGCCGCTCGGCATGTTGGACACCGCCTTTGGCGCGCCGGAGGACAAGCTCGACCGCTTCGTGCCCTGCTACGAGAAATCCGGCCAGGGCATGAAGCGCGGCGAGGAGGCGGCGACCTCCAAGTTCCTCGGCAAGCAGGTCATGGAATCCGGTGGCGGCGGGCTGGTCGGCACGCTGCCCGACTACCTGCGCTTCATGGAGATGATGCGCCGGGGCGGGACCTTCGGCGCGGCCCGCATCCTGGGGCGCAAGACCGTCGATCTGATGATGTCGAACCACCTGCCGGGCGACATCGCCTCCATGGGCCAGTCGAGCTTCTCGGAGATGCCGATGGTCGGCATCGGCTTCGGCCTCGGCGGCTCGATCCTGCTCGACACCGCCGCCGCCCAGATTCCCGGCAGCGCCGGCGAATTCGCCTGGGGCGGGGTGGCGAGCACCGGCTTCTGGATCGACCGGGCGGAGGAGATCTCCGCCGTGTTCTTCACCCAGCTCACCCCGTCCTCCGCCTGGCCGCTACGCCGGGAGCTGCGGGTGCTGACCTATCAGTCGCTGGTCGACTGAGGCTCGGCAGGCGTTTCCTTCTCCTCGCGTGGCGGGCCGTCATAGTCCGCCACGCCGGCGGCCACGGCGGAGCAGGCCAGGCGGATATATTTCGGGATCTGCACCTTCTCGCCGTCGCGCTCGCCCTTCTCGTAATACTGGACGACGCGGCGCTTGAGGCCGAGCGCCTCGGCGGCCTCTTTCTGCGAGAGCTTCAGCGTCTTGCGCCACCGCTTGAAGTCCGCCGACTTCATCACATTGGAATCGTTGGACTGTTTAGCCACGGACACCCTCGCATTCGGTTGTGCCGGGATTTAACAGCTTCTTAAGCATCCAGCCAATATAAAATGCGCACGACGTGCGGTTTTAGCCTTGAAAGGACGCACGGTGTGCGCATATGTATATTTCTGGAAACACGGAGGGCATGATGGCACGTCATCTTTTTCTGCATAACGGCATCGCTTATGAAGGCGAGCTCGCCCTGTTCAAGAGCGCCCATGTCGGCGCGTCCAGCGCTCAGGCCGAGGCCGATCTGCCGGGCCTGCGTCCGGGCTTCATGTACAGCGTGACCGACGGCGCAGAGACCCGGATCATGGACGACGAGGTGGCGGTCCACCGCTACATGTTCAGCCATCCCGGCGCGACGGTAACGACGGTGCCGATGAGCCACTGATCCGTCGCGGCCGTTCCTATCCCGGGAACGGTCCGTCGCCGGCGCGTTCGCAGGCCGCCAGAAGCTGGCCGCGCAATACCTCTGAGATCGGCACGGAGCGACGGGCCCGCGGATCGAAGCAGACGGCGGTCGCCACCGCCGTCACCCGGCAGGTCCCGTCCACGAAGATCCCCTGCTCCACCCGGCAGGACGTGTTGCCGAAGCGCGTGACCCGCGTCCCGGTCCACGCGATGCCGGGGAAACGGATCTCCCGCACGAAATCCACCTCCAGGCGCCGCACCACCCAGGTGGTCTCCGGCGAGCCGCCCTCGGCGGCGGCACTGTAGAGGTTCTCGCCCGCCGCCATGAACATCCGGACCCGGCCGTTCTCCAGGAACACGCCGATCGCGTTGTTGTTCACGTGCCCGACGATGTCGAGATCGCCGGCGCGCAACCGCTCCTGGGTCCAGAAGGCGAAGCTGGACGGCGTGCTCGGATCGAAGGCGGCGTCGGTCATGGAAGGTCCCCGGAAGCGTGAGGCCTCCTCAATAGTCGAGCTCGTAGGTGACGCCAACCCGGCTTTGGGAATCCGCACCCACATCTGTCTCCACCGAGATGCTGTCGGTCACCTCGACTTCCACCACCGCCCGGCTGGACGCCCCGGACAGACCCTGCTGCAGCTTCAGGAACACGCCCGGCGCGATGTACTTGCCCACCGACAGCGACGCGCCGACCGAGCCGTCATCGGCGGTGCTGGTGTCCACGTCGATCGTGTCGACGCCGATCGCGTCGCGCACCTGCTCGGTGATGCCCGGCCCGGAGCCGAAGCTGCCGGACAGGATCGCCGCCGACCGGGCGAGTTTCAGCGCCTGAATGGGCGTCAGCTCCGCCTTGGTGGAGCCGAACAGGATGTGCGACAGGATGTCCTCCTCCGGCAGGGCGGGATCGCTTTCCAAGCTGATATCCGGGTCGCTCGCCCGGCCGCCGACGATGATGGAGGCGCGGATCTCCGTCAGCTCGGCGGTCAGACGCATGTCGAGGGCCGGATCCTCGGCGTCGCCGCCGTCGAAGATCACCCGGCCCCTCTCGAAATCGAAATTCTCGCCGACCGCGCTCAGCACGCCACGCCGCACGGCGATCTGGCCGTTCACCGCCGGCGCATCGGCCAGCCCCGTGACGGTCAGGTTGCCACCCCACTCGCTGTCCAGACCGCGGCCGCGCACGAAGACCTGGCCCGGAATGTCGATCTCCAGGTCGAGACGCAGGGGTGCGCTCGGCGCCTGCTCGGCCTCCTCACGCTTCTCCTTCTCCTCGGGGTCCTCGATCACCCGGCCGTCGCGGATTTCGACCACATCGATCGAGACCACGCTGGGCGGCAGGTTCTCCGGGATGCGGATCTCCGTCGGCAGCACGGTCACCTTGCCGGCAAGCAGGTATTCGGGCGAGGCGCCGCTGGCCCGCAGGTCCATGTCGATGGAGACCGAGGCCATGTCCATGTCGGAGGCGTTGAAGTTGTCCGCGGTGATGCTGATGTCCGCCGGGAACCCGGTCTCCGGATCGGCCGACAGGCTGCCGGAGGCGGAGACGGTGCCGCCGCCGGCGGCCCGGGCGTCGAAGCGCCGGATGACCAGCTCCTGACCCTCGCCCTCGGCCCGAAGCGTCAGGTCGCGCAGATAGAGGCCGGCCGACGGCACGTCGACCCGTCCCTCGTCCACGGTGACCGCGCCGGACAGGGCCGGATCGCCGACCGTGCCGCCGGCCCGCACACGCGCCTGGGCCCTGCCGGCCATCGCCACAAGGTCGATCGGCAGGAAGGCGGAGAGCCGGGCCAAATCCATGTCGGCATCCACGCTGGCCTGCAGGCCCGCGCCCGGCTCGAAGACCGGCGGCGAACCCGCCGGACCGGCGGCGCCGTCCACCACCGCCGAGACCGTCACCGTGGCCCCGTCCCCGACGGACGCGTCGAGCCGGGCGTTCGCCTGCCGGTCGGCCAGTTTCAGCACCGCCTCGGCCACCAGCGGCGGCACGTCGGCCAGATTGGGGTCGAGGGTCCGCACCCCCGGCGTGGAGAGGGCGATGTCCGCATCGGGATTCCCGATCGGGCCGGAGACGGCGATGTCGCCGCCGATCCGCCCCTCCAGCTCCAGGCTCGGGTCGGCCAGCCGGGCCAGGGCCGCCGGCAACTCTCGGATGGCGATGACGATGTCCAGATCGGCGGTGTCGAGTCCGGCATGGCCGCTTACCCGCCCGTCGTCGATCGCCAGATCGATGCCGTCGATGCGCGGCGCCGGGTCGAGGGCGACCTGCATCGCCCCCTGCTGGCGGATCGCCACGTCGCCCACATCCGCGTCGAGCCGGCTGACCGTGATCGGACCGGCCGCCGGATCCAGCGGGACGGAGGCCGCCGCGGCGAGGACCACCGGCACGCCGGCCTCGCCCTCCGCGTTCAGGGTCACCTGGGCCACCCCGCCGGTCACGTCGGCGCCGAGCACCGCCGTCTTCAGCGTGGCCCCGTCCACCGTCGCCCCGCCTACCGTCAGGTCGACGCGTCCGTTGGCCTTGCCGGTCGCGTCGGCCAGCGAGGCTTCCAGCAGAACGCGGTCCACCGTCGGGCCGTCGGCCACGGCCAGGGAGTTGGCGTCCAGGGTCAGCCCGACACCCTGGCCGTTGCGGTCCGTGAGACTGAGCGCGCCGGCGACGCTGCCGCCGGTGATCGGCACGTCCAGAGCGGTGCCGACGATGCCGAGATCGGCGATGGCGATCTCCAGGTCACCGCGGGCCAGCGTGCTGTCGAGTGCGACCGACGCGTCGCCTGAAACCGTGGCGCCGAGCCCGTCGAGCGACACGCCGCTGACCCGCAGCACCCCGTCGCCCAGGGCATAGCCAAAGGCCAGATCCACCGGCTCGCCGCCGAAGCCTAGGGACGCCGTCACATCCCCGGCCGGGCGGTCCGGCAGGCCGGCGACGGTGGCAGAGCCGGTGATCTCGTCCACCGGAGTGCCGGCCGCCACCAGATCGGAAATCCGCCAGGAGGCGGAGGCCGCCGGCGCCTCCAGGGTGCCGCCAAACGCCACGGCGACAGCGGCCGCACCGGACAGGTCGGAACCGGCGATGCCGCTCAGCGCCGACAGGTCGGCGGCGGCGAGGTCGATCCGGCCGCCGATCCCCCCACCGTCGAGATCGAGGGAGACGTCGCCGGTCGCCCGGGCGGCGGCGGCGATCAACTCCAGCCCGATCACCTCCAGCCGCCGATCGGGACCCAGGCTGATGCCGGCGATCAGGCTCGGCGCCGGGCCGACCAGACCGCCCAGGGCCGGATCACCCAGCCCGAAGTCCGAGCCGAAAACCGAGAGGGTGGCGGACACCGTCAGCGGGTCGAGATCGACGGTGCCGTCCAGTTCCACCTCGGCGGCGCCCGACAGATCCAGGCCGGCCAGATCGTTGAACCGGCCGAGATCGCCGGCGGTCAGCCGCAGGGTCGGGACCAGCCGGTTGCCGTCGGTGACCGTCGCGCGCCCCTCCAGCGTCGCCGCATCCGTGGTGAGCGCCAGGCGGTCGACGGTCGCATCCCCGGTCTCCGGGGCCACCACACCGGCCGCGGTCAGCGCCAGCCGGGGACCGAGCAGGCCGGCGGTATCGAAGCCCTCCAGCGCCGGCGTCGCCACGTTGCCGTCCAGGGCGACGCGGATCTCCGACGGCAACTCGGCGAGCGCCTGCTGCGCCTCGGCGGTCAGGGTCAGGGCGAGACCGTCGAGCGAAATGCCCTCCGCCACCGGCGCGCCCTCGACCGTCGCCACCAGCCGGCGCCCCTGCTCGTCCAGCCGGACGGAGAGTGCAAGATTGCCGCCAAGCGCCGATCCGGCAAGGTCGGCGAAGACGCCGAGCTCCGGCACCGCCAGATCCGCCTGGGCCGCCACCGGCGTGCCGGCCGCATCGACCTCCGCCGACGCCTGCAGGGTGGCCGCCGGCAGGGCGACCTCCAGGCTCTCCAGTCGGGCGCTGCCGTCGGGACGGGTCAGGGCCATCAGGGCGAGGTCGATCGGCTCGGCCAGCAATGTCCTCAGATCCGGCGGGGCCAGTGCGGCGGCGGCGACGCTCCCGTCCACCGCCAGGCCGTAGCCCTCGGCCGAGGAAGTCACCACCAGGTCCAGATCCAGCCGCGCCTGCGGTCCGAACCCGCCTTCCAGCGCGCCCTGCCAGCGTTCCAGCCCGCCCTCCCCGGTCAGCGACAGGGCGAGGGCCGGGCGGCCTTCGACGCCCAACAGCCCGGCGACCAGCCCCCCTTCGGGCTCGTGCAGGCTGAGATCCGCGCGCAGCACGCCGCTGGACGGCACCAGGGCGGCATCGATCTCCGCTCGGGCCGGCGGGCCCTGCGGCCGCACCGCCTCGATCCAGCCGCCGGCCCGGACCGCGTCGGCGGTGAGGGTGGCCGACAGGTCGGCGGTGACCGTCACCCGCTCGCCGGCGATGGCGGGGCCGAGGGTCAGGGCATCGACCGACAGCCGGTCCAGGGCGACTTCGATCCCCGGCACCTCGAACTTGAGGGACAGCGGCTCGGGGTCTTCCGGTACCGGCTCCTCCGGCGTCTCGGGCAGCACCGGCAGACGCTCCAGACCGGCATCCGCAAGGGCCAGGACGTTCACCGACACCCGGCCGGCCAGCAGGTCGAGCAGCGTCCAGTCGAGCAGCAGCGACCCGGCCCGGGCGAACTGCCCCTGGTCGTCATAGGCGGCGACGTCGCGCAGCTCGATCCGGCCCGGCAGGGTGCCGTCGATGGCGCCGATGCTGACGCGCACGGGCCCGTCGGCCGTCGCCTCCTCCACCAGGGCGATGATCCGGGCCCGGCCCCAGTCGGTATTGGCGACCGCCACCAGCCCCAGCACCGCGACCACGAGGACCGCGATCACGCCGGCGAGGATGAGGAGCGCGCGCCGCAGCATGGCTCAGAACGCCTGGCCGAGGCTGAAATAGACCTGGAAGACGTCGTCGCTGTCGCGCGGATTCAGGGGGAAGGCGATGTCGGCACGGATCGGGCCGATCGCGGTGAAGTAACGGAAACCCAGGCCGGCCGCCCATTGCAGTTCCTCGTCCAGGCTCGGCAGTTCCTGGTCGTAGACCTGGCCGGCATCGACGAACGGGACGATGCCGAAGTCGCCGAAGGCCCGCCAGCGCAGCTCCAGGCCGAAATCCAGCAGGGCACTGCCGCCGGTCGGCTCGTTGCCGGCATCCAGCGGTCCGACGCTCTGCAGCGCGTACCCCCGTACCGAGCCGGAGCCGCCGGCATAGAACCGCTTGTCGGCCGGCAGGTTGCCGGTCGAGGCGCCGACGATGGAGCCGATCCCGGCCCGGCCGGCCAGCACCAGGTCGCCCTCCTCGTCCAGGGCGAAGTACCGGGAATGGCGCAGGGACGTGGAATAGAACGACAGGGTGGAGCCGAGGCTCTCCAGATACGGCGTGAACTTCAGCCGGGTGCGCCCGCCCCGGGTCGGATTCAGCAGGTCGTTGGAGGTGTCGATGGAGGCGCCCAGCGGAATGCCGACCAGGGTGAACCGGTCCTCGGTGCCGTTCTCCTCGATCCGCGAGCGCTCCAGGCTGAGGCCGTAATCCACCGACAGGGCCTCGGACAGGCGCCGGTCGAACCGGCCGGAGAGCTTGTAGCTCTCGCTGTCGTAGCTGTCGGTGTACTGCTCGATGTACCCGGTCTCTATGGTGAAGGTCTGATCGGTCACCAAGACGTCCGGAAGGGTGAAGGCGCCGGTCAGGCTGGTCTCCACCTCGGCGACGGTCACCTCCGTGCGCAGCTTCTCCGCGCCGCCGAAGAGGTTGCGGTGTTCCCAATGGGCGCGGGTGCCGAGCCCTTCGGAGGTCGAATAGCTGATGCCGGCACCGATGCTGCGGGGCGGATGCTCGCGCACGGTGACGGTGACCGGCAGCAGACCGTCCGGGCCGACCTCGTCCGCGAAGGCGATGCCGGCGCTGTCGAACAGGCCGGTGCTGGCCAACGCCCGGCGGCCCTTGTCGAGCGCGCGGATATCCACCGGCGCACCATAGGTCCAGGGCAGGCGGCGCACGATGTAGTCGCGCTCGATGCTCTCATTGCCCTCCACGGTGACGGCCCCGTACCGCGCCCTGCCCTTCGGATCGACCCGGAAGATCAGATCCATGGTCTTGGCGTCGCGGTCGATCACCGCCTTGCGGTCCACCAGCTCGGCCAGGGGATAGGCCTGCTCCTGCAGCAGGCGGATCAGGGTGGTCTCGGCGTTCACCACCGCGGACGACTTCGCCGGCGCGCCCCGTTCCAGGCCCAGATCCTCGCGCGGCAGGCTGATATCGGCGGGTATCTGCCCCTGGCCGTCCGCCTCTTCGGCGGCGCGGACGGACACGTCGGCGAAGGTGTAGACGTCGCCGGGGTCGCCATAGACCAGGACGCGGACCGGGCCCTCCGGCGTGGCCGGATCGTCGATCCGGGGCACGAAGACCGCGTCGTAATAGCCCAGCGAACGGGCGACCCGGTTGAAGATCTCCTCGTCCTCGCGCGCCCGGCGTTCCAGGGCGGCGCGCGAGATCGGCAGGTCGTCGATGCGCGACTTCAGCACCGAGCTTTCCGCCACCAGGGATCTCAGCTCACCGGTACCGTCGAGCCCCTCGATGGTGACCTCGTAGACGATGCCGGCCTGCTCGTCCTGCGCCGGATCTTGCGCGAAAGCAGGGCAGATTCCGCCCGCGAACAGCAGGAGTGCCAAAACGGAAAACAACGCAAAGCGCATGAGCGCGGCCGGACCTTTAGTGGTCAGAACCTTCGGGTATAAGGGCCGATAGACTGGGAGTCACGCCTTGCCGCTGCCGCCGGCGGATCGCCGGCATCACTCCTCCGGCATCTCGATCGGCTCGCGGGTGATGCGCTCTCCGGGCTTGTGGGTCAGCACGACGGCCAGGACGACCACGAGACCGATGGCCAGGCAGATCGTCGTGAACAGATTGAAGGCGTAGGTGTGGAGGTAGAACACCCCGACCACGCCCAGCAGCACGAAGGCGATGACCAGCAGCCCCCAGTGCCACGCCTTGCCGATGAAGATGTCAGCCATGGGCCCCTCCCTTGCTGCCGGCGAACTGGGGCGCCGGATCGCGCCGCCGCATCAGGGCGACGGCGGCGCCGAGCGCGAGACCGCCCAGGGACAGGATGACGCCGGGCACCCCGAGGATATCGACGGTCGGCGGCATCAGGGCCAGCACCGCCGCGGCGAACACCGCCAGACGCTGCAGCCCCTTGAGCGGACCGTAGAGCCAGGATTCCAGGGCGGCCGAAAGCAGCCACAGCCCGGCCACCGCCGCCACGGTGGAATACACGGTCCACAGCACCGACCCCTCGAACAGCAGGGACGGATTATAGACGAAGGCGAACGGCACCAGATATTTGGCGATGCCGACGCGCGCCGACTCCACCGCCGTCGCCATGGGCGGTGTCTTGGCGATCGCCGCGCCGGCGAAGGCCGCCAGGGCCACCGGTGGCGTGATGGTCGAGACCACGCCGAAGTAGAAGGCGAACAGATGGGCCGCCATCGGCAGCACATCCAGCTTCTCCAGCGACGGCACGATCAGCGCCGAGACGGTGATGTAGACCGCCGTTGTGGTCATCCCCATGCCCAGCACGATCGCCGCGATCGCCGTCAGGGAGAGCAGGATCAGCAGATTGCCGCCGGACATGTCGATCACCGACTGGGTGAACTTCAGGCCGAGGCCGGAGACGAAGACCGAGCCGATGATGATGCCGGCACAGGCGCAGGCCACGGTCACCGGCACCGTCGACCGGATGCCGCTCTCGAAAGCCGCCAGGATATCGGCCGGACTCATCCGGGTCGCGGGTCGGATGAAGCTGAGGCCGACCAGCGCCAGGATGCCCCAGAAGGCCGACTTCATCGGCGTGTAGCCGGTCACCAGGAAGAAGATCAGCACGCCCAGCGCGAACAGCAGGTGCCAGCCGTCCTTGAGCACCTCCAGGGCGCGCGGCAGCCGGTCCTTGGAGATCCGCTCGATCCCGGTCTTCTCCGCCTCGAAATGCACCATGAAGTAGATGGTGGCGAAGTAGAGGAAGGCCGGGATGACGGCGGCCAGGATCACGTAGACGTAGGGCAGCGCCAGGTTCTCGGCGATGATGAAGGCGGCCGCGCCCATGATCGGCGGCGTGATCTGCCCGCCCGACGAGGCGCAGGCCTCCACCGCGGCGGCGAATTTCGGGCGATAGCCGAGCTTCTTCATCAGCGGGATGGTGAAGGAGCCGGTGGTCACCACGTTGGCCACGGCCGATCCGGACACCGTCCCCATGAAACCGGAGGCGACCGTGGCCGCCTTGGCCGGCCCGCCGACCCGGTGACCGGTCAGGGACACGGCGAGGTCGATGAAGAACTTGCCGGCACCGGAACGGATCAGCAGGCCGCCGAAGATGATGAACAGCACGATGTAGGTCGCCGCGACGTGCAGCGGCAGGCCGAAGATGCCGTCGGTGCTCATGAACATCGTGTCGATGTACTTCGCCGGTCGGGTCGGCGGGCCGTAGAAGAAGCCGAAGAACTTGTGGGCGTACAGCGCGTGGAAGATGAAGAAACCGGTCACGCAGACCATCGCCAGGCCGACGGTGCGGCGGGTCGCCTCCAGCACCAGGGCGATGCACAGGGTACCGACGATCAGATCGCCCTGCTCCTTGGAGCCCAGGCGCAGCTGGAAGGCGTCGATATCCCACATGGTCCAGACATGGACAAAGATCACCGCCAGCACGAGGCCCAGGTCGATGCCGAAGCCCAGCTTCTTCATCGGGCTATCGATCGGCTCGAAATGCGACCGGCGGAACAGCGGGTTGATCAGCAGCGCCAGCACCATCATCACCGTGAGGTGGGTGGTGCGGAACGAGCGGCCCTCCGGCGTGCCGAACTCGGCGACGTAGAGGTGGAAGAAGGAGAGCGCGACCGCGATCACCACGCAGAACAGGGTGATGGTCCAGGACAACGTCCAGCGCTTCTGCACCAGCAGGCGCTCGAGAAACGTGACCTCCTTGACCTCGCCGTAGTCGAGGGCGTTTTCCGTCTGGCTCATCGCGGCCGTCCCGGCTGTCTAATCTCAGGAATGGAATCGCTAAGCGGACGCCGGAAGGCCCGGCGTCCGCGAAGATCGGCGCTGCGGGGCGATCAGCTCGCCGGACGCACGCCCTTCTCTTCGTAATAGCGTGCCGCACCCGGATGCACCGGCACCGAGGCCCCGTTCAGGGCGTTCTCGAGGGTCACGTCGTTCCACGTCTTCTTCACCTCGGCGAAGGCGGCGTGGTTGTCCCAGAAGATGGTCATCATCTGGTAGACGAGGTCGTCCGGCAGATCCTTGCTGACGATCATGCTGGTGACGATGCCCAGGGTCGGGATGTCCTGCTCCACGCCCTCATAGGCCGCCGGCGTGATCGCGCCCCGGATGTAGCCCGGGTTGGCCTTGATGATCTCGGTCAGCTTCGGCTCCGGCACGCCGATGAAGCGCAGGCCCGGGCTGTGGTTCAGTTCGATGAACGACGCCTGCGGCATCGAGGTGGCGGCCATGAACACGTCGATATGGCCGTCCTTCATAAGAGCCACGGACTCGGTGTAATCCACGTAGTGGACGGTGCCGCCGTTGTTCTTGATGTCGTTGAAGTTGAAGCCGTAGGCCTGCAGAATCGACTCGGCGAAGGCCGTGCCGGTCCAGCCGGTCTTGCCCGGCGAAATGTTGGCGTCCTTCATGTCCTCGAAGGACATGATCTTGCTGTCGCTGGGCACCGCGACCTGGAAGGTCGACGGATAGAGCGTGGCGAAATAGGCGATGTCCTTGACCGCCTTGTCGAACTTGCCCTTGCCCTCGTAGCCGTTCGCGGCCGTATGGGCATAGGTCCAGCCGATCTCCGCGTCGCCGCCGCCGACCGCCTTGACGTTGGCGATGCCGCCGCCGGACGTGTTGGACGCGGCCACGCCGTCGATGTTGTCCTGCATGACCTGCATGATCTTGGCGCCGAGCGGATACCAGGAACCGCCCGAGGGGCCGGAGACCATGCGGACGAACTGATCGGCACTGGCGCCGGTCGCACCAAGGGCCAGAATGGGGGCGGCTACCATCGCCGCACGTGCGAGACGTCTCATCGTGTTTCCTCCATCACCTTCAATTCTCACCGGCCGTCTCATGCGGCCGTCCGACTGCAAAATTGCATCAGAGTGCCAGGGAGGCAAGAGACCATGCACGCCTAGAAGGGGATCGGAAGGGTCCAGGGCGCCGCGCCGAACCGGAAATTCTCAGCCGCGCAGGCGCTCTTCGGGCAGATAGAGATGGGCCGTCGTGCCTTCGCCGACGGTGCTCGTCAGGACCAGGGAGCCGTCATGCAGCTCCGCCAGGGTGCGCGACAGGGCCAGGCCGAGGCCCAGTCCCTCGGAGGCGCGCACCTGCGCATGGTCGCCGCGCACGAACGGCTCCATGACGCGCTTCAATTCCTCGGGAGAAATGCCGAAGCCGGTATCGCTGACCGCGATGTCGAGCCCGCCGTCGGAGGATCGGCGGATCGACAGCGCGATCCGGCCGCCGCTCTGGGTGAACTTCACCGCGTTGGACAGCAGATTGATGACGATCTGACGGATCTTCGACGGGTCGCAGCGCAGCGGCGGCAGGTCGGGATCGACCGCGACCGTCAGGGTCAGACCCTGAGAAGACGCCCGCTCGGCGATCAGGGCCTTGCAGGTCGATGCCAGCTCGGCCAGCGGAACCAGCTCTTCCTCCAGGGTGATGCGGCCGCTTTCCAGACGCGAGAGATCCATGGCCTGGCCGATCAGGATGTCGAGATGCTCGCCGGCATGCACGATGTTGCTGGCGTACTCGGTATAGCGCTTGTTGCCGATCGGCCCCCAGAGTTCCGCCTCGATCGCCTGACCGAAGCCGATGATCGCGTTCAGCGGCGTGCGCAGCTCGTGGCTGAGGCTGGCGAATCCGTCATGGCGGGTCCGGTCGATCTCCCGCGCATGCTCGCGCGCCATCGCCAGGTCGCCGGCCAGCGCGTAGTTCTCCAGCCGCAGGCTGATGCTCTCCACCAGGGTCCGCGAGACCACCCGGCCCCAGGCCACCACGGCGCCGAAATAGGGGATGCCGATCACGCCGATGGTCTGCAGGACCGGCTGATCCGAGACCAGGAAGCCGCCGACGGGCGGAACCACCACGATCACCAGGTAGCCCAGGAAGCAGCGCCACCAGATGGCGAAGGAGAACACCGCCCCCGCCGCCAGGGCGGCGATGCTGGCGGCATAGAGGGTGACCGCCTCGAGCGGCATCTGGCCGGAATACAGCAGGATCGAGGGCATGGCCCAGCCGGTGGCGGAAGCCAGCACCCCGAGATCGTGGACCAGCGCCCAACCGCGGTGGTTCGTTCCGGTGATGCGGCGGCGGCGCGCAAGGTTCCAGGCATAGACCCGGCCGGTCGCCAGGGCCACGTGCACGGCCATCCACGCCATGGCCAGCTCGAGCCCGACCACGCCGATACCGATATACGCCAGGACGACAGCCGCAAAGGTGCTCGCCAGCACCGAGGCCGGCGACCTGTACAGATAGCGAACCCGTTCCGTATCCAACGCGTCGCTCGACACGCCGAATCCCGGACCGGTCCCCCCTCTCCCCTCGAAGGCGGGAGCGGCCATGACTGACCTCCCAATAGGCTCAGGCGGCACTCGGTGCCGCCCTGTGCGGCGACGCTACAAAGCTGAAAGTTAAGGATTGGTTGATTTGTAAGTGGGCCTCCATCCCCGCCGTCGTTTAAGAAATAAGTCCTCTGCTGGCATGCCAGTCAGCGATAGATTCGTTCGGATATTCCTCGAAGCACTGATCGCCGGGGTCGACCGCGGGCACCACCCAGGGCGCCCTGGATCCCAGCATCAGATGGACCTTCTCCGGCGGCACCGGCAGGGCGGTGTCGATCGCCGAGGCGAAGGGATGGATGAGGTCGGGCCAGCGGCTGTCACAGGCCCAGAGCATGCTGCCGCAGTGGGCGCAGAAGCGCCGGCCGAGCGGGCTCGGGCCGTCCGGTCCCTCGGCGTGGTACACCGTCACATGCGCCTCGCCCTCGACGCTGAGGGAGGCCGCCTCGCCGCCGAGATTGATCGCGAAGCCGCCGCCGCCGGCGGTCTTTCGGCAGATCGAGCAGTAACAGAGGTTGAAGGGATAGGGGTGGGCGCTCTCGACGCTGAACCGCACCTTCCCGCAATGACAGGAGCCTTCGAGCTTCATTCCCCCCTCCTCTGTGTCACACCTCAGTGCGGGCGGTCGCCCTGCAGCGTCACCCGCCGCATGTGCCGGCGGTGTCCCTCGTAGTCGTTCACCGCCCGGTGCATCAGACAGCGGTTGTCCCAGACCGCGACCGAGCCGCGCTCCCAGCGGAACCGGCATACGAACTCGTCGCGGATCGCGTGGGCGTAGAGAAAGTCGAGCAGCGGCTTGGACTCCGCCTCGCTCCAGTCCCTGAAGCGGATCGTGTAGTTCGGGTTGACGAACAGTCCCTTGCGGCCGGTCTCCGGATGGGTGCGCACCACCGGATGCTCAATCAGCTTGTCGCCCTCCTCGTTGGCGTCGATCGCCATCGAGACCGAGGTGTTCCGGCCGCCCTGGAACTTCGACTGGCTTCCATAGGAGCGGATGCCGCTATGCAGCGCCGTCATCCCCTCCAGGCTGCGCTTCAGGCCGTCGGACAGGGTCTCGTAGGCGGCGTAGAGGTCGGCGAACAGCGTGTCGCCCCCGCGCGGCGGCACGTCGAGCGCGTAGAGCAGCGAGCCCATCGCCGGCGTTTCCAGGAAGCTGGTGTCGGTGTGCCAGTTACCGCCAAAGTTGTATTTCCCGACGTCCTCGGCCTCCTTGACGATGTCGATGATCTCCGGATGGCCGTCCAGCGACTTCACGAAGGGGATCGCCACAGGCTCGCCGAACAGCCGGGCGGCGCGCTTCTGGCGCTCGGGGTCGTCCAGGTCCTGGTCGCGGAAGAACACCACCGAATTGGCCAGAAACGCCGCGTGCACCTCCGCCGCCTGGGCGTTGGACAGCGGCGCGCCGAGATCGACGCCGCGGATGACGGCGCCGATCGAGCCGCCGAGCGGTTCAACGGCGATGGTGTCGTAGCTGGTCATGATGGCGTCCTCCGCACGTTCCCGTTTTGCGACAGTCTAGCCGCTGAAAACGGGAGCGCGAACAGGCGAATGTAGCCACCGATTGAGGTTCTTCTCACACACTTCGTGTGATGCCGCCGTCTACCCTCAGATTCTGCCCGGTGATGTAGGACGACGCGTCGGAGACCAGGAAGGCCGCCACGTCGGCGATCTCCTCGGCCCGGCCGTAGCGGCCCATGGGGATGCGGGCGCGGAACGCCTCCTTCTCCGGCCGGCTGTCGATGAAGCCCGGAAGGATATTGTTCATGCGGATGCCGGCGGCGGCGTATTTGTCGGTCACCAGCTTTGTGAAGGCGGCGAGCCCGGCGCGGAACACGCCGGAGGTGGGGAACGCCTCCTCCGGCTCGAAGGCGGCATAGGTGGAGATGTTGACGATCGTCCCGCCACCCTGCCTCTCCATGACCGGCACGACCAGGCGGGTCATGCGGATCACGTTCATCAGGTAGACGTCCAGGCCCAGGTGCCAGTCCTCGTCGGAGAGCTCCAGCACCGGCCCTTTCGGCCCGTGGCCGGCGGAGTTCACCACCGCGTCGATCCGCCCCCATTTGTCCAGGGCGGCATCGGCCAGCGCCTTCAGTACGTCGGGCTCCAGGTTGGAGCCGGTCACCGAGATGCCGCCGAGTTCCCGCGCGAGATCCTCGCCCTTGCCGGAGGAGGAGTTGATGGCGACGGCATACCCGTCCGCCGCCAGCTTCCGCGCGATCGCCGCGCCCATCCCGGAGCCGGCGGCGGTGATCAGAGCGACTTTGGTGTCGGGCATTCCGTGCCTCTCCAGCTCAATGAATCTCCGGCTCCGGCGTCGCCATGGTGCCCATCAGCACGTCGAAGTCGCAGCCCTTGTCGGCCTGGGTGATGTGGTCGGCGTAGATCGCGCCGAAGCCGCGCTCGAACTTGCGCTGGGGCGGGGTCCAGGCGGCCTTGCGGGCGGCCAGATCCTCGTCGGACACGTCCAGATGCAGGCGACGGCCGTCGACGTCGAGCTCGATCATGTCGCCGTCCTGCACGAAGGCCAGCGGGCCGCCGACCCAGCTTTCGGGCGCCACATGCAGCACGCAGGTGCCGTAGCTGGTGCCGGACATGCGGGCGTCGGAGATCCGCACCATGTCGCGGATGCCCATCTCCAGGATCTTCTTGGGGATCGGCAGCATGCCCCATTCCGGCATGCCCGGGCCGCCCTGGGGACCGGCATGCTTGAGCACGATGACGCTGTCCGGCGTGACCTCGAGGTTCGGATCGTCCAGGCGGGCGGCCATGTCGTTGTAGTCGGCGAAGACCACCGCCGGGCCGCGGTGCTTCATGAACTTCGGGTCCATGGCGGTCTGCTTGATCACCGCCCCGTTGGGCGCCAGGTTGCCGCGCAGCACCGCCAGCCCGCCCTGCTTGCTCATCGGGTTGGCGCGGCGGCGGATGACCTCCTCGTTGTAGACGTCGGCGTTGGCGATATCCTCGCCCAGGGTCTTGCCGGAGACGGTCACCGCGTCGGTGTGCAGCAGGTCCTTCAACTCGCCGAGCAAAGCCGGCAGGCCGCCGGCATAGAAGAAGTCCTCCATCAGCCACCGGCCCGACGGCCGGATATCGGCCAGCCACGGCACCCGGCGCGAGATCGCGTCGAACCGGTCGAGATCGATCGGCAGGCCGAGCCGGCCGGCCATGGCGATCAGGTGGACGATGGCGTTGGTCGAGCCGCCCATGGCCATGACGGTGGAGATCGAGTTCTCGAACGCCCCCTCGGTCATGATGTCGGACGGCTTCAGGTCCTCCCAGACCATGTCGACGATGCGCCGGCCGGACAGGGCGGCCATGCGCGAATGGTTGGAATCCGGCGCGGGGATGGCGCTGGAGCCGGGCAGCGACATGCCCAGGGCCTCGACCGCGCTCATCATCGTGGCCGCCGTGCCCATGGTCATGCAGGTGCCGGGCGAGCGGGCGATGCCCTCCTCGATCTCCTCCCAGTCGCGCTCGGAGATGTTCCCGACCTTCAGCTCGGCCCAGTACTTCCAGGTGTCGGAGCCGGAGCCGAGCGTCTTGCCGTGCCAGTTGCCGCGCAGCATCGGCCCGGCGGGCACGAAGATCGACGGAATGTTCATGCTGGCCGCCCCCATCAGCAGGGCCGGCGTGGTCTTGTCGCAGCCGCCCATCAGCACCGCTCCGTCGGCCGGGTAGGAGCGCAGCAGCTCCTCGGTCTCCATGGCCAGCAGGTTGCGGTACATCATGGTGGTCGGCTTCTGGAACGGCTCCGACAGGGAGATCGCCGGCAGCTCGACCGGGAAGCCGCCGGCCTGCCACACGCCGCGCTTCACCTCTTCGGCGCGCTGGCGGAAGTGGGTGTGACAGGGGTTGATTTCGGACCAGGTGTTGACGATGGCGATCACCGGCTTGCCGTTCCAGTCCTCGCGGCTGTAGCCCATCTGCAGGGTCCGCGAGCGGTGTCCGAAGGCGCGAAGATCGGCCGCCCCGTACCAGCGCGCACTGCGCAGATCCTCGTATGTCTTGCGCGCCATGTATTTCCCTCCGGTCGCTTGCTTGGTTCTGTGTTTTGCCGCAGTCGAGCACCGCACCCGGCGGGGGTCAAGGTGCGGCGTCAGGGTGGCCGAACCGGCCGCGGGCGGCCATACTCTCGGCCTGATTCGCGGAATGCGCCGGGGGGCTCATGGAATTCGACGCACACCACCTGCTGATGATGCTGGGGTTCCTCCTGGCCGCCTATTCGGTCGTCGCCAATGACGCGATCCAGACCCTGGGAACCTTCCTCAGTTCCAACAGCCACCGGCCGTGGTGGGTGCTGTGGCTGTTCGCCGGCGGCATCCTGACGGCCGTCTTCTTCTACGGCTGGTTCGCCTATGACGGCGACATCTCCTACGGGCGCCTGGAGAAGTTCCCGATCCCGGACCTGTTCACCTGGGCCCTGGTCCTGCCGCCGCTGATCGTGCTGATTCTGACCCGCTACGGCATTCCGGTGAGCACGACCTTCCTGATTGAGCACGACCTTCCTGATCCTGACCTCGTTCACCGCCACCGCCCTGCCGGCGATGCTGGTGAAATCGATCGTCGGCTACCTGGTGGCCTTCGGCGTGGGGCTGGTGGTGTATCTGGCGATCAGCAAGCTGTTCTACAGCCGCATCCTGGCGAGCCGGGACCGCGAACCGGCCAGATACTGGGTGGCGCTGCAGTGGATCTCGACCGGCTTCCTGTGGAGCCAGTGGCTGGTCCAGGACCTGGCCAACATCTTCGCCTACCTGCCGCGCCAGCTCGACATGTCGATGCTGATCTTCGCGCTGGTGGTGATGCTGGCCCTGCACGCCTATCTGTTCTACCGGCGCGGCGGCGCGATCCAGGGGATCGTGACCTCCAAGACCAACACCCAGGACATCCGCTCGGCCACGCTGATCGATTTCGCCTATGCGCTGATCCTGATCTTCTTCAAGGAATTGTCGAACGTGCCGATGAGCACCACCTGGGTGTTCCTGGGCCTGCTGGCGGGTCGGGAGATCGGCCTGGTCCTGATGCTGAAGGTGACCTCGCTGAACCAGGCGGGCCGGACCGCGGCGTCGGACATGGCCAAGGCGCTGGCCGGCCTGATCGTGAGCATCGCGGTCGCCTTCGCCATGCCGTACCTGGCGGCCTATACCGGCGGCTTCACCCACGACCACGCCCATCCGGTAACGGTCTCGCCGGATTAAGCAAGGGAGCCGACATGACCGACGCGACACCGACCGTCACCACCCCGACCGTCTCCACCCTGAGCTTCGGCCCGGACCGGGCGGCACCGAACCATCCGACCCTGCCGGTGCTTGTCCTCGGCGGCGTCGTGCCGGCCGGCACCTCGGCGCAGGAGGTGCAGGCCACTGTGCGCCGGAACGGCTGGGGCGGGGCCTGGCTCTACGGTGTGTTTCCCTATCACCACTACCACTCCAACGCCCATGAGGCGCTGATCTGCGTCGGCGGCGAGGCTGACCTGCAGCTCGGCGGCGAGAGCGGGGAGCGGGTGACGGTGAGGCGCGGCGACGCCCTGGTCCTGCCGGCGGGAACCGGACACAAGTGCCTGTCGGCCAGCGGCGATTTCCTGGTCTGCGGCTGCTATCCGCCGGGCCAGGAGAACCCCGACCTCAAGCGCGAGAACGACCCCCGCGACGGTGTGGACGCCCGGATCGCCGCTGTTCCCCTGCCGCAGACCGACCCGCTGTTCGGGCCGGTCGGACCGCTGCTGGACGCTTGGGTCCGGTAGACCGCTACATGCGGGCGCCGGCCCGGCGGCGTTTCTTGACCTGATTGGGATCGACCTTCGGCTTCGCCTGTTCCTCTTTGGCCGCCGCGACCCGCTGCTCCAGTTCCTTGTCGACCGTATTGTCGGTCCAATTGACCATGGTGCGGACCATCTGGACGCGCGCCATCTCGAAGCCGCGCCGGACCTTCGACCGGTCGTCGTTCTGGTTCACCTCCTCGTCCGGCATGATCGGCAGATTGGCCAGGATATAGCCGATCGCGTCATCGATGGTTTCGCCCTCTTTGCTGTCCAGGGCGGTGAACCAGATCCTGCACAGGTGGCTCCAGCCATCGAGCGCATAGGACACGTCGCGGCGGATCTGCTGGGCGAAGCCCTTGGTCTTATCGTACTCGCGGAAGACGTTCATGAAGTACGAGAAGAACTGCTCGATCTGATTGAAACGGTCGTCGACGTAGTCGAGAAAGTCCTTGATCGCGAACCGCACGAGCGTGATCCGGTCGGACGTCTCCGTGCGCGCCGTCTTTGAGTACTGCGTCATCGTCCGGTCCATCCGCTTGATCTCGTTCCGAGTCCGCGTCAGGAAGCCGTCGGTCTTGTTTTCCGCCTCGATGTTCACCGCGCCGAACGGCGCCATGTAGCTGGTCAGTTCCTCCAGGCGCTTGTTCACCACCTTCACCGGCGCGTCGAGCTCCTCCGAGGCGAAGGACAGCACGCGCTCGGTCAGGGCCGAGGCGTCAAGCCCGGCCTCCTTGCTGGCCTCCTTATCCTTGGTGAGCCGCATCAGCAGCGCGGTATCGGCACTTGCCATGAAGGCGTCGCCCTTGCGGATGCCGCAATCCCGGGTGAGCTGAGCCAGGAAGCTGAGATAGGTCATCAGCCGGTCCTGCTTCTCCCGGTCGACCTCCAGCGCCGCCTGCTGCCGGACCTCCTCGGTCTCGCCCATGGTCTGGTCGACGCGGATGCGGATCTCCCGCACCTTGAAGGGATCCGGGGATTCCGAGTCGTCGATGTCGTCGATGCGCTGGTACAGCTCCTTGTCGCGCAGGGTCATGCCGGCGAAGGCCGGCACGTCCCGCCAGGGCAGGATCATGACGCTGCGGGAATCGGTCCCGCCCATGCCGCTCGGCACGGTGATCTCCCAGTCCAGCTCGCGGCCCAGATCGACCACACGCAGGCGGCATTCGCGCAGACTGGTGCTCTCGAACGGAACGCTGGCGCCGCGCGCTTCAAAGCTCATCGGCAGGGGGCGGCCCTTGCGGCTCATCGCGGCGCCTCCTGGATCGACTCATTGAAGTTGCTCCAGGTCGACTGATCCACCGCCGCGGCCGCCCGGTCCAGGATCATGTCCGGGTCGGTCTCGCTGCCGCCGAAGGTGGTCATGCCGATGTTGCAGCGCACGGCGATCCGCCGGCCCGCATAGTCGATCGGATGGCCGCAGGCTTCCCGCAGCCGGCCGGCCAGGACCTGGGCGCCCTCCAGGGTCAGGCCGGTCGCCACCAGACTGGCGAACCAGTTGCGGCCGAGCCAGGAGACGATGTCGGCCGAGCGCATGGTCGCGCACAGCCGCGTGCAGATCAGCTCGGCCAGCGCTTCCGAGGGGACCGTCTCCTCGGGCACGACGCGGAGCAGGATCATGTAGCCGATCTGGCCGTGGCGATGAACCACGGACCCGGTATAGGCGATCAGCCAGCGCAAGGCCTGACCGTCGACGCAGTTCTCCTGGTCGATCACGCCGTTCCCGAAGCCGGAGGACCGGGCGCTGTCGGCCCGCCGGATCTGCAGCGCGATCGTTTCCGGCACGGGGCCGTCCACCTCGGCGGCGACAATGTAATGATCCGCCCCGCGGCTCATCGCCTGCAGGCCGTCCGCATGGGTCGGCACGATGACCACCGAGGTGACGCCATCCTGGCAGATCGGGCCGCCGCAGTCGGAATCCAGCGCCAGAGATCCGATGACGACGCCGCCGGGCGGCACCTCGAGCCAGGACTCGCAGGTCTCGGGCCCCCGAAACCCGCGTCCGCCCTCGCCGATCATCCGCTGAGCCGCAACCTGGGCCGCCAGATCCGCTCCCGAAATATAGATCGAACGCTCCATTCCTACCTTCTCCCGACCCCAACGGATGTGGCCACCCGACCCCCGGCCGGTAAACTCCCCAACCTTCTATTGCCCGCCATACGCGTGCCGATGAAGGCCTTCTCCTACCGCGGCCCTGTATTCCGACCGCGGAACCGGGCGAACACCATCGGGCGACCGCCGCATGCATTGGGACACCGTCCATCCGACAAGAGTGGCCGGACGAGAGCCAGACGACACCGAACCCCGAGAACCCCTTCAACTTACAAAGTATTTTAAAATCTTTCGAACTGCCGCCCAGAACCCCCAGTATTCGTAGAATGTAGCATATCCGGAATTTTCGTCTCAACCGGAAAGCCCATCAAAATCAAGACAATTAAATGCCTTTTGCTTTTGACTTCACCACGGCAGGAGCATTTCTGTTCTCATCGAAATGTAACATCTTATGCAGATGCCCATAACGACTGGAAATAGACCTTCCGCACCGCTCGCCGACGAAAGAACTAAGGTCAGCACTTTAAGAATGGGTTAACCGCCATGGTCCCGCGGTCCGGCACCCCTCGCACCCCCGCGGCGGCCGGCGGCAGGCAGGCGCGGGGGTCACGCCGCGCTCTCGCCTGAAGATACGCGCGGGTCCGGAATTTCTCGCAATGCGGGTGGACGCCGCACCGCCGGCGGCAAAGGAGAGCATGCCCCCGGACATGGGGGGACATGCTTGCGATCAGTAGCGCAGTTCCTCGAACACCGGGTCGACGCTGCCGTTCCAGCGGCCGTTATAGGCCTCGATCAGGTCGGCTGCCTGGCTGCGGCCGGTGGCGACGATCTCTTCCAGCGGCTGCAGGTAGCCGGTCTCGTCACTGCCCTGGTAGTCGAGACGGGCACGGCGCTTCAGGCCCTCGCGGGCCAGATCCACCACATCGGCCGACCAGTCCTTGAGGCTGCGGCCGCGGAACTCGGCGGCAAGGCCGTGACGGGGAACCGCGTTGCGGAGCTCCTCCTGCTCCTGGACCGTCCAGTCGCGGCAGAGCTGCCAGGCCTGGTCCTGCACGCCCGGGTCGTAGAGAAGACCGACCCAAAGGGCCGGCAGGGCGCAGATGCGGCCCCAGGGACCGCCGTCGGCGCCGCGCATCTCGATGTACTTCTTCAGACGGACTTCCTGGAAGACGGTGGTGGTGTGGTCCGACCAGTCGCCCATGGAGGCGGTGTGGCCCGCCACCTCCGGCAGCTTTCCGTCGATGAAGTCGCGGAAGCTCTTGCCCGCCACGTCGATGTACTGGCCGTCGCGGTAGACGAAGTACATCGGCACGTCGAGCAGGTAGTCGACATAGCGCTCGAAGCCGAAGCCCTCCTCGAAGACGAAGGGAAGCATGCCGCAGCGGTCCGGGTCGGTGTCGGTCCAGACATGGCTGCGGAAGGTGCGGAACCCGTTCAGCTTGCCCTCGGTGAAGGGCGAGTTGGCGAACAGGGCGGTGGCGATCGGCTGAAGCGCCAGCGAGATCCGGTACTTCTCCACCATGTCGGCCTCGGACTCGAAGTCGAGATTGGCCTGGATGGTGCAGGTCCGCTTCATCATGTCGAGGCCGAGCGAGCCCTTCTTGGGCATGTAGGCGCTCATGATCCCGTAGCGGCCCTTCGGCATCCACGTGATGTCCTCGCGGGTCGAGGTCGGGTCGAATCCGAGGCCGAGCATGCCGACCCCGAGTTCGTCGCAGACCTCGCGCACCTGGGCGAGGTGGGTATGCACCTCGTCGCAGGTCTGGTGCAGGTTGTCGAGCGGCGCGCCGGAGAGCTCGAACTGGCCGCCCGGCTCCAGGGTGATGGCGCAGCGGTTCTGGGTCAGGGCGATGACCTTGCCCTTCTCCTCGATGCCTTCCCAGCCGAAGCGCTTGAGGCCGTTCAGGATCGCACCGATCCCGTCCGACCCTTCGTAGGGCAGCCGCTTGTGGTCGGACAGGCGGAAGGCGAACTTCTCGTGTTCGGTCCCGACCTTCCAGTCACTGCGGGGCGTGACGGCGGAGGAGAACCACTCGATCAGCTGCGCCTTGTCGGTGATGGGCGCGCCCTGATCTTCAGGCGGACGGGACATTGAGCCTCCGGTATCAGTCGTGGCGAGCGGTCCAATCGCCCACGAGCGCCTGCCAGATGGCAAGCACCGCGAGCGCGGCCGTGTCGGCGCGCAGGAGACGCTCTCCCAGGCTGACACGCGTAACAAACGGCAGCTTCCGAAGCCGGTCAAGTTCCGGTTCGGCAAAGCCCCCTTCCGGTCCGATCAGGAATCCGGCCCTTGTCATCGGACGCTCCCGATGCATGGACAGCGCCTCGGCGATCGGCGGGCCGCCGGTCTCGTCGGCCAGAATCAGGGCGCGATCGGCCGGCCAGGCCTCGATCAGCGCCTCCAGTTTGGCCGGTTCGCGGACATCCGGGACGGTCAGCCGGTCGCTCTGCTCCGCCGCCTCGACGGCATTGGCGCGCAGCCGCTCGGTGTTCACCCGGTCGACCATGGTGTGCCGGGTCATCACCGGCCAGAGCACCGACGCGCCGAGTTCCGTCGCCTTCTGGGCGGTGAAATCGATCCGCGCCCGCTTGATCGGCGCGAAGGCGAGCCAGACATCGGGCTCGGCGCGCTGCGGGCGGGTCTGTTCTATGACGGCGAGGTCGGCGGACTTCTTGGCGACCGACGCGATCTCGGCGCGCCATTCGCCGTCGCGGCCGTTGAACAGCGCCACCCCCTCGCCGGGGCCGAGGCGCAGCACGTTCTTCAGGTAATGGGCCTGATCCTGGCCAAGCGCCACCACCCCGCCCGCCGCGAGCGGGGCGTCGACATAGAGCCGCGTTTCGATCCCGTCCTTCATGGGCGCGGTGTAGCCGGGGAGCCGGGGATGGGCAAGCGGGGTGTCGGTGCGCATTGCTTGTTCACGCACCTTCATTCTCTCATTGCCGTCATCCCGGTTCGCCCTCGGACCTGATCCGGGGCGAGACCGGGACCCAGGGTCCGGCAGTTGGGGCTGGGTCCCGGCCGACCTCCGGGTCGAGCCCGGAGCTCGCCGGGATGACGGCTGAGGAAAAGGGTGGCGGCCGTTTACAGCCGCTCCACCCAGTCGGAGCGGTCGTAGGGCGGGGTGCCGGCATCGGCGAAGTATTCCTCCGCGCTCAGGATCTTGCCGCCCATCACCCGATAGAACCCGACCGCATACACATCCTCCTCGCCATTGGAGATGTGGATCCGGGCCACCGCCCCCTCGGCCGTGGCGTCCACGGTCTTCACCGCGATCTTCCAGTCGCCCGGATAGGTCCGGTTGAGCCCGACGTAATTGGCCGGAGAGGCGATCCGCTCCCCGGTCTGCGGCCAGATCGCCTGGAAACCGCCGTCGAGCAGCCGCACCACCGAGTCCCAGTCGCGATGGTTCATCCGTTCCCACAGGGCGCGCACCGGGTCGGTCGGATCCGAAATCATGGTCGCCAGCATGCCAGCCTCCTGTTGCCGGGCTCGTAGTGCCAGGGCCGCAGATGTTCTATTTTTGTTCTAACGCTGTCAAGCTTGATTGCGCCGCGGGCTGCGCGTAGGGTCCGCACCCGTTTTCAGCGCCTTTTCCGCGCCCCGTTCCGCGCGGCGCCCCGCGCAACTGACCGCCTGAAGGAGAGCCTGCGATGTCGGACGACTACGACGACGAGACCGCCCCCGCGCCCGCCAGCAACAATTCGGGCATTACCTCCGCCAGCGAAGGCGATTCCCCCTATGTCGGCGGCATCAACGCCGGCCAGCTCGAGTCCTTCATCCAGCGGATCGAGAACCTGGAGGAGGAGAAGGCGAACCTGATGGCCGACATCAAGGAGATCTTCGCCGAAGCCAAGGCCCAGGGCTACGACGTGAAGATCATGCGCCAGATCCTGCGCCTGCGGAAAATGGAAGAAGACGACCGCGACGAGTTGGAGACCCTGCTGGAAGTCTACAAGCGCGCGCTCGGAATGGCCTAAGGGCTCACTCCACCTCTACTCCGCTCCCCAAAACACCGTCATCCCGGCGACGTCCGGACTTGATCCGGAGGTCGGCCGGGACCTAGCCGCCGGACGCCAGGGGCCCGGGCAGTCCCCGGATCAGGTCCGGGGTCTCCCGGGATGACGACCGGGGAGTGTTTGACGGCGCCCCCTACTCCGCCGCCTTCCGTGCCGCGTCCGGGTTGCGGAGCTGCTCCTCCAGCGCCTTCACCTTGGCCTCGGCCCGCTCCACATGGGCCTCCTTCACATGGCCGTAGCCGCGGATCTGTTCCGGCACCAGGGCCAGGTCGACCGCCACCGGGTGGGTCTGCGGTGAGAGTCCGTCGGCCAGCCGCTCCATGCGGGCGATGTACTCCTCGCGCAGGCGGCGCTCCATCTTCCGCTCCTCGGTCTTGCCGAAGACGTCGAAGGCACCGCCGCGCAGGCCCTTGAACTTCGCCAGCATGCCGAAAGCGCTCAGCATCCACGGGCCGTAGACCGATTTCTGCAGCTTGCCGGTCTCCGGATCGCGCTTGGCGAAGAGCGGCGGGGCCAGGTTGAACTCCAGCTTGAAGTCGCCCTCGAACGTGTCGTGGAGCTGCTTGCGGAAGGTGCCGTCGGTGTAGAGCCGGGCGACCTCGTACTCGTCCTTGATCGCCATCAGCTTGTAGGCGTAGCGGGCCACCGCCTTGGCCATGGCGTCGCTGCCCGGCACCGCCTTCTTCTCGGCCGCTTCCACCTTGTCGACCAGCGCCTTGTAACGGCCGGCATAGGCCGCGTCCTGGTACTCGGTCAGAATGTTGAAGCGCCGCTCGACCATCTCCGCCAGGGTCTCCGGCGCGGTCCGGGCCGGCGCCTCGGTCTTCGGGGCGACGATCCGCTCTACCGCTTCGCGGTCATGGGCGGTGCGGCGGCCCCACAGGAAGGCCTGCTTGTTGAAGTCGACGGCGACCGCGTTCAGCTCAATCGCTCGCTCGATGGCGGCGGCGGACAGCGGCACCAACCCCTGCTGATAGGCATAGCCCAGCATGAAGAGGTTGGAGGCGATGCTGTCGCCCAGCAGTTTGGTGGCGATCCGGTTGGCGTCCACGAACTCGGCGGAATTGTCGCCGGCGACCTCGCGGATCTGGGTCTTCATGGCCTCGGCCGGGAAGTGCAGGTCCGGGTTCTGGGTGAAGGCGCCGGTCATGGTCTCCTGGGTGTTGACCACGGCCCGGGTGCGCTCCCGGCTCATCGCCTTCAGCCCGTCCTTCGACACCGCCGTGGCGATGTCGCAGGCCAGCATGAGGTCGGCCGAGCCGGTGGCGACGCGCGGGGCGTGCACGGCGTCGGGCGAGCTTGCGACCTTCACATGGCTGATCACCGCGCCGCCCTTCTGGGCGAGGCCGGTCATGTCCAGGATGCTGGTGCCCTTGCCCTCAAGATGGGCGGCCATGCCGATCAGCGCGCCGATCGTCACCACGCCGGTGCCGCCGATGCCGGTGACCAGGATGCCGTAAGGCTCGTCCAGACCGGGGAGCGCAGGCTCCGGCAGTGCTTCGAAGACCGGCGGCGGCGTGTCCGACTTGCCCGCCTGGCCTGTGCTCTTGCGGACCTTGCCGCCGATCACGTTGACGAAGCTCGGGCAGAAGCCCTTCACGCAGGAATAGTCCTTGTTGCAGGTCGACTGGTCGATCTTACGCTTGCGGCCGAACTCGGTCTCCACCGGCTGGATCGACACGCAGTTCGACTGCACGCCGCAATCGCCGCAGCCCTCGCAGACCTGCTCGTTGATGAAGATCCGCTTGTTCGGGTCCTCCATCAGGCCGCGCTTGCGCCGGCGGCGCTTCTCCGCGGCACAGGTCTGGTCGTAGATGATGACCGTCACACCGGGCGTCTCCCGCAGGTCGCGCTGCAGGCTGTCGAGGTCGTCGCGGTGATGGACCTTCGTGCCCTCGGGCCAGATGCTGTCGGAGGGATACTTGTCGGGATCGTCGGTGACCACGTCGACCCGGGCCACACCTTCGGCGGCGACCATGCGGGCGATGATCCAGGGGGTGAGCTGGCTGTCCGACGGCTGACCGCCGGTCATGGCGACGGCGTCGTTGAACAGGATCTTGTAGGTCATGGTCGCCTTGGCGGCGACCGCCTGGCGAATCGCGAGGCTGCCCGAATGGTTGAAAGTGCCGTCGCCCAGATTGGCGAAGATGTGCTTGGTCTCGGTGAACGGCGCCATGCCGACCCAGGGCACGCCCTCGCCGCCCATCTGGGTGAAGGTCTCGGTGCTGCGCGGCATCCAGGACGCCAGGAAGTGGCAGCCGATGCCCGCCATGGCGCGGGAGCCGTCCGGCACCTTGGTGGAGGTGTTGTGCGGACAGCCGGAGCAGAAATACGGGGTGCGCGCGAAGTCGGAAGGCTTGGCCTGCTCCGACTTCATGCGCTGCTCGACCAGGGCGCGGCGCGCCTTGATCCGCTCCAGATCGGCGATCTCCAGCACCCGGTCGGCGATGGCCAGCGCGATCTCGTTGGCGAACAGCTCGCCGTTGACCCGGAACAGCGGCTTGCCGTCGATTGTCTTCTTACCCTCGACCTTCGGCTGGCGGGCATGGGGCTGGTCGTAGAGGATCTCCTTGAGCTGCCACTCGATCAGCGAGCGTTTCTCCTCGATCACCAGCACCTTTTCGGCGTCGGCCGTGGCGGCGATCGCCCCGCTGGGCTCCAGCGGCCAGGACATGCCGACCTTGTAGAGGCGCAGGCCGATGTCGCGGGCCATCTCGGCGTCGATGCCGAGATCGTCCAGCGCCTGGCGCACGTCGAGATAGGACTTGCCGGTGGTGACGATCACCAGACGCGGCTTGTCGGTGTCCCAGACCACCGTGTCGAAGGCGTTCGCCTGGGTGAAGGCGCGGACCGCCGGCAGCTTGAAATCCTGCAGCCGCTGCTCCTGGCTGGTCCAGTCGTCGGGCCAGCGGATGTTGAGCCCGCCCGGCGGCATGTCGAACTCGGGAATGGTGATGTTCACCGACTCCGGATCGGCAGTGACCGAGGCCGTGCTGTCCATGATCTCGGCGGTGGTCTTGAAGCCGATCCAGCAGCCGCTGAACCGGCTGAGCGCGATGCCGAGCAGACCGAAGTCGAGCGTGTCCTGCACCCCGGCCGGGTTCAGCACCGGCACGTTGGCGTCGACGAAGGCGTATTCGCTCTGGTGCGGGACGGTGGAGGACTTGGCGGTGTGGTCGTCGCCGGCGAACAGCAGGACGCCGCCGAGCTTGGACGAGCCGGCGAAGTTGCCGTGCTTGAACACGTCGCCGGAGCGGTCGACGCCCGGCCCCTTGCCGTACCATAGGCCGACAACGCCGTCGGCGGTCGCCCCCTGGAACAGGCCCGGCTGCTGCGAGCCCCACACGGAGGTCGCCGCCAGTTCCTCGTTCACCCCCGGGGTGAAGTGGATGCGGTGCTCCTTGAGCAGCTTGCCGGCGCGCCAGAGCTGCTGGTCGTAGGTGCCGAGCGGCGAGCCCCGGTAGCCGGAGATATAGGTCGCGGTGTCATGCCCGGCAGCCTGGTCGATCCGCCGCTGGATCATCGGCAGGCGTACGAGCGCCTGGACGCCGGTCAGGAAGATCCGTCCCCGGTCGAGGGTGTACTTGTCGTCGAGCGAGACAGTCGCGAGGGCGCTCGCGGACTGTGCGGTACTGGACTGCGCGGTACTGGACCGATCCATGCCATGGCCTCCCGGCTCGTCTGGTTGTGCCCCCCTGATGTGGGATGCGAGCCTCTGTCTCAAAGGTAAAGGTTACTGACCTAACCGACAACCGGCCGTCGGTCGCCCCCTGCTCCGGAGCGTCGATTACGACAGACGTGCCCGGTCCTGGCAATGCACGCAGGTGGGCTGCGGGGCCGGTCCGGACGCTAAATCGACTCGACACCGACAAAGGCGACGAAGTCGTTGGTGAAGCGGGGATTGTCGACCCGGTTGGTGTCGCGCCCCATCTCCGACTGATCCACCGTGCCGATCAGGAAGCGGGCGGTGCCGTCCTCGTCGCGCAGCGGCAGCACGAGCCGGCGCGCATAGTAGACCGCCTTGCCGTCCCGGTAGACGCGGCCGCTGGTGAACATGATCTCGGCTTCGGACAGAATCCGCTCGCAGCGGCTGCTGATCAATCGGCTCATGTCCTGATCGAAGATCTCGTGCACGTACCGTCCGCGCATCGGCATGTTGAAGTTCCGCCGGATGCTCTCGCCGATCAGACGGTAAAAGCAGGCACCGCCGGCGTCGCGCTCCAGGACCCAGACGAAGGGCAGAAGGCCGGCCTTGGCCAGGATGATGGGGTCCAGGGCGGATCGCGCCGCCATGACGTTGCCGACCCGGGCCGCTTTCCAGATGTCGAGCAGCGCCGCGCAGCGTGGCGCGTGACCGATCCTCTCCAGAACCACGTGACGTGGCCCGGTCCACTCCTCCGTCACCTCGCCATCCGTCACGTCGTCCCCCATACCCACCGACTATATCGCTAGCAAATTGGCTCCCGAAGTTCGAGGAAATACTGATTTACTCACTCCGGGACGCCCACCTGCCGCGGCGGGAGCGGAAATGCGACACGACTCGGCCTCGACGCGGCGAGGCCGAGAGGTTAAGCAGGCGTCGCAGTAGGAACGAGGCCCCCAAACGGGGCCGCGGGGAGACCCTAAGCAGATGACCGTGCTCGTCACCGGTGCCGCCGGCTTCATCGGTATGCATACCGTGCGCGCCCTGCTCGACCGGGGCGAACAGGTGGTCGGCATCGACAATCTGAACGCCTATTACGACCCCGCCCTGAAACGGGCGCGGCTGGCCGAGCTCGAGGGTCGAAACGGCTTCCTCTTCGAGCGGATCGACTTCGCCGACCGGGCGGCCATGGCCGCGTTCGACGCGCGCCATCCGGCGATCGACCGCATCGTCCATCTGGGCGCCCAGGCGGGCGTGCGCTATTCCCTGCAGGAGCCGTTCGACTACGCCAACGCCAATCTGATCGGCCATCTGGTGATGCTGGAGATGGCCCGCGGCCGGATGGAGGCGAGGGCCGGCCGGCCGGCCCTGAAGCATCTGGTCTACGCCTCCTCCTCCAGCGTCTACGGCGCCAACCGCGAGATCCCCTTCTCGGTGGAGGACAGGGTCGACCGGCCGGTGTCGTTCTACGGGGCCACCAAGAAGGCCAACGAGGTGATGACCTACAGCTATGCCAGCCTGTACGGCATCCCCGCCACCGGCCTGCGGTTCTTCACCGTCTACGGCCCCTGGGGCCGGCCCGACATGTCACCCTGGCTGTTCACCGAGCGGATCCTGCGGGGCGAGCCGATCCAGGTGTTCAACCACGGCCGGATGCGGCGCGACTTCACCTATATCGACGACATCGTCGCCGGCGTCCTCGCCGCCCTCGACCGTCCGCCCGCCGGCACCGACGGCGCGCCGCCGTGCGTTCTGTACAACCTGGGCAACCACGAACCTGTCGCCCTGCTCGACTATATCCGGGTGATCGAGACCGCCTGCGGCCGCGCCGCCGAGCTCGACATGAAGCCGATGCAGGCCGGCGACGTGGTCGAGACCTATGCCGACATCGCGGCCAGCACCCGGGACCTCGGCTACCGACCGGCGACCTCGATCGAGGACGGCATCCCGCGCTTCGTCGACTGGTTCAAGCGCTATCATCGGGCTTCGGCACGGCCCTGACGGGAACTATTCCTCGACCGACTCGTCCGCGCGCACGCCCCAGACGTCGCCGCGGCGCAGCCAGCCGTCGATGCCGGCGACCTCGACCTCGCACCAGTCGGCGCGGCAGGCCTCCAGCCAGGCGATCACGCCCGGCTCCAGCCGCGCCATCGGCGGCGAACTCTCCGCCGGCTCACTGCGCAGCAGACGAACGGCGGTGATCACGATCACCGTGCGCCGGCCGGACAGCATGGACTGGTGCACCCAGCCCTCGGTGCCCTCGAAGTCGCGGATCTTGCGCCAGGTGTCGAACTCGGCGACCACCTCCACCGGCAGGTTCGGGCGCTGGAACACCCAGTCGATCGGATAGCGCACGCCGGGCCCGGTGCGGACATTCACCTCGCGCGCCCGCAGGGTGACGAAGCGCGGAATCGGCAGGCCGGTCTCGGTGCCGACCGAGGTCATGGCCGACCGGCTCGCGCCGGACTGCGCTCCCGCCGCCGCCGGTGCGGCCAGGAGGGCGACGAGGAGCAGGACGAAGGCGCGCATTGGGGCTCCGGATGTCGCGGTGGGATATCGGTCCACGGGTCTTATACCGCTATCCATGGCGCTCGTTAAGGCCACGCACTACAATATACATCGTCGTCTCGCCCGTGCCGGGGGACAGGGGCCGGCGGCCGCATCGACGCAGGTGACAGGACGCCGCGACCCTGCTACCCCACCGCCGGGCGCGGCCGGGCTCGTGCCCATCGCGGCCGGATCGATCGCCGGGAGGAGAGCATGCCGCAGTCGAAGAAGCGCGTCGTCGTCACGCGAAAGCTTCCCGATCCGGTGGAAACCCGGATGATGGAACTGTTCTCGACCGTCCTGAACCTGTCGGACGAACCGATGAGCCGCGACCAGCTCGCCGCCGCCGCGCGAGACTGCGACGTGCTGGTGCCGACCGTGACCGACCGGATCGACGGCAGCCTGATCGAGCAGGCCGGCGAGCGGCTGAAGCTGATCGCCTCGTTCGGCACCGGCGTCGACCATATCGACCTGCGCGCGGCCAAGGCCCGCGGCATCACCGTCACCAACACCCCCGGCGTCCTGACCGAGGACACCGCCGACATGGTCATGGCGCTGATCCTGGCCGTCCCGCGGCGGCTGGTGGAGGGCAACGCCCTGATCACCTCGGGCAAATGGACCGGCTGGGCACCGACCCGGATGCTCGGCCACCGGATCCACGGCAAGCGCCTGGGCATCGTCGGCATGGGCCGGATCGGCCAGGCGGTCGCCCGCCGCGCCCGCGGCTTCGGCCTCTCGGTGCACTACCACAACCGCAAACCCGTCCATGCCGATATCGAGAACGAGCTCGAGGCGACCTACTGGGACAATCTCGACCAGATGGTCGGGCGCATGGACATTCTGTCATTGAACTGTCCCCACACGCCGGCCACCTATCACCTGATGAACCGGCGGCGGCTCGCCCTGATGCAGCCCCATGCCTATGTGGTGAACACCGCCCGCGGCGAGGTGGTCGACCAGGAGGCCCTGGTGGAGGCGCTTAAGGAGCGCCGGATCGCCGGCGCCGGGCTCGATGTCTACGAGCACGAGCCGGAGGTCGCCAGCGGGCTGCTCGACCTGGATAACGTAGTGCTGCTGCCGCATATGGGCAGCGCCACGATCGAAGGCCGTCAGGACATGGGCGACAAGGTCATCATCAACGTGAAGACCTTCGTCGACGGACACACGCCGCCCGACCGGGTCATCGAAACCATGTTCTGACGCCGAAGCCTGGGTGACACCCCCTTGATCCCGATGTCCAGCAACCGCCCCGACATGCCCACCGACCCGGACGCCGCCTCGGGGATCACGGTCCCTCTGGAGGCCCTGGTGGGATCGGACGCGCCCCGCGCGATGCATGATTTCGTGAAATACTGGATCGACAAGCGCGGCGAGGCCTGGATGCCCGCCTTCGGCGACATCGATCCGGTGGACATTCCCTGGGCCCTGTCGCGGATCTACGTCGTCGATGTTCTGCCCGACGGGGATTTCGTCTACCGGCTGGCGGGCGAGGCCGTCGCCGAGCGGTATGACCGGACCCTGAAGGGCACGCGGATCAGCGATCTGTTCTCCGACCGGAGCGCGGATCTCATTCTGGAGCGCTGGCGGCGGGTCGCCTCCGGGCCGAGCGCCTACTACTCCTACACCCAGCACGCCTCGATCCGCGGCCCGTCGGTCACCGCGCGCCGGGTCATGCTGCCGCTGGGTGGCGACGGTCGGACCGCCGACCATCTCCTGGGATTTGCGATGTTCGATGAGGACGAGAGGAGCCAGGACCAGTTCTCGAACGGCCTGATCACCAAGGACGTGCGCTGGTCTGATTTGCGGCGGTAGGAGCGCCAGTTGTTGCGCCGGTTTGTGGCGTGGGTGCCGCTACTCCGCCACCGGCAGGTCGTCGGCGATGATCTCACGCACCACGTCGATGAGGCTGGCGAAATACGGCTCGCGGATCGTGCCGACCGGTGTCAGCGCCGCTGCTTCGCCCGGAAGCAGGTAGCCGCTATCACCCGCATCCGAGGCAGGACGGGCATCCAAGGGCATGATCGATACTCCCCAACTTTCGTCGGATAAGCTAAACAGAGCCATGTAAAGAAAGGATTAATGCCTCCAGGGAATGTCCGAGGAGGCATTGAGCCCCCGCAACTCGGCCCTACCGCCGGATCCTCCGATGACCGTCGACCAGATCTCCACCCTTTCGCTTCTCGCCGTCGTGGTCGTCCTGTTCATCTGGGGACGATGGCGGGTCGATGCCGTCGCCATGCTGGCGCTGATGGCCTCCGTCTTCGTCGGCATCGTCGCGCCGGAGGACGCCTTCAAGGGCTTCGGCCACCCGGCGGTGATCACCGTCGCCGCCGTCCTGGCCCTGTCCTCCGCCCTGGCCCGCTCCGGCGTGGTCGACCTGATCGCCGCCTGGATCGAGCGCTTCGCCTCGACCCGGCTGACCCAGATGGCGGCGCTGTCGACGCTGGGCGGGGCGATGTCCGGGTTCATGAACAACGTCGGCGCGCTGGCCCTGCTGATGCCGGTGGCCCTGTCCATGGCCAAGCGCACCGGCTATTCGGCGTCGCTGATCCTGATGCCGCTGTCCTTCGCCACCATCCTGGGCGGCCTGGTCACCCTGATCGGCACCCCGCCGAACGTGCTGATCGCCCAATACCATCAGAGGATCACCGGGCACGGGTTCGAGCTGTTCGACTTCGCCTGGACCGGCGTGCCGATGGCGGTGGTCGGTATCCTGTTCCTCACCCTGGTTGGCTGGCGCCTGCTCCCGTCCTCCAGCAAAGGCGGGGCGGCGGGCGACGCGCCGTTCGACATCGACAGCTACCTGACGGAGCTCGTGGTGCCGAAGGAGGCGAAGGTCGTCGGCAAGACAATCGACGAGATCGCCGAGGAGATGGAGACCCCGCCGCAGTTCGACGGCATCGTGCGCGGCCGCAACCGGGTGATCCGCCGCCTGCATATCGCCAAGCTCGAAGTCGGCGACGTCCTGCTGGTCCACGGCGACACCGAGGCGATCGAGGAGCTGGTCTCCAAGGGCTTCAAGATGGTCGCGGCCAAGGACCTGAAGACCGAGGACGGCGAGAGCCCGATCGACACCGACGCGCTGGCGATCGTCGAGGCGGTGGTCGCGCCGCGCTCCTGGCTGGAAGGCCGGACGCCGGCGCTGGTCACCCTGCGGGCGCGCTACGGCATCAACCTGCTGGCCATCGCCCGGTCCGGGGCGCCGATCCGCTCGCGCCTGCGCGATGCCCGGTTCCAGGCCGGCGACGTGCTGCTGCTGCAGGGGCCGCGCGACCAGATCAACGACACCGTGCGGGCGCTGGGCTGTCTGCCCCTGGCCTACCGCAACCTGTCGCTGGAGCCGCGCCGCGCGCTGGTGCCGATCCTGCTGTTCGCCGCGGCGATCGTCGCCACCGTCACCAACGTCATCCCGGCCGCCGTCGCCCTGACCGCCGCGGTGGTCGCCCTGGTCTTCCTCAGGGGGCTGACCATGCGCGAGGTCTACGAGGCGATCGACTGGCAGGTGATCGTCCTGCTGGCCGCCATGATCCCGGTCGGCGGCGCGCTGGAGACCACCGGTGCCGCCAACGTGCTGGCCGGTGCCATCGCCGCGGTCGCCTGGAGCGCCGATCCGCACCTGATCCTCGGCGTGGTGCTGATCCTGACCATGACCCTGTCGGACATCATGAACAACGCGGCGACCGCCGTGGTCATGGCGCCGGTTTCCGTCGGGCTGGCCGAGGCCATCGGCGTCAATCCCGACCCGATGCTGATGGCCGTGGCGGTCGGTGCGTCCAGCGCCTTCCTGACCCCGATCGGCCACCAGAACAACCTGCTGGTCATGGGTCCGGGCGGTTACAGGTTCGGGGATTACTGGCGCATGGGCCTGCCGCTGGAGATCATCCTGGTGGCCATGGGCGTGTGGCTGATCCCCTGGGTCTGGCCGTTCACATGACCCTGTCGGCCCGGGTCGCGAGGAGGGCCGCATGATCCCGGCCCGGCATCTGCCCCTGGTCCTGATGCTGATCCTGGGCAACCTCTGGGGCCTGTCCTTCTCGCTGTCGAAGACGGCGGTGCTCGGCGGCATCCATCCGCTGGCCTATGTCTGGATGCAGACCACCGGGGCGACCCTGTTCCTGTTCGCGGTCTGCTACCGGGCCGGCATCAAGGTGCCGACGAGCCGGCGCCATCTGCTGCTTTACGCTGCGACCGGGCTGGTCGGCACCGTGCTCCCGAGCATCACCATCGTCACCACCGCTCTGCACGTGCCGGCGGGGATCATCTCCACCCTGGTGACCACCGTGCCGATGATGACCTTCACCCTGGCGGTGACGCTGGGGCTGCAGCGGTTCGAGCCGCTGGCCCTGGCCGGGCTGACCCTCGGGCTGATCGGCGTGCTGTTCCTGGTGGTGCCGGATGCCAGCCTACCGAGCGCCGACATGACCGGCTGGGTGCTGTTCGGCATGCTGACGCCGGTGTTCTACGCCACCAACGGCATCCTCGCCGCCCGCCTGCGTCCGGCCGGAACGTCCTCGCTGGCGGCGGCGCTGGGCATGATGGCGACGGCCTCGGTGGCCAGCCTGCCGGTGATGCTCGCGACAGGGACGTTCCACCCGCTCTTCGCCGAGGGACCGACGGCGCACGACCTGGCGATGACCGGGCAGATCGTCATCACCTGCGTGGCCTACATCATGTATTTCGAGATCAACGAGCGCGCCGGCCCGGTCTATCTCAGCCAGGTCAGCTACGTGGTGAACGTGGCCGGACTGTTCTGGGGATTCGCGATCTTCGGCGAGGTGCCGTCGCCCTGGCTCTGGGCGACGGTGGTCCTGGTGTTCGCCGGGGTGTACCTGGTCAACCGGACCACCAGGGCGAAGCCGGCCTGATCCCGCTCACCCTGATCGTCTTCCCGGCCCTGCCCGGGACCGAGAGAGGACGCGAGCCGAAGCGTCAGGGCCCTATGACCGAAGGCTCCAAGCAGGTGCCCCCCTGGGCCCCGGCGCGAGGCCGGGGAGACGGTGGATATGACGTTGTTGTCGTACTCCCCTTTCCGTCTTCCCGGCCCTGCGCCGGGATCTGGAGAGGGAGCGTGCCGGAGCGTCGGGATGCTATCGCCGAGCGCTCCAGCAGGTAACGCGTCTGGACCCAGGCGCGAGGCCAGGGAGACGGTGGCGCTCGGGGAGCGCCCTTACGCCGCCATCGCCGGGAGCTGCCAGTTCACCTTGGCCATGTCGGCGGCCAGCGCGTCGGCCTTTTCCTTCGGCAGCGGCAGGAACGGCGCGCGCACGTTGCGCCAGGACGCCTTGCCGCTCTCGCGGGCCAGCAGTTCCTTGAGACCGGCGGCCGCCGGGTAGTTCTGCAGCGCCAGACGCTGGGCGGTGAGCTGCTCCTGCAGACCCTCCATGTCCGGCGCGCCGGCCTTCCAGGCGGCATAGACCGCGCCGCAGAGCGACGAGGTGCAGTTGCCGGTCGCGGTGATCGTGCCGACGCCGCCGGCCTTCAGGGTGTCGAGCAGATAGCGCTCGGTGCCGGCGAAGACGTCGAAACCGTCGAACGCCTCGGCCATCGCCTTCATGTTGGCGAAGTCGCCGGAGCTGTCCTTGATGCCGCAGAACACGCCGGGGAATTCCTTCAGGAACCGGCCGATCAGGTCGTGGCTGAACGGCACCGCCGACATCTGCGGGAAGTGGTAGAGATAGATCTTCATCCGGTCGTCGCCGACCGCCTCGACCACCCGCGCGAAATGGGCGAACAGGCCGTCGTCGCTCGGGTTCTTGTAGTAGAACGGCGGCAGCATCAGCGCCGACTCGATGCCGATCTCCAGGGTCTTCTTGGTCAGTTCGACCGTTTCCGGCAAGGAGCAGCAGCCGGTGCCGATCATCATCCGGTCCATCGGCAGCCCGGACTCGCCGAGCACGTCGAGGAAGTCCAGACGCTCCTTCAGGGACAGCGAGTTCGCCTCGCCCGTGGTGCCGAACAGCAGCACCCCGTCGCAGCCATTGGCGAGCAGCCACTTGCTGTGATCGAGGGTGCCCTGGACATCGATCGACAGATCGTCGTTGAACGCGGTCAGGCCTGCGGCCATCACGCCTTTGATGCGCTCGCTCATCGGTTTCCTCCGGGCGGTATGTTGAGCGCCGACCATATTGCGCAGTTCCACGGCAATCAAGCGCCCGCGCGCCGCGGCGGTGCCTCAGCCCCCGATATATTGGCGCAGGGTCTCCGCCATCTTCTCCGGCGCGATGCCATGGTTGAAATGGGTGACGTACCGGCCGTTCGGATCGAGCAGGTAGGTGATGGAGGAGTGGTCCATCAGGTAGTCGGACGCGCCCTCATCGTCGGCCTTGGCGTAATAGACCCGGAATTCCCGGGCGACCTTGGCGATCTGCTCCTCGCTGCCGGTCAGCATGGCGAAGCTCGGGTGGAAATACTCGTGGTAGCCGGCGAGCTGCTCGACCGTGTCGCGCTCCGGATCGATGGTGATGAAGATCGGCGTCACCTTCTCGGCCAGCGGGCCGAGCGCGTCCAGCGCCGTGGTGACGGTCGCCATGGTCGTGGGGCAGATATCGGGACAATAGGTGTAGCCGAAGAACACGATCTGCCAGTCGCCCTGGTAGGTCTTCTCCGTCACCTGCCGGCCGGTCTGGTCGGTCAGGGTGAACGGTCCGCCGACATCGACCTCGCCGTCCTTGGCCTGCCAGATGAAATAGCCGGCGGTCACCGTGCCGACGAGGGTCGCGGTGAGCAGGGTGACGACGAACAGGAAGACGCGGGACGACATGGGATCACCCTTCGGCGGGTCGCGGAACAGGCACGCGCCTCGGTCATATGGGACGGCGGTGCCCGCGTCAAAGCCGGCGCGGCCCGATGCGGCGGAATTGCCGCAGGCGCCGGCGGCCCGTAGGCTGTCGACATGAGCGATCCGAAAACCCTGCGGATCTTCGTCGGCACCGCCGAGGGCACGCGCCTGGCCGAGCGGTTGGCCGAACATTTCTGCCCGGCCGCGCGCCTGCTGGTCACCCTGCATTCCGGCGCGAGGCCGCCCCGCGGCTGCCTCGTCGACCGGCTCGGCGATACGGAGCCCGGCGAGGCGGCGACGGTGATCGACGCCCTCGACCCGTTCGACCGGTCGGCGGTGCGGGCGCTGCGCGAGACCGCGCGGCGGCGCTCGCTGCCCCGCCTGACCTACCGGCCGCGCGGCTGGGAGCGGCATCCGCTCGACCGCTGGGTGGAGGTCCGCGACCTGGAAGGGGCCGTCGGCGCGGTCGCCTCGGTCGCCCGTACCGCCCTGCTCTGGCTACCGCCGCGCGACGTCGCCGCCTTCGCCACGGTCGGCGGTCTGCGCTTCCCGACCCGCCTCGCCCGGCCGCCGGTGACATGGGCCCTGCCGCCGCGCTTCGAGCCGATCCTGGCCCCGCCCCCCTACAGCGTGGCCGGCGACACCCTGCTGCTGCGCCGCACGGGGGCCCAGGCCGTGGTCATGCGGAAGACCGGCGCCGAGACCGACGCGCCACTGGTGCGCGCGGCCCGCAGCCTCGACCTGCCGATCGTGATGATCCGCCCGCCGATCGAGCGCAGCGAGGTGCCGGCCCGCTCGATCGACGTGGCCGTGGACTGGGTGGACTCGATCCTGAACCCGCCGGACTACCTCAGAACCTCCAGGGAGTGGCGTTGACGAAGACCACCGCGGACTGGCCGTCCGGATAGAGGTCGATCCGGCTCACCGAGACGGTCTCTGCATGGAAGGACAGCGCCCGTTCCGGCGCCAGCGCCAGGGCATGGGCCAGGGCCGCGCGGATCGATCCGCCGTGCATGACCGCGACCACGTCGCGGCCCGGCAGCTTGGCGCTCCACTCGTCCAGCGCCGCGCTGACCCGGCCGACCACGTCGACGAAGCTCTCGCCGTTCGGCGCCCGCTCGTCCGCCGGCGCCAGCCAGAACCGGCGATAGGCCTCCGGATGGCGCTCGCGGATCCGATTGCGGTCGCCGCCCTGCCAGTCGCCGAAATGCTGTTCCATCAGGCGCGGCTCGTCGATCGGGTCCGGTCCTTCGGCGCCGGCCGCCCTCAGCGCCGCCGCGGTCTTACGGGTCCGGTTGAGCGGGCTCTGCAGCCAGACGGCCTGCGTCGGCAGCAGCCGGGCGACCGAGGTGAACACCTTTTCGTCGGCCACGTCGCAGTCGAGATCGATCTGGCCGTAGATGGTGTTGGTCGGATTGATCACGGGGGCGTGGCGGACGAGCCACCAGCGGGTCGGCGCGGGCATGCGGTCTCCTTCAGGCAGCGAGATAGGCGGCGATGGCGGCGAGTGCCGCGACCTCGGCGGTCTGCTCGGCGGCGCCCAGCACGTCGCCGGTAAGCCCGCCGATCTGCCGCCGGGCCAGCATGCCGACGAGGACGGCCGCGACGCCGGCGGCGATGGCGGCGGCGAGGCCGATCCCGGCGGGCAGCACGAACAGGGCGACGGCAACGGCGATCGCGGCTGCCCAGAGCGCGCCGGTGCGTCCCGGCTTGCCGGCGGCACAGCCGAGCCCGTCCCCGGCCGCGAAGGGCAGCGCGCGGGCCAGGCCGGGCACCACGCCCCGGGCGACGGCGTGGGCGGCGATCATCGCCAGCACGGCGGTATCGGCCTCCAGGGCGGCGAGGCAGGCAGCCTTGAGGCTCACCGCCAGGATCAGGGCAAGGACGCCGTAGCTGCCGATCCGGCTGTCGCGCATGATCCGGCGCTTGGCCTCGGGATCGCGCCCGCCGCCGAACCCGTCGGCCAGATCCGCCAGCCCGTCCTCGTGCAGGGCGCCGCTGGCCAGGGCCGAGGCAGCCAGGGCGATCAGCGCGCAGACGGCGCCCGGCAGGCCGGCGGCATCGGCCACCGCGAAGGCCACGCCGCCGATCAGGCCGATCGCGAGGCCGACCACCGGGAAGGCCCAGGCCGCCGCCATCAGCGGGCGCGGGTCGATGATCGGCCGGGGCCAGGGCAGCCGGGTCAGGAAGACGGTGGCCAGGCCCAGTTCGTCGAACCAGCGCGAGGTCGGCCCGCCGGAGCCCGGACCGTCGGAAGGAGGCGTATCGGTCATGTCGATGGTCTCGCTTTGCGTCACATCGGTCGAGCGGGTATAGCCTTCGCCCGACGTTGCAACAACCGTGGCCCCAAACGAGGTCCCACTCGAGGTCTCATGTCCAAGACCGGTTTCGACCCCGCCGACGCCTCGCTCGACGAGATCCGCGCCCTGTTCAAGGAACTGCCCGGCCCGGACCTGGAGGCCGCCACCTCGGCCGCCGAGCGCGAGGCCCAGCTCACCAAGCCACGCGGCTCGCTGGGCCGTCTGGAGGAGCTGGCAAGCTGGCTGGCCACCTGGCAGGGCCGGCATCCGCCGGAGATGCGCCACCCGCGCACGGCGGTCTTCGCCGCCAACCACGGCGTCGCCGCCCGCGGCGTGTCGGCCTATCCGGCCGAGGTCACCGCGCAGATGGTGCAGAACTTCATCGCCGGCGGGGCCGCGGTGAACCAGCTCTGCCAGGCCTTCGACGCCGACCTGCGGGTCTACGAGATGGCGCTGGAGCAGCCGACCCAGGACTTCACCCAGGGCCCGGCGATGGACGAGGGCGCCTGCGCCCGGGCGATGGCCTACGGGATGATGGCGGTGGAGCCGAACCTGGACGTGCTGTGCCTCGGCGAGATGGGGATCGCCAACACGACCTCGGCCGCCGCTCTGGCCTGCGCGCTGTTCGGCGGCGAGGTCTCCGACTGGGTCGGCCGCGGCACCGGGGTGACCGGCGACGCGCT
The DNA here is from genome assembly GCF_900102465.1 of Thalassobaculum litoreum DSM 18839. Classification (GTDB taxonomy): domain Bacteria; phylum Pseudomonadota; class Alphaproteobacteria; order Thalassobaculales; family Thalassobaculaceae; genus Thalassobaculum; species Thalassobaculum litoreum. The sequence goes on along the minus strand of NZ_FNBW01000014.1, from coordinate 15,169 downwards.
CGCCCGCAAGACCGACGTGGTGGCCGAGGGTGTGGCGAAGCACGCCGCCCTGACCGATCCGCTGGAGACGCTGGCCGCCCTGGGAGGCATGGAGCTGGCGGCGATCGCCGGTGCCGTGATGGCGGCGCGCCTCGCCCGCACACCGGTGGTGCTGGACGGCTTCGCCTGCACCGTCGCCGCCTCGGTCCTCTGGAAGATCGACCCCAAGTCGCTCGACCACTGCATCGTCGCCCACCGTTCCGTCGAGCCCGGCCACGCCAAGCTGCTGCAGCTCATCGACAAGGAGCCGCTGTTCGACTTCGGCATGCGGCTGGGCGAGGGCAGCGGGGCGACCCTGGCCATCGGCATCCTGAAGGCGGCCGCCGAGTGCCATGCCGGCATGGCGACCTTCGCCTCGGCCGGCGTGTCCACCGCCTCGTCCAAGCCGCACTGATGTCCGCAAAGCCCGCACCCTGGACGGTCGAGAGCAGCCGGATCGCCTATTCCGACCGCTTCCTGCGCCACCGCATGGACCGCTGCGTCACCGAGCGCGGCAACCTGCTCGACCCCTATCATGTGATCGAGTTCAACGACTGGTGCATGGTGGTCGCGCTGACGCAGAGCGGCGACCTGGTGCTCGTGGAGGAATACCGGCATGCGGCCGGCGAGATCGTCCAGGGTCTGCCCTCGGGCACCGTGGAGCCGGGAGAGGATCCCGCCGTCGCCATGCCGCGGGAACTGCTTGAGGAGACCGGCTACGAGGGCGGGGCGTGGTTCACCCTGCCGAGCTACTGGTCGAATCCGGCAACGGCGGACAACACCTGCTACGCCTATCTGGCGGTGGGCGTGTCGCCGACCGGCAGCCAGAAGCTGGACGACGGCGAGACCATCGCGGTCGTCACGGCCGATCCGGCGGAGACCCTGCGCGAGATCCTGAGCGGCGACCGCAAGGCCCATGGGCTGCACATCGCCAACCTGCTGCTGGCGCGGGAGGTTGCGCGGTCCGAGCTGGCCGACCATCCGGCGGCGGCGAAGCTGATCGGAAACTAGCCGTCATCCTGATGCAAATCAGGACCATGATACGGACGGCCGACACAGCGCGGCTTGGTCCTGTCGTGCATCAGGATGACGGCAAACGTTTACTCCCCGGTCTGCAGCAGCTTGCCCTCTTCCCGCGCCTTGGCGAAGGCCCAGGCGAAGGTCGCGGCACCGATCCCCAGATACACCACGTCCAGCAGCAACGCCCGGCCCAGCAGGTCCCAGCGGAACACGCCCTCGACCATCAGCGCCCGCATGCCCTCGAACACATGGGCCGACGGGGTCAGCCAGGCGAGCCAGCGCACCGCCTCCGGCAAGGTCTCCACCGGGTAGTAGACGGCACTGATCGGCGCCAGGGCGAACATCGCCACCCAGGCAAGCGACTCCGCCCCCAGCCCCGCGCGCAGCACGATGGCGGTGATCACCATGCCGATACCCCAGCCCATCCCCATCAGCACCAGGAAGAAGGCAAGCAGCGGCAGGCCGAGATCGAAGATCGAGAACTCGTAGAGCAGGATGGCGATGACCGCCGCGAACACCCCGCCGAGCACCGTGCGGATCGCGCTCATGGTGATCAGCGCCACCACCAGCTCCCACGGCCGCAGCGGGCTGACGAACAGGTGGCCGAGATTGCGCGACCACATCTCCTCCAGGAAGCAGATGGTGAATCCGATCTGGCCCCGGAACAGCAGGTCCCACAGCAGCACGCCGGCGATCAGCACGCCGCCGGCCTGGGCCAGCCAGCTCGACTGGGTCATGAAGAACTGGGAGACCAGCCCCCACAGGATCATCTGCACCGTCGGCCAGTAGGCGAGCTCGGCCAGGCGCGGCCAGGACCCGCGGATCAGGTACCAGTAGCGCCGGACCATGGCGGCGATCCGACGGGCGGAGGCGGCCGGGCCGGTCACCCGGTGCATCTCGGTTGTCACGCTCATGCCGGCACCTCGTCGCTGGCGGGTTCGGCCTCCGGCTCGGCCCTGCGGTCGCGGGCGATGTCGAGGAACACGTCCTCCATGGTCCGCCGTCCGTATTTCGCCAGCAGCTCGGCCGGGCTGCCCTGGTCGACGATCTTGCCCGCCCGCAGCATCAGCACCGAATCGCACAGCCGCTCGACCTCCGCCATGTTGTGCGAGGCCAGCAGCATCGTGGCGCCGGTATCGGCGCGGTACTCCTCCAGATAGCGGCGTACCCAGTCGCCGGTATCCGGGTCGAGCGACGCCGTCGGCTCGTCCAGCAGCAGCAGGTCCGGATGGTTCACCAACGCCTTGGCGAGCGCCACCCGGGTCTTCTGCCCGGCCGACAGCTTGCCCGCCGGCCGGTCCAGCAGATCGGCGATGTGCAGCCGGTCGGCCAGCTCCGCCACCCGACCCTTGGCGTCGGACACGCCGTAGAGCTCGGCATAGACGATCAGGTTCTGACCCACGGTCAGCCGGTGCGGAAGTTCCACATAGGGCGAGGAGAAATTCATCCGGTGCAGCACGGCATAGCGGTCGCGCACCAGGTCGTGACCCAGCGCGCGCACCGCGCCGGAGGTCGGCAGCAGCAGACCGAGCAGCATGGAGATCGTCGTCGTCTTGCCCGCCCCGTTGCCGCCGAGCAGGGCGACCGTCGCGCCCGACGGCACGGAGAACGAGACGTCGTCGACGGCGCGCACGGTGCCGAAGGACTTCGTCAGATTCCTGACTTCAAGGGCAGGGGTCATGGGAAAACCGGGTCGTGAGGGATCGGCGGGAAGCAGGACCATAGGCGCTCGATGCCGGCCTGGAAAGTTTCGCGCGCCCGCGCCATTCTGCGGCGATGACATTCGCCCATGACAGCCTCGATCCCGGCCGCCCGGTCACCACCCGCACGGTCAGCGTCCGCACCCTCGTCGTCATCCGCTGGGTGGCGCTGGCGGGCCAGGTGGCGGCCCTCGTCCTGGTCGCCTTCGGGCTCGGCTCGCCGGTGCCGCTGCCGCCCAGCCTGGGCGTGGTCGCCGTCTCCGCCCTGCTGAACCTGCGCCTGCAGATGCGCCGCGACGGCCGTGAGCGGCTGCGCGAGGGCGAGGCCGCGTTCTACCTCGCCTTCGACATCATGCAGCTCTCGGTGCTGCTGTATCTGACCGGCGGGCTGGAGAACCCCTTCGCCCTCATGCTGCTGGCCCCGGTGACCGTGTCGGCGACCATCCTGGGACGCAAGTCCACGGTGAACCTGTGCCTGCTGGCGATGGTCTGCGCCTCCCTGCTGACGGTGAGCCATCTGCCGCTGCCCTGGGTGGAGGCCGAGTTCGCCCTGCCGGAGCTTTACGTCACCGGGATCTGGTGCGCCCTGGTGATCGCCCTGGTGTTCAACGCCGCCTATGCCTGGTGGGTGGCGGAAGAGGCCCGCCAGCTCTCGACCGCCCTGGCCGCGACCCAGCAGGCCCTGGCCCGCGAGCAGCGCATGGCCGCCATGGGCGGTATCGCCGCCGCGGCCGCCCACGAACTCGGCTCCCCGCTCGCCACCATCGCCGTGGTCGCCCGCGAGCTGGCGCGCGAACTGCCGAAGGACAGCGACCTGACCGAGGACGTCCAGCTCCTGCTGTCGGAAAGCCAGCGCTGCCGCGAGATCCTGGCCAGCCTCGGCCGCGACCCGACCCCCGACGCCGCCCAGCCCTTCACCGCCATCCCGATAGACCTTCTGGTCGAACAGGCCGCCGCCCCGCACCAGCGCGACGACGTGGCGGTGATCGTCGAGGTGCAGGACCGCGACAGTCTCGCCGAAGGCACGGCCGGCCGGGAGGTTCCGAGCGTCACGCCCAGCCCGGAGCTGTTGCACGGTATCGGCGCCTTCATCCAGAACGCGGTCCAGTTCGCCAAGGCGACGGTGGAGGTCGCGATCGTGGTCGGGCCCCGGGCGCTCACGGTCACGATCGAGGATGACGGACCGGGTTTCCCCCTGACCCTGCTGACCCGGCTGGGCGAGCCCTATGTCTCGGGTCGGGGCAACCGGGACGGCCATATGGGCCTGGGCGTGTTCATCGCCATCACCCTGCTGGGACGGACCGGCGCGCAGGTGGAATTCGCCAACCGCCACGAGGGCGGCGCCCGGGTCGTGATCCACTGGCCCGACGGGGTGATCCGCGGCGACTGACCGGCGGGCAAATCCACGCGCGTTTGTGGAAAAAAATAGGGTACAATTTATTTTTCGCGTCTTTTGATATTCATCGTTTGTAAATCTATAGAGCGCTATTTGCGCGCGCTGCTTTGAATTCAGCGCCCTTCCAAATTCCTTTTTTTGGAGTCACTCCCCCCAAATGAAAAACCTTTCTATCATGGCCAAGATCTCCGGCCTTATCGCGTCCCTTGTGCTCGTCGCGGCCGTGATCGGTGGCGTCGGCATCTACGCGATCGGTGAGCTTGCAGACCAAACCAAAAGCGTCAGCGTCGCCGGCGAAGAGGCTCTCCTCGCCGCCCGCGTCAACCGCAATGTCACGGTGCTCAACCGCGCCGAGTTCCGGGTCGCCGCCGACCCGAGCCAGACCATCCTCGACGAGGCCAAAGCAACGATCGCCGAAGAACGCGCCAAGATCGACGAGCGCCTGACGCGGCTCGACGCGACGGCCACCCCTGCTCAGGCGCGGATGATCGACACGATCCGCGCGGCCTATGCCGCCTATGTCGTCGAACTTGAAGAAACCCTCGCGATCGCCGAGAAGGTCTCCGGCAACGTTCAGCTCAATGCCGCCCAGCAGGAACTCGTTCAGTCGGCCCGCGCCTCGCGCCGCCAGGCCAACAAACTCGAGGAGGTGGTCCGAACCTATGCCGATAGCGCTAGGGACGGAGCCCTTGGCACCGCCAAGACCGCGATCGAAACCGGGAGCGCCCTGAGCCTGACGATGATCGTCATCGCCGCGGCCGGCCTGCTCGCCGGTGCCGGCGCCGGCTTCGCACTTGGCCGATTTGGCGTCGCGCTTCCGCTGCAAAAAGCGGTCGGGACGCTGCGTCAGCTCGCCGGTGGCGACACCGCGACCCAGATTTCCGGCGGCGATCGCGGCGACGAGATCGGTGACATCGCGCGCGCCATGGACACCTTCAAGCAGGGCCTGATCGAGCAGCGCCGGCTCGAGGCCGAGGCCGACGAGAACAAGCGGCTGGCCGAGGAACGCCGCAAGGCCGACCTGATCGCGCTGGCAAACCAGGTCGAGGAGCGGATCGGTCAGATCACCCGCGAGGTTGGCAAGTCGGTCACCGACCTGCACGCCGCCGCGACCCAGATGTCGGCCGCGGTCGAGGAGACCTCGGCCCAGAGCACGGCGGTTGCCGCCGCCTCCGAGCAGGCCAGCAGCAACGTGCAGACGGTCGCAACGGCGTCGGAAGAGCTCTCCACCGCGATCGCGGACGTGACGCACCAGGTCGCCGACACCTCACGCCGGGTCAACAAGGCGGCATCCAACGCCGCGAGCGCCCAGTCGGAGATCGAGAAGCTGACCGCGGCCGTCACGACGGTCAACGCGGTGATCGAGGACATCAACGGTGTCGCCGAGCAGACCAATCTCCTGGCCCTGAACGCCACGATCGAGGCGGCCAGAGCCGGCGAGATGGGCAAGGGCTTCGCGGTGGTCGCCGCCGAGGTCAAGGGCCTGGCCCAGCAGACCACCAAGCTCACCGAGAGTGTCGCCGGCCGCATCGAGACGGTCGTGTCTTCCGCCGCCCATGTGGTCAGCGTGCTCCGGAGCCTCATCGAGGAGATTTCGGAGATCGACGAGGCGGCCACAGCCGTCGCGGCCTCGGTGGAAGAACAGTCCGCCGCGACCCAGGAGATCAGCCGGAACGCGACGGAGGCGGCTGCGGGCACCAGCGAGGTGTCGTCGAACATCACTGGCGTCCAGACGGCGGCAACCCAGACCAGCCAGGCGACGATGATCGTCAGCGGTGCCGCAAACGGCCTGCAGACGAACATGGTGGCCCTCGAGAAGGCCGTCGATCAGCTGGTCGGCGAGTTGCGGGCCGCCTAAAGCAATTCACGATCAGGTGGAAACATCTGCTCGTGAATTGCTCTGTCTCTATTGGGTTAGAGGGCGATCCACGGTTCAGGTCGTTTCGACCTGAACCGATCGCGCAATGACGCAAGACGCGGTCATCCGGGATCACCAAGAGATCCCCCCGACGTGCGACACACTCCAGCCGTCGCCATACACCGCAGGGCGGCGTCCGACCCTATTGCTAGCCACGGGCGCCGTCACATTATAGAAACGGGGGGAACGCCGGTCACTCATCCGGATCGGCGCCCGGAACGTAAACGGACATCATGACGATGGCTGATCAACCGGAACCGAAAGCACTGACAGCGCCCAGCGGCGGGGACGTCACCCTGCTGATCGTCGATGACGACGCGCCGCTGCGCAACCGCCTCGGACGGGCCATGGAACGGCGCGGCTTCGACGTGCGTCTTGCGGAATCCGTCGAGGAAGGTGTCGGAATCGCCCGGCGGGAACGCCCGGCCTATGCGATCCTCGACCTGCGGCTGTCCGACGGCAACGGCCTCGACATCGTCGCCGCCCTGCGCGATGCACGATCCGATGCCCGGATCATCATGCTGACCGGCTACGGCAACATCGCCAGCGCCGTGGCCGCGGTGAAGGCGGGCGTACTCGACTACCTGCCGAAGCCGGCCGATGCCGACGCCATCACCGCCGCCCTGCTCGACCACGCGGACGCGCTGCCGCCGCCCCCGGAAAATCCGATGTCGGCCGACCGGGTGCGCTGGGAGCATATCCAGCGGGTCTACGAGCAGTGCGACCGCAACGTGTCGGAGACCGCCCGCCGGCTGAAGATGCACCGCCGCACTCTGCAGCGGATCCTGGCCAAGCACGCGCCGCGGGATTGAGGGTTTCCCCTTGATGTAAGGCCTTGTGCCGGGGCCTATAGGTCTGCGTGCTTAGCGGTGGAACGCAATTCTCTATCGGGCAGAGCAACCCCATGCGCGGGCCCCGGCACAAGGCCGGGGAGTGAGTTCAGGGTCTGGGTGGGAGAGAGAGCGGGAAAAGAACCGCTAGAGCAGATCGTGCGGTGACGGTATCACTCCGTGATCGCGTCAACGTGCGTGAATATGCTCTATCTGATTGTTTTAGAGACAAATTCACCGACCATACTGAATCATGAAATGATTCAATATGGTCGGATTTGGCTCTAGCTGACCCGGCTTTCCTGGGTGAGCAGTTTGTCGACGTAGCGGCCCTGATACATCGTGATGCCGAGCGACTGGCCGAAGCGGATCGCCTCGTCGCTGTCGCAGCGGGTCAGGATGATGCGGGCGCGGCCGCAGCGGTCGATATGTTCCTTCAACTCGTTCGTCCGGTTGCCCGACAGATCGTCGGCCATGTCCGGCGACCAGATCAGCTTCAGCAGGTCGAGCCCCAGCCGCTCGCGGTCTATGAACTGCAGCGTCAGGTGGTTCAAGCCGTCCAGACAGATCCGGTAGCCGCGCTCGCGCATGAAGTCGCGGGCGAACATGTAGGCGCCCATGTCGCCGAAGATGTCGATCTTCTGCAGCTCGATGACCACGGTGCCGCGGGCGATCGCCTTCAGCGAGCTGTCGAAGTTCAGGAACGGCGGCGACAGGATGGTGCCGACATTCAGGTTGATGCTGAACGAACTGGCGATCGACGTGTCGTCGTTGCGCACCAGCATGGACAGCATGCGCGAGTCCAGCGTCTGGGTCAGGTGCTGGAACAGCCACAGGTTCGAGGCCAGGTCGAATTCCGGCAGCACCGACTGCTGCAGGTCGGCGATCGAGATGTAGAGCTCGCGGAACACCGGCTGCGGGTTCATGTTGCCCGGGGTGATGGCGCAGACCGGCTGACGGCGCATCAGGTTCGACAGGTCGGCGCGGCGCAGGAAATTCTCCAGCTTGCCGAGCTGCTCCGGATCCAGGGCCTTGCGCGAGCCCTTGGAGCGCTGCTGGCCCTTCTCGCTGGCGACGGCGAGCCGCGCCTTGCGCTCACGCTCCCGGTGCATGGACTTCACCAGGTCGAGCAGCTCGTCGTACTGGCTCTCGACATTGTACCAGGTGCAGAACCGGGCCAGATCCTCTTCCTCGTCGCCCTGGCTCAGCGGATCCTCGCTGAACAGGTAGCGCACCTTCATGATCGCCGCGTCGATATCCTCGATCGCCGCGTCCTTGCAGATGAAGAAGAGATCCATGTTCGAGAGGATGAAGATCTGCCCCTCGTAATTGTTGGTCATCCCCTCGAAGGTCGCCGCCGCGATCCGGATGTGGTGCTCCTGGCGGTTCTGCGGACGCAGGCGCGACAGGTGAATGTGCACCGCCATCCGCCCGTCGAGATTGCGTCCGAGACGCTGGAGATAATCGAGCAGGAGATATTCCTGGCTCGGCCCTCGTGATCGGTTTTGCGTTTGGCTCAGCGCCATCGTCGTCCCGCTCTGGTCAATCCACCCGGTCGGCCACCGCCTGAAGCCCCGGGCAGGGATGCGAAGCTATCACTGTCTGCTACCCAGGTAAACGCGACGCACGGTTAAGAAATCGGAAATAACAGCAGGGTTTCTACGAATTTAGCCGTACTCCGACCGGAATCCATCCTCTCCGATTCGACAATATCAGAATTATGGCCGGCGGCTCAAATCAATGACCAGTCGGTCGGAACCGTCGACACGATCTCCAGGGTCGGGTTGTCGTCGTCGACCACATCGAGGACCGCAACCTCGCCCGCGTCGTTCTGCAGCAGCAGGTCGCGGGTGAAGGACGGGGCCAGATCCTCGAGGTCGAGGATCCGCCAGTTGGCCTCCACGGTGATGGTCTCCTCGGCCGCAACCGACGCGCCGTCCATCATCCACAGGGTGGTGGTGTCGCCGGAGCGCCAGACCACGTCTGCCTTGCCGTCGCCGGAGAAGTCGCCCACCAGATCGGCCTCCCAGACGGAGTCGAGCTGACCGACGTCGGTGCGGGTCACCGCGTTGCCGTCGGATTCCCACACGCTGACGGTGCCGTCCGCCGCGCGCACCAGCAGGTCGTCGCGCCCGTCGCCGCCGAAATCGGCGATGCCGACGATTTCCGTCGAGGCGTCCAGCGCGAACTCGGCGGACCGGGTCGCGCCGCCGGCATCCGCCACGTCGATCCAGGCGCTGATGCCGCCGGTGGCGCCGTTGCGCCACAGCAGGTCGTCGGTCCCGTCGCCGTCGAAATCGCCGGTGCCCGCCAGGGACCATCCGGCGCCCACGGTCTGGGTCAGACCGGCGGTGGACACGCCGTTGTCGCCGAGCTGCCAGACCGAGACGGACCCGTCTCCGCTCAGCAGCAGGTCGTCGGTCCCGTCGCCGTCGAAGTCGCCGGTGGCCGCCACCGTGGCATCGGTCGGCAGGCCGGTCTGGGTGCCCTGTTCGGTGATGCCGGCGGCATCGACGCCGACCACCGTGGTCGCCCCGGTCGCAGTGTTCTGGATCAGATGCTCGTCGGCCTGGCCGTCGCCGTTGAAGTCGCCGGACGCCAGGATGCGCTCATCGGCGCCCAGGGCCCGGGTGTCGAGCACGGCGGTGCCGTCCTCGTCGACCGCCAGCGCCCGCAGCATGCCGTCATCGCCCTGGGCGGTGACAACCGTGGCGTCGTCCGCCACCGAGCCAAGACGCGGCAGCAGATCGCGCACCGGCTCCTCGCCCAGCACCAGTTCCACATTGTCGATGCGCGCGCCGTGATTGTCCGACGTGCCGTCGGCATCGGCGCCGACGAAGGAGATGGTGTGCTCGCCGACCCCCAGGTTCAGGGTGACCACATCGCTGTGCCACGAGGTCTGAGCGTGGGTCTGGGTGTAGACGACCTGCCCGTCGATCTCGATGCTGAACTCGCTCGTCGCCGCCGGATTGTTGCTGTACTGGCGCGCCGAGAAGTCGAAGGACAGGGTGTGCAGCCCGGCTTCCTGGATGGTGAATTCCTGGGTGACCTTGGCGTTGGTGTCGCCGCTTCTGCCGCCCTTGTCCGGATGGCTGTCGAGTTCCAGCACCTGGTTGTCGTGACCGCTCTGGATCGCCTGGCCGCCCAGATCGTCGTCCTGGATCTCGATCGGCGCGGTCCCGGTGACATCCGGCGTCGCATCCTCGGCGAACCAGCCCTCGATCTCGGTGAAGGTGCCCCAGCGGCCGTGGTTCAGCGCCGGAGTGTTCTCGAAGTCGCCGTTCAGCAGCAGGTTCACCCCGGCGCCCGGGCCCATGTCGCCGCCGATGACCAGCCGTTCGATTCCGTCGAGCGTCACGCCGTCCAGATCGCCCATGCTGTCGATATAGACGGTGTCGAAGCCGACGCCGCCGACCAGCGAGGTGTCGCCCGCACCGGCATACAGCGCGTCGTTGCCGGCACCGCCCGACAGGGCGTCATTGCCTTCGCCGCCGATCAGGGTGTCGTCGCCGTCACCGCCGGAGAGGGTGTCGTTGCCGGCCCGGCCGTCGAGTTCGTCATTGCCGGAGCCGCCGAGCATCAGGTCGTCGCCCGAGGTCCCGGCCTGCGGCAGCAGGGTGCGGGCCGGCTCGGTGCCGGAGACCAGTTCGATATTGTCGATCAGCGCGCCGTGGCGATCTTCGAGGAGGGTGCCGCGCAGGCTGATCGTGTGCTCGCCGACGCCCAGATCCAAGGTCAGCCAGTCGCTCACCCAGGCGTGCGGCGCGTCCTCCTGGCTGTAGACGACCTCGCCGTCGATCAGGATGTCGAAGCCGCTGGTCTCCGCAGTGTTGCCGTTGAACTCGCGCGCGGCGTAGTCGAAGGACAGGGTGTAGGTGCCTTCGTTGAACACCGTGAAGGCCTGCTCGACCAGCGCGTTGTTGTGGTTGACCGGCTGGCCGCCCTCCTCCGGACCGGAGTCGAGTTCGAGAACGTTGTTGTCCGACACCCAGCTGTCCGGCGATACCGGCGCGCCGCCGATGCGGCCGTGCTGGATCTCGATCGGCGCGGTGCCGGCGATCTCCGGGTCGGTGTCGATCGCGGTCCAGCCGTCGATCTGCTGGAACATGGTCCAGACGTTGGTCAGCTCGGTCGGCGTGGTCTCGAAATCGGCGTTGATCAGCAGGTTCTGGCCTTCGCCCGGACCGGTGCTGCCGCCGACCACCAGATGCTCGATCCCGTCGACGGTCACGCCGTCCAGATCGTCGATGCTGTCGACATAGAGCGTGTCGTCGCCGGCCCCGCCGATCAGGCTGGCATCGCCGGCGCCGCCATACAGGGCGTCGTTGCCGTCGCCGCCCAGCAGCACGTCGCTGCCCGCGCCACCGACCAGGACGTCGCCGGCCGAGTTGTCGGCGCCTTCGGGCGTCACGGAAATGCCCGTGATCAGGTAGTCACTGCTGTCGGAAGACCCGCTCTGGCTCACGCCGCCATAGGGCAGGGCGGTGAAGACCAGCGTGTCGAAGGCAGCGGCGGGTGCGATCTCGACAGTGGTGGAGATCCCGGTCTCTGAGGTGGTGTCGATATCCCCCTCGCCGACCAGCACGCCGTCGCGATACGCCGTCCAGTGGCCGACTTCGCCGCCGCTACCCTCATTCGGGAACAGGCGGTCGACCTGAACCGTGGCACCGGTGGCCGGACTGTCGAGCTCGACGATGAGCTGTTCGGAGACGCCCGTGGCCGGGTCGTAGCCGAGCTGCACCGCCGGGCCGGTTCCGGTGTTGCCGTCGACGCCGATGTTGGAGCCGGACGTGGAGACATGCTCGACGCTGGCATCGGTCAGCGCGCCGTCGACGATCTTGCGGCCGGTGACGGCGTAGCCGGTATCGGTCTCGGCATAGTTGGAGGCGTTGATCTCGAGCGCGGCCGGATTGGCGTCGCCGTCGCCGGAGATCGTGTCGTTACCGGCGCCGCCCGACAGGGTGTCGGAGCCGCCGCCGCCGGAGATCACGTCGTCGCCGGCCAGCCCGGAGATCAGGTCGGCGTCGGGCGAGCCGATCAGCGTGTCGTCGCCCTCAGTCGGGCCGAACGGATTGACGAAGCCTGCCGCTTCCAGCGCGTCCATGTCGGCCGCGTTCGGGTTGGAGGCCTTGGTCTCCTGCCGGTCGGTCTCGTCGATCTCGTAGCGCACGACCATCGTGCCGCTGGGCGCCTCGCTCCAGAAGAAGCTGTCGCCCGGCTCGGCGACGAGCGGCCCGTCCTGCGGATCCTCGACGCCGTACATGTCGGCGGTGGCCTCGATCGCCACGTCGTTCGGGTTGTGCAGGCGCCAGATCTGCTCAAGGTCGCCGTCGCCGTCGAGATCGGCCTTGCCCATCGCGGTCAGGGTCAGCCGCTCAAGCGGAACGGTCTCGGCCAGCGCGATGTCCACGCCATCGGCATCGACGGTGAGCTCGGCCGTGCCGAAATCGCCGTCGACCTGGAAGCTGGCATCGACATTGCCGTCGCCGTCGGTGTCGAGGTTGACCGTGGTGACGTCGTTCTCGGAGGTCAGGGTGACGTCGAGCTGGCCGGTGCCGCCGGTGACCCGGATGGCGTCCTGCTCGGCGTCGTAATCGGTGATCCGGTCGCCATCGAGATCGGCCGCCGTGCCGGCGAAGGTGTCCGCACCGTCGCCGCCCGTGAGCGTGTCGGCTCCGGCGCCGCCGGACAGCAGGTCGGTCCCCGCGCCACCGAGCAGCGCATCGCTGCCCGCTCCGCCGGACAGGGAATCCGCGCCGTCGCCGCCCGAGAGCACGTCGTTGTCGGCCAGGCCTTCCATGCGGTCGTTGCCGGTACCGCCCGACAGGGTGTCGTCGCCGGAATTGCCGGCCAGCCAGTCATTGCCGGAGCCGCCGGAGACCAGGTCGTCACCGACATTGCCCCAGGCGACGTCGTCGCCCTCGCCACCGATCAGGGTGGTCGCCCCCTGGCCGTAGCGGTGGCTCGCCAGATCGAGGATGTCGTTGCCGGCGCCGCCGTCGATCACCTCGATGCCGGACAGGCGTCGGCCGCCGTAATCCAGCACGATATCGTCGGCGCCGTCGGAGCCGAGCAGGGTGTCGCTGTCACCGGTGCCGCTGTCGGTATAGGTGTCGTAGCGGGCATGGCCGGCACCGTTGGAACCGGTGCCCTCGGCGTCGGTGATGCTGCCGTCGGTCAGCGGGTTCTCGGGATCGCCGACCTGGTAGTTCTGGATGCCGTTGGTCTGGTCGCCGGTCCAAAGGTACAGGTCGTCGCCGGCACCGCCGTCGAGGCTGTCGCGTCCGGCGCCGCCGCTCAGGGTGTCGTCGCCCGCACCGCCCTTCAGGGTGTCGTTGCCTGTGCCGCCCTCCAGGCGGTCGCCGCCGGTGCCGCCGGACAGGGCGTCATTGCCCGCGCCGCCATAGACGGTGTCGGCGCCCGCGCCGCCACTGACCACGTCGTCGCCGGACTGGGCGTTCACCAGGTCGTCGCCGGCGAGCGCATCGATCGTGTCGTCGGTACCGGAGAGGCCGGTGATCGTGTCCGCGCCCTCGGTGGCGCCATAGGGATCGACCGGGTCCTCGCTGAGGGTCAGGGTGAGACCGCCCGCGGTCTCGGTCAGCGTCGCGCCCTGGTAGTTGCCGGAGACCCGGAAGCTGGACAGCGGGTTGCCGTTCCCGTCGTCGCCGATTTCCACCAGGGTCTTCGTGCCCTCGATGGTCAGCGAGACCGGCGTGCCGGTGTCGGAGAGGTCGGAGATCACGATCTCCTCGCCCTCGGCGTAGTCGCCCAGCAGGTCGCCGTTCAGATCATCCAGCGTGCCGGTGAAGACGTCGTCGCCGACATTGCCGAACAGGTAGTCGGCACCCGCGCCGCCGCCGATCGTGTCGGCGCCGTTGCCGCCGAACACCCAGTCGACGCCGTCGCCGCCCTCGATGGAGTCGTTGCCGGCACCGCCGGTGAGCTGGTCGTTGCCCGCCTCACCCGACAGGGTGTCGTCGCCGCCATCGCCGGCCAGCCGATCCACGCCGTCCCCGCCGACCAGCAGGTCGTTGTCGCCGCCGCCCACCAGGGAGTCGTTGCCGTCACCGCCGCGCAGCGTGTCGGAGGCCCCGCCGCCGAGCAGGGTGTCGTTGCCTGCACCGCCATCGAGCAGATCGTTGTCGGCCCCGCCGTCGAGCCGGTCCTTGCCCTCGCCGCCCGACAGGGTGTCGTTGCCGCCGCCGCCGCTGATCGTGTCCTCGCCGTCCTGGCCGAGCACGACATCGTCGCCGTCCTCGCCGTTGAGCACGTCCTCGCCCTGGCCGCCGGAAATCGTGTCGTTGCCGCCGCCGCCGAACACCACGTCCGCCGCCGAGAGGGCGGTGATGAGGTCGTCCTCCTCGCCGCCGGAGAGCGTGTCGCTGTCCGGCGTGCCCATCAGACCGTCATTGCCTTCGCCGCCGGTCAGCGTGTCGTTGCCGGTACCGCCGGAGATCGTGTCCCCGACACCGCCGCCGAAGAGCGTATCGGCGCCATGGCCGCCGCTCAGGGTGTCGTTGCCGCCGCCGCCGACCAGCACATCCGTGCCGTTGCCGCCGCGCAGGGAATCCTCGCCCGCGCCGCCGGACAGCGAGTCCGCGTCATGGCTGCCCTCAAGCGTATCGTCGCCGGCGCCGCCGAGCACCGTGTCCGACCCGTTGCCGCCGCCCAGCGCGTCGTTGCCGTCGCCGCCGGAGAGCGCGTCGTTGCCGTGACCGCCGGTCAGGCTGTCATCGCCCTCGCCGCCCGTCAGCGTCTCGCTCTGACTGCCGTTGTTGCTCGACTGCCAGCCGCCATTCTGGTTCTGGATCCCCGGACCGGAGCCGTCGCCGAAATACAGGTAGGTCTGACCGCCCTGAACCGTCGCCGACACACTGTCGAAGCTGCCGGTCATGTCGAAGGTCATGTCGGCCGAGCCGTCGCCCGTGGTGTCGATGGAGACCGTGGTGACGCCGCCTTCGGTGCTCAGGCTGACGGCGTCGCTGTCGAACGACCCGGCGACCCGGACCAGGTCCTGGTTGTCGTAATCGCTGATCAGGTCGCCGTCGCCGGCCACGAAGGTGTCGCGGCCGAGCCCGCCGACCATTGTGTCGCTGCCGGCACCGCCGACCAGAAGGTCGTCGTCATGCCCGCCCGACAGGGTGTCGTCACCGGCGCCGCCATATAGCTGATCCGGACCGTTTCCACCCACCAGGAGGTCGTCGTCGCCACCCGTCAGGGTGTCGTTGCCGTCGCCGCCCGTCAGCGTGTCATTGCCGTCGCCACCCGTCAGGGTGTCGTTGCC